>NZ_JACIHF010000004.1:209310-507678 GCF_014198295.1 Bradyrhizobium sp. CIR18 | reverse complement strand
TCAGCTCCTCCGAGGGAGGATCGTCCCTCAAACGATCCCGACGCCCGCTTCACCAAGCGGCAGGGCAAGAGCGGCTCGACCTTCGGTTACAAGGCGCATGTGGGGGTCGACGAGGGGTCCGGCCTGATCCGCGCGGTGTTGACCACGCCTGCCAATGTCAACGATACAACGCCGGCTGATGAGCTAATCCGCGGCGACGAAGCCGCGGTGTGGGCCGATGCGGCCTACGACACCCATGCCAGACGAGCCCGGCTGAAGGCGGAAGGCAAAAAGCCCCGCATCGCCCGTCGTCCCAACAGGCATCACCCGGAACTGCCGCCAAGGCTCAAACGCTACAATCTCCTCATCGCACGACGACGAGCAACGGTGGAGACCACCTTTGCCACCCTCAAACGCCGGATGCGGCTTACCTGCATTCGCTACGTCGGTCTCGCCAAGGCAAGCGGGCAAGTCCTGCTTGCCGCCATCGCGTTCAACATGAGGCGGTGGGCTGCGATCGCCGCCTGAGACGCCCGCCAAGGGCGCCAACTACAGATCTCGGCCTGACGATCGGCGTCAACACAGCCCTCTCTCCTTACGTCTCCTGCCTCAAAAGGCCGTAGCGCAACAGGCCCACAAGGGGAGAGGGGAAGGCACCGAGTCACATCCGCGCAACGGCCTTCTCGGAGCATTTTATGAACCTTGAGATCAGCGGGCTCTGGGAATCCCTCCGCCAGCACACCGCGATGTCGATGGAATCGGCGGCATCGCGCAGCGGCCTGAACACGATGCCGCGTGGCGCGCCGAGCTGGGCGCAGGCCGGCACGATCGCAAGACCTTCGCCGGCGAGAACCAGGCTCATGGCCGAATGCACCGTCTCCACACGGCTCGCGATCGGCATCACGATCTGATGTCGTCGCAGCAGGGCTGCGACCGCGGAGGAGGCAGGATCTTGCTCCGGAGGCGGCAACGCGATCAGCGGACGGCCCTGCAACCGCGCCATCGGCACGGCGCCGAGACGTGCGAGCGGCGAGCGGATCGGCATTGCCAGCATGAAGGGCTGCGCACCGATCCGAGCTACCTGGATCTCGGGATGGTTGATGGCCGGCATGCACAGCGCAACCGTGACATTGCGGTCAAGCAGCCTGGCCTCGCGCGTCGATGCGCTGAGCTCGGCGAAGTCGAGATCGACGCCGGGAATGGAGCGGCGCAGCTCAGGGATGAGCCGCGGCAGCATCGCATTCGCCAGGACGAACATGTAGCCGACCGAGAGCCGCCCGCGCTTGCCGGCGGCGACCGCGCGCGCAGCTTCGGCGCCGTCGACGGCCAGCGCCAGAGCTTCGCTCGCACGCGCCAGCAGCGCCAGGCCTGCCTCGGTCAGGTCCATGCCGCGGGTGCCTCGGCGGAACAGCGGCGCGCCGATCTCGGCCTCGAGCTTGCGGATCTGGACGGACAGCGGAGGCTGAGCCATCCGCAGCCGCTCGGCGGCCTTGCCGACGCTGCGTGTCTCGGCGACGGCGACGAAATAGCGGAGGCGGCGAAGATCCATTGGCATACCGAAAACGTATGGGTTGGCCATCAAAATCGTATTGGACGGCGAGTTAACAAAACTGTCATTCTCGCTGTCAATGCTTTGGGCCAACGGCGGCCCGCCTCGGAGCGTGATGTGACGACGATGAACGGCGATCCCTGTCTCCTGTCCGCAACCGAGCTGCGCGGCCTCATCGCCGAAAAGCGGATTTCGCCCGTCGAGATCGTCAGTGCCGTGCTCGCGCGCGCCGAGGCGCTCCAGCCCGAGTTGAACTGCTTCATCACGCTCTGCGGCGACGAGGCGATGGCGCAGGCGCGCGTCGCCGAGCGCAAAATGATGGCCGGCGAGCCGCTCGGCCTGCTCCACGGCATCCCCGTCACCGTCAAGGACATCGTCAACACCAAGGGCGTCAAGACCACCTTCGGCGCCGTTCCCTACAAGGACAATGTGCCGAACGAGGATGCCGTCGCGGTGGCGCGGCTGCGCGCCGAAGGCGCGATCCTGATCGGCAAGACCACGACGCCGGAATTCGGCAGCAAGTGCCTGACCGATTCACCTTTGTTCGGCCGCACCCGCAATGCGTGGGATCGGTGCCGGTCTTCCGGCGGCTCCAGCGGCGGCGCGGCCGTCGCCGTCGCCAGCGGCATCGCGCCGCTCGCGATCGCGACCGACGGCGGCGGCTCGACGCGAATTCCCGCCGCCTGCAACGGCGTGGTGGGCTTAAAGCAGAGCAACGGAGTCATCCCCCATAGTCAGGCGCTCGATGCGTTCGGCAACCAGACCTACGTCACGCCGACCACCCGCACCGTCGCCGACACCGCGCTGATGATGCAGGCGATGGCAGGCGAGGATGCTTGCGACCCCTGGTCGATCGGCGTCCCTGTGCCCGATTTCATCGGAACGGCCGCCCCTCGCGGCGATCTGCGCGGGCAGCGGATCCTGTACTGCCTGACACCGCCGGGCCGTCCGGTGTCCGCCGAGGTCGCAGCCAGCTTCAAGGCGAGCCTCGACCGGCTGGCGGGGCTCGGCGCCGAGCTCGAGGAATTTTCCGGCGATGGTTTCGACATCGAGCCGATCTGGCGCGCCATCAACCACACGGTCTGGCGCACGCGCTTTGCAAAACTCGCAGCCGACCACAAGGACGAGCTGAGCGAGGCCTTCCTCAAGCAGCTCGCGCTTGCGACCGAGGTCAGCGGCGTCGACTATCAGGAGGCGATGTTCGCGCGTACCGCGCTGTTCCGCCGCGTGCAATCGCTGCTTGCGCGCGGACACTTCCTGGCGATGCCGACGCTCACGCGCACCGCGCTGCCGATCAAGCAGGATTTGTTCGGCTCCATCGAGATCGACGGAGCGCATTTCGACAGCGTCCGGCCGCACTGGTTCCCTTGGACCATGCCGTTCAACATGACGGGCCATCCCGCCCTCAGCCTGCCCTCTGGCTTCGGCCGCGACGGCCTGCCGATCGGGCTTCAGCTCGTCGGCCGCTTCCGCGCCGATGCGGAATTGCTGCGCGTCAGCGCGCTGTTCGAAGCCTCGCACGACCTTCTGTCCCGCTGGCCGGCTTGAGGAGATGGGCATGCTGCAAAGGGCTTGCCTCCGGCGTCCGGACATGTTGATCGTGCCGCAGCTGAGCCCTGAAGCCGAGCGCGCATGAGCGTATTTGTTCTCCGACGTCTGTTAACCTTGCTGGCGACCCTGGTCGGCGCATCCCTGATCATTTTCCTGGTGCTGGACGCGCTTCCCGGCAACGCCGCGCAGATGCTGATGGGCGCGGATGCCTCGCCGGACGCGGTCCGCGCGCTCACCGTCAAGCTCGGGCTCGACCAGCCGCTGGCGGTTCGCTATTTGCAATGGATCAAAGGCCTCCTCGTCGGCGATCTCGGCAACTCCTATGTCTACGGCACGCCGGTCGCCAGCCTGATCGCGGAGCGGCTGGTGCTGACCATTCCGCTCGCGATCATGGCCATGACGATCACGGTGACGCTGGCACTCTCGGCCGGCATCTATACCGCCGCCAATCACAACAAGCTCGGCGACGTCGGCGTGATGTCGCTGACGCAGGTTGGCATCGCGCTGCCGAATTTCTGGTTTGCGATCCTCTTGGTGCTCCTGTTCGCGGTGCGGCTGCAATGGCTCTCGGCAGGGGGATTTTCCGGCTGGGAGGATGGCATCTGGCTCGGCGTCAAGTCGCTGCTGCTGCCGGCGATCTCGCTCGCGGTGGTGCAGGCTGCGATCCTTGCGCGCGTCACGCGCTCGGCCGTGCTGGAAGTGCTGCGCGAGGATTTTGTTCGAACGGCGCGCGCGAAGGGGCTCGGCAAGCGCGAGGTGTTGTGGAGCCACGTGCTGCGCAATGCCATGATCCCCGTCATGACGGTGATGGGGCTGCAATTCGCCAACCTGCTCGCCGGCACCATCGTGATCGAGAACGTGTTCTATCTGCCGGGCCTTGGCCGCCTGATCTTCCAGTCGATCGCCAACCGCGACCTGATCGTGGTGCGCAATTGCGTGATGCTGCTGGCGACCATGGTCGTCATCGTCAACTTCGTGGTCGACGTGCTCTATGCCTTCATCGATCCCCGCATCAAGGTCCACGACCTGTGAGCGCGCCCCTGACCACTCCGGTTGACGCGCCGGTCGCGGCGCGCCGCGTACCGGCCAAGACCTTCTGGGGCCGCGCGCTGCGCCATCGCAGCTTCGTGCTCGGCGGTTCGCTAAGCCTTCTGGTGCTCGCCTCGGCGCTGCTTTCGCTAGTGTGGACGCCATGGTCTCCTTACGAGATCGACATCGCCTCGAAGCTGCGGCCGCCATCGGCGGCGCACTGGCTCGGCACCGATTCCTTCGGCCGCGACATCGTCTCGCTGCTGCTCGCCGGCGCCCGCGCCACCATCATGGTCGGCGTCATCGCCGTCAGCATCGGTCTCACCTTCGGGGTCACGCTCGGCCTGATCGCCTCGGCCCGGCGCGGCTGGACCGAAGAGATCATCATGCGCTTCTCCGACTTCACCTTCGCCTTTCCGGCGGTGCTGTCCGCGATCATGCTCGCCGCGGTGGTGGGGCCGGGGATGGTCACCTCGATCGTCGCGATCGGCATCTTCCAGATCCCGACGCTGACCCGGCTGACGCGCGGCTCCGCCAACGCGATCTGGGCGCGCGAATTCGTGCTGGCCGCGCGCGCCGCAGGCAAGGGCGCCTTCCGCATCACCATCGAGCATGTCCTGCCGAATATTCTGTCGATCCTGATCGTGCAGGTCACCATCCAGTTCGCGCTCGCTATCCTGGCTGAAGCCGCTTTGTCCTATCTCGGTCTCGGCACGCAGCCGCCACAGCCGTCCTGGGGACGGATGCTGAACGATGCGCAGACGCTGCTGTTCCAGTCGCCGATGCTCGCGGTCTATCCGGGCGCTGCGATCGCGATCGCGGTGCTGGGCCTCAATCTTCTCGGTGACGGATTGCGCGACCTGCTCGATCCCCGACTGGCACGGGAGCGATGACGATGGGCGAGCGCTCCACCATGCCGCTGATCGAGGTCGACAATCTCGGTGTCCGCCTCAACACTAGCCGCGGGCCGGCACAGGCCGTGCGCGGCGTCAGCTTCTCCCTGAAGCGCGGCGAGACGCTCGGGCTGGTCGGCGAGTCCGGCTGCGGCAAGTCGATCACCGCGATGTCGCTGATGGGCCTGCTGCCTGATAGCGCACGCGTCACCGGCAGCATCAAGCTCGACGGCAACGAGCTCGCGGGCTTATCGGATGCCGATTACTGCCGCCTGCGCGGCAACCGGATCAGCATGATCTTCCAGGAGCCGATGACCGCGCTCAATCCGATGCACACGATCGGGCATCAGGTGGCCGAGCCGCTGCGACGTCACAAGAAGCACTCGGCGGCGCAGGCGCGCAAAGAAGCCATCGCCTTGCTCGACCGCGTCGGACTGCCCGATCCGACGCGGCGGGTCGACGCCTATCCGCACCAGTTTTCCGGCGGCCAGCGCCAACGCATCACCATCGCCATGGCGCTCGCCTGCGAGCCTGATCTCTTGATCGCGGACGAGCCGACCACCGCGCTCGACGTCACCATCCAGGGCCAGATCCTCGACCTCATCGCCGATCTCGTCGAGGAGCGCGGCATGTCGATGATCCTGATCTCGCACGATCTCGGTGTCATCGCCGAGAACGTGCAGCGCATGATGGTGATGTATGGCGGCACCGTCGTCGAGAGCGGGCCGACCGACGAGGTATTCCGCCGGATGGGGCATCCCTATACGCAAGGCCTGTTCCGCGCCCGGCCGAAGCTCGGCGCGCGCAAGGGGACGCGGCTGAAGACGATATCGGGCACCGTGCCGGAGCTTGCGGATCTGGCGGCGGGGTGCACGTTCTCCGACCGATGTCCGCTCGTGATCGATCAATGCCGCGCCGCGCTTCCGCCGATGGTCGACGTCGGACCCCGGCACGTCGTGCGTTGCATCAGGACGGATATCTCCATGGCTGAAAACGTCGGAGCGCTGTCCGCATGATCGCTGCGCCCCTTCTCGACGTGAAGGATCTCGAGCAGCGCTACGCCCTGCCGCGGGAGAGCCTGTTTCGCCCGCCGGGCCAGGTGCGCGCGCTCAATGGCGTCAGCGTGCAGGTTGCCGCCGGCAAGAGCCTCGGCGTCGTCGGCGAGTCCGGCTCGGGCAAGTCGACCTTCGCGCGGCTGGTGATGGCGTTGGAGCGGCCGACGTCGGGCCAGGTCGCGCTGCTCGGCCGCGATCTCAATCGCATCTCGGCCGACGAACTGCGCCGCGCGCGGCGCGATTTTCAGATGGTGTTCCAGGATCCTTACGGCTCGCTCGATCCGCGCCAGACCATAGCCCGCATCGTCGCCGAGCCGCTCACCGTGCTGGAAGACGCCGACCGCACCACTTTTCGTGCGCGCGTCGCCGCAGTGCTGCGCCAGGTCGGCTTGCGCGATGCCGACATGGAGAAATATCCGCACGAATTCTCCGGCGGCCAGCGCCAGCGCATCGCCATTGCGCGCGCGCTGATCACCCAGCCGAAGCTGATTGTCGCCGACGAGCCGGTCTCCGCGCTCGACGTCTCCGTGCAGGCGCAGGTGCTGAACCTGATGCAGGATCTGCAGGAGCAGTTCGGGCTGAGCTACATCCTGATCAGCCATGACCTCGCTGTCGTCGACTATCTCTGCGACGAGGTCGCGGTGATGTATCTCGGCCGGATCGTCGAGCAGGGTCGGCCCGACGACCTGTTCGAGCATTGCGCCCATCCCTATACGCGGGCGCTGCTGGAGGCGGTGCCGCGGGCCCGCGCCGGCGGCGGCCGGCGGCGGCGCGGTGGCCAGGCGATCGCCTCGCAATCGGCGGCGGCGGCCGGATGTCCCTATGTCGCGCGCTGTCCGCTCGCCGACCAGCATTGCCGCGAGGCCCTGCCTGCGTTACGCAAGGTGGGCGAGGGGCACCTTGCCGCCTGCCACAAGGCCGAGGCCGTGATGGCGTTGCCGCAGGCGGCCATGGAAGGTTAGTGTCCGGAGCAGGATTGGCGTAGGCTCACGAAGACAGCAGGCCGGGGAGTTACGAGATGTTCAGGAAACTATCCATCGTCGCATTTGCCGCCGCGCTGGTCGCGGCGCCTCTGCCGGTGCTGGCGCAGAGCAAGAAGGACAGCGTCGTCATGGCCATGGCGCTGGAGCCGCCGGGGCTCGATCCGACCAACGCCGCCGCCGCCGCGATCGCCGAGGTCACGCTCTACAACATCTACGAGACCCTGACCAAGATCAACGAGGACGGCTCCGTTTCGCCCTTGCTGGCGGAGAGCTGGACCGCTTCGCCGGACCTGAAGACCTATACGTTCAAGCTGCGCAAGGGCGTCAAATTCCATAACGGCGAGGCATTCGATTCCGCCGCGGTGAAGTTCTCGTTCGAGCGCAACGCCGCGCCGACCAGCACCAACAAGGACAAGAGCCTGTACCAGGCCTTCGAGAAGGTCGAGGCGCCCGACGCCGACACCATCGTGATCACGGTGAAATATTCCGAGCCGAACCTGCCGTTCTTGCTCGGCCAGGCGGGCGGCTCGATCGTCGAGCCGAAGAGCGCGCCGACCAACGTGACGCAGCCGGTCGGCACCGGGCCCTATCAGCTCGGCGCCTGGGCCAAAGGCTCCTCGATCACGCTGAATAAGTGGGCCGATTATCGCAACGCCTCGGCGATCAAGCTTTCACGATCCGCTTCATCTCCGATCCGGCCGCGCAGGTGGCGGCGCTGCTGTCGGGCGACGTCGATGCGTTCCCGCGCGTCGCCGCGGCGCGCGCCCTGGCCCAGTTCAAAGCCGATCCGCGTTTCACGGTGCTGGTCGGCGGCTCCAGGGCCAAGACCATCGTCGCGATCAACCATCGCAAGAAGCCGCTGGACGACGTCCGCGTCCGCCGCGCCATCCTCGCCGCGATCGACCGCAAGGCCATGATCGACGGCGCCGTCGACGGCTTCGGCACGCCGATCGGTAGCTTCTATGTGCCGGGGGCGCTCGGCTATGTCGACACCACCGGCATCAATCCCTACGACCCCGAGAAGGCCAAGAAGCTGCTCACTGAAGCCGGCGTCACCACGCCGCTCGAATTGTCGCTCAAGCTGCCGCCGCCGTCCTATGCGCGGCAGGGCGGCGAGATCGCCGCGGCCCAGCTCGCCAAGGTCGGCATCGTCGCCAAGATCGAGAACGTCGAATGGGCGCAATGGCTGTCGCAGGTGTTCGCCGGCAACGGTCCGCACAATTTCGACCTCACCATCGTCAGCCATGTCGAACCGTTCGATCTCGTCAAGATCACCGAGCCGGATTACTACCTCGGCTACAACAACGAGAAGTTCAACGCACTCTACAAGCAGATCGTGTCGACGCCCGAGGAGGCCGCTCGCGCCAAGCTGCTCGGCGACGCCCAGCGCATGCTGGCCACCGACGCCGTCTCCGCCTACCTCTATCAGCCGCAGCTGATCACCATTACAGCCAAGAAGCTGAAGGGCGTCTGGAAGGACGTCCCGCAGTACGAGAATGATTTCTCGACATGGTCCTGGGAGTAGGGCCCTCCATCAAGTCGAGCGTATCGCGTCAATCTTGGCCTCTCCCATCGGGGAGAGGCCATTCGTTTGGCGCGTCCAAACAAAAAACGGAAAAACAACCTCATGCACAGTAGCCGGGCATAGTCATTTCAATGGCTTGCACGTTGCGTCGCAATGGCTTGTGCGTTGCGTCGTTCAATGGTCGATACGCCGGAATATTGACCCGTCGGGCAAAACACCGGCAATATTCCATCATCGCGGTCTCGTGGTTCGGGCCGCTGTCGGGCGAGGCACGCCGTGAAGATGCCGATGCCGCCTGGTGGAGTCGCAAGCAGATGCGCCGGCGTTCGCTCGGCTGCTTTTGCCAGCAGGTCATCAAACCTTCACGGATGCGCAATCTGAGGTGACGATCCGCACGACGCAGCCGCGGTTCCATGCGCGCGATCAAACTCTCTCCCGAATTCCTGCAAATCTCTGCCATCTACCAAAGGTAGATTCGCTCCCGGTGAAGCGTGGTCAACAACGCGTCTTGCAAAAAAGAAAGCTCTGCAGGCGTCAGGTCAGCTTCCGACAATGAAAATGGGAGTTACGCCATGCAGCATCTGCCGAACGACACCTACGACGTCACGCTTGACCAATTTGGCCAAATCGCGACCGTGTATGGAGACCCCGGCTTTCCGGCATCCACCGACGTCGTGGGCGGCAACGACACCGTGACCGCCAGTGTCGCCGCGCTCAATGCAAAACTCACGATCTTCGGTGACGACCACACGATGTTGCTTGGTCATTCCCAAGGCGGAAACGACACACTGATCGCCGACATCGACGGCGGCTGGGACACCGCCGTCGTGATTGGCGATACCCAGTCGATGATCGATGATGCCAAGGGCGGCAACGACACCATCGTCGCGGATGCCGGCCGCACCATCTACACGACGATCTCGGCGTTCGGGGATGTCGCCGGCGACATGTCGGGCAATGCGCAGGGCGGCCATGACGACATCACCGGCTCAATCGCGTGGCGCGGCGGCGCCAATCTGTTCGCCGGCGATGCCGGCGGTTCCATGATGGACACCACGCATGGCGGCAACGACACACTCGATGTCAGCGTGCTCACGACGGATGGCGGGGCGACCGTCAGCGGAGACGCCATCGGTTCCCTGAGGGGGCTCGCGCAGGGCGGCAACGACAACCTGACCGTCACCTTGAACGGTGGCAGCCCCATCTCGAGCGGAGCCTTGTTCGGGGATTCGGCTGAAACCCTGATGGACTTCGCCCAAGGCGGCGACGATGTGCTCACCGTCAAGCTCGACGGCCAGTATGCGGAAGCCGGCGCGCAGATGTACGGCGATGCGCCGACCATGGTGGGCAATTCCCATGGCGGCAACGACGTCCTCAACGGCGGCGCGGGCCGAGATTTCATGTATGGCGACGCGCGAATCTACGAACCGGCGACACCAGGCTCGATCACCGGCGGCGTCGACACGCTGAACGGCGGGGCTGGCGACGACCGGATGTGGGGCGGGGGAAACAGCGACTTGTTCGTCTTCAACACCGGCTCGGGCAACGACACGATCGTCGACTTCGGTCAGGGCAACAAGGCCGTCGGCAGCACCGCGGTGGAACAGGATCTGGTCGACGTGCAGGACTACGGCTTTGCAGACTGGACGGCGCTGTCGAAACTGATCAGCGACAACTCCGCCGGCGATGCCGTGATCCATCTTTCCGCCAATGATTCAATCACGCTGGACGGGGTTCACACGGCGAACCTGCATCCAACCGACTTCATCATCTGAAGGCGCAGAGCAAGAGCGGCGGTGTCGCCCCGCGACGCGGAGCGCCATCGCGGCTGCGCAATGACGAGTTTCGCCGCACGGCGCAACGAACCCGTCGCCATCAAACTCTGTCCCGAATTCCAGCAAACCTCCGCCATCGACCAGAACTAAATTCGTCTCCGTGAAGCGTGGTCACAGCACGTCGCGCAAAAATTCCAGCGACATGAGCCCCGCTTCCGACAATGAAATGGGAGTTACGCCATGCAATATCTGCCGAACGACACCATCGACGTCCTGCTCGACCAGTTTGGTCAGATCGAAACCCTCTACGGTGATCCGAATTTTCCGACCACCACGGATGCCTGGGGCGGCAACGACACCGTGACGGTCACC
This sequence comes from Bradyrhizobium sp. CIR18, assembly GCF_014198295.1. Classification (NCBI taxonomy): domain Bacteria; kingdom Pseudomonadati; phylum Pseudomonadota; class Alphaproteobacteria; order Hyphomicrobiales; family Nitrobacteraceae; genus Bradyrhizobium; species Bradyrhizobium sp. CIR18. The sequence goes on along the minus strand of NZ_JACIHF010000004.1, from coordinate 496,967 downwards.
GTCACCCAGCCGGAAGTTGACGTCACGATCTTCGGCGAGGACGACACGACGTTGCATGGCCACTCCCGCGGCGGCAACGACACCCTGACCGTTACCGGGAGCTACGGCTGGAATGCCTTCCTCGTGGTCGGCGACGCCCGGGCAATGACCGACGACGCCAGGGGCGGCAACGACACGATCAGTGTCGGGGCCGATTCGCTTTACACCGACGTGCATGTTTTCGGTGATGTCGCCGGCGACATGTCGGGCAATTCGCACGGCGGCAGTGACACCATCACGAGCGCGGTGGGCTGGCGAAGCTACGACCATGTGTACGCCGGCGATGCCGGCGGTTCCATGAGCGGCACAGCGCAGGGCGGCAATGACACGCTCGACATCACTGTGAACACCATGCAGGGCTTTGCGACAGCTAGCGGCGATTCCATCGGCGCCATCGGCGGCGATGCGCATGGTGGCAACGACAACATCACCTTCACCTTCGGCACCGACGTCGTCTGGACCGCTGGATTCGGCTACGGAGATTCGGCGACCTCGCTGACCGACAATGCCCAAGGGGGAGATGATATTCTCACAATCGAGTTCGATGGCATCGACAGCCTCCATTATACGAACCCGGAGCTCTTCGGCGATGCGCGGACCATGTCCGGCAATGCCCAAGGCGGTAACGATATTCTCACCGGCGGAGCAACCAACGATCACCTCTATGGTGATGCCGCGAACTATGCCCCCGCGACGCCGGGCTCGATCACCGGCGGCAGGGATATTCTCAACGGCGGCACCGGCGATGACCAGCTTTCCGGCGGCGGAAACAGCGACACCTTCGTCTTCAACACCGGCTCCGGCAATGACCTGATCACCGATTTCGATCAGGGCAACAAGGCGGTCGGCAGCACGGTGACCGAGCACGACCTGATCAATGTGCACGATTACGGGTTTGCGGACTGGACGGCGCTGTCGAGCCTGATCAGCGACAATGCCGCCGGCGACGCCGTGATTCATCTGTCGGCGAGCGACAGCATCACGCTCGACGGCGTCCACGCGGCGAGCCTGCACCAGACCGACTTCCTCATCTGAGCGAGTTGCTCTGGAAGCAACGATCTCGCCCCGCCTGCGGCGGGGCGAGACTCGGGTTGCATCTTGGCCGCCCAGCAGCGCTACCACTTCGGCGCTTGGACGACCGCTTCTGACCCGAAGCGGGCTTGCTGTGCCAGGCCGAAGCTGATTATTCAGTCTTATCAGCTGAACCCTTGCGCAGCGCCTCTAAGGCTATACGGGCGTGGTGGGCTGCTTTCTGGTTGCCCACCGTTTCGATCTTTTCCAGTGCCCAGGTCAAATACTGCATAGCAGCCTGGACGTCAGCAGTTTGGTCGGTCATATGACCGTTTCTATCGAATTATGATCGGTTCGTCCCGCGCTTGCTGCGCATAAGCGAATTGCATCAGCAATGGCGGCTGTGGCCAAAAGTGAACAGTCTCACGGTGACGGAAGGAGCATTATCGGCTGTTGCTCCCCGGGTTCAGCGCACCATTGCGGTTCAGATCGGCGGAAGAGCTGATCAAGTTGGCAAACAGCGGAAGCGGCTGCTGCAAAAGCTGCAACTCAGGTCCCAGTCTCAGATTGTAGACGCCGCCACGGGTGGGCATCTTGGCCATCTTACAAACTCACGATGGCCGCTGACGAAGCGGCGCCCTGGCCGAGGCATGAGTACGGCGGCTTCGAACCGCCGACCTAAACTTTGGCTGATCAAATACCGGTAAGTATACTGCCCCGGACAAATATACTGTCCGTAGCTGTCATAGTCGCAGCGGGAGTTGTAGTAGCCGTAAGCACCGGCTGCAGCGGCTGCGCCAACCGCCGCAGCGCCATACCCCCAACCTCGGCGCCGGCCAGGGTCTTGAGGGCATGGCGACGTCCGATGTCCTTGAGCGTTTCCATTTTCATACTGTCGGCCCAATTTGGCACGAGGCAGCACTGTCACCATGCTGCGCCCGGAAACCGCCTCAACCGGGGCTCCCGGCAAGGCCATTCAGCTTATCGATCGCATCATCCGGCAAATCGAGTTCGGCCGCGGCGAGATTCTCGCGCAGATGCGCGACGGACGAAGTGCCGGGGATAAGCAGGATGTTAGGTGAGCGACGAAGGAGCCAAGCAAGCGCGACCTGCATGGGCGTTGCGCCGAGGCGAGCGGCGACATCGGTTAGAGTAGACGATTGCAGGGGGGTGAACCCGCCGAGCGGGAAGAACGGCACGTAGGCAGTGCCGTCCCGGGCAAGGTCGTCGATCAAGGAGTCGTCAGACCTGTGGGCCAGATTGTATTGGTTCTGAACGCAGACGATCTTGCAAATCTTGCGTCCTTCCGCGACCTGCGTCGCGGTCACGTTGCTCAGCCCAATATGCCTTATCAGGCCCTGACGTTGGAGATCGGCCAAGACGTTCAGCGGGGCTTCGATCGAGCCTTCGGCGGGGCCATGGCGGTCGATCATGACGCGAAAGTTGACGACATCGAGTGCGTCGACCCCGAGATTTTTCAGATTGTCGTGGACCGCCTGGGTGAGCTCTTCGCGCGAGAAGGCCGGATTCCATGAGGCGTCCGCGCCACGCCGAGCCCCGATTTTGGTATCGATAACGAGATCCCTGGGGTAGGGGTGCAGCGCCTCACGGATCAACTGGTTTGTGACATGTGGGCCGTAGAAGTCGGCTGTGTCGATATGGTTCACGCCGGACGCGATGGCCGCTCGCAGCACAGCCAATGCGGCGGTGCGATCCCTGGGCGGACCGAACACGTGCGGGCCAGCAAGCTGCATGGCACCGTAGCCAAGCCGCTTCACGCGGCGGTCTCCGAGGTCAAAGCTGGCAGTTAGGGCGGTGTTGGGCATAGGTCATCTCCATAAGAACCAATGGCCGGTAGGTAGACGTTGCCCGCGCGCTCGATAACCGGGTACAATCCGAACGGGTTGTTCGGAGAAACGAACAGTGAAAGTCGATCTGGGAGAACTGAACGCTTTTGTGACCGTCGCGCGGGCTGCAGGCTTTCGGGACGGAGCTCGGTCGAGCGGGGCGAGTGCGTCAGGACTCAGCGAGGCGGTAACCAGGCTGGAAGCGCAACTCGGCGTCAGATTGTTGAACCGGACGACGCGAACCGTGGTGCCCACTGAGGTAGGTCAACGTCTCCTCGAGCGGCTCGGGCCAGCATTCGCCGAGGTGGAAGCTGCCGTCGATGTTGTCAACAGCTCCCGCAACAGGCCAGCAGGTACGCTGCGTCTGAACGTACCGGTCAGTGCGGCACGCCTCGTGCTGCCCACCATCGCGCCGCCCTTTCTCGCCGCTTATCCTGACATCCGGCTTGAAGTGATTGCGGAGAATAACTTTATCGACGTTCTGGCCGCTGGTTGTGATGCTGGCATCCGGTACGACGAGCGCCTGGAGCAGGACATGATGGCGATTCCAATCGGTCCTCCCGTTCAGCGCTTTGCAACCGCTGCCTCTCCAAACTATCTGGATCGCTACGGCCGGCCCAATCATCCTCGCGAGCTTGTCAACCACGCTTGCCTTGGCAGTCGTCTTTCGTCCGGCGCGATGGTGGCTCCGTGGGAGTTTGAACGGGAGGGCGAAATGGTTCGCGTCGAACCCAAAGGGCCGCTGCTGGTCAGCGTCGGGGCGGCGACAGATCTCGCCGTTGCCGCCGCCATCGCCGGTACCGGCATTGTCACCCTCTTCGAGGACTGGCTTCGTCCCCATCTCGCCAGTGGTCAGCTCGAGCCGGTCCTCGAACCCTGGTGGCAAAGCTTTTCGGGTCCCTTTCTATACTATCCTGGCAGACGTCTCGTGCCGGCGCCGTTGCGCGCATTCATAGACTTCGTAAGGGGTGTACCATCGCACTCAGCGCTCGGCGCGACGCCCACCGCGTAGGCAATACGTTTGCTAGTAGCGAGACGCTCGCTTCTTGAGAGTTGAGAGACTGCTCGATTCCACTCCATGCGGACGCGACGTGAGACAGTCGAGCATCCCTTCGGCGCGATCAAGGCCGTATGGGTGCGACCCACGACGGGCGGTTCGAGCGAAGGCGGCGGCGCACCGTTTGGAAACGATGCGCCGCTAGTTAGGTCATGCTGCCCTGGCGTGGACGTTGCCGATCCAGTCGCGGGCGAGTGTCAAATCGGCTTGCGACAATTGATGGCCCGCCGGCACGACCCTATGGGTCACGCTTGCGCCTGCTTGCGAAAGCAGGGCCGCAAGCTTGGCCGAATTGCCGGCCGGCACGATCGGATCGGCCTGCCCGGACAGCAGCAGGACCGGCTTGCCGGCAAGATCGGCCGTGGGCGGATCCGACAGCGGCACCATCGCGCGCAGCAGGATCGCGCCGGCCAGCACCTCCGGCTTCAGCAGCAACAGCGCGGCTGCGATGTTGGCGCCGTTGGAGAAGCCGACCGCGACCGGCGCGGCGATGCCGTAGCGCTGCCGAGCCTCGTTGACGAAGTCGCCGAGCTCGTTCGCGCGGCGGCGGACGTCGTCCTCGTCGAACACACCTTCGGCGAGGCGGCGGAAGAAGCGCGGCATGCCGTGCTCGAGCACGCGGCCACGCGGCGAGAGCAGGGCTGACCCCGGCCAGATCATCTTGCCGAGCCCGAGCAGGTCGTTCTCGTCGCCGCCGGTGCCGTGCAGCAGCAGCAGCGGAGGGGAGCCCGCGCTGGCCGCGGGCTCGAAGCGATGGATGAATTCAGTCTCGGTCATGACACGGTCTCTTCCAGATTCGGCAGAACGCCTTCGATCTGCTTGCGCTGTGCTTCGAGGAAAGCAGGCAGCTTGAGGTCTTTCCCCAGCGTCGCGACAGGTTCGTCGACGGCGAAGCCGGGGATGTCGGTCGCAATCTCGAACAGCACGCCGCCGGGCTCGCGGAAGTAGATCGAGCGGAAGTAATTGCGATCCCTTTGCTCGGTCGGATGCAGGCTGTGATTGCTCACGAGCCTTTGCGCCATCTTGCCCTGCTCGGCATCGTCAGCCGCGCGGAACGCGATGTGATGCACCGAGCCGCCGCCCTGATGCCCGCGCAGGAAGCCCTTGGCCTCGTAGATGTCGACGACGCTGCCCTCGACATCGCCAGGCGCCTTGAAGCGGATCACCGAGCCTTCACGGCCGGTCTCCTTGAAGCCGAACACGTCGGTGAGGACGGCTGCCGTCTTCGCCGCGCTGTCGAGCAGCAAGGTCACGCCATGGAAACCGCGGATCGCGTGCTCGGCCGGCACGTCGCCATTGCTCCAGCCGGGCTCGTTCTCCGCACCCGGCACGCCGACCAGCGCGAGCGCCATGCCATCGGGATCGGTGAACGGCAGCACGGATTCGCCGAAGCGCTTCTCCAGCGCCTCATACGCGATGCCCTTCTCGGTGAAGCGCTGGGTCCAGTAGCCGAGCGAGCGCTGCGGCACGCGGAAGGCGGTCTGATGGGTCTCGCCGACGCCGCGTCGCCCGGCCGAAACGCCCGCCCACGGAAAGAAGGTCAGAATGGTGCCGGGGCGGCCGGTCTCGTCGCCGTAGTAGAAGTGATAGGTGCCGGGATCGTCGAAATTGACCGTCTTCTTGACGAAGCGCAGGCCGAGATCCCGCGTGTAGAAGCGGAAATTCCTGATGGGGTCGCCGGCAATCGCGGTCACATGGTGCAGTCCAGACATTTTCGTCCTCCAGAGTTCGGGGAGCGTCTTGCTCTGGCCGGAAATATCGTTCCGCTTTGTATTGGAGACAATCCATGCAAATATGACGGCTATGTCTACGATATGGAAACAATCACCGGGGCCGGCCTTTGGATAAGGTCGCCAGCCTCCGCGCGTTCGTGAAAGTGGTCGAAAGCGGCAGTTTTGCCGAAGCGGGGCGGCAGTTGCGGCTGTCGCGCTCGGCGATCAGCAAATATGTCGCCGACTTAGAGGAGAGCCTCGGCGTGCAGCTCCTGAACCGGACCACGCGGCATGCCAGCCCGACCGAGAACGGCCAGCGCTATTTCGAGCGCGCACTCGTCATCCTCTCGGAGATCGAGGCCGCCGACCAGGCGGTGACGCAGGCCCAGTCGGCGCCGCGCGGCCTGCTCCGCGTCAACGCGCCGATGTCGTTCGGCACGATGCGGCTCGGGCCGGTGCTGGCCGATTTCATGGCGCGCTATGGCGAGCTTCAGCTCCAGATCGTGCTCAGCGACGATCTGCTCGATCCCGTCCAGGACGGTTTTGACGTGACCTTGCGGATCGCGGAACTGGAATCGTCGAGCCTGATCGCGCGGAAAATCACGCCGGTGGCGCGCATGATCTGCGCTTCGCCGGATTATCTCGCACGTCACGGCACGCCAAAGCACCCGCAGGATCTGCGCGAGCACGCCTCGCTGACATACGGCTTCCTGCTCACCGGCAATCAGTGGAAGCTTACCGGCGCGGATGGCGATCACTGGATCCAGCCGGCCTGGTCGCTCTGCGTCAACAATGCCGAGGTGCTGCGCGACGTCGCGATCAAGGGCAGGGGGCTCGCGCTGCTGCCGGAGTTCATCGCCGCTGACGCGTTGCGGACAGGCAAGCTGCGCGCCGTCCTGCAAGACTATTTTGCGCCGCCGCTCGCGCTCTATGCGGTCTATCCGCCGACGCGGCATTTGTCGGTGAAGGTGCGGCTGTTCATCGACTTTCTCGTCGAGCGGTTTGGGCGCGATGAAGAAGCCGGCGCGCAGGCGGGCTGAGGCTGGGTCGCGAAGCCATGGCTCTGCCCGGGCAACGGCTCGCAGCGATCTATCGCGATGAGTCAAGAAGGCGAGCTACACGGCGGACACTCAGGGGATTTGCCTTTGAAAGGGTGAGCGGCAAGGGTGCTCCTATTGTCAATGTTGCTGACAGTGATTCCTCGGAATTGCTCTCCCGCGAACGATTGGATGAAGTCCGGCGACCAGCAAAGGCCATGATGATTGTGCCTTTGCTGTGAGTCGCGCAGTGGCTGGATACGATTATACCAGACCGAAAAGTTGAACTTTCTTCCCGTGCCTCGGACTCATATTAGCGTCCCGACTTCGCGCCTCAGGACAGAGAGAGTTCAGCCGCTGTCAGGGCGTTCCGAGGGCTCTCTTCCGTGCCACCGCGAAGAGCCGGGCACGATGAGTAGCTCACACTTCTCGACTTGATTTCAACAAGCGCAGGAGGAAGCTATGCGGAAGTCTCTCACCTTTTTCCTTTCTGGCGTGGCATTGGCCGTTGCGGCGTCAACAGCCGTAGCCGGTGAGCGGGTGCTCGAGTTCAAGCTGATCACGAAGCCGATCGACCTCAAGGTCATAGAGGCCGCAAACGTCGAAGGACAGACGGTTGTGTCTGGGAAATTCTTTGGGGTCGCTGTCTTCACCGATGGCCGTATCGGAGTGAAAGAGTTCGTCAATACTTCGGACTTGCTCAAAGGATCGGGGCCCTTCTTCGGCTACAGCACGTACACGTTCGAGGAAGGCTCGATTACCGCGCGCTACACCGGTTCGGCCAAGGACGGCAAATCAACGGGCGAATACACAATCTTGTCGGGCACAGGTGCCTATGCGAACGCCACGGGTACGGGAACGATCGAAAGCGCGCCGAACCCGTTCAAGGGCGTCAACCTGCTAAACATAAAGCTGGTCGTTAAAACGTCCGGTTCGTGACGATGCTAACAGGTCCCGCACAAAGGTAGTTGATCCCCTGGGTGGCAAGTTGGCCCGGTCGGAAACACATCGCTGGCCGGGCGACCTGCTGAAGAGCCGGCTCGAGTCGTGAGATTGATGTTCCCGCTTGGCCAGCTGACTGGGTCCCGTAGGAGAGAACGCTTGGGAGCTCCGTTCTGAGCAAATCTAGCTGACCGATCGCTGCTCGGTAGGTTGAAGTAGATCATCCAGCGCCTGCATGGATGCCCGTTGAAGTTCGGCGAGCTCGCGCGCGGCGCTCTGGCACTCGCGTGGAGACATCGAGGGCGCCGCCAGCTCGACCTCGCGGCAGCGCTCGAACAGGCGAACAAGGCCGAGCGCGCCAGCGGCGCTGCCGAGCTGATGGGCGTGTCGGGCGAGCTGTTTGTGGTCGCCGGTCTCGGCAGCCTTGGTGATGTCGTCGATCAGGTTTTCGCTGGTCTCCTCCAGCAAGTGGTGGAGCTTTGTAATTTGCGCTGCGCCGAGTAGCTCTTTCTGGTCGTCGAGATAGTGCCGGTCGATCAACGCACCTGCAGCGAGTTGCGCCGCGGCCGGCTCCACCTCCGGGTCGTCCTCGATCGCCTCGCGCAGCGCGTTGATCAGGATCGGCTTGCTGACGAGTTGGACAATACCTGCCTCGGCGAGCCGTTCGCGCGCGCTGGAGGACACGTCGGCGGTGACGGCGATGATGCGCGGCATTCTCGGCAGGCCGAGCTTGCCGATCCGCGACGCCGCCTCCACGCCGTCCATGTCGGGCATGTGCAGGTCCATCAGGATGACGTCGAACGCCTGATCGCGGGCAAGCTCTATGGCCGAGGCGCCGTTTCTGGCGATCGTGGCATGATGGCCGAGCCGGTTCAGCATGGCTTCGCCGACCTCGCAATTGACGGGGTCGTCGTCGACCAGCAGCACGCGAAGCCGTCGCGATGGCGGCTGTACTGCACCTTGGGCGATGCCGCTGGCGGCCGGATCGAGCGTTACTTCAAGTGTGAACGTGCTGCCTGCGCCCGGCGTGCTCTCCACCGTCAGCTCGCCGCGCATCAAACGGCTGAGGCGCCGCGCGATTGCAAGTCCGAGGCCGGTGCCGCCGAACCGCCGCGCAATGCTGTCGTCCGCCTGGACGAAATCCTCAAAAATCCGCTCATGCATGTCGGGGGCGATGCCGATGCCGGTGTCGCGAACGGTAACGCGCAGCAGGACATGACCGTCACGGCGCTCGGCGGCTGCGTTGACGGCGATCGCGCCTGACGGCGTGAACTTGATGGCGTTGCCGATCAAATTAAGCAGGATGCGATTGAGCCGCACGGGATCGCCGTGCACCGAGGTCCTGACCGAGGCATCGCAGGCAAGGTCGAAGGTCAGTCCCTTGCCGAAGGCCTGGGGCCGCATCAGGTCGGCGGCCGTTTCGATCAGCTGGTCGAGGTGGAAATTACGCGGCTCCAGGGTTTCGGCGCTGGCCTCCAGGCGCGCATATTCCAGGATGGCATCGACCAGCGCGATCAGCGTCTCACCCGATGCGGCCGCGGTCGTGAGGTGGCGCCGCTGCGCCTCGCCCAGTTTGCCGTCGTCGAGCAGCTGCAGCACGCCCATGACGCCGTTCAGCGGCGTGCGCAGTTCGTGGCTGACGACGGCGAGGAAGCGCGATTTGGTCTCATTGGCCGCCACGGCCGCGCTGCGCGCGCGTTCGGCGGCATCGTGCTCGGCGAGGGCCTGATCGCGCGCTTTCTCCAGCTCGGAGGTGCGCTCGATCACCTTGCGCTCCAGCGTCGCGTAGGAATAGCGCAGCTGCGCGGCCATCCGGTCGAACTGGTCGCCGAGCGCTTCCAGCTCGTCACCGGTCTTGATCGCGAGCCGTAGGCCGAGATCGCCGCTCCCGATCCGCCGTGCGCCCTGCGTCAGGAGCTGGATCGGCCCCGTCATGCGGCGGCTGAGAAAGAGAGAGACCAGCACCGCACCGGCCAGCAGGACGACGAGGAGAAAGGTGGAACGGCCAATCGACGCGTAGATCGGCGCATAGGCTTCGCTGAGCGGCAGCTCGACGAACACCAGCAGGCCGAGCGAGGGGACCGTTGCATAGGTCGACAGCACGCGCTGACCGGACAGGTCCTCCTTGACCAGGCCGCCGGAGGGCGGCCCCACGCCGTCGAGTGCGGCGCGGACGTCGGCATAGCCGGAGAGATCGCTGCGCTGCAGGGCCCGCCACAAATCGGGATGCGCGATCAGGACTCCCGTGCGGTCCACCACGTAGGCCTTGCCGGTGTTGCCGACCCTGATCCCGGCGACGAGGTCCCAGATGAAACGCAGATTGACCTCGGCGACGATCACATTGGGATTGCGGCCAGTTCCGCGGGTGGCGAGCGTCATGAAGGGTTCGGTGTCGCCGAAGAAGTAGACCGGCCCGTAATAGGCACGGCTTTCATTGGCACCGCGAAAGGCGGGCGAGGCGGAGAGGTCGGCTTTACTGCCGATCCTGTCCGCCACACGGCGGGACACGCGCATCTGTTCAAGCCCGTGCGAGTCGAGCTCGGCGATTTCCGCGATCGCCGGAGAGAGGCGCAGGAGACGGATGGCGTTCAGGCGCTCGTCTTCATTGGTCGACAGCTCCGGCGGCAGGCGCGAGAGCCATCTGATCTGGTTTTCGATCTGGCCGATGAATTGGCCGATCTGAATCGCCGCGGACGCCGCCTGCTCGCGCTGGGTCGCCGCCAGAAGCTGCTTCTGCTCGCGATAGGAGAACCAGACGTCGAAGCCGGTGTTGATGGCGAGAGCGGCAAAGGCGAGGGCGACGATCGAGTAGAGATATTTGCGGAACAGCCGGCCGGGAGGCGTTCGCAAATGTCCCTGGTCGACCGTTTCGTTCACTCGCGGATCTCGTCGGCGCGCGCGAGCAGTGTGAATGGTATGGTCAATCCCAGCGTGCGGGCGACCGTGCGGTTAATCAGCAGCTCGTATTTCCGCGGCGATTGCACCGGCAGGTCGCCGGCCTTGGTGCCGCGCAGGATGAGATCGACATAGTCGGCCGAGCGCACTTCCAGCGTCGGCCCGTAGCTCATCAATCCGCCGGCGTCCATGAAGTAATGGAATGGATAGACCGTGGGCACGCGATACTTGGCGGCCGCCTCAACGACCGCCTTCCGGTTGACGACCAGGAAGCTGTCGACCAGCGCAATCAACGCCGCCTTGGGCGGCTCGGAGAAGCGCTTGACGGCTTCCTCGATGTCCGTCGGCGTGTTGACGGGGGCGGGGATTGCGGTCACTCCGGACCCGGCCGCCTCTTGCTCGATCGAGTCGAGGAAGAAACGCCCGCCGCGAGGGGTGGTCGCCGGGTTGAACAGGATACCGACGCGCGCGAGGTCGGGCACGGCCTCACGGATCAGCTGCAGCCATTTGCCGCCCATCTCGGCGGTGCTGTTGGTGAAGCCGGTGACGTTGCCGCCGGGATGTGCAAGGCTTTCGACGAAGCCATTGCCGACGGGATCGTTGGCGGTCGCGAAGACGATCGGGATGGTCCTGGTGGCGGCAAGGACCGCAGCGGTTTCGACCGTCGACCCTGTCAGGATCACGTCCGGCTTCAGCTCCAGCAACTCCTGAATCGCGGCCTTCAGCCGCTCCGGTCCGCCGAAGGTCGAACGGAGCTCGAGGCGGAAGTTGACGCCTTCGACCCAGCCGCGCTGCCTCAAGCCGGCGACGAGGCCACCGAGGCGGGAGGTCGTGCTGTCGATCAGGCTCCGCCGGGTCAGTTCGTCGTCGAGCGGCAACGCGGTCAACGATGCGACGATCCGCACGCGATCCGACGTTGCGCCGAGCGCGACCCATGCCGCGGCAGTTGCGCCCGCAAGGCGAATGAACCCGCGGCGATCGACCGCGAGAGCGGAAGGCCGTTCGGTCATGAAACTCTTTGCATGATGGCTTGCCCCGGAGCGGATGCTTAGCGCGAACGGCCGGCATCCACAATTGATGAAAAAAAGCGCTTATGAATGCTCATTCGCAGCGTTTGGCAGCCCGATACCGTATTCCTACGCTGCCAAAGAGTCGCTGTTTCGAGCGTTGTCTCCTTCGTGACGCCTTGTAACGCCTTCGCGTTGCAACATTTTCCGTCTCGGTTGCGACGACGGTCCGCGGAAGGTGATTTCGCAGCTGCCGATTTTTGAAGCGTTGTTTCAAGTTGTTTCGAAGGTTCTCGATGCGCAAAATCTATCTCATTCCGGCCGTCGTCGGCCTGCTCACCTCCCTTGCAGCCGGACCGCTCGCGGCCCAGGGCGCCGTACCGAAGCAGAAGGCTGCGCCGGCACCCAGGGCCGCCGCGGCCGGCGCTCCCGCTGCAGCCGGCACGTCCGTCGCCGCCGGGGCGAATTCAGCCGAGACACCGGCCGCGGACGACAAGATCAAGGCGATCGATGGTTTCCGCTCCGCCAAGTTCGGCATGAACGAGGCCGATGTGCGCGCGGCGATGACGAAGGATTTCAACGCCAAGCCCGACGCCATCAAGGCGCAGGACAACGCGTCCGAGCTGACGCACAGCATTCTGCTGTCCGTTCCGGAGTTGCTGCCGAACGGCGGCACCGCCGAGCTCTCCTACGTGTTCGGCTACAAGTCGAAGTCGCTGATCCAGGTCGGCGCGGTCTGGTCGAAGGGGACTGATGCCGCGATCACGCCGGAGAAGCTGTTCTCCAACGCCAACATCCTGCGCGCCCATTTCATGGGCGAGGGCTTCAAGCCGGACTCCATCGCCGTCAACATGCCCGTCGCCGGCGGCATCGTGATGTTCCGCGGCAGCGACGCCAAGGATCGCTCGGTCATCCTGCTGCTCCAGGGCACGTTCGAGAACAAGGAGAACAACCAGCGTGTGCTGACGCCGACCAGCCTGCTGCTGTTCTACGTGGCCGACGCCAAGAGCCCCGACATCTTCAAGCTGCCGCCCGGCCAGTTCTGATGCCGGGATCGCACGACATTCTCCCACCCGGTTGTGGATCGGCGCCAATGCCGATGACGAGGATCTGAAATGCGCGGACCATCTGCGGCGCGAGACAATGACGAACTGACGACGCTGCGCCGGCTGGCGCGGTTTCGTTCGATGTCGCTGCTCTGCGCGATGCAGATGGTCTTCCTGCCGGTGTTCAGCGTCCGCGTTCAGGCGCAGACGGCGAACGTCATCGTCCCCGATGGACGGACCGGGACCAGCCTTCAGACCTCCGGCAGCGTCACCAACGTCACGACGTCGACGGTCTCGGGCAACAACGCCTTCAATTCGTTCTCGCAGTTCAGCGTCGGGCAGGGCAACACCGTCAACCTGCAACTGCCGACCGGGACGCGAAACCTCGTCAACATCGTTCGCGACGCGCCGGTCTACGTCAACGGCACGCTGAACTCCTACATGAACGGCTCGATCGGCGGTAACGTCTATTTCGCCGACCCCAAGGGGTTCGTGGTCGGCCGCAGCGGCGTGGTCAATGTCGGCAGCCTCAACGTCTCGACCCCGACGCGCGAGTTCACCGACAGCCTGATCGGTCCCGGCGGCGCGATCAACGGCACGGCGGTCGGCAATCTCATGGCGGGCTCGTTCCCGGTCTCGCCCGACGGCAACATCCGCATCTACGGCCGCGTCAATGCCCAGGACGGCGTGCGCCTGACCGGGCAGAACGTCTTCGTCGGCGGCGCGACCCAGCGCGACATCGCCAATCTCGACCACGCCGCAAAGTTCGCGGCCTCGGTCAATTCCAAGGGCCTGCGCAGCGCCAGCTCGATCACCGTCAGCAACGGTTCGATCCATATCGGCGCCGTCAACAACGCTCGCGTCAACGGCCGCCTGACCGCGCACAGCAAGACCTCGACGCCGAGCAACATCACGGTGCAGGCGGGCAACAACATCGATATCGGCAAGAACGCCAGGCTGAACATCGCCAGCAAGACCGGCGATGCCGGCGAGATCCGCCTGAAGGCGGCGCAGAACCTGACCGTGGCGGGCGGGGCCAGGTTCAACGCCAGCGCCAAGACCGGCAATGCGGGCCTGGTCGATTTCAGCGCGAACGGGATCATCGACATCGGCCAGGGCATCAAGGTCAAGCTCAGCGCGGAGAACGGCAAGGCCGGCACGCTGCTGATCGATCCGACCGACCTGGTCGTCGGCGATGCCGCCCAGGGCGACACCGGCGTGACGCTTTCGAACAGCTCCGTCGCGGCTGCGCTCGCCGGGCTCAGCGCCGGTGCCAACTACCTCATCCAAGCCGATCATTCGATCACACTCGCCGCACATGCGGTGATCGATGCCCGCCGCCTCGACGGCTCCGGCCATTCGACCGGCAACGCCAACAACGTCATCATCGACGCGCCGAACATCGATATCAAGAATGGCGCGCAGATCCTGGCGCAGTCGGTTAATTTCGGTGGGACCAGCTACACCGACGGCAACGTCACGCTGACGGCAACGGCGAGCGACATCAAGCTGTCCGGCCAAGCCACCGCCGCGACGTCGATCACGGTCGACGGCAAGATCACCGGCGGCATCATCTCGATCTCCGCGACCTCGACGGCGGTATCGAGTTTCCTGAACGGTTCGGTGGCCGGTGATTTCGCCCTTGTCGGCTCGACACTTGCCGCCTCGCTGCTCGGGCTCAACGGCGGCTATGTCGCGGCAAGCGCCACGGCGACCATCAACATCAACAGCCATGCCGACATCAACGGTCGCGGCGATGTCACCATTTCCGCGCATGCCACCGAGACCGCGTCGGATCCGGCGGTCGCCAGCACCTTGCTCGGCAGCCTCACGCCGGTCGCGGCCGGTGTGGTCGTCGGCAAGATCGACGGCAACGTCACGACCAATGTGGCCTCGGGCGCGACGATCAACGCCGGCGGCAACCTCGAGATCAAGGCGCTCAACGATGCGACCATTGCCGTCTCCGCCCTCGCGGCATCGACGAGCGCGCAGATCGTCCCGACGGTGGCCTATTCGAAGGGCTCGGTGACGACGACCGCCAACGTCGAGACGGGCGCGCATCTTGCGGCGGGTCTGGTGAATACGAGCGGCAGCACCCTGAAGGTGCGCGCGATCAACAACAACTCGTTCTCGACCAGCGCAACGTCGGTAGCGGCGCCCGGGACGGGCGCGAGCGGCGCCGTCGGCGGGGCGTTCGCCATTAGCGACATCACGACGTCTGCGACCGCGACGCTCGGCGCATCGCTCGGAACCGACGTCAACAACCGGATGAACGGCTCCGTTCTGGTCGAAGCGACGTCCGACACCACAAGCAATTCCACGATGGCTTCGTCCATCGCCGGTCTGCCCGCGCTGATTGCGGCGATCGAACGAGGACTGCGCTCCGTCACCTCGCCGACGTCGATCATCAGGGACCACATGGGATCGCTGGTGCCGCTAAGCTTCGATTTCAAGGTCGCAGGCGCGCTGTCGCTGGCCAACAGTGCCCAGAGCGCGACCGCTGCGATCGCGCAGAATCCGAGCGGCGGCGCGCCGAGCATCTATGCCAGCGGCAACGTCGCTGTCGCCAGCAACGTCATCGATCGCGGCGTTCGCAGCAATGCAACGTCCAGCGCGATCACGAAGGACCCGGTGTCGGGTGAGAGCACGGCGATCAGCGCGGCCGTCGCCTGGGGCAATTTCACGCATAATTCGAACGCCTATATCGGCGGCGGAACGCTGATCAACGCGGCGAACATCGCTGTCGATGCCACCACCGAGATGCCGATCACCAACTCCTGGCTGAAATGGGACGGCCTGGGCGCCGTGCTGAGCCACCTGAACGGCAATCTCGGTGTCGGCGGCAACATTCTAACCAGTTACGCCAACGCCACTGCGGATGCCGGCGATACCATCGGCATCGCCGGCTCGTTGAACCATTTCGTCGTGAACAACAACACGACGGCCTGGGTCGCGGGCGGTGCGAACCTGACCACGACCTGCGCGGCCGCGGCTTGCGGCAGCGGCACCGGCTGGTCGGTGGGCATGGATAATGGCGACGTCCACACCTACAACGCCAGCCTGCAGGTCGCAGCGACGACGACCATGGCGTCGATCGACGCGGCAGGCAATGTCGGTACGCTCGGCTTCCTGTCCGGCAACACGTCGGGCGGCTCCGCGGTCGGCGGCGCGCTCAATCTCGTTCAGTTCAACACCAAGACCATCGCCGGCATTTCGGACGGCGCAACGGTGCGAGCGGCGGACGATATCGCCGTCAACGCCATCACCGCTGATCAGTTCATTGCCGTCGCCCCGACGTCCGGCAAGGCTGCGGGCGCACTGGCGCTCAACGGCATCACCGCGCTCGGTTTCCTCAACAACACGACCCATGCGTCGATATCGAGCCAGGCAACCGTGTACGCTCCGACGGTCGGAATCCTGGCGCAGCAGGACCTATCGGTCATCACGCTGGCCGGCGCAATGAGCCGGAACACCAGCGGCGGTTCGGCAGTCGGGTTGGCGGTCGCCTATCTCGGTGCGAACACCGACACGTCGGCCTATATCGGCGACAATCATTCCGATATCCGGCCCGGTCCCTTCAGCGCCGATGATCCATTCGCCGGCAATGGCGGCGGCAGCGGGGCCGTCAACGTCGACAATCTCACGCTCAGCGCGACCACCTCCGGACGCATCACGACCGCCGCGGTCGCGGCTTCGATCTCCGAGCCGCAGGCCTCCAGTTTCTCGGACAAGGCGGGAGCCGCCGGTGCAGGTGCGACCGGCGGGGCCGCCGGCGCGGCGACGGCCGCGAGCAAGATCGGCTCGACCTCGGGATCGAGCACTGACGGCTTCAGTATCGATCTCGCCGGCAGTTCGGCGATCGGCGACGTCGCGCTCGGCACCAGCGCCTATATCAGGAACACGACGGTCAACAAGTACACGACGGCGGGCACCGTCACGACCAACACGATCGTTCAGGCACTGAACGACACCATGCTCAATAGTGGTTCCGGTTCGGCGGCGCTCAATCTGGCCGGGGCATCCGCCCAGGGCGCCGCAATCGGCGGCGCGATCGCGGCGGCGATGTCGAACAACGCGACGCTCGCCTACATCTACGGCACCACCCTGAACAACCAGAGTTCGGTGACGGTGCAGGCGCTCAACGGCGGCTCGGAGACCGTCGTCGCCATCGGCGTGGCGGGATCGAAATCCAATGCGGCGTCGCTGTCGGCGTCCGTCGGCATCATCACGGACAGCGCCAACGCCTATATCGAGAGCTCGACGATCACGGGGCAGGCGAGCGGCGTCAACCGCGCGCTCGAGGTGGACGCCTATCAGACCACGAACATCGCGATCGGCGGCGGCTCGCTCTATATCTCGGGCGGCCAGGCCGGCGTCGGCATCGGGCTGACCTATGCGTCGATCGCCGATCCCACGGGCGGCAACGCGACCGACGCGCATATCCGCAGCACCTCGATCTCGAACTACGACACGCTGCTGGTGCTGGCCGACAGCGCCAGCGTGATTGCGGCCGGCGCGGCTTCGGGCGGGGCGGGGTCCAACGGTCTTGCCGGCGCGGTCGTCGTCAGCGAGATCACGCCCACCACGACGGCCTATATCAACAGCGGCTCGACGGTGAGCATCAATGTCGGCCGCGTGACGGTGCTGGCGGACAGCGGCGCGGTGTCGGCGCTGGACACTGCGCTCGGCAATCTCGTCAAGAAGTCGAACAACAATCATCTCGCCACGGACACCTGCACGGTCGCCGGCGGCACGGGCGGGCAGAATTGCATCGACTTCAGCGCGGCTGCGCTCAACGACGGCACGGGCAACGGTCCGGGCGCGAGCATCGTTTCCGTTGCGGGCCTGATCCAGGCCGGCAAGAACAATGTCGGCGCCTCGATCGTCTACAACACGATCGCGACGACGCATTCGGCCTCTATCGCCAACGTGCTGATGGCGGCCGGCAGTAACGGTACTGTCAGCGTGAGCGCCGTCGATTCCTCCAAGATCCAGGCGGTCACGATTGGCTTCGGTCTTGCGACCGGACAGTTTGCGGGCGTCGGCGGCACGACGATCAGCTCGATCGCCAACACCGTCTCGGCGGCGATCGGAAACAATTTGTCCAGCACGACGCAGTCGAGCGTCACGGCCAAGAACATTTCCGTCAACGCGACCGACAATTCCAGCATCACCGGAACCGCCGCGATCGCCGGCGCCTCGACGCAAGGCAGCGCCGCGGGCCTCGCGCTGGTCTACAGCAGCATCGCCAATAATGTCAGTGCCGGCGTCACCGGCTCGAAGCTGACCGCCTCGGGCAATGTCGGGGTCAATGCGAACTCGAATGCCAGCATCTCGACCGTCGCCGTCGGTATTGCGATATCCTCGCAGGTCGGGCTGGCCGGCTCGGTCGCCACCAATCTGATGGGGACCAACGTCACGGCCAGCATCACCGCTGCCGGTATCAACGGCATCAACGGTGCCGACGTCACCGCCACCAACAATGTCGGCGTGATCGCCGGCAATAACGACAAGGCGGCCGTGTTCGCCGGCGCCTTGTCGATCAGCAAGGGCGCGGCCGGCGGCGCAGGTTCGCTGGTGACCAACCAGATCACGGGAACCACCGCGGCCTATATCAGCGGGGCGAACACCAAGGTCGATGCGCTCGGAACCAGTTCGTCCGATACGCTGTCGGTCAACAACGGCACGCTCGTCCACGCGTTCGATCTCGGCACCGCCCACGCGCCGACCGACACCACGCCCGACCTCTCCGAGAACCAGGGCACCGTGCGCGGCCTTGCCGTGGTCGCGAGCTCGCACCAGGCGGTCGTGACTAACGTCGCCTCGCTTGCTGCGAGCTCCAGCATCGCCATCATGATCAATCCCATCACCAACGTGATGAGCGGAGCAACGAGGGCCTATATCGATAGCGCGGCCATTGACACGCGCCTGGCCTCGTCGACGCTGGCGCCGCAGATCGAGGTCGCCGCGTCCAGTTTCTCCTATTCCGGCGCGTTCGGTGCCGGCATCGCCTACGGCAGCAGCGGCGGCGGTGGCGCGACGATCATCTCGACGACGATGTCACGCGAGACCTTGGCCTATATCACCAATGCCACGGTCGGCGGCGTGCAGTCGTCGAGCGCGACCGTCGGCGCCGTGACCGTGAAGGCCAATGCCGAGCAGGATGCCTCGTCGATCGCCGTCGGCTTCAACACCGGCTCGGTCGGGCTGAACGTCTTCCAGGCGACCACGGAAGCCTATGTCGACGGCGGCGCGCTGACGGCCGCGTCACTGACGGTGAACGCCACCAACAACACCGGTATTTTCTCCGCGAACGGCTCGGGCGCCTATGGCAGCCAGGCCGCGATCGGCGCGGCGTTCCTGGTCCAGGTCTCCTCGAACCGGACTCTGGCCTATGTCGGCGACGAGTTCCACTATCAAGGCAACAGCGCCGCACACACCACCGCGCTCAATTTGAGCGGCGCGCTCGACGTCGAGGCCAAGACCAAGAACCGCTTCGAGGCCTATGCGATCGGCGGCGCGCTCTCGACCGGCACGGCTGCGATCGCGGGCATGGCGAATATCGAGGTCGCCAACAACACCACCATCGCTGGCGTCTATGACACCACGCTGCAAGGGGTGACGGGCGGCACAGCCGGCGCGGTGACGATCAACGCGAACGAGGACGTGGCGATCAAGGAGATCGCGGGTGCGCTCGCGGTCGGCGCCAGCGGGGGAGGCGTCGGCGTCGGCGCAGCCGCAAACGTCATCGTGTTCAAGAGCCGGACCGTTGCCGAGAGCTGGAACAGCAATCTGAACTCGTCAGGCGCGATCAACGTCAATGCGCTCAGCACCAAGGAGGTGCTGTCCTACGCGGTCACCGCCGGCATCGGCGGCAGCGTCGGCATCGGCGCGACCGTCGGCGTCATCATCATCGGCACCAACACCGCCGACGCCGACACCCAGGGCCAACAGACCGGCCAACTTAATCAGGGCGGCAGCGGCACCATCGCGTCCGTGAACAGCGGCACCAGCACCACGCATGGCAGTGGCGCCGTCGCGAGCGGCACGGCCGGCAATCCAAACAGCGCCAATGTCAGCTCGACCTATGACGTCAGCAATGTGCTGAGCGGCGGCAGCGACGTCGTGGTCGCGCAGATTGCGGGCGGCAACATCAGGGGCTCGCAGGTCAATGTCGGGGCGACCAGCGCCAATGCGGCCAAGATGTATCTGCTGGGCGCGGGCTTTGCCAAGAATGTCGGCATTGGTGCCGGCATCGGCTACACCAGCGTCAACAGCACCGTGCTCGCCAATCTCAGTGACTACGGACGCAACGGC
The DNA here is from genome assembly GCF_014198295.1 of Bradyrhizobium sp. CIR18. Taxonomy (NCBI): domain Bacteria; kingdom Pseudomonadati; phylum Pseudomonadota; class Alphaproteobacteria; order Hyphomicrobiales; family Nitrobacteraceae; genus Bradyrhizobium; species Bradyrhizobium sp. CIR18. The sequence continues at coordinate 477,057 of NZ_JACIHF010000004.1, read as the reverse complement.
TCCGGCGTGCTGGTCGCCGCGGATACGCCTTTGGCTGTCGTGGCGCCGTCAATCTCCGTCGCCGCGGTCGTCCAGGACGCCAACACCGGTCCCTATAGCGGCAAGACCATCGACACCGAGGCGATCGCCGGCGGGGCAGCTCTCTACTTCGGCGCCCAGGCCGCCGTGGCGGTCGGCAATGTCACCAACACCGTCACGGCGCTGCTCGGCGGCAATGTTAACGGCACCGGCGGGACCGGTGCTGCCGTCATGGCGCAGGATTCCACGACCCAGGTGGTCTTCACGGGCGGCGTCTCCGCGGGTGCCGCGGCCGTCGGCGCTTCGGTGGCGACGGCAAGCCGGCACAGCTCGGTCGCAGCGCGGGTTCTTGACGGCGCCACCATCAACACCTCGCAATTGCTGATTGGCGCAGCCGGCGCAGGCACCTTGAGCACAACGGCAACCGCCCTCGGTGGCGGCATTATCGCCGGTACAGGTGCGGATGCGGAGGCCACCGAGAACTCCTCGGTGCTGGCCGAGATCGGCGCCAGCGCCTCGATCACGACGTCCGCGACCGGGATCGGCACGCTGGTGGCAGCGGCGATCGCGCCCAACCTGTCGAGCGAGGCGATCGGCGTTTCGGTCGGCGGCGGTGCCGTCGGCGTCGCCATCGCCCAGTCGACGGTCGGGGCCACGGTGACCGCCGATGTCGGCGACAATGTCAGCTTCTCGGGCGGCGCGCTCGACGTGAGCGCCAAGGCGCTGGTTCCGACCAGCGGGACGACGACCTGGGCCAAGGCGCTCGCCGGCGGCGGCGGCTCGCTGATCGGCGCGCAGGGCAGCTACGCCAAGGCCTCGCAGAACGCGACCGTCAACGCCTATGGCGGAATGGGGATCAGGCTGCCCAACGCCAACGTGACCGTCGAAGCTGAAAACGACAGTGCCCAATACGCCGAGGCAACCGGCCTTTCGAGCGGCTTCCTCGCGCTCGGCGCTACCGTCGCGCAGACCTCGTCCAGCGCGCACACTTATGCCTATCTGGGTGCGCCCGCGGACATGGACGTCCTCAGCCACGGCAATTACACGGGCGTCCTCTGGATCAAGGCCACCGGCACGGACACCAATGTCTCCAACGCGAAGGTCGGCGCGGGCGGCACCTATGCCGGCGCGGCGGCGGTCGCCACCACCGGCTCGACCGCGGTAACCAATGCGCGGTTCGATGGCGGCTCGACGGACGACACGCTCTATTTCGGCGGCTTCCGCATCGACGCCAAGCACACCACGAATTACCTCGCGAGCGGCGACGCCTATCAGGCCTCCACGGCCGGCGTGTCTGCCGGAAAGACGAGGAATGACGTCGATTCCACCACCACGGCGGAAGTCGGGACGCATCTGATCATCAACTCGGCGGCCGGCGACATGGTCGTTATCGCCAACGACGTCGTCAATCAGGCTGGCGGCGGTGCGCGTTCAGGCTCGGGCGGCTCGTTCTCGGGAGCGGCCGCGCTCAGCGAGTCCTATGTGACGCAGAACGTCACCACTAATATCGGCGCCGGCACGGTGCTGAGCCTCAACGACGATCCCAGGACCTCGACGGCCGTGATCAACATCGAGGCCTACAACACCCTGAACACCAACGACACCGCGAGCCTCGCCACCGCCAGCTTCTTCGCCGGCGGTGGTGCTGAATCCAACATGACGGCGAATGCCACACTCGCGGTCAACATCAACGCCCGTGAGCTGTTCAGCGCCGGCAAGATCTATGTCGGCACGGCGGCCAAGATGGCGGCGGCGAACAACGCCAATGCCAGCCTCTATGGCGCGATCGCGGGCGTCGGCGCCAGCACCAACAGCTGGGTTCACGCCAACCAGTCCGTCAACGTCGGCGCCAACGCGAAGATCGTGGCCTGGCGCGACATCAACATCTATGCCGGCCTTGCCGGCGACGGCAGCGTCTTCAGCAGCGTGCAGGCGACGGCGACGACGGTCGTCTACAACAACACTGCCATTCCGATCTCGACCCTGTACCGCGGCACGGCCAATGCCGACGACACCACGAGCCTGACGCTCGCGTCCACCTCGAGCATCCTCGGGGCGCGCGACATCTATCTCGGCGCCACGCAGGGGCAGGTCACGGCCGTCGGCAACGGCAGCAACTACAACCCGTACCTGGACATCTTCAGCGCCAAGAACAGCGACAACCACAGCCATACCAGCGGAACCGGCGATGTCGCGCTCAACGGCCTGGTGGTGGCGGGCATCAACAACGACGTGACGATCACGATCCAGCTCGGCGCGAGCACGCCGACGCTGAGCACGACGAGCCCTTACTCCGCGCTGACCCTCGAGTCGGTCGCCGACGTCAACCACTTCAGCCCGGTGATGAGCTGGAACCACCAGACGGTCCAGTACGCCATCGTCGGCAACTTCAATCCCTACCAGCTGGTGGTCAACCAGCTGGCGTCGCTGACCGGCCTGACCGAGGCGCAGGTCCGCTCCCAGCTTGCAGCGGCGACGCCGACGTCGCCCGCCAGCATGTCGCCGTCCGGCACCGATCCGACCGGCGACATCCAGCGCCAGATCGACACGCTGATCAAGCAGGCGCCGTTCACCTCCGACGCGCCCGGCAACGCCTTCGCGTTCGGCGACATGCTGGTGTCGGCCGGCAACGTCTCGATCCTGGCGCAGAAGCTCACCGGCAACAGCGGCACGAACCCGGCCGCGCCCGCGGTCATCGCGCGCAGCTCGCCGTTGATCAAGATCGAGAACAAGGGGCTCGACTTCATGAGCCTCGGCAACCTCACGGTCACCGACGTGACCGGAGGCAACATCACCTATCGCCAGACCGACCATGTCGACCCGGATTCGCACTCCAACGTGACCTTCACCGCGATGCCGAGCGCCTCGCCGACCATCGACATCTCGGCTACCTACAACCGCCTCGATCCTGACAGCGGCCAGGGCATCGACCAGAACGGCAACGTGCTGACCCGCACGCCGGACATCTATTTCAATGGCGCGGTCAGCAACGCGAACGGTCTGCTCAAGATCATCAACAATCTCGGCAGCGTCGTCGCATCGCAGTCGCTCAGCGCCGCGACCGTGCAGATCGTCGTGCCCAAGGGCACCTTCACCTTCCTCGGCGGCATCGGCAGCTTCTACGACAGCGGCAGCGCGGTCACCTCGCAATGGGCCAGCACCGAGAACAGGCCGGAAGACGCGCTGACGGCGGTGATGACGGCGGCGACCTATCTCGGCGCCTACGGTGACTACTATACCGCTCCACATATCGGCTCCGGAGCCGATCATCCATACTTCTATTACTGCTGCGCCGACGGCAGCCACGGCATTTATCAACCCGTCGGCAACGCCGATGCCAGCACGATCTTCACCGCGCGCATGCTGATGACGTATTACGACGGCACCTCGCTCTATTCGTCGATCTTCCTGCCGGTGGGCAGGGGTACGCCTGGGAACACCAGCACTCCCGATGCCGGCAGCGTGCCTGACGTCGCGACCCTCAAGATCATCGAGGGGCAGTCGCAGGACTCGACCAATGTCGTGCTCGCGCAGTGGAAGAAAACGACTTATGACGGCCGAAACGTTTACACCGATAGCGGTCCGTACAAGACGCCATTCAACTGTGCGTCAGCCTGCGACAGCTCGGGCTTCTTCCAGGTGATCAACATCCAGCCGGATGCGATCACGCCGAAGACCGCGAATTCGCCGGCCACTGCGACAGCCTCCCGGACCATCACCGGCCAGGCGGTCATCATCTCGGCGTCGGTGATCAACATCAACGGCACCATCCAGGCCGGCTCGAGCAGCAATTACTCGGTTAACATCGGCGCCGCGGCGTACGATGCCATCTATGGCAGCAACGGCCTCAAGAACCGCAACGGCGGCGCGGACTTTGCTGCGGCCCAGGCCAATGCGCGGAACGGCGTCTACTACGACGTCTCCGGCTCCGTGACGGCGTCGGCCAGCGGCGACGCCAAGATCGGGGTCAGGTACAACGCTCTCACCGACCAGCTCATCCTGAACGGCGTGGCGCAGGGCGCCGGCGGCTACGTCTATCTGAACGGCAAGATCATCTCGACCTCGACCGACAGCACCCAGACCCAGGGAAACATCGAGATCAAGGGCGGCGCCGGCACGGTCACGGTCAACAACACCAGCGGGCTCCAGCTGGTCACCAATACCATCAATACCAGCGCCACCGCCCAAAGCGTGGTCGAGATCGTCGATCAGCTGAAAGGGAAAACGACGTGGTGGGTCTACGATCCCAAGGCGGCGAGCAACCAGCAGGTCTCAAAGTACGAGGTCAATAGCGTCAACGCGGCCGCGATCGACCCGTCGATGCTTACAGCCAGGACCGGTACGGCAGGCATCCAGTACGCGACGCAGGAGAACATGCTCTATCAATGGGTCGACACTGCGACCCTCGATCGTCCGACCGCGAGCACGCAGTTCGACTACGGCTGGCAGTTCACGCCCAATCAGGCCACCGGGGCAAACTGGACCACCACGACCAGCCTGGTTTCGGGCGTGCAGAGCACCAACTACCAGAAGGTCACGACCGCCACCGGCAGCTATCACTGGGCGGGGGGCGTGAACCCGGACGGGAGCCCCGTTGGACTCAACACCCACTCCAACGCGTGCTGCGGCGCGGATGCCCAGTACAACTGGTACCAGGCGATCTATGATCACCTGACGCTCTCGCTGACCAACACGGTCAAGGCGTCGAACCCGATCAACATCAAGTTCACCGGTGGCAGCAGCAGCGACGTCGTGGTCAATTCGACCTCCGGCATCGTCATCAACGGGTCGATCAACAACCAGCAGGGAACGACGACGCTGGCCGCCACCGGCGTCAACTCGTCGATCACGGTCGGCGCCAATGCCAATAACCCCGTGATCTCGGGCACGAGCGTCTCGCTCCGGGGTGACGGCGGCATCGGCACGCTCGGCACCACCAAGGCTCCCGTCCAGGTGCAGCTCTATGGCGGCAGCCTGACCGCCAGCTCGATCGACCGCGACATCGCGATCTCGGCCGTCGGCGCGCTGTCGATCAACCAGGTGAAGGTGAATTCGGCGGGCGCCACGCCGCAGGGCAGCGTCTTCCTCTCGGCGACGGGCGACATCAACTCGGCCTCCGCCTACAACGTCGCGACACCCGTCGTGATCGGCAAAAACATCGAGATCAACTCCACCTCCGGTGCGATCGGCGCGACGAGCGCCGTCGTCAACAACGCCTCCACCCTGACCAACATCAATCCGCTGGTGATCCAGGCGACGGGGACGGTGCAGGCGGGCGGCGCCGTCGATGGCGGCGTGCTCGACAGTGCCTCGGCCACCGGTACCTACATCATCCAGTCCAAGGGTGATCTGCGGCTCGGCACGATCCAGTCGACCGGCGGCCCGGTCTTCCTGGAGGCCGCCGGCTCCGACGGCAACCAGGCCAGCATCCTGAACGGCCGGGCGGCGGTCGGTCTCACCCAGGCGCAGAGCCAGCATCTGCAGGACGTCTGGGCCAGCCTCGACCTGCTCAGCGGCAACGCCGCCACCAACGCCGTCAACAGCTATCAGTCGATGGTGACGTCAGCCTACAACGACTATTTCCAGCTCAAGAACATCGCCTTCCCGAACGGCAGCACCTACGCCCCGACCTCGGTGGGGCAGACGGTGCTGCGGGCGCAGGTGGCGGCCAAGCTCGGTATCGACCCCGCGAATGTTACGACGACGCAGATGAAGACCGAGGCCACGACGCGGTTCCTGCGGGATCAGTTCCTGCTCGGCAAGATCACCACCGACGAGCTCAAGACCTCGCTGACGAGCCTGCTCGGCACCGCACCTTCGGATCCGCTGGGCACGCTGTTCGGCAGCTCGCTGTCGACGACGTTGTTCACGAAGCTGTTCGACGGCGTCTCGACCGCCAACCAGCGCATGCCGACCAACACGGCGCTGCAGACCGCGCTGAACACGTACAATGCGAGCTACAGCTACACGCTGGCATCGACCGAGCGGGTCTATGGCATCATCACCGCGGGTGCGCAGTGGACGCAGAGCCAGCTGGCCTACACCGTCTCGTCGTCCTCGATCGGCGCGGCGCCGCCGCCGATCGACGAGAACGTCGTCGCCAATGTCAGCGCCAACCAGATCATGCTCTACGCGCCGCGCGGCTCGGTCGGCAATTCGGCGGCGCCTCAGACCTTCACCTTCACCAGTGTCGATGCCTCCTCGCTGACGACGGAGCAGCGGGCATTGCTGTCCTCGGCCGGTCCCGGCCAGCTCACCGTCGGCGCGGTGACGGACCCGACGACCCATGTCACGACCTATACGGTCAGCCTGTCGCAGCAGAACCTCGTCGTCGTCGACAACCCGATCGCGATCTCGGCCAAGGCGCTGACCAATGTCTATCTCGGCAGCAAGAACAGCCTCGCGCTCGGCGGCGTCACCGCCAATTACGGCCCGATCACGGCCGCCCAGGCCAACGGCATCCAGGTGACCGGCCGCGGCGACGTCAAGCTCGACGCCGTCAGCAACATCTCCGCCAATGTGGCCGGCGCCGTGATTTCAGGCGATATTGCCAACCTGACCCTGATCGCCGAGCGCGGCAATGTCGGCGCGCCCGGCGCGGCCGGAAGCAATCCCGCGACCAACGCGAACGCGCTTCAGATCGCGTTTGCCGACCCGGGCAACGACCAGCTCGATCAGGTCTCGTCGGCCCAGGGCATCTATGTGAAGCAGACCACCGGCGATCTCATCCTCGGCAACATCGCCGCCGGCAATGCGATCCAGCTCGCCGCGACCGGCAGCATCTACGCCGAAGCCGGCTTCACGGACCGCTCCGCGATCCACATCCTCGGCACCGACCTCGATCTGCGCGCCGGCGGCAGCATCGGCTTCAACGGCTCGACCTTCCAGCCGCTGCAGGTGAACATCTCCGGCGCGGTGACCGGCTCGGCGGTCGGCGATCTCAGCATCCTCGCGGTGACCGGCGATCTCGCGGTCGGCACCAGTGGTCCCTATGGGGCGCTGACGGCCGGCGGCGCGTTGACGCTGAACGCGGCGCGCGGCGCGCTCACCATCAATACTGGCATCACCAGCGACGGCCTGATGCAGCTGCTCGCCAACCGCGGCATGACCTTCGCGGCCGGCACCAGCGCGGCGCCGGTGGTTGCGACCAGCAGCGCGGACGGCGTGACGCTGGTGGCTTCCACCCTGTCGATGGGCGCTTACTCCGCCATCAACGCGGCCGGGCTGATCTCGGTGACGACCACGGGCGATGCGACGATCGGCCAGCTGAATTCGTCGCTGTCCTATGCGGCCGCCTCGAACACCCCGTCGATCATCGTCACCGCCGGCGGCGTCGCCTCGCTCGGCGCGATCATCGACAATGCCGACGGCCAGACCAAGTTCATCGCCTCCGGCGCGGGCGCCGAACTCTCGCTGGGCGCCTCGAACGGCATCGGTAGCGCGACCGGTCGGTTCACTCTCAGTGCCGCGCGGCTGTCGGCGAGCGCGAGCGCCGGCGACATCTACGTCAAGGTTCTCACCGACACCGAGACGAGCCTGCTGTCCGCGGTGAAGGGCAGTGTGGACATCATCGGCACCGGCGGATTGACGCTCGACCAGGTGCTGGCGGGCACGGCGACGGGCGCGAGCGGATCTTTCCGCGCGGTCGCGAACAATGGCAGCATTCTCATCGGCACCGCCGACAGCAGCGGTTCGCAGACGATCCACGCGACCCAGAACGTGACGTTCAAGTCGCTCGCGACCACCGGCAATAGCGGCGACGTCGGCAACATCAATGTTACCGCCGACACCGGGTCCATCCTGGCGCAGACCGTGACCTCGGGCGGCATGACCACGCTCGGCTCGGTCTCGGCCCACGGTTCGGCGAGCTTGCTCGCCGCCACGACCATCACCGGCAACACGCTCGCCGCAACGACCGGCTCCGGCCTGCTGACCGCGACCGGGCCGATCAATTGGAACACGCTCAACACCGGCACGACGCTGAGCGCGACGGTGAGCCAGGGCAGCATCATCTTCCAGACCGCGCAGAGCGGGGGCACGCAGACCCTCCGCGCACGCGACAACGTGACGTTCAACGCGCTGACGGCGACGGGGATCAATGGCGATGCCGGCAACATCAACGTCACCGCCGACACCGGCTTCATCCTGGCGCAGACCGTGACCTCGGGCGGCGTGACCACGCTCGGCTCGGTCTCGGCCCACGGCTCGGCGAGCTTGCTCGCCGCCACGACCATCACCGGCAACACGCTCGCCGCCACGACCGGCTCGGGGCTGCTGATGGCCACAGGCCCGGTCAACTGGAACACGCTCAACGTAGGGACGACGCTGGGCGCGACCGCGAGCCAGGGCAGCATCACGTTCCAGACCGCGCAGAGCGGCGGCACGCAGACCATTCGCGCCCATGACAACGTCAGCTTCAACGCGTTGACGGCGACGGGCATCAACGGCGATGCCGGCAGCATCAACGTCACCGCGGACAACGGTTTCATCCTCGCGCAGACGGTGATGTCAGGCGGCGTGCCGACACTCGGCTCGGTCTCGGCCCACGGCTCGGCGAGGCTGATCGCGGCGGGTACCAACACCGGTCATAACCTCACGGCCACGACCGGGAACGCAGTCCTCAGCGGCACGGTCGTTCATTGGGATAATCTCAACGTTGGCGGCACGCTCGACGTCACCGCGACGACCGGAGGGATCATCGTCGGCGCCGCAATCAGCGGCGGCACGCAGACCCTGCATGCCGTGAACGACGTCGTCTTCAGCCAGCTCACCACGACGGGGATCCCCGGTGATGCCGGCGATCTCAACATCAAGTCCGACACCGGCTCGCTCCGCGGCGGATCGATCTCCGCGCACGGCGACACGCATTTCGATGTCGTCGGACCGGTCTCGCTCGACCGGATCAGCGGCGACATCGTGAAGATGACCTCGTCGGGTGATTTGACGATCAACTGGGTCAGCGTCGTGCGGGAGCTCGACCTCGCGGCTGATACCATCAACGTCAAGGGCGAGCAGATTCGTTCGAACCCGGCGGTCCCGCTGATCCTGAACGTCACCGGCTATAACGGCGGCGTCGCGAAGTCCGCCAACATCTCGATCGACCCCGACCACATCATCGTCAACCAGTTCAGGGTGGTGGACGCGACCTTCTGGACCGATGCGCCGGCTGTCTCGATCCTGAACGGCTACGTGCCGGGCCAGCTCATGCTCACCACGGCGACCCAGCAGATACTCCTGAACAACCGTACGCCGGCGCCGTCCAATTGGCCGACGCTCCAGCTCTACCAGCCGGGCGGCGTGTTCACGATGAGCCAGACCGGCAACGCCAATATCAGCAACGCCTATGTGGTGTTCTACACCGGGGACGTCTCGGCGACCGTCACCAATTACGGCCCGACCCACACCTGCTGCAATGTCTTCACCGGCGCCAGCATGGCGCGCAACATCTCGGTCGACGGCGAGGGCAAAGAGAGCATCGAGACCTGGCTCGCGAAGAAGGATGGGGGCACGTTCTACCTGCTCGGTCTCTCCGGTCAGGCGCGGCTCGATGCGCTGCTGACGCCACGGCCGGTCGAGGCCGTCGGGTCCGGCCCCGCCGTCAACATCGAAGGGCTCAGCGACATGCGCAAGCTGCGCCAGAAGGGGCAGCGTGCGGGACGTCCGGGCTGGAAGGATGCGGCGGTTGAATCGGCGAAGCCGGCCGTTGGCCGTCTCGCACAGGCATGGTAATTGGATTCGAGATGCGGATTCTGGGGGCATCGTTGGGGATCGGGCTTGCAGCTTGCTGCATCGCGTCTGCGCGCGCCCAGTCGATCAATCCCGGCGTGATCCAGAATGACGTCGACCGGCAGCGGCGGCAGCTCGAGCAGCAGAGCGCGCCGCCCAAGCTCACCGGGCCGGCGGTGATCGGCGGCGAGCGGGAAAAGTCCCAGCTCCTGAAGCCGGGCGGGCCGAAATTTCGCCTGCGCAAGGTCACGTTCGACGAGTCCAAGTTCATCACGCCGGCGGAGCTGGATGAGATAGCGAAGAAATATGTCGGCAAGGACGTCGACATCGCCTCGCTGTTGCAGCTCGTTGCCGACATCAACGCGATCTATGCCGCGCGCGGCATCGTCACGGGCATCGCGACCCTGCCCGAGCAGGACGCCAAGGGCGGCGTCGTCCGCGTCAAGCTGACCGAAGGCCGGCTGCAGAAGACGACGGTCGAGGGCAACAAGCAGACCCGCACCGACTACATCCTCGATCGCGTGAAGGAGCCCGAAGGCGAGGTCCTCGACGTTCCAAAGCTCAACCGCGACGTGATCTGGTTCAACCGGACCAACGACGTCCAGATCAAGGCGCTGCTGCAGCCCGGCACGAGCTTCGGCCTCACCGACCTCCAATTCGCGGTGATCGAGCCGCCGGTCGACACCTTGCAGCTCTTCACCGACAACCAGGGTTCCGAGAACACGGGGCGTTGGGAAGGTGGTGCCTTCTACAAGCGCCACGGCCTGTTCGGCGTCGACGACCGCCTGACCTTCTACGGCGTCCGTTCCGACGGCAATCTCAACGGCAACGTCGCCTACAGCATCCCGGTCAATCCCTGGGGCGGCCGCGCCGGCGTCAGCTATACCGAAGGCAAGATCAAGATCGTCCAGGGACCGTTCGTCGCGCTCGACGTCACCGGTCGCTCGAGCCAGGCCGCTGTCAATTTCAGCCAGCCGGTCTGGGTGACGCAGGACTGGCTGGTGTTGCTCAACGCCGCCTTGACCGAGGGCAAGACCGTCAGCCGCTTTGCCACGGTCGCCGTCACCGACGACCACTACGACAAGACCACGGCCGGAATCTCGGTGACCAAGTCCGGCAACACCTATTCGATCACGGTCTCACCGGCAGTGAACTACATCGCGTGGCATGACTATGTGCTCGGCAACAACCGCGCGTTCAACACCTATACCGGCTCGCTGATCGCGACGAGCGCCGCAGGGCCCCAGAACTTCAGCGCCAATGTGCTGGCGAGCTGGCAGTACACGCAGGAGAAGCTGCTGCCGGGCGATCAGATCTTCTCGATCGGCGGCCCCACCACCGTACGCGGTTATCCCTCCAATGCAGCTTCCGGCGACAGCGGCTATTATCTCAACGCCGAACTGCATTACAACTGGTCGCAATGGCTGAGGGGTTTCGACACCTACGTCTTCACCGACTGGGGTGCGGTGTATTCGACCTTCCCCGGCGTCACCGAAATGGCCTCTGTCGGCGTCGGCTTCTCCTGGACTTATGCGTCGTTCATGACGTTCGAGGCGAATTACGCGACGCCGCTGAAGATGGCGGTCTCGACCCAGAACCATTACGAGGCCTATGGCCGCGTCATCTTCCGGCCGCTGCTGATGTTCCAGAAGCCGGAGCCACCCGCGCCTGTGGCGGCGATGGCTGGCAGGAGCAGGTCGTAGCGTCTCCGTCATGGCCGGGCGTGTCCGGCCATCCACGTTCTTTTGACGTGGAAACGAAGACGTGGATGCCGGGACAAGCCCGGGCATGACGAGCTTGGGGTCAACGCCGCAACGTAAACTCGTCCGCGCCGCGCCGGTGCTCCCATTTCGCCTGCTCCAGCTCGGGCTGGTCGCATTCGACTTCCGGATAGCCGATGCAGAGATAGGCGATGAACTTCCAGGTATCGGGCACGTCGAGAACGGCGTGGATACGATCCGGATTGAGGATCGAGATCCAGCCGATGCCGATGCTCTCCGCGCGTGCGGCGAGCCACATCGCGGTGATGGCGGCGACCACTGAATACTCGGTCGTTTCCGGCATGGTCGCGCGGCCTAGGCCGTGGCCGATGTCGCTGGCCTTGTCGGCGAACACGGCGAGGTGGCCGGGGGCCTGTTCGAGGCCCGACAATTTCAGCGTGGCGTAGCGGGCCGCACGTTCGCCGGAATAGCAGTTCAGCGCGTCGGCGTTGCACGCCGTGAAATCGTCGATGATGGCGCGACGTCGTGCAGCATCATCGACGGTGACGAAGCGCCAGGGTTGGCTCAGGCCGACCGAGGGCGAGAGACAAGCGGTCTCGATCAGGCGATCGATGGCGCCGGCCGGCAGCGGGTCAGCTCGAAAGCGGCGGACGTCGCGACGCCACACGAACAGCTCGCGCAAGTGCTGACGGAAGGTGTCGTCGAACTCGACCATGAGATCAGCCTCCCATCCGGAAGGATGCCGCGACCAGCAGAATGAGGATCTCGCCGATCTGCTCGAAGGCACCGAGGATGTCGCCGGTCTGCCCGCCGATTTGGCGCACGGCAAGCCGCGCCAGCAACAGGCCGGCGAGCGACAGCAGGATCAGGCCGACCAACGCCTTGCCCGGCCCCAACGCGAGAGCGAGAGCGAGCGTTCCAAGAGCGAAGGCGATGGCGATGCTACGGCCCGGCGGCGGTCCCGCGCTCGCCGACAGCCCGTCAGGCCGCGCTGGCGGCACCAATGACATGAAGGCCGGCACGCCGGCGCGGGCGGCGGCATGCGCTGACAACAGTGCACATGCCACCAGCAAGGGATCGGCGATCGCGGCGAGTGCGCTCCAGCGCAGGCCGAACGACACAATCAGCGCGCAGACGCCGTAGGTCCCGATCCGGCTGTCACGCATGATCTCGAGCTTGCGCTCGCGCGTGCGGCCGCCGCCGAGCCCATCGGCGGTATCGGCGAGACCGTCTTCGTGCAGCGCGCCCGTGATGAGGGCGGTCGTCGCGAGTGCAAGCAGGGCAGCAATGTTCGGTGTCAGTCCGAAGCGGATGGCGACCTTGTAGACGAAAGCGCCGGCAAGGCCGACCGCCAGTCCCGCGACGGGTAGTGCCCAGGTCGCGCGCGCGACGGCGCCGTCGCCTGCAGGCTTCGACGATGCGACGGGAAGGATCGTGACGAACGACGCTGCCATCCTGAGATCGGCGACGACGTCCTTGAAGAGCTCGGCGCGCGGCATCATTTCAATTTCATGGGCAAACCGGCGACGACGAACTCGACCTCGTCGGCGGCTTCGGCGATGATCTGGTTCATGATGCCGGCGGCGTCGCGATAGCTGCGCGCCAGCGCGTTGTCGGGGACGATGCCGAGACCGACCTCGTTGGTGACGAGGACGACCGGGCTTTTCAGGCGGGGCAGGGCGGCCGCGAGTTCGGTCACTTCACGCTCCCAGTCGCGTTCCGCATGCATCAGGTTGGAAAGCCACAGTGTCAGGCAGTCCACCAGCCGTGCGCCGCCGCCATCGCTTGCGATCAGCGCGGGCACGAGATCGAGCGGCACTTCGCGCTCGATCCAGTCGGTTCCGCGGCGCGCGCGATGCTTTGCGATGCGCGCCTCCATTTCGGTATCGAGTGCCTCCGCCGTCGCGACATAGACGGGCTGCCCGGGAAAAGCGCGCGTGCACGTTTCTGCACGCTTGCTCTTGCCCGATCGCGCTCCGCCCGTGATCAAGATGACGGCCATGAAGGTCTCCTGTGGGCCTGACTAATCACCAAACGCGGCCAAAGACAAAGCCGAAATCAGCCGGGCGGGGGCTTGCGCTCTGCCTTGGCTTTGCGCAACAGGGGCGGGGACAGGAGGCGTGTGTGGGCTTTGCGGGCGCGATGGTGGTGGCGATGGCGGTGGATGCCCTCCTGGGCTGGCCGTCGTGGCTGTTCGCGCGGATCGGTCATCCCGTGACCTGGCTGGGTCGGCTGATCGGTGCCATCGATATCACCTGGAACCGCTCGTCCGATCCGCCGGCGCTCCGCCGCGTCGCGGGCCTTACTGGCGCGCTTCTGGTGATTGCGCTCTCCGTCGCACTCGGCTGCGCGCTTCAGGCCTTGCTTTCCTCGGGTTGGATCCAGATCGTGCTGATCGGCATCCTGGCCTGGCCCTTGGTCGCTTCGCGCTCGCTACATGACCACGTCGCCGCCGTCGCGAATCCTCTGATGGCCGGTGACATCACCGCCGCGCGCGAGGCAGTCTCGCGCATCGTCGGCCGTGATCCCGCAGCGCTCGATGAAGCCGGGATCGCGCGCGCGGCGATCGAGAGCCTTGCGGAGAATGCCTCCGACGGCATCGTGGCACCGGTGTTTTGGGGCGCGCTGCTCGGGCTGCCGGGCATCATCGGCTACAAGGCGATCAACACACTGGACTCCATGATCGGCCATCGCAGTGAACGGCATGAAGCCTTCGGCTGGGCGGCGGCGCGCATCGACGATGTCGCCAATTTCATTCCGGCGCGGCTGACCGGATGTCTGTTCGTGCTGCTGGCTCCTCGGCGATCGGAGGCGCTGTCATGCATGACGCGCGATGCACGCCGTCACCGCTCGCCCAATGCCGGCTGGCCGGAAGCGGCCATGGCCGGCGCGCTCGGCGTCCGGCTCAGCGGCCCGCGCATCTATTACGGCAGCGCGACCGACGAGCCCTGGCTCAACGAAGGCGCACGCGATCCGCGCGCCGCTGATATCGCCGAGGCACTGACGGTCTACCGCCGCGCCATGGTGCTGCTCGCTGGCACCCTTGCGATCCTGGCCTTCGCGTGAAAGAACGGGGCATGCGCGAGCACGGTGGAAATCTGGATCTGGCACAGCAGCATTTTGGCGGGCGCGCGGAAGACTGGATTGACCTCTCGACAGGGATCAACCGGCTGCCTTATCCCGTGGCCGAGATCGATCCGCGCTATTGGAACGCACTGCCTTCGCGATCCGACCTCAACGCCCTGCATCAGGCGGCGCAGCAGGCCTATCGCACCAGCGCGCCGATCGTTGCGATGGGCGGCGCGCAGGCTGCCATTCAATTGCTGCCGCAACTGGTGCCGACCGGCCGCGCGCGCATCCTCGCGCCGACCTATAACGAGTACGCAGGGGTTCTGTCGGCTGCAGGCTGGGATGTCCAGGAGGCCAGCGAGCTCGACGCGCTGGCAGGCGCGGATCTCGCCATCGTCGTCAATCCCAACAACCCCGGCGGTCAGCATCATGCACCGAAGGATCTGCTCGCACTGCTGCCGCGCGTCGGCCGCCTCGTCATCGACGAGAGCTTTGTCGACGCCGTTCCGCTGCTGTCGCTTGCATCGGAAGCCGGTCGGCGGGGACTGCTGATCCTGCGCTCGTTCGGAAAGTTCTTTGGTCTTGCCGGCCTGCGGCTCGGCTTCGCGATCGGCAATGCCGCCGACATAGGCAAGCTTTCGTCGATGTCGGGTCCATGGCCGGTTTCGGGAGCGGCGATCGCGATCGGCTGTCGCGCGTTGCGTGACGACGCCTGGGCCGAGGCCACGTCAGCGCGACTTGCCCGGGACTGTGTTCGCCTCGATGCCATAGCGCACGCGCAAGGCTGGATGCTGCTTGGGGGGACGCCGCTGTTCCGTCTCTACGAGACGCCCGGCGCGCTCGCCGCGCAAGAGAGATTGGCACGAAGCCATATCTGGTCGCGCGTCTTCGCACAAAGGCCGACATGGCTGCGCCTCGGGCTTCCGGGTAGCGAAGCCGAATGGACGCGGCTTGCCGAGGTGCTAGCGCGCTAGCGCGAGCAGTCCTTCCACGTCGAGATGCTTTTCGATGTGATCGGCCAGCGTATCGAGCGCGCTTTCGACCCTGGCTTGATAGGGCTCGCCACCTGCGGGAATGTCGAGCCTGGCCAGATACGCCTTGCGGAAATCATCCGACGTGAACAGGCCGTGCAGATAGCTGCCCTGCACGCGGCCATCGCGCGAGATCGCGCCTTCGGGCTCGCCGTTCAGCTTCGCAAACGGGCGCGCGCGATCCGGCCCGTCAGTGCGGCCGATGTGGATTTCGTACGCCTCGATTGGCTGGTCCGTGTCGGTATGCACGGCCGCGACACGCGTCAGCGTCTTCTGCGGACTCATCACCGTGTCCACGTCCAGAAGTCCGAGGCCCGGCGTGTCGCCTGCGGTGCCTTCGATGCCGTCAGGATCGGCGACGCTGCGTCCGAGCATCTGATAGCCGCCGCAGAGACCGAGCACATGGCCGCCCCTGCGGTGATGCGCGAGCAAATCGATGTCCCAGCCCTGCGCGCGCAGGAAGGCGAGATCGCCGCGGGTCGACTTTGAGCCGGGAATGATGACGAGGCGGACATCGCCCGGGATCGGCTCGCCCGGGCGCACCATCACGATGTCGACGCCCGGCTCGAGCTTGAGCGGATCGAGATCGTCGAAATTGGCGATCCGCGACAGCGCCAGGCAGGCGATCTTGCACTGGCCCGGCTTGCGCGCGTCGCTGAGGCCGAGCGCATCCTCGGCCGGCAGCTCGCCGGCGCGGGCGAACCAGGGCAGCACGCCGAAGCCGAGCCAGGCCGTTCTTTGTTCGATCAGCCTGTAGCCATCGTCGAACAGCGAGGGATCGCCGCGGAACTTGTTGATGACAAAACCCTGGATCATCGCGGCATCGTCGGGGTCGATCACGGTCTTGATGCCGACCAGCTGGGCGATGACGCCGCCGCGGTCGATGTCGCCGACCAGCACGACCGGCACGTCCGCCTTGCGCGCAAAGCCCATATTGGCGATGTCGGCCTTGCGCAGGTTCACTTCGGCCGGGCTACCGGCGCCTTCCACCAGCACCAGATCGGCCCGCGCCTTCAGCCGCTCAAAGCTCTCCAGCACCGCGCCCATCAGTGAGGGCTTCATCGCGGCATAGTCGCGGGCACGCGCGGTCGCGATGCGCTTTCCGTGGACGATCACCTGCGCGCCGATGTCGGTCTCGGGCTTGAGCAGCACGGGGTTCATGTCGGTGTGCGGTTCGACGCGAGCGGCCAGCGCCTGCAGCGCCTGGGCGCGGCCGATCTCGCCGCCATCAACGGTGACGGCGGCATTGTTCGACATGTTCTGCGGCTTGAACGGGAGCACGCGCAGGCCGCGCCGGGTGAAGGCACGCGCGAGACCGGCGACGATGAGCGATTTGCCCACGTCCGAGCCGGCCCCCTGGATCATCAGCGCGCGTGCCATCGAACTCAGAACTCGACGCCGGCCTGTGCCTTGATGCCGGAGCGGAAGGGATGTTTCACCAGCGTCATCTCGGTGACGAGATCGGCGATCTCGATCAACTCGTCCTTGGCGTTGCGGCCGGTGAGGACGACATGCGTCATCGGCGGCTTCGAGGTGGTCAGAAACTCGACGATCTCGGCGATGTCGAGATAGTCGTAGCGCAGCGCGATGTTGATCTCGTCGAGCACGACCATGCGCAGGCTCTCATCGAGGATCAGCTCCTTGGCCTTCTCCCAGCCGGCGCGCGCGGCGGCGATGTCGCGGGCGCGGTCCTGCGTCTCCCACGTAAAACCTTCGCCCATGGCGTGGAACTGGCAGAGGTCGCCGAAATGGCCAGTGAGCAGGCGCCGCTCGCCGGTATCCCAGGCGCCCTTGATGAATTGCACGACTGCGCAGGGAAAGCCATGCGCGACGCAGCGGACGATCATGCCGAAGGCCGACGAGGACTTGCCCTTGCCGGCCCCGGTGTGGACGATGATGAGGCCCTTTTCGCCGCTCTTGGTCGCCATGATCTTGTCGCGGGCGGCCTTCTTCTTCGCCATTTTCGTGGCGTGGCGGGCGTCGGTTTCTTCGGCCGTTTTTGTATCCGGTTCAGGCGTCATCGGGTCCCGGTCCTTCGGCTTGACAAGTGGCGGCCACCGGCAAATGGTGGCCCGGCGTTGGTTCCTGTCCTATGACAGGCGAAGAGGGAATGCGATAGGGTCCGAATCGGCAAGATTTGGGTCCAAAATGCAGCCGCCCCCGCGACCGTGACCGGAGAGATGTCCGAAGCCACTGATTCCCTCAGGGAATCGGGAAGGCGGGGATCGAAGGGGAAAACCCTGCTCCGCAAGCCGGGAGACCTGCCAGCGCGGACGAGTTTTGGACCGGCGGACGGGGTGTTCCGCGACGGGGAAAACGGGCCTCCAAAAGAGCGGTCCGTGTGCCTCATCGCCTCCCGCTGTTATCTGGAAGAGGCGATGACCGTCACACTTCACGTCTGCATCACCTGCCGTGCCGGCGAGACGCCTGGCGAGGGCGAGGCGACGCCCGGCAAGCGCCTGCATGGGGCGATCCTCGACGCGGGCGTGCCCGAGGGTGTCAATGTGGTTCCCGTCGAATGCCTGTCGGCATGCAACCAGGGCTGCTCGGTGGCGCTGAGCGCGCCCGGCCGCTGGTCCTACGTCTATGGCCGCCTGTCCGATGCGAATGCGCAGGACGTGGTCGCGGGCGCCGCGGCCTATGCGGCCGCGCCTGACGGCCTTGTGCCCTGGCGCAGCCGGCCGGAAATATTCCGCAAGCAGTCGCTTGCCCGCATTCCCCCCATTGCCGTCGTGCCGGAGGCCGCCGAATGAACTCGCTCGCAAAAGTCCCGGTTACGGTGGTCACGGGTTTTCTCGGCTCGGGCAAGACGACGCTGATCCAGCATCTGCTCAGCAATGCCGGCGGCAAGAAGCTCGCGGTGCTCGTCAACGAGTTCGGTAGTGAGGGCGTCGACGGCGAGATCTTGAAATCCTGCGCCGACGCCAATTGCCCGGAGGAGAACATCGTCGAGCTCGCCAATGGCTGCATCTGCTGCACCGTTGCTGACGATTTCATTCCGACCATGGAAAAACTACTGGCGCGGCCCGTGCGGCCCGATCACATCCTGATCGAGACCTCGGGCCTGGCGCTGCCCAAGCCGCTGCTGAAGGCATTCGACTGGCCGGAGATCCGTTCGCGCATCACCGTCGACGGCGTGGTCGCGCTCGCGGATGCCGAGGCTGTCGCCGCTGGCCGCTTTGCGCCGGATCCTGACGCCGTCGAAGCGCAGCGCGCGGCGGACGAGAGCCTGGATCACGAGACGCCGCTGTCGGAAGTGTTCGAGGATCAGATCGCCTGCGCCGACATCGTGCTGCTGACCAAGGCCGACCTCGCGGGGGCGGCGGGACTTGAAGCGGCCAAGGCTGCCATCACCGCCGAGATGCCGCGCCGCGTGCCGATGCTCCCCGTGACCGACGGTGCGATCGATGCGCGCGTCATCCTCGGTCTTGGCGCTGCCGCCGAGAACGATCTCGCCGCGCGTCCCTCGCATCATGACGGCGAGGAAGAGCACGAGCACGATGATTTCGCCTCGGTCGTGGTCGACCTCCCTGAAGTCGCCGACGTCGATGCGCTGGTCGCATCCGTCCAGAAGCTGGCGCGCGAGCAGAACGTGCTGCGCGCTAAGGGCTACATCGCGGTCGCGGGCAAGCCGATGCGGCTGCTGCTGCAGGCGGTCGGCGAGCGCGTGCGCCACCAGTTCGACAAGCCCTGGGGCGCAGGTCACAGGCGGTCGAAGCTCGTCGTGATCGGCGAGCACGGCGATATCGACGAGGCCGCCATCAAGGCAGGACTTGGTATCTGATGCACGTCGTCTTCCGCGAGAGCCGTGGTCTGGAGGAGACCGCGACGCCTAGAGACATCGGCCAGGACCCGGCCGATCTCGTGGTGCTCTCGTATTCGGATTCCGATCTTGCGGCGTTCGCAGCCGGCTGGCGGCGTGGTCGGAGTAGCCTGCCGTCGCTGCGGCTCGCCAATCTCGCGGAGCTGCGCCATCCGCTGTCAGTGGACACCTATATCGAGCGCACGCTGTCTCAGGCGCGTGGCATTCTGGTTCGTCTGATTGGTGGTGAGTCCTACTGGCCGTATGGTCTGGCTGTGCTCCGGCAGCTCGCCAAGGACCGTGGCATTGTGCTGGCCGTGCTGCCGGCCGACGGCCGCGACGATCCGCGGCTGGATGGATACTCGACCGTGCCTGTCTCGACGCTGCGCCGGCTCAAGGTGCTCTGCGACACCGGCGGACCGGTCGCCGCGCAAGCCGCGATCGCACAGCTCGCACTGGCTTCGGGACTCTATGCCGGGCCTGTTATCGGCGACACCGCCGTGCCCGAGATGGGGTTCTACGATCCCGCCCGCGGCGTCATTGCGGCACCGGCGCACGGCGAGGGCAAGCCGCGTGTGCTGGTAACGTTCTATCGCTCATATCTCACCGCCGCGGATACGGGCCCGGTCGATGCCCTGATCGCAGAGCTGCGCGGGCGCGGCTTTGAAGCCTGCGGCGTGTTCGTGACCTCGCTGAAGGCCGCGGGCGTCGCGGATTGGTTGCGGGCGCATCTTGCACAAAATCCTTCGGCGGCGATCGTCAACGCGACGGCGTTCTCCGCGGCTGGCGACGACGGCACGACGCCGTTCGATGCCGCAGCGTGCCCGGTGTTCCAGGTCGCGCTCTCCACTGCGCGGCGCGAGGATTGGGCGGACTCGCTGCGCGGCCTGTCGCCCGGCGATCTCGCGATGCATGTGGTGCTGCCCGAGGTCGATGGCCGTCTGTTCGCGGGCGTGGTGAGCTTCAAGTCGGCAGGGATGCGCGATCCCGATCTGCAATTCGCGCACCTGGCGCATCGCGCCGATGAGGAGCGCGTGACGGCCGTCGCAGCGCGCGTCGCGGCGTGGCGGCGACTGGCGGAGACGCCGGCCGGTGAGAAGCACCTGGCGCTCGTGCTCTCGAACTATCCGGGCCGGCCGCACCAGATCGCGCATGCGGTCGGGCTCGATGCGCTGGCCTCGGTCGAGGCGTTGGTGTCCGATCTCGCTGAGGCCGGCTTCGATGTTGTGCCGGTCCATGCGCTCGGCGAGGCGCTGCTGAGGCAGCAGCTCACCTGGGGCATCGCCGATTATCGCGCGGCGCTTTCGCGCCTGCCGCAAGTTTTGCAGGATGATCTTGCGCAAGCCTGGGGCGCGCCGGAGAGTGATCCGAGCTGCCGCGACGGCGCGTTTCATTTCGCCGCGATCCAATGCGGCAAGTCGGTCATCGCGGTCCAGCCGGAACGCGGCGATGCGACCACGCGCGATACCGATTATCACGATCTCGCCCGCACGCCGCGCCACGCCTATGTCGCGTTCTATCTCTGGCTTCGGCAGCAGGGCTGTGACGCCGTCGTGCACATGGGCGCACATGGCACGCTGGAATGGCTACCCGGGAAATCCGTGGCGCTGTCGTCCGCGTGCTGGCCGGAAGCCCTGATCGGCGATCTTCCCGTGATCTATCCCTTCATCGTCAACGATCCCGGCGAGGCCGCGCAGGCGAAACGGCGCTTGGGGGCCGTCACCATCGGCCATCTGCCGCCGCCGCTCACCGCATCCGCCGTGCCGGAAGGCTTGCGCCGGCTCGAACAGCTCCTCGACGAATATTCGACCGCCGATGGTCTCGATCCCGCGCGCCGCCAGCGATTGATCGCTGCGATCCGCGACGAGGCGCGCGCGGCGGGCCTCGAGGACGATCTCGGTTTGGATGCCTCGGCCGCGCCCGCCGAAGCCATTCCGCGGATCGATCGCTTCGTCTGCGATCTCAAGGAAAGCCAGTTCGGCGACGGCCTGCATGTGTTCGGCCGCGGCGCCTGCGGCGATGCGGAGCGCGACGCGTTGCGTTCGGCACTTGCCGGCAAGCGCGTTGCGCCGGGACCGTCGGGCTCGCCCTATCGCGGCCGTCAGGACGTGTTGCCGACTGGACGCAATCTCTTTGCCGTCGATCCGCGCGCGGTGCCGACGCCGTCGGCGCATGCGCAGGGCATCAAGCTTGCCGAAGAGCTGCTGCGCCGCCATCTGCAGGATCATGGCGACTGGCCGAAGGGCTTCGTGGTCGATCTCTGGGGCTCGGCAACGATGCGCACCGCGGGCGAGGAATTTGCGATGGCGCTGCATCTGGCTGGCCTTGCGCCGCGCTGGGATCACGCCTCCGGCCGCGTCATCGGATACGACATCGTCGCGCCGGCCGAACTCGGCCGTCCCCGCATCGACGTCACGCTGCGGGTGTCGGGCCTGTTCCGCGACGTCTTCTCAGGCCTTGCGCAATTGTTCGAGGCCGCCTCCGAAGCGCTTGCGACGCGCGAGGACGAGGGCGACGAGAATCCGTACCGCCACCGCGCCTCCCGCGTGTTCGCGCCGCGTCCCGGACAATACGGCGTCGGTCTATCGGCGATCCCCGATGCCTTCACGCCCGAGACACGCGAAGCCGCGGGCGAAGCCTGGTTGTCGGCATCGTCCTGGGCGTTCTCGGCCGACGGCGAGATGCAGCTGAATCGCGCCGGCATCGAGCAGCGCCTTGCTTCGGCTGATGGCTTCGTCCATGTCCAGGACTTGCCGGAAACTGATCTGCTGCTCGCGGCCGATTATGCCGCGCATGAAGCCGGCGTTGCGGCGGCTGCAGCGCATCTCGGCGCGGCAGGACCCTCGCTCTATCACCTCGACACGACTCGTCCCGAGCAGCCCCACGCGCGCACGCTGACCGAGGAGATCTCGCGCGTCGTCCGAGCGCGCGCCGCCAACCCGGCGTGGATCGCCGGCATGATGCGTCATGGTTTTCGCGGCGCCGCCGAGATCGCCGCGACGCTAGAGCACATGGCCGCTTTCGCTCATCTCGCCGGCGCCGTGCCGCCGCATCTGTTCGATCTCTACTACGATGCGACGCTCGGCAATGACGACGTCCGCGCCTTCATGGCGCGTGAAAATCCATCCGCACTCGCCGCGATGGAAACCTGTTTCGCGCGCCTGCACGATGCGGCGCTTTGGCAAACGCGCCGCAATTCGATCGCGGCGGCGCTGCGGGAGGCCTCATGAGCGCGGCCACGGTCAAGGGCTGGTGTCCCGGCGCGCTGCGCCCGATGCTCTCGGGCGACGGGCTCGTGGTGCGCGTGCGTCCGTTCGGTGGGCGGCTCGAAGCACCACAAATCACAGGACTTGCCGAGCTCGCCGGGCAACACGGCAATGGTCTGATCGACGTG
Source organism: Bradyrhizobium sp. CIR18 (assembly GCF_014198295.1). Taxonomy (NCBI): domain Bacteria; kingdom Pseudomonadati; phylum Pseudomonadota; class Alphaproteobacteria; order Hyphomicrobiales; family Nitrobacteraceae; genus Bradyrhizobium; species Bradyrhizobium sp. CIR18. The sequence goes on along the minus strand of NZ_JACIHF010000004.1, from coordinate 454,296 downwards.
ACGAGCCGTGCCAATCTGCAGATCAGGGGAGTTAGCGAAGAAGGCCATCGGCCGTTGATCGACGGCCTTGCGCGACTGGCGCTGCTCGATCCCGATCCGGCGACGGAAGCCCGTCGCAACATCCTCGTCACGCCGTTCTGGCGCGCTGGCGACGCGACTCAATCGCTAGCAGCCGAGCTCGAAGAAGCGCTCGAGGATAACGCGCTCGCGCTTCCATCCAAGTTCGGTTTCGCGATCGATGACGGGACCTCGCGCGTGCTCGCCGGCGATTCCGCTGACATACGCATCGAGCGCGATCGCACAGGCGGTCTCCTGGTGCGGGCCAACGGCGCAAAGCTCGGCCGCTCCGTCGCACGCGGAGAGGCCGTGAGCACGGCGCTCGCGCTCGCAAGCTGGTTCCTGGTCTCCGGCGGCGCGACGGGCGGGCGAGGGCGCATGGCGGCCTACATCGCCTCCGGCGCGGCATTGCCTCAATCGCTGCGCGGCGAGACCGAGCCCGCGCCCGTGATGGCCGCCTCGCGTCCCGGGCACTATCCGCAAGGCGCGATGGTGGGCGTCGCGTTCGGGCAGATGCTGCACACGACGCTGCATCAGTTCGCCGGGTGCGGTCATGCGCTGCGCATGACGCCCTGGCGGATGGTGCTGAGCGAGGGCAAGCGCGAGATGCCGAGCGCGCCGGGCCTGATCACCGAGCCGTTTGATCCCGCGCTGCGCGTCATTGCCTGCAGTGGCGCACCGCGCTGCCGCGAAGCCCATGCCGATACGCGTGCGCTCGCAGCAGCGCTCGCCCCGCGCATCGCCGCCGATACGCGGCTCCACGTCTCCGGCTGCGGCAAGGGCTGTGCCCATTCCGGCACGGCCGCGGTCACGCTGGTGGCGACCCGTGCCGGATTCGATCTCGTCCGTGACGGCTCGATCCGCGACGAGCCGGTGCTGCGCGGCCTGAACGGCGCCGACATCGTCAGCGATCCCTCCATCCTGGTGGGAGGGCATTGATGCCGCACACTTACGAGACCGATGGCGCTGCGATCTACCGGCAGTCCTTTGCGACCATCCGCGCCGAAGCCGATCTCGCGCGCTTTTCGCCCGACGAGGAGCAAATCGTGGTGCGGATGATCCATGCCGCCGGCATGGTGGGTCTTGAGGCGCATATCCGCTTCACCCCGGGCATGGCGATCGCTGCGCGCGCCGCCTTGCAGAAGGGCGCGCCGATCCTCTGCGACGCGCGGATGGTCTCGGAAGGGATTACGCGCGCAAGGTTGCCCGCAGCCAACGCCGTCATCTGCACGCTTGGCGACGAGACCGTGCCTGCACTCGCACAATCCATGCGCAACACCCGCTCGGCCGCGGCGCTAGAGCTGTGGCGCCCGCATCTCGATGGTGCGGTGGTTGCGATCGGCAATGCGCCGACCGCGCTGTTTCATCTGCTCAACATGCTGGAGGACCGTGACTGCCCACGGCCCGCGGCGATCATCGGCTGTCCCGTCGGCTTCGTCGGCGCGGCCGAGTCCAAGGCCGCGCTGATGGCCAATCCGCCCGTGCCGGCGCTGACGGTCCAGGGCCGCCTCGGCGGCTCCGCGATCACCGTCGCCGCCGTCAATGCGCTGGCGAGCCGGAGCGAATAGCGATGGGACGCATCATCTGCTGCGGTCTCGGCCCCGGCGATCCTGATCTGATGAGCGTGCGCGCCGATCGCACCGTGCGCGCCGCGCAGCACGTCGCCTATTTCCGCAAGAAGGGCCGGCCGGGCCAGGCGCGGCGCATCGTCGAAGGCATCCTGGCTGCTGATGTCACCGAATATCCGATGGAGTATCCTGTCACCACGGAGATCGCATTCGACAGTCCCGAATATGTTCAGTTGCTGGCCGGCTTCTATGACGAATGGGCCGAGCGTCTGGCGCGGCTGGCGCGCGCCGTCGATGTCGTCGTGCTTTGCGAGGGCGACCCCTACTTCTACGGCTCCTTCATGCATCTGCACACGCGCCTGCAGGGCCGCGTCGAGATCGAGGTGATCGCGGGCATTCCCGGCATGGTCGGCTGCTGGAATGGCGTCGGACAGCCGATCGCGCTCGGCGATGACGTGACGACGGTGCTGATGGGGACGCTGGCTGAAGACGAGCTCGAGCGGCGTATGCGCGATTCCGATGCGCTCGTCGTCATGAAGACCGGCCGCAATCTCGCAAAGGTGCGCCGCGCGCTCAGCTCTGCCGGCCGGCTAGACGATGCCTGGCTGGTGGAGCGCGGCACCATGGCGGGCGAGCGCGTGGTGCGGCTCGCCGAGGTCGATGGCGCCGACTGTCCCTATTTCGCGATCGTGCTCGTGCACGGCAAGGGCCGGCACCTGGACGCCGCCGAATGACGGGCACGTTGACCATCGCGGGCCTCGGGCCGGGCAGCGATGCGCTGGTGACGCCCGAGGTCACGGCTGCGCTGGCGGCCGCAACCGACATTCTGGGTTACGCGCCCTATGTCGCGCGCTTGCCGCCGCGTGCTGGGCTTAAGCTGCATCCCTCGGATAACCGCGAGGAGCTGCAGCGTGCGAGCGAAGCGCTGCGGCTTGCCGCCAAAGGCGGGCAGGTCGTCGTCGTCTCCTCCGGCGATCCCGGCGTCTTCGCGATGGCCTCGGCCGTGTTCGAGGCGCTCGAACAGGCGCCGCAATGGCGGGATCTTTCGATTCGCGTGCTGCCTGGCATCACGGCAATGCTGGCGGCGGCCGCACGCGCCGGCGCGCCGCTCGGCCATGATTTCTGCGCGATCAATCTCTCCGACAATCTCAAGCCATGGGCAGTCATCGAGAAGCGCCTGCGGCTCGCCGCCGAAGCCGATTTTTCGATTGCGATGTATAATCCGCGCTCGGCAAGCCGGCCGGAAGGATTCGGCCGCGCGCTTGCGGTGTTGAAAGAGGCCGGCTGCGGCGAGCGCCTCGTGATCTTTGCGCGCGCGGTCAGCGCTTCTGATGAGAGCATCGAAACTGTCACGCTGAACGAAGCTCGGCCCGAGATGGCCGACATGCGGACGCTGGTGATCGTGGGAAATTCGCAGACGCGCCGGGTCGGCCGCTGGGTCTATGCGCCGAGGCGGGTAGAATGACCGAGCCACTGCATGATCTCGGCCACGCTCTCGACCCGCAACCGCTCGGGCAGCTCCGGCCGCGATATCATCATCACGGGCAGGCCGAGCATGCGGGCCGCGTCGATCTTGGCGCGCGCGCCGTCGCCGCCGGAATTGCGGGCGACGATCCAGCCGATGCCGCGCCTACGCAACAGATCAAGCTCACTGTCGAATGTGAACGGCCCGCGCGACACGATCACGTCGGCGACGAAGGGCGGGGGAGCCTCCGGCGGATCGACGAACCGCAGCGTATAGGTATGCTGCGGCTTGTTCGCAAACGGCGCGATATGCTGGCGTCCGATGGCGAGGAACACTTTTGCGGGCGCCTCGGGCAGCGCGGCGACCGCGGCGCTGACGTCCGTGACTTCGATCCAGTTGTCGCCGGGCGCTTTCGTCCAACGCGGGCGCTCCAGCGCAATCAGCGGTGTGGCGGTTTCCGCGCACGCTTCGACCGCACTGCGGCTCATTTCGGCTGCGAAAGGATGCGTCGCGTCGATCACGTGCGTGATGCCTTCGCGGCGGATGTAATCGGCCAGTCCGCTAACGCCGCCGAAGCCGCCGATGCGGGTCGGCAGCGGCTGATCGGCAGGCGCGCGGGTGCGACCGCCATAGGAGTAGACGGCCTCGATGCCTGCGCGCGCGATCGCCGCGGCGAGCAAGCTCGCATCGGCAGTTCCGCCCAGAATGAGGGCGCGCCTCATGGTTGATTCCTTGGCTGATCCCTGGCTGACCATCATCGGTATCGGCGAAGATGGCCTTGCCGGGCTGTCGGAGGCAAGCCGAAAGGCGCTCAATGAGGCCGAAACCGTCTTCGGTGGTGAACGGCATCTCGCGCTTGCCGGCGTCGGCAGCCGCGGCCGTCCGTGGCCGGTGCCGTTCGACGCCGATATCGTTCTGAGCAGCCGCGGCAGGCCGACGGCGGTGCTCGCCTCCGGTGATCCGTTCTGGCATGGCGCCGGTGCAGCTCTCGCCGAGAAGCTGCAGGCCGGCGAGTGGATCGCGCATTCGGCACCGTCGACCTTCTCGCTTGCGGCCGCGCGGCTGGGCTGGCGGCTCGAATCCACCGTCTGCCTGGGGCTTCACGCCGCACCGTTCGAACGTCTCGTTCCGCATCTGGTGCGAGGAGCGCGCATCATCTGCCTCGTGCGCGATGGGAAAGCGGCAAGCGATCTCGCAAAATGGTTGAGCGAGCGCGGATGGGGCGCCTCGGCCTTCTGGACGCTCGCCGCACTCGGTGGTCCGCGCGAAAGCATCCAAGAACATCGCGCCGACGGTTTCGCCGGTGATCCCGCTGGAAACCTGGTCGCAGTCGCCGTTGAGGCGAGGGGCACGCAAGGCATTCCCCGCAGCTCGGGACTTTCGGACGATCTGTTCGTCCATGACGGCCAGATCACCAAGCGGCCAGTGCGCGCGCTCGCGCTCTCGGCGCTGGCGCCGCGTCCGGGCGAGCGGCTGTGGGATATCGGCGCCGGCTCGGGGTCGATCTCGGTCGAGTGGGCGCTGTGCGGCGGGACGGCGACTGCGATCGAGGCGCGCGAGGAACGCGCCGCAAACATCCGCAGCAATGCAGCGGCGTTTGGACTTTCGCACCGGATCACCGTCGTCAAAGGGAGGGCGCCCGAGGCTGTTGCTGCCCTGGAAGCACCGGATGCGGTCTTCATCGGCGGCGGCCTCGATAGCGCGATGTTCGATGCGATCTGGTCGCGGCTTGCGCCGGGCACGCGGCTGGTTGCACATTCAGTCACATTGGAGACGGAAGCGTTGCTCGGCGATCTGCACCAGCGCCACGGCGGCGAGCTGATGCGGGTCGACATCGCTTATGCTGGCCCGCTCGGCCGTTACCGCTCCTGGGAGACGGCACGGCCGGTGGTGCAGTGGAGTACGGTCCGATGAAGGTGGCCGGGTTTGGGTTCAGGAGAGATGTCAGTCTCGCTTCGCTGCGCGAAGCACTGCTGGCGGCGGGTGATCCCGAAGGTCTTATGGCGATTGCAACCGTTAGCGACAAGGCTGATGCGGAGCCGCTGCAGGAGCTCGCGCGTGAGTGCGGTGTGCCGATCAAGGCTGTTCCAGCCGATATGTTGGCCGGCATCGCCACGCCGACCCAGTCCAATCTCGTGATGGAGAAGTTCGGCACTGGATCGGTCGCGGAAGCCGCGGCGCTCGCTGCGGCCGGGCCTCGCGCTCGGCTGATTTCGACACGCGTTGTCTCGCAGGATCGCACGGCGACGGCCGCGATCGCGGAAGGAGACGGCGCATGACGGTGCATTTCATTGGCGCGGGGCCGGGCGCGCCTGATCTCCTGACGTTGCGTGGCCGTGACTTGATCGCGGCCTGTCCGGTCTGCCTCTATGCCGGCTCGCTGGTCCCCGAGGGCGTGCTGGCGCATTGTCCGCCCGGCGCGCGCATCGTCAATACCGCGCCGCTGTCGCTCGACGAGATCATTGCCGAGATCGCCGCCGCGCATGCGGCGGGCAAGGACGTCGCCCGCCTGCATTCGGGCGATCTCTCGATCTGGTCGGCGATGGGCGAGCAGCTCCGCCGCCTGCGCGCACTTGGCATTCCGTTCACTGTGACGCCTGGTGTGCCGTCCTTCTCGGCCGCAGCGGCAGCGCTCGAGGTCGAGCTGACGCTGCCGGGCCTTGCCCAGACAGTCGTGCTGACGCGCACGCCGGGCCGCGCCAGCGCGATGCCGGAGGGCGAGAAGCTTGCCGCCTTCGCCGCGACCGGCGCGGTGCTCGCGATTCATCTGTCGATCCATCTGCTCGACAAGGTCGTCGCCGAGCTCGCGCCGCATTATGGCGCGGATTGCCCGGTCGCGATCGTCTGGCGCGCGAGCTGGCCGGATCAGCGCATCGTCCGCGCCACGCTGGCGACGCTCGATGCTGCCGTCGGCACCGAGATGGAGCGCACCGCGATCATTCTGGTCGGCAAGACGCTCGGCGCTGCGGATTTCGACGAGAGCCGCCTTTACGCCGCCGATTACGATCGCCGCTATCGGCCGGTCGGCGCCGAGCCGCGTTTTCCGGAGGGCTCGTGATGGCGGCAGGCCTCGTCATCTCCGCACCGGCCTCCGGCGTCGGCAAGACCACGCTGACGCTGGCGCTCGCGCGCGCCTGGCGCCATCGCGGATTGAACGTGCAATGCTTCAAGAGCGGTCCCGATTACATCGATCCCGCCTTCCACGCCGCCGCCACGGGGCGCGCTTCCGTCAACGTCGATAGCTGGGCGATGGATCGCGGGGCGATCTCGCATCTCGTCAGCCGCGGCGCGGACGCCGATGTCGTGCTTGCCGAGGGATCGATGGGCCTGTTCGACGGCGTCGCCGCGCCCGGTGTTTCCGGCACCGGTGCCACCGCCGACATTGCGGAGATGCTGGGCTGGCCGGTGGTGCTGGTGATCGATCCTTCCGGACAAGCGCAGACCGCGGCGGCGATCGCCGCGGGTCTTCGTGATTATCGCCCCGGCGTACGGCTCGCCGGCGTCGTGCTCAACCGCGTTGCCAGCCCGCGCCACGAAGACCTCGTGCGGCGTGCGCTCAACGACGCCGGCATTGCCGTGTTCGGCGCGCTGCCGCGCCATGCCGAGATCAGCCTGCCGAAGCGGCATCTCGGCCTGGTGCAGGCCGAGGAGCAGGCCGAGATCGGCAAGCTGATCGACGAGGCCGCGCGCTTCGTTGCCGAGCATGTCGATCTCGATGCGGTGCTGCGATCGGCTGCGTCCTGGACACCACAACCCGCCGCGAATGGGCTGAACGTGACGCCGCCGGGCCAGCGCATCGCGCTCGCGCGCGATGCGGCGTTCTCTTTCGTCTATCCGCACATGCTGGAAGCCTGGCGCGGGGCGGGCGCGGAGATCTCGACATTCTCGCCGCTCTCCGATGAAGCGCCCGACGCGAGCGCCGATGTGTGCTGGCTGCCCGGCGGTTATCCCGAGCTGCATGCCGGCAAGATCGCGGCCAATGCGCGTTTTCGCAGCGGCCTGCGCGCCTTCGCCGAAACGCGACCGGTGCACGGCGAATGCGGAGGCTATATGGTGCTGGGAACCGCTTTGACCGATGCGGACGGTGTTCGCCATGAGATGACAGGCCTGCTTGGCCTCGAGACCAGCTTTGCCAAACGTCGCATGCATCTCGGTTATCGTCTCGCGACGCTGGCCGCGCCGATGCCGGGACATCGCCCCAGTGCACGTCTGCGCGGCCATGAGTTCCACTATTCGACCATTCTTGCCCAGCCTGATACGCCGTTGGCAGTCGTGCACGATGCAACCGGCGCGGTCATTGCCGAGACCGGCTCGCAGCGCGGCCACGCCACCGGCACGTTCTTTCATCTGATCGCGGAGGACCGGTGAGCGGATTCGTCTCCTTCATCTCCGCCGGACCCGGCGACCCCGAGCTTCTCACGCTCAAGGGCGCCGCGCGGCTGCGCGAGGCCGACGTCGTGCTCTATGACGATCTCGCCTCCGGCGCGATCCTTGATCTCGCCCGGCCCGGCGCCAATCTCGTCGCGGTGGGGAAACGGGCAGGGCGTCCCTCGACCAAGCAGCACCACGTCAACCGCCTGCTGGTCGACTATGCCGCAACAGGTGCGCGCGTGGTTCGGCTCAAGTCGGGCGATGCCGGCATTTTCGGCCGGCTCGAGGAGGAGCTGGAGACGCTGCGTGAGGCCGGCATCGGCTACGAGATCGTTCCCGGCGTCACATCGGCCTGCGTTGCCGCAGCGCAAGCCGGCATCCCCCTGACCCGGCGCCACACCTCGCGCCGGGTGCAATTCGTCACCGGCGCTGATGTCACCGGCGAGTTGCCGCCGAATCTGAATTGGGCGGCCCTGGCCGATCCTGAGGCGACGACCGTGGTCTATATGGGCCGGCGCACCTTCCCCGCGCTTGTCGCAAAGTTGATCGCGCACGGCCTCGCTGCGGATACCCCCGCGCTGTTCGCCGAATCCCTCGGCCGCCCCGACGAACGGCTGGTCCGCACCACCATCGCCGAGCTTGCCGAGCAGCTTGCGCGCGGCGGCGCCGCGTCGACGGCCGCCGTGATCCTGTTTGGGGCGCTGGCGGGGGATTATCCGTCATGACGGCCTTGGCCGCCGTTCGCCCCTTGACGCAGGCTCAGCGAAAGGGGCACACAAGAGAGGCATGGTGCTCGACGCGGCGCAAAGCGCCGGAGCATAATCGGGAATGGGGGTGGGCGGACCCAGTTGCGGCGCCCAAAACCCAGCCGCCCCCGCGACTGTAAGCGGTGAGGGACTCCGACAGCCACTGGGCCGCAAGGTCCGGGAAGGCCGGAAATCCCGGGGAACCGCGAGCCAGGAGACCGGCCCTGCACGTTTTGAGGCCAAGGCCGTCGGGTGTGACGGCAGGAAGGAATTGAGCCATGCATATCGAACCCGGGGTCGTGACGGGCGCCAAGCTCGTGTTGAGTTACGCAACCGGCATCGCCGCAGGCGGCGTTGCGCTGAAGCTTGCGGTGGAGACCGTGCGTGAGCAGGGCATCACGTCGTTCGCAGCGCGGACGCTCGCCACCACAGTCCTTGTGTTCATCTTCTTCGAGATCCTGCCGCACTTCCCGGTCGGCGTCTCCGAGGTGCACTTCATTCTCGGCTCGACACTGTTCCTGCTGTTCGGCGCAGCGCCCGCGGCCTTCGGCCTCGCATTCGGCCTGCTGCTCCAGGGCGTATTCTTCGAGCCGGTCGACATCCCGCAATACGGCATGAACGTCACGACGCTGCTGGTGCCGCTGTTCGCGATCCAGGCGATCGCCACACGGATCATCTCGCGCAACACCGCCTATGTCGATTTGAAGTATCGGCAGGCGTTGGCGCTCTCGACGACCTACCAGGCCGGCGTGATCGCCTGGGTGGCGTTCTGGGCGCTCTATGGCTCGGGCTTTGCGATGAGCAACCTCGCCAACATCGCGACGTTCGCGGCGTCCTATGCGCTGGTCATCGTGATCGAGCCGCTCGCCGATCTCGCGGTACTGGCGCTGGCGAAGTCGCTGCGCGGCGTCACCGCGCCCGGTCTCGTCACCCCGCGCCTGCATAACGCGGCCTGAGAGACAAGCGAACGGGCGGCCAGCAGGGCCGCCCGTCGCGTTCGCGATGCTCACGCTCTCCCTGATAGGTATCGGTTGCGGCGATCCCGACCAGCTCACGCGCGCCGCTGTTCAAGCGATCAACGCCGCCGATCTCGTCCTGATCCCGCGCAAGGGTGCCGCGAAGTCCGATCTCGCCGATCTCAGGCGGACGATCTGCGCGGATGTGCTCACCAGCGATAACACAGCCATCGCTGAATTCGACCTTCCCGTGCGCGATGCAGGTGAGGCGGAATACCGCAAGGGCGTGGACGATTGGCACGATGCGGTTGCCGCGACTTGGTCGAAAGCGATTGCGAACCATCTCGAAGGCGAGGGCAAGGTTGCGCTGCTGATCTGGGGCGATCCCTCGCTCTACGACTCCTCGCTGCGCATTGCGCGGCGGCTCAATCCCTTGCCTGACATCGAGGTCGTGCCCGGCATCACCTCGATCCAGGCGCTGTGCGCGGCGCATGCGCTGCCGCTCAACGACATCGGCGAGCCTTTTCTGGTCACGACGGGGCGGCGCTTGCGTGAAGGCGGCTGGCCGGCCGGTGTGGATACCGTTGTTGTAATGCTCGACGGCGGCACGGCATTCCAGTCGCTTGATCCAGCCGGGATTCAAATCTATTGGGGCGCCTATCTCGGCATGCCCGACCAGATCGTCATGTCCGGCGTGCTCGCCGAGGTTGGCCCGCGCATCGTCGCGACGCGGCAGGAAGCGCGCGAGCGGCATGGCTGGATCATGGACAGCTACATTCTCAAGCGCAGGCCGTAAGCGAGGCAGCATGCTCCCCGAATGGGTCACCCGAAATTGCCCCGATGTCTCCGCCGTGCATCGCGAGGCGGCGATCGCGCGGCAGGCGCAATTGACAAAGCCGACCGGCGCACTCGGCCGGCTGGAGCAGCTCGCGATCGAGCTCGCGGGCCTGCAGGCGACCGAACAGCCGCGTGCCGCACGGGTGCCGATCATTGTCTTCGCCGGCGACCACGGCATCGTCGCGCAGGGCGTCTCAGCCTATCCGCAAGCCGTGACCATCGCGATGATGGCGAATTTTGCCTCCGGCGGCGCCGCGATCTCGGTGCTGGCGCGCGAGCTTGGCTCGAGCCTGGACGTCGTCGACGCCGGCACGCTGGCAACAGAGGCGATGGCGGGTGTCATCACCGACAAGCCGCGCCATGGCACGCGCGATTTCAGCGTTGAAGCCGCGCTCGCACCCGCCGAGTTGGCGTATGCGTTCGAGGCCGGCCAGCGCGCGGTTGCGCGCGCGCAAGCCAATCAGCCCGATCTCTTGATCTTCGGCGAGATGGGGATCGGCAACACCACCACGTCGGCGGCGATCGCGGCGGGCCTGCTCGGCATCAGCGCCGAAGAGATCGCGGGCAGCGGCACCGGCGTCGATGCGGCCGGCCGCGCACATAAGGCCCGCGTGATCGACGCGGCGATCGCGCGTCACGGCGTTGGCGGCGCTTCGCCGGAAAAAATCCTATGCGCCGTTGGCGGCCTGGAGATCGCGGCGATCTCAGGTGCGATCATTGCGGCGGCGCAGCGCCGTATTCCCGTATTGATCGATGGCTTCATCGTCTCGGTGGCGGCGCTGGCAGCAGTGCGGCTCAATCCGTCGTGCCAGCCGTTCCTGCTGCCGTCGCATCAATCGGCGGAGCAGGGGCATCGGCTGGTGTTGCGCGCGCTGAACGTGCAGCCGTTGATCAGCCTCGATCTCAGGCTCGGCGAGGGATCGGGCGCCGCCATCGCGCTGCCGCTGGTACGGCTCGCCTGTAGCCTTCACAACGGCATGGCGACGTTCGCGCAGGCCAATGTGCCTGACAGACCTAACTGATCGGCTGATTGACGGAGACGACGCGCCAGCCGCTCGCAAGGCGATCGATCCGGGTCAGCGACAGCGGATCGACCACGAAGCGCAAGGCGGCCTGCGGCGTCAGATCCAGCGCGATGCAGAGCGCGGCGCGGATGGTGCCGGAATGCACGACGAGCGTGGCCGATCCGGCTGCGATCCGCGACAGACCCAGCCGGACGCGCGCGACCTGATCCGCAAAGCTCTCGCCGCCCGGCGGCCGTCCGCCAGCCGGATCGCTCCAGAACTGCGCGTAAGCCTCACCGCGGGTCGCCTCGAGTTGGTCATGGCGATGGCCGGTCCAGTCACCAAAATCCTGCTCGCGGAATTCACTGACCAGCTTCGGTTCGAGTCCCAGCGCGCGTGCCGTCTCGATCGTGCGCCGCGACGGGCTGGCATAGCCGGCGGCATCCGGTGGCAGGCGCCGTCGCACAGCGTCCAGTTGCACGCGATCGCTGAGATCGGCCGGCGCGTCGGCGGCATGGATGGTGCCTGTGACGCCCGCGACGGGCGCGTGCCGTATCAACCAGAGGAAGGTCTCGCCTTCCATGCTCATCTCCAAGGAAGTTGGTCGTTGTGGCCATAACGCCGCAACTGGCACATTGACTCTGTTGTGATGGTAATCCTAGATGCTTGCGACGGTTTCCCCGAGAGGGGATGAAAAGGGAATACGGTGCGGGGACATTGTCCCCAACGCCGTGGCTGCCCCCGCAACTGTGAGCGGATAATCCTTCGTCAGAAGCCACTGGGTCCTCGGTCCCGGGAAGGCGACGAAGTGGTGATGACCCGCGAGCCAGGAGACCTGCCGTCAGCCGTGGTCACACGCGAAGATGTCGGTCGGGGAGTACAGACATTCGGCTTCATCGGACGGCTGAAGAGCCAAAAGGTGAGACCTCGTTCGCTGTGACGTGCCACTGACGTCATACCGAGGTCCGAAAACCGTGTCTTCCATCCGTATCGTACGACCGCGACAATTCCTGCTCGCATCCGCTGCGCTCACATCCCTTGCCGCACTCGATCTGCCCGCTGCGCTGGCGCAGCAGGCCCGGGAACCCCTGCCGCCCGTCGAAGTATCGCCGGCCCAATCCCGCACGCAGGCCAAGCCTGCCGGCCGGGAGGCGCAGAGCACGCGCCGGGCAGCAGCGCGCAGGCCGGCGGCCGCGGCAGCGATGCCGAAACCCGTCGTGCCGGCTACGGCACTCCCGACGCCGCTCAACAGCAATGCCGTCGCCGAAAGTGCCTCGCGGCTCGGCCTGACGGTGCGACAGACGCCCGCGACCGTCGAGGTGATCTCCGCCGAGACCATGCGCGAGCAGGGCTATCGCACTGTGTCCGACGTGGCCCAGGGCGCGGTCGGCGTCACCGCCGGCGATAATCCGGCCGAACCTTCCGCCTTCTCGATGCGCGGCTTCACCAACAGCCAGATCAACACGCTCTACAACGGCATCAAGATCGGCCCGCAGAACATGACCTCGCGGATCATGGACACCGCCAATCTGGAAGCCGTGGAATTCCTGAAGGGCCCGGCCTCGCTGATCTCGGGTGAAGGCGCCGCCGGCGGCGCGATCAATTTTGTGACCAAGCAGCCGCACACGGGACCGATCCGGAACGAAGCTGATTTCTCCTGGGATTCGCTGAATTCGTTCCGCGCGCATTACGGCTCGGGCGGCAGCACCAACGTCCAAGGCCTCGACTATCGCTTCGACATCAGCCGTTCGGCGCTCAACGGCTTTGCCGACGACACCAATACCAAGATGCTCGATGTGTCCGGCCAGCTCAATTACCGCATCTCCGACAGTCTCAAGATCTGGGGCGCGATCGAGTATCGCGAGGACCGTTCGAAAGCCTATTGGGGCGCGCCGCTGGTGCCGATCGCCTTCAGCGGCTCGCACGCGACGACGGGGATCGTCTCCGGCAACTACTTCAACAGGACTGATCTTGGCGCGGTCACGATCGACGACCGCACCTTCAATACCAACTACAACGTCCTCGACAATCGCAATGTCGCGCAGGAGGTGTGGCTGCGCGGCGGCTTCGAGCTGAAGCTGGCGCCGGACCTGACGCTGAAGAGTCAAGCCTATGGCTACGGCGCGGAGCGTACCTGGTTCAACAACGAGATCGAGGCGTTCGATTCCACCAACAACCAGGTGTATCGCGAGCGCTTCTATGTCGCGCACAGCCAGCGCCTGGTCGGCAACATCACCGATTTGATCTGGGACGCGAATATCGCGGGCTTCGACAATCGCTTGGTCACGACGTTGTCATCGAGCTATCTCGACTTCGTCAGGCCGGGCGCGGCAAATTTCCCGAACGATTATGTCTCGCTGGTCGATCCGAACCGCGGCTTTTACGGCTCGCTCACGACGCAGCAGCAGACCGCGCGCATCAACAACGAGGCGCTGTCGTTCGAGGACCGGCTGAAGCTGACGCGGACCTTCGCGCTGATCGGCGGCCTGCGCGTCGAGCATATCGGGCTCGACCGCAATTCGACCGATTCCGCCGGGCTTGTGAGAGCCGGCTTTCCGTTCACGAAAGACTGGGCGCCGGTGACGGGCCGCATCGGTTACAGCTGGGAGGCCGTGCCCGGCCTGACCTTCTTCAGCCAGTACGCCACCGGCGCCGACGTCTCCGCGAACACCAGCTTCCTGCTGTTGCCGACCCAGCCGCTCGATCTGACGACCTCGCGTACCTACGAGACCGGCGTCAAGCACCTGTTCTGGGACAACAGGGCGGAGTGGTCGTTCTCGGCCTACGACATCGTGCGCAAGAACGTCTATGCAGCGGCGGGCGGCATGGCGCTCAACATCGCCGGGCGCCAGGAATCGAAGGGCGTCGAGCTTGCCGCTTCGGTTCGTCCGATCGATCCGCTGCGTCTGTGGGGCAACATCGCCTATGTCGATGCCCGCTATGCCGACTACAATTTCGCCGGCGGCTCGTTCTCCGGCAATACGCCGCCAAACGTGCCGCGCATTGTGGCGAATGCTGGCGCGTCCTGGCGCTTCTTCACGCCCTGGCCGGTAGAGCTCGGCATCACTGGCCGCCATGTCGGCGACCGCTACAACACCGATGCCAATGTCGTGACGATGAAGGCGTATACCGTCGCCGACGTCTATGCCTTCGTCGATATCCCCAAGACGGTGTTCAGCGCGGTCGACCAGGCACGCCTGACCTTCCGCGTCCGCAACATCACCGATAAGCGCTATGCGATCTGGGGCGATCCGTTCTATCCCGACCAGATCCTGCTCGGCGCGCCCAGGACCTACGAGCTCTCGGCCGCGTTCAAATGGTAGGATCATGAACGCATGATGGGCGCGATCGTCCTTACGCATCGCTGGCTCGGGATCGCGTTCTGCCTGCTGTTCGCGATGTGGTTCGCGACGGGGATCGTGATGCACTTCGTGCCGTTTCCGTCGCTGACGGAAGCGGAACGGTTTGCCGGCCTGGCGCCGGTGGATCGCGAAGCGGCGAGGATCCCGGTTGCGGCGGCGGTCGCTGTGAGCGGGGTCGTGGACGCCGTGCGCGTCCGGCTGATCCAGCGGAGCGATGCAGCGGTCTACATCGTGTCGGGATCATCGCGCGTGCGCGCGGTCCGTGCCTCCGACGGAGCGGATGCGTCGGTCGCAATGGCCGATACCGCGCTTGCCATCGCGCGGGAGCACGCGCGCAATCGCGGGCTCGATGCCGTGCAGGCCGCGGTCGTTGCCCGTTCGGACTATGATCAGTGGAGCATTCCGAACGGCTTCGATCGCCACCGGCCGCTGTTTCGTGTGGCGCTCGGCGATGCTGCCGGGACGGAAGTCTATGTCTCCTCGCCCACCGGCGAGATCGTCCTGGATACGAGGCGGCGCGAGCGGGGCTGGAATTGGGCCGGCAGTGTGCTGCACTGGATTTATCCGACGGTCCTGAGAAGCAACTGGCTCCTGTGGGATCGCTCCGTCTGGACGCTGACATTGCTGGCCCTGATCGCGGCAATGCTTGGTGCGGTGCTCGGGATCGCGCGGGTGAAGCTACGAGGGCGCCGGATGTCCTCGCCCTATCGTGGCTGGCACGCGTTGCACCACGTCATTGGCCTCGCGGCAGCAATGTTCGTGCTGACATGGAGTCTCAGCGGCTGGCTCTCGATGGATCACGGCCGGCTGTTCTCGCGCGGACAATTGACCTTGGCCGAATCCGGCGTGATGAACGCGCCGCCTGATTGGGCGGCTGCCTCATGGCTCGATCGGCAGCCGATATCGCCCTCGGCCCGTGAGATCGAATGGTCTGCCTTCAACGGCAACGTCTATCGCCGCGATCGGGTGAGCCTTGACCATCAGGTCTTGATCAAGGCAGGGGACGCGTCCCGCGACGGACCAAGGGAATTTCTGGATAGGCATGAGATCCAGAGTCTCGTGGCGCACCTTGCTGCCGGCTGCGGCGCGGCGTCCGTTCTTGCTGGCAACGACGACTACCCCGCGCAATCGGCTATTGCCGGTGCGCCCGTCTACCGTTCGCGCTGCGGCGACCTCTGGTTCGATATCGACGGTGCCGACGGCAGTGTGCTGCAAAGGCTGGATTCATCGCGGCGGGCCTATCGCTGGCTCTACAGCGCGCTCCACACGCTCGATTTTCCCCTTCTGGTGGCGCACCCGCGTCTGCGCGATACCATCATCGTCGGACTCTGTGCGTTGGGACTGGTGTTCTCCGTCACCGGGATCGCGATTGGCTGGCGGCGTCTGCGGCCCCGACCGACCCGTAGGTCCTGACCGACAGCCGGCCGTTCCATCGGTTCCTCTCTAATCCAAACCGGTCTTGCCCGGTGCCCAATAGGCTTTCGCCCTGATCCGCGATGATGCGACGCCGGCGGCCTTCAGGGTGCGGCCGACGCGCTGGATCGAGGGTGCCTTGCCGGTCAGGACGAACTGTGCGCCGTTTGCGGCAAGGCGCAGCAGCTCGGATTCGGCGGTTGCAAGATGGGTGTCATCGGCGCTGCGTGCGATTAATCTGGGCTGGCCGAGGCCGATGGAATCCAGCACCAGTCTCGACTCCGCGATATCGGTGGCCTCGAACAGATGGAGCGCGCCGCCAGCCCGCAGGCTGTCGCGCAACGCGGCCGCAAGGCCGAACGAGGTTTCATCGCCGAACAGAACGATGGGCGCTCCGAGGTCCGCGACGTCGAACGAGCGGCGTGGACCAAAGAACTGGCAGGCATCGCCCGCGCGCAAGCCGCTGACCCAGCGGCTGCCGGGGCCATCGCCATGTGCAAAGGCGAGGAGCCGCGTTCTGCCGTTGCCGGCGTCCCACGACATCGGCGTATAGGTGCGCGCGCTCAGGCCCGAGCCCATCGCGACCTGGATCTTCTCGCCGGCCGTCCAGGCGACGTTCTCCAGCGCTTCGCCTTCGAGCTCGACGAGCCGGAAACGCTGCGAGAGCGTCTCAACGCCGGCAACGTGTGTAGGACGCATCAGCCATCGCAGCAACATCCGCGTGAGCCGTCCCTGCGGTGCCCGCGATGGCTCGGACGTCTGTGGCTCGTGAGCGGGCTCGTTCAAATTTGGCTCCATCACAGTTTCACCGCCGTGCCGATCATCGGGTCTTGATCGTGAATTCGTTGCCGCGTCCCGGCTCGAACGGCAGCGACAGTGAGAGGTAGCCGTTCTCGGGATCGCGCACGTAGTCGATATAGCCCGAAGCTTCCTCGAGCGCGTTCTCGCCGACGATGAGCGCGCCGCGCTTCAGGTGCGGCTCCAGCAGCCTGAGAATGGGAAGATAGAGAGTGAAAGCGCCATCGAGCATCACCATGTCGACCTCGCCGCCGAGGCCGAAGCTGAGCGTTTGGCGCGCATCGCCGTGTCTGAACTCGACGAGGTCGGCGAGCCCCGCGGCGGCAAGGTTCGCTTGCGCCCGCTCGATCTTGCCGGGTTCGAGATCGGTCCCGATCAGGCGGCCGCCACCGATGTCGCGCAGGCCCGCCGCCATGTAGATCGCGGAAATCCCCATCGAGGAGCCGAACTCGACGATGCGCTGTGCCTTGCAGGCACGGACGCACATGTAGAGGAAGCGTCCGAACCGCGGAGAGACGCTCAGGAAATTATCTGCAAGTCCGCGATAGACTTCGTTCAGATCACGGCTCTCGGCGGCGATGGTCTTGCTGATGATCTCATCGCGGCTGTTCGCTTCGTTCGCGAAGGTTTGCATCAGTTGTCCGTCGGCGACCTCCGCTTCCTGGTGAAGGCGATGGAGGACGTCGGCGACGACGCCCTTGCTGAGTGAATCCATGTCGGTCGGCTCCTTAATGCGCCCGCCGGGCGCTTCGGAGCCTGGATACGAAATGGTCCCTCAAACCGCATTCCGCGAACGGGACAATCGATTGCGAATTCCGGTCAGTGTGCGCCGATGCGGCGTTCGGCCAGATATCGCGCCGGCGGCTTGCCCAGCGCCTTGCGGAACATGGTGACGAAGGCGCTGGCTCCCTCATAGCCGAGATCGAGCGCCACCGCCTGGACCGATGCGCCCTGGTCGAGGCGCTGAAGCGCGATCAGGATGTGGAGCTGCTGGCGCCAGCGGCCGAAGCTCATGCCGGTCTCGCGTTGCAGGATGCGGGTGAGGGTGCGCGGAGCGACGGCCATGCGCCGGCTCCAATCCTCGATCGTCGCGCGATCGGAAGGATCAGTCATCATCGCGGTGGCGATCCGGCGCAGCCTGGCATCGGCCGGCATCGGGAAGCGCAGCTCTTCGGCGGAAGCCAGCGACAGCTGGTCGAGCAGCACCGCGGCGATCCTGCCGTCGGCGCCGTCGAGATCGTACATCACCGGCATGTGGGTGGCGTGCACCAGCAAACGCTCGAGCAAGGGCGAGATCGTCAGCGCGCAGCATTGCCGCGGCAGCGCCGGTACCGCCTCCGGTTCGACGAACAGGCAATGCATCTCGACGTCGCCGGCGACGCTGACGCTGTGCGGGACATGCCCGGGAATCCACACCGCACAGCGCGGCGGGACGATCCAGACGCCGTGTCCGGCCTCCAGCCTGACGAGGCCGCGCATGGTCAGGACGAGCTCGTCCTTGCGATGCTCGTGCATGGCCAGCTCCATGCCCTTGGTGACCATCTGGCCCCCGAAAGCGGCAACGGCGCGCGGCACGGTTTCAGGATCGAAATCCCCGAGATCATCGGGGTTCATATGGTCGTCGTTGAGCCGGAAGAAGGGCATGGCAGGCGATGGTCGATCCGAACATGACTGGCGGGTTCAGGCAATATCTGGCCCGCGATCGCGACTTTCAACGCAGGACGTTCGAATCTCGATGGTTTCTAACGAGCTCGTCCCACCGGATCGCGGCGCTGCTTGCGAGACGATATCCTCGCTTACTGACCGTACAATAAAGAAAGGCTGTGCCGCCTGCCGTGCATAGCTCATAGGATACAAACCTCGCGTCCGATCGCCTGCAATTTAGACAGATGATCTTTGACGTTGCGATTGCACTGCAACGGACGTGACGGTTTGCGCCGAAAAATCCGTGGTGCGATGCACTCTGCTGGTGTCCAGCAGTCGACATCTGCATGCTCTCCGCGCGGGCAGAGCTGCACCAAAACGTGCAACCGAATTTGCGGCTCGCGGCGCCGGCCCGGTGGTTTGCGACAACTCTGGCTCTATCCCGACCTGACCGCTCTGTCGCACACTCGCGGACAATGGCAAGACAAGGGATGCATGATGAGCGCTCTCGGTTGGGCATTGGATGTCGCGATGGACGGTAACAGCCCGGCGTCCGGTTCGGACCTCATCCGTCGCTGCTCCCGCACATGAGCTCCTCCGAAAATCACTGGGAGGTCGGCACCGATATCGGCGGCACCTTCACCGATATCATCGCGATCCGGCGCGATTCCTCGGAGGCGCGGATCGCAAAGGTGCCGTCGCGCCCCGACGCTCCGGTTCAGGCGATGCTGGAAGCGATCGAGGCGGTGGGCCTGCGCAAGAGCGAGGTCAAGCGCTTCGTCCACGGCACCACGCGCGTGACCAACGCTATCGTCGAGGGCCGGCTGCCGAAGGTGGCGCTGGTCGCGACCGAGGGCTTTGCCGACGTGCTCGAGATCGCGCGTTATCGCCGCCGCGATCTCTACCGTCTCGACATTCCGCCGAAATCGCCGCCGCTCGTGCCGCCTGAGCGCTGCTTCGGGCTCGCCGAGCGCCTCGATCACGAGGGACGCGTGCTGAAGCCGCTGGAGCAAGCGGAGATCGAGCGCCTGGTGGCCTGGCTTAAGGAGGCCGGCGTTCAGAGCGTCGCGGTGGCTCTGCTTCACGCCTATGCCAATCCGGTGCACGAAAAAATGCTCGGCGAGCGCCTCAAGGACGTCGTCGCCCATGTCTCGCTGTCGCACGAGGTCAATCCCGAGGCACGCGAATATGAGCGGACCTCGGCGACCGTGTTCAACGCCGCCGCGATGCCGATTGCGGTGGAATATCTGAGCGAGCTGGAGCAGCGGCTGCCGATCGGGCCAGGATTGCAGGTGTTTCATTCCGCCGGCGCGATGATCCCCATCTCCGCGGTGAAACGTCGCCCGCTTGTGATGGCAATGTCGGGCCCGGCCGCCGGCGTCTCGGCGTCGGTCAGCATCGCGCGCCAGCTCGGCACGCCGCGCATGCTGACCTTCGACATGGGCGGCACCACGACGGACGTGTGCCTGATCGTCGACGGCCAGGCCGAGATGACCGACGGCCGCATGCTCGGCGACAAGCCGCTGCGCCAGCCTATGCTCGCGGTTCACTCCATCGGGGCGGGCGGCGGATCGATCGTGCGCAGCGGCCCGGGTGGCCTGACCGTCGGGCCGGAGAGTGCCGGCTCCGAGCCGGGTCCGGCCTGCTACGGCCGCGGCGGCACCGAGCCAACCATCACCGACGCCAACGCCGTGCTCGGCTATCTCAATCCCGAAACCAAACTCGGCGACCGGATCGGCATCGACGTCCAGGCGGCCAGGCGCGTCATCGAGCCGATCGCGGGGGCGTTGGGGCTGAGCCTGACCGAAACGGCGCTCGGCATCATCAAGGTCGCCAACGCGACGATGGCCCGCGCGCTGCGCCGCGTTACGGTCGAGCGCGGCATCGACGGGCGCGACTGTACGCTGCTCGCCTTCGGCGGTGGTGGCCCCATGCATGCCGCGGGGCTTGCCGATCTCTACGGGATTGCGCAGGTCGTCGTGCCCAGCGCATCGAGCGCGTTCTCGGCGCTGGGCTGTCTCACCGCCGATTTCAGCTTCCTGCAGCAGCAAACCTTGCGCGCCGGTCTCGACGGCATCGATCTCGTACGTGTATCGGAGCGCATTGGGGCGCTCATTGGCGATGCGTCGGCGCCCCTGATCGCCAACGGTGTCGCGCAGGCGGAGATCGAAATCGAGCTGGTGGCGCTGATGCGTTACGCGGCGCAGAACGACGCCATTCCAGTCCCGCTCGCACTGCCGCTCGACGTGATCAGGCTCAAGAGCGATTTTCTGGCGCGGCATCACGAGCTGTTCGGCTATGCGACGAGCGAGCCCTGCGTCATCGAATCCGTGCGGGTGCAGGCGCGCCGGCCGTCGACAACGATGGTGAGCCGGCCGGCGACAGCGGCGAGGGCGATGTCGTCAGGCACGCGCATTTGCTCGTTCGACGGCTACCCCGACATCGCGACAGGGATCATCGACCGTGCCTCGCTGGCCGACCCCGTCCGCGGCCCGGCCATCATTGAAGACGCCTGGTCCACCGTGGTGGTGCCGCCGGGCTGGCAGGCGAAGCCTGATGCCGCAGGCAATCTGTTCCTGACGCGGAGGGCAACATGAAGCTCGATCCGTTCGTCGTCGAGGTCATCCGGCACGGGCTCTCCGCTGCGGCCGAGGAAATGAGCCTGGTGATGACGCGGTCGGCGCGCTCGCCGCTGCTGCGCGAGGCCGGCGATTTGTCGTCGGCGATCACGGACGGCCATGGCGGCCTGGTCGGGCAGGGCCGCGACATCCCCATCCACCTTGGCGCGATGGCTTACACGGTCCCCGAATTGCTGAAGGTGGTGCCGCGCGACAGCCTGAACGACGGCGACGTCGTGATCTACAATGTCGGCGCGCTCGGCGGCAATCATCTCAACGACGTCAAGGTCGTCCGCCCCGTCTTCGTCGATGGCGAGATCGTGGCGTTCGCGGTCAGCCTCGCGCACTGGCCGGATATCGGCGGCACCTGGCCCGGCAGCTATTTTGCAAAAGCCATCGACACGTTCCAGGAGGCGATGCGTATCCCGCCGGTGCTGATCGCGACCGCAGCCGGCGTCAACGCGCCGATCGTGCAGCTGCTCAAGGCTAACGTCCGCGACGCCGAATCCTGCGAGGGTGATCTTCTCGCGCAGATCGCGGCAACCAAAGCCGGCGAACGGCGCATCGTCGATCTCTGCCGCGAGCACGGCAAGGCGGTGTTCACCGCGACGCAGTCGCGCCTGCACGATCTCTCCGAAATCGAGATGCGCGAGGCGTTGCGCGCCTTGCCTGACGGGATCTACGAAGGCGAGGACCATCTGGACGACGGCAGCGCGAACGACGCGCCCGCGCGTATCCACGTCAAGATTACCATTGCCGGCGACGAGGCGACCTTCGACCTTTCGGGGAGCTGTGACCGCGTCTCGAATTTCTGCAACACGACGCCGTTCATGGCGCGTTCGGCGGTCGCCTATGCCGCCCGCATCATGAGCGGGCGCGACATGCAGCAGAATGCCGGCGCGCTGCGCCCCCTGACCATTATCACCCGCCCGGGCTCGATCCTGGAGCCGGGTTGGTCGGCCTCCGTCGCCGCCGGCAACCACGAGACGTCGATGCGCATCGTCGATGCGATCTTCCGCGCCATGCAGGACACCATTCCGGAGCGATTGTCGGCGGGCGGCGCCACCACTGCGGGCGTCCTGTTCTTTGCGCAGCCGCGGCAGGACGGTTCCTGGAAGATGCTCTACGAGGTCCACGGCGGCGGCGAAGGCGCGCGTCACGACCGGGCCGGCATCTCGGCAACCCGGGTGCATCTGTCCAACACCTCGAACACGCCGGTCGAGGTGATCGAGGCGAACTACGCGATCCGCCTCGAGCAGCAGGCCATCCGCCGGCAATCCGGCGGCGCCGGCGCCCACCGCGGCGGCGATGGCGTCGTGCGTGCTTACCGCATTCTGGCTCCGTCGATGCATCTGACCACCTGCATCGAGCGGATGGTGATTCCGCCGTTCGGCATGCAGGGCGGTGAACCCGGCAAGGCCTGTCGCATCTCGCTTGTCAGGCAGGGCGCAAACGTCGCGATCGACGGCAAATCCAACCTCGTGCTGCAGCACGGCGATCTCGTCACCGTCGAGACTTGTGGCGGCGGTGGCTACGGCGCTGAAGCTGCGGAGTGAGAGGATTGCGATGAGCAAATTATTGCGAACCGGACTGAACGCGGGCGAGAGCGCGCCTATGGCCGTGGTCGGCGGCGAGGGCGTCTATTTTCATCTTGCGGACGGCCGCAAGCTCATCGACGGCAGCAACACCGGCGGCGGTCTCGGTCACCGTCATCCCGCGATGGTGGAGGCGATCCGCCGCGCGGCGGATACGCCCGTGGTCAACGAGGGCTGGACCTGGGTCGGCCGCGAGCAGGCCGCCGACGATCTGATGGCCATCGCCTTTGCCGGCGAGGAGGATTGGGTCGGCGCAGTGCGATTCTGCATCAGCGGCAGCGAGGCCAACGACATGGCGCTGTCGCTCTGCCAGGCCTTGACGCAGCGCTCGGCGCTAGCGACGCGTGAGCGTGCCTATCACGGCATCACGGGCCTGTCGCGCAGCATGACCGTGCAGCCGCAATGGCATGGCGGCCTTGCGGTGCACTCCGGCGGCTCCAGGCTGCCGGCGCCGATGGCGCCGGTGCGAATCCTGCCGGCGCCGGATGGCGCGATCTACGGCGGGCCGGCCAGCAACAAGCCGCCGCGCGAGTATCTGGCCGACGCCACGCGTCTGCTGTCGGATGCCGCCGCGACGATCATCGACTACACCCAGGGCGGCATCTATTACGACGGCGCCTATCAGGACGAGGTGGCGCGCTGCGCGCGACAAGCGGGCTCATACTGGATCGCCGACGAGGTCGTCACCGGCGCGGGCCGCGCCGGGCGCTGGTTCGCGTTTCAGGGCGCCGAAAGTCGCCCCGATATCGTGACGCTCGGAAAGTCACTCGGCGGCGGCGCGGCCGCAGTGGCGGCGGTCGTGGTGTCGAAAGAGATCGTCGAGCGGTTGAATGGCACGAGCTGGCAGAATTACGGCACCTTGCGGGGCCACCCGATCAGCATGGCCGCCGTCAGCGCTTACCTGAAGGTCATCAGCGAAGAGAAGATTCTCGAGCATGTGAAGAGCCTCGAAGAGCTGTTCAGCCGCCGCCTGCTCGCGATCGCGCAGAAACATCCCAGCGTCCAGCGCGTGGCGGGGCAGGGGTTGCACTGGACGGTGGAGCTGCACGGACCGGACTGGCGCTCCTGGCACGCCGACACCACGGAAGTGCCGATCGCCTCGCGCGTCGCGACGCGGGCGCTGGAAGCCGGCGCGGTGATCGGAACCAGCGGCGAGCAGGTTTCGCTGTTCCTGGCACCGCCGCTCGTCATTTCGGAGCACGAGGCCGACCAGCTTCTGGACGCGCTCGATCATGGCCTCGATGTTGCCGACGAGGAGCACCGATGAGCGCCGATCACGCCACAAAAACTGTCCGGCCCATCCGGCTGGAAACCTTCGGCGATGCCGCGTTATGCTGCATGCGCCGGCAATTCGTTGAAGCTTTCACGTCGTCCAAGAGATCACCAGGAAATCGCTGATGCGTATCGTCAATGTTGCCGCCGCCCAGATGGGTCCGATCCAGAAGGCCGACAGTCGCGAGGTCGTGGTCAAGCGCATGATCGCGCTGATGGACGAAGCCAAGAGCAAGGGCGCCGATTTGATCGTCTATCCGGAACTGGCGCTGACCACATTCTTTCCGCGCTGGTACGCGGAGGACCGCGCCGAGTTCGACATCTGGTTCGAGCGTGAGATGCCGAACGCGGCGACGAAGACGCTATTCGAGCGCGCAGCGCAGCACCAGATGGCGATGAACTTCGGCTATGCGGAGCTGACACCGGACGGCCATCATTTCAACACGGCGATCCTGACCGACAAGTCCGGCAAGATCGTCGGCAAATATCGCAAGGTCCATCTGCCGGGCCATGTGGAGTACGACACCAAGCGCTCGCACCAGCATCTGGAGAAACGCTATTTCGAGCCGGGCGATCTCGGCTTCAACGTCTGGCGTGAGCTGGGTGGCATCATCGGCATGGCCATATGCAACGATCGGCGCTGGCCGGAGACTTATCGCGTGATGGGCCTGCAGGGAGTCGAGATGGTGCTGATCGGCTACAACACGCCCTCCGTCAACGCGGAGCGAAGCGAGGAGGGCGTCGAGAAGCGCCTGTTTCACAACCGCCTTTCCGTGCAGGCCGGCGCCTATCAGAATTCGACCTGGGTGGTCGCGGTGGCCAAGGCCGGCAATGAGGATGGCCACCCGCTGTTCGGCGGCAGCCTGATCGTCGATCCCAACGGCGAGATCGTTACTGAAGCCAGGACGGAGGACGATGAGCTCCTGCTCCATCCCTGCGATCTCGATGCCACGAATTTCGGCAAGACCACGATCTTCAATTTCGCGCAGCATCGCCGGATCGAGCATTACGGCCTGATCACCAGCCAAACCGGCGCGGTGCCGCCGCCGGAGAAATGACGCCGATGTCGGATAATGGCATTTCCGTGCGCGAGCTTGATCCGCGCGATCGCTACAAGCTGCTCTGCGGCGTAATCGTGCCGCGGCCGATCGCGCTGGTGACGACATTGGACGAGAACGGGGCGGTCAATGCGGCCCCGTTCAGCTTCTTCAATGTGTTTTCCGAGAGCCCCGCGCTGGTCGTGCTCGGTCTTCAGCACAAGCCGGATCACTCGCCGAAGGATACCACCCGCAACATCCATCGCGGCGGCGAGTTCGTCGTGCACATGGTGGACGAGGCGCTGTCGGTCGCGATGAACGATTGCGCGGTCGATTTCCCTTCGGGCGACAGCGAGGTCGCGGCGACCGGGCTTGCGACGCTTCCCTCCGTCGATGTGAAAGTGCCGCGCCTCGCCGCTGCACCCTTCGCGCTCGAATGCCGGCGCCACGTCGTGCTGACCTTTTCGCCCGACCGGGAACTGCTGGTTGGCGAGGTGCTCAGGGTTCACGCCCGTGAGGGCCTGGTCGACGAGGCCAACATGTATGTCGATCTCGACGCTTACCGGCCGATCGGCCGCATGTTCGGCAATCTCTACACGACCCAACGGGATGTTTTTTCGCTGACGCGCGAGAGCCACGCGCAATGGCGGGCGCGGCAGGACGCCAATGAGCTGAAGGACGCCTAGTGAGCCGAGAACTGCACCGTGCCCAGCGCCATCGTGACCGCCGCCTGTGTCGGGTCGATCACGGGAATGCCCAGCGCGTCTTCGAGCGGGCGGCGATGGCGCGCCATGCCGGCGCAGCCCATCACGATGGCGCGGGCGCCGTCCTGGTCGCGCAGCGCACGGCCGATTTCGATCATCTTCGCCAGTGTTCCGTCGCCCGAGGCGGTCTCCGCGACGCTCATGTTGAGCGGCCGCTCGCCGGCGAGGCGATCGGTCAATCCCATCTGCCTGAGATAGCGCATGTGGCGCGGGATCGAGCGCTGCGCGATGGCGATGACGCCGAACGTTTCGGCGCGGGCCAGCGCGGTCAGCACGCCGCACTCGGCAATGCCGAATACCGGCCGTTCCGTGCCTTCGCGGCAGACCTGAAGGCCGGGATCGCTATAGCAGGCGATGACGAAGGCCGAAGAGCTGTTGTCGCTTTCCACCAGCCGTCGCAGCGGCATCGCGACGCCGTCGACGTCGGCCTGGCTCTCAATGCCGAACGGACCCTCTGCCAGCGACTGGCAGACCAGTTCCGGCCCACCCTCGAAACCGAGCGGCCTCAAGGCCTCCTCCAGCCCTTGCGTGACTGCAGGGTTGGAGTTCGGATTGATGACGAGAATGCGTGGCCGGGACATGATGGTCTTCCTACGAAACGGAGATCATTTGCCCAAAGCCTATCACGGAGTGCCTCATGACTGAACCCACCTACGACCTGATCATCCGCGGCGGACGCGTCGCCACCACCACCGATGTCTTCGAGGCTGACGTTGCCATCTCCGGCGAGACCATCGCGGCGATCGGCCGCGGACTTCCGGCGGCCAGGCGCGAGATCGATGCGCGCGGCAAGTTGGTGCTGCCTGGCGGCGTCGACAGCCACGCCCATATCGAGCAGCTGTCGGCCGCCGGCATCATGAATGCCGACACGTTCGAGAGCGCGACGGTCTCTGCCGCCTTCGGCGGCACCACCACGGTGATCCCGTTCGCCGCCCAGCATGTCGGCATGAAATTGCCGCAGGTGGTGCAGGATTATCACGCGCTGGCGAAGAAGGGCGCCGTGATCGACTACGCCTTTCACATGATCATTGCGGACGCGACCAAGGAGACGGTCGAAGAGCACATTCCCGCGCTGGTGAAGCAGGGCCACGCCTCGATCAAGATCTTCATGACCTATGACCGGCTCAAGGTCGACGACGAGCCGTTGCTCGACATCCTGCTCGCGGCGCGCGAGTCCGGCGCGATGCTGTGCGCCCATGCCGAGAACCACGGCATCATCGCCTGGATGGTCAAGCGGCTGCTCGCGCGCGGCTACACCATGCCGAAATACCATGCCGTCAGTCATGCCCGTGTGTCGGAAGCGGAAGCTTTCACCCGGCTGATCGGCATGGCGGCGCTGATCGACCAGCCGATCATGATCTTCCATGTCTCGACCGCCGAAGGCGCCCGGGTGATCCGCGACTCCCGCGGGCAGGGGCTCAAGGTCTTTGCCGAGACTTGTCCGCAATATCTGTTCCTCACCGCCGCCGATCTCGACAAGCCCGGCGCCGAAGGCGCCAAATGGATGTGCAGCCCGCCACCGCGCACGCATGCGGACCAGGAGGCGCTGTGGCAGTCGCTGTCGCTCGGCGATCTCCAGACCATCTCGTCGGATCACGCGCCCTATCGCTTTGACGAGACCGGCAAGCTGCGCGCCGGCCCTAATCCAAATTTCAAGCAGGTCGCGAACGGCCTGCCGGGACTGGAGCTGCGGCTGCCGCTGCTGTTCGACGCGATGGTCTCGAAGGGGCGGCTGGGCCTGGAAAAGTTCGTCGAGCTGACCTCGACCGCGCCCGCCAAGATCTACAATCTGCACCCGCGCAAGGGCTCGATCGCGGTCGGCGCCGATGCCGATATCGCGATCTGGGATCCCAACCGAGAGACCGTGATCGCCGACGAGATGATGCACGACCTCGCCGGCTACACGCCGTTCGCGGGCCGCAAGCTGAAGGGCTGGCCGGTGTCGGTGCTGTCGCGCGGCCGCGTGATCGTCGACGGCGACAAGTGCCTCGCGAGCGCCGGCAGCGGAAAATTCCTGGCGCGCAGCGGCGGCGAGGCGGCGAAGCCGACGGGCCGGCTGGTCGCCGACATGGATCCGGAACGGAATTTCGGGGCCAAACTGCTGTGATCGTGGATCGCGCGCGATGAAGATCGTCATCTTCGGCGGCACCGGCTTTGTCGGCCTCAACCTCGCCGAGGTGCTGCTCGCGCGCGGGCACGAGGTGATGCTGTATGATCGCGCGCCGCTGCCGAAGACTGCGCAGCGATCGCTGGCCGATCGTCGCGAGCGGCTCAAGGTCGTTCAGGGCGACATCACCGACGCCGAGGCCATCGAGGCCCTCATCGCCGGGGGCTGCGATGCGATCGTGCTCGGCGCTGCGGTCACCGCGGGCGATGACCTCGAACGCGCATCGCCGGCGCGCGTTCTCGAGATCAACGTGATGGCGCAGATTCCGATCCTGCAAGCCGCGATCCGCCATGGTGTTCGCCGCGTCGTCAATCTCTCGTCGGCATCGGCTTACGGCGCTGCGGGCCAGCGCTGTCAGGTGCTCGACGAGGAAACGCCCTGCGATCCCGTCTTGTTCTACGCCATCAGCAAGTTCACCTCGGAGCGCTCCGTGGCACGCCATGCCGAGCTCTTTGGCGGCGACTTCCTCAGTGTCCGCTTGAGTGCCGTGTTCGGTCCGTGGGAGCGACCCGGCTCAGTGCGCGATACGCCAAGCCTCCAGTTCCAGATTCTCGCCGAGTTCGCCCGCGGTGAGCCGGCGCTCCTTCCCGCGCCGGGCACCAAGGATTGGACCTACGCGCCCGACGCCGCCGAAGCGGTGGCGGTGCTGATCGAGGCCGAGCGGCCGCGCCACCGGCTCTACAACATCTCCAGCGGTGCGGCCTGGTCGGCGCTGCAATGGGGCGAGGCCTTTGCGGCGTTGCATCCCGGGCTGCAATGCCGGCTGGCCGCGCCGGGAGAAAGAACCGTCATCAAGCTCCACGGCGGGGATCGGGCGCCGCTGTCGGTCGAGCGGATGGCCGATGAGTTCGGCTGGCGCGCCCGGTTCGGCTGCGAGGAGTCGGCCGCTGCGATGAGCGCCTGGTGGATGCAGCACAAGGATGGGATCTGACATGCGGCTGCAGGGGCGCACGGCCATCATCACCGGAGCGGGCTCGGGCATCGGCCGGGCCAGCGCAAATCTGTTCGCGGAGGAGGGCGCGCATCTCGCTCTGGTCGATCGCGACGCCGCGGGGCTTGAAGAGACGTTGCGCTTGGTGGGCGAGGCCACGACGCATATCGGCGACGTCGGCGATGCCGCATTCGCCGAGACTGTCGTAAGCGACGTCGTCTCTCGGCACGGCCGGCTCGACATCCTGATGACGGCGGCCGGATTTTCCGTCGGCGGCACGGTGCTGACCACGGATCCGGACGATTGGGATGCCGTGTTCCGCACCAATGTCGGTGGCACCTGGCTGTGGGCGCGGGCTGCGGTGCCGCAGATGCAGAGGCAGAACAGCGGCTCAATCATCACGCTGGCCTCGCAACTCGCCATCGCCGGCGGCAAGGGCAACAGCGCGTACATTGCCGCCAAGGGCGCCATCGTCAGCCTGACGCGGACGATGGCGGTGGATTTCGCCACCGACGGCATCCGCGTCAACGCCATCGCGCCGGGTGCGATCGACACGCCGATGCTTCGCCGCAGCTTTGCCCGGCATGCCAATGCCGACGAGGTGCGCGAAGCCTCCCGCAACCGCCATGCCATGAAGCGGTTCGGCGTGGCCGAGGAGATCGCGCAGACCGCGCTGCATCTGGCGAGCGACGCATCCTCGTTCACGACCGGCACGGTGATGGTGGTCGATGGGGGGTGGCTCGCGGCATGAGTGATGCGCTGACACAGCTCCAAGCGGGCATTCGCGCCGATCTCGCCAGGATCGCGCATCCCGGCGCCGCCTGGCTCGAACCGAAGATGGGGCCGGACGGCAAGCCCGCGCTGGATGTGCTCATCGTCGGCGCTGGCCAATCCGGCGTGGCCATCGGCTTCGGTCTAATGCGCTCCCGCGTCAGCAACATCCTGCTGCTCGACAAGGCCGCGGAGGGGATGGAGGGCCCGTGGCTGACCTATGCCCGCATGCCGACCTTGCGCAGCCCGAAGGACTATACGGGGCCCGACCTCGATATCCCGAGCCTGACCTATCAGTCCTGGCATGAAGCCCGCTTCGGCAAGGAGAGCTGGCAGGGGCTTGGCCTGATCGAGCGCGGCCATTGGGCGGACTATCTGCTTTGGCTGCGACGCACGATAGACCTGCCTGTGCGCAACGGCTGCGAGCTTCTGGAGATTGCGCCGGCGGCCGATGGCCTGCTGGCCGCCATCGTGAAACGATCCGGAGAAGTCGAGACGCTCCATGCGCGCAAGATCGTGCTGGCGACGGGACAGGAGGGCATGGGCGGCTGGATGATCCCAGAGCCGCTGCGCGATTTGCCGGCACGCTCGGTCGCAACCGTCGCCGACGAGATCGATTTCGAAAAGCTTCGCGGCAAGCGCGTCGCCGTGATCGGGGCCGGCGCATCCGCGTTCGACAATGCGGCCACTGCGCTAGAGGCGGGGGCGGGCGAGGTGCACCTGCTGTGTCGCCGCGCGCAGATCCAGGTGATCCAGCCCTATCGCTGGCTGACCTTCCGCGGCTTCCTGCGCCACCTCAGCGATCTCGATGATGCCTGGCGCTGGCGTTTCATGCGCAAGATTCTCGAAATGCGGGAAGGATTCCCGCAAGCGACCTACGACCGCTGCGCGCGCCACGCCAATTTCACATTGCACGAGGGCGCGCCGATCGAAGCCGCGTGCGCGACCGGAAAAGGTATTGAATTGCACACGCCGCTTGGCGCCATCGCGGCGGACTTCGTCATCTGCGGCACCGGCATCGACATGAACTTTACCGGCCGCGGTGAGCTCTCCAATTTTGCCGGCAATATCGCGACCTGGGCCGACCGTTATCAGCCGCCGGACAACGAGCGCAACGCGCGGCTCGGCCGCTTCCCCTATCTCGCCGACGATTACGCCTTCACCGAGCGCGTGCCGGGCGAGACGCCGTGGATCTCCGACATCCATCTGTTCGCCATCGCCTCGACCATGAGTTTCGGCCCGTCGGGGTCATCTATCAAGGCGATGACGACGGCCGTGCCGAAGCTGGTCCACGGCCTGACGCGTGGCCTGTTCCGCGCCGATGTTGCGCGGCACTGGGCCTCGCTCAGCGCCTACGACGTGCCGCAGGCCGTGGTCACGCGGAGGGCGGGAAAAATAGGAGAAGTGCGATGATCATCCATGCGCCGCCGCGACGATGCGCCTCTGCGAGACTGGCGCGCAACTTGCTTCTTTCTTAACCTGCCTTGCTGGCGTTCTCGTTCGAAATTCAGGGAAAAACCAATGCGTTTTGTGTCTTTCAGGCTGGCGTCGTCCGTGCTCGCCACCACCGCGCTGTTGCTCATCGCCACCGCGCCTTCGCAGGCGCAAACCCGGGCGGAGACGCTGCGCTATGTCACCGGCGCATCCGTCAACACGCTCGATCCCAACATCCCCGGCTCGACGCGCGAATCGTTCGCGCTGAGCATGAGCACCTATGACCGGCTGGTGGCGTTCGGCCGCAAGCAGCTCAACGGCAAATGGGTGTTCGATCTCGACAAGGTCACCGGCGAGCTCGCCGAATCCTACGACGTCAGTCCCGATGGTCTGAAGCTGACCTTCCGCCTGCGCAAGGACGCAAAATTCCAGGATGGCTCGCCAGTCACTGCCGAGGACGTCAAATGGTCGCTCGATCGCTGCGTCACCGCGCCGATCCTCGGCAAGGCGCAGCTGCTTACGGGCTCGTTGACGTCGGCCGATCAGTTCAAGGTGATTGATCCCCTCACCATCGAGGTGACGTTGCCCAAGCCCGACAAGCTCGCGCTGCCGAACCTCGCCACCGTCTATCCCATGATCATCAATTCGAAGGTGGCGAAGGAGCACGCGACCGCGGATGATCCCTGGGCCACCGCCTGGCTGAAGGAGCACACCGCCGGCAGCGGCGCTTATGTGATCGAGACCTTCAAGCCGGGCGAGCAGGTGATCGTCAAGCGCAACGAGGCCTGGAATCGTGGCTCGCCCGACAAGCCGGCGTTCTTCAAGCGCGTGATCATCCAGTCGGTGCCGGAGCCGGCGACGCGCGCCAATCTGGTCGAGCGCGGCGATGCCGATCTCGTGGTCGATCTCCAGGCCAGCGACGTGCAGTCGCTGGAGGCCAAGGGCAAGCTGAAGGTGATCTCGACCCCGCAATACAATTCGATCACCTTCGTCTCGATGAACAACCAGATCCCGCCCTTCGATAACGTCAATGTCCGCCGCGCCGTCGCCTTTGCGCTGCCCTATGACGACATGTTCAAGGCCGCTCTGTTCGGCCGCGGCGCGCCGCTGTTCGGTGCGAGCTGGCCGGACGGCAAGCCGCTGAACGGCATCTATCCGTTCCAGCAACCCGTCAAGATCGATCTCGACAAGGCCAGGGAATATCTCAAGGCCGCCGGCCTGCCGGAAGGCTTCTCGACCACCTTCAGCTTCAACGTCGGCCAGGCCTCGACCGCCGAGCCGATGGCGGCACTGGTCAAGGAGTCGCTTGCCAAGATCGGGATCAAGGTCGACATCCAGAAGCTGCCCGATGCGCAGATGTCGACGCAGATCAACGAGAAGAAGCTGCCCTTTTACACCGAAGGCATCGTCGCATGGCTGCCGTCCACGGACTACTTCTACCGCAACTTCTACACCGGCAATCAGCGCTGGAACTACAGCTCGATCAACAACCCGGACCTTGCCGCGATCGCGCAGGAAGCCCGCTTCGAGCCGGATAAGGCGAAGTACGAGGAAGCGGGCCGCAAGCTCAACGCGATGCATTTCGATTTGATGCCGCAAATCATGCTGTGGCAGCCGAACCAGGATGCGGTGATGGCGTCCTCGATCGAGGGCTACACCTACGAGTTCCACCGCCAGGTCGACTATCGCGATGTCAGCCGCAAGTGATAGCGTCAGACCAAAGGAGCTCTAGAAGGTGAGGACCGGACTTGGTGCAACGATGGTACGGGCGGGCAGGCGGCTGTTGTCGTCGCTGCCGGCGCTGTTCGGTGTGCTGGTCTTCACTTTCCTCCTGATGCGCGTCCTGCCCGGCGACCCCGCGGTGTTCTTCGCCTCGGGGCCCAATGCCGGCAGGGAGGAGATCGAGCAGATCCGCAAGCAGATGGGGCTCGACAAATCGGTGCCGGAGCAGCTCGTGTTCTATCTCTCCGACATCGGCCGCGGCAATCTCGGCCGCTCCATGATGACCGGGCAGCCGGTGCTGAAGGATCTGCGCGAGCGGCTGCCGGCCTCGCTCGAGCTTACCTTCACCGCGCTCCTGATCGCGCTGATCGCCGCGGTGCCGCTCGGCGTGGTCGCGGCCTTGAAGCCGGGCTCGGTCGTCGATCACGGCGTCCGGCTGTTCTGCGCGCTCGGCGTCTGCGTGCCGACCTTCGTGTCGGGCCTGCTGCTGATCTACGTCTTCTACTATCTGCTCGGCCTTGCACCCGATCCGACAGGGCGGATCGACGTTTTTACTTCGCTGCCGCCGCAGCATACCGGGTTTCTCTCGATCGACTTCCTGCTCGCCGGTGATTTCGAGGGATGGTGGGCGGCCTGCAAGCAGCTGATCCTGCCGGCGGTGAGCATGGCGCTGTTCGTGATCGCGCCGCTGGCGCGGATCACGCGTGCCTCGATGCTGGTCTCGCTCGGCAGCGACTTCGTGCGCACCGCGCGCTCGGTCGGGTTGTCCTGGCGCAAGGTGGTCGTGACCTACGCGCTGCGCAATGCGATCCTGCCCGTGATCACCATTGCCGGCATCGTGTTCTCGACCATGCTGGGCGCCAATGTGCTGGTAGAGAAGGTGTTCTCTTGGCCGGGCGTCGCCTCCTATGCGCTCGATGCGCTGCTGTCCTCCGACTATGCGCCGGTGCAGGGCTTTGTGCTGCTGATGGCCAGCCTGTTCGTGCTGGTCAACCTGGTCGTGGACATCTGCTACGGCATCGCCGATCCCAGGGTGTCGATCGGATGACCAGCGCAACTCTCCGCCATTCGGTCTGGATCCTGCGCGGCAACCCGCTCACCGCTGTTGCCGCCACCGGCGTGCTCCTGTTCGTGCTGGTTGCGATCTTCGGACCGTGGATCGTGCCTTACGATCCCGTAGCCTCCAACGTCTCGGAGGCGTTGCTGCCGCCGAGCGCGGCGCACATTGCCGGGACCGACCAGCTCGGACGAGACGTGTTCAGCCGTCTCATCATCGCCGCGCGTCTTGATCTCGCCATTGCGGTCTCGGCCGTCGGCATCTCCTTCGCGATCGGTGCTGTGGTCGGCTCGTTCTGTGGCTATGCCGGCGGCCGGCTCGATCGCGGCGTCGGCCGCTTCGTCGACGTGATGATGGCCTTTCCGCTGTTCGTGCTGGCGATGGCCATGGTCGCAGCCCTCGGCAACCGGATCGAGAACATCGTGATCGCAACCGCGATCATCAATCTTCCCTTCTACATCCGCTTCGCGCGGGCCGAGGTCAATGTCCGGCGCAACGTTGGTTGGGTCGAGGCAGCGCGGGCCTGCGGCGAGAGCCATTTCTCGGTGGTGCTGCGCTTCCTGCTGCCGAACATCCTGCCGGCGATGGCGGTGCAGATCTCCCTCAACCTCGGCTGGGCCATTCTCAACGCCGCGGGCCTGTCCTTCATCGGTCTGGGCGTCAAGCCGCCGACGCCGGAATGGGGCATCATGGTCGCGGAAGGTGCGCGCTTCATCTCGACCGGGCGCTGGTGGCTGGTCGCATTTCCGGGGCTTGCGCTGATGATGGCCGTGCTGTGCTTCAACCTCCTCGGGGACGGGATGCGGGACATTCTCGACCCCCGCATGCGCACATGAGCGAGGCGCTGCTCAGCATTGACGACCTCCACGTCGCGTTCTCGACGCGACGCGGCATGGTCGAGGCCGTGCGCGGCGTGACGCTCACGGTCGAGAAGGGCGAGATGCTCGGCCTCGTCGGCGAGAGCGGCTCGGGCAAGTCGGTGACCGGCTTTGCCACGATGCGGCTGCTCGACACGGCCGGCCGCGTCACCGGCGGCAAGATCCTGTTTCGCGGGCAGGACGTGACCAAGCTCAGGGGCGATGACCTTCGTCAGCTCCAGGGCGCCGCGATGTCGATGATCTTCCAGAACCCGCGGGCGGCGCTCAATCCGATCCGGGCGATCGGCTTGCAGATCGCGGACGCGATCCTCACCCATAAGCGCATCTCGAAAGAGGCCGCGCGGGGCGAGGCGCTGGACCTGCTGCGCGCCGTTCAGATCCGTGAGCCCGAGGCGCGGATGAACGCCTATCCGCACGAGCTTTCCGGCGGCATGTGCCAGCGCGTCATGATCGCGATCGCGATCTCCTGCAATCCCGCGCTGCTGATCGCGGACGAGCCGACCACCGGCCTCGACGTCACCACGCAGAAGGTGGTGATGGATCTCCTGGCAGATATCGCCGCCGCGCGCGGCATGGCCACGATCCTGATCACGCACGATCTCGGGCTTGCTGCGCGCTATTGCCGCCGTATTGCCGTGATGGAACGTGGCCGCATCGTCGAGGAAGCGAGTCCCAGGACACTCTTCAGCGCGCCGCAGCATGCCTATACCAGGCGCCTGGTCGCGGCATCGCCGACCGCGACGTCCCGTATCGAAGATCTCGTGACGGAAGAGGAGCGGGAGCGCTACGCGACTGTCGTCGGCAAGCCCCGAGCGGAGCTCGCGCACGGCACGCCGCCACTTCTGGAGGTGCGAAAACTGGCAAAGCGTTTCGACCAGGGCTCTGCTGCGGTGGCCGACTTCTCGATGACGATGGCCGGCGGCGAGAGCGTCGGGCTCGTCGGCGAGTCCGGGTCCGGCAAGAGCACGACGTCGCGGATGATCTGCCGGCTGATCGACCAGAGCGAAGGCGACATCGTGTTCGACGGGCATTCGATCGGCCACGTGGCCTCGCGCGACTTTCACCGCTCGCCCTTGCGCAAAGACATTCAGATGGTGTTCCAGGATCCGAACGAGAGCCTCAACCCGCGCTTTACGGCCTTCGATTGTATCGCCCACCCCCTGATGCGGCTTGGCGGCATGCGGGCGGGTGAGGCGCTGCGCGAACGGGTGGAAGAATGTGCGGAGCGGGTCGGGCTCCCGCTCGATCTGTTGCCGCGCTTTCCGCACCAGCTCTCCGGCGGCCAGAAGGCCCGCGTCGGCATCGCCCGCGCCATCGCCTGCCGGCCGCGGCTGCTGGTGCTGGACGAGCCGACGGCCGCGCTCGACGTCTCGGTGCAGGCGGTTGTGCTGCAACTGCTCGACCGCCTCAGGCGCGAGAACGACATCGCGCTGCTGTTCGTCAGCCACGATCTCAACGTGGTGCGCATGCTCTGCGACCGCACCATCGTGCTGCGCAATGGCGGAATCGTCGAGCAGGGCGAGAGCCGGGCGCTGTTCGACAATCCGAAGACGGACTACACGCGCAAGCTGGTCGAGGCCATCCCGCATATCGAGACTGGCGAGATGCTGGCGGCAGCTCTGTGAGGCTTGGGCCGGCCCAAAAGACATTGAGATCCCGCTGGCGAAGGTCCGGTTAGTGGCATACCATTTGCACGCCAACGGGTTCTGGTTTCACCTGCTCTTGGCCAACGATGGCCGGCATCACGGCATTAACGGGAGGACTTCATGGATCGCAGGACCGTATTGAAGGGACTGGCTGGCGCGGGCGGTCTGGCATTGACGGGCCTCTCGGCCCCGGCGATCGCGCAGGGCGCATCAGCCCGCACCCTCCGCTTCGTGCCGCAAGCCAATCTCGCCAATTTCGATCCGATCTGGGGCACGCAATATGTCGTGCGCAATGCCGCCGCGCTGGTCTGGGACACGCTTTACGGCATCGACGCGCAGCTGCAGCCGCAGCGGCAGATGGTCGAGTCCGAGGAGACTTCGGACGACGGCAAGATCTGGACGTTCAAGCTGCGCCCCGGTCTCAAGTTCCACGACGGCGAGCCGGTGCTGAGCAAGGATGTCGTCGCGAGCCTGTCGCGCTGGGCTGCGCGCGATCCGATGGGGCTGATGATCCTCGCCAACCAGCAGGAATTGACCGTCGTCGACGACCGCACCTTCAAATGGGTCTTGAAGCAGCCCTTCCCGAAAATGCTCTACGCGCTCGCCAAGAACAACGCGCCGTGCTCCTTCGTCATGCCCGAGCGCATTGCCAAGACGGATCCGTTCAAGCAGATCACCGAGTATGTCGGCTCCGGGCCGATGAAGTTCGCCAAGGGCGAATGGGTGCCAGGCGCCAAGGCGGTGTTCGAGAAGTTCACCGACTACGTGCCGCGCCAGGAGAAGCCGTCGTGGCTCGCAGGCGGCAAGCAGATGCAGCTCGATCGCATCGAATGGATCGTGATGCCTGATCCGGCCACCGCGGCCGCCGCCCTGCAGAACGGCGAGGTCGACTGGTGGGAGAACCCGATCGCCGATCTCGTGCCCGTGCTGAAGAAGAACAAGAACATCAGCGTCGATATCGGCGATCCCCTCGGCAATATCGGCTCGTTCCGCATGAACCATCTGTTCGCGCCGTTCAATGACGTGCGGGCGCGGCGCGCGGTGCTGATGGCCATGAGCCAGGAAGACTACATGCGCGCGATCGTCGGCGACGACAACGCATTGTGGAAGGCGCTGCCCGGCTTCTTCACGCCGGACACCCCGCTCTACAGCGAGTTGGGTGGCGAGATCCTGAAGGGCAAGCGCGATCTCGATGCTGCCAAGAAGCTGCTGGCCGAGAGCGGCTATTCCGGCCAGCCGGTGACGTGCCTCGTGGCGCAGGATCAGCCGATCACCAAGGCGCAAGGCGACGTCACCGCGGATCTCCTGAAGCGGCTCGGCATGAATGTCGACTTCGTCGCGACGGACTGGGGCACGGTCGGCTCGCGCCGCGCGGCGAAGACGCCGCCCGGGCAGGGTGGCTGGAACATGTTCCACAGCTGGCATGCCGGCGCCGACTGCATCACGCCCGCCGCCTACACCGCCATCCGCGCCAATGGCGAGAAGGCCTGGTTCGGCTGGCCCAATAGCCCGAATACCGAGAAGGAGATCACGACCTGGTTCGACGCCAAGAATCTCGAGGAGGAGAAGGCGGCGATCGGGCGGGTCAACAAGGCCGCGCTCGAGGATGTCGTCTATGCGCCGACCGGCTTCTTCCTGACCTACACGGCCTGGCGCAAGAACGTCTCCGGCATCACCAAGGGGCCGCTGCCGTTCTTCTGGGGCGTGTCGAAGTCTGCATGATCGTGCGTTGAGGCCAGATGCTCTCCTACATCCTCCGTCGCATCGTCTCGACCCTGCCGGTCATGGCTATCGTCGCGCTGTTCGTGTTCAGCCTGCTCTACATCGCGCCGGGCGATCCCGCCGTGGTGATCGCGGGCGACCAGGCGAGCCCGGAGGATGTGGAGCGCATCCGCCAGAGCCTCGGTCTCGATCGCCCCTTCCTGGTCCAGTTCGGAAGCTGGGTCTGGCGTATCCTGCACGGCGATCTCGGCACCTCGATCTTCACCAATTTGCCGGTCTCGGCGATGATCGGACAGCGCCTCGGACCGACGCTGTCGCTGATGATCGTCACGCTGCTGCTCACGATCGTGGTGGCGGTGCCGCTCGGCGTGGTGGCGGCCTGGAAGGCCGGCAGCCTGATCGACCGCGTCATCATGGGCTTTGCCGTGTTCGGCTTCTCGCTGCCCGTCTTCGTGGTCGGCTACATGCTCGCCTACATCTTCGCGCTCGAGCTCGAATGGCTGCCGGTGCAGGGCTATACGCCGCTCAACCAAGGCTTCTGGCCCTGGCTCGAGAACCTGATCCTGCCCGCGATCGCGCTCGGCTGCGTCTACATTGCCCTGGTTGCGCGCATCACGCGCGCCGCCATGCTCGAAGTCTTGCAGCAGGACTATATTCGCACCGCCAAGGCCAAGGGCTTGGGGCAGGGCGGCATCCTGTTCATTCACGCGCTGAAGAACGCGGCGGTGCCGATCGTGACCGTGATCGGGATCGGCATCGCGCTGCTGATCGGCGGCGCGGTGGTGACCGAGAGCGTGTTCGCGATTCCCGGCCTAGGCCGGCTCACGATCGATGCCATCCTGCGCCGCGACTATCCCGTCATCCAGGGCATC
Source organism: Bradyrhizobium sp. CIR18 (assembly GCF_014198295.1). Taxonomy (NCBI): domain Bacteria; kingdom Pseudomonadati; phylum Pseudomonadota; class Alphaproteobacteria; order Hyphomicrobiales; family Nitrobacteraceae; genus Bradyrhizobium; species Bradyrhizobium sp. CIR18. The sequence goes on along the minus strand of NZ_JACIHF010000004.1, from coordinate 415,589 downwards.
GTCCTGCTGTTCAGCTTCGTCTACGTCCTCGTCAATCTGATGATCGACGTCATTTATACGCTCGTTGACCCGAGGATCCGCTATTGACCGACACGACCGTCAATCCGCAATCGCTTCCGGCCGGGCTCGTTCTTGCGCCACAACTGCCCGAAATCCTGCGGCCGGTCACGATCCGGCGCGGCTTCGTCGGGTTCTTGCGCGGCCATCCGACGGTCGCAATCGGCGGCGCGCTGCTGCTGGCGCTCGTCCTGATCGCGATCTTTGCGCCCTATCTCTGGACGGTCGATCCGACAGCGCTCGCCCCCGCCAAGCGCACCCGGGCGCCGTCGGCCGATTTCTGGTTCGGCACCGACGTACTCGGCCGCGACATCTATTCACGCGTACTGTTCGGTGCGCGGGTCTCGCTCACGGTCGGCCTGTCGGTCGCTATCTTCGCATCCGTGGCCGGCCTGGCCATCGGCATGGTCTCCGGCTTCATCCGCTGGGCCGACGGCATTCTGATGCGCTTCATGGACGGCTTGATGTCGATCCCGCCGATCCTGCTGGCGATCGCGCTGATGGCGCTGACGCGGGGGAGCGTCGGCAACGTCATCCTCGCCATCACCGTTGCCGAGATCCCGCGCGTTTCGAGGCTCGTGCGCAGCGTGGTGCTGTCGCTGCGCGAGCAGCCTTATGTGGATGCCGCAATCGCCTGCGGCACGCGCACGCCGATGATCATCCTGCGCCACATCCTGCCCAATACGCTTGCGCCCATGCTGGTGCAGGCGACCTACATCTGCGCCAGCGCCATGATCACCGAAGCGATCCTGTCCTTCATCGGCGCCGGCACGCCGCCTACCATTCCATCCTGGGGCAACATCATGGCCGAGGGCCGCGCGTTATGGCAGGTCAAGCCCTACATCGTGTTCTTTCCGGCGGCCTTCCTCTCGGTCACCGTGCTTGCGGTGAATCTACTCGGGGACGGTCTCCGCGATGCGCTCGATCCGCGCATGGCCAAGCGTCTCTGACCGGGGTTGATCGCGATGGCGCTGCTCGAAGTCGAAAACCTCCAGACCCACTTTCGTACCCCGGGCGGCATCAACCGCGCGGTGGACGGGGTGTCCTTCCATGTCAACGAGGGCGAGACGCTCGCCATCGTCGGTGAATCCGGCTGCGGCAAGTCGGTGACATCGATGTCCTTGATGCGGCTGATCCCGGAGCCGCCGGGCAGGATCGCAGGCGCGATCCGCTTTGCAGGGAGAGACCTGCTGCAACTCTCCGATCGCGAGATGCGCGCGATCCGCGGCAACGACATCTCGATGATCTTTCAGGAGCCGATGACCAGCCTCAATCCGGTGCTGACCGTCGGCCGGCAGATCCGCGAGACACTGATGATCCATCAGGGCCTGGACAAGCAGGCCGCCGAGGCGCACGCGATCGAGATGCTGACGCTGGTTGGCATCCCCGAGCCGAAACGCCGCGTGCGCGAATATCCGCACCAGCTCTCCGGCGGCATGCGCCAGCGCGTCATGATCGCCATTGCGCTGGCCTGCAATCCCAAGCTTCTCATTGCCGACGAGCCGACCACCGCGCTCGACGTGACGATTCAGGCGCAGATCCTGAAGCTGATGCTGGACCTCAAGCGCCGGGTCGGCGCCGCCATCATCTTGATCACCCACGACCTCGGCGTCGTCGCCGAGATCGCCGAGCGCGTCATGGTGATGTATGCGGGCCACAAGGTCGAGGAGGCGCCGGTGGCCGAACTGTTCCGCGCGCCGCGGCATCCCTACACGCAGGGCCTGCTTGGCGCGGTGCCGCGGCTCGGCTCGTCGCTCACGGGCACGGCAAGACGCCTCGCCGAAATTCCCGGGCAGGTGCCCGATCTCAGAAAGCCGATCACCGGCTGCGTCTTTGCCGGCCGCTGCGCGCTTGCGACCGATCTCTGTCGTCAATATGCGCCGGGGCTCGAAGAGAAAGGCCCTCGTCACGTCGCCGCCTGCCACTACGCGGCCAAGGGAGCTGTCGCGGCATGAGCCCTCCGCTGCTCCAGGTCAACGACCTCAAGAAGCACTTTCCGGTCAAGTCCGGCCTGTTCGGCCGCAAGTCCGAATTCGTCTATGCGGTCGATGGCGTCTCCTTCGAGATCGCGCGCGGCGAGACGCTGTCGCTGGTCGGTGAGTCCGGCTGCGGCAAGTCGACGGTCGGGCGCGCCATTTTGCGGCTGTTCGACATCACCGCAGGGCAGGTCATCCTCGACGGCCAGCGTATCGACGACGCACATCCGGGCACGATGCGCCAGATGCGCCGGCGCGTGCAGGTGGTGTTCCAGGACCCGTTCTCCAGCCTCAATCCGCGCATGCGGGTGCGCGACATCCTGGCCGAACCGATCCGGAATTTCGGCCTCGCCAAATCCGCCGAGGATCTCGAGGTCCGCGTCACCTCTCTGATGGACACCGTGCGCCTGCCGCGCGAGGCGCTGAACCGCAGGCCGCACGAGTTCTCCGGCGGCCAGCGCCAGCGCATCGGCATCGCCCGCGCGCTCGCGGCCGAGCCCGAGCTGATCGTGTGCGACGAGGCGGTCTCGGCGCTCGACGTCTCGGTCAAGGCGCAGATCGTCAATTTGCTGCAGGATCTCCAGAGCGAGTTCGGCCTCGCGTTGCTGTTCATCAGCCACGACCTCGCGATCGTCGAGCACATGACCCACCGCGTGGCCGTGATGTATCTCGGCAAGATCGTCGAGATAGCGCCGCGCCGAGAGATCTTTGCCGCGCCAAGGCATCCCTACACCAGAGCGCTGCTGTCCGCGGTGCCGCTCCCCGAGCCCGGCGCCCAGCGCAATCCCATCATCCTCAAGGGCGACGTGCCGAGCCCGATCAATCCGCCGAAGGGATGCCGCTTCCACACCCGCTGCCCGCTCGTCTTCGATCGCTGCCGGGTCGAAGAGCCGGTGCTTCGCGCAGTTGGGACCGAGCAGTGGGTGGCCTGTCATCTCGAAGACGGAGCTGTGGCGACGAGCGGCTGAAGGGTGAGATTCGCGCCGGAAATTCGTCAGCAAAAACAACCCCATTCTACTGTGCATGGGGTTGTTTTCGCATTTTTGATGGGGCCGGCCTCAACCCTGCCGGCGCAGGAAGCCCGTGATCGTGACCTTTTCCCAGATGCCGGCCGCGGCAAAGGGGTCGGCGCGGTTGAAGGCCTCGACGTCGTCACGGCCGGGGGCCTCGATCAGGAACAGGCTGCCGATCATGGTTTGACCATCGTCGGAGACGAGCGGCCCCGACATCACGATCTTGACGCCGAAGCGCGAGGTGTCGCTCAGGAACGCCTTGTGGGCATCGTAGTTGGCGAGCCGGGTCGGCAGCGCGCCGGCGCGGTCGACCGCGTGAATGGCGAACAGCATGGTGGTCTCCGTTTCTTGACTTTGGTTCTTGGGACGGCCGCGAGAGGCGGCCGTCCGGACGTGATCGGTGGGCTTACTTCGCGCTGAGCTTGCCGGCATCCTCGAAGGTCAGGCAGGTCCGCTGCTCGAGCGGCACGTCGAAGGGTCCAAAATTGTCCTTGGTGATGACGGTCGGCTTCAGCACGATCTCGCTGATGACCGGCTGATTGCGCAGGGACCGGATCGCCATCATGGTGCCGAGGCAGCCTTGGGCAAATCCGTTGTAGTCGCCGCTCGCGAGCAGCTTGCCGGACTTGATCGCGTCGATGGCCTCCTTGGTACCGTTGATGCCGATCACCTGGGCCTTGCGGTTGGCGCCGTCGAGCGCCTCGATCGCGCCGACCGCCATGGCGTCGTTGGCCGCCAGCACGCCGTCGATCTGCGAATTCGACTGCATCAAATTCTCCATCACCTGGAGCGCCTGGAGCCGCTGGTAGTTGCCCGGCTGCGAGGCCAGGAGCTTCGCACCAGGGGTCTCCTTCAGCGCGTCGTTGAAGCCGCGGACCCGGTCGACATTGGTCAGCGAACCCTTGACGCCCTCGATGATGACGATGTTGCCCTTGCCGCCGAGCGTCTTGAGCAGGAAGCGCGCGGTCTCCAGCCCGAGGCTGTAATCGTCGGCGCCGACGAAGGAGAGGAACTTGCCGCCCGCGGAACGGTCGGTGATGTTGACGACGGGGATCTTGGCTTCGTTGATCTTCTCGACCCCGGGTACCATCGCCTTGTAGTCGACCGGCGTGAACACGATCGCGCTCGGCTTCTTCACCACGACATCCTCGATCTGGCTCAGCTGCTCCGGGATCGAATCCGGCTTGGTCGGGATGTATTGCAGCGTCTTGGCGTTCAGCGTCTTCGCCATGTTGTCGGCGCCGACGCGCACCGTCTGGAAGAACGGGTTGGTCTGGTTCTTGGTGAAGACGGCGATGGTCTCGCCGTCGGCGCGCGCCTCGGTGGTGAACGCGGCCGCCATCAGCAACGGCAGCGCCAGATAGCCCAGTTTCTGTCTCATATTGCCTCCATCCCTCGTTTTGCTTGTTGGATATCGAAAAACACTTACTGCGCGCGGCGGCGGGTCTTCATGTCGAGCCAGACCGCGAGAATGACGATGATGCCGGTGACCAGCGGCTGCCAGTTGGCGCTGACCGAAAGCAGGTTCATGCCGTTCAGCACCAGCGTCAGGATCAGCGCCCCGATGAAGGTGCCGAACACGGTGCCGACGCCGCCGAACAGCGAGGTGCCGCCGATCAGCACGGCCGCGATCGCCGGCAGCGTCAGGCTCTCGCCGATATCGGCCTCGGCCGAATTGAGCCGCGACAGGAAGATGATCGATGCAAGGCCCGCCATGGTGCCCGAGACCGCATAGACCAGCAGCAGGCGGCGCGCGACCGGGATACCGGAGAGGCGGGCCGCGACCGGATTGGCGCCGATCGCATAGATCTCCTGGCCCCAGATCGTCCGCTGCGCAAACAGCGTTCCGATCCCGAGGAACACCAGCAGCAGATAGACCGGGATCGGCAGGCCGAACAGATAGCCGCTGCCGATCTGGCGGAAGCCCGCGGGGAAGCCGTGAAGGGTCTCGCCCGCCATGTACCAGTAGGTGAGGCCGTTCAGCACCCAGAGCATGCCGTAGGTGGCGATGAAGGAGGGGATACGCAGCGCGGTGACCATGATGCCATTGAGCAGGCCAACGATGCCGCCGCAGGCAAGCCCGGTGAGGATGCCGAGCGCGGGCGAACCGGTCTTGTGGATCACGGTGCCGGCGATGCAGGCCGACAGCGCAACATTGGCGCCGACGGAGAGATCGAGGCCGGCGGTCAGCACCACCAGCGTCAGTCCGGAGGCGATGAAGAAGGTCAGGCTTGCTTGTCTCAGCACATTGAGGATGTTGCCGAGGCTGAGGAAGGAATCGCTGAGCACGGCGAGCACCGCGCAGATCAGGAGAGCTGCGAGCAGGCGATAGAACACCTGGATCGCGTCCTGCGACAGGAATGAGCGGGGCGGCATCATGGCGTCTTTCGTGATGTCGGTCATGCCCGGCTCCTGAGACCATCGAGGAACAGCGCGACGATGACGAGGACGCCGACGCTTGCGACCTGCACGGAGGAGGGCAGCGAGATCAGGTTGAGCCCGTTGCGCAACACGCCGACGGAGAGGACGCCGAGCAGGGTACCGAGCAGCCAGCCATTGCCGCGCTCGAACGAGGTGCCGCCGACGGCGACCGCGGCGATGGCATCGAATTCGAGGCCAAGGCCGGCGGTCGGGTGGCCGGAATTCATCCGCGCGGTCATCAACAGGCCCGCGATGCCGGCCATGGCGCCGCCGAGCGCGTAGACCGCGATCAGCAGCTTGTTCGGCGAGAGGCCGGCATAGCGCAGCGCCTCGCGGTTGCCGCCGAGCGCGAAGATGTAGGTACCGAAGCGGGTGTGATAGAGCAGGCCGTGGAACGCAGCGTAGGTGACGAGCGCCATCACGATCGGCACGGGAATGCCGAGCAGCGTCGCCGAATAGATGTCGCGGACGCTGTGGGGGATGCCGACCACGCTCTGGCCGTCGCTGACGATCAGCGACAGGCCCTGGGCCATGCCAAGCGTGCCCAGCGTCGCGACGAAGGGCGGAATGCCGAGGATGGCGACTAGCCAGCCATTTGCGACGCCGAAGGCCGCACCGACCAGCAGGCCGGCGCCGAAACCCAGCAACATCGATTTGGTGGCCAGCGACACGATCGCGACGCAGAGCGAGGTCAGCGTCAGCACCGCGCCCATGGAGAGGTCCAGCCCCTCGGTCATGATGATTAGGGTCATCGGCAGCGCGAGCATGGTCAGGATGGTCGACTGCACCAGCACGTTGGAGAGGTTGGCGACCGACAGGAAGCCGGGCGCGATCACGCTGAACAGCGTGATCAGGAGCACCAGGACGATGGCAACGCCGGGAATGCGTTGCAACGGATTGGGTTGTGAAACGACCGCGGCCTCACGCATGATGCATCCCCAATCGCACGATGTTTTCCTCGGTCAGTTCGTTGCGGTTCAAGTGGCCGGCGATGCGCCCCTCGCGCATCACATAGGCGCGGTCGCAGACATGGCAGATCTCGACCTGCTCGGACGAGATCATCAGTGCCGCCGCGCCTTCCGCGACCAGGCGGTCGATCAGCGCAAAAATCTCGGACTTGGCGCCGATGTCGATGCCGCGCGTCGGCTCGTCGAAGATGAAGAGCTTTGAGCCGGCCGCCAGCCATTTGCCGATCACGACCTTCTGCTGGTTGCCGCCCGAGAGCAGGCCGACGGTCTGCCGCGCGCTCGGCGTTGCGATCCTCAATTGCCGGATCAGGCCGTCGGACGTCCGTTGCGCGCCACGGGAATCGAAAAGTCCGCTCGGGAACAGTCTTCGCAGCGCCGAGACCACCAGATTGTCGCTCACCGAGCGCAGCAGCGCGAGGCCCTCGCTCTTGCGGCTCTCCGGGATCAGCGCGATGCCCCGGCGGGCGGCGAGGTCAGGCTCGCCGGAGATGGTCTTGCCGTCGAAGATGATCTCGCCGGCGCTGACGGGATCGGCGCCGAAGATGGCGCGCGCGACTTCGCTGCGGCCCGAGCCGACCAGGCCGCATAGGCCGACGATCTCGCCCCGGCGCACCTCGATGTTGATGTCGGAGATGCCGGTCGAGGCGGTCAGACCCTTGACCTCTAGCAGCAGATCGCCGGGCTTGTCGGCAAAGTTGCGCGGATAGGTCATGTCGACATTGCGGCCGACCATCATGCGGACCAGTTGGTCCGGCGTAACGTCGGCGGGCCGGACGCCGTCGATGCGCCGGCCGTCGCGCAGCACGGTAATGCGATCGCCAAGCGCGAACACCTCGGCCATCCGGTGCGAGATGTAGACGATCGACACGCCGTCGGCCTTCAGCCGCGCGATCAAGGCGAACAGCAGCTCGGTCTCGCGGTCGGACAGCGCCGCGGTCGGCTCGTCCATCACGAGGATGCGGGCGTCCTGGCTGATCGCCTTGGCGATCTCGACCATCTGCTGCTGCGCGACGCCGAGCTTGTCGACAATGGTGGAGGGATCGATGTCGAAGCCGATGGTATCGAGCACGCGCTTTGCGTCAGCCAGGATCTTGCGGCGGTCGATGGTGCCGGGGATGTGGCCTTTCGGCTCGCGGCCGAGGAAGATGTTCTGTGCGATATCGAGATAGGGGACGAGCGAGAATTCCTGGAAGATCACGGCAATGCCGAGCTTCTGCGCATCTGCCGTCGAGGAGATCGCGACCTTCTCGCCTTTGTAGTAGAACTCACCGGCGTCAGCGCGGTAGGCACCGCAAAGCACCTTCATCAGGCTCGACTTGCCGGCGCCGTTTTCGCCGAGCAGCATGTGGACTTCGCCGGGGTAGACGGCAAAGGACACGTCATCCAGCGCCTTGACGCCGGGGAACTCCTTGCTGATGCCGCGCAGCTCCAGCAGCGGCGTCGGCGAGGTGACCTCGATCGGGAGCGCGTCGCTCATGCTTTGGCTCCGCCTGAAAAGATCTTTCCGGGATTCATCAGACCATTCGGATCGAGCGCGGTCTTGATGGATCGCATCACGTCGACGGCTTCGCCGAGCTCATCGGTGAGATAGTCGATCTTGCCGAGCCCGATGCCATGCTCGCCGGTGCAGGTTCCGTCCATGGCGATGGCGCGGGCGACCATGCGGGCCTGTAGCGCCTTGGCGCCTTCGGCCTCCTCCGGCTTTGTCGGATCGATCAGGATCAGCATGTGGAAATTGCCGTCGCCGACATGGCCAACGATCGGCGCGGTAAAGCCGTGCTCGTCGGCATCGCGCCGCGTCTCGGTCAGGCATTCCGCCAGCCGCGAGATCGGCACGCAGACATCGGTGATCACGGCCCGCGCGCCGGGCCGCAGGCCCAGGCCCGCATAGAGCGTGTTGTCACGGGCGTGCCAGAGCCGGCTGCGGTCTTCCGCGGCCTTCGCCCAGGCAAAGCCGTGACCGCCGTGGTCGGCGGCGATGGCCTGCGCGGCCTCGGCCTGCTCGGCGACCGAACTCTCGGAGCCGTGGAATTCGAAGAACAGGGTGGGCGCTTCGCGATAGCCGAGCTTGGCGTAGGCATTGATGCCGCGCATCATGACGTCGTCGAGCAGTTCGATGCGCGCGACGGGGATCGCGGACTGGATCACGGAGATCGCGGTGTCGACGGCATTATGGAGTGTGTCGAAGCTGCAGACCGCGGCCGAGATCGCCTGTGGCACCGGATGCACCTTCAGCGTGATCTCGGTGATGACGCCAAGCGTGCCTTCCGCGCCGACGAACATGCGGGTGAGGTCATAACCGGCGGCCGACTTGCGCGCACGCTTCGCGGTCCGGATCACGCGGCCATCGGCCAGGACCACTTCCAGCGCCATGACATTGTCCTTCATGGTGCCATAGCGCACCGCCATAGTGCCGGAGGCGCGCGTGGAGGTCATGCCGCCGATCGAGGCGTCGGCGCCGGGGTCGATCGGGAAGAACAGGCCGGTATTGCGCAGCTCCGCATTCAGCTGCTTGCGGGTGATGCCGGGCTGCACCACGACATCCATGTCGCTGTCGTGCACGCTGAGCACCTTGTTCATGCGGGCGAAGTCGAAGCAGACGCCGCCGGCGACCGAGGCCGCATTGCCTTCGAGCGAGGTGCCGGCGCCGAACGGAACGATCGGCATGCCCGCGCTCGCGCACAGCTTCACGATCTCCGCGACCTCCTGCGTGGTCTCAGGGAAGACGACGATGTCGGGCGGCAAATTGCGATAGTGCGACTCGCTTTGCCCGTGCTGATCGAGCACGCCGCGCGCAACGCTCGCGCGCGGGCCGATCATGCCCGTGAGGCGCTCGGCCAAGATGCTCGTGCTGACCCGCGGTCCCATCCTCAGCTCCCGTCTGCTCCCTGTTGCCGGACTCTTGCTGGTCCGTCGCCGCTCTAGCTTAAGCGGCTCTTGCGTTGCTCGCGGCCTGCTTCAGGCCGAAATCATAGTTGAGATGGAAATACTCGCTGTCCACCATGCGACCATCAGGCGCACGGCCGGCCGGATGCCTCGCGAATTCACGGATCAGGCTGTCCTTGACGCCGAACACCACGTCCGAATCGAGATACTGGTCGCCGGCGACGAACACGTGTGTCACGAGCTGCTCAAAGCCAGGCGCGGAAATCATGAAATGCACATGCGCTGGCCGCCAGGGATGACGGCCCTGCGCCTCCAGCATCTCGCCGACCGGCCCGTCATGCGGAATGGGGTAGGCGGCCGGCTTGATCGACCAGAAATGAAATCTGCCGTTGGCGTCGGTGTGGAAGCGCGCGCGCATCGCGAGATCGCCGATGGCGTCGAGCTGCTGCACGTCGTAATAGCCGTCATCGTCGGAGTGCCAGACGTCGACGACGGCCCCTGTGAGCGGCTTTCCGTCGACGGTCGACACCGAGCCGGTGACAAGCATCGGATCGCCCTCCATCGGACCGGAGATATCCGCGCCGCTGTCTTTTTCCGGTGCGGCCTGGACGAAGAACGGGCCGAGCACCGTTGTCTCGGTCGCGCCCTCCGGCACCGGGTGGTTGATCGCATCGACCAGCATGGAGACGCCGAGCGTGTCCGACAGCAGGATGAACTCCTGGCGCTTGTCGTCGCACATGTGGCCGGTGCGGGTCAGGAAGTCGATGCCGAACTCCCATTCCTTCTGGGTCGGCCGCACCTCGCGGACGAAGGCATGAAGGTGGCGCACCAGCGCTTCGCTGACCTGCTTGATGCGCGGATCGGTTGCGTCCTTGATCCGCTCCAGCACCGCGTCGGTGATCGTGTTCTCGTTGAAATTGCGCATATGTGCCTTCCGCCGATCAGAGTTTGGGCTCGCCGAGCCCGGACAGCCGTTCGAGATGCTTGACGGTCGCGATGAAGTCGGTGTCGCCGTCGCCTTGCGCGACCAGCGAGCCGTAGGTCTCGCGCACTTGCGCCGCGAGTTGCAACGGCACGCCGACGGCGTGGCCGGCTCCCAGGATCAGGTCGAGATCCTTGGCCATCTGCTTGCAGGAGAAAGTGGATTCGAAATCGCGGGTTCGCAGCGGCGCGGTCTTGTACTTCACCATCGGCGAGGCCACCGCGCTGTCGTCGAGCACCTTCAAGATGTCCTGCCAGGCGATGCCGCCCTTGCGCGCGAGCGCCAGGCTCTCCGCCATCATCGCCGCCGATACTGCGATCATCAGATTGACCGAGAGTTTCGCGTAACGGGCTTCCTCGGCCGGCCCGAGATAGGTCTGCGCGCGGGTGAAGGCGGCGAACAGCGGCTTTGCGTTTTCGAAGGCGTCTTTCGGCCCCGAGACGAAGCAGGTCAGCGCGCCCGTATGAACGATGCTGGCATTGCCGGAGACCGGTGCGCGCAGATAGGCAATGCCGCGGGCCTGCGCCGCGGCCGCAACTTCCGTAGAAGCCTCGACGCTCACTGTGCTGGTTTCGATCAAAACGGCGCCGGGCGCCATGGCGGCGATGACGCCGGTGGGGCCGAGCATGGCGCCGCGCAACGCGACGTCGTCGGGCAGGGAGGTGACGACAGCCGCCTTGCCGCTCACGGCCTCGGCCGGCGATGCGGCAATCGCAATGCCTTGTGTGCGTGCCTCGTTGATCCGCGCGGCGCTCTGGTCGAACGCGGTGACGGCATAACCGGCCTTGGCGACAAGCGCCGACATCGGCAGGCCCATCTTGCCGATCCCGATGAAAGCGATGTTTTTCGAGGTGTCTGTCATTGTTGTTGTCCGTTGGCGCCTCAGGCGGCGCGTCCCTGTCGTTCGATGTCCTGCACCAGCCGCCGGCCGGATTGCGCCAGTAGCTCTTTCTTCGTCTCCAACCCCTCAGCCAGCAGTCGGCCGTTCCGCTTCTTCCAGGCGCCGCCGATCATGACCGCCTCGATATTGGCGAGGCTCGTCTGCATCAGAACGGTGGCGACGGGATCGTGCACCGGGACGAGGTTGAGATCGGAGGCGTTGATGATGACGAGGTCGGCAAGTTTCCCGGGTGTCAGCGAGCCGATCTGGTTTTCGCGGCCGAGCATGCGAGCGCCTTCCGTCGTGATCCAGCGCAGCGCCTCGCGCACCGGAATCGTGGTCGTAGCGGGGATGGTGCCGCTGGTCTTGCGGGACTCCGCATTGTCGAGCGATCGCTGCATCGAGAGCGCAATGCGCGCGGCGGAGAACAGGTCGCCGGCGAGGATTGATTCGAGGTCAATGCCGATGGTCGGTCGCACGCCACGCTTGAGCAACCGCCCGGTGATCGGAAAGCCATGGCCCTGGATCATCTCGTTCTCGGGCGTCACCGAGAAGGAGACGCCGAGATCGACGAGACGATCGAGCAGATCGTCGGGCAGATCGTTGCCATGGACGATGTTGATGCCGGTGCCGACGAGGCCGGCTTCGATCAGCTTCTCCCAGCCGCCGGGTGTCTTGGCCGGGCCACCCCCCTGATGCATCGATGCGATCAGCTTGAGCTCGCGCGCCATGCGGAAGTCATGCATGGCGACCTCGAGCGTCGAATAATGCGGGCCGAGGATCGCAAGGCCGAGCGTGACGAGGCCGTCGCGGTCGGCGAGGGGACCCGCCAGCAGCCGCTCGACCTCGCGGCGCGGATGCGGCACTTCCGAGAAATGCGGCTCGCCCGGCTTTGGCTCCGGCTTCGGCGAGCCATGGAAGAAGGCGGCGCGAATGCCGCTCTCGATCAGGCCGCGCACGGCGGCGTCGGTATGATCAGGCGTCGGATTGTTGTGGCACCAGTCGACCAGCGTGGTGGTGCCGCAATTGATCTGGTTCAACGCGCCCACGAGGGTTGCGATGTAAATGTCGTCGGGCCGGAACGCGGTCGCAAGGCCCGCATGCATGCGGCGGAAATATTCCAGCAACGTCCAGTTCGCGGCATAGCCGCGCAGGCCGGTCTGCCAAGTGTGCATATGCGCGTTGATCAGGCCGGGGATGACGATGCGCCCTGCGCCGTCGACGATCTCCGTGTCGGCCGCGACGTCGATCGATGGCCGCACCTCGACGATGCGGCTGCCCTCGATCAGCACGTCGCCGTTGCCGAGGTCGCCGATCGCGTCATCCATGCTGATGACGGTCGCGGATCTGATCAGGGTGCGCTGCATCGCCTCAAGCCGCCGCTTTGATTGGGGCCGGCGGCTCGCCAGCCCAGGCGCGCGCGATCAGGTCGCGGATGGCGCCGCGCTCGAGCGGGCGCGGATTCCAGTAGGCGTTGGTGACGGCAAGATCAGCCGCCTTGTCGATGCCGCCCTCGGGCATCCCGATATCGCGGAGTGCCGTCTTCGCACCCAACCGCTTCGCAAGCTCGAAAAGTCCCTGCGATGCATCGGCGGCCCCGATCGCGCGGGAGACGCGTGCCATCGCGTCGGGCACGGCTGGCGCGTTGTAGGCGAGCGCATGCGGCAGCACGATGGTGTGTGTCTCGGCATGCGGCAGGTCGAAGGTTCCACCGAGCGTGTGGCAGAGCTTGTGATGCAGCGCCATGCCGACGGTGCCAAGACAGACGCCGCACAGCCATGCACCATAAAGTGCTTCGGTGCGGGCCTCGCGGTCATCGCCCTTGGCCGCGATGGCAGGCAGGGCGCGGGCCAGTGCGCGGATGCCTTCTTCCGCCATCAGCGAGGTCACGGGATTGGCATCCCGCGCATAGAGGGCCTCAACGGCATGGGCGATCGCGTTGATGCCCGATGTCGCGGCCAGGCTCGCCGGCAGCGTCAAGGTGAGATCGACATCGTAGATCACGGTCTCCGGCAGGATTGCCGCATCGCGCACCGTGGTCTTCAGGCCGTTCTCGGTCTGGCCGACGATCGGCGTCATCTCGGAGCCTGCATAGGTGGTGGGAATGCAGAGCTGATTGATTCCGGTGCGCAAGGCCAGCGCCTTGCCGAGGCCGGTTGTCGAGCCGCCGCCGAGTGAGACGACGCAGTCGGCCTCGCACGCCTTCATCGCCGCGAGCGCACGCTCCGTAACCTCAACAGGCGTGTGCATGGTGGCGCCGGAAAACAGTCCGGCATAGAGCGAGCCGAGCGCCGCCCCCAGGCTCTTGCCTTGCGCCTCCTGCTGCGGCGTCGTCAGCACCAGGGCGCGCTTGCCGCCGAGCCGCTCGACCTCGGCCTTCGCGGAGCCAAGCGTTCCGCTGCCGAACACGACGCGGCAGGGCAGGTTTTCAAAGGTGAACGAACCGATCATGCGCCGGTCTCTTTGATGGGATAATCGACCTGGAAGCGCCCGATCCGCAAGTCGCCAAGCGCCTCGCGCACGCGCAGATGTTCCGGATGGTTGGCATAGGCCGAGAGCGCGGCCTGGTCGGTGAATTCGGAGAACAGCACCACGTCGCAGGCGTAATCCACCGCGCTGACGTCCATGCCGACTTCGATATGGGTGAGGCCGTCGATCCGGCCCTTGAGGCCCTCGAACAGGGTCTTGACCTTGACCCGGGCGGCGGAGCGCTCCTCGGGGCTTTCCCCGCGCAGCCGCCACATCACGATGTGCCTGATCGGGCCCGACATTTCCTGATTTCCTCGCCTGCCATTGTGCTTTGTTGGCGCTATTTTGCCTTGCAGAAATCGGAAATAAAGGCCAAAATTTGTAAGTCTCTTTTCCTATTTTCGCAAAAATGGACCGGCTGCTCCAACTCGAAGTCTTCTCCAAAACCGCCGAGCTCGGCAGCCTGTCCAAGGCCGCCGAAATCCTGCGGATGTCGAACGCGGCCGCCAGCCGCCACCTCAGCGCGCTGGAGGAACGACTCGCAGTCAGGCTGATCGAGCGCAACACGCGCCGCCTATGGCTGACGGAGGCAGGGCAGGAGCTCCTGCAGCGGTGCGGCACATTGTTGAACGAGCTCGCCGAAGCCGAGGATGCCGTCTCCGACCGCGCGCTGTCGCCGAAGGGCATGCTGCGCGTGACGAGCTCGCTGTCCTTTGCGATGATCTATCTCGCGCCGATGCTGCCCGCCTTCCGCGCGCTCTATCCTGATCTCAGCGTGCAGATCATCAGCGCAAACCGCTACCTGGACTTCATCGAGGCCGGCATTGACGTCGCGATCCGCACGCGCGAGCACGAGCCGGACTCCAACATCATCGTCCGCCGTATCGGCCAGATGCACCGCGTGCTCGCGGCGGCGCCGTCATATCTGGAGAAGCACGGCCGGCCGGAGCACCCTGCCGATCTCGCCCGCCACAACATGCTGATCTACAATCTCGCCAACGATCCCTATTCGCTGCGGCTCAGCCAGGGCAGCACGACGCAGACGGTGCGGATCGCGCCGACGCTCGACAGCAATGATGGCCAGATCATCTGCGGTGCGGCACGCGCGGGGCTCGGCATCCTGATCCAGCCACTTTACATCGTGCAGAGCGATATCGCGGCCGGCCGGCTCGTGCCTGTCCTGATGGGCTGGGAGTTGCCGCTGCTCACCATGAACATCGCCTATCAAAACCGCGTCCGGCTGCCCGCCAAGATCAGGGTGTTTTCCGACTTCCTGGTCAGCCACATCCGCGAGCATTCGGAACCGGGGATCTGGATCGACGCGGCGAAGTGAGCGGAAGCAGTCATGTATCTCGGCATCGATCTCGGCACCTCCGCAGTCAAGACCGTTCTCGTCGACGGTGCCCAGCGCGTGATTGCAAGCGAGAGCCGGCCGCTGACGATCACCTCGCCGCAATCAGGCTATTCCGAGCAGGATCCCGCGCAATGGATCGAGGCGACCTTCGCCACGCTCGATGCCCTGAAGGTGTCGCATGGAAGAGAACTCGCGGCGGTCGAAGGCATCGGGCTGTCCGGCCAGATGCATGGCGCCACGCTGCTCGATGCGAGCTTGAGACCGCTGCGGCCTTGTATCCTCTGGAACGACGGACGCGCCGCCGCCGAGTGTCGCGTCCTGGAGCAGCGCTGGCCCGCCTTGCGTGCAGTGACGGGCAACAAGGCGATGCCGGGATTCACCGCGCCAAAACTGCTCTGGATCGCGAGGCACGAACCCGAAGGCTTTGCAGCGACGAAGTTGGTGCTGCTGCCAAAGGCCTACCTGCGCCTGGTGCTATCAGGCGAAGCCATCGAGGACGTCTCGGATGCGTCGGGATCCCTGTGGCTCGACGCCGCGCGCCGCGACTGGTCGGACGCAGCGCTGGCGGCGACCGGACTGTCGCGCGAGCACATGCCGCGTTTGGTCGAGGGATGCGCGCCTGCAACGACGCTGCGCAGCGAGCTCGCGCGACGCTGGGGTATGACCCGGCCGCCGGTGATCGCGGGCGGCGCCGGCGACAATCCGGCCGGCGCTGTCGGCATCGGCGCGATCGAGCCGGGAACCGCATTCATCTCGCTGGGAACCTCGGGTGCCTTGCTGGCCCCGACCAACAGGGTAGCCGCCAACCCCAACCGCGTCGTGCACACGTTCTGTCACGCCATTCCCGGCATGTGGATTCAAGCCGGCGCGATCCTGTCGGCTGCCTCCTGCCTTGCCTGGGCCGCGCGCGTGTTCGGCGTCAGCGAGGCTGAATTGCTGGCACCGCTCGGATCGCGCCCGCGGGCACCATCGCCCGTGAGCTTCCTGCCGTATCTCGCGGGTGAGCGGACGCCGCACGACGATTCCGTCGTGCGCGGCATGCTCGATGGCTTGAGCCATGGCACCGATCGCGGGATGATCGTGCAGGCGGTGCTCGAGGGCGTTGCGTTTGCGCTCGCCGATTGCCGCGACGCACTCGCCGATGCTGGCATTGTGATTGCGGAAGCCGATGCCATTGGCGGTGGTTCACGGTCCGGCTTCTGGCTCTCGGTGTTGGCGAACGTGCTGAATGTTCCGATCCACCGCTTCGCCGGAGGTGAGACCGGCGCCGCGTTCGGTGCGGCGAGATTGGGGCGACTTGCTGTCACGGGTGAGGCAATCGAAACCGTGTGCACGCGGCCGCAACGCATCGACACGTTCGAACCTGACGCTGGGCTGACGGATGCTTATGCCGAGCGGCTTCCCGCGTGGCGCGAACTGTATCGGCCGCGCCACTAGCATCGCCTCGATGCTACATTCCGGCCTGTTCGGTATTGCCCTGTGCCGCGGCCTTTTGTTTAATGCGCAAGCCGCGCTGACAGAATGATTGAGACGCGGGTGGGAAACGCATTGTGCGCCGGGAGGCACGATGAACGATCCGATCCTCGAGATGCGTGGGGTCTCAAAATCCTTCTTCGGCATCAAGGCGCTGCGTGCCGTCGATCTCACCGTCTATGCCGGCGAAATTCATGCGTTGATGGGTGAGAACGGCGCCGGCAAGTCGACGCTGATGAAGATCCTGTCCGGCGCCTACAGACCCGATCCCGGCGGCGAGATCCGCATCGAAGGACATCCGGTCCGGATCGAAGGCCCGCTCGGCGGCCGCGCGGCGGGCATCTCCATCATCTATCAGGAGCTGTCGCTCGCGCCCAATCTCAGTGTTGCCGAGAATATCTATCTGGGACGGGAGATATCGCGGACAGGCTTGCTGGCGCGCGGCGCCATGCGCGAGGCCGTCGGTCCGATCCTGAAACGGCTCGGCGCTGACTTCCAGCCGTCGACGCTGGTGGCGCATCTCTCCATGGGACAACGGCAGCTGGTCGAGATCGCGCGGGCGCTGCATGCGAGATCAAAGATCCTGATCATGGACGAGCCGACCACCTCCTTGTCGGCCGCCGAAAGCGAGCGGCTGTTCGCGCTGATCCGGCAGCTTCGCGCCGAGGGCCTCGCCATCATCTACATCTCGCATCGCATGGACGAGGTCTACGCGCTCGGCGACCGCGTCACCGTGCTGCGCGACGGCCGGCTGGTCGGCTCGCTCGACAAGGCCGAGATCCGTGCCGACACCATCGTGCGGCTGATGGTCGGACGCGACGTCTCATCGTTCTACAAGAAGGACCATGATCCGGAGGCAGGACGCGGCCATCCCGTGCTCGCCGCGATCGACATGGCCGATGGCCTGCGCGTCAAGGGCTGCTCGCTGACCGTGCACGCTGGCGAGGTGGTGGGCCTCGCCGGCCTGATCGGCGCCGGCCGCACCGAGCTTGCGCATCTCATCATCGGCGCGGCGCACAAGACGTCGGGACGTCTCGAGCTGGAGGGGCGTCCGGTCGAGATCCGTACACCGGGTGAGGCGCTCGAGGCCGGCATCGCCTATCTGACCGAGGACAGGAAGGCGCTCGGCTTGTTCCTGGACATGTCGTGTCTGGACAACATCAACCTCGCGGTGCTTGGCGCGCGATGCGAAGCTCGGCTGGTTCCTGGATCGTGACAAGGCACGCGAGCGCGCCGATCGAGCCTTCGCAGGGCTCAGCATTCGCGCCGCCAATGTCGGCGTCCCCGCCGGTGGCCTGTCCGGCGGCAACCAGCAGAAGCTGCTGCTGTCGCGGCTTCTTGCCATTGCGCCAAAGGTGCTGATCCTCGACGAGCCGACGCGCGGCGTCGACGTCGGCGCCAAGTCCGAGATCTATTCGATCATCGACAATCTCGCCAAGGCCGGCACCGCCATCCTCGTCATCTCGTCCGATCTGCCGGAGATTATCGGCATCTGCGACCGCGTCGTCGTCATGCGAGCCGGGCACATCGCCGGCGAGGTCAGGCGTGAAGCGGCGGTTGCGCTGAACCAGGAAGACATCATGGCGCTTGCGACGGGGATGGAGCATCTCGATGCCTGACAATGGTGCTTCGCAGGCCAAGCCGGCATCGACGACGACCAACGGTGCTGCCGCAGAGTCCAAGCGCCAGCGGGTGAGGGTGCTGATCAGCGCGCTCGGCATGCTGCCGGTGCTGCTGATCCTCTGCATCGGCTTCCATTTCCTGTCCGAGGGCCGCTTCTTCACCGGACAAAATCTCGGCATCGTGCTGCAGCAGGCGGCGGTGAACACCGTGCTCGCCGCGGGCATGACCTTCGTGATCCTCACCGGCGGCATCGACCTTTCGGTCGGCTCGATCCTGGCGGCTTCCGCGATGGCCGGGTTGACGCTCTCCAAGATGCCGGAGCTCGGGATGCTGTGGCTGCCGGCCGCGCTGCTCACCGGCCTTGGCTTCGGCGTCGTCAACGGCGCGTTGATCGCGCTGCTCCGATTGCCGCCCTTCATCGTCACGCTCGGTTCGCTCACCGCCGTGCGCGGCCTGGCGCGACTGCTCGGCGCCGACACCACGGTGTTCAATCCCTCGATTCCCTACGCCTTCATCGGCAACGGCTCGCTGACACTCATTCCCGGCGTCGTCTCGATCCCATGGCTCTCGGTGATCGCCCTGCTCGTCATTCTCGTCTCGTGGCTGGTGCTGCGCCGGACCGTGCTCGGCGTGCACATCTATGCGGTTGGCGGCAATGAAAGCGCGGCGCGGCTGGCCGGCATCAAGGTCTGGGCGGTGCTGATCTTCGTCTACGGCGTCTCCGGGCTCTTCGCCGGGCTCGGCGGCGCCATGCAGGCGGCGCGGCTCTATGCCGCCAACGGCCTGCAGCTCGGCCAGTCCTACGAGCTCGACGCCATCACCGCCGTGATCCTCGGCGGCACCTCATTCGTCGGTGGCATCGGCTCGATCTGGGGTACGCTGGTCGGCGCGCTGATCATCGCCGTGCTCTCGAACGGCCTGATCCTCGTCGGCGTCTCCGACATCTGGCAATACGTGATCAAGGGCCTCGTGATCATCGGCGCCGTCGCGCTCGACCGCTACCGGCTGCAGGGCTCCGCCAGAACGTGAAAGGTTCCGGTGCGGCTACTGGTCTGCCGTGCCTGACATGAAGACAGACCAGGGAGGAAGCCAATGTTGAAGACGATCACGCTCGCCGGTGCCGCGACGGCGCTTGCCCTAAGCGCCGCGCCATCCTTCGCCAAGGAGCTCAAGTCAATCGGCGTCTCGCTGGGGTCGATGGGCAATCCGTTCTTCGTCGCGCTGTCGAAGGGCGCCGAGTTCGAGGCGAAGAAGACCAATCCCAATGTGAAGATCACGACGGTCGGCTTCGAATACGACCTCGGCAAGCAGGTCACCCAGATCGACAATTTCATTGCCGCCGGCGTCGACCTGATCCTGCTCAATCCGGGCGATCCCAAGGCGATCGGGCCGGCGATCAAGAAGGCACAGGCGGCGGGCATCGTCGTCGTCGCGGTCGACACCGCGGCCGAAGGCGCCGATGCCACCGTGACCACGAACAACGTGCAGGCCGGCGAGATCTCCTGCCAGTACATCGTCGACAAATTGGGAGGCAAGGGCGATGTCATCATCGAGAACGGGCCGCAGGTCTCGGCGGTGATCGACCGCGTCGTCGGCTGCAAGAACGTCTTCTCGAAGAACGCCGGCATCAAGGTGTTGTCCAACGACCAGGATGGCAAAGGCTCGCGCGAAGGCGGCCTCACCGTCGCGCAGGGCTATCTGACCCGCTTCCCCAAGATCGACGCCATCTTCGCCATCAACGATCCGCAGGCGATCGGCACCGACCTTGCGGCGCGCCAGCAAAACCGCAGCGGCATCGTCATCACCGCGGTCGACGGCGCGCCCGATATCGAGGCCGCGTTGAAAGATCCGCAGTCGCCGCAGATCCAGGCCTCGGCTTCGCAGGACCCGTTCTTCATGGCACGGCGGGCCGTGCAGGTGGGTGTCGGCATCCTCAACGGCCAGAAACCGGCCTCGACCGTCGAGCTGCTGCCGTCCAAGCTCGTGACCCGGGACAACGTCGCCGAGTATAAGGGCTGGACCTCGGATCGTTCCCAGTAAGATGCGGTCCCGTGCCGGGAGATTGAAACGGGGATGACGGGCGGCGTTTGAAACCACGCTGCCTGTCATGCCAAAGCCGATGCACGTGCCGATCTGCTGTACGAGCGGGCGGGCTGCCTCTTGTGTTAGCCTCGCGCAACCTCGACCGGTCGAATCGGAAGCGATCTCGTGAAATCCAGGACATCCGGTACCGCCTGGCGGCATGCCAATATCGGCCGCCTGCTCAACAACGCGGTTCGCCGCTTTGAAGGCCGCGTCCTCGAATTGATGGGCGAGCGGGGACACGACGAGACGCGCATTGCCCATGTCAGCCTCACCCGCAATCTCGACGTGGAGGGCACACGGCTCACCGAGCTCGCCCGCCGTGCGTCCATGAGCAAGCAGGCGATGGGCGAGCTGGTCGATCAATGCGCCGAGCTCGGCCTCGTCGATCGCATCGCCGATCCGACCGACCGGCGCGCCCGCATCGTCATGTTCACGCCGGCCGGGCGCGAATGGCTCGACGCGTTCCGCGATGCGGTCGACATCGCCGAGCAGGAGATGCGCGTCGAGCTCGGCAAATCCGCCATGGACGCGATCCTGAAAGGGCTGACGGTCTACGGGGCGAAGTTCGACACGCTCGACGATGCCGTTTAGTCAGGTAACTTGACGATATCGTCAGGCAGCCTTACCATGCGAGATAATGCTGGTGGGGAGAAGCCTATTGGAAACACGTCTGACGGCCTCGGTGCTCATCGTCGGCGGGGGGCCCTGCGGGCTGATGCTGGCCAACGAGCTCGGCCGGCGCGGCGTGTCCGCGATCCTGGTCGACGACAAGCCGGGCACCGCATTCAATCCGCAAGCCAACGCAACGCAGGCGCGCTCGATGGAGCATTATCGGCGGCTGGGTTTTGCCGACGAGATCAGGCGCGAGGGCCTGCCCGCGGACTACCCGACCGACGTTGCGTATTTCACCCGCTATACCGGTTACGAGCTGGCGCGCTTTGCATTGCCGTCATCGTCCCGCGCGGGCGAGCTGATCAAGGGCATGTCGGGTTCCTGGAGCGCAGCGGAGCTGCCGCATCGCGTCTCGCAAAAATATGTCGAGGCGGTGCTGCGCCGCCATGCCGAGCGGCTTCCCGGTATCCAGCTCAACTATGGCCACCGGCTCGTCGGTTACACCGAAAACGATGACGGCATCGTCGGCGAGATCGAATGTCTCGATGATGGCAGGCGCTTTCAGGTCCGGGCCGACTTCTTGGTCGGCGCCGACGGACCCCGCTCGGCGGTTCGCCAATCGCTCGGCATCGTCTATGGCGGCGAGACCGGGACGCATCGCGATTTCATGGGCGGCCGCATGCTGGCTGTGTATCTCCGCTCGCCGGAGTTCTACGCGAGCATCCCGCACGCCAAGGCGTGGATGTACAACTGCTTCAATGGTGACCGCCGGGCCTTCATGGCCTCGGTGAACGGACGCGACGAATTCGCGTTTCACACCCAGCTGCGGCCGGGTGAAGACGCGAGTGCGATCACGATCAATGATGCCAAGGCCGCGTTCCAGCGCGCCTGCGGCGCTCCGATCGAATGCGAGGTGCTGTCCTTCGTGACCTGGACCGCAGGTCACGCGCTGGTCGCGAACGGCATGCAGCGGGGCAGGGTGTTCCTCGGCGGCGACGCGGCGCATCTGTTCACGCCGACCGGCGGGCTCGGCTACAACACTGCGATCGAGGACGCGGTCAATCTCGGCTGGAAGCTGGCAAGCGTCGTCAAGGGCGTAAGCCCGGTATCGCTGCTCGACAGCTACGAGGTCGAGCGGCGTCCGGTGGCGCTCCGCAACACCGACTATGCCCGGCGCTTCGCGGACTCCCTTGGTCTCTTTGCGCCTGCGCCTGACATCGAGGACGCCACGGACGAAGGCAGCGAAGCGCGGCGTACGGCAGGCGTCTATCTCGAGCAGCACGCTCGTGCCGAATTCAACATCCCCGGTGTTACCTTCGGTGGGCGTTACGACGGTTCTCCAATCATCGTCTCCGACGGCAGCCGGCCGCCGCCTGATGCTGCGAACGTCTACATTCCCAGCGCCTGTCCCGGTGGCCGCGCACCGCATGCGTGGCTGGAGGACGGCGTGTCCTTGTACGATTTGTTCGGATTCGAATGGACGTTGCTCCAGTTCGGCGAGGTCGCGCCGGCGCCCGCTGCGGTCGCCGACGCCGTCCGCGTGCTCGGGGCGGATGTGAAGCTCGTCACGCTGCCGGGATCCTTGCGCGAACTCTATGACGCCGACCTTGCTTTGATACGTCCCGATCAGATCGTGGCCTGGCGTGGCAGCGCGTCACAGGTCGGAACGATCGGGCGTGTCCTCGCCCGCGCGCTTGGGCACGGCGCAAGCGACGGCGCGCCGGCGGCTTCAGCCGGCGGTGTATGAACTGGTGCGCGGAGACTGAACGGCGGACGGAAGTTTGCTCGCGAAGGCGCGGGTCTTGGGCTGGACACGCGATCCGTCGATCACCTCGAGTCGGCCGCAGCGGTTCAGGGTGTGCAGCTTTCTGCCCGGCCACGCCGGTCCGGGCTTTAGGGAATGGCGGACGATCTGCTTGAAGGCCGTCGGCGACAGCTCGATTACTTCCGCCAGCGCGAGCGCCGCACCGTATCCGTCGGCACAGTTCTGGACCGGGCGCCACAGTTGGTCATTGATGGTCACGAAATTCCCCGCCGGCCGCGTGCTTGCACGGTCGATCAGGACCGGATTGCTGGCGTGCGGCAACCAGGGTCCCAGGAGGTGCTCGGCGTAATAGATCGCCAGCGAGTCTGAATAACCGCCGGTGCCATCGCGCCAGGCGCCGAACAGATAATGCAGGCCATTGTGCCGCGTGATCGTGACGTCGGCGAGCTCGAAGCCTGACAGGAGAGTCGCGTGTCGCTCCCATTTGTCCGGGAAGCGAACGCATTTGTAGAGGGCAACGTCGCCGTGGATCGAGCTCTCCGGGATCATCCACAAATCGCCGCCGTCTTCGATCAGGAAGGGATAGGAGAGGTGCCAGGGCTCCTCGAGCACGGGCACGACCTCGCCGGTCGGCCCATTGTCACCGAACTCGATCGCCGAAATGATGCCCTTTCCGACCCGGTGATCGAGGTCTTCGAAGAAGACGAATGTTCGGCCATGCCACGTGACGGGAATGGGATCGGCGTAGAAGTGATTGCCGGGATCGGGAAGAATGTTCCAGCCTGGTCCAGACAGGTCGCCATTCTGCCAGACGCCAGCGCCGTCGTTGAAACGCCACCCGATATGCCAATGCGGGGCGTAACAGCAGAGGCGATAGATCTCCTTGGCGATCGACACGGCAAGGCCGCGCGCGACATAGCCGGCGGGACCCCGGCGCGGGCCCTCTCCGGCGGGACGCGCCAGTTGCGGCACAATCCGCGGCCGTCCCGACAGGATCGCCGACACCATGGTCAGCGTTCGCGCCATGACGGTTTCGAGTGCGCCGCTGAGGCCTGCGGCAATTTCGCCGGAAGGATGGCCGCGATCGACGACCGAGCCGTCGACTTCGTTGACGATGTCGATCACCGGCAGGTCGCCGGCCAGGATGGCGGCGAGCGCGGCGTTTTCGCCTGCAACTCCATTGAACAGCGGACGGAGATACAGCCGGGCCGAGCCGTTCGGATCGCGCGCGCCGCCGGTGAAATCGACGATCACGTCGGCCGTCCCGGTGGGCGCCTGCGTCCGTTCCGCAACAATGTTCAGCCTGTTGGCGCCGCTGTGTTTGCCCTTGTACAACACCAGGCGTTCGAGCTCGAACAGGGCGTCGAGACCTGTGGGGCGCGGCTCTGCAGTCGCCGTCCACGCGATTTGAACCGGAACGTCCCGGCCGTCGATCGACAGCGTCTGGCGATCCATCCACCGCCGCGCGTAGTCGCGTTCACAGCGAAACTCGATGATCATGTCGAGCCCAATTATTCCAACGTATCAGGTCAAGTGACCTGGCCGAGAATTCGAACGTATTCCTCCACCATGGCATCTACCGAATAGCGCAGCCGCAGGCCTTTGGCGTTTTGTCGCAGTTCGTCGCTCAAATGTTGATCCGTCAACAGCCCGGAGACGGCTGCAGAGAGCTTCGCGTGATCGGAGGCATCGACGAAGAGTGCAGTCGGCTTTCCTTCGTAGGACAACACTTCGCGCAAGACGGGAAGATCGGTGACGACGGAGGGAACACCGGCGTTCGCAGCTTCGACCGCGGCCAGACCGAAGGTCTCGGCCTGGGTCGGGAATACGAACACGTCGAGGCAGGCGAGAAACTCCGCCATCCGGCTGGGCGGGATTTCCCCCAGCAAATGCAGCCTGTCTGACACCTTCAATTCACTCGCGAGCAGCTTCAGCCGGGCCTCGTCGGCTCCCTGGCCGGCAAGCGCGAGGTGCCAGGACGGTTGATCCGGCAGCAGACGTATCGCCAGGTCGAGACGCTTGTGCGGATGCAGCCTCGCTGCGCAGCCGAGCAATATACGATCCGGCGGCAGGCTGAGTTTTTGTCGTGCGGCTTCCTTCGACAGGATCAGGGCCTTGTCATCGAAGCCGTGCGGGACATGCACCATGCGCGACCGGTAGGCCGCGGGGTAGCGCGAATATTCGCGCTCCATGTCTTGCGAATTGAGCGTGATGCGATCGAAGAAGCCGAGGCTGCCCATGGCGATGTCGGCGGTGCGGACCGGCCAGCTCATCGACAATGCGGATGACACCTGATTGGCGATGACAGGCGCGCGGCTGACGAGGCGCGTCACGCCGCCGCCGATGACGTTGCCGAAATGCTGGAAGGTCAGGACGGCGTCGGGCCTGATGGTGCTGATATGGCGGCCGAGCGTCCACAGCATCCGCAGCAGTGCCACCGGATTGCCGGGTCGGCTCGGTGCGCAATAGAGCGTATCGGGCGGCTCGTCGAAGGAATCCGATTTGCGGAAGAAAAATAGATTGGTGACGCGGTAGCCACGCGCGGTCAGCCCGGCGCCGAGAAGCCTGGAGATCTCCTGCGCACCGGCGTTCTCGGCCTGGGTCTGCGCGAGAAGCACGTGCAGCTTTCGTCCGCCGCCGTTCGACCGCGCGGGTGCCGTCGCGGTCGTCTCGCCCAATTCCTTGTTCGGCTGATAGTGGAGCACCGATCCCGACCCGCTAAAGAAACGAAATCTTCACCTTCTTAACTCCGTACCTATCATGCGGGCATCGCGCGGACACCGACTAGCAACAAACGGAGTTAATGCCAGGCCTGGCCGCCGACATCGCTCCCGCAGGCATTTCACGGGTTCCGGGATGCTGCGCAGCGAGCGCGTTAACCAATCGATCCCGAGCGCCACCAGCGCGTGATCGCGGACTGCCGGGGGAGGGCGTGATTGAGGCCTAGTCGCTGGAGTCGGCGCCGCGCACTGCATAATTGCCGCGCTTCAAGGCGGAGAAGCGCAGCAGCACGAGGATCGAAGGATCCAGCCCTGTTCGGCGGCGGCAGAGGACGTTCAGGGCAATGGTCGCGAGCGCCAGCGATACGGTCGCCGAAATCGCGGCGCCAAGCACACCGAGCCAGGGAATGAGGATGAGAAATCCCACGAGCCGCAGCGCGACATTGGCGGCAACGACGGGGACGTAGATTCGTTCATGGCCGGTCAGTTGCAGGATCGCAGCAGACGGGCCGCCTGCGGCCTGGATGGCCGTTCCGATTGCGAGCACGATCAAGACCGAGTGCTGCGCGGTGAAATGAGGTCCGAACAGGTTGAGGAGATAGGGGCCGCCGATCCAGATCGTTGCCAGCCCGGCGATCACGCATAGCGCGGTCACCTCCGCCATCAGCTGTAAGGTTCGCTCGAACTCCCGGTGGTTCTTGCTGAAATACAGCGAGGGAAGCCGGCGGGCTCCGAACGTGTATAGCGCTGCCGACAGCATGGCGAAGATGTTGGCAAGGCGCGATGCGGCAAAGTAGATACCGGCAGTCACCGGATCCAGCATCCAGTACACCAGAATGACGTCGAAATACTGGTTTGCAGCTTCAAGGATGGATGCAAGCCAGAAGTGCAGGGCGCTCGAGCGCCAGCGGGACGTTTCGGAGCGCGCCGGCGTACCGCGCAAATCCGGCAGCACGCGCGCGATCGAAACGATTTGCGCAACCAGGCCCACCGATATGGCAAGTGTCATCACCGCCAGCAACTCGGCGGGATCGAGTTGCCGATGACCGAGCAGCATGGCGAGCAGAAACAGGACGACGATGACTCGCCAGAAGAACTCGCGATTTCCTTCGCCCGTGAGAATGCTGACCAGGGAGCGTGCGATCTGGCTGCCAAGCATCACTCCGGCAGTCGCGGCCGTATAGGCCGACACCGCAAGTATGAGCAGCCACCCGTCGCCTCTCATGTCCGCCGCGATGGCGATCCCGATGATCACAATCAGCATTGCGACCGAGGTAATCTTGAAGCTCGACAGGAGAACGCCTTTGGTGAGGTCCGGCCTGTCGCCGACCTGATACTCGTTCAGGAACCGCACCAGCAACGATTCCTGGCCGACCAGTCCCACGACGGCGGCGATCTGGGCAACCGAAAGCCAGGTCGCAAAGATACCGAAGCCGTCGGGCGACATCGTTCGCGCCGCCAGCGAAAACAACGCAAACGCGAGCGCGCCGCTACCAACCTTGAGCAGGATGGTACCGACGACACCGCGCGTGACATCGCGCCGCATGAGCTGGAGGATGGATTTAATCATGAGAGTTTAAGGAGCTGCTCTCCCCTGAAAAACATGTTCCGATATCGGTGACAACCTAGCATGCCGAAAAACAGCGAGTGTTAATGCGGGCGTCCAGGATCTCGCCCGCGACTCGATACCGCGATGATGCCGGTTGCTCCACTGTGGAACATCGCCGTCCCCGTTGTCCCAAATAGAGCAGCGCCGAACTCAGGCCGACTGACGGCATAGTGCCGCATCGACGGCCGATAAAGGCGAGATCAGGCGCTTGAATGCGGAATGGCTCGCCGGGATCGGCCGCAGAACTGCCGGAAGCCGGAATTTACCGAGAATCCCGAGCAAGAGGCGTGCCGGTTATCGTCTGGGTAGCCCGGCTCTCTGCTTCATTAACCTCGATACCGAGAAATGATCGCCTTTGGTCCTGCGATGCGACATCAGGCCGGAGAATTGCACGTGCGGCTTTGGTTGACCGTGGGAGCCTGGATCATGACGGCGGATAGAACTGTGACCGAGCCGATCGACACTGCTGGCACTTCGACGATCGTTGCGGACATCGCGATCGTCGGCGGCGGCCTCGCAGGATCGCTTGCGGCGGCCGTGCTGGCGCGGGCAGGGCATCGCATCGCCCTGATCGACAAGCGGGCAGTCCATCCGGATGAGTTCCGGGTCGAAAAGATCGGTGGCCATCAATTGGCGATGCTCCGCAAGCTGGGCTTCCTCGATGCGCTCGAAAATGTCGCTTGTCGATATGATCAGGTGCTCAATATCCGGGAAGGCAAGGTGGTCGATGTCAGCGTCGGCCAGGCCTACGGATTTCCCTATGCCGATCTCGTCGCCATGGCGCGCAGCCGGATCCCCGATCCATCCGATCTGATCGTCGACGAGGTCACCGCGATCAGCTGCAGCGACGACGTCCAGCATCTTGAGCTGGCCTCCGGACGGCGCGTGACTGCGCGCCTCGTCGTTCTGGCCACGGGCATGGCGGCGGCTCTCGGTTACAAACTCGGTATTAAGCGGCAGATTCTGGCCGAACGCCATTCGGTCTCGTTCGGCTTCACGATCGCCCGCCGCGATGGCGCGCCGTTCGATTTCGAGGCGCTGACCTGCTATGGCGAGCGCACCGCCGACGGCATCGACTATCTCAGCCTGTTTCCGGTGCGCGCCGGGATGCGGGCCAATCTTTTCATGTTCCGCGACCCGACCGATCCGATCATGCGCGAGCTGCGCCGTGAGCCGGAAGCGACAGTTCTGCGTCTGCTGCCGGGATTGCGGCCCTATCTCGGCGATTTCCGCGTCACTGACCGTGTCCAGAACTGGGTGATGGATCTGACCGTGGTCGAGGGACATCTCCAGCCCGGCATCGTGCTCATCGGCGATGCGTTCCAGACCAATTGTCCCGCCGCCGGCACGGGCGTCGCGCGCCTGCTGGTGGACGTCGATCGTCTGTGCACCGAATATGCTCCGAAGTGGCTCGCGACCCCAGGCATGGGCCTGGACAAGATCCCGCAGTTCTATTCCGATCGCGACAAGATCGCGGCGGACCAGCAGTCCCTGAAGATGGCGCGCTTCCGCCAGGCCCTGACATCCCGCAACGATATCGGCTGGGATGTCCGGCGCCGGCTGCACTTCCTGCGGCGTAGCCTGGCGCACCGCGTCGATCAAATGCATCCCGGCTGGCTCGGGCGAGTTCGCGGGGCGTTGCGCGCCTGAGCTCCGTAGCCCTTCGCCTGCCGTTTTTCAGCTCGTGGGCGTCGGGGTGCGGGCGGGCAGGAGCCGCAAATCCGACAGCCGCTTGGCCGCCAGTTTGAGCCAGGGAGCCTGCTTCAGCGCGAACAGGGCGACGGCACCTGCGGTGCTGCCGGCTTTCGTGATCGCCCACATCGGCGAGGGCTGTCCGCCGAACAGTTTCTTGTATGGCTCGTCACCAATGGTGAAATCGAGCATCTGATCGCCGCGCTCGATACAATCCCGCGCGACCTGCTCGAACATCAGCGCGCCGAGCGACTGGCTCTTGTACCCGGCAATGTCGAAGGCGCTCATGATGATGAGGAAACTGCCCTGATGGCAGAGGCCGAGCACGGCGGCGATCACTTCGCCATCCATCTTCATGGCATAGAGACGCACAAAGGAGCCGAGACCACGAAGGGCCACGTCGGAATAGAAGCCGAAATATTCGGGACGCTGGAGCAGATCTCCGTCGCCTTGCGCCTGAAAGCGCGGTCCGCGAAACTTCCTCATCACATCCAGCGCTTCGAGCACGGAGACGCTGTCGTTGCAGCATGAGAAGCTCAGCGCGCCTTTTTTCTGGAGCTGACGATATTTCTTTGCAAGCTCCTTCTGATAGGAGCGATCGATCGCACTGGCCCGCCATTGCTCGAACGGCGCGACGAGCACCGTCGCGTAGGCGTTGGTGTCCATCGATACGCGGCGGGATGTAGCCAGGAGATTCTCGATCGGAAGCCGCCCGTCGGGCAGCTTGGTCATCCGGAGCAGATCGAAAGGACGAACGAGGCGCCGGATCTCCGCGCATGCTTCGGCGTCGTCGAGCAGTTGTGAAAACAACTTCGGGCTGCAAACCGGCGCCAGATAATCGGAGACACGGAGGTCGGCGAACTCGACGGTTCGGATCGGACCGCGCCGGATCCGGAGCAAGGGCAGCACCATCGCAAGGGCGCTCGTCGCGCGGTGGCGGACCACGACGACCAGAGGTGTCGCACCCGCATCCGACGCGAGCCTGGTGTAGAGGCTGTGCAGCCAGATCGGATGCTGGAACGCAGTGGCAGCCGAGCGATCAAACAGCTCGGCATATTCCGGAGACAGAAAGTCGAACGCCTGCTCGATGACGATGTCGAACGTGTTGCTAAGCTTGTTCATGCGCAATCAGGGAAACCGGATAATTCGCGAAGTCGATCGAGCCGTGGCTACGCCTTATAGCAGGCCGTTACGGGCAAGACACCGGCGGCGTGCGATTTGCATTAACGCGCTCAACCACGTTCGTATCGTTACCAAATTCTTAAATTCCAGAGCCGTTTGGGCTTGGTCTCAGGATGAGATTGTGCAGAGGCGGCCTGATGCCAGACAAGGCTCCGGGCAGCTGAAGTTCACCCGCCCCAACGAAACCTCGTCGTTGACGCCGGTGGTGGTCGTGAATGTGCGCTTGCGCCAAGCGCGGCAGCGATCGTCCTGCACGGATTTCCAAGGTCCCTCATTCGTGTATGATGACCAGCTCAGTTCGGAATATGCGGAAGATGTCCCCCCTTTCACGGCGAGAGCTGTTCGATATGGCGGCGCGGATCACGGCGCTGGCCGCATGGCCCGGCCGCGCTGCCGCCGACGATTATCCCTCCCGTCCCATCAAGCTGGTCATTCCCTATACGGCTGGCGCCGCTGGTGATCAGATCGGACGTCCCTGGGCGGACAGGATGGGCTCGCTGCTGGGGCCGATCTATGTCGAGAATATCGGCGGCGCCGGTGGTGCGATTGGATCCGCCGCGGTGGCGCAGAGCGCCCCCGATGGCTATTCGATTTTGCTCGGTAATGGCAGCACGCAGGTGATGATTCCGTTGTCGTCGCCGCAACCCGCCTACGACACGGTTCGCGATTTCCGCGCTATCTATCGCCTGATTACAAGCACGCTTGCCTTCGCCGTGCAGCCATCCTTGCCGGTGAAAGATCTGCAGGAATTGATAGCCTTTGCGAAGGCTCATCCGGGCAAGCTTTCCTACGGCACCCCAGGCGTCGGCACCGGCAATCATCTCGTCGGGGAAATGTTCAGGCTGCAATCCGGCCTCGCAGCGGACGTCGTCCACATCCCCTATCGGGGCATGAGCCCCGCCACCAACGACCTGGTCAGCGGCCAGATCTCTGCCGTCATTGCCGTGGTATCGAGTCAGATCCTGCAGTTGCACCTTGCGGGCAAGCTGCGGCTGATCGCCGTGACGAGCGAACAGCGGTTGAGCGGCGCGCCGGAGATTCCGACGGTGGCTGAATCCGGCATGCCGGGCCTCAAATACGCCGGCTGGTTTGGCTTGTTCGCTCCAAGAGCGACCCCGGATACGATCGTGGAGCGGATCGCAGCGGGGACCCGCACGGCGATGGCCGATCCTCACTTGCAGGAAAGCTATCGCTCACAAGGTCTGGAGCCGGACATCGATTCGGGTCCCGACAAGTTTCAGCGCCTGGTCGAGGATGAACTGGTCCGCCTGGCTCCCATCGTCAGGTCGACAGGGCTCAAGCGCGATTGAGATCGCGCCGGGCCTGCGTGTGAAGCCGGAACCAATGCCGACGGAAGCCGTCGCTGAGCGAGAGCTCTTCGGGATGTTCTGCCGGCGGCGGTCAGTGCCATCGGGTCTGCCCGCTGCATCAAACTGCCAGCCTTACCGCGCTCGTTCGATATGAGCCCGGATCGCCTGTCGCTCGGCATCGATCCAGCCATGCTGGCGCGCCTTGGCTACCATCTCCGCATAGCGCCGATCCCAGCTTGCGTCATCAGGGCGGCCCGCCAGCGTAGGAACCAGATCGATCGAGACGAGCGCATCACGATCGTCGAGAAGCGTGATCCCTTTCCAGCCCTGCGTTTCGGAATTCGCGTCGGCATGCAGCGCCAGCTTGAAGTTGTGGAAGTCGAACGGCTCGGTGAGCCGGACAATTCCGCCGTCGAAGCATTCGATGATCACGATGCCGCTCCAATGTTCTGGCCCTTGGGCGACGATGCCGATTTGGCACCGCCGGAGCCGCCTATGCCTGAGGCAAGGCCCGCAGCGCGCCCTGAAAATTGACGAGAGGGTCGCCGTCCCCGCCGCGCGTCGCCACGATCCTGCCGATGAAGAGACCATGCGTGCCGACCATCTGGTGATGATGCAGCACGCATTCCAGGACGCCGATCGCCGGTTCGAGCAGCGGCACGTCAAGGACGCCTTGTGCCCATGGCGCCGTCGCGAAGCGGTCAATGCCCTTGGCGCCGCCGGCGAAACGCAGCGCCAGATCTTCCTGTCCGCTGCCGAGGAGGCTGATGCCAAAGCAGCCATTGGCGAGGATGGCGGCATGCGTTTCGGAGCTCGCATTGACGCCGACGAGCAGACAGGGCGGCTCCATGCACAGCGAGGTGACGGAGCTGACCGTCAGCCCGCGCCGTGCGGTCCCTGTTCCCGTCGCCACGATCGCCACGCCGCTCGCGAGGTTGCGCATGGCCAGGCGGAATTCGGCAGCTTCGACTGAGCGGACATCGGTCATTTGCGAGATCTGGCATCCCATGACGTACCTCCGGGCTCGCCCTGGCGCCGCGCTATGCCGAAACCGCGTCGCCCGCGATCGTGCCGCGACCGGCAGGGGCGGATTTCAGCTCTTTCCGGATCGCGGGGATGATCCTGCTGCCCCACAATTCGATCTGGCGCAGCATCGTGCGCTGATCGAAATCGCCGAGCTGGGTCTGAAGCGCGATATGGGACGGCTTGAGAATGCTGATCTCTTCCAGCATACGGTCGATCACCTGGTTGACGCTGCCGACGGGCAGGTTGCTGCGCATCGTTTCCAGGCTCATATCGTTCGGGCCGGCCTCTTCCTTGATCAGATAGCCGTCGTCGCTCTGGGCGCGTCGGAATTTCAGACTTTCGGAGAGCCGGCGCTGGAAGCGCGCATTGTCCAGATAGGACTGGATCTCACTGTCATTGTCGCTGGCATAGGCGCAGCGCAGGAAGCCGAAATGCGTGTCGTCGATCGAACGGCCTTCGTTAGCCGCGATCCCCTCGAGACGTTCGCGCAGCGCCTTGATGGCGTCGAGGCCGTTGAGCAGCGCAGTGACGAACAGATTGTGGTTGTCACGGATGGCGCGGCCGAGGGTCTCGCCATGGCCGGACGTGACCCAGATCGGCGGCATCGGTTTCTGCACCGTGCGCACGGCGATCGCGGTCGGCGGCATCTTCAGATGCTCGCCGTCATAGGAGAAGATGCGTTCGCGCATGCCGGCCTCGAGCACGTCGTAGAATTCGGCGAACAGGGCGTGCGAATGGTCGAGATCGACTCCGAAGCGATCGAACTCGAATTTCTGGTAGCCCGAGCCGATGCCGAGATCGAAGCGGCCGTTCGAGACGGTGTCGGCAAAGCCGATCTCGCCGAGCAGTCGCGCCGGATTGTACAGTGGCAGCACGCAGACCGCAGTGCCGAGGCGGATGCGCCTGGTCAGGCCGGCGCAATGCGCGACCATCATCAGCGGCGAGGGGCAGAGGCTGTAATTGTTGAAATGATGCTCGGCGTACCACGCCGTGTCGAAACCGGCGTGCTCGGCGGTAACCGTCTGCTCGACAGCGTTGTTGATGACCTGCTGCGAGCTTTGATGATAGCCGCGCTGCTGCGCCAGAATGAATACGCCGAATTCCATCGGTTGCGTCCTCCACCGGATTTCTTCTCGGCCGCGCTTGCGGCCGCTCGTCGCTTTTGCGACGCGTTCTCAGCAAGCTAGGGGCTTGAGCTTTTTCGAACAATTGACGTAATCTGAGCATGTCCTTTGCAAAATCTGAAAAGATCGAATGAATCGCCTTCAGGCCATGGAATTGTTCGTCAGCGCCGTCCGTGAGGGCAGCTTTTCCGCGGCCGGGCGCCGCGTCGGGCTCTCGCCGGCGTCGGTGTCGCGCTACGTGGGCGAGCTCGAGGCGCAGCTCGGCGTGCAGCTGCTGAACCGCAGCACGCGCCATCTCGGATTGACCGATGCCGGCAAGATCTTCTTCCAGCGCACCGAGCAGGTGCTGCACGGCATCGAAGATGCCGAAGCCGCGGCGCTTGCGCTTCAGACTGCACCGCGTGGAACGCTGCGGGTGCACTCGCGGACGCTGTTCGGCATCAAGGTGCTTTCGCCCCTGATACCGGGCTTTCAGAAGCTCTATCCGGAGCTGAAGGTGGAGCTGCGTCTGTCCGAGCGGCGTCCACAGCTTCGCGAAGATGAATTCGACGTCGACTTCCAGATCCAGGCGGCGAAGGACGCGGGCCTCATGCAGCGAAGGCTGCTGAGGAGCGAGCGGATTCTCGTGGCTTCACCGGACTACGTCGGCCGCATGCCGAAATTGCGCGAACCGGAGGACATCACCCGCCATAATTGCCTGACCTACTGGATGGGTCCCGACGACGTGGTCTGGAAGTTCATGCGCAAGAACCGGCTGCGCGAGATCGTCGTGCCTTCGTCCCTGAGTAGCAACAACGGCGTGGTGCTGTGCGATCACGCCGTTTCCGGGCACGGCATTGCCCTGCTGGACGACTACACCGTGGCGGAGGAGTTGAAGAGCGGGCGTCTGATCCGCCTGCTGTCGGGCTTCCGGGTGACGAACTCCACCTTCGATGAAGGCATTTACGCGACGTTTCTCCAGAGCAGCTATCTGCCGGAGAAGATCAGGGTGTTCGTGGACTACATGGCGGAGAACGTACCGAAGCAGGTCAAGCGATCGCAGTAATCGAGGTCGCGCTTAGCCCGAAGCAAACCTGTGCGCCGGCAGCCCGCGCACGCCGAGGCCTTCGATCGCGAACAGGCCGCCGGCATCCGGGTGATCGTCGGCGAGCGCGTGGCTGCGCGAGATCGATGTCACGTAGAGGACGTCGAGATCGGGTCCGCCGAAGGTGAGGCTGGTCGGGTGACGGATCGGCATGTCGATCGTCCGCACCATCGTCCCGTCAGGTGCAAACCGCGCGATCTTGCCGATGCGCACGAGGACGGACCAAAGATAGCCTTCCGAGTCGATCGTTCCACCGTCGCAACCCGACTGCTGCGCCTCCGTCTCGACGAAGACGCGCTTGTTCGCGAGGGGACCCTCCGCCCTGTAGTCGTAGGCCCAGATCATCCATCTTGCGCTGTCGGCGAGATAGAATGTCCGGCCGTCCGGGCTGAAGCACGGTCCGTTGCTCACGGCAAGGTCGGTCTCCAGCAGCTCCACCGCGCCTGTTGCGTCCAGCCGGTAGAGACCGCCCAGCGGCGTCTCATCCTCGGCGCGGTCACTGTGCATCGTGCCTGCCAGGAAGCGACCATGGGGATCGGCCTTTCCGTCATTCAGCCGCAGCTTCGGGTGGTCCAGCCCGATCGACGGTCCCTCGATCAGTGTGCGCTTGTCGAAATCGTAACCGGCAAATCCGTGGCGCATGGCCAGCACCGCGCCGCCATCGTCTCGCAGGGCCATCGAACCGATCGGCGCAGGCACGCTGAACGCGTCCGCCAGCCCGGTGGCGGGATCGCGCATGCGGATCAATCCGGCCAGCGCGTCGATCCAGAAGAAGCGCTTGCGGCGCTCATCCCATACCGGGCTCTCGCCGAGTTGGTCCTTTGTCGCGCCCATGCGCATAATCCGGATTGCGCTCATGGTTCCTCTCGAAGGGGGCGCCGGGCTTGACCGATCGGTCTGTGAAAAACTAGTTTCATTCCAGGGTTCTCTGGTCGGCGCCGGGCCGCCGAATGGATTGCAGGCTTCATGACTGAACTGTCAACGATGAAGGACGGCGTTGCGAACCAGGCCGAGGCCTCCGACCGCGTGCTGCAGATTCTTGCCGAAGCCGGGCGGCTGTTCGCCAGCAAGGGATTCGAGGGAACGTCGATGCGCGATATCGCGCTCGCCTGCGGCATCTCCAAGTCGCTGCTCTACCACCATTTCGCCAACAAGGACGAGATCTACGCGCGCGTGGCGGTCGGCTCGACGCTCGAGCTCTATCTGTTCGTGCGCGATCGCATTCCCGACGGGGCGCCCTCGCAGAAGATCCGCGCGTTCATGGTCGCCACGGCCGAATACTTCCGGCGCTATCGTTGGGCCTGGATCGCCTCCACGACCGCCTTCTGGAACGATCCCGATCGCCACAGGCACAAGGAGCGGCTGACGCGCCGCGACCGTTTCGAGAATTTTCTCCGCGGCCTGATCCAGGAAGCCATCGATGCCGGCGAAATCCGCAAGGTCGACGTTCCCATGACCGGGCGGCTGATCCTTTCCTCGCTCAATTGGATGCATCGCTGGTACAACCCCAACAAGTCCGCGACCCCGGAGCAGATCGCGGAGATATTCTTCGACATGATCTTCAACGGGCTGCGAAGCGGCGAGCTGGTCGAGCTTCCCGGAGCGGTGCCGCCCAAGGAGCCGCTCAAGACAGGCCGGCGCAAATCGCGCTGAGCGGCGGCTGGTGGCCGGGCCTCATTCCAACACGATGTTCTGCGCCTTGATCACCGGTCCCCAGAGCGCGGCATCCTTGGTCAGCTGCGCGTCGAGCCGGTCCGGTGCGCCGGTATCGACCATCAAGCCGTCGGTCTCGAGCTGTTTTGCGATCTCGGGCTTCTGCATCGCGGCGTTGGCCGCCGCGTTCAGCCGCGCGATCGCATCGCGCGGCGTGCCCGCAGGCGCGTGCAGCGCGGTCCAGAACGATGCCGTCAGGTCGGAATAGCCGGATTCGGCCAGGGTGGGGATCTCCGGGAAGCTGGCCATGCGCTTGTCCGAGGAGACCGCGAGGATGCGAAGCTGACCGCTGCGCGCGTGCTCGATGACTGCGGCGGGCGTTGCGAAATTGAGGTCGCATTCTCCCGACAGCGTTTCCATGATGGAGGCCGGATTGTTGCGATAGGCGACGTCGGTGACGGCAAATCCCATCGACTTGCTCATCATGATTCCGAACAGATGAGTGACGCTGCCCGGACCGAGGGTAGCGTAGAACAGCGGCTTGTCGCGCCCTTTCGCATAGGCGACGAAGCTCTTCACGTCGGCGACGGGCGTCCGCGCGTTGACGGTCAGCGACAGCGGGCCGTTGCAGAGCATGGCGACGGAGGCGAAATCCGCGAGCTTGTAGGGCAGGTTCTTGCGCAGCAGCACGTTCAGCGAAATCGGGCCGGTGCCGCCGGCCAAGAGGACCGATCCATCCTTCGGCGCGCGCGCCACATATTGCGATCCGACGATGCCGTTGGCACCGGGCTTGTTGTCGACCAGAACCGGTTGGTCCAGGCTTTCCGCCATCGCCTTCGCGATCGAGCGCATCAGGCTGTCGATGGAGCCGCCGGGCGCATAAGGCACAATGATGAAAACCGTCTGAGAGGAGCGCGCTCTCACGATGCCAGGTGCGGCAAGCGGAGCGGCGAGGGCGCCGGCGATCAGAGTTGCCGCCTGGCGTCGGCTGATCCTGGGCATGCGAGTCCTCCTCAAGGTCGTTCTTTGATTGCATGTGAATCTATCGGCTGACCGATCGGTCGGTCAATAGGACATCGGCAGGATATTGCCAGCTGCGACGTTCGGTGCTATCACCGCGAAAAGCTGACCGATCGGTCAGGCGATAACAAGCAAGACAAACCAGGCAAGCAGAAGCCCAGGAGGAAGCCATGTCAGGAGATATCGTCACCCTCGAAGTGTCCGACCACATCGCGCTGGTGACGCTGAATAGGCCTCCCGTGAATGCGCTCGATCGCGCGATGCGCGACCGCATCGTCGCGGTGTTCGACGAGATTTCCGAGCGCAGCGACGTCAGGGTCGCAATCCTGACCGGAGCCGGAAAGGTGTTCTGCAGCGGCGCGGATCTGAAGGATCGTCCGGATCCGACCAAGATCGGTGCGTTCCACAGCCACAACCGGATCACGCGCGAGACCGGAAATTGCATCCGCGAATGCTCAAAGCCCGTCATTGCGGCCATCAACGGCGTTGCGCTGGGGGCCGGCGTTGGCCTGATGGCCTCCTGCGACATCTTCTACGCCAGCGAAGAGGCCGTGTTCGGCATGCCCGAGATCAATGTGGGGCTCGCCGGCGGTGCGGCCATGCTGAACACCTTGTTCGGCCGCTCGCTGATGCGCCGCATGTTCTTCACCGGCTATCGCGTGCCGGCCGCCGAGCTTTACCGCCTCGGCATCATTGAGGCCTGCACGACCAAGGAAAACCTGATCCCCGAAGTGATGAAGCTCGCCCGGGAGATCGCGTCCAAGAGCCCGATCGCGATGGAATACGCCAAGAACGCGGCGAACATGGTCGAGCTGATGCCGCCGCGCGACGCTTATCGCTTCGAGCAGAACATCACCATGGCGCTGTCGAAGACGGAAGACGCCAAGGAAGCGCGGATGGCGTTCCTGGAGAAGCGCGCACCGGTGTTCAAGGGGCGCTGAGATGCGGCCGGGAGAAGGTCTCGACGCGCTGATGTCGCCGCGTTCGATCGCGATCATTGGCGCCTCGCAAGAGGCGACCAAGATCGGTGGCCGGCCGGTCGATCTGTTGCGTCGCCACGGCTACGCAGGCCGCATCTATCCGGTCAACCCGAAGGCCGCGATGGTGCAGGGCCTGAAGGCCTATGCTTCCGTTGCCGAGGTGCCGGAGGCGCCGGATCTCGCCATCATCGCGGTTGACGCGGAGCGCGCGGGCGAGGCCGTGGAGCAGTGCGCCGCGCGTGGCGTCCGCAGCGTCGTCGTGTTCTCGTCCGGTTTTGCTGAGCTCGGCGAACAGGGCCGCGCGATGCAGGAGCGGCTGCGCGTCGCCGCGCGCAATGGCGGCATGCGCCTGCTGGGGCCGAACTGTCTCGGCGCGGTCAGCATCGCCGAGAAGAGCATCGCGACGTTTTCGATCGTGCTCGAGCACAGCATGCCGGTTGCCGGCTCGCTCGGAATCGTGTCGCAGAGCGGCAATCTCGGCAGCTACACCATGCGGCTCGCCAGCGAGCGCGGTGTCGGCGTCAGCCGCTTCATCACGACGGGCAACGAGTGCGACATCGACATCGCCGACGGCATCGCCTGGATGGCGCGTGATCCCGCCACCAAGGTCATCCTGTGCTGCCTCGAAGCCTGCCGTGACGCCGGCCGCCTGATCTCGGCGCTGGAAGAGGCGCGTGATGCCGGCAAGCCGGTCATCGGGATGAAGATCGGGACGTCGGCGGCTGGGCAGGCTGCCGCGGCGTCGCACACCGGAGCAATGGCCGGATCGGACGCCGTATTCGACGCACTGTTTGCCCGTTGCGGCGCGGTGCGCGTCCGCAGCATCGACGAGCTGGTCGATCTCGGCCACGCCGCATCGATCCTGCTGCCGGACCGGCTGCCGAAAGGGCCGGGCATCGCGATCCTCACGGCGTCGGGCGGCTTCGGCGTGCTGCTCGCGGATGCGGCACAAGCGGTCGGGCTGACCCTGCCGGAACTCCGACAGGAGACGCAGCGGCAGATTCTTGAGCTGGTGCCGTTCGCATCGGCCCGCAACCCGGTCGACGCCACGGCGCAGATGTCGAGCCGTCCGGATCTTCTGGAGAAGATCATGTCCGCCGTGGTGGCGGACGAGAGCGCTGATGCGGTGATCCTGCCGCTGCCGTTCTCGCTGCACCTGCCGCGCCTGCGATCCATCTATATGGACACGCTGCGCAACATCCGCACGCAATTTCCGCACCGTCCCGTCATCCTGTGCGTCGACGGTCCAGAGGATGCGCTGACCGAGCTGCACGCACTGGGCTTTCCGACGGTGGAAAGTTTCGACGGCTGCTGCGCAACCATCGCCGCGCTGGTGCGATTGCAGGCGGTGTCGAAGCGTCCGCAGGACGCGCCCGCGGCCGTCGCGCTGGCGGGGCCGCTCCCGACCGATGCCTTCCGCCACGAGCTCGGAGCCAAGCGCGCGCTGGCCAAGGCCGGCGTTCCAGTCCTTGCCGAGCGTCTCGTGCAGGATGTCGATGCGGCGGCGCGTGCCGCCACCGAGATCGGCTATCCCGTGGTGCTCAAGATTGCCTCGCCCGATCTGCCGCACAAGACCGAGGCCGGTGGTGTGGTCGTAGGCCTGGGCTCGGAAGCCGAGGTCCGGCGGGCCTATGCCCAAATGCGCGACCGCGTCGTCACCAGGGCGCCGCATGCAACGATTGATGGTGTGATCGTAGCGCCAATGGCCAAGGGCGTCGCCGAGCTCATCCTGGGCAGCCGCATCGATCCCGTCTTCGGGCCGGTGGTGATGGTCGGCCTCGGCGGCATCTTCGCAGAGATCCTCCAGGACTCCGCCGTAGAGATGGCGCCGGTCAGCGAGACGCAGGCGATGGCCATGCTGAAATCGCTCAAGGCGTTCGCGGTGCTCGACGGCGCGCGCGGCCGGCCGCGGGCCGACCTCGCAGCTGCGGCCTCGGCCGTTGCCGCGTTGTCGCGTTTTGCCGCCGCGCATGTCGATGAGATCGCCGAGATCGACGTCAACCCGCTGCTGCTACGGGCGGAGGGTGAGGGGGCCGTGGCGCTCGATGCGCTGCTGATCCCGCACGGAGAGCGGCCGGTCCCACACTGAATCTAAACGAAGAGAACCGGCAGAAACCGGTCCAGAGGAAGCGCGTCAAAGCAGGAGGAAACGGTGAAGAGATCGACGATCACTGCGCTCGGCATGATTGCCTTGCTGCTCACGAATGCGCCGCTGTCCGCACAGGGCATCTCCGGCGACGTCGTCAAGATCGGCATCAAGAACGACCAGAACGGCCCCTATGCCGACAATTGCGGCCTCGGCTCGGTCGCCGCGGCGAAGCTCGCGGTTGGCGACTTTGGCGGAACGCTCAATGGCAAGAAGATCGAGCTCGTGATCGCTGACGACCAGAACAAGCCCGATATCGGCGTCGCCATCGCGCTGCGCTGGGTCGACAACGAAGGTGTCGACGCCATTGTCGGCTGCTCGGCGTCGTCGATCGCGCTGGCTGTGCAGGATATCATGAAGAACCGCAAGAAGCCTTATCTTCTGGCCGGCACCGCGGGCTCGTTCTTCACCAACGACAAATGCTCGCCGATGACCACGCAATGGGTGGTTGATACCTATGCCCAGCCGAAGGCCACCGTGAAAGCCCTGCTCGCGCAGGGGATCGATAGCTGGTTTTTCCTGACGGTGGATTATGCCTTCGGCAAGGCCTGGCAGGCGGATGCGACCAAGTTCATCGAAGCGGGCGGCGGCAAGGTGGTGGGCTCGGTGCTGCATCCGCTCAACTCGTCGGATCTCTCCTCGTTCCTGCTGACGGCACAGGCCAGCGGCGCCAAGGCGATTGCGCTCGCCAATTCGGGCGCGGATTTCGCCAATGCGATCAAGCAGGCGCAGGAGTTCGGGCTGACCAAATCGCAGCTGCTTGTTCCCCTCGGCCTCATGATCAGCCAGACGCATGGAATTGGTCTCAAGGATCTTCAGAACGTGCGGCTGACGACGCCGTTCTACTGGGACATGACGCCGGAAAGCCGGGCCTTTGCCAAGCGCTATGCCGAGGCGACGAATGGTCAGCTTCTCAACGAGGGCAAGGCCGCCACCTACAGCGCCATCACGCATTATCTGAAGGCGGTCGCTGCCGCCAGTTCCGACGACGGCGACGCCGTGATGCGGCAAATGAAGAACACGCCGATCAACGATTTCGAAATGAAGAATGTCAGCATCAGGGCTGACGGCCAGGTCATGCGACCGCTCTATGTCGCGCGCATCAAGGCTCCGGCGGAATCCAAATACACCTACGACTATTACGACATCACGGGCACGATCGCGCCCGAGGATGCGTGGCGGCCGGCATCGGAGAGCGCCTGCGATCTTCTCAAGTCGCAGTGAAGGACTGGCGGCCGGGCAGGACATGTCGGCAGATATGACGAAAGCAGGAAGCGTGCGATGAGCGTGGTTGAAGCGGTATCGATGCAAGCCGTCGCGGTGGAGAACCTGACGGGTGAAGCCTATCGCGGCGCGATGCGTCGCTGGCTGCATGGCAATCTGCCCGCCAGTTTCCGCAGCGACAGCGCTGCATTCGCATCGCCCACACTTCAGCAGTCCATTGCCTGGGAGGCGGCGATGTACCGCGCCGGGCTGACGGGCATCACCTGGCCGCAGGCCTATGGTGGGCACGGCCGCTCCTTGCGAGAGCACCTGATCGCCAATCAGGAGATCGGTGCGCTCGCGATGCCCGAAAGCGTCAACTCAATCGGCAAGGAGCTTGCTGGTCCCATCATTCTCGCGGTTGGGACCGACGAGCAGAAGCAGCGTTTCCTGCCTGCGATCCTCGACATGCGCAACATCTGGTGTCAGGGTTTTTCCGAGCCCGAAGCCGGCTCCGACCTGGCGGGGCTCCGCACCCGCGCCACCCGGGACGGTGACGGCTGGCGCATCACCGGCCAGAAAATCTGGACCAGCGGCGCATACCGGGCCCAACGCTGTCTCGTGCTCGCCCGCACCGGGCCGCTGGAGGACCGCCATCGCGGCCTTGCGATGTTCGCGGTGCCGCTCGATGCGAAGGGCGTGCGGGTGCAGACCATCAAGTCGATCGATGGCCGCGAGAGCTTCTGCGAGGTCTTCTTCGACGAGGTCGAGGTGGCCCAGACCGATGCGATCGGCGCGCCCGACGAGGGCTGGGCCGCGGCGATCCGCGTGCTGGAGATCGAGCGCGCCACCAACCGCATGTATCGCGCCTGGCGCTTCGAGAACGAGCTGCGCCACCTGATTTCGGTCTGCAAGGCGGACGCCGCGCTGTCGCAGTTGGTCGACGATCATCACTACGCCGTCAGGCTCGGCGAGGTCGCGGTCGAGATCGAGGTGCTGAAAGCGCATGTCGAGACCGCCGTCGAGGCGCTCGTCAACGGTGACAAGATCGGCGCGCGGGGCAGCCTTGCGAAGCTCTATTGGAGCGAATCGCATCAGCGCTTTGCCGCGCTCGCCCTGGAGCTGCTCCAGCAGGCCATGTTGCCGCAGCTCGCGGCGATCAAGGTGGCGCGGCGGCGGTTCGAGGCGATCTATCTGCAGGCCCGCGCCGAAACGATCTACGCCGGCACGACCGAGATACAGCTCGGCATCGTCGCCGATCGGATCCTCCAGCTCTCGCGAGGCAAGTGATGATCGTGGCTGGTGAAGGACTGCAGCCCGCCGAATTCGCCGCAACCGCGACGCGTGCGGTCATCGCCTGTGCGGGGCAGGAGATGCGGGCGCAGGCGCGCAATCTCGCCGGTGACGGACTGCTCGGCATCATCGCGGACGAGGAGGTCGGAGGACTTGCCCTGCCGCTCGGCTTCGCGGTGCCGGTGATCGCGGCCGCCCATTCCGGACTGCTCGGCTTTCCGCTGCT
Source organism: Bradyrhizobium sp. CIR18 (assembly GCF_014198295.1). Lineage (NCBI taxonomy): Bacteria > Pseudomonadati > Pseudomonadota > Alphaproteobacteria > Hyphomicrobiales > Nitrobacteraceae > Bradyrhizobium > Bradyrhizobium sp. CIR18. Next base: position 372,757 of record NZ_JACIHF010000004.1, on the reverse strand, counting down.
CGAGACGCTCTTTGCCGGCCGCCTGCTCCAGCAGTCGCTGCCGCATCTCGCCACCGCGATCGTCTCGGGCGAGACGTTGGTGTCCATCGCGTGGCAGGGCGAGGCTGTCGCCGAGCGGGAAGGTGAAGCTGTCGTGTTGAGCGGCTGGGTTGCGCGAGCCCCCTGCGCGGACAAGATCGACTATCTGTTGGTCCGGATCAGCGAAGGTGCTGCGGCATTGATTCCGATCGATGCCGAAGGCGTTGTGGTGGAAGACGCGGCAGGCCTCGACCTGACTGTGCCGGAACACGCGGTGCGTCTCCAGAGGGTCCGCATCCCCATCGATTCGATCCTGCCGGCGAACACGTGGGATATGCTCAGCTCAGACGCCAACGTACTGCGTGCCGCGGCCATCCTGGGATCTGCCGAGGCCTGCCTGTCGCTGGCGCAGGAGCATGCGTCGACGCGCCGGCAGTTCGGTCACGCTCTGTCCTACAATCAAGCCATTCGTCATGCGCTGGCGCGACAGAAGCTGGGGCTGGAGAGCATTCGTCATGCGATCACGCGAAGCCTGTCCGAGGGGAGTGGTTCCGTTCAGCGCGATGCGGCGTTCCTGGCCGCGGCAACCTATGGCAGCTCGATCAGCGAAGGCGCGCTGCAGATCCATGGCGGTATGGGCTTCACCTGGGACATTCCGGTGCATCGTCATTTGCGCCGGATCCGCACGCTGCAAGCGCAGGGCGATGCCAGCGGCCTGATCAGCGCATTTGGCCGCCGTTACGTATCGGAAGTTGCTCCGTTCACTGAGGCAGGAGCATGAAGGAGATGACCATGACCGAGACCCGGGATCAGACGCTCGCGGGCCGCGTTGCACTCGTCACCGGTGCCGGAAACGGCATCGGCCGTGCGACTGCGCTCAAATTGGCCTCACGCGGCGCGATTGTCGGCGTCAATGATCTGAAGCCGGAATTCGTGAACGGCACGGTCGATGCGATCAAGGCCTCCGGCGGCGAGGCGTTGGCCGTTACGCAGGACGTGTCCAGTCGCGACGGCATGCGGCAGGCGGTGCTTGGAGTGGCGGAGCGGCAGGGACGGTTCGACATCCTCGTCAACAACGCAGCCTGGGTTCGCTACCAGTCGGTCGCCGACATCGCGCCGGAGACCGTCGAGCGCATGCTCAATATCGGCTTCAAGTCGGTGATGTGGGGTATCCAGGCGGCCGCGGAAGTCATGGATGCCGAACGTGGCGGCGCGATCGTCAACGTCGCTTCGGTGGCCGGTCTGCTGTCGGCCAAGAACAGCATCGTCTACAGCGGCATCAAGGCCGGCGTCATGGGCATCACACGCGCAGCCGCGGCGGAGCTCGGAGAGCGCAACATCCGCGTCAACGCGGTGGCGCCCTCGGCGATTCCGACCGAGGGAACCATGCGCAACCGCAACGCCGAGCTCGACGCGCGCCGGATCGCACGAACGCCGCTGGGGCGGCTCGGCACGGTCGACGACATCGCCAAGGCGATCTGTTTCCTCGCCGGCGACGACAGCGGATTCATCTCGGCACAGGTGCTCACCGTCGATGGCGGGATCACCCTGACCAACATTGCCTGACGGTGCGATCGCCATGTCCAGTCTGACGCCGGAACAGCAGGTCCTGAAAGAGGCCTATATCAAGGCGCGCGGCTATTGGCGGCCCTGGACGGAAGGCCTGCTGCGCCTCGATCCCGAATTTCTTCAGACCTACGGCAAGTATGCGGGCTACGCCGCGGAGAAGGGGCCGCTGTCGCCGAAGATGCGGGAGCTGATCTACGTCGCGCTCGATGGCTCAGCGACGCATCTGTTCCGCTCAGGGCTCGCACTGCACCTCGGCCTCGCGCTTCAGGAGGGGGCGTCGGCGCGGGAGATCGTCGATGTATTCCGTCTCGCAACGGCCCAGGGGCTCGACGGCTGCAACGTCGGCGTCGGCATTCTCGCGGAAGAACTGGCAAGCGCGGGCCTGGAGGTCGATCAAGGCGAGCTCTCGGACGAGCAGAGGGTGCTGCGGGATGCCTATGTCGCGCGGTTCGGCGATTGGCCTGACTTCTGCGAGCAGTGGCTGCGACACGATCCCGGCTATTTCGCCCTCTTGTTCGATCTCCTCGCGGGCGGAGCGGCCGGGGAGGGCCTCGACCAACGGTCGCAATGTCTGATCTCGATCCCATTGAACGCCTGCTTCACAGCGCTCAACCCGCAAGGGCTGCGTGTGCAGATTCGACGGGCCCTGCGGCTCGGCATCGGCCAGCGGGAGATGCTTCAGGTTCTCCAGATGACCGCGCATCTGGGCGTTCATGCCTGCGCCATCGGAGTGCCGGTTCTGATGGAAGCCCTCGATGAGCGTTCGTCGATGGCCGGCGCAAGCGGGGAAGGGCCGGGCGAGGGAGAGCGAGCATGAAGGGATTGGCGATCCGCAATCACAGGGCCTTCGCGTCCGGTGTCCTGTTCCTCGCCTTTGCAATCTTCTTCTTCGTGGCGGCGCTCGGCTACCCCGCGGGCACGGTCGCGCGAATGGGGCCGGGCTATTTCCCGCGCCTGCTCGCGATCGTGCTCGCTGCCATCGGCCTCGTCGTGATTCTCAGTGCCATGAAGCCCGCCGCGGAACGGCAGCTGCTGCGCAAATGGGATTTCAAGGGGCTCGCCTGGGTGACCGGGTCCGTGGTCCTGTTCGCAGCCTTGCTGTTTCCGCTCGGTCTGGTCGGCGCCTTGTTCGTGCTGATCATGGTGTCGAGCCGGGCCAGCTCCGAGTTCACCTGGACAGGCGCGCTGGCGAATGCGGCGGTGCTCATTGCGCTGTGTCTTGCCGTCTTCATCTACGGTCTCGGGTTGCAGCTGCCCGTCTGGCCGTCCCTTCTCACCTGAACGGGCCGATCGATGGATCTCGTCCACAATCTGGCGATCGGCTTTGCGACCGCCGCCCAGCCCGCCAACCTGCTCTACGCCTTCTTCGGATGTCTGCTCGGGACCTTGATCGGCGTGCTTCCCGGCCTCGGCCCGCTCGCAACCATCGCGATGTTGCTGCCGATCACCTATGCACTGCCGCCGGACGCCGCGCTGATCATGCTCGCCGGAATCTATTACGGCGCGCAGTACGGCGGCTCGACCACTGCCATCGTCGTCAATTTGCCCGGCGAGTCCTCCTCTGTCGTGACCACGATCGATGGCTACCAGATGGCGAAGCAGGGCCGCGCCGGCGTCGCGCTCGCCACCGCTGCCATCGGCTCGTTTTTTGCCGGATGCGTGGCCACGCTCGCGCTGGCCGCCCTTGCAGGCCCGCTGACCGCGACGGCGCTGCTGTTTGGCCCAAAGGAATTCTTCGCGCTCATGATCCTGGGGCTGATCCTCGCCTCGGTGCTGTCGAGCGGCCCGTTCATCGAGGGCATCGGCATGGTCGTGCTCGGCATGCTCCTCAGCCTCGTCGGCACCGATCTGAACAGCGGCAGCCAGCGCTTTGCCTTCGGCATTCCCCAGCTGTTCGACGGTCTAGATTTCGTGCCGTTGGCGATGGGCATCTTCGGCTTTGCCGAGATCGTCAAAAATCTCGAGCAGGACGACAAGCTGTCGCTGGTCACCCAGAAGATCACCAATCTGTTTCCGACCCGCGACGACTTCCGCCGCATGGTGCCGGCGATGCTGCGCGGTACGGCGCTGGGCACGTTGCTGGGCGTCCTGCCTGGCGGCGGTGCGGTGCTCTCGTCCTTTGCGTCCTATACGCTCGAGAAGAAGCTGTCGCGCCATCCCGAGCAGTTCGGCAAAGGGGCCATCGAAGGCGTTGCAGGGCCTGAATCGGCGAATAACGCAAGCGCGCAGACCTCGTTCATTCCGCTGCTGACGCTCGGCGTTCCCTCCAACGTCGTGATGGCCCTGATGGTCGGCGCCATGAACATCCACAACATCCACCCGGGCCCGGAGGTGATGACGAAGAACCCGACCCTGTTCTGGGGCCTCATCGTCTCGATGTGGGTCGGCAATCTGATGCTGCTGATCCTCAATCTTCCGCTCGTCGGGCTGTGGGTGAAGCTGCTCACCATTCCTTACCGATATCTGTTTCCGGCGATCATGGTGTTCTGTTCGATCGGCGTCTATTCCATCAACAGCGGAACATTCGAGGTCTACGAGGCCGCGATGTTCTGCGTGTTCGGCTACGTCCTGATCAAGCTGCAATTGCCGGCGGCGCCGCTGCTGCTGGGGCTGGTTCTGGGCCCTGCCATCGAGGAGAATTTTCGCCGTGCCATGGTGCTGTCGCGCGGCGACGTCACCGTGCTGCTCACATCGCCGCTCTCGGCGAGCCTCCTGGCCGCGGCCGCCATCGCGATTCTCCTGATCATGCTGCCCACGATCCGGGCGCGGCGCGAGGAGGCGCTGCAGGAATGAGATGAGGGCATCAGCCGGATCCACCAGCTCAACATCGCCCGTCTCGCAACCAGAATGTCGTAACGCTCGGCAATTTCCGCCGATCTGAGCAGCCCCGTCCGTCCTGTCGCGACCCCCGGACCTATCGGCATTGCGGCCATCATCAGCCGGATCATGATCTCGCTGAGATCGAGCGCACCTCACGCAGCGGCAGATGTCGTCGCAATAAAGGCCACAGCAACGAAGTGATGGCGCCGAAGCATTCCTGACGACCGCACTCCCGGCGAATCTTCCTGCGGCATTTTGACCGCACCGATCTGCAATCATCGAAAGCGCATTTGAATCGTTCCAGACATTCTCCTCCCGGTTGGCGATGATCGAGGCATTCTAAGTCGCGCGCACGCATTTGCGTTGCCGTCACGATGGCGTCTTTTTAAAGAGGCGATGCAGATCGCTGACGTTCGGATGTTGCCGCCAAGACGAAGGCAGCAAACGCGCGTGCGCGTCTGCAGAGCAACTGATTGACGGGCCATGCATGCCGGCCGAGCTCGGATACGAAGAGCTGCTCTTCGATCCATGGTCGTTGCTGGTCAAACGCGGAAGCCGCTTCACGGCGGGCTGCGCGCTATTGATGAAGGACTTTCTGGAATGCGACGTGCGGGTGGGGATAAGACGGTAGCTCGCTTTGGTGCGGCGCTGCTGGGTGGTGTGGCATGGCTGACGTGGTTCGAATCGCCTGCTCAATCCCAAACGTCCCAGGGCGGTAATTCCCTTCCGCCCGTGACTGTCGAAGCCCCGACGCAACAGTCGGTTCGCCGTGCGCCAACCAGGCGAAACGATGCGCGGGTCCGATCGACCTCACGGCGCGCCCCGCAAGCCCCGACGGTCGCAGTGCAATCGCAACCGGCTGTCGTCCCGCCATTTGCCGGCGGGCAGGTCGCTCAAGGCGCGCGACTGGGGATGCTCGGAAATACCAACACCATGAAGTCGCCGTTCAGCGTGACGAGCTACACGGACAAGCTCATTCGGGATCAGCAAGCGGCAACGGGTGCGGATGCCCTGATCCTCGATCCCTCCGTGCGAAGTTCCCATCCGGCCGGCGGTATCGTCGATTCCTTCAACATACGCGGCTTTCCGATCAACGAAGGCAATAACGGTGAGTTCGCCTTCGAGGGCCTTTACGGAATCGCGCCGACATATCGGATCTTCACGGACTACGTCGAGCGCATCGAAGTGCTCAAGGGTCCCTCGGCCGCGCTCTCGGGCATGGCGCCCAATGGCGGCGTTGGCGGCGTCATCAATGTCGTGCCCAAGCGCGCGGAAGAGGATTTGACCCGCTTGACCGCGAGCTACGGCTCGACCGCTCGTTTCGGCGGTCACTGGGATGTTGCGAGGCGCTACGGCGATGGCAAGGAATGGGGCGTACGCGCCAGCGGAAGCGTCCGCGGCGGCGACACGCCCATCAATCGCCAATCCGAGACGACAGGTGTCGGATCGCTGGCGCTCGACTATCAAGGCGAACGGTTCAGGTCCTGGCTCTATCTCATCGCCCAGACCGATCGGTTCGACGCGCCGTCACGTCCCTTTCTGATGGCTCCCGGCCTGCAGGTGCCGAAGGCGCCGGACGGCAAGCTGAACGTGACCCAGCCCTGGGAATGGTCGCGCATCAACGACCAGTCCGCCTTGCTGCGGACCGAGTACGATCTCACCGAGCAGGTCACGCTGTTCGCGGATGTCGGCGGCTCCAAGACCAACGTCGAGCGGTTCTTCGGTCTTCCGACCATCGTCAGCACGAGCGGCAATACGACCTCAACGCCCCAGTACTTCGGCCTCAGCATCGATCGAACTACATATGATGGCGGTGTTCGCGCCCGCTTCGATACCGGCTTCGTCCACCATGCCGTCGCCTTCCAGGCCTCGGTCTATCACGACGCGCTGCACCGGCGGCTCACCAATGGCAGTCTGGTCACCTCGAACATCTACAGTCCGACCGTCGCGCCGACGCAGTTCGCGAACGAGATCAGCGACCGTCCCCGGCTCTCGGACAGCGAGCTTACCGGGCTCTCGATTGCCGACACCTTGTCCGTGCTCGATGAGCGCGTCCTGTTGACTTTGGGCGTCCGGCGCCAGGGCATCGAGGCGCACAACTACCTCTCCAACGTCGGGACACTGACGTCGTCCTATGACAAGAGCGCGGTCACCCCTGTGGTCGGCCTCGTCGTCCGGCCCGTGGACAATATTTCCCTGTACGCGAACTACGTCGAAGGTCTCGCCCGGGGCGACGTGGCTCCTCAGAACGCGTCCAATTTCGGCGAAGTGCTGCAGCCTTACGTCGCCAAGCAGTACGAGGCCGGCATCAAGGTGGATTTTGGCCGGATTGCAACCACCTTCAGCGCGTTCGAGATATCGAAGGCGAGCGGCGAGCTGTCCGCCGGGCGCTTCGCGGCGACAGGCGAGCAACGAGTCCGCGGGCTCGAATTCAACGTCTCCGGCGAGCTCACGCCGGATGTTCGTATCCTCGGAGGCGTTTCGCTGCTGGACGGCACCCTGACCAAGACCGCCGTCGCGGCCAATGTGGGCAACACGCCGATCGGCGTTCCGAACATACAGGCCAATATCGGCGCGGAGTGGGACCTCCCGTGGATGAGAGAGCTCACCGTGAATGGAGCCGTGATCTACACGGGCAGGCAGTTCGTCGACACAGCGAACAAGCAGCCGATTCCCGAGTGGACGCGGCTCGACCTCGGCGCTCGCTACACCACCGCGATCAACGGCAAGAAGACGGTTTTCCGCGCAAACATCCAGAACGTGACCGGTGAGAGTTACTGGTCCAGCGTGGCTTCGTTCGGAACGTTCTTCCTGGGAGCACCGCGCACATATCTCCTGTCGATGACCGTGGACATGTGATCGTTGCGCATTTCGCTTGCGTGAAACGCAGCCCAGCATTCCGCTCCGGCGCCGTGATGCGCCGGACTAAAAAAGTCTCCATTGAATCAACGAGGTGACTTCCGTCTCGGTGGGCCCTTTCGGCCGCCAGGCCGAAAAGTGGCGCGGCTCTTGCTCTTGCCAGTATGAGGGTTCTTGATAAACGTCATACTGCGGGATCAGGTGGATGGAGCAGGCGGTGAGGCGGACTCTGCGGGCGGTCGAGCCCGGAACGGTGGTGCTGTTCGGGGGGCTGATCGCCGCCAACATCGCCGCATGGGCCTGGGCCTTCGCGCTGTTCGGCGACCGGCCGACGGTGCTTGCGACTGCGCTGCTAGCGTGGGTGTTCGGTCTGCGCCACGCCGTCGATGCCGACCACATCGCCGCCATCGACAACGTCGTGCGCAAGCTGATGCAGACGGGTGGCGCGCCGCGTAGCGTCGGCCTCTATTTTGCGCTCGGCCATTCCACCGTCGTCGTGGTCGCGACCATATTGCTCGCGCTCGGCGTGGTGAGCCTGGGCGGCGATAGTCTGCTCAAGGAGATCGGGGGCCTCATCGGCACGTCGGTGTCGGCGCTGTTCCTGCTCGTGATCGCGGCCATCAATCTCGTCATCTTCGCCGGCCTGTGGCGGACGTTTCGCGCGGTGCGGGAGCAGGGGGTTCACGACGCCGAAGGTCTTGAGACGCTGCTCGCCAACCGCGGCTTCCTCGCGCGACTGCTCGGACCGCTGTTCCGCCTGGTCACGAAACCCTGGCACATGTATCCACTCGGCTTCCTGTTCGGGCTGGGCTTCGACACGGCGACCGAGATCGGCCTGCTCAGCATCTCAGCAACCGAAGCCGCGCGCGGCGCGTCGGTCGCCGACGTGCTGGTTTTCCCTGCACTGTTCGCGTCGGGCATGGCGCTGGTCGACACCGCCGATTCCGCGCTGATGGTGAGCGCCTATCGATGGGCCTTCGTCGATCCCTTGCGAAAGCTCTGGTACAACCTCACGATCACCGGCGCCTCCGTGGCGGTCGCGCTGTTCATCGGTGGTATCGAGGCGCTCGGGCTGATCGCCGACCGGCTCGACTTGTCCGGAGGGATGTGGACGCTGGTCGAGGGCCTCAACGAGTCGCTCGCCAATGTCGGCTTTGCCGTGATCGCGCTGTTTGCAATCGCCTGGCTCGTCTCGGTCGTGCTCTATCGCCGCATCTTTGCGGACGGCCGGCACCGGGCCGCGACGAAAGCTCTGGCATGCGCCGATGCGACCGAAGCGGCATGAGCCCTTTCGTGGCGGCGGCGCGCTGACGGCACTCTCGGCCCTTGTTCTGCTCGCGGATGACGGCCGCGCTTTCGCCCAGGGCGAAAACACCTCACGCGAGCTGCCGGCAATCCAGGTCGGCGGCGGCGAGACGGCGGGGCGCAAGAAGCCGGTCGCATCGCGCCGGGCCGGCAAGCCGTCCCCGGCCGACCACCGCATCCCCGCGTATCCGGCAGCGGCGCAAGCGTCGGATGTGCGCAGCGTCGCCTCGGGTGCAAAGGGTCAGCTTGGCATGGCCAGCGAGATCTCCGTCTCGGGCGAGGAGATCAATGCACGCCCTTTCACGCGGCCGGGCGAAGCGCTCGAAGCCGTGCCGGGTCTCATCGTGACGCAGCATTCCGGCGAGGGCAAAGCCAACCAGTATTTCCTGCGCGGCTATAATCTCGACCACGGCACAGACCTTGCCATCACCGTCGACGGCGTCCCCGTGAACATGCGCACCCACGCGCACGGCCAGGGCTATGCCGATCTCAACTGGCTGATCCCGGAAACCATCGCCGCAGTGGACGCGCGCAAGGGGCCGTACTTCGCCGACGAAGGCGATTTCGCTTCGGCCGGCAGCGTCCATATCGGTCTGATCGACCGCACCAGGGGAATAGCGCAGCTGACCACCGGCAGCTTCGGCTATCGCCGCCTGCTCGGCATGGACTCCGCGAAGGTCGGTGACGGCTCCTTGCTCGTGGCCGGCGAGATCGGGACCTACAACGGCCCGTGGGACAACCCGGACAATGTGCGAAAGCTCAACGGCCTCGTGCGCTATAGCCAGGGCACCGCGACCGACGGCGTCTCCGTCACCGGCATGGCCTACGCCAACAAATGGAATTCGACGGACCAGGTCCCGCAGCGCGCGATCGCATCCGGCTTTCTCGATCGCTTCGGCTCGGAAGATCCAAGCGACGGCGGCAACACCAACCGCTTCGCGCTCTCGGGCCGCATCGCGCAGAGCGACGATCTCGGCTCCTGGAAATCCAACGCCTATGTCGTGAAGAGCCAGCTCGACCTCTTCAACAATTTCACCTACTTCCTCAGCGATCCCGTGCTCGGCGACCAGTTCCACCAGCACGACGATCGCCTGATGGCGGGCGCCAACATTTCGCGCACGCTGAACGGCTCGCTGGCAGGCTTGCCGATGCAGACCAGCTTTGGCCTGCAGTCGCGCTATGATGCGATCGATCTCGCGCTCACCAACACTTTCCAGCGCGGCTTCCTTGCCAACATTCGCAGCGACAAGGTCGGCGAGGGGAGCGTCGGCATCTATGCCGAAAATACGGTGCGCTGGACCGACTGGCTCAGGACGACGCTGGGCTGGCGCGGCGACTATTATGCCGCCGACGTCACCTCGCGGTTCAATGCCAACAACTCCGGCCGCACCGACGCCGTACTCGGCAGCCCGAAATTCAGGATGGTGCTCGGCCCGTTCAACCAGACCGAATTCTTCTTCGGCGCCGGCTACGGCATGCACTCCAACGACGCCCGCGGCGCGACCACGGCGGAGGATCCCAGCGATCCCGCGACGAGGCTGACGCCATCGCCGCTCCTGGTGCGCACCAGGGGTGCAGAGGTCGGCGTGCGCAGCAGGATCGTACCCGGCCTCGACACCTCGCTCAGCGTCTTTATCCTCGATCAGGATTCCGAGATCCTGTTCTCCGGCGATGCCGGGGATACGTCAGCGACCCGCGCCAGCCGCCGCTACGGCTTCGAATGGACCAACCACTACCGGCCGACGTCCTGGATCGACATCGACGCCGATCTCGCAATGACCCATGCACGCTTCCGCGGCTATGATAGCGAGCAGGCGGACGTCTATGCCTCGCTCTCCGGCTATCCCGAGGCGCAGATCGGTCACGCGCCCGGCAACTACATTCCGAATGCGCCGGCGATGGTGGCATTGGCAGGCGTCACGCTGGGCGAGAGAACAGGCTGGTTCGGAACTTTGCGCTGGCGCTATCTGGCGTCGAGCCCTCTGACAGAGGACAACGCATTCCGCTCCTCTGCGACCAGCATTTTCAACGGCCGCCTTGGCTATCGCATCGACAATGGCTGGCGCCTTCAGCTCGACGTGTTGAACCTCCTCAACACGAGGGCGAACCAGATCAGCTATGCCTATGGCTCGCTGCTCAAGACCGATACGCTCTACAACCTCTGCATATCGGGCACTGCGCCAACTTCAGTCTGTCAGAACGGCGTGATGGACTACGTGCTACACCCCGTGGAGCCGTTGACGTTCCGTCTTACCATCGCCGGGACGTTCTAGGTCGCGGCAGGCCATGGGCCGCGAGAGTCTCCGCGCGAAAAAATGGTCCCGCAACGCGCGATGCGTTGCAGGCGAGGTTTGTTGTGGTAGTGAACGGCGAGGTTGGCGACACATCGCGGCCTGAAAGCCCAGCAGGGGGACCGTCGATGAACCGTGACCTCGATCTCGCCGACTTCGAACTGCACCCGCAGCGTGGTGCGGTGCTGGCCGAGGTGCATGCCCGCCCATTCACCCGGCTGACAGCGCCGGTCACGGTGCTGCGCTTTGCCTTTCTCGGCCAGGGCGAGGTCGCTGAGGCGGACCGGCAGAGCTTCGTGGCATTCTGCATGTCGCACGGCCAGGCGCCGCCGGACGCCGGAACCAAGCATCATCAGGTGACGATCGACACCACCCAGCTCCGCCGGGAGCAGCACTCGGAGTTCAGCACCTTCACCTGGATCCTGAGCAGCCCGGAGACGCCCGCGCGCCGGTTCGGCGAGATCGGTGAAGAGCCGGCCGCGTTGATCCGGTCTCTGCGCCAATCCGGCCAATTGCTGGTCGCCGTCAAGCTCGAGGTCGAGCAGACTTCGGCGGCGCTGGAGCGTGCGCAGCAGTTGTTCGAGAGAGGCAGTCTCGCCATCGCCGCGGTCCGCAGCGGACCTGCCGTCGTCGCATCCGACTTTCGCACGGACGATCAGGGCTTCGTCCGCATTCTCGTTTGCAACGACGGCCTCTCGCCCGGCCGGCTCGGCGCCCTTGTGCAGCGTGTGCTGGAGATCGAGACCTATCGCACGCTGGCGCTGCTCGGTCTGCCCGCCGCGCTCGAGCTTGCGCCCGCTGTCGATCATATCGGTAGGCGGCTCGTCGAAGTGCTTGAGGAGATGCAGGGCGCCGAGGATCTCAAGCTCAACAACCATCTCCTGACGGAACTGACCGCATTGGCGGCTTCGCTCGAAAGGGGAGCTGCCGGCAGCTCGTTTCGGTTCGGCGCGAGCCGCGCCTACAACGACATCGTGCAGGCGCGCCTCGCCGTGATCGAAGGCGGCGAGATCGCGGGCTATCCGACCTGGTCCTCCTTCCTCGCCCGCCGCATGGCACCTGCGATGCGCACCTGCGCGACGATGGAGGACCGGCAGGCCGATCTGTCGATCAAGCTCGCGCGCGCGGCTGATCTGTTGCGCACACGCGTCGATGTCGAGCTCGAGGAGCAGAACCGCGATCTGCTGCGCTCGATGGATGAGCGTACCCGGTTGCAATTGAGGCTACAGAGCACGGTCGAAGGCTTGTCGGTGGCGGCCATCGGCTACTACGTCGTCAGCCTGTTCGGCTACCTCGCCAAGGGCGCCCATGACGGCGGCCTGCATGTCGAGCCTTCGCTGGCAACCGCGATCTTCGTGCCGGTTGCCGTGGCGGTGGTCTGGATCGTCACCCGCAATATCCGCAGGCGGCACTTGAAGCACGACGAAATGTCCGGCGCTCACGACTGAAGGCGCAAACGAGGCCCTTGCGCTCCCGCGCCGATCCGGGATGTCGCTACGCTCGGGCTCCGGGGCCGAGCCTGTGTCGCCCTCTGTCAATCCGCTTCGCTAAAAATATTCCACTTTACCGAAATTCGGTTTCGGCGTATGTGTTGCCCATCCCGGCTCACCCAAGAGGGGCGACTATGTGTCGTCACTGTCGCGAGCCGGGTCTGCGGTGGACGCGGCAGCGTCGGCACGAGAGGCGCGGGCAGGGCGGGTAGTCCCTGTGAGCCCGAGGCTTCGTGCGGATGAGCGGCGCTGTTCAGTTCGTCTCGCCACATTCTTCCGGCAACGTCGACAAGGCCGGGAGATAATGTGGTGACCAGCGAACGCGCGTACGGCAAAACCGTGTGGTCCTGGCCGTCGTTGCTACGGTCAAGCCTTTCGCGGAGATGCGAGCGAGCCCAACCGGGCAGACTGCATCATCCAAATTCGCGGGGCGAGGGAGGCCAGAAGGAATGGTCGGCTCCCGGGAGATCACGGCATAAGCCGTCCAACCATCGCGCAGGGAAGGCCGAGTGATCGGCACCACCTGTATGCTGCTGTGCGGTTCTTTCTGCGTGTGCTTTTCGCGCAGCGGACCGCGGGTGCGAGCCGGCACCCGGCCTTCCCTGCGCCCTCTTGGCCTTAGAGGGTAGCGAGACGAAGCAAAGCTCGGGCGAATTGCGCCGCGAGGCTGCGAAGGCATGTCCGTCACCAACTCACCGTCGTCGCCCGGCTTGAGGCGAATTCGTCAGGTCGAGACCCCGAACAGTCTGCGAACGGCCGGCAGCCACTCGCCGGTCATCGTGAACTCGAGCCCGAGGCGCGCGCCGCAGGCGATGGCCAACATCGTGACGGGTGCCGAAACCGCGAGCGTCGACAGCGCGCTGAGGCCCTGACCGATGGTGCAGCCCATCGACATGATGCCGCCGATGCCCATCAGCAGCGCGCCGATCATGTGACGCTTCAGCTCGCGTGCGTCGTCGCACGCTTCCCAGCGGAAGCCGCGCGCGAGCATCGCAGCGGCAAACGAGCCTGCGACGACGCCGGCAACCGAGCCGATGCCGAAATTGAGCCGCGCGCCGGAGAAGGTGGCGACGTAGAGAATGGCGTCACCAAGCGGCGCCACGAAGCTGAGCGAGGAGACCCGCACGGGGTCGAACTCGTCGTCGGCAAGCCATCCGGTGGCAAACCAGCCGAACGCAATCGCGGCGCCGACGGCAATGCCGGAGGCCAGCAGCCGCGGCGACCGGATCAGCCTGCCATCTGCAAGGGCCCAGAAGGCGAGCGCGGCGGACATCGCCACGACGAGGATCGCGCGCATCGCGCTGCCTGCGCCGAGCAGCGACGTCAAGGTCTGGGTGCTTCCCTCGGGTAGCCGCAACGACAACGGCTCGATCAGCATCAGGCGCAGCATGCCGGTGATGCCGCGCATGGTCGCGAGCGCCGACAGGCCGAGCACGAGAAAGACCACGATGGCGCGCAGATCGCCGCCGCCAACGCGCACCAGCGTGCCGAAGCCGCAGGTGCCGACTAGCGCCATACCGACGCCGAACATCAGCCCGCCGATGATCGCACCGCCAAGACCGATCGACGCCGTGAGGTAGATTGACCGCGACAGATCGACAATGCCGAACGCGGCGAGCACCTGGGTCGCGAGCAGGGCGACTGCCGCGGCCAGCGCGAAGGATTTCAGCCGACGAAAATCCGATCCGAAGAATGCGTCCTCGAGCATCGCCAGCGTACAGAAACGACCCGCGCGGCCGGCAACGCCGAGCACGGCGCCGGCGGCAAGCCCGCATGCGAACGCTATGGTCGAAGGGCTCAGCATTCCTCCCGCTTCGTTTTTGGTTCTGCCTTGCGGGTAGTCTGCGCCGGTGGGGCGCGAAAATCCAGCGTGGAGAACTACCGGCGGCGCCGGCGCACCGGCTCGCAGAACACGTCGTAAACGGCGGTGAGAATCTTGCGGACGTCCTCGCTGGCGAGACTGTAGTAGATCGTCTTGCCGTCGCGGCGGGTCGTCACCAGCCGATCGAGCCGCAACCGCGCGAGCTGCTGGGAGACGGTCGATTGGCGCTCGCCAAGGAACTGCTCAAGCTCGGTCACGGACTTCTCGCCCTCGGCGAGGATGCAGAGCAGCAGCAATCGGGACTCGTGCGACAGCGCCTTGAGCATGTCGCTGGCCTCGCGCGCCTTCTCGATCATCTGCTCGAGTTCGGCGGAGCCCTCGATATCCTTCAGCTTTGGCAACGGCATCGCGTCAAGTTCCTCTCAGAAAATCCGCAAGATGGTCACGACCTCCCGGGTTCCGATCCCGTGTTTGACAGGATTCGGTCCAACAGGCCGAAGAAGAAGGCATCGCCGGGATAGCCGCGAATGCGCCCGATCTCACGGCCCTCTTGTACCACGACGAAGGTCGGCGTGAAGGGACCCGGATCGATTCCGGCGAGATCGGCGGGAAGGGGGCTGTTCAGGTCGACCCGGCGCAGTGGTGCAGCCCGGCTTTCGTCGGTCTTGCCGTAGATCGGGGCGATCTCGGCGTTGAAGCGCGCGCACCAGGCGCAGCCGGCGCGCTCGAACATGACGAGCTCGGCGGCGCGCGATGCCGTGGCGGGCAGCGTGAGCCCGACGGCGAGCGCGAGCAAAACGATGATTCTGTGCATGCTGCGTAACCGGCCTTTGCAGACTTCCTCGTGAAGGACTTGCTTTCCAAACGTCGATCGGCGCTTTATATCATTAAATTCGTATATGTGCTAGGGATGGGGCGGAAATGACCTTGGACGTTACGCTGGGTGCGGCCTTCGTCGCGGGCCTGTTGTCGTTCCTGTCGCCCTGCATCCTGCCCCTGGTGCCGCCCTTCCTGTGCTACATGGCCGGCGTCTCGGTCACGGATCTGTCCGGCGACAGGCCGGATCTGCGGCCGCGGATCCTGATCTCCGCGCTGGCCTTCGTGGCGGGCTTTTCGCTGGTGTTCGTCGCGCTCGGCTCGACCGCCTCGATCGCGGGACGTTTCATTTCCGCGCACCTGTCGACGCTCGGCATCGTCGCCGGCGGGCTGATTATCGTCATGGGCCTGCATTTCCTGGGGCTCCTTCGGATTCCGCTGCTCTATCGCAGCGCGACCGTGCAAGTCGACAACCGCCCGGCCGGCGTGGCGGGGGCTTTCGTCATGGGCCTGGCCTTTGCGTTTGGCTGGACGCCCTGTGCCGGCCCCATCCTCGCCGCCGTCCTGCTGATGGCGGGATCGGAGGACACGACCGGACGGGGCGCACTGCTGCTCCTCGCCTATTCGGTCGGGACCGGCATTCCCTTCCTGGTCGCGGCGGCCTTCACCAGTCGCTTCATTGCCGCGCTCGGCCGTGTGCGCCGGCATCTCGGCCTGATCGAGAAGACGATGGGCGTATTCCTGGTCGCGACGGGTCTGATGTTCCTGACCGGATTGATGCCCGTGGTCTCCGAATGGCTGCTCGAGCATTTTCCTGCATTGACCAGCATCGGCTGAGGCTAGCCGTAACGGAAGTCGAGCAACTGGGCAAAGGATTGCAGCTCGATGAGATAACGATGCACGAGGGGGCCGTCGCCCGCCATCGCGGCATGAGCGATCTCGCCGCTGCTGGCGATTGCGCCGTCGATCAGGCGGCGGAATTCACCTTGGGCGGCGATCTCGCTGTTTGCCCATTCGTTACGGCGTTGAAGCCGATCGCGGAACGCGCTCGCGGCGGCGACGGTGTCCTCGGCATTCGCCGATGCCGGCTGTTCGCCGTACCTGGTGGCGGCGATACGCAACGCTTCCATGGCGGGCGCAATCTCGAAGATGCAATCGCCGAGGTCGTACAGGCCCGCGTGACGCCTGAGCGCGTGAAAAGCCTGCCGAACTGCAAGCAACTCGCGGCCGGCGGCGACATTGTCTCCGCGGTCCAGCGCGCCCGTGATCGCCGTGAGTCTCTCGCGACCTCCGTCGAGAAATCGCGTCAATTCGGCCGGCGCATAAGCGGGTGGAGGACCGGATGCGCTCGGCACAAGCCGCTTCCACCCGGCGACCGCTTCGTCCGTCTCGATCTGCGCCAGTGCGAAATTTCCAGTGCGCGCATAGCTCGCGGCGGTGCGCAGATTGGCCATGATAGGCGCCATCGCCGATGCGAAATCCGCAGGTCTATCGGCTTCCGCGCCGAGCGCGAGCGCGTTCGAGGCCAGCCATGCCAGCAGCACGATGGTGCAGCGCAAGATCGGATCTCCTTGTCACATTCGTGTATTCGAATATCATAATGAAAATGAGCAACGCGCAAGACTTTCCGAGGAACGAAACCCCGACGTCGCTTCGCACGCCGACGCGACGCGGCGTCCTGGCATTCGCTGCAGGCGCGGCGTTGGCCGGCCGCGGCGTGGCGGCGGCCGAGCCCGCCGTCGGAGAAGACGGGCTCTATCACGAGCCCTGGTTTCTGCAGAGCTTCCTCGATCTGCGCGAGGATCTGGAGGGCGCTGCGGCCGGCGGCAAGCGGCTTGCCATCGTGTGGGAGCTGCGCGGCTGCCCCTATTGCCGCGAGACGCATCTTGTGAACTTCGCCGATGCCGGCATCGCCAGCTATATCCGCGACAATTTCGAGGTGTTGCAGCTCAACCTGATCGGCTCGCGCAAGGTGACGGACTTCGACCGCCAGGAATTAACAGAGAAAGAGCTCGCCCAGAAATACGGGATCCGGTTCACGCCGACCTTTCAGTTCTTTCCACCATCCGCCGATGGCCTCGAAACAAAGGATGCAATGGCGCGCGAGGTGGCGCGGGCACCCGGCTATCTCAAGCCGCCGCACTTCCTGGCGATGTTTCGCTTCGTGCGGGAGCGCGCTTACGAGCGCGGCTCGTTCCGGGATTTTCTGGCCGCGAACGGCTGATGCGGAACGCCGTCGAATTCCGCTTGACGCCAGCGTTTATATGAACATATCATAATAACTGAATTTGATGGACTGTGAGTCCATCGTGACCAAGCGGGCGTCACCCCGCGATCCGAGGGTAGGGAACATGCGGCGCTCGCTTGCAGCTGCGTTTGCACTTTGTCTGTCGGCCGGAAGCGCTCTGGCGCAAGATCCGAACAAGGAGCCGATCAGGCTCGATATCGTCAACGACTCCTTGCCGAAATCCCTGACCGGCGCGCCCGGTAATGCCGCCGCCGGCAAGAAGGTGTTTCTGACGCGCACGCTCGGCAATTGCCTGGCCTGCCACCAGGTCACCAGCCTGAAGTCCGAGGATTTCCACGGCGAGTTCGGTCCGTCGCTGGACGGCGTGGCCGGCCGCTACACCGAGGAGCAATTGCGCCTCATCATCGCCGACCCCAAGCGCATCTTCACCGACACCGTCATGCCGGCGTTCTTCAGGAATGATGGCCTCAGCCGGGTGCGCCCGGAGTTCGTCGGCAAGTCCATTTTGACGGCCGCGCAGGTCGAGGACGTCATCGCTTTTCTCAAGACGCTGAACTGACGGCGAGGAGGATCAGGAATGAGAGCCATCAATCGACGGCAGGCATTTGCGCTCGGGGGCGGCTTCGTCGTGCTGACGCTGATGCCCATCGCAGCCGATGCCGAAGTGACGGGCGATGCGGCGAAGTGGATCGAGACGTTCACCGGCGGCAAGCAGCCTGCCAAGGGCAAGATCGCGCTCGACCTGCCGGAGATCGCGGAGAACGGCAACACCGTGCCGCTCTCGATCAACATCGAGAGCCCGATGACGGCAGACGCCTATGTGAAAGACGTTCTGATCATCGCCGACGGCAACCCCAATGCGGGCGTGGCGACGCTGTCGTTTACGCCGCTGTCGGGCAAGGCGGAAGCTTCGATCCGGATCCGGCTTGCGACCACGCAGAACGTGATTGCGGTCGCGAAGATGAGTGACGGTTCGCTGTTCATGGAGCAGAAGACCGTCAAGGTCACCATCGGCGGCTGCGGCGGCTAGGGCGTCAGGAGAGGAACAATGGCAGACAAACCGCGCATCAAGCTTCCCAAGGAAGCGGCCAAAAGCGAGGTGATCCAGATCAAGACCCTGGTCTCGCATGTCATGGAATCCGGCCAGCGCAAGGACGCGCAGGGCAAGGCCATTCCGCGCAAGATCATCAACAAGTTCGCCTGCGAGTTCAACGGAAAGCCGGTGTTCTCCTGCGCGCTCGAGCCTGCGATCTCGGCCAATCCCTACGTCCAGTTCGACGCGCGGGTCGACGAAGCCGGCACGTTCAAGTTCTCCTGGACGGACGACGATGGCACGGTGATCACGGCTGAAGAGAAGATTGCGCTCAAGGCATAATGCGCATCGCGCATTGAGGGAGGCACGCAATGGCGCGACGATATGTTGGGTTGGCCGCTCTGGTCGCGGCCGCCGCGTCGGTTGCGACGCTCGCGGTCGCCGAGGACGCTGAGCGCAAGGGCATCGCGGCTCCGCCCGGCCACGTCTTCAAGACCATCATCTCCGGCTACGAATTTCGCAGCAAGGAGACCCGCGCGCTGCAGGACGACGATCTCGAAAATCCGGGCTTCCTCGCCGTGGAGCGCGCGGCTGACGTCTGGAAGAAGGTCGAGGGCAGCGAGGGCAAGTCCTGCATGAGCTGTCACGGCGAGGCCGAGACCAGCATGAAGGGCGTCGGCGCCGCCATGCCGAAATGGGACGACAAGCTGAAGAAGCCGGTCAATCTCGAACAGCGCATCAACATCTGCCGCAGCGAGCACATGAAGGCCGAGTCCTGGAAATTCAAATCCCGTGAGCTGACCGACATGACAGCGTTCGTGCGCTACCAATCGCACGGCATGAAAGTCTCGGTGAAGACCGACGGGCCGATGTCGCCCTGGTTCGAGCGCGGCAAGCAGATCTATTACACGCGCTACGGCCAACTCGATCTCGCCTGCGAGTCCTGCCACGAGCGCAACAACGGCAAGTTCATGCGCGCGGACTTCCTGAGCCAGGGCCAGACCAACGGTTTTCCGACCTATCGGCTGCGCGACCAGCGCCTGGTGCCACTGCATGAGCGATTCGAAGGCTGCATGTTCGACGTGCGCGCCGAGCCGTTCAAGCCGCTATCGGACGAGTTCCTCGCGCTCGAGCTCTATGTGGCCTGGCGCGGCATCGGCCTTCCGGTCGAGACGCCATCGGTGCGCAACTGAAACGTTGAGCTTGCAGGAGTGTTGCGCATGATCTCTCGCCGCGAGTTCATTCAGGTTGCCGCGGCAACGGCGGGACTTTCGACCGGTGTGGGCTCCAGCCTGACCCGTGCGTTCGCCCAGCAGCGCTTGACCGAAAAGGAATTGTTGGCCTTCGAGCCGCTCGGCAACGTCACGCTGGTGCATGTGACCGATATCCACGGCCAGCTGATGCCGCTCTATTTCCGCGAGCCCTCGACCAATCTCGGCGTGGGCGAGGCCAAGGGCCTTCCGCCGCACGTCACCGGCAAGGAGTTTCTCGCCCGCTTCGGCATCGCGCCCGGCTCGTCGGCGGCTTATGCCCTGAGCTCGGAGGATTTCGAGGCGCTCGCCAAGAGCTATGGCCGGATCGGCGGCCTCGACCGCGCCGCGACCGTGATCAAGGCGATCCGTGCCGAGCGCGGCGACAAGGTCGCATTGCTCGACGGCGGCGACACCTGGCAGGGCTCATGGTCGTCACTGAAGACGCGCGGCCAGGACATGATCGACTGCATGGCACTGCTCAAGCCCGACGCCATGACCGGGCATTGGGAGTTCACCTACGGCAGCGAGCGGGTCAAGCAGGCCATCGAAGGCCTCGGCTACCCGTTCCTCGGCCTCAATATCCGCGACACCGAATGGAACGAGGCGGCGTTCGACCCCTCGACGATGATCGAGCGTGGCGGCGTCAAGATCGCGGTGCTCGGCCAGGCCTTCCCCTATACACCGGTCGCCAATCCGCGCTGGATGATTCCGAACTGGTCGTTCGGCGTGCGCGAGGAGGACGTCCAGGCGCAAGTCGACAAGGCGCGCAAGGGCGGCGCGCAGCTCGTCGTGCTGCTCTCGCATAACGGCTTTGACGTCGACCGCAAGCTCGCGAGCCGCGTCAAGGGCATCGACGTCATCCTGACCGGGCATACCCATGACGCTTTGCCCGAGGCCGTCAAAGTCGGCAAGACCCTGCTGATCGCCTCGGGCTCCTCCGGCAAGTTCGTCTCGCGGCTCGATCTCGATGTCCGCGACGGTGAGATCAAGGCTTTCAGGTACAAGCTCATTCCGCTGTTCTCCGATGTGATCACGGCGGACGCCGAGATGGCCGCGAAGATCGCCGAGGTCCGCAAGCCTTTCGCGTCCGATCTGGCCAAGGTGCTCGGCAAGACCGACTCGCTGCTCTACCGGCGCGGCAATTTCAACGGCACGTTCGACGATCTGATCTGCCAGGCGCTGCTGCAGGAGCGCGATGCCGAGATCGCACTCTCGCCCGGTTTCCGCTGGGGCACCAGCGTGCTGCCGGGGCAGGACATCACCTTTGAGGACGTTACCAACGCCACCGCGATCACCTATCCCGCGGTCTACCGCATGGGCATGACCGGCGCGCGGCTGAAGGAGATCATTGAGGACGTCGCCGACAATCTCTTCAACGTCGACCCCTATTATCAGCAGGGCGGCGACATGGTGCGGATCGGCGGATTGTCCTACGCGATCGACGTCGCCAAGCCGCAGGGCCAGCGCATCTCGGACATGCAGATGGTCAAGACCGGCGCGCCGATCGATCCGGCCAGGGAATATCAGGTCGCCGGCTGGGCCAGCGTCAACGAAGGAACCGAAGGGCCGCCGATCTGGGACGTCGTCGCGAATTACCTGACGCGACAGAAAACCGTTCGGCTCGAGCCCAACCGGGCCGTCAAAGTTACCGGAGCGTAAGAAGCGATGTCGAAGATGGACAGTCAATCCCGTCGCAGCTTCCTGGCCGCCGGCGCCGGCGTCGCAGCCTCGATGCTGGCAAGGCCGGCGGCCGCAGGCGGAAATCCCGCCAACCAGCCGCCCAATGTGCCGGAATGGACCAAGTCGCTCGGCGAGGGCGTCGCGGTGCGTCCGTATGGTAAGCCGTCGAAATTCGAGAAGGACGTCGTCCGGCGCGACGTCGAATGGCTGACCGCCTCGCGCGAATCCTCGGTGAGTTTCACGCCGCTGCATGAGCTCGAAGGCATCATCACCCCGAACGGCCTCTGTTTCGAGCGGCATCACGGCGGCATCGCCGAGATCGATCCGGCCGATCATCGCCTGATGATCCACGGGCTGGTCGAGCGTCCGCTCATTCTCACCCTGGAGGAGTTGAAGCGCTATCCGCGCGTCAACCGCATCCACTTCATGGAATGCGCGGCGAATTCGGGCATGGAATGGCGCGGCGCCCAGCTCAATGGCTGCCAGTTCACCCACGGCATGATCCACTGCGTGCAGTACACCGGCGTCTCGCTGCGCACCCTGCTGGAGGAAGCCGGCGTCAAGGCGAGCGGCAGGTGGCTGCTGGTCGAAGGCGCCGACGCGGCGGCGATGGACCGCAGCCTGCCGATCGAGAAAGCGCTCGACGACTGCATCATCGCCTACAAGATGAACGGCGAGGCGCTCTATCCCGAGCAGGGCTATCCGATGCGGCTCGTGGTGCCGGGCTGGCAGGGCAATCTCTGGGTCAAGTGGCTGCGCCGCATCAAGGTCGGCGACCAGCCCTGGCACACCCGCGAGGAGACGTCGAAATACACGGACCTCATGCCGAACGGCAAGGCGCGCCGCTTCACCTGGTCGATGGACGCCAAGTCCGTGATCACGAGCCCGAGCCCGCAAGCGCCGATCAAGCACGGCAAAGGCTTTACCATCGTCTCGGGTCTGGCCTGGAGCGGCAACGGCAAGGTCAAGCGCGTGGACGTGTCACTCGACGGCGGCCGAAATTGGTGGCCGGCGCGGCTCGACGGGCCCGTTCTCGACAAGGCGCTGACGCGTTTTTACTACGAGTTCGACTGGAACGGTGAGCCGCTGCTGCTGCAATCGCGCGTGCAGGACGAAACCGGCTACGCGCAGCCGAGCAAGGCGGAGTTGCGCAAGATCCGCGGCGTCAACTCCATCTATCACAACAATGGCATCCAGACCTGGCATGTGCAGGCCAATGGTGAGGTCGAGAATGTCGAAGTCGCTTAAGTTCACTGCAGCCGCGCTGCTCGCATGCGCGCTGAGCGTGCCGGCGCTCGCGCAGCAGAAGGCGGACGCCAAGAGCGGTCCACGCTATCACATTGGCCGCGCGCCGACCGCGGACGAGATCCACGGCTGGGATATCGACGTGCGGCCCGACGGTCAGGGCCTGCCGGAAGGCAAGGGCACGGCCATGCAGGGCGAAAAGCTGTTCATGGACAATTGTTCGTCCTGCCACGGCGAGTTCGGCGAGGGCAACGGCCGCTGGCCGGTGCTGGCCGGCGGCAAGGGCTCACTGACGTCTGACAACCCGGTCAAGACGGTCGGCTCGTACTGGCCCTACGCGTCCACCGTGTTTGACTACGTCCGTCACGCTATGCCTTATGGCAATACGGGATCCCTGTCCGTCGATGAATATTATGCGCTGGTCGCTTACGTCCTCTATCTGAACGACGTCGTCACCGATCAGAACTTCGAGCTGAACAAGAAGACCCTTGCGACGATCAAGATGCCGAACGAGCAGGGGTTCGTGATGGACGACCGCGCCACCAGCGAGAAGTCGTTCTGGCAGAAAGACCCCTGCATGAAGAACTGCATTGCCCCGGTGAAGATCACGGGGCGCGCTGCCGCCATCGACGTGACGCCCGAGGACGGCAAGGAGAAGAAGTCGCGGGGCGTGGAGTGAGACACGGCCGGGCGAGCCGCCGCGCGCTGCTGCATGCGGCTCTCGCTGTTGGCTCGCTCATCGTAATCCATCCGGCCGTGGCCCAGGCGGCCGAACCCCACAGGCTCGCGCTGCAGATCAGCGACGACGACCCGGTCAAGATGCGCGCCGTGCTCGATGTTGCGGCCAACGTCTCGCGGCATTATTCGGGGCAGGGCGAGGACGTCGAAATCGCAGTGGTTGCCTTCAACGGCGGCCTCGACATGCTGCTTCAGGACCGCTCGCCGGTGAAGGAGCGCCTGGCGAACTTCCTGAAATCGATGCCCAATGTGAGCTTCATCGCTTGCGGCAACACGCTGGAGACGCTGGCGACGAAGGAGGACAAGCGGCCGCCGCTGATTGAGGGCGTCAGCGTCACGCAGGTCGGGGTTGCCGCGCTGATGGATTTGGCGGAGAAGAACTGGACGATTGTCCGGCCCTGAGGAGAAAGCCGCTGATGCGATGGTTGATAGGACTGACCGCCTTGCTCGCGTTCGCAGGGTCCGCATATGCGGCCGAACAGGAGCTCGAATTGTCGGTCGACGGCCGCACCACGCTCGCGACACTGCGCACGCCAGCCGCGATGACACCGGACACGCCGCTCGTCGTAATGACCCACGGCACGCTCGCGCACAAGGACATGGAGGTCATTCAGGGCGTTGCCAAGGCGCTTGAGCAGCGCGGCATCGCTTCGCTCGCCCACACGCTGTCGCTGGGGCTCGATCGCCGCAAAGGCATGTACGATTGTACCGCACGGCATGATTATGTCGTTGAGGATGCAGTCGCGGAGATCGGCGCCTGGGTCGCGCGGGCGAGGGGCATGTCCCGGCTCGTCTTCGCGTTCGGCCATTCGCGCGGCGGCAACCAGGTGGCGCGGTATCTTGCAGCGAACGAGACTTCGCCGGTGGCGGGTGGGGTGCTGCTGGCGCCGGTGACCGCAAAAGCCGAGGCCGATCTGCGCGCCTCCTATGCCAAGACCTATGGCAAGCCGCTCGAGCCGGTTCTGGAGCTGGCGACGAAAGCGGTTGCGGCGGGCCGGGGCGGGGAGTGGATGGACGTGCCGGGCTTCGTCTATTGCCGCAATGCCGTGGTTTTCGCGCGGGCCTTTGCGTCATTCTACGGTCCCGATGCCGGCCAGGACACGGCCGCGCTGGTGGCGCGCGTGAAGCTGCCGGTGCTGGTGCTCGCCGCGACCAAGGACACCGTCGTGCCCGACGTGGCGGCCGCCTTCACGTCGCTTGCCGGTTCGAGCGGGGGCAGGGTGCATCTCGACAAGATCGAGGATGCCGATCATTTCTTCCGCGACCTGTTCGCGGAAGACGTTGCCGATCGAATCGCCGAGTTCATCAAGCAGGCACGATAGGAGGGACCATGCAGCGTCGATCCATGCTTGGCGCGAGCCTTGCCGGGCTGTTTGGTGCGTTCGCGGTGCGCCAGGCGTCGGCGGCGACGGAAACGGCCGCGCGACAGCGCGTCGTCTATCATCTGGCCGATGCCGATCGTGTCGTCTTTGTTCTGGGCAATCTGCAGAACCATGTCGACGGCGTCGGTGGACCCGGCAAGGCCGACATCAGGCTGGTCGTGCACGGACCGGCGCTGCGTGCCTTCCACGCGCTCGCGGCGCAGGACCACACCGTTGCGATGATGACGAAGCTCGTCGATGCCGGCGTCGGCTTCGATGCCTGCGCCAACACGATGAAGGCGCAGGGCGTCAAGCTGGACGATCTCACGCCCGGTTTCGTGGTGGCCGAGAAGGGCGTGGTGCGGCTCGTCGAGTTCCAACAGCAGGGATTTGCCTATTTGCACCCCTGAGGCCGCTGTGTTCCGGCATCCTGCGACGTCGAGCTTTGATCTGGCTCATGGGACGCGACGACGCGATCGCTAGAATTGCATGCTCGCAGCAACAGCCGAGGCGGACGTGCTGACGCCGATCATCGATCTCTTGGGTGAAGATCCGCTGTCATGGTTCGGCGGCCTCATGGTCGGAGGTCTGTTCGGGTTCTTCGCGCAGCGCAGCCGCTTCTGTCTGCGTGCCGCGGCGGTCGAATTTTCCCGAGGCGAGGGCGGGCCGCGCCTTGCCGTCTGGCTCCTGACTTTTGCCGCGGCGCTGGTGGGTACGCAAGGCCTGGTCGCGCTCGGCTGGCTCGACATATCCGAGGCGCGCCAGCTCGCGCAGCAGGGCAGCATCTCCGGCGCTCTCCTGGGCGGTGTGATGTTCGGTTGCGGGATGATTTTGGCGCGGGGCTGCGCCAGCCGGCTGCTGGTGCTCTCGGCCAATGGCAATCTCCGGGCGTTGTTGTCGGGGCTGGTGTTTGCGGTGACCGCGCAAGCCTCCTATCGCGGCCTGCTGTCGCCCGCCCGTGAATGGGTGACCAACCTGTGGCTGGTCGATGGCGGTCCGTCGCGCGACATCATGGCCATGTTCGGTGCCGGCACGCCCGAGAAGCTTGCATTCGGAGGTTTGTGGCTGATTGCGGGGCTGGCCTTCGCCTTTCGCAGCCGGTTGCCGCGCCGGCTGATCCTTGCCGCGATTGCGACCGGAACGGCCGTCGTCGCCGGCTGGCTCTTCACCTACCAACTGTCGCAGGCTTCCTTCGCGCCGGTGACCTTGAAGAGCCTCACCTTCAGCCGTCCGTCGGCCGAGCTCTTGATGCTGGTGATCAACAGCGCGCAGCTTCGGCTCGGCTTCGACCTCGGCATCGTCCCCGGCGTATTCCTCGGCTCGTTTCTGGCCGCGGCGCGCGCACATGAACTTAAGCTTGAGGGATTTTCGGACGGGCTCGGCATGCGGCGCTACCTGTTAGGGGCGGTGCTGATGGGGTTTGGCGCGATGCTTGCCGGCGGCTGCGCGGTCGGCGCCGGCGTGACTGGTGCCTCCGTATTCGCACTCACCGCCTGGCTCGTGCTCGGCGGCATGTGGCTGGGGGCGGGACTCACGGATCTGCTTGTCGACCGCGCCGGCGTGCCGCAGCAGACGACGGGCTTGCCGGCCGCGAGCGGCTGAAATCAACATTGTCGCATTGCTAACGACAACATCGAGCGCATTGGCGAATGCGCGTGCTTGCTTCTGAGGTACGTAGATCAGAATTTTAGTTGCGTACCTCAAAAATCGGGAGCAGGATCGCGGCAAAGAATAAGATCGGTCGGGAGGAGATGTGATGAGACTGCTCCGGAAGCTGGGACTCGCCGCTGCCGCATGCTTGCTCTTGGCCGACGCCGCCGCAGCCGATACGATCGTAAAGTGGCTGCACATCGAGGCAAATCCGGCCCAGGTGAAAATCTGGGAGGAGGTCGCGCGCGCCTATGAGGCCTCCCATCCTGGCGTCAAGGTCGAGATGCAGTTTCTCGAGAACGAAGCCTACAAGGCCAAGCTGCCGACCATCCTGCAATCCAAGGATCGCCCGAACATCATCTACAGCTGGGCCGGCGGCGTCCTGAAGACCCAGATCGAGGCAGGTGTTCTCGACGACATCACCGAACAGGTGAAGGGTTACAGCGACAGTCTCACGCCGGCCGCGCTCGCCGCGTTCACCGCTAACGGCCGCGTTTATGGTCTGCCGACCGCGCTGTCGCAGGTCGGCTTCCTCTGCAACAAGGAGCTGATGGCCAAGGCGAAAGTCGATCCTGCCGGGATCAAGAGCTGGGACGATCTGCTTGCGGCGGTGAAGACGTTGAAGGCCGCCGGTGTGACCCCGATCGTGGTGGGCGGCGCCGACAAATGGCCATTGCACTTCTACTGGACCCATCTTGCGGTGCGCATCGGCGGCAAGCCGGCATTCGACGCGGCATTGCGCGGCGAGGACAGCGGCTTCGCCGGCGAGACCTTCCAGAAATCCGGCGAGCTGTTCAAGCAGCTCGTCGATCTCCAGCCGTTCCAGAATGGCTTCCTTGGCTTCAAGAACCCGCAGGCCGTCGGCTATTTCGGCGACGGCAAGGCGGCGATGACGCTCGCGATCAGCACTGTCTATCATTTGCAGCGCGCTCTCGCCGCCGACAAGGTCGGATTGAGCGAAGACAAGATCTGCTGGTTCGACTTCCCGGTGGTGGCCGGCGGCAAGGGCGCGCCGACCGACACGCTCGGCGGCATTACCGGCTGGCTGGTCACGAAAGGTTCGCCGAAGGAGGCGGTCGATTTCCTGAAGTACTTCGTCTCGAAGGACGTGCAGACGCGGCTTGCGGCGGGTAACTTCATCATCCCGGTGGTGCAGGGCGCGGACGCTGGTCTCAACAGTGCCTTCATGAAGCTGATCGCGGCCAATCTGGCGAAGTCGAACTACCACCAGAACTTCTATGACCAGAGCCTTGGTCCGTCGGTCGGCCGCGTCGTCAACGACGTCACCGCGGAGATCGCCGGTGGCAGCATGAGCCCGCAGAATGCGGCGAAGGCGATCGAGGCGGCGTGGAAGCAGGGCAACTGACGGTGGCGCGGCGTATCGCGAATTCGCCCGCGATTGGCGTTGCGGGGACACCGTTCTCTTCGCTCGCGGTCCGCGGCCCGGCCTGGGACGGCCGCTTCACGGTCCTGATCCTGTTCCTGCCGCCGGCGCTGCTGCTGTTCACGCTGTTCGTGGTGCTGCCGATCGGCGAGGCCGCCTGGTACTCGGCCTTCAATTGGAACGGGTTCGGCAGGCCGACCAACTGGATCGGCTTCGACAATTACCGCTTCGTGCTGGAGACGCGCGCCTTCTGGCTCGCGCTGCGCAACAATGGGCTGATTATTGCGGTCTCGCTCGCGATCCAGCTTCCGCTCGCGCTGACGCTCGCCTTGATGCTCGCCGAACGCTTTCGCGGGTCGGTGGCGCTGCGCATGCTGTTCTTCATGCCCTATATCCTGGCCGAGATCGCGACCGGGCTGATCTTCAGCTTCGTCTATGACGGCGACTACGGCCTCGTCGCCTCGATCTGGCGCAGCTTCGGCGCCGAGCCGCCGCATTTGCTGGCCTCGACCGATACGTCGATGCTGGCCGTGCTGATCGTGATCGTGTGGAAGTATTTTGGCTTCCACATGATGCTGTTCATCGCGGCGCTCCAGAGTCTCGACAAGAGCCTGATCGAGGCGGCGCGCATCGACGGGGCGACAAGGTTGCAAGCCCTGCGCCATGTCGTCATTCCCTTGCTCTATCCGACGATCCGCCTCTCGGTGTTTTTCGCCATTGTCGGCTCGCTGCAGCTGTTCGACCTCGTCATGCCGCTGACACGCGGGGGGCCTGCGGACTCCTCGAACACGATGGTGAGCTTCCTCTACAACAACGGCATCTCGCGCATGCGGGTCGGCTATGGCAGCGCCATCGGCGTCATCCTGTTCGCGATCTGCGTGACCTTTGCCTTTACCTACAAGCGTTGGTTCATGCGCGATGAATAGTGCGAAGATTTCCCGCAACCCGGTCGATCCTGCCGTGCTGTTCAAGGCCGTGTTCCTCGCCATCGTGGCCATCTTCGTGCTGGTGCCGCTGCTCGCGACGTTGCTCGGCGGTTTCAAATCGCTCGGCGAATTGCGCGTCAACCCGTTCGGTTTGCCGCGTCAATGGGAATGGCAGAATTACTCCGACATCCTGTTCTCCGCGCGCTACTGGCAGCTCCTGCGCAACTCGCTGATCATATCCTCGCTCGCGGTGGTGTTGACCCTGATCACCGCATCGATGGCGGCGTTCACCTTTGCCCATGTCAAGTTCTACGGCAGCTCGATGCTGCTGAGCTATCTCACGCTCGGCCTGCTGTTTCCGGCGGCGACCGCGGTGCTTCCGCTGTTCATCAAGGTGCGCGATCTCGGGCTGCTCGATACCTATTTCGGCGTTGCGTTGCCGCAGGTGGCCTTCAGCCTCGCGATGAGCGTGCTGCTGCTGCGGCGGTTCTTCAAGGACATTCCCTACGAACTGCTCGAGGCTGCGCTGGTCGACGGCTGCAGCTACATCAAGTTCTTCCGCTATGTGACGCTGCCGCTGTCGCGGCCGATCCTGGCGACCGTCGGGACCATCACCTTCGTCAACAGCTGGAACGCCTATCTGTTGCCGCTGGTGATGCTCAACACGGATGCGCTCTATCCCTGGCCGCTCGGCATCATGGTCTATCAGGGCGAGTATTCGTCCGAATGGCACCTGATCCTGGCCTTCATCACGTTGACCATCCTGCCGACGATCATTCTCTTCCTTCTGGCGCAGAAGCACATCGTTGCCGGCCTCACTGCGGGTGCGGTCAAGGGATGAATGGACCCTTACGGAGATCACAATGAGAAAAGTCGGAATTGGAATCATCGGCTGCGGTGTCATCAGCACCGCCTACCTCAAGGCGGCGCAACGCTTCCCGGTCATGGAGGTCAGGGCGCTCGCCGATATGCGCAGTGAAGTCGCGGAGCGGCAGGGTGCCGTTTTCGGGCTGCCGGCGATGCGGGTCGATCAATTACTCAAACGCGATGACGTCGAGGTCGTCATCAATCTCACGGTGCCGCTGGCACACACGGATGTCAGTCTCGCAGTGCTGAATGCCGGAAAGCATGTCCATTCCGAGAAGCCGCTCGGCATCAACGCCGCCGAAGCCCGCAAGGTGATCGATCTCGCCGCACAGAAGAACCTGCGCGTCGGCTGCGCGCCCGACACGTTCCTTGGCGGCGGGCATCAGACCGCCCGCAAGCTGATCGACGACGGTGCGATCGGCACGCCGGTGGCGGGCAGTGCCTTCTTCGGCTGCCCCGGCCATGAGCGCTGGCACCCGGCGCCGGGCTTCTATTACTTGCGCGGCGGCGGGCCGATGCTCGACATGGGGCCGTACTACATCACCGATCTCGTGCAATTGCTCGGCCCGGTCGCGAGCGTGATGGGCTCAACCGCGCGGCCGAAATCGGAGCGCCTGGTCACCAGCCAGCCGATGAACGGCACGCTGATCCCGGTCGAGGTTTCGACCCATGTCGCGGGCACGCTTGAATTCGAGAGCGGAGCGGTCATCTCGATCGCGATGAGCTTTGATGTACCGAAGCACCGGCACGCGCCGATCGAGATCTATGGCGACAAGGGCAGCCTGCAGGTGCCGGACCCGAACCGCTTCGGCGGCGAGGTGCACCTCGCCAGGACCGGTGGCGAATGGGAAGCAATGCCATTGACGCACGGCCATGTCGAAGGCGAGTTCCGCTCCATCGGGGTCGCCGACATGGCGTCCGCGATCCTGAACAACCGACCGCACCGCGCCAGCGGCGCGCTTGCGTTCCACGTGCTGGAGGTGATGGAGGCGTTCCAGACCTCCGCCGATGAAGGGCGCCGCGTCAAGATCGAGAGCAGCGTCGAGCGGCCGGCGATGCTGCCGGCGGGACGTGAAACGGGACAGATCGACTGAGGGAATGACCATGCGCAAGGCAATGATTGTATGGGGCGGCTGGCCGGGACACGATCCGGATCTCTGCGCCTCGATGATTCGCGGCTGGCTGAGGGCGGAAGGCTTCGAGGTGCGGATCGAGACGACGACGGCGGCATTCGCCGATCCCGCGATCCACGACATGTCGCTGATCATCCCGATCTACACGATGTCGAAGATCGAGAAGGCGGAAGCGCTCAATCTCTGCGCGGCGGTGCGGAGCGGCGTCGGGCTCGCCGGTCATCATGGTGGCATGTGCGATGCGTTCCGCGATTCGGTCGACTACCAATTCATGTGCGGCGGGCAGTGGGTTGCCCATCCCGGCAACATCATCGACTACAAGGTCGACTTGACGAAGCCGGATGACCCCATCATGAAGGGCCTGAACAGTTTCGAACATCGTTCCGAGCAGTATTACATGCATGTCGACCCCGCCAACGAGGTGCTGGCGACGACGACCTTCACCGGCGAACACGCGCCGTGGATCGAGGGTGTGGTGATGCCCGTGGTCTGGAAGAAGCGCTACGGCGCGGGCAGGGTGTTCTATTCCTCGCTCGGCCACCGTGCCTACGAGCTCGACGTGCCGGAGATCCGGACACTGATGACCCGCGGCATGCTGTGGGCGGCGCGCGAATGACGGGTGGGGCGACGCAGCCGGTGATTCGTGCCACGCTCGAGGACGTCGCGCGTGCGGCCGGCGTTTCGCTTGCGACCGTCGATCGAGTCGTCAACCGGCGCGAGGGCGTGCGCGCCAAGACCGTCGCGCGTGTCGAGGCCGCGGTGGCAAAACTCGGCTATCGCGCCGACGTCGCGGCCGCGCGGCTCGCCCGTGGGCAAACATTCCGCTTCGCCTTCGTGCTGCCGACCGGCAGCAACAGCTTCATGACCAATCTGAGCGAGCAGGTCCTGCGCACCGCGGACTGGCTCGCCGGCCAGCGCGGCTTCATCGACATTCTCCATGTCGATGTGTTCGATGCGGATGTGCTTGCCGGCGCGCTGGAGACCCTGTCGCCGGCCTACCAGGGTGTTGCCGTCATCGCGCTCGATCATCCCAGGGTTCGGGCCGCGATCGACGAGCTCGTCGGACGCGGGGTCGCCGTGGTGACCCTCGTGTCGGACGCGCCAAGCTCGCGCCGCCTGCACTATGTCGGCATCGACAATCCCGCCGCAGGCCGCACTGCCGCGACGCTGATGGGGCGCTTCCTCGCCGGGCGCGAGGGGACGGTCGCGGTGATCGCGGGGTCGCTGTCGCTGCGCGATCACACCGAACGGCAGTTCGGTTTCCACCAGATCCTGTCCAGCGAGTATCCAAACCTGCCCGCGCTGCCGGTCATCGAGGGCCGCGACGACAGCGATCGCACACGGGAGCTCACGGCCGCGCTGCTGGCGCGCCATGCAGATCTTCGCGGCATATACTGCTGCGGTGCCGGAAACCGCGGCATCGCCGATGCGCTCGAGGCTTCGGGCCGCGCTCGCGAAGTGGTCTGGATTACCCATGAGCTGACCCAATACACACGGCGTTTCCTGGTTCGCGGCACCCTCGATGCCGTGATCAATCAGGATCCCGGGCACGAGGCGCGCTCCGCGGCACGCATTCTGCTCGCGCACTGTTCGGGCGAGCCAATCAGCGCCGACCAGGAGCGCATCCGCATCGACATTTTTCTGCGGGACAATCTGCCGTAACGCGAGCTCATACCGCGAGCGCCGCAGCGTTGAGCCAGGCGCGGGCCGGTCAGCGAGCGAGCTTTGGGCGAGCAGAGCGCGGATAGCGGATCACGCGGAAGCGGCTGACGACTACCCAAAAGCTGTAAGTCACATCGGCTCGATGCCGATCTTCTTGATGATCCCGGCCCATTTCTTGGTTTCCGCGGTCATGAAATCCTTAAGACCTCGGGGGTCCATTACCAGGGGCTCGGCGCCCTGCTCCCCCAGGAGGGTACGCACCTTCGGATCGTTCATGGCTTCGATCATGGCGGCATAGAGCTTGTCGATAACGGCGGTGCCGGTGCCCGCGGGCGCGAGCAGGGCAAGCCACGCCGCGCTCTCGTAATCCTTCAGGCCAGCCTCGGCCGCGGTCGGCACGTCCGGCAGCGCCGTCATGCGTTTGTCGCTGGCAACCGCGAGCGGGCGCGCGTCGCCGCTCCTGATCAGACCGATGACGTTCGGCAAGAGCTGGAAGCCCAGCGGGACTTGGCCCGCGATGAAGTCCGGCGTGTAAGCGGCGATGTTGCGATAAGGAACGTGGGTTATCTCGGTGCCCGTGAGCTGCTCGAAATAGGCGGCAGCGAGGTGCTGCGACGAGCCGACTCCGACCGTCCCGTAGTTCAGCTCCCGCGGGCGCGCCTTGGTGTACTCGATCAGCTCGCGCAGCGATTTTGGCGGCAGCCTCGAATTGATCACAATGACATTCGGCAGCGTGGCAAACAGCCCGATCGGGGCAAGATCCTTCAGCGGATCGTAGGGCAGCTCCTTGTACAATGATCGGTTCGCGGCCAGTGGGCCGGAGGTGCTCATCAGCAGCGTGTAGCCGTCCGGGGCGGCATGTGCAGCGGCCGCGGTACCGATATTGCCGCCGGCTCCGGGGCGATTGTCGACCACGAAGGCCTGTCCCAATGACGCCGACATGCGGTTAAGGAGGATGCGCGTGATGACGTCGCTGGCGCTGCCGCCTGCGAAGGGCACGAGCACCTGGATCGGACGTGCGGGGTAGTCTTGCGCTTGCGCAGGACGCAGCCCGGTGGCGGAGAGAGCTGCGCCCAGGCCGAGCGAGAGCAAAGACCTGCGGTCAGGGTGAAATCCTTCAACGCGCGGCGCTGTGCCGTCCGTGATCTTGCTGTGACCGAACCTTGCCATCGCGGACTGAATCTCCCGACCGTGTCTTGTTCTGCAAGCCTTGGGAGCGTCCGTGACAAGAATGTCCGGGAGGAGCGCCAGGCCGCGATTTTCTGCGCCTGGACCGTAGTTAGCGGCTTGACGTGACCGTCATGCCGGCTCGTCTCGAAACTTACCAACCCGTCTCATTTTGCAACGGGCGCGACATCTTGTCCGAATGAGCGTTCGGAATTCAGGAAATCATCTTCCCAGCCTTGCGACGCCGCTTGCGGGATGACGAGGCTGCGCCGCCGGAGCCAGGTTCAGCCAACTCCTTTGCCACCGCCGCGGCCTGCGCCAGATCGTGGCTGATGACGTCCAGCACGGCCTTGGCCGCAACCGAGACCGCTCGCCGCGGGTGATGCACCCAGGCGATCGAGCGAACGATCCGTTGCGCGTCGAAACGATGGGCTCGAATGGTTCCGTTTGCCAGTGACTGCCGGAGCGCGATGGTCGGCAGCACGGTCGCGAAGTCGGTGGTCGCGATCACGTCGCAGAGGGCGGGCAGCGTGTCGAGCTCCAGGCGCGGCCGCAGGTCGATGCCGAGGGCTGCGGCGTGCTCATCGAGGATCAGCCGCAGTCCGTGGCGCTTCGATGGTAGCACCAGATCGAAATTCGCGATGTGGTCGAAGCGCAGTTTTGCGGGCGGCTTGATCGAGCCGTCCTTGCGGCAGGCGAACACCATTTCCTCGTCCATGATGTGATGTGCGGCGAGCGGCGTCCTTCGGCGCGGCACGTTGATCAGCGCGAAATCGAGCTGGCCGCTGTTGACCCAGTCGACCAGCGTTTCGGTGTAGCCTTCGCACGCGGAGAGGATGATCTCGGGATAGCGGCGCGCGACAGTCGCTGACGAGCTCGCCATCGTGCTCTGCGCGACGGAGGTGATGAGGCCGACCGCGACGCGGCCCGAAATCCGCCCGCCGACCTGGGCCATCTCCTGGCGCGCATACTCCGCATCGCGCACGATCGGCGCCGTCAGCCGCACCAGCGCCTCGCCGGCGCTGGTCAGCGTCATGCCCTGGACGCTGCGGTCGAACAGCTTTTGGCCGAGCTCGGCCTCGAGCTTGGCGATTTGCATGCTGAGCGCCGGCTGCACGATGTTGAGCCGGCGCGCGGCCCGCGTGACGTTCTTTTCATCGGCCAGGCACAGGAAATATTGCATCTGCCTGAGTTCCACGACGCTAGTCCTTCGTTCGCCAACTCGCTCGCGATCCATCATCTCTGATGATGAACGATATAATCAATCATTATTTGTTGTGATGGCAGAGATTGCCTAGTTTTGCGGCCGGCTACGTGACCTCGAGGGTACGTGCCTACGGGAGCGAAATCAGACATATGCAGCACGCAGCGCCCAAGCGGATGATCATCGGCATTTCCGGCGCCTCGGGCGTCACCTATGGCGTGCGCCTGCTGCAACTCCTGCGCAATGCCGGCGTCGAGACTCACCTGGTGATGTCGAAGACGGCCGAGCAGACCTTTGCCTACGAGACCGACCTGAAGATCGCGGAGGTGAGGGCGCTCGCCAATGTCAGCCATGCGATCGACGACATGGCTTCGGCAATCTCGAGCGGCTCGTTCCGTACCGCCGGCATGATCGTGGCGCCGTGCTCGATGCGCTCGATGTCCGAGATCGCCTCGGGCGTCACCACGACGCTTTTGACCCGCGCCGCCGATGTCGTGCTCAAGGAGCGCCGGCGCCTGGTGCTGATGGTGCGCGAGACCCCGCTGCACACCGGGCATCTCAGGACGATGACGGCGCTATCAGAGATGGGCGCGATCATCGCGCCACCTGTGCCCGCCTTCTACGCAAAACCCGAGAATCTCGACGACATGGTCGAGCACACCGTCGGCCGGGTGCTCGACCTCTTCGATATCGATATCGGCGTGGTGCGCCGCTGGGGCGAGGACGAAGCGCTCAAGCGCCGCTCGCCGTCGCTGCGCAAGATCGCGCCCTGACCCGAACGCTCGAGGAGAGATAGGTCATATGCGAATGCAAAATTCGGCGAGGCAAAATTCGGCGAAGAGCACGAACGCACCGGCCGATCTGCGTGCCTGGCTCGCTTACCTCGCCGAGCGCGGCAAGCTCGCGATTGCCCGCGAGGGCATTGCGCTGACCGATGAACTCGCCGCCATCGCGAAGCGGCTGGAGCGCGACAGCGCGGTGCTGTTCCCGCGCCCCGACGGGCACGAGATCCCCGTCATCGCCAACCTGTTTGCCGGCCGTGATTGGGTCGCCGATTCCATCGGCGTCACCGAGGACCAGTTGCTGCCACGATTCCTTGCTGCCGCAAGCAATCCGCTGCCGACCCGCGAGGTTCCCGACGGTCCAGTGCAAGAGGTCGTTCACGACGACGTCGATCTGCTCCGACAGCTTCCAGTGCCGAAGCACAATGAACGCGATAGCGGTCCCTATATCACGGCCGGCCTGCTGATCGCCCGCAATCCGAGGACCGGCGTTCAGAACGTTTCGATTCATCGTTGTCAGGTCAGCAGCAGGAATCGTATCGGCGTTCTGCTACTGCCGCGGCACACTTTCTCTTACTATCGTCTCGCGGAGGAGCTGGGCCAGGCGCTGGAGATCGCTATCGTCATCGGCGCGCATCCGGCGCTGCTGCTGGCTTCGCAGGCGATTGCTGCGCTTGACGAGGACGAGATGGCGATTGCGGGCGCGCTGCTCGGCTCGCCCGTGGAAGTCGTCAAATGTCGCACCAATTCGGTTCGCGTTCCCGCCCATGCGGAGATCGTGATTGAAGGACGAATCCTGCAAGGCGTACGCGAGCCGGAGGGACCGTTCGGTGAATTCCCGCAATATTACGGCCCGCGCGCCATTCGCGAGGTGATCGAAGTCGATGCCATCACACATCGCGCCAAGCCGATCTTCCATACCATCGTCGGCGGCGGCTTCGAGCACCTGATTCTCGGCGGCGTGCCGCGCGAAGCGACGCTGCTCCAGCATCTGCGCCGCAGCTTCCCGACCGTGCTCGATGTTCGCCTCACGCGCGGCGGCACCTGCCGCTACCATCTCGCGATCAAATTGGACAAGACCAATGACGGCGAGCCGAAGAACGTCATGATGTGCGCCTTCGGCGCGCATTACGACATCAAGCAGGTGGTTGTGGTCGACAAGGATGTCGATATCTCTTCCTCCGAGGAGATCGAATGGGCGGTGGCGACGCGCTTCCAGGCCGACCGCGATCTCATGGTCGTCGCCGGCGCGCTCGGCTCGAAACTCGATCCGACCACGGATGACGGTATCGGCGCCAAGATGGGCCTCGACGCGACCGCGCCGGTCAGGGCGTCCGAGCTCGCCTTCAAGCGCATCCGCGTCAAGGGCGAGGAGGACGTCGACTTGACGACAGCCCTGCAGGCCGATCCGGGCGCTGCGGTCGCGCGCCTTCTTGCGGAGACGCGGATGTGAGCGGGTTGCTGCCCGGAAGCGGCTTGCGTCCGTTTGCGCCGTTGGAATATGTAGCTGGGGCGGCCTATAATGCCGCACCAGCAAGGCAACCATTTTGCGGCACAACGCCGGGAGGAAGAAACTGATGTCGACGGCCCTGCGCATCGCTCATGGCGCTTTCGGCAGGGTCGCTCTGCTCGACATGGACCGTTCGCTGGTCCGCCACGCTCATCATCACTGCCACGTCCTGCTCAAGATCGAGGGCGCCGACACCCAGTTTCTGGTCGGCGACCAGGTCACGCCGCTGACGGACACGGCCGCCGTTCTGGTCGACGGCTGGAAGCCGCATGCCTATGTGCATGACGTCAATCGCCCGCGCACGCTCATCATGGCGCTCTATATCGAGCCGGAATGGCTGAAGGAGTTCCGGCCCGGATGGGCCGCGAGTGGCGCGCCGGGCTTTTTCGAGCGGCCCTCGGGCGAAGTCTCGCCGCGCATTCGGCAACTCACGCTGCATCTTGCGGCCGAAATGATGGCGAATCCCGATGCGGTGCGAACCCACGAGCAGACCCTTTCGGACCTCATGATCACGGTGATCGAGCGCTTCACGCCCTGGCGCAGCTTTCCGACCTCGATCCGCGGCATGAGCGCGGTGAGCTGCGACTGGCGGATCCGCCGCGCGATGGACGCGATGCGCGTGAACGATTCCTACGCCAACGTCGATCAGTTCGTGAAGGGCGCGGGCCTGTCGCGCGCGCAGTTCTTCCGCCTGTTCGAGACCTCGCTCGGCGTTTCGCCAAAGCTTTACCTCAACGTCGTCCGCATGGAGCGCGCGCTCGACGCGGTGATGCGCGAGGACACGCCGCTCGGCGAGCTCAGCGAGCGCTTTGGTTTTCCGGAGCCTGCGCATTTCACGCGCTTCTTCCGCGATCATGCCGGTGTCAGCCCGCGCGAGTTTCGCAACGTCTCGCGCCTCGCGGGCTGATCCTTGCGGGTTGATATTGCGCTGCACGCTCTCGAATGAGACGATTTGGTAAGTCGTGAGAGCGGGCGGTATGGCCCTCGCGCCTCCTGTCCTGACAAACGTCGCCGTCGCGTCAGAGAACGCGTCGGGAGGTATGCCGGGACATGGTGCAGGCCGCGGTTCA
The DNA here is from genome assembly GCF_014198295.1 of Bradyrhizobium sp. CIR18. Taxonomy (NCBI): domain Bacteria; kingdom Pseudomonadati; phylum Pseudomonadota; class Alphaproteobacteria; order Hyphomicrobiales; family Nitrobacteraceae; genus Bradyrhizobium; species Bradyrhizobium sp. CIR18. The sequence goes on along the minus strand of NZ_JACIHF010000004.1, from coordinate 334,854 downwards.
ATCCGCAAATTCGGTTGATCAGGGTGACGACAAGCCGTGGGTCGGGCGTTCAATCGAGCGCGTCGAGGATGCCGCGCTGCTCAGCGGTCGCGGCCGTTTCATCGACGATCTCGGCGTCCAGCCCGGCACGCTGCATGCGACGATCCTGCGCTCGCCGCACGCCCACGCCGATATTGTTTCGATCGACGTTGAAGCGGCCAGGCGGCTGCCGGGCGTTGCCGCGGTCCTGACCGGCGAGCAGATCAAGGCGGTCACCACAAGTCTCGTCGTCGGCGTGAAGGCGCCGGTCGAGTGCTGGCCGATTGCGGTCGAGCGCGTGCGCTATGTCGGCGAGCCGGTCGCCGTGATCGTGGCGACTGATCGTGCCCGCGCCGAAGATGCGGCCGAACTCATCAATGTCGCGTATCGCCCGCGAGCGGCCACAGTCGACCCGCTCGGGGCGATAGCACCGGGTGCACCGGTCCTGCACGACGGTTTTCCCGGCAATCTCGCCAGCGACCGCGCGTTCCACTACGGCGATCCTGAAAAAGCGTTTGCGGATGCGCCGCATCGCTTCTCTATCGACATCCGCTATCCCCGTAACTCCTGCACGCCGATCGAGACTTATGGCGTCGTCGCCTCGCATGATGCCGGCGAGGATGCCTTTGAGGTTCTCGCGAATTTTCAGGGGCCGTTCAGCATTCACACCGTGATTGCGCGTGCACTGAAGGTGCCGGGCAATCGGCTGCGGCTGCGCACGCCGCCGGATTCCGGCGGCAGCTTTGGCGTCAAGCAGGGCGTGTTTCCGTACATCGTTCTGATCGCGGCTGCTGCGCGCGTCACGGGCCGGCCGGTGAAGTGGATCGAGGACCGGCTCGAGCATCTCACCGCGTCGGTGTCAGCGACCAACCGCGCGACGACATTGGCCGCGGCGGTTGCGGCCGACGGCAAGATTCTCGCGCTCGACTGGGACCAGGTCGAGGATTGCGGCGCGCATCTGCGCGCGCCCGAGCCCGCCACGCTCTACCGCATGCACGGCAACATGACGGGGGCCTACGACATCGGCCACGTCAGGATCCGCAACCGCGTCGTCGTCACCAACAAGACACCGACCGGCCTCAACCGCGGCTTCGGCGGGCCGCAGGTCTATTTCGCGCTGGAACGCCTGGTGCAGCGCATCGCGATCGGGCTCGGTCTCGATCCGCTCGATGTCATCGAGCGCAATCTGATCGAGGCAGGTGCCTTTCCCTATCGTACCGCAACCGGCGCGTTGCTCGATTCCGGCAACTACCAGGACGCGATCGCGCGCGCGGTCGAGCAGGGCAGGCTTGCGGAACTGAAGGCGCGGCGCGACGCTGCGCGGGCAGAGGGGCGTCTCTACGGGATCGGTTTCACGGCGGTGGTGGAGCCCAGCGTCTCCAATATGGGTTACATCACAACGGTGCTAACTGCCGCCGAGCGCCGCAAGGCCGGGCCGAAGAACGGGGCGCAGGCGACCGCCACTGTCGGCCTCGATCCGGTCGGCAGCGTCACCGTTCACGTCGCCTCCGTGCCGCAGGGGCAGGGCCATCGCACCGTGCTGTCGCAGGTGGTCGCCGACGTCTTCGGCCTTGAGCCGAAAGACATCCGCGTCAACACCGAGATCGACACTGCCAAGGACGCCTGGTCGATCGCGTCGGGCAACTATGCCAGCCGTTTTGCTGCGGCGGTGGCGGGCACCGCCAAGATCGCGGCCGAGCGCGTCGCCGGCCGTCTCGCCCGTATTGCTGCCAGTCAGCTCAACGTCGAGGCCGCGGACATCGAGTTCGCGAAAGGTTTCGTGGCCTCAAAACACAATCCGGAGAACCGGATCTCGTTCTCGCGTGTCGCAGCGCTCAGTCATTGGTCGCCGGGATCGCTGCCTGACGATGCCGGCCAGACCATTCGTGAGACCGTGTTCTGGACACCGCCGGAGCTGACGCCGCCCGGCGAGGACGACCGCATCAACTCCTCGCTGTGCCATGGCTTCATCTTCGACTTCTGCGGCGTCGAGATCGACCGCATTACTCTGCAGACGCGGATCGACCGCTACGTCACCATGCACGATTGCGGCACCATCCTCCATCTCGGCATGGTCAATGGCCAGATCCGTGGCGGCTTCACCCAGGCGCTCGGTGCCGCGCTCTACGAGGAATATGCCTACGCCGAGGACGGCAGTTTCCTCACGGGAACGCTCGCGGACTATTTGCTGCCGACCACCACCGAGGTGCCGGAGCCCGAGATCTTCCACATGGAGACGCCATCGCCGTTCACGCCACTCGGCGCGAAAGGCGTTGGCGAAGGCAATTGCATGTCGACGCCGGTCTGCCTCGCCAACGCGGTCGCGGATGCGCTCGGTATTGCCGACATCACGTTGCCTCTGGTGCCTGCCCGGCTTGCCGAGCTGGTGCGCGGCGCCGAGCCGCCGCCTCCCGCGGATGGCGTGGCCGCGGCGCCCGCGCGCGAAGCAGATCGGCGGCTCCGCGGCGAAGGGCAGGCCTCGGTGAGGGGGACGCCCGAGCAGGTCTGGGCCATGCTGCTCGATCCCGCCACGCTCCAATCGATCATTCCCGGCTGCCAGCGCGTCGACAAGATCACCGAGACGCATTTCCGCGCGGATGTCACGCTCGGCATCGGACCCGTCACCGGGCGCTATCGCGCCGACGTGGAGCTGTTCGATCTCGATCCGCCGTGCGCGGTCACCTTGCGCGGCGGCGCCACCGGCGCGCTCGGCTTCGGCAGCGCTGAGGGGCGCGTCACACTCGCGCCCGACGGCAGCGGCGGGACGAAGCTGACCTACAGCTATGACGCCGCGATCGGCGGCAAGATCGCAAGCATCGGCGGCCGGCTGCTCGACGGCGCGACGCGGGTGATCATCAGCCAGTTCTTCGCAGCGCTCGCCCGCAAGGCCGGCGGCGGTGGTGCCTCGGGCGGCTTCTCGCTGTTGGCTCTGCTGACGAAGGTCGCCGGCCGGTTCGGGGGGCGCCGATGAAGCCGCCCGCATTTGACTATCTCCGCGCCGAAACCGTCGGCGAAGTCCTCGACGGGCTGGCGCAACAAGGCGGCGATGCCCGTGTGCTCGCCGGCGGACAGTCGCTGATGGCGATGCTCAACATGCGCCTCGCCAAGCCGAAGCTTCTGATCGACATCATGCGGATCCGGGAGCTACGCAAGATCGAGCGGACAGCCGATGCCGTCGTCATCGGTGCCGGCGTGCGCCAGGCCGATCTGCTGGCCTGGCCGGATCTGGCCGAGGCATTGCCGCTGGTGGCGCTGGCGCTGCCCTGCGTCGGTCACATGCAGACCCGCAGCCGCGGCACCATCTGCGGCTCGCTCGCGCATGCCGATCCCAGCGCCGAGATGCCGCTCGCGCTGGTCGCGCTCGGCGGCGAGGTACTTTTGCGCAGTGCCAGGCGCCGTCGCCGCGTCGCGGCCAAGGATTTCTTCGCCGGGATGATGCTGACGGCGCGCAGCGACGACGAGCTGATCGAAGGCATCTCGCTTCCGGTCATCAATGGATCTCGCTTCGCGTTCCGCGAGGTCGCACGCCGGCACGGCGATTTTGCCATTGTGGCCTGCGCCGCGATGAAGACGCCATCCGGCGTCCGCCTCGCGGTCGGTGGCGTTGCGGACGTCCCGACCGCGCGGGACTGGCCGCGACTCGAGGGCAGCGCGGTCGACGATGCCCTCAACGCCTTTGCCTACGAGCTCGGCGCCCGCGACGACGTCCATGCCACCGCGCGCTATCGCCGCGACCTCGTGCGCATGATCGGCCGCGATCTGATCGGCGAGGTTCTGCGATGACCCGTTTCAAATCCGACGCCCGCCATCCCATCCACGTCTCGCTGAATGGCGAGCCCGTCGCGGGGGAAGCCGAACCTCGGACGCTGCTGTCCGATTTCCTGCGCCACCGATTGGGCGCCACCGGCACCCATGTCGGCTGCGAGCACGGCGTCTGCGGCGCCTGCACGGTCGTCGTCGACGGCATGCTGACCCGTTCCTGCCTCACGCTGGCGGCGCAGGTCGATGGCTGCGAGATCAGGACGGTTGAAGGGCTTGCACCCGCGGCCGATCGTCTCGGCGTACTGCAACAGGCCTTCCGCCGTCACCACGCGCTCCAGTGCGGCTTCTGCACCGCCGGCATCCTGATGTCGCTCGATCATTATCTCGCCAGGAACCCGGCGCCGACCGAGGCGGAGATTCGCGATCTCCTCAGCGGGCATCTGTGCCGCTGCACCGGCTACACGCCGATCGTCCAGGCGGCCCTCGAAGCCGCCGCCCAGCTCGCTTCATCGAAAAAAGAGACGTCAGATGCTTGATCTCGCCAGCAGCTTCATGGCCAGCGTCGCGCGCGACCCCAACGCGATTGCGCTGGTCGATGGCGATCTCCGCCTGACCTACCGGCAATGGTACGACAAGATCTCTGCTTTGGTCGCATCCTTCGGCCGCCTGGGCCTCAAACCCGGCGACCACGTCGTCACGCTGCTGCAAAACCGCTGGGAGGCCGCGACGCTGCATTGGGCCTGCCAGTTCGCAGGACTCGTAATCACCCCGATCAACTGGCGCGCCAAGGCCGACGAGCTGGACTTCTGCATCGAGAACGCCGAAGCCCGCGCGGTTTTCTACCAGGATGTTTCTGCCGAGGCGGTGCGGGGTTCGGCGCTCGCTGGCCGGCTGCTACGCGTGTCGGTCGATCCGGGCACAGGCGAGGCGGTCGGCTTTGCCGATCTGATCAGGGGCAGCGCGCTCGACGCCGAGCCGTGCGTCGACTCTGATGCCTGGTCCATCATGCTCTACACATCGGGCACAACCTCGCGGCCGAAGGGCGTGCCGCGGCGTCATCGCGCCGAGCGTGCCGCGGCGATCGCCCACGTCGCGCAAAATCTCTACGGCCGCGGCGAGCGCACGCTCGGCGTGATGCCGCTCTACCACACCATGGGCGTCCGCTCGTTGCTCGCGATGTCGCTGATCGGCGGCAGCTTCATCTGCCTGCCGCGCTATGACAGCTGCCAGGCGCTGGAGCTGATCGAGCGGGAAGGGATCACCAATCTCTATCTGGTGCCGACGCTCTATCACGATCTCGTCCATCACGAGGCCTTTGCCCGGACCGACGTCTCCAGCGTGCGCAAGCTCGGCTTTGCCGGCGCCTCGATGACGGATGGCCTGCTGAAGAAGCTGAACGAGGCCTTCAGGCCGGAGCTGTTCGTCAATCATTACGGCAGCTCCGAGATCTACACCTTCACGATCGATCAGAACGCTACGGCAAAACCCGGCTCGGCGGGCAAGGCCGGGCTTAACCAGCACGTCAAGGTCGTGCGCATCGGCGCGCGTTCGGTGGCGGAGCTTGCCGCGGTGGGCGAGGAGGGTGAGATCATTGCCACGCTCGCCGGCGACGAGGCCTTTGAGGGCTACTGGCGTCGTCCCGAGGCCGACGCAAAGTCGCTGCGCGAGGGCTGGTATTTCACCGGCGACACCGGCTTTATCGATCCGGACGGCGACCTGTTCGTCACGGGCCGCGTCGACGACATGATCATCACCGGCGGCGAGAACGTCTCGCCGGTCGAGATCGAGAGCTGCCTGTCGCTGCACCCGGCCGTCGACGAGGTCGCCGTGGTCGGTGTCGCCGACGAGAAGTGGGGCAAAATCGTCGCCGCCTTCGTCAAGCGCAATCGCAACGTTTCCGAGAGCGAGCTGGAGAAGTTCTGCCGCACCTCGGGCCTCGCCAACTTCAAGCGGCCACGCCGCTACGTCTTCGTCGACGCGATTCCGAAATCGCCGGTCGGCAAGCTGCTGCGGCGCCTGCTCGTCGCCGGAGAATACGAGACCGAGCGCCGGCCGCCATCGGACGCCGCTTGATCGTCACGCATCAACAGAAGGAAGCGAAAATGCCGTCACCCTATACTTTTGCCGATCCTCGACTCGCCAAGCTCGATGGGTTCAAGGTCGAGATCGATGAGGCGCATGAGCGCGCGGACATCATCCTGGGACGTCCGCCCTACAACGTTGTGGCGATGCCGCAGCGCGACCAGCTCCGGCTGACCTTCGAGACTCTCGATGAGGATCCGCGCGTGCGCATCATCGTGCTGCGCGGAGAGGGCGAGCATTTCTCGAGCGGCGGCAATATCGGAGGCTTCATGGAAGCGAGCCCCGAGCACGTCTCCAAGCTCGCCTGGAACATCGCCGCGCCGGCGCGTTGCGCCAAGCCTGTCATCGTCGCCAATCGCGGCTATTGTTTCGGCGTTGGCTTCGAGCTGTCGCTGGCCTGCGACTTCCGTATCGCCTCGGAGACCACGCAGTACGCGCTGCCCGAGCAGAAGCTCGGCCAGATCCCGGGCTCCGGCGGGTCGGCGCGGCTGCAGAAGATGGTCGGCATCACCCGCACCAAGGACATCGTGATGCGCTCCAAGCGCATCTCGGCGAAGCAGGCGCTGGAGTGGGGCATCGCCACCGAATGCGTGCCCGATTCCGAACTGGAGAAGGCGACGGGCAAGCTCGTCAACGAGCTCCGCAGCTTCTCGCCGCTGGCGCAGCGCACCGCCAAGAAACTCCTGAACGACACCGAGGATTCGACGCTCGCCATCGCCATCGAGCTCGAAGGCCATTGCTACAGCCGTCTGCGCCAGTCGGAAGATTTCAGGGAAGGCGTCGAGGCCTTCAACGCCAAGCGTCCGCCGAAATTCGCCGGTCGCTGATACGCGACGCAACAAGCTGCCGCGGTTCGCAATGGCGCGGACCGCGGTCCTATTCAAACGGGGAGGGTAAATCAAAATGGCTGAGATGGATATGCCGGTCGCCGGTGCACGGGCATCGACCGATAACAAGCAGATGGTCAATGCGATCATCGCATCAGTGCTCGGATGGGCACTCGACCTGTTCGATTTGTTCATTCTGCTCTATGTGGCGCCGGTGGTTGGCGCGCTGTTCTTCCCGTCGAGCAATGCGGCGCTGTCGCTCGCCGCGGTCTACGGTTCATTCGCCGTTACGCTGCTGATGCGACCGCTCGGTTCGGCGGTGTTCGGGCACTACGCCGACGTGCACGGCCGCAAGCAGGCGATGCTGATCGCCATCATCGGCGTCGGCATCAGCACGGCCGCGTTCGGCCTGCTGCCGACCATTGCGCAGGTCGGCGTGATCGCTCCCATCGTGTTCCTGATCCTACGCTTGGTGCAGGGCGTGTTCGTCGGTGGTGTCGTAGCCTCGACCCACACGATCGGTACGGAATCGGTGCCGCCGCATTGGCGCGGCGCGATGTCGGGCCTGGTCGGCGGCGGCGGCGCCGGCATTGGCGCGCTGCTGGCGTCCTTCATCTTCCTGATCACATCCTCGGTATTTCCCGGAGATGCCTTTGCCGTCTGGGGCTGGCGCTTCATGTTCTTCTCGGGGCTGCTGAGCTCGCTGCTCGGCTGGTTCATCTTCCGTAATCTTGAAGAATCTCCCTACTTCAAGGAGCTCAAGCGCCAGCAGGGCAACAAGCAGGCGAAGGTCTCGAAGGCGCCAGTCAAGGACGTATTGTCCCGCGAGTATCGCGGCGTCCTGCTGATCAACCTGCTCATTACCTTCGGCGGCGGCGCCGGTTATTATCTGACCTCGGGGTACCTGCCGAGCTTCCTGAAAGTCATCAACGCGGTTCCGAACCAGACCTCCTCGCTGATCCTGATGGGCGCCAGCGTCTCGGCGTTCTTCGCCGCGGTGCTGGTCGGCGCGCTGAGCGATCTCATCGGCCGCAAGAAGACGTTCCTGCTGATCGGGGTCCTGGCGGCGGTGCTGTTGCCGCTGTGCTATCTGAACCTCGCCGTGACCAAGGACACCACGCAGATCACGCTTCTTGCGCTTGCCATCGCCTTCATCGGCAATGCCGGCTATGCGCCGGTGCTGATCTTCCTGAACGAGCGTTTCCCCACGGCGCTCCGCGCCAGCGGCACCGGCCTGTCCTGGAATATCGGCTTTGCGCTTGGCGGAATGATGCCGACGTTCGTTTCGCTGGTAAGCGGCAGCCCCGCGGAGATTCCGATGTCGCTGGCCTACTTCGCAGTCGGCGTGTTCGTGATCTATTTGATCGGCGCGGTCGTGATCCCCGAGACCAAGGGCAACTTCCGCTGAGCTGGATCGGCGCGGCTGCACCTGCGGCCGCGCCAGCCGCTACCCCGCAAGAAACCCGCCATCCACCGCGACCACCGTTCCGGTCGCGTATTGCGAGGCCGGCATGCAGAGGAAGGCGACGGCACCGGCGATGTCCTCGGGCTGGCCCCAGCGCTTGAACGCGGTGCGGTCGGCGATGCGCTGATAATGGGCGCGGTCGGTGCGGCCGGCGGCATTGATCGCGGTTTCGACATAGCCGGGCGCAACGGCGTTGACGCGGATGCCGTCTTCGGCCCACGCCAGGGCCAGCGCCTTGGTCAACATCACGACGCCGCCCTTGCTGGCGCAATAGGCGGGAATCCGCGGCAGAGCCAGGGTTGCATTCATCGAGGCGATGTTGACGATCGATCCTTTCATCTTCGCCAGCTGCGAGCGGAACGCCATGCAGGTCCGGAACGTGCCCGTGAGATTGACGTCGAGCACTTTCATGAAGGTCTCGATTTCGTATTCCTTGTCCCGCGCCAGGATGCCGGCGCAATTGATCAGCGCATCGACGCGTTGGTGCTGCCCGGCGAGTGACGCGACGGCTTCATCGCTCGTGACATCGAGCGTCGTGAGCGCAAGTCCGGCGCGCGGCTTGAGCAGGGAGCGTGCGAGATCGGCGTCATTGACGCCTGTGGCGGTCACCGTCGCCCCGAGGTCGCAGAACTGGTTGCTGATCGCGGCGCCGATGTCGCCGGCGCCACCGATCACGACGGCATGAAAGCCGGGGGTGAGAGAAAAGCTGGCACTCATCGGAGGATCTCACTTCGGGATTGCAGGAGGCGGAGCCGTCGATTCCCGGACCACCAGCGAGAAGTCGATCTCGCGATGCATGATGGTCTGCTCACCGGCGAGGCTGCGCACCAGATATTCTCCGGCCCGCTGCCAGGTCTCGTCGGTTGGGACGTGGATCGTCGTCAGGCTCGGTCGCAAATGGCGGCTCCAGTCGAGGTCGTCGAAGCCGACGACCGACAGATCACGCGGCACCGAAAAGCCGCTGCGCTCCGCTTCCAACAGGACGCCATAGGCAATGACGTCGTTGCCGCAGACCACGGCCGTCGGGCGATTCTTGAGGTTGAGGAGATGGCGGGCCGCCTCGCGCGCGTCGTCCAGGGTATAGGGCACCTCGACATGCCATTCCGGAGGCAACTCCAGGCCGTTCTCCGCGAGCGCGCGGCGAAAGCCGGCGACGCGGGCGCCGGCGCGGTCGTTGTTGCGCTGAAGCGCGGAAACGATTCCGATCCGGCGATGGCCGAGCTCGATGACATGCCCGGCCGCCCGATGGGCGGCGGCCTCGTTGTTCGTGCCGACGCAAGGGTAGGGCCGGTCGGGCTGATAGATCCCGACATTGATGAAAGGCACCGCATTGTCCGCGAGTAGCTTGCGCAACCCCTCGTGATGGCAGTCGCCCCGCAGCACGAGGCCATCGACGCCGCGGCCGATCAGGTTGCGGGCCTGTTGCAGCTCGACGTCGAGATCGTATCCGCTCGTGGTGAGAAACAGCATGTAACCCACCGAGGAGAGGTATTTTTGCAGCGAGGCGATGCCGCGCGCGAACATCGTGTTGTCGATCGTCGGCACGATCGCGCCAAGCGTACGCGATCGCCGCGATGACAGAATGCGGGCCGGCGCATGCGGGATGTAACCGACGGCTTCGATTGCCTGCGCGATGCGCGCGCGCAGGGACGGGCTCACCGCATCGGGATTGTTGAGCGCACGCGAGACCGATGCCGTCGACACGCCGGCTCGTGCCGCGACGGCGCGGATGCCTTGCTTCGTCAATTTGGCGGACGGTGCGTTCATAATGTAACGTTACAGTATCGTCCCACGAGCGAGGTAAGCAGAATAATTGCGATAATGCCGCACAAAGGATCGATTGTCTATCGCTTGACAGAGGTGCGTTGGCGCTTAGGATGTAACCGTTTTCAGAAAGTGCCGACAGCATAATGAGGCCAGCGGGAGGAGAGTTCGATGAAAGTCAGGATGCTCGCGACGCGCGTCGCGTTGCCCGTTCTTGCGATTGCCGCCGTCAGCGCGCAGGCGCGCGCAGCCGATTTCGACTGGATGAAGTTTAAGGGCAAGACCGTCACCTTTCTCGCCAACAACAATCCGGTTTCGCAGGCGCTGCTCACCTATAAGGCCGATTTCGAGAAGCTGACCGGCATGACCCTCAAGGTCGACGGCTATCAGGAACAGCAGATGCGCCAGCGTCTGGTCACCGTCATGAATGCGAACAGCGACGAGGTCGATGTGTTCATGACGCTGCCCTCGCGCGAAGGCGAGCAATTCGCCGCTGCCGGCTGGTACGGCGATCTCACCGCGATGGCCAAGAACGAGGTCGCCAAGGACTACGATCCGGCGGGGTTGAGCCAGGCCTTGCTGAAGGCCGCGACGTTCGGCGGCAAGCTGACCAGCATGCCAATGAACATCGAGGGCCCGATTTTCTATTACCGAACCGATATCTTCAAGAAGTGCGGCCTCGAGGCGCCGAAGACCATCAAGGACGTCGAGGCCGCCGCCGAGAAGATCAAGACCTGCGACAGCACGGTGACGCCGTTCGTCTCGCGTGGCCTCAAGCCTGCGATCGCCTACACCTTCAGCAACATGCTGCACAATATCGGCGGCACGTATATCGCGAGCGGCAAGTCGAGCCTGTGCTCGGCCAAGGGCAAGGAGGCGCTTGACACCTATAGCCGGTTGCTGCGCGACTTCGGACCGCCCGGCGTCGTCAATTATAGCTTCCAGCAGATTTCGGCGCTGTATCGCGGCGGCCGCGCGGCGATGGCGTTCGAATCCTCGAATGAATTGCGCACGGTGATGGAAGGCGGCGCGCGCCTGAAGGACACCGGCCTGTTGCCGTTCCCGGCGGGCGAGGCCGGCCAGGTGCCGACCACGATCGGCTGGGGCATGGCGGTGTCCTCGCACAGCAAGCAGCCCGATGCGGCCTGGTACTTCGTGCAATGGGCGACGAGCCCCGAGGTGCAGAAGAAAATGGCTCTGCAGGGCATTGCCCCGCCGCGTCCGTCCGTCGCCAAGGACCCCGAATATCGCAAATGGATCGACGAGGAGCCGGTGCGCAAGGAATGGCAGGCCGCGCTCGATGTGCTCGCCACCAAGGGCTCGTCCGAAGTCGGCTATCCCATCGTCGCCAATCCGCAATCGCGCGAGTTCATTGGTCAGGCGGTGCAGGATTTGATCCTGAAGCAGAAGACCGTCGATCAGGCTTGTGCGGACGCCGACAAGGCGCTGGACGCGCTGATCGCGCTGAACTGACCGCCTGGTGCCGGCTGGTGTCCGCGCCGGCCGGCACCTAACTCGATCGAGGGCAGGAATACATGTCTGATACGGCTGCGACACTCACGCAGGACCGGCAGAAGCTGGAAATGGCGGCGCTCTCGGCACCGGCCGTGATTTTCACGGTCGCGATGATCGCATTTCCGGTCGTCTATACGATCTGGCTCGGCTTCCAGACTTTCTCTTCGACCGGCAAGCAGTCCTTTGCCGGCCTTGCCAATTACACCAAGCTGATTTCCGACGTCGAGTTCTGGCATGGGTTGTGGATCACCATTGCATTGTTCGTGCTCTCGCTGGTGCTGCAGCTCGTCTTCGGCGTCTGGCTTGCGTTGGTGCTATTTCATGCCAAGCGCCTTCCTGGGATCGTGCGCTCGCTGTTCATCTCGCCCTTCATGATGCCGCCGGTGGTCGCCGGAATGATGTGGCTCGTGATCCTCGATCCGTCGCTGGGCGCGGCCAATTACATCCTGCAATCGCTCGGCTTGCCGCCATCGGACTGGCTGGCGTCGCCGACATGGGTCATTCCGACGGTCGCGCTGATCGATAGCTGGCAATGGACGCCGTACGTCGCCCTGATCGTGCTTGGCGGCCTGCAATCTCTGCCGCCGAGCGTCTACGAGGCCGCGCAGATCGATGGCGCATCTGCGTTCAAGACCTTCCAGCGCATCACGCTGCCGCTGCTGCTGCCGACCATCGTCACTGCAGCCATCCTGCGCAGCGTCGATCTCCTGCGCTTCTTCGACATCATCTACATCACGACCCAGGGCGGCCCCGGCAACGCCTCGAATACGCTCAATATCTACGGCTTCCGGGTCGGCTTCGAGTTTTTCAACATCGGCTATGCCAGCGCGTTGATGCTGACGCTGACCGCGATCGTGTTCGGCGCCGTGCTCGCCTTCAACCGCCTGCGCGGCGCGGTAGCGTGGTGATCTCATGACCGACGCAGTCAACACCGACCGCTGGATACGGTGGCTCAACCTGGTGCAGCTCGTGCTGGCCGGCGTGATCATCATGACGCCAACGGTCTGGATGGTGCTGTCCTCCTTCAAGCCGTCCTTCGAGGTGACGGCCTATCCGCCGACCCTGATCTTCACGCCGACGCTGGACAATTATGTCGAGCTGACCAAGACGACGCCGTTCCTGAGCTACGCCCTCAACAGCCTGATCGTCACCGTCGGCTCGACCGCGCTTGGGCTCCTGTTCGGAATCCCTGCCGCGTTCGCCGTCTCCTGGACGCGTATTTCGTGGCCGGCGATCCTGACGCTCGCGGCGCGCATGGCACCGGGGACGCTGTTCCTGCTGCCCTGGTACGTCATGTTCCGGCAGGTCGGCATGATCGGGTCGTACACGGCGCTGATCCTCAGCCACGCGGTGATCACACTCCCGATCGTGATCTGGGTTTTGCTGCCGTCGTTCGACGGCATCCCGCGCAGCGTGTTCGAGGCGGCGCAGGTCGATGGATGCAGCGTCACCCGCATCCTCTGGCGCATCGCGCTGCCGCTGGTGGCGTCCGGCATCGCCGTCTCGGCCATACTCGCCTTCGTATTCTCGTGGAACTACTTCCTGTTTGCGCTGGTGCTCTCCAATGGCGACACCAAGACTCTGATCGCGGCCGCCTTCAATTTCATCGGCGAGGGCTCGACGCAATGGGGCGCCCTGATGGCCGCGGCGACGCTGATCGCATTGCCGCCGCTGGTGCTGGCGGCTCTGGTTCAGCGTTGGCTGGTGTCCGGGCTGACGCTCGGCGCGGTGAAAGGTTAGGTATCTGATGAACGAAATGCCTCGTCCGAACGCGATCATGCAGGCGGCGGTGTTCCATGGTCACGAACGCATCACCATCGAGCCGGTGCGGATGCCCGACGTCGGGGCAGGCGAGGTGCTGGTGCGGGTCTCGCGCACCGCGCTGTGCGGCTCCGACTTCAAGCTCTGGCACAAGGGCGCCGAGTTCACCGCCGGTCACGAGATTTTTGGCGTGGTCGAGCAGCCCGGCCACCGCCTGCATGGCCGCCGCTGCGCCGTCTATATTCCGCTGCACTGCGACCACTGTGCGGCCTGCAAACGCGGCGACACCCAGATGTGCCTGGAGGTCTCGAGCCTGATCGGCTGGAACAGGCCGGGCGGCTACGCCGAATACGTGCCGGTGCCGGAGAATTGCCTGCTGCCGGTGCCCGACGATATCGAGGACAGCCTCGCGCCGCTCTTGCTCGACACCATCGGCACCTCCGGCCACGCCGTCCGGTTCGTCAGTCGTGTCGTGCCGCCGGACGAGGCAGGTGCGGTCCTCGTGATGGGAGCGGGGCCTGTCGGTCTCGGCGTCGTGCTGGCACTCCGCAGTCTCGGCTATGATGACATCCATGTGGCCGATCCGAACGCCGCACGCTTGAATATCGCCCGATCGTTCGGCGCGAAACCGCATCCGGTCGGCGACACGTCGAAACGGTTCGCCCTCATCATGGAATGCTCCGGCGCGCATGCGGCACGCAATCTCGGCATCGAGCTCGTCCTGCCGCGCGGGGCGCTGGTGCTGGTCGGCGAGAACGCCGCGCCCTGGACCATCGAGGAAGGCAAGGTGTTCCGCCGCAAGGATTTCTACATGATCCGCACGTTCTACTTCCCGTTCCAGGATTTCGAGCCGAACGTCGAACTGCTGCGCAGGTACAAGGACGAATACCGCGTTCTCGTCGACGGCGAGTTCGGCCTGTCCGCTTTGCCCGAGAATTTCGCCCGCTTCGCCAAGGGCGAGTTGATCAAGCCTGTACTGGCGCTGGACTAAGCGATATGGCCTCGATCTCGATCCGCAACCTTACCAAACGCTACGGCAATTTCACTGTGATCCCCGATCTCAATCTGGAGATCGCGGACCACGAATTCGTGGTTTTCGTCGGCCCGTCCGGTTGCGGCAAGTCGACCTTGCTCCGGATCATCGCAGGTCTCGAGCCCATTTCCTCCGGCGACCTCTACATCGGCGACACGCGCGTCAACGGCGTGCAGGCGGCGCAGCGCGACATCGCGATGGTGTTCCAGGATTACGCGCTCTATCCGCACATGCGGGTTTACGACAACATGTCCTTTGCGCTGGAGCTGCGGGGAACGCCGAAGGCGGAGATCGACGCGCGGGTGAAGCGCGCGGCGGCGCTGCTGCACATCGAGCCGTATCTCGACCGCAAGCCGAAGGAGCTCTCCGGCGGCCAGCGCCAGCGTGTCGCCATGGGACGTGCGATCGTGCGCAATCCAAAAGCCTTCCTGTTCGATGAGCCGCTCTCAAATCTCGACGCCAAGCTGCGAGGGCAGGTGCGCGCCGAGATCAAGGCGCTGTCGCAGGAGCTCAAGACCACCATGGTTTTCGTGACGCATGACCAGATCGAGGCCATGACCATGGCCGACCGCATCGTGGTGCTTCAGAGCGGCACGATCCAGCAATACGACACGCCCGAGGCGGTCTACGAGCGGCCGGCCAACCAGTTCGTCGCCGGCTTCATCGGTTCGCCAGCCATGAATTTCTTCCCGGTCGAATGGCGACAGGAGCGTGCGATCCTTTCGCAAGGCGGAACGGTGGTGCCGTTGGGCGAGGAGACGGCAAACGGGCTGCGGCATGCCGGCAGCGCTGTGCTTGGCATTCGCCCCGAACATTTTGCCGTTGCCACCGATGCTGCCGACGGCATTACAGTGAACGTCAAGCTCGTTGAGCCGCTCGGCTCGGACACGCTGATCCATTTCGATCTCGCCGGCGCGGCATCCATCGCGCGGGTCGATCCGTCGCTACGACCGAAGGTCGGCGATCGCATCAATCTGCGACCGCAGCCCGGCAAGACGCATCTGTTCGATGCCGCAAATGGACAGGTCGTGCGGTGAGCGCATTGGTCAACATCGGCGATCTCTCGGCGCTGGCGGACGTCGCGTCCAAGGCGAGGCCCGTGCACGTGATCTGTCTCGGGTTGTCCGCGCTCGACCAGGTCTGGCGCGTCGACCGGCCGTTCTCGGGTGGAAGCGAGAAGATCAAGGCCGTCGAGTACGGCACGCTCGGCGGCGGCATGGCCGCCAATGCGAGCGTTGCGGTCGCAAAGCTCGGCGCATCCGTCGCGTTCTGGGGGCGGGCAGGGAATGATGCTGCCGGGCACGAGATGAAGTCGGCCTTCACCGCGGAAGGCGTCGACATCGAGAATTTCCGGCTGTTTGCGGACGGCCGCTCGTCCGTCTCCGGTGTCATCGTCGACAATTCCGGCGAACGGCAGATCGTCAATTTCCGCGGTCTCTATCCGGAAGCAGCCGACTGGCTGCCGCTGGAGACCGTTGCCCGCGCATCCTCGGTGCTGGCGGATCCGCGCTGGGTCGAGGGGGCCGCGACGTTGTTCCGCGAAGCCCGCGCGCGCGGGATCCCGACGGTGCTCGACGGCGACATGGCCGATGCCGAGGTGTTCGAGCGGCTGTTGCCCCTGACCGACCATGCAATCTTCTCCGAGCCCGCGATCACGGCTTTTGGCGGCTCGGCCAAGGATGAAACCCTCGCCGCGCTCGCCCGCTTCGGGTGTCGCATCATCGCCGTCACGCGCGGTGAGGAGGGCGTGAGCTGGTACGAGAACGGCCGTCTGCACCGACAGGCGGCCTTCGCGGTCGATGTGGTCGACACCACCGGCGCCGGCGACGTCTTCCATGGCGCTTATGCCCTCGCGATCGGCGCCGGTCTCGACGTGCGCGACGCGATGGCGTTTTCGGCTGCGGCGGCCGCGATGAAATGCCGCCACGCAGGCGGACGCAACGGAATCCCCACCATCAACGAGTGTCTTGCATTCATGAGGACGAAGCCATGAGAACGATTGGAAAGAACCGCGGCCTGGCGCGTCTGGCCGACGCGGACGGTCATTTTCGCATGGTCGCGCTGGATCAGCGGCCGCCGCTGTTTGATGCTATTGCGAAAGCAAAGGGGATTACGCGGGACCAGGTCGAATATTCCGACGTGACGGCAGCAAAGCGTCTGCTCGTCGAGAACCTCGCGCCGCATTGCAGCTCGATGCTGTTCGATCCGAATTTCGCGGTGCCCGCGGCAATCGATCTTCTGCCGCCGCGTTGCGGTCTCATCATGACCCTTGAAGAGCACCGGGTGGATGAGACCTCGGGCGGACGCAAGTCGCGGGCGATCACCGACTGGAGCGTTGAGAAGATCCGCGCCATGGGCGGCGACGCCGTCAAGGTGCTGGCGTGGTACCGGCCGGACGCCGATGCTGCGGTCAACGAGCATCAGAAGCGGTTCGTTCGCGAGATCGGGCAGGATTGCGCCCGTCACGACATTCCCTACGTCCTGGAACTGCTCGTCTATCCGTTCCTCGGCAGCGCCAATCACACCGCCGACTACGTGGAGTCGCCCGGAAAACTTCCAGGTCTGGTCATCGAGAGCGTGCGCGAGTTCGCCAAGCCGGAATATGGCGTCGACCTTCTGAAGCTGGAGAGCCCGCTGGCGGCCAACAGTCTGCCTGCCCGGGATGGCAGCGCCGAGGCGAAAGCCGCGCAGACGGAGTTCGATGCGATCGGCGACATCTGCCGCGCGCGCAGCATCCCATGGGTGCTGCTCTCCGGCGGTGCTGCGCCCGAGAAATTCGAACGGGTGCTCGACTTTGCCTATGCCGCGGGGGCGGGCGGGTTTTTGGCGGGCCGCACGATCTGGCTCGATGCCGTCTTGAAGAATTTCCCGGACCGCGCGGCGGTTGCCGCCAGCCTGCGCAAGGACGGCCTTGGTGTGCTCGAACGGCTCAACGAGCTGACAAAGGCCAAGGGAACGCCGTGGAAGGCGCGCTTTCCCGTATTTACTGATATCAAGCGGGAAGGGGACTTCGCGCGCGCGTATTGAGCTGATGGCCGTTCCGCGTGGTCTGATCCCGATCGCAGGATCTGCAACATGACGTCTGACAGCTTCACAATCCGCTCGATCGAAGCGTTCTGCTATCGCTATCCGTTGGCAACGCCGGTGGTGACGTCGTTCGGCCGCATGCTCAACCGCCCCGCTGTCTTCATTCGTGCTGTCGATGAAGATGGCGTCGAGGGATGGGGCGAAGCCTGGTCGAATTTTCCCGCGCCGGGTGCGGAGCATCGCGCACGGCTCGTGAACGAGGTGCTCGCACCGGGTCTCGTCGGGCGCAAGTTCGACGGTCCGGCTCAAGCCTTCGAGAGCCTGAGTGGGAGCACCGAAGTGCTGGCGCTGCAATGCGGCGAACCCGGTCCGTTTGCGCAGGCGATCGCGGGCATCGATCTCGCGCTATGGGACCTCTCGGCGCGCCGTCGGCGTTTGCCGCTGTGGCGGCTGCTCGGTGGGCACGGCAGCACGATCAAGGTCTATGCCAGCGGCATCAATCCCGGCGGCGCCACGCAGGCGGCCGAAGCCGCAGTCGAGCGAGGTCATCGCGCGTTGAAGCTGAAGGTCGGATTCGGCGCCGACATCGACCTCGCCAATCTCGCAGCCCTGCGCCAGATCGTCGGCGCGGGCATGCTCGCGGCGGACGCCAATCAGGGCTGGTCGGTCGAACAGGCGCTTCAGATGCTGGAGCGGCTTGGCGGGTTCGATCTGCGCTGGCTGGAAGAGCCCATCCGCGCCGATCGGCCACGCGAAGAATGGCAAAGACTGCGGGCAGGCGCGGACATGCCGATTGCGGCCGGCGAGAACATCTCGAGCGTCGAAGGCTTCAGGCAGGTGCTGACCGAGGACGTGCTCGGCGTGGTTCAGCCGGACATCGCGAAATGGGGCGGGCTCACGGTCTGTGCCGGGCTGGCGCGTGACATTCTCGACGTGCGCAAGACGTTTTGCCCGCACTATCTCGGCGGCGGCATCGGACTGCTTGCCTCGGCTCATCTGCTGGCCGGTATCGGAGGAGATGGCTGGCTGGAGGTCGACGCCAACGATAATCCGCTGCGCGATTTGTTTTGCGGCTCCCTGATCGACGTGCGTGAAGGCATGGTTCAGCTGAGTGACGACCCGGGGCTCGGAATAGTGCCGGATCTCTCAGCTATCGAGCGCTATCGCAGCATCTAGATGTGCGGGTTTGGGGTGTTCTTCGCCTAAAGTACCTCGGCCAAAGACTGGCCGTGCAGCTCGATGTTCAATCCCCGCATGCCGAGGTCGTTGATCTCACCGCCCATCGCCTTCAGGCTCTCCTCGCGGATCAGGGACATCAGCCCGCGGCGCAGCGCCAAAAATTCCGAGGACATCATCATCGATTGCTGCCGCGGCCGTTCCAGCGGAATTGGGATCTCCGCCTTGATCGAGCCGGGGCGCGCGGTCATGCAGTAGACGCGGTCGGACAGGAAGATCGCCTCGTCGATGTCGTGGGTGACGAACAGCACCGAGATCTTCAGCCGCTGCCACATATTGGTGAGGATCTGCTGCATGATGACGCGGGTCTGGGCGTCGAGCGCACCGAAGGGCTCGTCCAGCAGCAGCACTTTCGGCCCCGTCGCGAGCGCGCGGACGATGCCGACGCGCTGCTTCATGCCGCCTGAGAGCTTTTCCGGATAGTGCTTCTCGAAGGCTTCCAGGCCCGCCAGCCCGAGCAGCGTCCGGGCGGCGCGCTCGCGCTGCGAGCGCGGCATGCCGCGCATCTTCAGCCCGAACTCGACGTTCTCCCGCACCGTCTTCCAGGGAAACAGCGAATATTGCTGGAACACCATGCCGCGCTCGGCGCTGGGACCGCTCACACGCTCGCCGTCGACGGTGACGATCCCTGTGGTGGGTTTAAGGAAGCCCGCGACCGCGTTGAGCAGCGTCGACTTTCCGCAGCCGGAAGGCCCGACGATCGAGACGAATTCGCCCGGCTTCACATGGATCTGTGTATCGGTGACGGCCTGGACCGGTCCCTCGATACCGTCATAGCTGAGGGAGAAGCTTCTGACTTCGATATGGCCTTGCGGTGCCTTGGCGGGGATCTCGCTCATTTCGCTCTCCACGGCATCACCAATTGTCCGGCGCCCCGGATCAGCAGGCTCGATCCCAGCCCGAGAACGCCGATTGCGATCATGCCGAGCGCGATGTCGGCGTACTGGACCAGCGAATAGGCTTCCCAGGTGAAGTAGCCGATGCCGTATTGGCCGGAGATCATCTCGGCCGCGATCAGCGATACCCAGGCCACGCCCATGCCGACCGTAAGACCGGTGAAGATGTGCGGCAGCGATGCCGGAAAGTACACCTCGCGGAAGATCGAGCGCTCCCGCGCGCCGAGGCACTGCGCAGCGCGCACCAGCACGGGATCGACCAGCGTCATGCCGTGAAGTGTGTTCACCAGGATCGGGAAGAACGAGCCGAGGAAGGTGATGTAGACGATGCTCTGCTCGTTGGTCGGCCACAGCATGATCGCCATCGGTACCCAGGCGATTGCCGGGATCGGTCGCAGCACTTCTGCGACCGGGAAGATGATCTCGTGGACGAGCTTGAAGCGACCCATCACCAGACCGAGCGGGACCCCGATGATGGCTGCCAGGGAGAAGCCGACGAGGATGCGCCGGCAGCTCAAGACGATGTGCATCAGGAACTTGGGATCGTGGATCGCCTTGATGAAGCTGGCGTAGACCGCGAGCGGCGAGGGCACGTTGGTGAAGCGCACGAAGAACACGACGCGATAGGTCGTGAGCAGGTGCCAGACCAGGAGGAACGCCAGCAGCGAGGTGATGCCAATCGCGATCGTGCGCAGGCCGCTGCGGTTTAGTCGATACCAGCGCAGCGCGAGCGTGCCGAAGGAGGGCGGGGTGGCGACGGGCTCCGGGCCCGTCTCCGCAATGGCTGTTGCCGGCATGCTGTCCTCGGGATGTCTGAGGATGGCGGGACTGCTCACGTCTTGCCTCCGCCGACTGCTGCCTTCACCGCGTCGTCAAAGCCCATCACCTTGCCGCCGATCTTGGCGGCATGGGCTTCTGCGTCCTTCTTCAGCAGGAACGGCGCGACGTCGCCATCGCCGACCGCAAAGAAGGCCTGGTCGGCGAATAGCTTGATGCCGCGCGTGGTGTCGAAGACGTAGGCGACATTGATCTTCTTGCCCCTGGCCTTGAAGTCGGCATAGGCCCCCAAGGTGCACGCCGCGGACGCAAACGGCATGATGCCGGCATCATCTACCCAGACCTCACCGGACTTGCGCGGATCGGTGATCGGCTTCTTGCAGAAGGCGTCTTCGCCGGCGATCTCGTAATTCTTGGTGCTCGCGAGCTGAGCGTCGTAATCGAGCTTCATCTCGGCATAGGCTTTGCGGATATAGCCATCGTCGACCCATTTTTTCGGATCAAACTCCTTCATCCGGCCGAGATTTTGCAGAACCTTGACGTCGGCGGAGGCGGCGTCGATCAGTGCCGGCTTGATCGTGGGATCGGTGGTCATGTTGCCGCTGGGTCCCAGGAAGATGTACACGACTTCCTTGCTGATGCCGGTCCATTCCTGAATTTTTTCAGCGGCGAGCTTGGGATCGTCGCGCAGCCACTGATTGGCGGCAATGACCGCCTTCAGATAGGCGGTGACGACCTCCGGATATTTCTCGGCGAAATCGGTGCGGACCACGATGCCGTGGAAGGTCGGGACATTGGTCTCGACGCCGTCAAAGATCTTCCGCGCGAAGCCGCGGAACGGCAGCAGCTCGGCGAAGGGAACGAAGTCGGCATGCGCGTCGATCTTCTTTTCCTGGAGATTGGTCGAGCCGACCTCCGGGCTCTGGCTGACGAGCTGGAAGAAGTCGGACGTGTAGCCACGGTCCTGCATCGCTTTCAGCACCATGCCATGGGCGGCGGAGCCGAACGGCACACTGACGAGCTTGCCCTTGAGGTCGGCGAGATCGTAATAGGGCGAGTCCTTGTGAACGACGATGCCGTTGCCGGAGCCGGACTGGCTGTAGGCGGCGATACCGATCAGCCGGCTCTTGCTTTCGGGGTTACTCTCGAAGGTGAAGCCGTTCACGATCAGAGGATAGTCGCCCATCATGCCGATTTGCAGCTTGTTGGCCATCATCGCGTTGGTGACGGGCGGGCCGGAGGTGAAGTTCTGCCACTCCAGCTCGAACTTGATGTTGCTGTATTTGCCGTCTTTTGGCAGATATTTCTCGAGTAGGTGCAATTGGCGGATGACGACACCGGCGGTCACCGTGTTGGTTGTCGTATCCTGCGTTCCAATGCCGAGCGTGACGGTTTCCGCCGAGGCCGGCTGCGCGACCAGAAGGGCCAGCGACGTCGCCGACGTCGCGATCGAGAGCGTGGGAAGACGGCGGACCATTCTCATCCTCATTCGGTTGGATGTGCTGTGGTTGCCATGATTGGGTGAGGGCCCGGACAGGGCAAATCCGGAATGAGCGCTGCAGTCGATTAGTTGCCGGGAAAAGCTGATTGCATACTCCTTGAGCAGTTCTGCACTATAAAGCCGCTTGCCTGTGCAGGGGCGATGGTCGCAAATTCGGTCAGTCGGATGCGTGGCCGCGCATCTCCTCCAGCACGTCCGTCCGGCAGACCACGATCTGTGACCGCTTGGTCTGTACGATTCCCTTTTCCTGCATCCGCTTCAGGCTGATCGTGACCCATTGCCTGGTGGCCCCGACCATGTGTGCAATGTCGGCATGGGTGAAGGCGGCCGCGATCACCCTGCCATCGGCGTCCTCGACGCCATAGAGCTCGACGAGATGCAGCAGCAAATGCGCAAGGCGCTGCGTGATCGAGCGCGTTCCCAGCATCTGCGCGAGGGCCGAATAGCATTTGCCCTTGAACGTCAGGCCTTCGATCAGGCCGATCGCAAGGTTCGGGATCTCGACGGCAAGGGATCGCAGCTCCTTTCCGGGAAGGTGCACGACGCTGCAATTGCTGGACGCAACACCGGACCATTGATGCACGGTGCCTTCGAACACTTCCGGCCCGCCGACGAAATTTCCGACATGCCAATAGGCCAGCGTAATCTCGCGTCCGAGCGGGGAGGTGTAGAACACCCGGATACGGCCGCTCTCGATCAGCCAGATGCCGTCATGCTTCCCGCCCTGGCTGAACAGCGTCTGGCCGCGGTTGAGCACTTTTCGGCGGCCCTGCTTCAGCACCTGCTCCCGCTCGCGCGGGGAGAGCTTGTCCATCAGCGGCGGGGGCCCGCCGATCCATCGCTGGTTCTCGGTGAGCAGCAGCGAGGAGCTGCCTGCAGGCCGGACTGCCGGGGGAACAGCCCCGCGAACCGCATTCGCCGCCTGCAACATCATCTGCCTCCGGAACGTTCAAATCGTTCTAAAGAGGAGCAATGTCCGTGCCAGATTGGGGGTGATTAACTTTCTGCGTCACTCAGGGCTCGCCCTTCGGGCGCCCCGGAATGACGATCCCAGTTATGGGTCATCCCCCGCCAAACTCAGCAGATACGGCTTCGGATAAATCCCCCTGTTATGCCCGTCCGAAAACGAGATGTTCAGCCCATAGCCGAGGTCGCCGATCTCGGTGATGGCGATGCCGGTAAAGTGCTCGGGGAAGCGGCCGTCAAAGCGGGCGCGGGTGCAGTGGGCGCATTTGCAGGAGAGGCGAAGTTTTTCGGCAGGGACGCTCAGCGCGCCATCCTGTGTGGTGCGGACGAGTAGCGTCGCCAGATCGGCGCTCGCTTCGTAGTCGGCCACGGTCGGTGCTACCAATGTCGCGGTCATGGCGTATCTCCGACCCCCCTTCTACGTCGTCGCGGACGCGCGCGAATAGCAACTAGTTGCCAACGCCGGCTGCTCTCCGATCATCGCCCGCGAAATGTGAAACTAATCGACCGGGAAATTCACTTCCGCGTTGCCGGATTCTCGTCTCTCCGAAACCTTGTGCGCAAACGAGGCATGGAGAGACGGCGGATGAGCGCATTTCAGAAAGAGACGGTTCTGTCGGTCAGGCACTGGACCGAGTCCCTGTTCAGCTTCACCGCGACGCGCGATCCCGGCTTTCGCTTCCAGAACGGCCAGTTTGCCATGATCGGGCTGGAGGTCGAGGGCAAGCCATTGATGCGGGCTTACAGTATGGCGAGTGCCAATCACGAGGAAGCGCTCGAGTTCTTCTCGATCAAGGTGCAGGACGGTCCGCTGACCTCGCGCCTCCAGAAGATCAGCGAAGGCGACATCATTCTGGTCGGCCGCAAGGCGACGGGGACGTTGATCACCGGCAACCTCATTCCGGGAAAGCGCCTCCTGCTGCTTTCGACCGGCACGGGGCTCGCGCCGTTCGCCAGCCTGATCAAGGACCCAGACGTCTACGAGAACTACGAGGCCATCGTGCTCGCCCACGGCTGCCGCCAGGTCTCCGAGCTCGCCTATGGCGAGCACGTGGTCGAAAGCCTTCGCAATCACGAGTTCTTCGGACCGCTGATCCGCGACAAGCTCGTCTACTATCCGACCGTCACCCGAGAGCCGTTCAGGAATCGTGGCCGCATCACCGATCTGATCGCCTCGGGCCAGCTCTTCGACGATATCGGGCAGGGCAGCCTCGATATCGAGACCGACCGCATCATGCTCTGCGGCAGCCCGGCGATGCTGGAGGAGCTCCCCGCGATGTTCTCCGCGCACGGCTTCGTCGAAGGAAACCACAGCCAGCCCGGCCATTTCGTAATCGAGAAAGCCTTCGTCGAGCGCTGAGGCGCAAATCGCGTCCCGGCGACAACTAATTGCTATCGCCGAGACGCCCTCTGAACAAATCTGATGCAAAGGCGCCGGAAATGCCGGCGAACCAGGAGCAAGCGATGGCACTAGATCAGATCGTCGACGGACTTTCGGAGGTTTCCTGCGATGTGCTGGTCATCGGCGGCGGCACGGCCGGCCCGATGGCTGCGCTGAAGGCGAAGCTGAAGAATCCGAAGGCCAACGTCGTCCTGCTCGAAAAGGCCAACGTCAAGCGCTCCGGCGCGATCTCGATGGGCATGGACGGCTTGAACAACGCCGTCATTCCCGGCTATGCGACGCCGGAGCAGTACACCAAGGAAATCACCATCGCCAATGACGGCATCGTCGACCAGAAGGCGGTCTATAAATACGCGCAGAACTGCTACGGAATCATCGAAGAACTCGACAGCTTCGGCATCCGCTTCCTCAAGAACGAGAACGGCGACTACGCCGTCAAGAAGGTGCATCACATCGGCACCTACGTGCTGCCGATGCCGAACGGCGAGACAGTGAAAAAGGCGCTCTACCGCCAGCTCCGGCGTGCCCGCATCCTGATCTCAAATCGATACATGGCGACGCGTCTGCTCAAGTCGGCAGATGGGCGCATCGCTGGCGCGATCAGCGTCAATACGCGTACCGCAGAGATGCTGGTGATCAAGGCCAAGGCCGTGATCCTGTGCATGGGCGCGGCCGGCCGCCTGGGTCTGCCGACCTCCGGCTACATGTTCGGAACCTACGAGAATGCTGCCAATTCCGGCGATGGCTATTCGATGGCCTATCACGCCGGCGCCGCACTTGCGAACCTCGAATGCTACCAGATCAATCCGCTGATCAAGGATTACAACGGTCCCGCCTGCGCCTATGTCGCCGGTCCCTTCGGCGCCTTTACCGCCAACAACGAGGGATCGCGCTTTATCGAATGTGACTACTGGTCCGGACAGATGATGCTCGAATTCTACAACGAGCTGCTGTCGGGTAAGGGCCCGGTGTTCCTCCAGCTCAAGCATCTCCACCCGGATACAATCTCGGAAATCGAATCAACGCTGCACAAGGTGGAGCGGCCGACGCGTGGCCTGTTCCAGCAGGGACGCGGGGTCGATTACCGCAACGATTCGATCGAGATGCACATCTCCGAGATAGGCTTCTGCTCCGGTCATAGCGCCTCCGGCGTGTTCGTCGACGACAATGCGCGCACCACCGTGCCCGGCCTCTACGCCGCCGGCGACATGGCGAGCGTGCCGCACAATTACATGCTCGGCGCCTTCACCAACGGCGCGGTGGCTGGCATCGACGCGATGGAGTTCGCCGACAGCCACGACTTCGCGGAGTTCGATGCCGCCGACGTGGCCAGGGAGCGCGACCGCGTGATGGCGCCGACCAGGCGCGAGGACGGCATTCCGCCGAACCAGGTCGAGTACAAGACGCGGCGCCTCGTCAACGACTATCTCCAGCCGCCGAAGGTCACGCGCAAATACGAGCTCGGCATGCGCCGCCTCGCCGAGGCGCGGCAAGACATGCAGGAACACATGATTGCGCGTAACGCACACGAGCTGCTCCGCGCGCTTGAAGTGCAGTCGATCATGGATTGCGCCGACATGGCGGTACATGCCTCGCTCTACCGTGAGGAGAGCCGCTGGGGTCTCTATCACTGGCGCACGGACTTCCCGGAGAAGGACAACGAGAACTGGTTCTGCCACACCTTGCTGAGCAAACAGAACGGCAGGATGACCAGTGAGAAGCGCGCGGTCGAACCCTATGTCGTCCCGATCGCGGACGACGAGAAGGATCTCTACGACAAGCAGCGCATCCGCGCGACCGCCTGATCCACCGCCAACGACAAGCAACAGGAGATCAACGATGCCTCTCGCGTCCTATCAGACATCGGTCCCGGTGGTCGTCGACGACGCCAAATGCATCGCCGACAAGGGCTGCACCGTCTGCGTCGACGTCTGCCCGCTCGACGTGCTTCGCATCAGCGACATGACCAACAAGGCCTATATGGCCTATGACGAGTGCTGGTACTGCATGCCCTGCGAGGCTGATTGCCCGACCGGCGCCGTCACCGTGAACATTCCCTATCTCTTGAGGTAGTCATGTCGAGCCCGTTCGAATCCTATGACGATCTCGAACACGCCGACGAGCGGTTGCAAGCCGCAGATCCAGCCGAGCGGCGCGTCGCCATCATTGCGCTCGGCCATTCCGGCGATCCGGTTGCGGTTGCGCATCTCGCCAACATGGTGTCAGATCCCGACGCGGGCGTGCGCCAGCAGGTCGCGATGGCGCTCGGCGAGTTCGACGGGCGGGAAGCGGCGAGTGCACTCGTCAAGCTGCTCGTCGATCCCGAGCGGATCGTGGCGTCGGCCGCAGCCGACAGTTTGGCCGAATTCAAGGATCCCGCCTGCGCCGAAATCATCCTGCCGCTGGTCAAGCATGCCCACGCCTTCGTCCGCATGGGCGCGCTGCGCGCGCTCAAGGAGTTGCGCCGCAAGGACACGCTGAAGCCCGCGCTGGAAGCGCTCCAGGATGGTGACGCGGCCGTCCGCGTGCAGGCGATCGGCGTCATCGGCTTCCTGAAGCTCGAAGAGTCGATCCCGGCGCTCACCGCGCTGATCCATGATCCCGACGCCCATGTACGCCGCGCCGCCGTGAGCGCGCTCGCCTTCTCGCAGATGAAGCCGGCGGCCGAGACGATCACCCGCGCACTCAGGGATGCGGACTGGATGGTCCGGGAGATGGCAGCCGAGACGCTCGGGCTCAACGTCAATGGTTCGCTCGCCGCTGATCAGCTTATCGTCTCACTTGCCGACGAGTTTTGGCAGGTGCGGCTCAAGGCGATCCGCAGCCTCGGCAAGATGAAGGTCGAGCGCGCCCTGCGTCCGATCGGTAACTGCATCAACCATGAGCAGGCGAATTTGCGGAAGGAGGCGGCTGCCGCGCTCGGCGAGATCGCCGCTCCCGAGGGCGAGGCATACCTCGTGGTGATCGCCAACGATCCTGATCCCGACGTGCGCAAGAACGCGCGCTGGGCGCTTCAGCAGATCGCTGCGCGCAAGGGGAAGGCGGGGTCGTAGGGTGGAAAGGGCCAGTACAACTTTATTGCACCATTGTGCCAGGCCGCGACACGTGCCAGGTCAATTCGATCACCTGCCGCCTGTCGAATAGCTTGCACGACGTGCGCACCTGGATCAAGGAAAGTCTTCCGACAGTAACGTCAGCAGGCGTCTCAAGATTTGCAGGCCCCTGACAATCGGGGCGGTTTCATGTCTTGCTCTCGCGCAACTCAGCTTTCAGAACCTTGCCGTTTGCATTGCGCGGCAGCGGTGTCGTGCGCAGCATGATCACCGCTGCCAATATCCGGGGACAACCATCGGTCCGGCGATCCACAGCTCGCCCGGCGTGCCCCTGGAAACTTCGATACCGGTGTCATCGACGAGCTTGATCCGGCCGCAAGGTACGCTCATTCCGACGCTGTCGATATGTCCGCGCCACTGCGTTCGCGGCATGATGGTCGCGGGCGAGGTTGTCTCGGTTGCCCCATAGGCGCTGAGCAGCTGCAGATGCGGCAGTCTCGCCGCCAGCATCTCGATGGTGGCAACCGGCGTCGGCGCGCCGCCGTCGCTGATCATCTTCGATGAACCGACCAGAGGCGTGGATGTCGGCGCGATCCCGCAGCTTCATGCCTCGGTCGCACCAAGCAGGAATTCAAACCCAGCATCACTGGTCGGAGGACTGCGGGGCAGCAGCCTTAAGAGTGCTCGTCCAGATACGTGACTTTGGCGGCGAGCTGATAGCCACCATTGCGCACCGTCTTGAAAATGTGGTTCGCGCCATTCTCTGAAAGTTTGCGCCGCAGTCGACTGATCAGCACATCGATGGATCTGTCGAGGACGTCTCCGTCGCGCCCGCGTGTCAGCTCGAGCAGTTGATCTCGGGACAGCACGCGACCGGGACGATCGAGAAAGGTCAACAGGAGATCAAACTCGGCGCCGGTCAAGTCGATCGAACCACCTTGCGGACTGATCACCGACCGGGCGGACGGGTCGGCAGCGAATCCCTCGAAGAGATAGCGCCCCTTTCCGCCCGGAGAGGAGCGATCATTCTCGCCCCGCCGGAGGACGGCACGGATGCGGGCGATCAGTTCGCGCGGGTTGAACGGCTTGCCAAGATAGTCGTCGGCGCCGATCTCCAGGCCGATGATCCGATCCACGTCTTCCTTCAGAGCGGTGAGTAGAATGACGGGGACTCGGGATCGTCTGGACCGGAGATCGCGACAAAGATCGAGGCCGGATCCGTCGGGAAGCATCACGTCAAGCACGATCAGATCGATCTGGCTCGTGGCGATCCGCTCGTGCACCTCGGCGCACCTCGACGCGAGCTGCACCCGAAAGCCTTGCTCCTTGATGTAGCGAGCAAGGAGCTTTCGGATCTCTAAATCATCATCGACGACAAGGATTTGTGGAACGTGCATAGGGCCGGTTTAGTCCGGTTCGAGCAACTGGAAGAGTATTATTTGTAACGAAGGCTGTCCCCCAATTCGCGTGGACATCTTTCGACACAAATGGCGGTCGAGTAGCAAAATTAGGTCATCCGCGGCCAGATTCCGAGCCATGTAGCCCGTCTATCAAAAGCGCAGGGTCACAATATGGGGGTCTGAATGCGCTCCGCCGCCGGTTTTAACCAGTCTCGGTCACATAAGTCGTTTCCGTACCAGCGCCGGGGGCCTCTTGGATTTGGCGTATCGCGGCTGCTCGGCATGTCGTGCTCGCTCCTTCGGGTTGTGGCGATCCCGGAGACGCACGCTTTCGGCGAGAACGTTCCAAGTGCGTTCTTCCTGATCGTCCGCGCTCTCCGGCCTCTGAGACTGCTATTGTGCCGGCAGGCGCGCGCGAAGATCCCATACGACCCGCGTAACCGGCTCTGCGCCGAGATCGCTGCGAGCCGGAAGCAAACGGTGGGTGCCCGAAACAAGGCGATGTGGTTGGCGGCCGTGCCGATCCTTGCCGTGCTACCTGGCTGCGCGACTCCCGCACTGGTGCAGGGCAACGGCCTCTCCTCATACGATGGGTTGAAGCAGTCCGACGGAAAGATCACCAAGTCCCGCCTTCAGGTGAAGAAGGAGCAGGTAGCGGCAGCAAAAACCATCAACGTCGCACCGACAGCATTCCCGGCGCATGTTGCGCCCGACCTGACGCACGAACAGCGCGTCCTTGTTGCCAATACGGTTAGTCGCGCCCTGTGCATCAACTTGAGCGATCGATTCAGACTGGTGCCGCCCGATCAGCGGGCAGATTTGACGGTGCGTGCGGCCATTACGCGCGCTACGCCGACTGATGAAGTCGCCGCTGGCGTCTCGGCTGCTGCGAGTCTCGGATCGAGCTTCGTCGATGCGAGCGTGCCGATTCCGGTGCCGCGCATTCCCGTAGGCTTGGGGGATATGTCCATCGAAGCTGAGGCCGTCGACGCCGCGGGGCGGCAGCAGGCCGCCATGGTCTGGGGAAGAGGAGCGACCGCCTTTTTCAGTACACCGAGGGCATCGAAAGCCAGTGACGCCTACGACCTCGCCCGGGACTTCGGCGACGACTTTGCGAAGATGCTCAGTAAGGGCGAAAGCCCCTTCGAGGGCTTCAGCATCGACATACCCTCTTTGGAGAAAGTCGGTTCGAACATCGGTCTCGCCCCCAAATACGTGGCCTGCGAAGTGTATGGCCGCGCGCCTGGCATCGCTGGCCTGGTCGGCGGCAAGCTCGGACTTCCTCCTGAATGGACCGACGACGGTCCGGCGGCGACGCGAAAGCGGTGACGCGGCTATGGACGACCGGAACGACGGACGCTGCCTGCACGGATCAACCGCGAAGGTCGCCATGATGACGGTCATCCTCGCCGTCGTGTACGGGGCTGTAGCTTATGTTGGTTTTTCGCTGTTCAGGACGGGATGGCCCGGATGACCATCCCAATCATTCCTCAGCCTTCTCGCGAGTCGGATTAGGCTTGCTGATCGTGACGACTGTGTGCCTGTCCAGATTGGTCATGCGCTTGTTCGCGCTCCTTTTGACGACCGTTCTTCTTTGCGGATGCGCCTCCCTGTTTCCGCGCGATGTTGTTCCGAAACGCCTCATCGACGAGGCCGAACTCGCGGGAATGCCGAACATTCGGGTATGGGGAGACGCTCCGCCGGAAGCGCTTGCCGCGCTCTCCACGACCGAGCAGCCGGGGACAGCGCCAGGTGCCGCGGCATTTCAATCGGGCCGGCTGAATATTCTCGCAATCTCTGGCGGGGGAGATAATGGTTCCTTTGGCGCCGGTCTTTTGGTCGGCTGGGGCGATGCCGGCACGAGACCTGAGTTTGATCTCGTCACCGGGGTTAGCGCCGGGGCTTTGACGGCTCCGTTGGTCTATCTCGGGCGGAGCAGGGACACGGCACTGAAGGAGGTCTTCACGCGATATGAGCGCAGCGATATCTACGATCCCGGCGTTATCGCGCCGCTGCTTGGATCGGGCTTGGTCGACAGCTCTCCGCTCGAAAGCCTGATCGCAAAATATGTCGATGATCGCTTTCTCCGCGAAGTCGCCAACGAGCGGAGAAAGGGAAGGGTATTGCTCGTCGGAACGACCAATCTGGACGCGCAGCGCCCGGTCCTGTGGGATATGGGCCGCATCGCAATGAGCGATCATCCTCAAGCCTTGAACTTCTTTCGCAAAATCCTGCTGGCTTCCGCGTCCGTACCCGGCGCTTTTCCTCCCGTGCGCATCAAAGTCAGAGCTGGAGATCGAACCTACGAGGAGCTGCACGTCGACGGAGGTGTGACTCAGCAAGTCTTCGTGCCTCGACCTTCGACAACCATCCGCAGGGACGCCTCGACCAAACGAACCGCTGCGCGACTATTCATCATCCGAAACGGAAAGATCAGCCCGGAATGGGAAGCCGTAGAACCGGGCATTTTCTCGATTTCACTGAGATCGATCTCCACCCTGATAAAGAACCAGAGCATCGGAGATCTTTACCGGATCTATGCGAAAGCAAAGATCGACGGTGTCAACTTCAACCTTGCGGCGATACCATCGACTTTTGGTGCGACGAGGGAGAAGTCATTCGAGCCGGGATATATGCAAGCACTGTATGAGGAAGGCTATCGTTCAGGGTTCGCAGGCTATCACTGGATGAAAGCGCCTCCTGGAATAGCAAAGAACCCGGAGCCGATAAGTAGCACACCCGGTTCGGCATCCCTCTCGGCGGGCCAGGGCGCGGAACTCAGGTAGCGAGATCCCTCGGGGGCCTTCGCCACATCAAGTCAGCCTCCACCCTGGTTCATTGGGGCTTTCCAGGGCGGAGGCTTAGCGAAGCTCAAGCCTGAGAAGCATGCGCCCGCAGCTGACAACTATGCATGTCCATCTGGGCCGTATTGCGGAGAATTATTTCCGAAGTTTGCGCAAGAGATGCGCGGACGGCTGAGCGCGGTGGCTCGTCCGCGAGGGCATCCAGGCTCTCTGACGCCACAGAGGACACGAATCAATGTGGCTCCGCCGGGAGCAACTGCGTAGCCGGCAACGTCACGGTCTGAATCAGCCCACGCAGAGAACCGTTCTCGATCTTGATGCTGCCTCCGGCCCGCTGGATGATCTCTCTTGCGATCGTCAAGCCTAGTCCGGCACCGTCGAACTGCTTCATGCGCGCTCGGTCGACGCGGAAAAACGGCTCGAAAACCTGGCCGATGAGACCGGGTGGGATGCCTGGCCCATCATCGTCGATCACCACGATGATTTCCGTCGCAGTGCTCTGAACGGCGACCCGGGCTTTCTTCCCATGGGTTGCCGCATTGATGATCAGGTTCCTGAAGGCGCGACTTAATCCTGTTCGGTTCGCCTGCGCGGTCCCTGCCGCGGCGCGCGTCAAAGTGATGTCATACGACAGGGTCCGAAGCTCGTCCACGAGGTCGGAAATGAGAATGTCCAGTCGGATGGGTTCGGGGGCCGATTTGCCGGATTCCTCCCTCACAAGAAGGATTGCGCTATCCGCGATCCGGTCAAGCTCGTCGATATCCTTCAACCACATTTCGCGGTCCTCGTCGTTCTCTACGAACTCCGCACGTAGACGCATACGCGTGATCGGTGTCCGCAAATCGTGGCCGGCCGCGGCGACGAGACGCATCCGGCTCTCCATTGCCCCTTTCAGGCGCGAGGAGAGCGAATTCAGCGCTCTGGCCGCGACCCGTACCTCGGCCGGCCCGGTCATTGCGAGTTCCGGAAGCACGGCGTCGGGTCCGACGGTCTCGATTGCACGTTCGAGAAGGACGAGAGGCTTGACCATCCGGTTCGCGAAGAAGAGAGCGACTGCCATCGTACCAAGCGTGGTCACCGCGAGCCAGATCAGGAGTAGATGGAAGACGCCGCCTCCTGGAGGCAAATCCGTGATCTGCGTAACGATCCACCCTTGGTCCAATGGAATGGACAGAAGCGGCAGGTCGTCCTTGCGAGACACGATAACGTCGCGTGGAGTTCCTCGAGTCGTCAGCGCGTCGCGAAGCCAAGAGGTGAGGTTGGATTCGACCTTGCCGCTAGCCGCAGCCTGCTGAACGACGACCAACTTGGGAGCGATCCGGTTGGCTTGGGTCAACAGCTCTATCTGTTCGACGAGTGGACCAATTGCTTGTCGTTCGTTGGGCGGATCGAACAGGTAGATGAGGATGCCGGTCAGGATGCAGACCACCGAGATGATCACGACGGTGAGAAGCACGGCGAGCTTGGCGCGCAAAGTGTTCACGACGGGAAATCCTGCAGCCCGACCTTTGCGACGAGCTGATATCCGCCGTTGCGAACCGTCTTGAAGAGCGGTGGCATCCCGGGCCTGTCCAATTTGCGCCTCAAGCGGCTGACAAGGACGTCGATAGAGCGATCGAAGACGTCTCCTTCCCGGCCGCGCGTGAGATCCAGCAGCTGATCTCGCGAAAGCACGCGACCCGGTCTGTCCAGGAAGACCTGCAACAGGTCGAATTCCGCGCCGGTCAATTCGAGTGCATTGCCTTGTCCGTCGATAACGCTGCGCAATTGCGGATCGGCCGTGAGCCCGTCGAACCGGTACCTTCTTGTCTCTTGGGCTCGGAGATTTCTCTCCGAGCGGCGCCGCAAGACGGCACGAATTCTGGCGACCAACTCTCTCGGATTGAACGGCTTTCCCAGATAATCGTCGGCTCCCATCTCCAGCCCGACGATGCGATCGACATCTTCCTTGAGCGCCGTCAGGAGGATGACCGGAGTCGTGTTCCGCTTCGCGCGCAAATCGCGGCAGGCGTCGAGCCCGGAGCCGTCCGGAAGCATGACGTCCAAAACCACCAGATCGATCTGGTCTCCCGCGAGGCGCTCGCGCATTTCAGCGCAACTCGCAGCCAGAACGACGCGAAACGACTGGCTTTCCACGTAACGCGCAAGCAGCTTTCGGATCTCGGGATCGTCGTCGACCACTAGAATTTGGGAGGTTTCTTCGCTCATGGACGCCGTTCATGATGGCTCGGGGGATTTTGTTCTACCGCGAAGTCGGGTCGAAAGAAGCCGGAATTCGTAACGAAACGCCCCAAGGCTCCAATCCAGCAATGTTTCGACACAATCGGGGCCCCGCCGAGACGATCCGACACAAATTGTTCGACGCGAGCAAACCTCCCGTCCTACCTGCATCGTCGCCGGTCGTTCGGAAGTGGGCGGCTGGCGAGGCATTGAGGCGTCGACGGTGCGTGGAGGAAACTGCTGGCATGAAGAGTGTCCATCGTGGCCTGAGGACGATTGGGATCATAGCGACTTCTCTGATCTTCAATTCGATCGTCCGTGCGGAAACTCCCTCATCCGCAATGACTGTGGTGGCCGCACCGGTCGAGAAGTTGGAGGTCACCAGGACGATCGCCGCGACAGGCAACGTCGTCGCGTGGCGCGAAATCCCGGTCAGCTCCGAAGCTGGCGGTATCGCGGTGATCGAGGTCACCGTGGACGAAGGTGATGTCGTTACCAAAGGTCAGGTATTGGCCCGCCTCAGCCAGGATCTGACGGCTGCAGCGGTATCCAAGCAGAAGGCCGCGGTCGACGAACTGGAAGCGAGCCTTGCCAGTGCCAGATCGGATGCTGCGCGCGCGCATTCGGTCTCTTCAGGGGTAGTGAGCGCTCAAGTCGTCGAGCAGCGCGATACGCTCGTCAAGACGACCGAGGCCAAGCTGGGCGCGGCTCGTGCCCAGCTCGACGAAGCAGAAGCGCGGCAACGGCAGACGGTCATTGTCGCTCCCGCGGCGGGAATGATCGCGGCAAGATCCGTAGCGATCGGGCAGGTGGTCCAAGCCGGAGTGGAGATGTTCCGATTGATCCAGGACAACCGAATAGAGGTCGATGCGCGCGTCGTTGAAACAGACATCCTCGCCGCTGCCGCTGGACAACACGCGACAGTGGTCGGCGCCGGTGGGCAAGCCGAGCAGGGGGCGGTCCGCATGGTTTCGCCGCTGGTGGATCCGAAGACGCGCTTGGGTACGGTGCATGTCGCGCTCCCCAAGGGCACGAATCTGAAGCCAGGGATGTTCGCCCGTGTCGAGATTTCAGTCGAAAGACGGCTTGTATTGACCGTTCCTTTGAAGGCAGTGGTCTGGCGAGAAGCGAAGGCTCACGTCTTCAAGGTCGGAGGCGACAGTCTGGTGTCATTGGTGGAGATCGGAATCGGCGTCAAGGAATCGGATGACGTGGAAGTTTTGCGCGGACTGGAGGCTGGAGATCGCATTGTGACCCAAGGTGCCGGTCTTCTGAGCAACGGAGATCTCGTAAACGTCAAGACCGCGTCGTTCAAAGGCGGTGCACTGCGATGAACGGCATCTCCAGTTGGGCGATCCGTCATCCCGTTGCGACCATCATCCTGTTCGTGCTGCTGAGCCTGGCGGGGGCCGTCGGGTTCTCGAAGCTCCGGCTCAACAACATGCCCGATATGGACATTCCGACGGTGACGGTCAGCGTCGCCTGGCCCGGAGCTGCGCCGAGTGAAATAGAGACGCAAATCACCCGCTTCGTCGAGGACGGCGTCGCAGGACTTGGGACTGTCAATCGCACTCGTTCGATCGTGAACGAGGGATTGTCCATGACGATGGTCGAGTTTGCGATCGGTACCGATATCGACCGGGCCACGAACGACGTCCGGGATGCCGTCGTATCGATACGTTCGAAGCTGCCGCAAGGAACACTCGATCCCATGATCCGGCGCGTCGAGGCCACGGGGCAAGCGATCCTCACGTTCATCGTCGACGCGCCGATGATGGCGCCGGACGCGCTGAGTTGGTTCATAGACAACGACATCGCCAAAGCTGCGCTTGCCGTGCCCGGCGTTTCCAAGATTGCCAGATCCGGTGGTGTCGATGCGGAAATTACCGTTAAGCTCGAACCAGACCGATTGCTCGCTCTTGGTTTGACGGCCGCAGAAGTTTCCGAGCTCGTGAGGAACCGCAACATCACCCAGCCCGGCGGCCGTGTGAAACTGGCAGGGTCCGAGCAAGCCGTTCGTACGGTGGGCAGTGTCCCTGACGTCGCGGCTCTCAAGGAGATGCGGCTCGCCTTCAGTGACGGCCGCAGCGTCAAGCTATCGGAAATTGCGACCGTCGAGCGCGGGTGGGCCGAGCCGCGACAGAGGTCATGGTTCAATGATAGGGAGGTCGTGGGCTTCAGCGTCTATCGCGCCGTTGGGACCGGCGAGTTCGCCGTGACCAGAGACGTCAGAAAGCGGATGGCCGAATTCGCCGCCGCTCACGATGGCGTAGGGATCCTCGAGGTGACATCCTCGACCCACGCGGTCATCGAGGGATACGACGCCGCCATCGAGGCACTTCTGTTGGGAGCGTTGCTCGCGGTTCTGGTCGTCTGGATCTTCCTGCGGGATATCAGGGCGACGTTGATCTCGAGCGCTGCACTGCCGTTGTCGATGTTGCCGACCTTCGCTGTGATGTATGCCCTGAATCAGTCGCTGAACAATATCACTCTTCTGGCGATTGCTCTGGTTGTCGGCATTCTCGTCGACGACGCTATCGTCGAAATCGAGAACATCGTTCGGCACATTCGGCAGTCCGGAAAGACCGTTTACGAATCGGCTATCGGTGCGGCCGACGAGATCGGCCTGGCCGTGATTGCGACGACGTTCGCCATCATCGTGGTTTTCGCCCCTGTTGGGCTGATGCCGGGCATCCCTGGGCAGTTCTTCAAGGCCTTCTCGATCGCCGTTTGCAGCTCTGTCTTCTTCTCTCTCGTGGTTGCCCGCCTGCTTACGCCATTGATGGCGGCCTATCTCCTGAAGACGGGCAAAAGGGAGCATCGCGAGCCGGCATGGGTGCGGTACTATGCGCTGACGTTGACCTGGACGCTGCGCTACCGATGGGCCACTGTCGTCGCCGGCGTGATGTTTTTCGTTGCGTCCCTGTCCCTTATTCCATCCCTTTCGACGGATTTCATGCCGGCGGCCGATCGAAGCCGCACGATGCTCAGCGTGGAGTTGGCACCGGGGGCGACTTTGCAGGAAACGGACGCCGCCACGCAGAAGGTTGCGTTTTTGCTTAGGACGAGACCCGAAGTGGCGTCCGTCTATGCCGCGGTCGGAACCGAGACGTCGACGTTTTCCGGCCCGGGAGACCTGTCTACCTCGGTAGGCGAGGTCAGAAGATCGACCGTCACGATCAATCTCGTTCCGAGAGCCGAGAGGGCTCAGTCCCAACAGGCGTTCGAAGCCTCGATCGGGCGGCAACTTTCGATCATTCCGGGCATTCGGATCCGCCTCGGCGAGGACGGATCTTCCGGCGCGAAAATCCAGGTATCGCTGTTGAGCGATGACGCCGCTGCGCTCGCCGATGCGGCACGTCGGTTGGCCCAGGATATGGGTACCACTACGGGATTCAACCGCGCGAGAGTCATGAGCAGCGTCGCCCGACCTGAGCTCCAGATAACGCCCAAGCCGGACAAGGCTGCTCTACTTGGAGTGCCTACGGCCGTGATTGCCAAGACGGTCAATATTGCCACCGTCGGAGATATCGACCAGAACCTGTCCAAGTTCAGCCTAGGCGCGCGGCAGATTCCCGTGCGCATCTTGTTAAACGACGCTGCTCGTTCCGATATGGCAGGCCTGTCGCTGCTGCTGGTGCCTGCCTTCGAGAAGCCGGTGCCGTTGTCCGCCATTGCCGATATCAGCTTTGGCTCGGGTCCGCTCCAGATCGAGCGGACCGATCGCACCAGAAGCGAAACGGTCGAAGCGGAACTGAGTGGCCTGACGGTAGGTGAGGCGGAGGACTTGGTGGCTCAGATGCCGTCGCTGAGGGGGCTGCCGGCGGGAGTATTCTACAAGCCCGCAGGCGATTCCGAACGCATGCAGGAGCTGTTCGATGGGTTCAAGCTCGCGGTTGGATCGGCCATCGTTCTGCTCTTCGTCGTTCTCGCTTTGCTCTTCAATGGCTTCGTTCAGCCGGTGACCATTCTCGCCGCGCTGCCACTGTCGATCGGAGGCGCTCTGGGATCGTTGCTGATGACGCGGATGTCGATGTCCTTGCCGGTCATGATCGGAATGCTCATGCTCATGGGAATCGCAGCGAAGAACTCGATTCTTCTCGTCGAGTACGTGATTGTGGCCCGGCGCGATGGTGGCCTTGATCGCACGCAGGCTTTGTTGGACGCCGCTCGGAAACGAGCTCGGCCGATCGTGATGACCACCATAGCTATGAGCGCCGGCATGTTGCCCATAGCCCTGGGCATGGGAGCGGATGCCGAGAGGCGGGCGCCGATGGCGATCGCCGTGATCGGTGGACTGTTCAGCTCGACAATTCTCAGTTTGGTGTACGTGCCCGCCTTTTACACGGTGATGGACGACCTCGAGCGCTGGGTCGGGAGAAGCCTTCGCAGAAGCTTTACGTGAACCGGTGATCCATTTGAAGCCAGGCGTCTGGTCGGCCTGGAGCATGCACCCCGGAGCTCACGCCGGCCATGCCTGTCCGCCACCGTCGATGCGCAGCACCTGACCCGAGACGAAGGCGCCCATGGGTCCGGCGAAGAATTCGACGACCCGCGCGACCTCGTCGACGGTGGCGATGCGGTCGAGCGTGCCGGCCTCGACCATCCGGCTCGGATCGACTGCGCGGGTGCCGAGAAATCGGCCGGTGCGGGTGTCGCCTGGCGCGATGCAGTTGACCGCGATGTCGTAAGCGCGGAGCTGGTCGGCGAGACAACGCGTGTAATGCGTCACGCCGGCCTTCGCCACTGCATAGAACGAGCCGTTGGTGCGCCCCTTGAATGCGGCGACCGAGCCGAGCGTGACGATGCGGCCGCTCCGCCGCTCCATCATGCCCTTCGCGACCGCCTGGCAGGTCAGGATGGTCGAGAGCAAATTGCGTTCCAGCACCGCGCGCACGTCGGCTTCCCTGATGTGCACGGCGTCGTTCCGGTCGGGCTTGCCGCCGGCAGCCGCAATATCGCCGCCGGCATTGTGCACGAGGATATCGATCGGACCGAGCGCGCTTTCCGTCTCGGCGATCACGCGCGCGATGTCCTCTCCCTCCGTGAGATCTCCGAGCACGCGTTGGCTGCGGACGCCATAGTCCTTGCCGATCTCCGCGGCCACCGCGGTCAGCGTGGTGCCCTCGCCATATTCCGCCGGCCCGTTCTCGCGCATGCCGTGGATGGCGACGTCAGCGCCGAGCGCGGCAAGCTTCTCCGCAAATGCGCGGCCGAGCCCGCGTCCAGCGCCCGTCACCAGCGCAACCTTGCCAGCCAGAATTTTCGTAGTGCCATGCGATGCCATGATCTTCTCCGTTATGAATTGTCAGTCGGCCGCGAGGTCGAGGCCGATCGCCAGCGCCTGCACTCGAGGAAGCTAATCGCCTGCCGTTCGGTCTTGCCTCCTACGCTTTTACCAGCTCGACCAAGACTGCAACCGCGATCGGCTCGGCGATCGAAGCTGGCATGATGTCCATCAACAGCTTCGGTCTGGCTTTGCCCGAAGTGCCGTTCGGTGGCATCAAGGATTCCGGCTACGGCTCGGAAGGGGGCACCGAGGCCATGGAAAGCCTACCTCAACACCAAGTTTATCAGCCAGACCGGTCTGTAGGTGCGATGGTCCCAGACTCCGTGTTACCGCCTGGGCGAGGCTCATCGTTCGGCGGTAGGTCAAATCACGGGTTTTTCTTTGATTGTAAGTTCAATAATAGAATGAAGTAACCAGATACTGTAACCCGCGATATCCGGGCTGAGCGGGGCATCCCCGCAACTGGGCATCGATTCCCTCCACTGCTCTGGAGTTTATCGGGTTAAACGTATAACCCGTCACAACATCGCAAGCGCTTCGTTCCTTCTCAGGGGAGATACATCTAGCGCTTGACGAGTTCTAAAAAAGAACTGTAAGTTTGGGCAATGAGGCGGCCGATCCAAGAGCCGCAACGGTTGACGCGCTTGGCCATCGACGCTTGGCGAGCGCGCTCGATTTCGCACGGCATTACGCCTCGCGAGTCGTAGAGACACATAAGAATCGAACGGCGCACCGGAAGAGTGCGCCTCAGGGAGGATGCCGATGTTGCCGAGATGGAAGAGTCTTGCCGTTCTGCTCGTGCTATTGGGCAGCCCGGCATTCGCGGCCGACGAGCCCGGGGTTACCGCGACCGAAATCAAGATTGGCGGGGTGTTTCCGTTCAGCGGACCGGCTTCATCGATCGGTCTCGTGGGCAAGGGGCTGATCGCCTACATACAGTCCCTGAATGATCGCGGCGGCATCAGCGGGCGCAAGATCAATTACGTCGCCTATGACGATGCCTATAGCCCGCCCAAGGCGGTGGAGCAGGTCCGCAAGCTCGTTGAGAGCGATGAAGTTGCATTCATGTTCGGCCAACTCGGCACTCCCGCCATTTCGGCAACGTCAAAATACCTGAAGTCGAAAGGGGTGCCCAGCATCGCGATCGTCAGCGGATCGTCCAAGTTCACCGACGTCGCCAGTTACCCACTGATCACGACAGGCCTCGTCAGCTACGATACCGAGGGAAAGATCTACGCAAAATACCTCACGAAGGCCCTGCCGAACGCCAAATATGCGATCCTTTACCAGAATGACGACCTCGGTAAAGACTACGTCAACGCCTTCAAGGCGTTTCTCGGCAAGGACTACGATCGCAGGGTCGTCACCGCGTCCTACGAGGTCACTGAACCGACCGTCGATTCGCAGATCACCAATCTGAAGAGCTCCGGTGCGGATGCCCTGATGATCGCGGGCACGCCGAAATTCGCTGCGCAGGCGATCCGGCAGGCCTCTTTGATTGGTTGGAAGGCGACCGTCATCATCAACTTTCCGTCCGGTTCGGTTGGAGGCACGCTCACGCCGGCCGGCCTTGACAAGTCGACTGGCGTGATCGTCGGCACCATCAACAAGGATGTCGTGGATCCGAAGTGGAAAGATGATCCCGGCATGCAGGCCTATCGGGCGTTTATCGACAAATATCTGCCTGGCGTCGATATCACCAACGGCAGCTATCTCACCGGTTACCAGCAAGGCATCCTGCTCGAGCAGATCCTGAAGCAATGTGGGGACGACCTGTCCCGCAAGAATATCCTGGCGCAGGCCAAGAACCTCCGGGACTTCGTCGTACCGACCGCACTGCCGGGCATCAAGATCAACACCAGCGAAACCGAGAACATGATCTGGACGCAGATGCGCCTGCAGCGATGGACCGGATCGACTTGGGAAGCCTTCGGAGAGGTGCTGGATGCCAGGTCCGAATGAGCAGGTAACAGGCGAGGGGCGGAGCGGCATTGAGCCGGCGCCGGCGTCCTGCGCGACTTGAGCGCAACGGGTGCGATCGCCATCCCGGTACTTCAGGAGATCAATTCGATGTCGACGAAGGCACTGACGTTTGCGCCGCGCGAGGTTTCAATCGAGCGCCGACCAGATGGCGCGCTCATATTGAGTTCGCCCCTCGAGTGGAAGCCGTGTGACTGGCGTATCACGGACTTCTTGCCGAGTTGGGCGAGCGCCACGCCGGACCGGATATTCCTCGCGCAGCGCAATGCGAAAGGCGGGTGGGACGAGATCACCTACGGCGAGGCATGGTCTCAGGTCCAGGCGGTGGGCCAAAGTTTGCTCGATCTGGGCGCAAAGCCAGCGGACAAGCTGGCCATCCTGTCCGGAAACTCGATCGAGAACGCCGTGGTTTCGTTTGCGGCGATGTCAATCGGGGTTATCCTGGCGTCGATATCGCCAAACTACACGCTGATGCTCGGTGGACTTGCTCGTCTCAAGGACATCGCCGAAGTGCTGCGCCCGAGCTTCGTGTTCGTCCAAAGCGGACGTGAGTTTTCCGCAGGCCGCACTATTCCGGAATTGGCGGCCGCGACCTGGATCAGTGTCGATGGCGCGCCGGACACGGTACCGTTCCGCACCCTGACAGCCAAAACCGCGTGCGACGGATTTGCCGGGGCATCTCGTGCGGTCTCGTGCGACGCTGTCGCCAAGATACTCTTCACGTCGGGTTCGACAGGCTTTCCGAAAGGCGTGCTCAACACCCATCGCATGATGGCAAGCTCCCTGCAAATGGGCAGCCAGCTCGTGTCTCCTCCGGCTGCGCCAGTCCAGGTGGAGTGGCTGCCTTGGCACCACACGATGGGCAGCAACGTCATTCTTCACGGCATCCTCAAGAACGGCGGTACGCTCTATATCGACGACGGCCGTCCGCTGCCGCAGCTCTTTCACAAGACGGTCGCCAATCTCAAGGAAGTGTCGCCGACCGCCATGTTCAACGTGCCTGCCGGTTATAACCTCCTGTGTGACGCGGTCGAGAAGGATCCCAATCTAGGCGCCAGTGTATTCAAGCGGATGGACCGAATGAGTTATGCCGGCGCTGCAATTTCAAAGGACACGCTGGAGAAGCTCTATCGCTTGACACTCTCGGTGACCGGCCGGCGAATTCCGGTCATGTCGGGTTACGGTACGACCGAAACCGCCCCGACCATCAGTACGACCCATTGGGCGACAGATCGACCCGGCGAGATCGGTCTTCCCGCGCCGGGACTGCGGCTCAAGCTCATTCCGGTCTCGGATACCTACGAGGTCAGGGTCAAGGGACCCAACGTCACGCCGGGTTATCTCGGGCGGCCGGATTTGACGGAAATGGCCTTCGACGAGGAAGGCTTCTATCGCATCGGCGATACTGTCTCGTTTCTGGATCCGCAGAAGCCTGAGCTCGGGCTACGCTTTACCGGTCGAATTTCCGAGAACTTCAAGCTTGCGAATGGGACCTGGGTCTCGATCGGCAATATGCGCGCGGCAATCCTGGCCGCAACGCGCGGTGTCTTGCTCGACATGGTGGTCGCGGGCGAAAATCGTGAGGCGTGCGCGCTGCTCTGCTGGTTGAACCCCACGGAGGCCGCGCGAATCTCGAAAACTCCGGGTGCGGATTTGACCTCGGATCCCGCCGTGGTCGGATTCCTGCAGGATCGCTTTCGGGACTACAACGAGACTGTTGGAAGCAGCGAACGGATCTGCTCCTTCGTTCTGCTGAAAGATCCGCCATCAATGGCGGCAGGAGAGATCACCGACAAGGCCTATGTCAACCAACGCGCTGTGCTGAAAGTTCGATCCGAGCAGGTTGAGCGTCTCTACACACTTGAGGCTGGCGCCGACGTGATCCGGGTCTAAGAGCGAGCTTGTCGCTGTGCGGCCGTTACGGACTCCTGGCCGCCAGATCGCGTCTGCCGGTACCTTCTGCGGGATTGTTTGCCGCGGAACGGCTTCGGTGCAGGCCTCAGGCGGCCCGCGAGCGCGCCTTTGTTTTCGAGGTCGTCGGCGCCACTGCCGCCGGGGCGCTGCGAGCACCCGGCCCGGGATGAGTATGAACCTCCTTGGCCGACAGCGGCTCGCCGCACTCGGAGCACACCATGACCGGATCAAAATCTTTTCCGCACTTGCGATGCTGGTGCAGCAGGGGGCGGCCGCGCTCGTCGACCATGTGAGTATCGCCCCAATGCACGATTGCCATCATGATCGGATACAGATCGAGCCCCTTCTGGGTCAGGATATATTCGTGCCGCTTGGGGGATTCCTGGTAGGGAATGCGGCGCAGGATGCCCTGCCGAACCAACTTCTTCAGACGTTCGGCAAGCAAATGCCGGGTGATTCCGAGTGCCGACTGAAATCCCTCGAAGCGGCGTGTGCGCAGAAAGCACTCGCGCAGGATCAGAAGAGTCCAGCGATCGCCGATCACGCCGATAGTTCGGGCCATCGAGCACGGCTCTTCCTCGAGTTCCTTCCACTTCATCCACACACTCCAATCGCCGCCGCGGCACGGACCTCGTCTCGAATCGTTGCGGAGGCCGGCGCGGGATTTGCCATTCTAGATAGGTACTAAACTCCAAACAATACCCTTCCAGGCAAGACGAAATCAGCAGATTGCGGGAGTGTTTGACAGTTCTATTTTAGAACTGTATGTTTGAGGAAAGTCAGGCCGGCGACGGGATCGCCAGGGCAAGCACATGTTCCGCGGGAGGAGCCGAGATGACCTTGAAGATTGAATTCCAGTTCGATTTCGGTAGTCCGAACGCTTATCTGGCAGAGGTGGCGATTCCGGGCATCGAGCATCGCACCGGTGCGAAATTCGAGTATGTTCCGGTCTTGCTCGGCGGCATCTACAAGGCGACGGGCAACATGTCGCCGTTCGACTCGCTTCGTGGGATCAAGAACAAGCCGCAATATCAGGCGCTCGAGACCCAGCGGTTTATCCGCCGCCACAACGTCACGAAATTCCGCCAGAATCCGTTCTTTCCCGTCAACACGCTGATGCTGATGCGGGGTGCCGTGGCGGCCCAGTTCGAGGGTGTGTTCGAGTCCTATTTTCGCGCGGCCTATCACCATATGTGGGAGGAGCCGAAGAAGATGGATGACCTCGAAATCTTCCGGAATGCGTTCATCGCTTCGGGGCTCGATATCGACAGATTGATCGCTCGCGCCCAACAGGACGACGTCAAGAAGAGGTTGATTGATCTGACCAACGACGCCGTCAGCCGAGGCGCGTTCGGGTCGCCAACCTTCTTCGTCGGCAAGGAGATGTTCTTCGGCAAGGACCAGCTTCGAGACGTCGAGGAGTCCATCCTCGAGCAAACCAGGCCGGTCGCCAGGACGGCGTAGAGCTACGAGTTTACGAAGTTCAATTCAACCGGGAGACGATCCGTGCAAAAGAGAAACGCAACTGTCGCAGTGATCGGTGCCGGCGACTATATCGGCGGCGAGATCGCCAAGAAGTTCGCCTCTGAGGGCTTCACGGTGTTTGCCGGGCGCCGGAACGGCGCCAAGCTCGAGCCGCTCGTCAAGGAGATCGAGGCCACCGGAGGCGAAATCCACGCGCGCTCGCTGGATGCCCGCAAGGAGGAGGAGGTTATCTCCTTCCTCGCTGATGCCGACCAGCACGCGCCGTTGGAGGTCTGCATCTTCAACATCGGCGCCAACGTCAACTTTCCGATCCTCGATACGACCGAGCGGGTCTTCCGCAAAGTCTGGGAGATGGCCTGCTATTCCGGCTTTCTCGCCGGCCGCGAAGCCGCACGGCTCATGCTGCCTCGCGGCGGCGGCAACATCTTCTTCACCGGCGCGACAGCGTCTCTCCGCGGCGGCAGCGGCTATGCCGCCTTTGCCAGCGCGAAGTTCGGCCTGCGGGCGGTGGCTCAGGCGATGGCGCGCGAGCTCGGCCCCAAGAACATTCACGTCGCGCATC
This sequence comes from Bradyrhizobium sp. CIR18, assembly GCF_014198295.1. Taxonomy (NCBI): domain Bacteria; kingdom Pseudomonadati; phylum Pseudomonadota; class Alphaproteobacteria; order Hyphomicrobiales; family Nitrobacteraceae; genus Bradyrhizobium; species Bradyrhizobium sp. CIR18. Next base: position 290,114 of record NZ_JACIHF010000004.1, on the reverse strand, counting down.
TCATCATCGATTCCGGCGTCGATACGGAATGGGTGCGGCAGCGCCGGCTCGAGGCGCTCGGTCCGAATGCTCTCGACGATCCCGATCTCTTGATGCCGCCGTCGTCCGTCGCTGCGTCCTATTGGCAGCTTTATCAGCAGCCGAAGAGCGCGTGGACGTTCGAGCTGGAAATCCGCCCCTTCGGCGAGAAGTGGTAAGGAGGCCCTTACGATGGAGCTTGCGCTGTCTGCCGAGGACGCGGCTTTCCGCGATGAAGTGCGCGCCTTCATCGCGGACAATTATCCGGCGGAGATGCGCGTTCCCAATCCGGAGACCGACCTGACCAAGGAGCAGTCACTGCTCTGGCACCGGATCCTCCACAAGAAGGGCTGGATCGCGCCGCTGTGGCCCAAGGAGTATGGCGGGCCGGGCTGGACGGTCACACAGCGGTTCATCTTTGAGCAGGAAACCTCCCGGGCGGGAACGCTGCCGCCGCTTGCCTTTAGCGTGACCATGGTCGCGCCGGTGATCTACACGTTCGGCAACGAGGCGCAGAAGAAGAAGTTTCTGCCGCGAATTCTGTCCGGCGAGGATTGGTGGTGCCAGGGCTATTCCGAGCCAGGCTCCGGCTCCGATCTCGCAACCGTCAGAACCAAGGCGGTGCGCGAGGGGGACCACTACGTCGTCAACGGGCACAAGACCTGGACCACGCTGGCACAGCACGCCGACTGGATCTTCTGCCTGGTGCGAACCGATCCGAATGTGAAGCCGCAATCCGGAATCTCCTTCCTGCTGATCGACATGAAGTCGCCCGGCGTCACCGTGCGGCCGATCATCACGATCGACGGCAGTCACGAGGTCAATGACGTCTTTCTCGAAAACGTTCGGGTGCCCGTCGAGAACCTGGTCGGCGAGGAGAACAAGGGCTGGACGTACGCCAAATTCCTGCTCGGCAACGAGCGCACCAGCATGGCGGGCATCGGCCGGTCCACCCGTTATCTCCGGAAGCTGAAGCAGATCGTGAAGGCCGAGATACCGGCCGACGATCCGGCGCATCTGGAATTTCTACGCGACATCGCCCGCGTCGAGCTGGACGTGCTGGCGCTGGAGGCGACCGAACTGCGCGTCGTCGCCCAGATGGCGCGTGGCATCGATCCCGGTCCGGCGGCGTCGCTGTTCAAGATCCGCGGCACCGAGATCTTCCAGGACATCACCGAGCTCACGCACCGCGCGATCGGCAATTATGGTCTTGCGATCCGCGAGCATCCGATCAGCTCCAACCGCTTCGTGCCGGGCCCGGACTACGGCCACACCGCGTCCGAGAAATATCTGAACGCGCGCAAGCTCAGCATCTACGGCGGGTCCAACGAGATCCAGCGAAACATCATCGCCAAAGCCGTGCTCGGGCTCTAAGCAACGGCGGATCGGGAGGATCGGATGGATATTCAGTTCACGGAAGAGCAGGAATTACTGCGATCCAGCGTTCAGCGCCTTCTGCGCGACCAGTATGATTTCGAGGCGCGGCGCAAGATCGTGGCGAGCGAGGAGGGGTTCAGCCGGACGCGGTGGAAGGTCTTCGCCGAGCTCGGCCTGCTCGCTGCGCCGTTTTCCGAGGACGCCGGCGGCCTCGGCGGCGGTCCGTTGTCGACCATGATCGTCATGCAGGAGTTCGGCCGTCACCTCGTCGTCGAGCCTTTCGTCGAAACGGTGGTGCTTGCCGGCGGCCTGATCGAGCAGCTTGGTACGTCCGAGCAGAAGCAGGGTTTCATTCCAGGCATCATCGACGGCTCCAGGATCTGGTCGCTGGCCTGGACCGAGAGAGCCTCCCGGTTTGATTTCGCCAATGTCGCGACCAAGGCGCGGCGTGAGGGAGGCGACTACGTTCTGAGCGGCGAGAAGACCATGGTGATGGCAGCGCCGTGGGCGGATCATCTGATCGTCTCGGCGCGGACCGCCGGCGATAATCGCGACCGCGGCGGCGTCAGCCTGTTCGTGGTCGACCGCCATGCCGGGGGCGTCAATCTCCAGAGCTTCAAGACGATCGACGGACGCCGCGCCGCCGAGATCGGTTTGCGCGAGGTCCGCGGGCAATTGCTGGGAGCAGAAGGCGAGGGCGTTGCCGCGCTGGAAACCTGTCGTGACCGCGCGATCGGCGCGCTCTGCGCCGAGGTCGTCGGCGCGATCGGCGAGCTGAATGCCGCAACGTTGGACTATTCGAAGACCCGCAAGCAGTTCGGCACCACCATCGGCTCCTTCCAGGTGTTGCAGCATCGCATGGTCGACATGTTCATTGCCCATCAGGAGGCGCTCTCCCTGATGCAGCATCTCAATCTCAGCCTCAACGCCCGTGATTCAGGCCTGTCGCGGCTCGCCTCCGGGGCCAAGTCGAAGATTGGCTATACCGGAAAGTTCGTAGCCGACCAGGCGGTGCAGCTTCACGGCGGCATGGGAATGACCGACGAGCTGAACGTCGGACATTATTTCAAGCGAATCTCCTCCATCAACATCCAGTTCGGCGATCCCGCATTCCACGTCCTGCGCTACGCGCAGCTGGATGCGGCCGCGTAAAAGAAGAGGCCAGCATGACGACTGAAGCAGTCATCGTTTCCACCGCCCGGACGGCCGTCGGCAAGGCCTATCGTGGCGCGCTCAACAACACGGACGGCCCGACCATGGCCGGGCATGTGATGGCCGAAGCCGTGAAGCGCGCCGGCATCGCGCCGGGCGAGGTCGAAGACGTGGTGATGGGCTGCGCGATGCAGCAAGGCACCATGGTGATGAATGTGGCGCGCAAGGGCGCGATCCGCGCTGGCCTGCCCGTGACGGTGGCCGGCACCACGATCGACCGGCAATGCGCGTCCGGCCTGCAGGCCATCGCCGTTGCCGCGCGCTCGGTGATGCTTGATGGGGTCGAAGTCGCCATCGGCGGCGGGATCGAGTCGATCAGCCTCGTGCAGAACGAGCACATGAACAAGTTTCACGCCGTCGACGACGAGCTGATGGCGATGAAGCCCGAAATGTACATGTCGATGCTCGATACGGCGGAGGTCGTCGCCGAGCGGTACAGGATCGGCCGCGACAAGCAGGACGAATACAGTCTCGAATGCCAGCGCCGTGTCGGCGCCGCTCTGCAGGCCGGCCGCTTCAACGACGAGATCGTGCCGTTCACGACCAGGATGGCGCTCGTCAACAAGGAAACCAAGGAGGTCACCTACGAACAGGTGACGCTCACGAAGGACGAGGGTCCGCGTCCGGAAACCACGGCCGAGGGCCTTGCCAAGATCAAGCCGGTGTTCGAGGGCAAGACCATCAGCGCGGGCAATGCCAGCCAGCTCTCGGACGGTGCTTCGGCCTGTGTGATCACGAGCGGCAAGTTTGCAGCCAGCAAGGGGCTGAAGCCGCTCGGCGTCTTCCGCGGCTTCGTTGCCGCCGGCGTCGAGCCGGACGAGATGGGTGTCGGCCCGGTCGCTGCGATCCCGCGCCTGCTCAAGCGCCATGGTTTGAGGATCGACGACATCGATCTCTGGGAGCTCAACGAGGCGTATGCGGTGCAGGTAATCTATTGCCGCGACAAGCTCGGCATCGATCCGGACAAGCTCAACGTCAATGGCGGCTCGATCGCGATCGGCCACCCCTACGGCATGACCGGCTCGCGGCTCACCGGCCACCTCCTGATCGAGGGACGGCGGCGCAAGGCGAAATACGGCGTGGTGACCATGTGCATCGGTGGCGGCATGGGCGCCGCGGGCTTGTTTGAAATCATCCACTGAGCGGATACGCGGGGAGATCATTCGTGAAGACAGCGATCACTGAACTGTTCGGTATCGAACATCCGATCATCCAGGGCGGAATGCACTATGTCGGCTTCGCGGAAATGGCGGTCGCGGTATCCAACGCCGGCGGGCTCGGCTTGATCACGGGCCTCACCCAGCGGACGCCGGAGCTGCTTGCCAAGGAGATCGCGCGCTGCCGGGACATGACGGACAAGCCGTTCGGCGTGAACCTGACGTTCCTGCCGACCTTCAGCGCGCCGCCTTATCCGGAGTACATCGCTGCCATCAGGGAGGGCGGCGTCAGGATCGTCGAGACCGCCGGGCGCAGCCCTGAACAGTACATGCCGGCCCTGAAGGCGGGCGGCATCAAGGTGATCCACAAATGCACCTCCGTCCGGCATTCGCTGAAGGCCGAACAGATCGGCTGCGATGCCGTCAGCGTCGACGGCTTCGAGTGCGGCGGTCATCCGGGCGAAGATGACATGCCGAACATGATCCTGCTGCCACGTGCGGCCGAAGAATTGAAGATCCCGTTCGTGGCCTCCGGCGGCATGGCCGACGCGCGCAGCCTGGTTGCGGCGTTGGCGATGGGAGCCGCGGGAATGAACATGGGTACGCGGTTCATCGCCACCAAGGAAGCGCCGGTGCACGAGAACGTCAAGAAGGCGCTGGTCGCAGCGTCCGAGCTCGACACCAGGCTCGTCATGCGCGCGCTCCGCAACACGGAGCGAGTCCTGAACAACAGGGGCGTCGAGAATCTGCTCGAAATCGAGCGCGAGAAGGGCAAGAGCCTCAAGATCGACGACATCCATGATCAGGTGGCAGGCGTCTATCCCAGGGTGATGATCGACGGCGACATGGACGCGGGCGCCTGGAGCTGCGGTATGGTCGTCGGACTCATTCGCGATATTCCGACCGTGAAGGAGCTGATCGACCGCATCATGGCGGACGCCGAGCGATTGATCAGGGGCAGGCTGACGGGATTCCTTGACGCCGACAGCGGGGCCACGCTCAAGGTCGCGTGAAGCCACGGCTTGGCGATCCGCGCTGCAGACGACATTTCGTCGTCTCTGCGCGGGCTGGAAGCTCCGGCCGTGATGGGACCGTCATCAGCGAATATCTTGGGCCATCCCGGAGCAGGCGATGCGTTACGCAAAGGACCATGGGCAGCACACCCGCAGACGCATCGTCGAAAGCGCTTCCCGCGGTCTGCGCCAGGCCGGGGCCGATGGCTTGAGTGTGGCCGACCTGATGAAGCTCGCCAATCTGACGCATGGCAGCTTCTACGCCTACTTCAAATCGCGCGATGCGTTGGTCGTCGAAGGGCTCGCCCTGGCCATGGATCGAACGATCGTGCATTGGCTCAGTCTTACGCAGGGGCTGCCCGCCGGGAAGGGATTCGACGCACTTGTCGAGTCTTACCTGAGCCCCCGCCACCGTGACGATCCGGGGCGGGGCTGCGCGCTGCCGGCCTTGGCGGCCGATATCGGGCGGTCGGGTCCGGAGGCGCGGCGCACCCTTGAAAGGGGGCTCGGCAAGATGATCGATATTATCGCGCGGTTGACCTCGGCGAGGCCGTCATCGGATGTGAGACAGACGGCCGCCGGCGCAATTGCGACCATGGTCGGTTCGGTCGTGCTGGCGCGTGCGGTCGACGACAAGCGTTTGTCCGACCTCCTGCTGGAGGCCGGACGGCAGGCTTTGGGCAATTCCGTTGCGTGCGACTGCGAGAGAGCGCATTCGGCCGACAATTGAGACCTGTCTTAACCGATGTTGGCTTCAGGGCGGTGCAGGCCGATGGCGGAGGCAAACGACCGTGCCTCCACCATCGGCCGCAGCCGTGGCGGCTACGCAGCCATTCGCAGCAGATCGACGATTTCGGCTTGATCGTTGAAGGGGCGCGGATTGGCTTTGACGAAGCGATGGTTGATCGCGATTTCGCTGATCTTGCCGAACTTGTCTTCGCCGATGCCGACCTCGGCGAGGCGGCCCGGTAGTCCAAGTTGCCTGACGAACTCCGCAAAGGCGTCTGCCGCGTCCCCACCGGGAGCACCCAAAGCTGCCGCCAAACGCTTCTGCGCGTCATCGGTGAACGGCTTGTTGTAGCGAAGAAGGCTCGGCATGATGACGGGCGTGCAATAGTAGTGAGGTACCCCGAAGGTCCCGCCAAGCACGTGGCCGATGCCGTGACTTGCGCCCATGGGAACGCGTGCCTGCAGTCCAAAGGACGCAAGCCATGAGCCGTATTGACACAAGCGGCGCGCCTCGAAATCGTCGGGTTGCTGCAGGGTCCGGAGCATTCCCTCGCGCAGCTCGCGGATACCCGCCAGAACCACTTCGTCAGCAAGGGGAGTGCCAGCTGGCGAGCACAATGCTTCGATGCCGTGATCCATGGAGCGAGTGCCCGATCCCATCCAGAGATTCGAAGGCGTATGAAGTGTGAGGGCAGGGTCGAGGATGACTGCCACCGGCATCATGTGGGGGTGAAAGAATATTTGCTTCAGCTTGTTGCGCTCATCGGTGACAAGCGCTGCGGCATTATATTCGCCGCCATTTAGCGTTGATGGCACGGCGATCTGTCGGACTGCAGGCGCGCGGAACGGGGAATGGCTCACGCCCGGTCCCATGGGGAACGGATCGAAGCCCGCTTCATCGCGGATATCGTGCTCCATCGCCATGATGACGATCTTGGCGAGGTCAACGGCAGAACCGCCGCCGACGGCCACGACGAGATCAGCGTGGGCTTCCTTGGCGTGGAGGGCAACTTCGGCGGCTTGCTTGCGCGTGGTGTGCTGTGCGATTCCGTCGAAGGTCGCGGCATGCTTGTCGCCGAGCGTATGCCGGATTTTCTCAATCTCGTCGGTCTTGGTGTTCAAGGTGCGGCTGACGATAAGGAAGACGCGCGTTGCCTTTAGTCGTTCCGCTTCTTCGTTGATGGCCTCAGCCGCCGGTCTGCCATAGATCACGCGATCAATTGCCGGAAAATTGTGTGCTCCAGTGCTGCGCATTTTTATCCTCCCATCGGAACTGCGGTCGAAGCCGACATAGTCTTTTATATTATGAGTATCATGCAATAGTGGTTCAAAAATATCGCACCACCTCGGGGTTAGACTGCCTTCGCCAGGTTCCACGCGAAGCACTGGCGAGGACTTGCCGGCTTCGCGCTCCATCATCCTTCGCCGCCCTTGCCCCGTCGAAAAGTCTCAGCCACATCATGTCTCTTGCAGCGGACTCGGCCGCGCCAGTTCCTGATGCCAATTGAGTGAAGGCCACTACGCATGTGCACTCCAGTTTTCGTGTGCACCGAAAGGCCAAAACGGGTAGGGCTGGTCGGGAAAAGCTAACGCCGAACGCTGCGATGGTCTTCGGCGTTTGCAGTATATCTTGCACCGCAGCCGCCAAGGCCTGTGCACGAGTGTTCCTCGATGCTCTCGAACTCCTCGCGTGCCGTCTTGCCGATACAGGATGCCCCGACTGTCTCGAAAGCCGAGACGATCGTGGGGTCTTTCGCACGCAGAAGCGTGGAGAATGGCACCGGCCGACGGGGCCTAACGCTCTGCGAGATTTGAGTGTCTCAGAGACGCACCCCGGTCGTAGCAAACGCTTGGGCGACGGGCTCCTGGACCCGATTCAAGACCACCACTCCCGCAATCGCGATCACGATGGCCGCGACGCAGCCAAGAAGAAAAGCCTTCATCCGCAGCCTCCTTCGATCGAAACGTCAAGGTGTTTATACGACACGGCTTGCCGCGAGCAAACTCGTTGATCGCACCAAGGCACAAGCGATCTTATGGGCTCTTGAAGATGGGATCGATGGAAAATCCATCGCCCAACAAGCCTACGGACCGAAGCGCCGCGCTATTCAGGTCGACTTCCAATATCGCAAGAAGAAGCGCAAGCACGATGGCAACGAGGATCAGGAAGGGCGAGGCTTCCCGGGAAATGGGATCTTCCGGCCCATCAAGCGCGCGCAGAGCGCGTAGCCGCGCCATCATCCGCAGAAATGGCCGCGTTGGCCCCTGCATGTCAGTCGTCCTTGACGTGACCAGCAAGAGACTAGTCTTCGGACCACCGGCGTTCAAGCGGAGGAGGGCGAAGTCGGGTTATTGCAATGCACGCTCCGGAACGGAAGGCCGTGTTGCCCGGTTGAGTACACGCACCGGAGGATCCGACGTGAAATTGCCAACAACGATCTTGTGCTTCGCAGCACTCTGCTTCTTCCAGAGCGCCTCCGCCCAACCCGCGCAAACCAACTCATCTGCGCCACCAAGCCCTCCCGAGGAGAAGGGTCAACCACAGCCGCAAGGCTGGACGGGCCCAATCAATACAGGTTCGGGTGGCGCGCCCGCCGAGAGTCCCCAAGGTCAGAGTCCGCCTGGAATGCAGGCCGCGCCTCACGGATCGTCCAAGAGCACGACGGCACCAGCCAAGTAGATCGGTTCGGATATTCTCCTCAGTCCGCTGTTCTGGCAATCTGAGAGCGTGAACGTGACGCGGCGAGGGTCAATGAAACTACCTTTCTGCGCGGGCGGCGCCGCAGCATTGTGGGCCATCTTTGCCGTATCATCCGTGCACGCCGACATGGCGGGACACGGCGGCCCCGTGCGGGCTCTTGCTATTTCCCCCGATGGGAACGGACTCTTGTCCGGCAGCTTCGACTCAGCCGCCATTCGGTGGTCGCTAAAGGCGGAGCCAGCGGAGGAGGTGCTGCGGTATCATGCTGATGCAGTCAATGCCGTCGCCTTTCTGAGCGACGGCCGCATGGTCACGGCGGGTGCCGATGCACGAATTGCGGTCTGGATGGCGGGCAGGCGGCAGCCGGACCGGGTGTTCGAGGGACACGTCGGTCCAATCGTCGCACTCGCGGTCTCTCCCGACGGCGCGCTGCTCGCGTCGGCTTCATGGGATCGGACGGTGCGGCTCTGGTCGCTGTCGGACGGCGTGTCGCGCGTGCTCGAAGGGCACTCGCAGAACGTCAACGGCGTCGCCTTCACGCCCGACGGGAGGTCGCTCGTCAGCGCCGGCTATGACCTTACGTTGCGCATCTGGCGGTTGTCGGACGGCCAGCCTGAAGTCGTAACGTTGCCGGCTCCGCTCAACGTGGTGGCCGTGGCGCCGGACGGTGAAATCGTCACAGGCGGGATCGACGGCATGCTGCGGATGCTGACCATGGACGGCAAGGTCAACGGCGAGGTATCGGCCGGCCCAACACCAGTGGTGGCCTTGGCGATGTCGGCCGACGGCAAGCTGATTGCCGCGGCCAGCATCGGAGGCACAGTGGCTATCATCGATCGCAAGTCGCGCAGCCTGCTACGCACGCTGGTCGGGCCTGGGCTGCCGGTGTGGTCGGTTGCCTTCCTTCCGGATCGCGAGACGCTGATGACGGGGGGCGCGGACGGCAAGATCAGGCGGTGGAATGCACGCACTGGCGATCCCGTCGGCTCGAGTCTGATGGGCTCACCGGCCGATCCGCTTGCTGCCTATGCCGGCGATCATGGCGCCGACGTATTCCGGGCGTGTGTTGCCTGTCACACGCTGTCGGACAAGGAGGTCCAGCGCGCAGGCCCGACCCTTGCCGGATTGTTTGGCCGTAAGATCGCATCGCTGCCGGGCTACCGCTTCTCCGATGCCCTGAAGACGATGGACATCGTCTGGACGCCGGAGACGGTTGCAAAGCTGTTCGAGGTTGGACCGAACGCCTACACCCCCGGTACCAAGATGCCGGAGCAGCGCATCGGCTCGCCCGAGGATCGCCGCGCGCTCACCGATTTCCTTGGCCGCGTGACATCGCGATAGCTGCCTCTCAGATCGAATCCCAATTGTCCATCGGAAGATCCCTCATCTCCGGATGTTGCTTGAGGATCTGAATGACGTCGATGCTGGGGTGCTCCTTGAGCGCTTCCGCGACGCAGTGATTGACGTATTTGCGACGCGACAGCCATGCGATCTTCTTGCCCTTGGCCTCGGCTTTGCAGGCGGCGATCGCCTGTTTCACGGCAACCTTTTGTGCCTTGGTCAGTGGAGGAGCGGCAGCTTCGGCCGCTGCGCCGGCGAAAGCGATGGAGATCAAGCACGTCGACAGAGCTGTGATCAAACGAGACATGGTGATGCTCCCCCTGGTTTCCTGCCCCTGCGTAGATGTCTGGTGGTCTTGTCTAGTCCTTGCCCTCGCGCTGACGTAGGTAGTCGTCCGTGGTTCGCGGTGGCGTGCGTTCGGGAACGCCCTTGAACGGATTGAACTGCTGCTCGCTCATGACGATGACGCGGCAGTCGGCGCACATCCTGAGCGCCTCGATCCGTTTGTCGCCGGCGGGATACATCCAGTGCCGCCCCTCGAGCTTGGCGGCGATCCGGTCGATCGTGCTTTTGACGCCAAAGGCCGCGCCGCAGCGGACACAGAGCGCGGGCTCCTCTTCCTTGATGACCGCGGCGGGTGCGCGGGCGGCGCGGAAATCGATCTGCGGCTTGAGCGTGATGACCTTTTCCGGACAGGTGGTCTGGCACAGGCCGCACTGCACGCAGGCATCCTCGATGAATTTCAGCACGGGCCGCTCGGGGTCGTCGCGCAGCGCGCCGGTCGGGCAGGCGGAGACACACGAGAGACACAGCGTGCAGCCGCCCGTGTCGACGCTGATCGCGCCGACTGGTGCGCCCTGCGGCAGCGCAATCACGTCCACCGGCTTTGGCGCAAGGCGATGCAGCTCGCTGAGGCCGAAGCGCAGGAGGTCGCGCCGCTTGCCGACGGTCTTGAAGGTCGCCGGTGTTGCGACCGCCGCAAGCATGCCGATGCCGGTCAGATGGCCGCCGAGCCCGTCAGGGTCGTCGGTCTCGATCGTGGCGACGCGCTGGCCCTCAAATCCGAGACCGCCAAGGATCGCATCGGCAATGCCGATCGTCTGCGATAGTCCGGTCACATCGTGGCGCGGCTTTGCCCGCAGCAGGAAGCGCACGGCTGTTACGCCATATGCGAATGCGCCGACGATCGCTTCCAGCCCGACCTGCGTGAGTTCGTTGACGACAAAGGGAAGCACGTTCGCCGGAAGACCGTCGCCATGTCGTGCCAGAGCATCGATCAGCGGTGTGCCGTGCGGGCCGTCATGGAACAGCAGCACCGCGTTGGCGCCGCCGGCTTCGTGGTAGGCGAGCAGCATGGCGCGAATTCGTTGAAGCTGCGTATCGGCAGGCGGCAATGTGTAAGATGCAGCGCCGGTCGGGCAGGCGGCGGCGCATTGCCCACAGCCCGCGCAGATGTTCGGGTCAACAGCGACATGATCGCCGGCGGGCGTGATTGCGCCGGTCGGGCAGAGATCGAGGCAGCGATGGCACCCCGTGCGCTTCGAGCGCGAATGGGCGCAAAGACCGGGCGTAACGTCGACATATTTCGGCTTGTCGAAGCTGCCGACGAGATCGCGTGCGGCGAGCACGGCACGCAGCACCGCGGCGGGATCGTTCGGGTCGGCGCGGAGATACCCATCGCGCACGTCGTGTGCGGGAAACAGTGGCATTCCGCCCGAAAGGTCCAGCACGATATCGCAGTGCGACGTCACTCCGTTTCGGGGAGGGTCAAGCATGAAGCGATCGCGCGAGGAGGGGCGGGGCCTGGCATAGTCGTCGATCGTGAGCTCGAAGGCGCCAAAGTGTCCTTTTGCGGAGCGGATGGTGCCCCTCACGATCGGGAAGACCGTTGCCGCCTGCGGCACGGTGTCACTGATCTGCTTCAGCATGACCGTGACGTCGAGGTGATCCGCAAGCAGCCGGCCGGCCTCGATCGCGGCTTCGTCGCGCCCATAGATCAGGATCACGCCGTCGCTCGACAGGGTGACCAGCGGATAGTCGGGCGCCGGGATGGAGGCGGCCACCAACAGGGCGGCCATTTTCGCGCCGGTGCGCGCCCCTTCGTGTGACCAGCCGGCCGTCTCGCGGATATTGACAAAGCTGATCGCCTTGGCCCGTTCGCCCGCCTCGTGCGAAAACTGCGCGGCCTGCTGCGTGCAGGCGACCGTCAGCGGGCCAGTCTCCGCGGCTGCCTTGCGGAAATGATCGAGTTCGGGCCCGCAGAGATGGCGAAAGCCTCTGATCTCGCTGTTCGGACATCCGCGCCGGATCGCGGCCATGTCGAGACGCATCGTGTCTTCGCACGAGCAGATCAGGACGGTCTTCGATGGCTGTTCCAGGTTGACCCCTCCGCCATTCGGGCGCCGACGACGGACTCGCGCCGACCCTTCGCCTCGTATAGACATTATTCATCGGGAAGAAAAGGAAAGCGGAGGACGGCCTGACGTCGACCCCTGTCAGCCACGTTTCCGTGGCGGAACCGATCCATCTGCCGCCGCCGTTCACATTGGTGCGGTTGCGCGAGAGTGGCAACGCTTTTGCCCAAGCATGCCGCATTGCACCGGAGAGTGGCGCCGGCACGCTCGTCTACGTTGGGCGCTTTGACCTGGCGGAGTTCGCCGTGGTGCTCGAGCCGGCTGAGCCGCTGCGCAGCGCGCGACGCGCGTTCTACGCCGGCATGGTCGCGCTCACCGATGCCCTGCGCGCCTACGCGCCGCCGAGCAAGTCGATCGCGATCGGCTGGCCGGACGCCGTCTGGATCGACGGAGGCCTGGTCGGCGGCGGCCGCATGGGGTGGCCTCTCGCGGCCGTTGAGGAGGAGCCGTCGCCGTGGCTGGTGTTCGGCGCGATGATCCGGACGATTGCCATGAATGACGACGAGCCTGGTGTTCATCCGCTCGCCTCGGCGCTCGACCTGGAAGGCTTTGGTGAGGCCGGCGCGGCGCAGATCACAGAGAGCTTTGCCCGGCACCTGATGCTGGCATTCGATGGCTGGCAGGCGGACGGTTTTGACGGCGTCGCGCGCGAATATCTGTCCCGCATGCCGCGCGAGCGGCAGACCGTTCAGCGCATCGATGATCGCGGCGATCTCCTCACGCGCCGGATCGGGATCGGCGCGATCGAGCGTGGCGACCTCGTGCAGGCGCTCGCGACCCCATCCTGGCTCGATCCGGCACTCGGGGGGCCGCGGCTGTGAAGCTCCTGCGCACCATCGCGCTCGATCCCTCCGACACATTCGTGTTTGATGTGGCGGCGGAGCCGGGCGAATGGGCTGTCTCCGGCGTTTTCCGCTTTTGGGATTGCGATGCTGCGAAGCTCGAGGGAAAGGCGCGCGCGGCTTTTCGCGGCGGTTTCCTCGGGGTGCAATCCTGGGGCTGGTCGACGCTGGCGCAGATCGTTCCGGCCACCGAGGACGATTACCGCAGCCTGGTCGATCTCCTTGCCGGGCAACTGGTCGATCGTTTCGGCGCGCCGGATATGGCGGCCGCGAAGAGCGCCGCAGAGGAGGAGGTAGCGTTTTCGCAGTCGCTCTGCAGCCATCCGATCAGCTCCCTTGTTGCGGTGCACCGGGCCGTAAGCGACGGCGAGGTTCGCGAGTCCTTCCGCCGACTGCAACTGCGCGAAGGGCAGGGGCACGGCAAGGCGTTCTCGTTCATGGAAATGGAGGACGACATCGAGCCTGACGGCAATCTCAAGCTTGTGGATCTGGGCCGGAGGCCAACCGCCAGATGAACGATTTCTGGATTGCCTGCGGCCATCATCTGCTCGATCGCGACGAGGGCGGTGGGCTCCGCATTACCGACGAATTCCTCAAGGCCTATTTTGCCCGTCCCGAGCTGATGCCGCCGGAGGATGCGTGTCAGGTCGAACGCCGGCTGCACCGGGAGTTGCTCTCCGATCCGCGCCAACCGGTCAGCGCCGGCGAAATCGCCGGCATTGCCGACCCCGACGCCCGGGAGAACTGGCAGTTCGTGCTGGCCTTTCGCGATCTCCTGTTGCGGCATCCGACGCTCGAAGCCGCTTATCTTGCGACGGTGCGCGCAGGCGCGAACGATCTGCCGCCGCTGTTCGTCAATCAGCTCGTGCACGTCATCCTGCGCAATGCGCTCGACGGTTGCGACGATCCGTTCGTGCTGCGCGCGGCCGAACTGTTCTTCCGCGCCCAGCGGATTCTGCCGCATGAGCAGGCCCTGCTGCTCGGCGACGAGGAGATCGTCGGCGGAATTAGCCCAACTCCGGTGCTCTCGCTGATGTCGATGCTGGGCGCCACGACTGATGCGGTGGTCGATGTCTTGAACGCGGAGAATGTTGCTGCCTATTGGCAGCGCAGCGACCAGTTCGACATGGCCTTCGACCTCACGGCCGACGGTATGGGGCCGACTGCCCTGGCGCAGGTGATGAGGCGCTGGCTCTCTCATCTGCTCGGTCTGGACGTCACGATCGAACCGCTGCGCGCACTGCAGGACGCAAAGCTCACCTGGTATGTCGGGCTCGATGCCGATGCCACAAGGCTCGGTGATCGTCTCTGGCACGGCGAGGAGCTCGACGGGCCCAGCGCCGACCGTGTGCTCGCGCTGTTCCGCCTCACCTTTGTCGATTCAGCGCTCGCGCTCGACGATGTCGAGGACGAGCCGGTCTACCTGATCCTGTCGATGTCGGCGGATCAAAAACTGCGCATGAAGCCCCAGAATCTGCTGACAGGCTTGCCGGTCAAACGTCTGGAGATGGTGACATGAGCCCCGCGGCGCTGCCATTGCTGTCGATTCCGGTCGGTGTCGTGGTGGAGCGGCGCAAGGCCGACTCTCCTTGGGTCGATTTCATCTGGCGTGGCGTCGCCATCCTGCCGGACGAGCCCGCCACGAGACCCTGGACCGTGCTTCGCGAGCAGGACGGCACGACGCTGTTCTATGCCGGAAGCGCGACCGTGGATCTTTATCCGTCCGAGACGGCGCGCTATCGCGACAATCTCGCCTCCGGCAGTCCGAGCATCTGGACCGTGCTGTCGCCTTCGGAAGGCGTGTGGCCCTATGTCGTCACGACCGTTACCGCCGATCCCGCGGAAGGCGAGAGCTTTACCGAGGCTGCCGACAATCTCGTCGAGGCGGTGCCGATGCCGGAGGTGCTGCGGGAGGTGATTGAAAGCTTCGTTGTCGAGCACCATGTCGAGCGGGAGTTCGTCAAGCGCACGCGGCGCCGGGCTGACCCCGAGGCGCTCGCCCGGCGCGAACATGAAGGCGGACAGGAATGAGCGAGGAAGAGTTCCTTGCGCGTTGGTCCCGCCGCAAGCGCGAGTCGCGACCGGAGCCGGCTAAGCCTGCCGAGGCGCAGCCCGCGCCGCCGCCCGAGGCCAAGGATGGTGCAAAGGACGTCGCGAAGGACGGCGAGAGCGAGTTCGACCTCTCAAGCCTGCCATCGATCGACGAGATCAACGCTGCGACCGACGTCACCGCGTTCCTGCGCAAGGGTATTCCGCAGGAGTTGAGCCGTGCGGCCCTTCGCCGCGCCTGGGCGGCCGATCCCGCCATTCGCGACTTCATCGGGCTCGCGGAGAATGCGTGGGACTTCAACGATCCGACCGCGATGTCGGGTTTTGGGCCGCTCGATTGCTCTTCGGAGGAACTGGCCGCACTCGTCGATCGCATCGTCGGCGGGGTGCGTGAGGCAGTCCGATCTCTCCCCGAGGCGCCGGTTGAAACTGCGGATTCTTCAGCGCATTTGCATCAAACCGATTCGACAGCCGTATCCGACGTCGTCGAGCCACCGATCGAGGCGGAATGCCCGGCGATCCCTGTTGCAGCGCAGCCGACGGTGGCGGACAGACCTGCGGATTTTGCCGAGCCCGTCAGGCCGCGTACGCACGGTGGTGCACTGCCGCACTGAGCAGCACGACCAAAGACTATAGGCTTGGGCTATGGGCGGGCGATTGACGGTTCGTGGAACCGGGATTACGCTTCTTCCTAGTGCTTTGTTAGAAAAGCAAAAATCAAGCAGACGGGACTCTTGGATGGGAGGTCCACGTGCGTGATGACGGGCTTGATCGTGCGATCGATGCCGCGGGCGGCATCGCCCAGCTTGCGCGCAAAATCGGCATCAGCCAGCCGTCCGTCTCGAACTGGACGCGCGTGCCCGCACAACGGGTGATTGCGGTCGAAACCGCCACCGGCGTTCCTCGCAACGACCTGCGGCCCGACCTCTACAGCGAACAAGCCGTTTCCTCAGAGCTCGTCGATCCCGTCGATGCTGCGCGGGCGCAGGAATACGCGCTGCTGGCAATGCTGCTGTCTGCGCCGCCGTCGCGACGATTGCTCGACCAGCTTTCCATGTTGACGGGCGACACGACGCCGCTCGGGCGCGCGCATGTTGCGCTGGCTGAGGCGGCCTCAAGCGCTGTCGCGGCGAAAGTCGAGCGCGAATATTTCGACCTGTTCGTCGGGCTCGGCCGCGGCGAATTGCTGCCCTACGCCTCCTATTACCTCACTGGCTTCCTCAACGAACGGCCATTGTCGCGCCTGCGTGCGGACCTGGCGGGGCTCGGCATCGAGCGGGTTGCCAACAACTCCGAACCTGAGGATTCCGCCGCCATCCTGTGCGAGATCATGTCGGGCCTTGCCGACGGACGCTTCGGCGTCTCGCCCGATGCCCAGCGCGCCTTCTTCGAAAAACATGTGTCGCCCTGGATGGCGCGGCTGTTCGCCGACATCGAGAGTGCCGGGAACGCCCGTTTCTATCGGGCGGTCGGCGCGCTCGGTCGCACCTTCATCGGGATCGAGACGGAAGCATTCACATTCGCCAACTGATCGACGCGCGTCGGTCCGGGAGAAATGCGATGAGTGAAGAAACCAAAGCCAAGGTCGGACGCCGCGATTTCTTGCGCAAGGTCGGCATCGGTACGGTCGGCGCGGGCGCGACGCTCGCGACGCCGCTGGTCGGCTCCGCGCAAGCGGACAGCGAGAACAACGATGAGAAGCGCAAGGCGCGCTACAAGGAATCCGACCACGTGAAGGCCTATTACCGCGTCAATCGCTACCCGACTTGAGAGGGAGGCCGCCCGTGCTTATCAAGCGAACCCACCAGAATTCCAATCGCCGCGGTTCTGTCGCGAACACCCTTGCAAGCCAGACTACCGGTCTCGATCGCCGTACCTTCCTGCGCCGGTCCGGTCTTGCGGGTGGCGCGCTCGCAGCCCTCGGCACCCTGCCGGTTTCAGGCGTGCGCAAGGCGGAAGCGGCCGTGGCGGGTCCGCTGACCGCCGGCGCCGCCGTCAAGAAGAGCATCTGCACGCATTGCTCGGTCGGATGCACCGTGACCGCGGAAGTATTGAACGGGGTTTGGATTGGCCAGGAGCCGAGCTGGGAGTCCCCCATCAATCGCGGATCTCATTGCGCGAAGGGCGCTTCGGTGCGCGAGCTGGTGCACAGCGAGCGGCGTCTGCGCTATCCGATGAAGCTCGTGAATGGGCAATGGACGCGCGTCTCCTGGGACACCGCGATCAACGAGATCGGCGACAAGATCTTCGAGGTTCGCGAAAAATCGGGGCCGGATTCCGTCTATTGGCTCGGCTCGGCCAAGATGACCAATGAAGGCTCGTATCTGTTCCGCAAGCTCGGGGCGTTCTGGGGCACCAACAACACCGATCATCAGGCACGCATCTGCCATTCCACCACCGTCACCGGCGTCGCCAACACCTGGGGCTACGGCGCGATGACGAACAGCTACAACGATATTCGCAATGCCAAGACCCAGATGATCATGGGTGGCAATCCGGCCGAGGCGCATCCGGTTTCGTTGCAGCATTTGCTCGAGGGCAAGGAGCTGCAAAAGGCCAACTTCATCGTCATCGACCCGCGCATGACGCGCACCGCCGCGCACGCGACGGAATACGTGCGGATGCGTCCGGGTACCGACATTCCCGTGCTCTATGGCATCATGTGGCACATCCTCCAGAACGGCTGGGAGGACAAGGAATTCATCAAGCAACGCGTCTACGGCTTCGACGATCTCCGCAAGGAAGTGGAGAAATGGAATCCGCAAGAGGTCGAGCGCGTCACCGGCATTCCCGGCGAACAGCTCAAGCGGGTGGCTAAGATGTTCGCCACCGAGAAGCCGTCGACGCTGATCTGGGCCATGGGCCAGACCCAGAAGACCGTCGGCACCGCCAATGTGCGGGCGAGCTGCATCCTGCTGCTCATGACCGGCAATGTCGGCGGACCGGGCATGGGCGCCAACATCTTCCGCGGCCACGATAACGTGCAGGGCGCGACCGATGTCGGGCTCGATATCGTGACGCTGCCGTTCTACTACGGCCTTGCAGAAGGCGCCTGGAAGCACTGGTCGCGGGTCTGGGAAGTCGACTACGAGTTCCTGAAGTTGCGCTTTGATTCCAAGCAGATCATGGAAACTCCTGGCATTCCGCTGACCCGCTGGTTCGAGGCGGTGACGCTGCCGAAAGATCAAGTCGCTCAGAAGGACAACGTGCGGGCCGTGTTCGTTCAGGGACACGCCAGCAACAGCATCACCCGCATTCCGGAGTCTCTCAAGGGCCTGAAGGCGCTGGACCTGCTTGTCATTGCCGACCCGCATCCCACGACCTGGGCGTCGCTGGCGGTGGAGGCTGGCCGCAAGGACGGCATCTACATTCTTCCGGTGGCCACGCAATTCGAGTGCAAGGGATCTCGCGTCGCCTCGAACCGCTCGCTGCAATGGGGCGAGCAGATCGTGAAGCCGATATTCGAATCCAAGGATGATCTCGAGGTCATCTATCTCATGGCCAAGAAACTCGGCTTCGCCGACCAGATGTTCAAGAAGATCAAGGTCGAGAACAACCTGCCTGAAGCAGAAGACGTGCTGCGCGAGATGAACCGCGGCAGCTGGTCGACCGGCTATTGCGGCCAGTCGCCGGAGCGGCTCAAGGCGCACATGAAGAACCAAGCAAAGTTCGACATGCTGACGATGCGCGCGCCGAAGGACGATCCCGAAGTCGGTGGCGATTATTACGGCCTGCCGTGGCCGTGCTGGGGCTCGCCGGAAGTCAGGCATCCCGGCACGCCGCTGCTCTACAACACCAATCTCGCGGTGATGGACGGCGGCGGCACGTTCCGACCACGCTTCGGTATCGAGCGCGAGGAGAAGCTGCCGGACGGAACCACGCGCAAGGTCAGCATGCTGGCCGACAAATCCTATTCCAAGGATTCCGAGATCCAGGACGGCTATCCCGAATTCACGCTGGCGAGCCTGAAGAAGCTCGGCTGGGACACCGATCTCACCGAAACGGAGATGGTCACGATCATGAAGGTCAATCCGACCAATCCGGATTCGGTGTCGTGGTCGCTCGATCTCTCGGGGGGCATCCAGCGGGTCGCGCTCAAGCACGGCTGCGTGCCTTACGGCAATGGCAAGGCTCGCATGAACGCATTCGGACTGCCTGATCCGATTCCGGTCCATCGCGAGCCGATCTACACGCCACGCGTCGACCTCGTCGAGAAATATCCGACGCTGCCCGATGCCAAGCAGTTCCGCATGCCCAATATCGGCTTCTCGGTGCAGAAGGCTGCCGTGGAAAAGGGGATTGCCAAGCAGTTCCCGCTCATCCTCTCCTCGGGCCGTCTGGTCGAGTATGAGGGCGGTGGCGAGGAGACGCGGACCAATCCGTGGCTTGCCGAACTGCAGCAGGACATGTTCATCGAGATCAATCCGGCCGATGCTGCCGATCGCGGTGTCAAGGATGGCGGCTGGGTCTGGGTCACGGGCGCCGAGAACAATTCCAGGGCGAGGATGAAGGCGCTCGTCACTGAGCGCGTCGGCAAGGGCGTCGCCTGGATGCCTTTCCATTTCGGAGGCTGGCTGGGAGGCAAGGATCTTCGCAGCGCCTACCCGAAAGGGACCGATCCGATCGTTCTTGGCGAAAGCGCGAACACCATCACCACCTACGGATACGATCCCGCGACCGGCATGCAGGAGCCCAAGGTCACGCTTTGCCAGATCGCGGCGGCATAAGGAGCAACGACGATGGCACGTATGAAATTCCTCTGCGACGCCGACCGTTGCATCGAATGCAATGCCTGCGTCACCGCTTGCAAGAACGAGCATGAGGTGCCCTGGGGCATCAACCGGCGCCGCGTGGTCACCATCAATGACGGCAAGCCGGGCGAGCGCTCGATCTCGATGGCCTGCATGCATTGCACCGACGCGCCCTGCGCGGCGGTGTGCCCGGTGAACTGCTTCTACACCACCGCCGATGGCGTGGTCCTGCATTCCAAGGATCTCTGCATCGGCTGCGGGTATTGCTTCTACGCTTGTCCGTTCGGCGCGCCGCAATATCCGAAGGTCGGAAACTTCGGCTCGCGCGGCAAGATGGACAAATGCACCTACTGCGCCGGCGGCCCGGAGGCCGACGGAAGCAAGGAGGAATACGAGAAGTACGGCGCGAACCGCCTCGCCGAGGGCAAGCTGCCGCTGTGTGCCGAAATGTGCTCGACCAAGTCGTTGCTTGCGGGCGACGGCGAGATCATCGCCCAGATCTACAAGGAGCGCGTCTTGAAGCGCGGCTACGGCTCGGGCGCGTGGGGCTGGAAGACCGCGTATCGCGAGACGATCGAGTCCTGAAATGGACAATCGAAGGGCGCACAACACCGGGAGGACGTGATGGCGTCAATTGAAAGGATCATTCGCCTGGCTTTCGGCGCGTGCGCGCTGCTCCTCTTGGCCATGGCGGCGCCCGCAACTGCTCAGCAGGTCAATCCGACCGCGAGTGCGGTCAAGGAGCAGCAGCTTTTGCAGGAGCTCAACCGGATCCAGGGGCGCGTCAGCATTCCCGATCAGCGGTCGGGCGTTCTCGAGCAGCCGCAGGGGCGGGAATGGCGTGAGTTCCGCAACGTGACATTGCGCTGGGTCGGGGGCGTTGCCATCCTTGGCATGATCGCGATCATCGTGATCTTCTATCTCTCCGTCGGGATGGTACGTCTCGAAGCCGGACGGTCGGGCCGCACCATCGTGCGCTTCAACATGTTTGAACGCTTCGTGCACTGGATGACCGCGAGTTGCTTCATTGTCCTGGCCATTTCCGGGCTGAACATCACGTTCGGCCGGCCATTGCTGCTGCCGCTGATCGGCTTCGAAGCTTTCTCCGAATGGTCGCAATGGGCCAAGTACGCCCACAACTATCTGAGCTTCCCCTTCACCATCGGCGTCGTCCTGATCTTCCTGATGTGGATCGGCGGCAATATCCCGAACAAGGTGGATGTCGATTGGGCGAGGCGCGGCGGCGGCCTGATCGGTCACGATCATCCGCCGGCTTATCGCTTCAATGCCGGCCAGAAGATGATCTACTGGATCGTCGTGATCGGCGGCGGCTTGGTTGCAATCACCGGGTACGCGCTCATGTTCCCGTTCTATATGACCGGGATCGAGGCCATGCAGATGGCCCAGATCGTCCACTCCATTGTGGCCGTACTGTTTGTCGCGGCGATGATCGGGCACATCTATATTGGCACGATCGGAATGGAAGGTGCGTTCGAGGCGATGGGCTCAGGCGAGGTCGACGTCAACTGGGCGCGCGAGCACCATAGCCTCTGGTTCGACCAGGAGACGGCACGAGCGGGGCCCGACGACGGACAGTCACGACCCGCAACCGAGGCGGCAGAGTAAGACGGACAGCCGCGAAAGCGGGTGGTTCGCTCTATTGCGCCGGTTCTTTCGCAAACAAGATCGAACGGTCCTGCATCTCCTGTTCAGGGAGCTTGTTCGCCTGACCTGTCTGCAATTCTTGGATGGATGGCATGCCGTTCTGATCGAACAGTGCGTGCGATCTGAGCATGCTGCTGGCCGCTCCGGCGAGAAGCAAGGCTGCAATGAGCGAGAGCAAGAGGCGTTTCATGCGCATCTCCGTCTGCCATGTCCACCCAGCACGACGGATACACGTATATTGTCTTGCGCAATGTGAGCCACTTCACAGCTAGCGGTTCCGAAGTCATCGACGCGTCTCGTCCAACGAAGCCGGAAGTACGAAGCGAGGAAACGGGAAGAGCCCGATCAGACTCGCGCGAATACGTTCGGCGCTGTCTGTTGTGATGCGACTTTGGTCGTGATGAGAGCCGGAATCAGGGTCTAAGCTGCGATGTTTGCCGCTGTGCAAGTGGCCGTATGGCCTCGCTCTCGTGGGCGGGATGTGGGCACCGGTAGACCCCAAAGGATCCATCGAAGGCAATTGGCGCCTGTCGAAGGCGGGCTAGAGAGGACACGGCACGCTTGCGGCGAATAGGCGTTGCGCATCCATGCTGGTCTTTGATTCAGGCAGCATGGTGATCAGAAATGCACTAACTTGGGAATCGTTCGCGTGCGATATCTCGTTGCTCGTGGCTTTCGCGCACGCGACGCCGATGGTCGTCTGTCTCCCGAGCGCCGTGCTTCCGCCCTTCGTACTCTCTCCCGGAGCCGCTTCAATTGAGCGAGCAGGTTAACGAGCTCGATCGCTGTATGATGCAGAACAGCCAGGCTGCAAACCCCAGTACTCACTATAACACCCCAACAGGCCTTGCCGAATCCGTGACGGGAAGATCGAATTTGTGACGACGTGACAATAATTTCTAAGCAATGGATCCCGGAGTCGTCCGTTCGCTTTACGACGATACGCAGAAATATTTTCGAGCACTCTAGTGCATTGCATCAAAATGCTTGCATCGGAAAAGGGAGTTTGGACGCGCGCTTTGAAATGGCCCTGGCATTACTTCAGCGCGAAGGAGCCGCACGAAGGATATCCACCGTCCGGACGATTGATTCTTCGACCCAGGCCTCGCGGGCGAACCAGTTGTGATTGGCCTCACAGATTGGGCAAAGAGTATTGCCGAAAAACACGATGCTCCGCAGGAAAGTCTCGCGATCGGATTTGATGCCGGTAGGAATCGCGCGACCCGTTTGCGGACACTCGACCATGACCATACCCATGTGACCCTCCCAGAAACATACTGCTGAAAAAGGGGCCGGTCGGCTGGAGTGCGCTCTCGTCGGTGCGGGTTACTTGGGGGGGCATCGCACCTGGGGTCGTTGTCGAGCAAAGGGCAGCTTGCTCGTGACGACGCTTCTCCAACCGACCGGATTCCTGCTTGGCGAATTCTCGGGATACCGCCGGCTTAGCCGGCAGGCCTATGAAATGAGGCTTTCGGCTTCAACCGAAGGCTTCTGGGAGGCCCTCACAATTAGCATGTCCAAATCCCTGCGGCTTCGTGCCAAATATTCTGCTAAATATCTTCCTCTTGACGGACAGATCGGCCAACCGGATCACTGGTCTCACTCCCCCTCACGCAACTCGTTAACATTATCTTTTCGCATTTAATGCGCGATTAAATTCGTGTTGTCGGTCCGGTTTGCGACTCTCGGTCGATTTATTTTGTGGGCTGTCGCGGCGGGGTGTCGTCATCGAAAAGGTCGGGCCCTTCGCACGCTCGGCCCATCCCTCACTACCTGCCATCAGTCCGGTGCGCGCCGCCAATTAGCTTTGGTAACGGGTGGTCAGGTTCGGTTCAAATATGAAATAAATTTTGATTATATGGCACTGTTGTAAATATCGTTGTTAATTGCTGCCGATCACGTAAGCTAAGCTCGTCCAGGTTTCGTTCGGCTGGAGGAGACAATGTGGGATTTAACTCTTAGCGAGTACGATTTCGCCCCCGATGCGCCGCAGTTGGCCCAGATGCGCGCGGATTTGATAGGCATTGGCGAGAAGGAGCGCATTCTGCGAGAACGCAGTGCCGATCGCGAAGCCTATCGGTACCTCCTGGATGCTCATCGGTTGAGCGCGAGCGCACTTTCTTTGAGAGCAGGTGTTGAACATTTCTCCGGAGGGAGGGGGTAGGGCGGCCAGCTGTGGCATGACGGACCGGATTGTCGCTTCGAAACGAGGCCGATTGGGTCACTTGTGCCCGGCAGACGGGAATTGCTGCGCCGCGGATGGTTCGGATTGACTTCGTGGGCTGCCGAGGCCGCGACGATAGCATCCCAGGCGCTGTCGTCGCTTCGTCGGTACAGCGAGGCAGATGTCTTCACATTGGTTGGAGCCGTGCTGGAAAGATCGTCGGCAGAGATGGTGTTGAGACCGGCTTCGGACGCAGTGTTCGCACTGCTGGACGGTCGATCAGTGCTCTTCAGCGGAGCAGGGCAGAAGATCTTTGAACTGGACCGAATAGGGGCATTCATCTGGTGTAAGCTGGCGCAAGGCGCCTCTCTGGAAGACGCCTGTAAGGGGCTTGGGACGCTAGGCGTTGACGAGCACACGGCGCGCCAGTTCACGCGACAGGTCGTAGATGCCTGGATCGATCGAGCGTTGCTCGAGGTCGACTGGCAAATGCGGACCGATTGTGCCTTCTCAGCGGTACTGGGCCGGCACCGAATAGGGGTCCGAGCTGCAAATCGGGACCTGTTGGGGCGGCTGCGCTCGCTGTTTTGTGTTTCAGACCAGAGCGCCGGCGGCGATGACGACATTGCGATCGAGGCAATGATGCTGGACGAGCAAGTGATCTTGCGCGGAGAGGATTCCAGCATCTCCAGATGTCAAGTCGAGGCTCTGGCCCCAACGATCAAAGCTCACATCACCGAGCGGCTTATTCGAAGCGATCGCTGGACCTTCTCCCTTCATGCCGCTTCTCTTGTGAAGGACGGTATGGGCCTGTTGTTGTGCGGCCAACCGGGAGCTGGAAAGTCTACCCTCTCATTGCAGTTGGTGGATGCCGGACTTCGGTACGCCGGCGATGACGTTGCGCTGGTTGGCGCGGACGGAGCGATCTGCGGCATCCCGTTTGCACTCACCCTCAAGGAGGGATCGTGGGATTTGCTCTCGCGACTACATGGCGGCCGGTACGATGCGACGCATTGCCGCTCCGACGGCGTTCTGGTGCGATACGTACCCATTGCGGATGCGTACCGCCAGAGCTTTTCCGCAAGCTGGATTATCTTCTTGAACCGTGTCGCGAGCGGTCCGGCCGAACTAACCGCGATAGATCGACTGGATTCGATGAAGCGGCTCATCGATAACGCGTTTGCTGCTGACGGAAGACTTTCGCAGGCCGGCTTTTTCGCCTTGAAGCGGATCATCGCGGGCGCGCGCTCGCTTCAACTCACCTATTGCGAGGCCGCGGAGGCTCGGCGCGTGCTTATGGATCTATGCAATGGCAAGGCATAGCGCGGCGCTGACGAGCCTCTGCAATTGCCTGCGAGGCATGCCACCTGTCGATGTCGAGTGGACGTCCGTAATCGCGCTCGCAAATCAGACACTGACGACGCCGGCGCTCATCGATTTTGTCGACAAATTTGCACCGATCCTTTCGGAGGACGTCTGCGGATATATTCGCCAGATCCACCGCCGGAACGTGCTGCGGAACAATCGGCTCGTCGCTCAACTCGAAGAAGCCGTCATTGCGATGAACGACCTGGGAATTACGCCAATCATGCTCAAGGGGGCATCGACACTGGTGACCGCGCCCGAGGAGCGACGAGGCGTTCGGCTAATGTCTGACCTGGATATTATGGTTATGCCGGACGACGCCAGATTGGCGGTCTCCGCCCTATGCGCAATTGGCTACGATGTAGACTATGAGACCCCTCCTGAAAGCCCTAGATGGCATGTCGAGCTAAATCGCTCGCAGGATGTCGGGACCATCGACCTGCAGCGGGCAGCTCCAGGTCCTGCGTACCTCTACCAGAGCTTCGGGCACCCGCTGAACCATTGTGTGCCGGCGCCGCTGGGGCGCGGACGCGTGTATATCCCCGCGCCCACCTACCGGGCGCTCATGTTGATCATCCATGATCAATTTCAAGACTACGGTTATTGGCTGGGCGATCTCGATCTGCGGCACCTTGTGGAATTGCGCGATATGAGCAATTCTGCTGAGGGCCTGGATTGGAAAGAGCTTGCCTCTCTTGTGTCAGGCGAATTGATGAAGAACGCGGTTGAAACTCAGCTGTTCGCTCTTTCTGAGTTGCTTGGCGTCGAGATTCCGCAAGAGTTGCGCTCTCGGCTGATTCCCCGTCTGCAGTTCATGCGACAGTTGATGCAAGCACGATTTCCGGCCACACGCGTGCCCTTCCTCGCAATGATGATGCTGGATCTCGGAAACTACCGGAAGATGGCGAATGACACCATCCAACCCACTGCGCGCCGGCGTGGATTGTGGTCCCTGCCGAGGATGGGAACCCTGCAGTTTCTGTTGAAGGCGGCCGTCGCGGTGCGCGCAGGGAAGGCCTAAAATCACAAGCTTCTCCGTAAAGGCGGCAGCTCCGAAGCGAACGCTTTCCATTGGCCGCGTTCCGAGCGGCTGCCAGCTTCCGTGGATCAAACGATTTCGCGCATGCGGGATTTGCAGTGGCAGGGCAATCAATGCCCCTGACCACCAGCATTCTGGTCGGAGGCTTCACCGTTCTCGTGAATCCTGAACTCCTCCAATGTGTGCCCTGATTGTAGTGCGGCGACCAGCCAGCGCGGCTGTTTGCCACGTCCAGACCAAGTCTCGGTCGGCTTGAGAGGGTTGAAGTATTTCGGTACGACCTTTGGGTATTTGCGGCGGGGAGGCTGGCCTAGGCCCATCTCTGCCGCCCCGCTCTCGGGCTCACCGACCTGTTCCGGTTGATTGAGTTGCGCCAGGCGCTTCTCCAACTCGCGCTTTTCGGCCGTGATTTTTTCAGCAAGAATCTTTGTTAGCTCCTCGTGGAGGAGCCAAAGTTCCTCAAAATCCATGGTTTCGAGATCTTGCCTGCGCATACGATTCTGGTCACCGTTCGACCCACGCCCCGACTATCTTGTCATCTCCACGCCGAGTATCGTTTCCGAGCGCCAAATCTGGGGATAGATCCAAGGCTGGTTTTTCAAATTAGCGTGACGATAAATAAATAATATATTATTTAATATTTATTGCGAGGATTATTTTCGTTATTTTTAATGCCCCGGAGAAAGGGGTCGGATGTTATCGATTGCCCTCTGGGCGCTTTCAGGAGGCCATCAGCCGGTTCATCGCGCCCGCGGCTGAATAGACTGATAGCCAGGCTTTGAAGCCACAAATCCAGCTGCGACGGCTCGCCCTCAGGCGTATTGCAGTCCCTCAGCATCCCGGATGCCGCGGGTCCATGGTCGCATTTCAGTAAGAGCGAAGCAGCGCGGCCCGCGTGACGGATATGTTTTTCGAGGGCGCGGCATGGGAGGTCGATCCCACGCCCGACCCAACGTTTCATTCTTCACTTGAGTCGAGACGTCGGTGCACGCAAGGCGCGTAATGTTACTTCGGCCGCTATTAAATTCAGCGGATAAGTTCATTTTTTTGTCTTGATCAGAACCGGCGGCGCAGTTATGTGGAGCACGAACCTGCCGTTCGGTTCCACATATTTTTGAATAAGCTGACCACTTGGTTCTTGATTACCCGGCCGGGACAATATTAAATGGGCGCAACTACAGGATGCTAGCATGTCGACCAAGAAGCTCGAACTAGAAGCGATGTCTCTCGACGATCTATGGTCGCTTCATGAGGAAATTAGCGGCATTTTGTCGGATCGGATTAAGGCCGAGAAGCAGGAACTCGAGAAACGCCTGGCGGTTCTCGGCGGGGGGATGGCTGTGTTGGCCGAAGCAGGTGGGCCGGGCGTCTCGCCGACCGGCAAGCAGAGGCGCAAATATCCGCGCGTGCTGCCGAAATATCGTAACCCCCAGACTTCCGAAACCTGGTCAGGGCGTGGCAAGCGGCCGCGGTGGTTGGTTGCTGCCATGAAATCCGGCCGTCGGATCGAAGAGTTTCGCATAGGGGCAGCGGCTCCGAAGCTCCGGCAGCGGGCGTGAAACCTCGCTGCGCCAGCGGGGTTGCGGAGTCTGGGGCTTTGGGCGGGGATCAACCCTAGTAGGCGTTGCGGCCCCGCAAGACCTCCATCGGAGTTTGCAACACGATTGCGAGATCCAGCCGAAGACTCCAATTGTCGATGTACCAGAGATCGTACTGTACACGTGCTTCGATCATGGACGCTGTGGGTGTTGCACCGCGGCAGCCGTGGATCTGGGCCCATCCAGTCAATCCTGGCCTGACCCTGCGGCGAAACGCGTAGTTTCGCACGAGCTTGTCAAATTCCCCGTCGTGGGCCAAGGCATGGGGACGCGGACCCACCAGCGACATGCTGCCGTCAAGAACATTTAGCAGCTGTGGCAGTTCATCGAAGCTTGACCGCCGTAGCCATTTGCCGACGCGGGTGACACGTCGATCGGCGTGGTGGGCCTGAAGGATCACGGGCCCGTCCTCGAGCACATGCATGGTCCGGAACTTGCGGATCAAGAAGGTCCGGCCGTTGAAGCCACAGCGCTTCTGCCGAAAGAATACAGGGCCCGGAGAATCCAGTTTGATCGCGACCGCGGCCAACGCAAGCAGCGGCGCAAGTATCGCCAGCGCGAGTCCCGCGCCAATAATATCAATCATCCGCTTCGTCGCGCATTCCAGCGGTGTGAGGGGGCCGGGCTGAAGTTCTACACAAACGGCGCTTCCAAGACTTCGCGTATGATGTCGAAGCAATTCGGATGGTGTGCCGACCGGCACAAACATGATTGGGAACGGCAATACCCGTAAATCGGCAATGAGGGCCCGAAGTTCGTGCCATCGTTCCGGCTTAGCTTCCACCACCACCTGCTCAAGCTGGCAACTGCGAATGTAATCGATCACGCGGGCGGTGAGCCGCCTTCGACAGACAGGACCAAAGCCCATTGGAGGCAAGCTGAACCGTCCCTTGACGCAATAACCGTGCATGGCGAGCGCTTCAGACAGCCCCGCGTTCTTCGATAGTGGTTGATCGCTGATCAGAACAATATTTGTCTCGGCGAACTTTCTGCCGCTGAGTCCCCTTCCGAGAAGCGCCTTGACCCCCCACCGCTCGGCCATAAGCAAGCCGAGGCCCAAGACGGCGAAAAGCGGGGCTGCTTGCTGAGAAGACTCCGGGCGAACCGCAAAGCCGGACACGGCCCAGATGAAGAGCAACAACGACGTCCAAGCCATACAGACGACGCGTATTTGGTTTCGGAGGGCGAGGAGCTCAACTGGCTGATAAAGGCCCTGGGTCTTCAGCACGCAAACGAGATAAGCCGCGCTTACTAGCGCCAGGCCAGTTGCAGCGCCCAAGTCGCCTGCGGCCTGTCCATTTTTAGCCTGATGCAGCAATGTGGAAGCGACGCTCGCAAACAAAATGGTCGCAATATCCGCGCAGAGCGCCACGTATTCAACCGAGTCATAACGGAGGGGCCATTTGTGCTGGCGGGACACAGCCGGCCCGGGACTGACACGATCCGTAACCTCTCGATCGGGAAAATGTCGGTTCACGAAGTTCATTTCTCGGGCACCAGCGAGTTAATATTTAATATATTATTAATTAACTGAATTTATCAAGAAAAAATACCAACCTTGGCTATCTAGCATTCCGTGCCGCCCGGAGGGTTTATCGAGATCCCTGTCGGGAGTTCCGCGCGTGTATCTTGTCGAGGTACGACGGATCCAGCTCCGAAATCAGGCTCTCGAGATAGACCTTTCCGTCGGCCGAAGACGACCGGTATGCGGCCGCAAGCACCGGGCTCACGATAGGCTGATGCGTAACGACGATGCTGACGTCTCGTTTGATCAAGTCACGGAACTCGAAGTCCCGTAGCACTGCATCTGTAGCGAGTGCGATGGACAGCCTCAACGGAAGCAGATCCAACTCGTTGGGCGCGGTGTACCACGACATCTTGAGCATCGCTGCCGTGCTAGACTCAGCCAAATTGTGCTTCGATGCCGCCGCGAGCAAGAGCCAAATGTCGCCGCGGAGGGGCGAAGAGCGCAATGCACGAGCAAACGCTTTTGAAGCCGCTGGAGAATCTGTCTTTTGCTCGTCCGCAGCTGGTGCCGAATCCCAGCCGGATCTCGCTTCTCCTCGGAGAGATAAGTCTTCACGTGCTGCCGCAACTGAAACCGGTTTCGAGATCCCGTACGGCCATGGCGCCATTGTCGATAGGGCTGTCGACAAAGAAGATTGACCACCGAGATACCACTCCGGAGGGACCGTCCATACTGCCTGCATGATCAGCGCGATTCCAAGCAGCATCAGGGCAGCGCGGGGCCAAATCGCGTTCAATGACGACGCGAACTTTGGAAGCGGCGCCGGGGCCGGACCGGCCATCCGCTCCGAAGGCGCCTTCCATTCCGCGGATATGGCGTCTCGGCCCGCGCCGGGGAGGCTTTGAGCGAACGCCAGTCCAAAAAGCGCAGCGACCAAAAGCGACGCGCCCAAACCCAGAATTCCGTGATCGGCAAAGGCTAGTATCGTTAGCGCTATCGAAGCGCCCGCGCCCAGGGCCGGGTACACGTAATCGTAAGCTCGAGAAAGGGAACGCCTGACCAGAATACAGGCGCCGAGCATCGCTATAATTACGAGGCCGCAAAGGAAGGCCCAGCCCATATCTATGACAATGGCTGCGGCGGCGGTTGGTCTTTCTCGTGTCGCGTCGGTTCCAACGTCGCGATAAATCGGCAAGAGGACCGCCGAAGCGCCCGCACCGGATCCTGCCGGCGCGACGTCTTGCAGCATCCGTTCTGTCGCGATCTGGCTGCTCGTTGACAAGGCGATCGTCAGATCGGTGTTCGTTTTGAACGGAATGACCGTGACGCTGGCAATAGAGAATATCGCGGCTGTTGCGAAAATGCCGGCGGTACCCCACAAGCCCAAGAACCACCTGCGAATAGCGAATACCGATAGCAAGATTCCTGATCCGAGGAGGGCAGAAACGATGGCGGTGGAGTTGGCCCGGCTGAGCAGCGCGGCCAGGCAGACGATCATTGCGATGATCGCCGCGAACAGAGCCGGGAGCGGGGCTGGCGCGATTGTTCCGGGCCGACTGTGCCGTCGTAGCTGATCGAGCGCTCGTATTGCCGTCGCACAGGAAAGCAAAACGCCGAGCACAGCGACGGTTGAGCCATCGGGCCCGGCAATACCAGTTGTTTCCTTACGGAACCACATAGCAGTGGCGATCGTGGCTATCGACAGGAGAATATGAAGGACTTGCGCCGCGCGGTATCGATCAAGCGCGATGACCGCGGTGAGGAGGGCCGCGGCGAGCACTGCACAATACTGCGAGAGCGAGACCATAGTCGCCCTGGTATCGACCGTGACTATTTCGGCGAGCGACTCGTTCAGGGCGGCCGATGCAGTGGCCCAAATGGGATTGCCGAATGTGCCCATGGGCATCGGCACTGCCTGTAACGCCATCCAGAGCGCCGGAGCCACGAGTACAGCGACGAGACCGGGCCGGAGCAGCTTGGAGAGCCCGAGGGAGGTGGACGATGGAAAGATCGCTACGACCAGCGCGGCCGTTGCAAGTACGAAGGATGCCAACACCCAGCTTTGCAGGCTTTCCGGCATCGCGAGCGCCGCGGTAATCGCCACGAACTCGGCCAACATGACAAGGCGGATAATCATGTGAACCTCATCGTGGTGCGGCCACTCCGCCGATCCACCGGCCGGAGAACGCGGAGGCCGCTACGAGACAGCCTCAAGAGCCGGAAAGTCCATAACGGATGTAGTGGCTGTCATGATAATAGTAGCTCCGATGACCGTCATATCGAGCCATTGCCTTGGTATCGGTTTTGCTGAGCACTGCCCCAATGAGCGACTCGTGAATGTTGGGTGCTGTGTGCAGCGCGTGCTGCACGACATCTATTTTGGTACGGCCCCATTCAACAACCAGAATGTAGCAGTCGATGAGAGATGAAGTGGCTCGGACATCAACCAACGGGGTCAGGGGAGGAAGGTCGACGATGACGTAGTCATAGTCAGCTCGCAAACGGTCGAACAGCTTGCTTATCGCGTCCGCGCAAAGAATTTCGCTGGTGTGAAGCAGGGGTCCCCGCCGCACGGCGGGCAAGAATGCAAGGTTGGTTGTCGGATCCCGCCAAATGGCGTCCGCCAGAGACCGGGTGCCGTTTGCAACTTCGATGATTCCGCTGACAGCCTTGGGCGCAAAGATAGCTGTTAGTGAGGGATTCCTGAGGTCGCAGTCGACGATGATGGCTCTCTTGCCGGTGTGCCCGATCAATTGCGCGAGCGAGGCCGCAATCGTGGTCTTCCCCTCATTCGGCAGGGCCGAGGTAATGCCGATGACCTGGGAGGAGATTTTCGCCGGATTGTGGTCGATGGCCAGCTTGATAGAACGAATTGCCTCCGTATATCGAGATAGCGGCATCCCGACCACGGTTCGGTGAATTGCGGTTGGAGACGAAACTATCCGCTGCTGGTTATCATCATCGGTTTTCAGGAGCCGAACTGACGGCTTCGGAGACTTGCGGGCGGGTAACAACGGGACCATAGATAGGCAAGGCAATTCCAACACAGTTTCCAGTTGGGAGGAGGTACGAAAGACGCGGTCCAT
Organism: Bradyrhizobium sp. CIR18; assembly: GCF_014198295.1. Classification (NCBI taxonomy): domain Bacteria; kingdom Pseudomonadati; phylum Pseudomonadota; class Alphaproteobacteria; order Hyphomicrobiales; family Nitrobacteraceae; genus Bradyrhizobium; species Bradyrhizobium sp. CIR18. Next base: position 258,125 of record NZ_JACIHF010000004.1, on the reverse strand, counting down.
GAGGTCTCTGAGGAGCGCCAAGCCGATGCCCACTCCAAGACCGCCAAGGATGCCCAGCGCCAGTACCAGCCTTGTCTTTGGCTTGCTCTTGCTGGGCGGTGGCGAAGCGGGAAAAAGGACCCGTGTTTCTGAGACAGGAAATGTCTCCTGCTGTGCGGAGCCCATGTAACGCTGCAAGAAGGTCTCGTACAGGCTGCGCAAGCCCTTCGCCCGGCTATCTAGATCCTTGATAGTCAACTCGGCAGAATTGACTGAACGAGACTGCGAAACGGACTTGGACAGTTGCTTTTCGACTTCTTCCTGGCGCTGTTTGGCGAGTTCGAACTCGCTTCGGCTGACTTCGGCAAGTCTTCTGACTTCGTCGAAAATGGAGACACGAAATTCTCGCGCGCGATTCCGGACATTGACGACTGCCAGGTGGTCGCGACCGACCCTGGCGGACAACTCGGCCTCGCGTCTCATGAGTTCTAGATACTGCTGGCGCAGCCCCGTGATGATCTGACTGTTCAGCGCATCGGCCCCGACGGCATCCAGATTGGCCATCGAGGCCGGATTTTTCGGATCGGACGAGGTAAGGAGAGTTTGATAGCGAGCCAATTTGGCCGTGGCTTCAGAGGTCTGGGCGCGTGCGGCAGCCAATCGATTGTTGATCTCCGTGATCTGCTGCTCGTCGATGGGCTTTCCATCCAGAGAAACAATATTGTTCTGGGCCTTGTAGACGTCGACGGCCCGTTGTGCAGTGAGGGCCTGGTCACCAAGGTCGCGCAGCCTCTCCTGCAGCCAGCTTGTTGCCCTGCGATTTGCGTCGAACTTTGCGTTGAGCTGGTCCGCAACATAGGCCTTGGCTACGGCGTTAACGATCTCCGCGGCTCGAACCGCGTTGCTCGAACTGAAACTGATCTCAATGATGTTGCTGTACCCGATACGTCCCGCTGAAAGTCGGCCGAGAAATGCGTCTACCATAGCGTCCGATGGTTCGCCCTGCGTATCCGAGGGCGCTTCCTTCTTCGGTCCATTCGAGGCAAATGACCGGATTCGCTGCCAGAGCGACTGTAGAGATGGCCCCGACGCCTTAAAGTCCGGATCGTCCGTCAGTTTCAACTGATCGATCACCGCAACCGCAATTGCCCTTGATCTCAGGAGCTGAAGCTGGGTCTCGATCTGACCGAGATCGTATGCCGGCTCGGCGACGAGCGATTGCTGCTGGACAAACTGGGGTCTTGGATTGGCTAACAGGATCTGAACCTGCGCCGTATAGGTTGGAGATACCAGCCGGAGATAGAGCACGCTGGCCGCAGTGATGAGTCCAGCAGTGACAAGGATCACGAGATATTGGCGTCGCAGAAGCCCGATCGCGAAATTGATGACGTCGTTGATCCCACCGCTGTCTGCCTGGACGGGTTGAGCAAGCCCGTTCACCGCCAGCCGTAGTTTATCCGTGTGTTGAAGATTGTTCTGGAGCATCACGTACCTATCCGACTGAGCCACGTTGAGGCCGCCCGCCCGCAGACCAGCGTTCAAGAAGGACGTACCAAGCGGCGAGGGATTATATACCTTATAAAAATCTGCTTGCCAAATTAAATGAATCATCTATTAATTGAAACGAGATCGAAAATCAATGAGCGCGTCATTTTGGGCCAAATCGTGGGAAAATAGTATTGTATTTCCGTCACTTAAGGTCTATGCAGTGTTTTTATCAAAAATAATGCGATGGTTAGGGGCCGGTTTGGCCTGGCAAAGAATTAATTCCATCGGGGATTATGCCCTCCGCATGGAAACCCGATTCTGAAGTGAGGGCCGGCAGGAGTACCTAATGCTGGAACTGCGATCCTTGGCGATCCCTGATGTCAAAGTAGTTCGAACAGATCGGTTTGCCGACGGCCGCGGCTACTTCTGTGAGACCTTCCAGCGATCGGCCTTTGCCGAAAAGGGTATCCTCCACGACTTCCTGCAGGACAATCAGTCCAGCTCAGACCGCATCGGCACGGTACGTGGCCTGCACTTCCAGCGACCGCCCTTCGCCCAGGCGAAACTCATACGGGTGTTGAACGGGGCCATTCTCGATATTGCCGTCGATCTCCGGCGGTCATCGCCCAACTTCGGCAAGCATATCGCCATCCAGCTGGATAGCGAAAGTGGTGAGCAGGTGTTCATTCCGAAGGGGTTCGCGCATGGCTTCTGTACGCTGCAACCCAAGACCGTCGTCTTGTACAAGGTCGACCAGGTCTATGCCCCGAGCCACGACGGCGGCGTCTATTGGGCTGATCCGACGCTAGCGATCAAGTGGCCCGTGACGATCTCTCAGGCTCAGGTGTCACCAAAGGACCAAACCCTTCCTGCGTTCAACCAGCTTGGTTTCGTTTTTGAGTAGTGGAGACGAGTAGAATGCGTATCCTGGTGACCGGCGGAGCGGGCTTTATCGGTTCTGCGGTGTGTCGCCGTCTGGTGCTGCAGACTGGTGCCGCGGTCATCAACATCGACAAGTTGACATACGCAGCCAACCCAGTTGCGCTGGCGAGCATCGAGACGCGGAAATCTTATGCGTTCCTGCAGTCCGACATCTGCGATCGCGAGGTTATGGATCTCGCATTCGCCGATTACGAGCCGGATGCGGTCATACATCTGGCCGCAGAAAGCCACGTCGACCGTTCGATCACCCGGCCCGACGCCTTCGTCAACACCAATATAGTTGGCACCTACACGCTGTTGGAGGCCGCCAGGACCTACTATGAGCACCTGCCGCTTCTGAGACGCAAGAAATTCCGCTTCATCCATGTATCGACGGACGAAGTCTACGGTTCATTAGGGCCCGACGACTTGTTTCGCGAAGACACGCCCTACAGGCCGAGTTCGCCGTATTCGGCCAGCAAGGCCGCCTCGGATCACCTCGCGCTCGCGTGGTTTCGAACCTACGGTCTGCCGGTCATCGTATCGAATTGCTCGAACAATTATGGGCCGTACCAGTTCCCGGAAAAGCTCATTCCGCTGACAATCCTCAATGCGATCGATCGGAAGCCTCTACCAGTCTATGGCGACGGCAGAAATATTCGCGACTGGCTTCACGTCGATGATCATGCCACCGGCTTGATAAGACTGCTCTACGATGGGAAACCGGGCGAGAAGTACAATCTTGGAGGAGACAGCCAGCGATCCAACTTGGAGGTCGTCACCCAGATTTGCGACGTGCTGGATCGATTGTCCCCGGGCGCGGGAGCGAGACGATCTCTGGTTACGTTCGTGCCGGATCGTCCGGGGCACGATGCGCGCTATGCGATCGACGCGTCGAAGGCACATCGCGAACTTGGCTGGGGACCGACGAGAACCTTTGAAGAGGGCTTGGCCGAAACCGTCGGATGGTATCTCAAGAATCGCGCATGGTGGGAGCGTGCTCGCTGCGGTGTCTATGACGGCACGCGTCTGGGTCTCCTGGCTGCCCAAAACTGAGGTGAAGATGACAGATCGCCCCATCCTCATTGCCGGACGGAATGGTCAGCTGGCAAGGTGTCTTCTTGATCTCGGTGCAATGCGCGGTCTGCCTGTGGTGGCCCTCGGGCGTCGAGAGCTCGATCTGGAGGACCGCGAGGGGATCGACAAGCTCATCGCGTCGGTCGCGCCGGCTGCGATCATCAATACGGCAGCCTACACCGCGGTAGATCAGGCCGAATCCGAAGCAGCGAAAGCCTTCAGCATCAACCGCGATGGCGCGGCGGCGCTGGCAGATGTCGCGTGGCAGATGAACATTCCACTCATCCATCTCTCGACCGACTATGTGTTCGACGGTGCGAAACCGGATGCCTACGACGAAAGTGACATTCCTGCGCCGTTGAATGTCTACGGTGCCTCGAAGCTCGCCGGCGAAGCTGCTGTTTTGGCCGCGCACCCGCTCGCGACCGTGATCAGGAGCTCGTGGATTTACTCTCCCTATGGCAGCAACTTCGTTCGAACGATGCTGCGGCTATGTGAGAGCCAGCCCATTGTGAGGGTTGTTCGGGACCAACATGGAAATCCGACCTGTGCATTCGACCTCGCGGAGGCCGTGCTTCGGATCGCAGAACGGTCAGTAACGGACGATCGCAGGGCGACGGCCGGCATCTTTCACCTTGCTGGCGGAGGCGAGACGAACTGGTACGACTTTGCGCAGGCGATCTTCGACGCGCGCTCCCGTCGCGGAGAGCGGATTCCGGCGCTCGAGGCGATCACGACGGAAGAGTTTCCGACCGCTGCGCGTCGGCCTCGAAACTCGCGCCTCGACTCATCCAAGGCCGAACGCGTGTTCGGGATTCGACTGGCGCCCTGGCGCCATTCGCTCAAAGCCTGTCTCGATCAGTTAGCGGGAGAAGGAGAAACCAATGCTGAAGGGAATCGTGCTGGCTGGCGGCAGCGGAACGCGCCTCTATCCGATCACGCGCGTCGTCAGCAAGCAGTTGCTCCCGATCTATGACAAGCCCATGATCTATTATCCCCTGTCGACGTTGATGTTGGCAGGGATCCGCGAAATTCTGATTATTACCACGCCGTCCGATCGGTGTCAGTTCGAGCGGTTGCTGGGCGACGGGAGCCAATGGGGCATTCGGCTCAGCTACGCCGAACAAGCCCGTCCCGCCGGTCTCGCGGACGCCTTCATCGTTGGTGCCGATTTCATCGGAAACGATCGTGTAGCGATGGTTCTTGGGGACAATATCTTCTTCGGGGATGGCCTGAGTGAACTGCTTGCCAAGGCGGCGGGACGTGAGGAAGGCGCCACGGTTTTCGCTTATCACGTGCGAGACCCAGAACGATATGGCGTGGTCGCGTTTGATGAGGCGGACCGCCCTGTATCGATCGAGGAGAAACCCAACCGACCGCCTTCGAACTGGGCAATTACGGGGCTCTATTTTTTCGACAACCGGGTTGTACGCTACGCTCGTCGCGTCGAGCCATCGCCCCGCGGAGAGCTCGAGATTACCGATCTTCAGATGCGCTACCTCTCGGCCAGCGCGCTGCACGTCGAGCGCATGGGACGGGGGTTTGCCTGGCTGGATACCGGCACGTTCGAGTCTCTCGTCGACGCAGGGATGTTCGTGCAAACCCTAGAAAAGCGGCAGGGAATGAAGATTGCTTGCCTTGAGGAGGTCGCCTTCAGACTCGGCTTCATCAATCGTGATCAGGTGCGCGCGCTCGCGCAGCCGCTGGAGAAGAGCGGTTATGGCAAATATCTGAACGAAATCACTCGGCTGCCGCATCACGCTTCGCAATAATAGCGGTACCAAGCCGATAATTATAAATCACCTGAATGATGTGCACATTGAATTGACGGACGGTTTAAAATAGAATTAAATCGATAAGGCTCGTTTAATTAATCGGTTTAGCCATGCTTGTGCAAAAGGCGAACGTCTTTGGTCGGGGAGCCCGGGCCGTTTTCCCAGGGGAACTTTCCCCCGCCTTTTGGCCAGAATCGGCGTTCTGGAATGCGTTCGATGGCCCCGATCCATCCGTCCTCTGGAGCCAACCGTTTGCTGATCCCTCGGCGAGCGAGGATTCGCGTCTGCCGCTTCCAGCTGGGGACGCCGGTTTCGCCCGCGCGTCGTCTGGGCCCCGCTCGGGCGATCTGCCAGACTCGCGCGGCGCCTTGCCCCGTCTCTTCCCATCTTTCCAGTCGCGATTGTCTGCTCTGCTGTCTTCGACGTCTTTGACGAGCCGCCATCAGGGCTTGGTCCCGACGATCTCAACTGTAGCAAACGAGCGGACGCCGCCGACATCATCATCGGTTTCGACCCCGAGCTCCACCCACTGGACCAATTCGAGCGACGGGGTCTGGAATGTCGCTACGAACTGGAGCGCCGGCGTCCCAGGGATCATTGACTCCGCGGTGCTCGATGCGGCGGGAGCGTATGTCGTCACCAGCACTGCCCGTGTTGATATTGGGAGCCTGGTCGTTGATGCAGGCGCGACGCTTTCGATCGGTGCCGGGTCGCCCTTTGTCGTCGAAGGCGATGTACTGAACAACGGGACTGTCGAAGTTGGGGCGTTCCTTGGTAATCGCATTGCTACAGGGGACTTTAAGGGCGACGTCAAAGGCACGGGATCTTTCGAAATTGCAGACAAGGCGATCCTGGAGATCGGAGCTTCGGTTTCGGGGCAGTTCTTGAATGGATCGTTCTCCGGCATAACCGTGTCGTTCGACACGGAAGCTGGCACGCTGGTCCTCGATCAGTCGGCCAGATTCCACGGGTTGATCGCAGGTTCGTCCCCGGGCGCGCCGCTTTCGCCGGGGAACCTCATCGACCTGAAGGATCTACCCTTCACATCCTCGATGTCGGCAACCGTCCACTACGACAACAGTTCGAATATCAGCGTGGTCGATTTCAGCAACGGTGCCGCAAGTGCCACTTTGCTGTTTTCGGGGATGGACCTGAATTGGAATTTCAAGAGCGATGGGCAGGGAGGCACTATTGTCTCCGATCCACCCACGAATCCCACCGTACTGGAAAACCAGAAGCCAGGCACGCCGAGAAGTGTCTGGGAGATCCAGCCGGGCGACAATTCGACCCTGACCCAGGGATTTGCGACAGCAATCAGCACCAATGTCGGCGGGACGGTCCAATTCAAGATCAACAATCTGACGGGCAACCCGAACTATCACGTCGATGTTTACCGGCTAGGCTATTACGGCGGCGATGGTGCCCGGCTGGTTACGAGCCTGCAGCATCAGGCCGGAGCCGCGGTCGTCCAACCCGCTGCACTACGTGATCCGTCGACCGGTCTCGTCGATGCCGGCAACTGGAGCATAACCGATTCCTGGAGCGTGCCAACCGATGCGGCCTCGGGCGTCTACATCGCCAACGTCATCAACGGCACCGAGATTTTCCAGATCCCGTTCATCATACGGAACGACGCGTCGCACAGCGATATCGTTCTGCAGACGAGTGATGAGGACTGGCAAGCCTACAACGGTTGGGGAGGGGCCAACCTCTATTTCGGAAACGGACCGGGCGTCAACGGATCGGCCTACGCGGTCAGTTACAATCGCCCGCTGGTGACGCGTGACGGCACTGGAACCTTCTCCGAGGGGGGAGACTCTCCGTTCACGGCTGAGATTGCGGCCATCTATTGGCTCGAGCAGAACGGTTACGATGTTTCTTACATTTCTGGAATCGATGCTGCGACAAACGGCTCGTTGTTGCTCAATCACAAAGTCTTCATGGACGCGGGGCATGACGAGTACTGGACCGAAGCGCAGCGCGCCAACGTAGAGGCCGCAGCGCACGCTGGTGTGAACCTTGCGTTTCTCACAGCCAACGAAATTTTCTGGAAAACAAGATTGGCACCCAGCATCGATGGCAGTGGAACAGCCAACCGCACGCTCATCAGCTACAAGGATACGCACGCAAATGCGCTGATTGATCCATCAGGACAGGCGACCGGCAACTACTCTGACCCGCGGTTTGGTGCTCCTCTTCCCTCGAATGAATTGACCGGTACATTGTTTGCGGTCAACGCATTCCGGTACGATACGATCACGATACCGTACTCGATGACCCAGTTGCGCTTCTGGCGCAATACGGCCGTCGCGCAAACCTCACCCGGACAGACCGCCTCGCTCGTACCCGGCCTATTGGGCGTTGAATGGGACGTCGCGCCGGACAACGGATTCCGTCCGGCGGGGTTGGTCAGTGTCTCGTCTTCGACAGTCAATGTGGACGGAAAGTATCTGCTTGATTACGGCAACACGTTCGGAGCAGGCACGGCGACCCACAATCTCGTGCTGCATCGAGATCCCGTTAGTGGCGCACTGATATTCTCAGCCGGTTCAATCAACTGGCCGTGGGCGCTTGCCAGTGACCACGACGGACCTGCGACTCCAGTGGACCCAAATGTCCAGCAGGCGATGGTCAACCTCTTCGCCGACATGGGGGTTCAGCCGGCGACGCTGCAGGCGAACCTGGTCGCCGCGATCCGGTCCACAGACACTACGGCGCCGACCTCTGCGATCAGCAATCTCTCGGCTACCAGCGTTGTCGAAGGGCAATCGATCACGGTGACGGGTACGGCTGCTGACGCGGCGGGAAAGATCGCCGGCGTCGAAATCTCCACGGATGGTGGAACAACCTGGCATCCAACCAACAGCAACGTCGGCGCGGCGAACGTGACGTGGTCATATACGTTCATCACAGGCGCCCAGGGGACATATAGTCTCAAGACCAGGGCGATCGACGACAGCCTGAACCTGCAAACACCTGGTACGGGCACGACCTACACGGTCACGCCGTCTTCCAGCCTGTCGCTCTTCAGTCCGACCGACACGCCTGCGGTGATTTCAAACGGCGATTCCGGCGCAGTTGAAGTCGGCCTCAAATTCGTCCCTACCGCGTCGGGCAAGATCACCGGCATTCGCTTCTACAAGGCGCCTGATAATACCGGCACCCACATCGGCGATCTCTGGACCACCAACGGCACGCTACTCGCGAGCGCCACCTTTAGCAACGAAACAGCGAGCGGCTGGCAGCAGGTTGATTTCGCGACGCCTGTCAATGTTCAAGCGGGCGTCACGTATGTCGCCTCTTATCACACCAACACCGGCCACTATTCCTCGACGGACTTCTATTTCATCGACTATGACGGCATTACGAAAGGTGCGCTCACCGCGCCCGGTAGCAGCCTCAACGGCGTCTATGCCTACGGCAGTAACCCGACTTTCCCCAGCAACGCGTCCTCGATCGACGCCGCGAATTACTGGGTGGACGTCGTCTTCAGCGATTCAGGCCAGACGTCGCCGCAAGCTCGTGACGACGGTGGTTTCACGGTCAGCCAGAATGGTGTGCTGAACATTGCGGCATCAACGCTGCTCGCGAACGACACCAACCCGTCCGGGCTGACTTTCTCGATTTCCAGCGTCGGTAACGCGGCCAACGGAAGCGTAAGCTACAATTCGCAGAACCAGACCGTGACCTTCACGCCCACCGCTGGTTATGCCGGGGCGGGGAGTTTCACCTACACGATCACGGACACGAGCGGCCAAACCGGCACCGGCCAGGTGTCGCTCAAGGTTAATTATCCGGCCTCGGCGCAGAGCCTATTTGGCACCAATGATGCGCCGAGCGTCCCCAATGGCGGCGATACCAGTCCCATCGAAGTCGGCGTCAAGTTTACCGCATCCGTGAACGGGACGATCACCGGCCTGCGCTTCTACAAGGGATCGTCGAATACGGGTCCCCATATTGCTGATCTCTGGAGCTCGACCGGAACCCTGCTTGCAACCGCCACGTTCACGGGCGAGACCGCCAGCGGCTGGCAGCAGGTCAACTTCTCCACCCCCGTCGCGATCACGGCAGGCACCACCTACGTCGCGTCCTATCACACCAACGGCAATTATTCCGGTACCCAGAACTATTTCACGACATCGCTTGCCAACGGCCAGTTGACGGCTCCGGCCGGCAGCAACGGGGTCTATGCCTACGGATCCGGAAGCACGTTCCCGACAAATACCTTCAAATCCTCGAACTATTGGGTCGATGTCGTCTTCAACGGCTCCGCCGCAACCAGCGCGCCGCAAGCGAATGCCGACAGCGGCTTCACGGTTAGCCAAAATGGCGTGCTGAATATTGCGGCATCGACGCTGCTCGCGAACGATACCAACGCGTCCGGATTGGCTTTCTCGCTCACCAGCGTCAGCAACGCGGCCAATGGAAGCGTAAGCTACAATTCCCAGAACCAGACCGTGACCTTCACACCCACCGCCGGCTATGCCGGGGCGGCGAGTTTCAGCTACACGATCACGGACACGAGCGGCCAAAGCGGGTCCGGCCAGGTGTCGCTCAAGGTCAATTATCCGGCCTCCGCGCAGAGCCTGTTCGGCACGAGCGATGCGCCGAGCGTTCCCAATTCCGGTGATAGCAGCCCGGTCGAAGTCGGCGTCAAGTTTACCGCATCGGTGAACGGGACGATCACGGGCCTGCGCTTCTACAAGGGATCGCTCAATACCGGTTCCCATATTGCGGATCTCTGGAGCTCGACCGGAACGCTGCTTGCAACCGCCACGTTTACGGGCGAGACCGCCAGCGGCTGGCAACAGGTCAACTTCTCCTCCCCTGTGGCGATCACGGCAGGCACCACCTACGTCGCGTCCTACCACACCAACGGCAACTATTCCGGTACCCAGAACTATTTCGCGACGTCGCTTACCAACGGCCAGTTGACGGCACCGGCCGGCAGCAACGGAGTCTATATTTACGGAGCCGGAAGCGCGTTCCCGACGAACAGCTTCAAATCTTCCAACTATTGGGTCGATGTTGTCTTCAACGGCTCCACCGCCGCCAATAATACGCCGCCAACCGCGGTTGCTGACGGCGCGGATGCGACCGAGAAGGGCGGCGCGAACAACAGCACTGGCGGTTCGCCCGCCATCGGCAACGTGCTGACCAACGATATCGATCCCGATTCCGGCGACACCAAGACCGTCACTGCATTCAGCTTCGGCTCGACCAACGGGATATTCAATACCCCTCTCGCGGGCGCACACGGCACGCTCTTGCTCAGTGCCTCAGGTGCCTTCACCTATACGGTGAGCGAGAACGATGCGGCCGTGCAGGCCCTGCGGCAGTCGAGCAATACGCTGAGCGATGTCTTCAACTATACGATGCGGGACGCCGCCGGCGTCGCATCGTCGACCACCCTTACTGTCACCATTCACGGCGCCAACGACGCGCCGGTGCTGGCGATCCAGACCGGAAGCCAGGCTGCGACCGTGGGCTCCGTGTTCTCTCTGACGCTGCCCGTCGGCACTTTCACCGATGTCGATGTCGGCGACACGCTCACCTACGCCGTAACTTCGGCCCTTCCCGCCTGGCTCACGTTCAATGCTCAGACCCGTACCTTTAGCGGCACGCCGACGTCTGCGAACGTTGGCACGCTCAGCGTTACGGTCTCTGCTGCCGATCTGGGCAATCTCACGAGCAGTGAGACATTCAATATCGCAGTGTCGGCAGTTCCGTCAACGGTGAGCCTGTTCTCGAGTTCGGACACCCCCGCACTGCGATCCAATGGGGACACATCTCAGGTCAATCTCGGCGTGCAATTCTCATCCTCCGTGGCAGGCACGATTACCGGCATCAAGTACTTCAAGAGTGCAAATGACCTCGGCACTCATACGGGATCGTTGTGGAGCAGCACCGGCGCGCTGCTGGCGACCGCGACTTTCACGAACGAGGGCAGCAGCGGCTGGCAGACCGTCACGTTCAGCAGTCCCGTAACCATCACGGCCGGCGCCACCTATGTCGCAAGCTATCACAGCAACGGCCACTATGCCTCCACCACCAGCTACTTCACCACCGCCCGCACCAACGGTCCGCTCACGGCTCCTGCGAGCGTCAATGGCCTCTACACTTACGGAACAAGCAATCTGATGCCGACCAGCAGCTATAGCGCAAGCAACTACTGGGTCGATGTGGTGTTCAACAGCTCGAGCGGCGGCGCCAACCAGTCGCCCGTCGCTGCGAACGACAGCGGCTTGGACGCCACGCAGAACGTCCCCTTTGCGATTCCGGCCTCGGTACTGCTTGCCAACGACACCGATCCGGACGGCAATACGCTCACGATCACGGGTGCGAGCGGCGGTACGAACGGGGTCGCCAGCTTCAACGCCCAAAGCAACAGCGTGATCTTCACTCCTACGGCCGGCTACACGGGACCGGCGTCCTTCAACTACAGCATCTCCGACGGCCATAGTGGTACCGCCAGCGCACTCGTCTCTCTCGATGTGAACGCTGCGTCTTCGACGACTGTGCGCCTGTTCAGCGCAAGTGATGAGCCCAGCATTGTGGCGGCCAATGATCCAAAGTCGGTGGAACTTGGCGTCAAGTTTCAGACGTCCACCCCGGGCGATATTGTCGGCATTCGCTTTTACAAGGGTCCATCCAACACGGGCAGCCACGTCGCGGATCTCTGGAGCAGCACCGGGACTTTGCTGGCAACGGCGACCTTTACCAGCGAAACGGCCGACGGCTGGCAACAGGTCAATTTTGCCACGCCCGTGACGATCATGCCGGGAACGACCTACGTCGCGTCCTATCACACCTCCGGGAATTACGCGGCCGATCCGGGCCTGCTCGCAAACGCGATTACCAACGGACCGCTGACGGCCCCATCGTCGTCATCGATCGGCGGCAACGGTGTGTTTGCGTACGGGACGGACAGCCTATTCCCGACCAACACCTACAACTCAACGAGCTATGGCGTTGACGTAGTTTTCAGGCCGCAGCTGGCAGCATAGGAGACGTAAAGATGCACGCCGAACTTTATACCGATGGAATCGAAGAAATTACCGTCAGCGGCACCATCGTCCGTGTCGATCTGGTCAGTCTTTCACCGACGGAGCGCGACGCAAACAATGCCCCCAAGCGAGTGTTTTCGCAGCGATTGATTTTTTCGGTCGAATCCTTCGCCAATTCGGTCGATGTGATGCAGAAGGCGCTTCAGGGCCTAGTTGACGCGGGCGTGGTCCGGAAGAATCCGTCAGTTCAGTCGCACAACGGTGCGTCGGGAATACATGATGCGCTGGCGCCCAACACACGGTCTCTGAATGTCTCTTCGAATTTCCGCTGAAATGGACGTCGCTGGCGGCGCGAAAGACCAGGTTGCGGATACGCCCGCGCCCGGATTGTCAATGCAGACGGCATTGGAATGCCTGTCCAAGGTCTCCGGTCACCATGGCATAGATCTGCCAGTCGAGCGCTTAAAGCGTGCCTACGCGGTAGCCGCCCCGATCTCGTTGAATCTTCTGTTGCGCATGGCGAAGGATGCGGGCTTGCGCGCGAGAAGCACGGACCTGGATTGGGGTGCGCTGATTCGTCTCGGAGAAGCCTATCCGGCGCTGGCGAGGCTCGCCAATGGCAACTGGATCGTTGTCCTTGGCGCGGGACGGCGAGCTGACGGCGCCGAGGTCGTCAGCATCTTCGACCCCCTAGCCGACCGCAAGCACGAGGTCTTGGTTGTTGATCGCGACCGCTTCTGTGCCCAGTGGGCTGGCGACACGATCCTGATCAAGCGCGAGCCGTTGACACAAGATGGTCGGAGGAGTTTCGGGCTCCGGTGGTTCGTACCGGAATTGCTTCTTCAATGGCGACTGTTCAGGGACGTCGCCATTGCCGCCATCCTGCTCTACGCGTTGGGCCTCGTCGTCCCGATCTTTTTCCAGCTCGTCATCGACAAGGTTCTGGTTCACGAGAGCTTCACCACTCTTTATGTACTCGCGGCAGGAGCAGGCGTAGCGCTCGTCTTCGACGCCATATTCGGCTTTCTGCGGCGCTACTTGCTGCTGTATGCGACCAACAGGGTCGACATTCGCGTTGCGACGAAGACGTTCGGTCATCTCCTCGGGCTGCCAGTCACCTTCTTCGAGCACATGGCCGCGGGGGTACTGGTCAAGCACATGCAACAAGCGGCGCGGATCCGCGAGTTTCTGACCGGGCGACTATTCTTGACGACCCTCGACGCGCTCTCGTTGTTCGTCTTCCTGCCGGTCCTTGCGCTCTACAGTGTCAAATTGACCTTGATGGTCCTGGCCTTCACCGCCGCGAGCGGCGCTGTTGTCGGCCTGCTCATGGGCCCTTTCCGGCGACGTCTTTACGATCTCTACCAGGCGGAAGGTGCGCGGCAGGCTCTCCTCGTCGAAACAGTCCATGGTATGCGCACGGTGAAGACGCTGGGCATGGAGCCAGCGCAGAGCAGGGTTTGGGATAGCCGATGTGCGCAGTCCGTGACCATGCGATTCGGTGTCGAGAAGATTTCCGCAGGCGCCCAGGCGCTCACCGGATTTCTCGAGAAGATCATGACGCTTGGAATCATCTCTGTCGGAGCACTCGATGTCTTCGCCGGAGAAATGACAATCGGCGCGCTGGTCGCTTTCAACATGTTGGCCGGCAGGGTCTCCGGACCACTGGTCCAGCTCGTGACCATGGTGCACGAATACCAGGAAGTGGCGCTTGCCGTGAAAATGCTCGGCGAGGTCATGAATCAGAAGCCTGAACGTGACGGTCGGAAAGATGGGCTGCGGCCCGACCTCGCCGGCAAAATCGAGTTCGACAGTGTCTCTTTCCGCTACGGAGCCGAGGGAGCGCCGGCGCTTGACGATGTCTCCTTCACCATCGAGCCAGGCTCGATCTTCGGGATCGTGGGCCGAAGCGGCTCCGGCAAGACGACGCTCACAAGGCTGATTTCGGGCATGTATCCGGTGCAGCAGGGGCTGCTACGTATCGACGGATATGATTCGAGAGAGCTCGACCTGGCCCACCTGCGCCGAAACCTCGGAATCGTCTTGCAGGATAATTTCCTGTTTCGCGGGACGGTTCGCGACAATATCGCCTGCGTGAAACGTGACGCGACCTTTGCCGAGGTCGTCGCTGCAGCGCAGCTCGCTGGCGCCGACGAATTCATCGAGAGGTTGCCCCGTGGCTTCGACACCATGCTCGAGGAAGACGCCTCGAACCTGTCCGGCGGGCAGAAGCAGCGACTCGCGATCGCGAGGGCTCTGATTGTCAATCCACGAATCTTGATTTTCGATGAAGCGACGAGTGCCCTCGACTCCGAAAGCGAAATGATCATCCGGCGCAATCTCCGCCGTTTGGCGGCAGGGCGTACCGTCATCATCGTCTCGCATCGGCTGTCGATGCTGACCGAGGCAAGTCAGATCCTGGTGATGGACCGCGGCCGAATCGTCGACGTGGATCGCCACGACCATCTCCTGTCGAAATGCACCATCTACAGACACTTGTGGAACCAACAGATGAAGCAGATTGCATGAAGGAGACGAGGCCATCACGCGCAGATTCGAAGCCGATCGGCCTGGTCCCGGCCAGACCGGTCGAGCGACGGCGAAAGCTATTCAGGTCATCGCCGAGGCGAGCGCCAGTCATCGCCGAATTCCAGTCCGATGCCACCGAGGTCGAGCAGCAAGCGCCGCCGCGGCTCGCGCGTCTCACCCTCTACGGCATACTTGCGCTGATCGTCTTCGCGATCACTTGGGCATCCGTTTCGCAAGTGGAGATGATCGTCACGGCGCAGGGAAAATTGACGACGACACGTCCCAACCTGGTTGTGCAGCCGCTGGAAACGTCGGTCATACGCGAGATCCATGTCAAGGCCGGTGACCGCGTCAACCGTGGCGACGTTCTGGCGACCCTCGATCCGACGTTCTCGCAAGCGGATTTCGATCAATTGCGCGGCAGAGTGGCCGGTTTCGATGCCTCGATCGATCGGCTGGGCGCCGAATTGAATGGAGCCGAGTACGCCGTCAAGGAGCTCGCGAACGCCGACCAGATCCTGCAGGGCAAGTTGTTCTTGCAGAGGAGGGCCGCTTACGAAGCGCAGATCCAGAATTACGACGCGCAGATCGCTTCCGCTCAAGCCAATCTCAAGACAGCACAGAACGAAGAGGCGGTTCTCCTTCAGCGTCTCGACACGATGCGTTCAATTGAAGCCATGCGCACCACACTGATGGACAAGGAAGTCGGATCAAGGCTGAACTTCCTATTGTCTCGCGATGCACGGCTCGAGGTCGAGAGCAATTTGGCGCGTGTTCGTGGCAGTATCGCCGACACGACGCATCGGCTGGACAAGGCCCGCGCCGACCAGAAGGTCTTCGCCGAGGAGTTTCGTCGTACCACTTATCAGGAATTGGTGGAGACGGTGCCGAAGCGTAACGGCGCAGCAGAGGAATTGAAGAAGGCCGAGCTTCGTCGACAGTTGATCGTCCTGCAGGCGCCGGCAGATGCCGTAGTGCTGGATATCGCGAACCGGACAGTCGGCTCGGTGGTTCGCGAAGCGGAAACGCTGTTTGTCCTGGTTCCGCGTGACGTGCCTCTTCAGGCGGAGGTCAACGTCGAGGGGCGGGATATCGGTCAGGTGGCGCTTGGACAAGCGGTTCGGATCAAGTTCGAAGCGTTTCCTTTTCAGAAGTATGGAACTGCGACGGGAGAAGTCCGCGTCATCAGTCAGGACACGTTCTCGCCGGATACGAAGGCCGAAGGTGCGCGCCGTGCGCCAGCTCCCTATTACCGCGTACTGGTCGATTTGTCGGACACGCACCTTCGGCTTCCTCCTGAGCGTATTCAACTGATTCCGGGGATGGCGGTGACGGCCGAACTGAAAGTCGGCAAGCGCACCGTGATTTCCTATTTCCTCTATCCATTGCTGCGCGGATTGGATGAGAGCATCCGGGAATATTGACCCGGCTAGGGATGGTAAATGACCATGATCATTAGTCCAAATTTTGGGGTGAAGCTCCTGGTGCCCACGGCTTCGAGTAAGCTCTCGCACAATTCACCGCTGGTGAACTATGCGCTCAATGGGCTGGAACGCTGTTGGTTACCTGAACATCGCCGGTGGTCGCACATTTTCCATCTCGATGGACGTCCTTCGCCAAACGAGTCGGTACCGAACAGCGACGTATTCTATACGCTCAATGTCTTACTTGGGATGTCGCGCGTCGCTGGAATTCCGAGTGGTCTAGATCTGCCCGAAATATTCAGCCGCAACGCTTCGCTACTCACGAGGCTTCCGGTGCGCAAGTACGCCTTCGGTATGGCGCTGTGGAGCGCCGCCGAGCTCGGCCTCGAAACGCCCGAGCCTGTCAAACGCGAGCTGACAGCCATTCTCGCCGATGAGTCCAGGTGGAAGAACTTTCGTGCGCAGGATATTGGCATGCTGCTCACGGGAGTCGTGGCTCAGGCGAGGGCAGGCGAGAACGAGTGGTGGCGCTACGCCGGGCCGCTTTTTCGTTTCCTGAAGGAACGCTTCCACAGCGAATCGGGATTGTTCTTCGATGCACCGTCCGGGTTTCGCCGCCGCTTCTCGTCATTTGCGACGCAAACCTATCTCTCGATCGCCTGCTATCAATATGGCGAATTCGCCGGAGACGCGTCCGCGCTTGTCATGGCCGATACTTGCGTGCGCAATCTGATAGCGCTTCAAGGCCCACAAGGTGAATGGCCCTGGTTTTTCGACGCGATGAGCGGCCGCGTCCTTGATTTCTATGAGGTCTATTCGGTTCATCAGTATGGAATGGCCCCGGCGCTGCTGGAATGGGCGGAGCGCTTTGGGCAGAAGGGATCGCGGGACGCCCTGGTCAAGGGATTCAACTGGGTACTTGGCCAGAACCAGCTGGGCCGGGCCATGCTCGTGCCTGAACTGAGCCTGACCCTCCGCTCGCAGGTTCGCAAAGGCGAATTGACAACGAAGGCGCCGCGCGCATTGCGCGCAGTCAAGAACGCCTGGCTCGGAAACGGGCAGCGACTGATCGACGGCACTGACGTGGAAGTTCGGCTTGAGTGCCGTAGCTACGAGCTCGGCTGGATTCTGTGGTCATTCGGCCGGCGCACCGACTTGCCGGGGCTGACCAACAACTGTGCCTTCGGCGGCGCCTGACAGAATTGCCTTCGCACTAACGATTCCAAGCGACTGCTCGCCGGCCCCGCAGGTGCGAGATCATCGTCATGGCGCGGTGCGCCCGGACGGCACACAATACGGCAATAGCTTTGAGGCGGACGCCGCTACCATGGAGGCGGTCGCTGGTCAGCACAGTCACAGCGTTTGGCGCGAGAGATGCGAAGACCAGCAACGCCTGCGCGAGCCAGCGCAATTGCCAAACAGGCTTGCCTTCCGCCATGTTGCGATAGTGCGCGATGTGTCGATCCCATTTGGCGTAGAGCTCCCGAAGGGAGCTCCGGGCGGGATGGAAGACGATCATCTCGGGAGTGTATCGAAATCGAAGTCCCGCGCGCAGCGCACGCTCTCCCCACTCCATGTCTTCGGCGATCTCAATGCCGGCAAAAGGGCCGACGCGATCGAAATCGCGGCGAAACACCGCCATATTGCCGGTGCCGGAATAACCGTGGCGCTCGATATAGAGCTTGAAGCGATAAGCGAAGACGCTCTCGTATGCCGCAATGGCGTCGAGCTCGGCATTTTCCGGGTGCCAAATGCGAACGTCGCCCCCGAGAACTGTGCCAGCCGGCGACAAGTTGAACCATTTCATCACGCTGCTCAACCAATCCGGATGGGCCCTGCAATCGGCATCGATGAAAGCGAGGATCTCGCCGTTGGCCGCAGCGACACCCGCATTTCGCGCCGGACCGGGACCCGGATGCGGTTCGTGCTGCAGCCGTACACGAGGATGGCCGCCAACGATGTCTGTTGGGGGCGTTGCCGAGCCGTTGTCCACCACGATGATCTCGAACGCGTGCCGAGGCAGGGTCTGCGCGTCCAGGCTTCGCAAGCAGGATTCCAGCGCGTCAGGCTGGTTGAGATGCGGAATAATGACCGAAATCATTAGTTAAATCCTCTATTTAATTGACTTTGGATCTGCTGCCCGCCTCTTGCGTGTAGGCCCTGATATTCCGCTGTCAGGCGCCAAATTCTATCCTATTTAAACCTTGCTATTAAATATCCGGTGCGTATTATCTAGATAATAATCTTAAATGCAAACTTAAACAGACCGTATTTTTTTCTGGGAGGTAGGTTCCAATGCGCGCCTCATTTCTGGGATGTCCCGTTGACCTGCTGACAATGGCAGAAACCGTCGATCTGGCGCGCGGGGCTATGCACAGCCGGCGAAGGCTGCAACATGTGGCGCTGAACGTCGCCAAATTCGTCAATATGAGGTCTGATGCCGTGCTCGCGGCCGATGTCGCCAACAGCGATGTCGTCGGCCTCGACGGCATGGGGATCGTTTGGGGCGCTCGAGCGCTGGGACTTCCGGCCACGTCGCGCGTCGCGGGCGTGGATCTCCTCGCCGAGTTGCTCGCGGTATGCGCGCATGAAGGCTTCAAGCCTTATTTCCTGGGAGCGACCCCCGGCGTGCTGCACCAGGCGATGCAGAGCGCGCGCGAGAGGCATCCCTCGCTTGTCTTTGCGGGCTGGCACGACGGCTACTTCAAGCGCGAGCAGGAGAAAGACGTCGTACGAGACATCCAGTCCAGCGCGGCCGATTGCCTCTTCATCGGCATGCCGACGCCCCGGAAGGAGCGCTTTCTCGCCGCTCACCGCGATGATCTCGGCGTGCCTTTTATCATGGGTGTGGGTGGTGCATTCGATGTTCTGGCAGGTACCGTTCGGCGCGCGCCAGTACGGCTTCAGAAGCTCGGCCTCGAGTGGCTGTACCGCATCTATCAGGAGCCCGGGCGGATGTGGTGGCGATACGCCAAGACGAACGCGCTGTTTGCGGGCGTGCTGGCGCAAGCGCTCTTCAGGCAGGCGCTTCGGCACCCGCTCGGTGCGCCCGGCGCCGTTCCCCCTGGTCCGAGCCGGATCGGGGGTTGAAGCGTGGGCAAGCATTTTTTCATCCTTCTGGGAACCCGGCCGGAAGCAATCAAGCTGTTTCCGGTCATCAACCGACTCAAGGCTGAGAATCGCAAGGACATCGCCGTAACGATATGTGCGACCGCACAGCACCGGCAGCTGCTTGATCAGGTCCTCAAATTGGCCAACGTGGTCCCGGATTTTGATCTCAACGTCATGACGACAAACCAGACGCTGGATCATCTGACCGCCCGGCTGCTCGGACAAATCGGCGAGCTCCTCGAAAAGGTGAAGCCCACCAGGGTGATTGTCCAGGGCGATACGGCGACTGCCATGACGGGTGCACTGGCATCCTATTATCACCGTATACCGGTCTCGCACATCGAGGCCGGACTGCGCAGCGGCGACATCTTCGCTCCGTGGCCCGAGGAGGTGAACCGCAAGATCGTCGGCTCGATCGCCGATCAACATTTTGCCCCGACGGAGCGCGCGGCCCGCGCGTTGCGTTCTGAAAACGTGGCTGATGACCGCATTCACGTGACCGGAAACACAGTGGTGGACGCTCTCATCCTCGCGAAAGCCATGGTCGAGTCCGATCCGGGACTGGCGTGTCGCTGGGACGGCATCAAGAAGCGTCACGGCAATCGGCGCATCATCCTGGTGACTTGCCATCGCAGGGAGAATTTCGGTGGCGGCGTCACCAACATCGTGAACGCGCTTGAGACCATCCTGCAGCGGGAAGATGTCGCCGTGGTGCTCCCTGTGCACCCGAATCCGAATGTCCGCGACCTGTTTGCGTCTCGGTTGTCGGATCACCCGCGGGTCGTCCTCATTTCTCCTCAGGAATACACGGATTTCGTCAGCCTGCTCTCGATGTCGTATCTGGTCCTGACAGATTCAGGCGGCGTCCAGGAGGAGGCCCCCACTTTCGGGAAGCCGGTCCTGGTAATGCGCGATACGACCGAGCGTCCCGAAGGCGTGGAAGCCGGAACGGCGCGCCTGGTTGGCGCCAACTACGACAGGATCGTTGGCGAGACGTTTCGCCTGCTCGACGATGACGAGACTTATGCTGCCATGGCGCGTTCGCACAATCCGTTCGGTGACGGGCACGCGAGCGAGCGTATCGTGAAGGTGCTTCTCGATGCCTGAATTCCAAAAGATAAACGTCATTGGGCTTGGCTATATCGGGCTGCCGACCGCGGCGTTGATTGCGAGCCGTGGGCTGCAGGTGGTCGGCATCGATACAAACGAACGCATCGTCGACACCGTTGCATCCGGCAAAATTCACATCGCCGAGCCCGATCTGGACGGTCTCGTCTCCAAGGTCGTGTCGAGCGGTGCGCTCACGACGTCGAGGAAGCCGCAGCCGGCAGACGTGTTCATCATCGCGGTGCCGACCCCGATCGACCACGATAACCGTCCAGACCTGGCAAGCGTTCACGCCGCGGTCGACAACATCGTGGACCTTCTCGCGCCAGGCAATCTTGTCACTCTTGAATCGACATCGCCGATCGGGACAACCGAAGCCATCGCAAAGCGCATCGTTGAACGCAGGCCGGAGCTGCACATTGGCGTCAACGGCCGGGAGGATGGAGCGATCTACGTCGCATACTGTCCCGAACGCGTGTTGCCAGGGCGGATCTTGACCGAGCTTATCAACAATGACAGGTGTATCGGCGGGATTACGCCAACTTGCACGCGGCGTGCCCAACGCTTCTACAAGATGTTTGTTCGCGGCGCCTGCGTCGGCACTACGGCGCGCGCGGCCGAGTTGGTCAAGCTGACGGAAAACGCCTTCCGCGACACCAACATAGCGTTTGCCAACGAACTCTCGCTGATCTGCGACAGGTTCGATATCAACGTCTGGGAGGTGATCGATATCGCCAACCGTCACCCTCGCGTAAACGTACTGCGGCCGGGGCCGGGCGTGGGCGGGCACTGCATTGCGGTCGACCCCTGGTTCATCATCGACTCTGCGCCCGATCTCGCGCGAGTGATGCGAACAAGCCGCGAGGTGAATAACGCCAAGACCCGGAAGATCATCGAGAACGCTGAGGCGCTGATCGACGATCATCCCTATGCGAACGTTGCCTGTTGCGGATTGACGTTCAAGGCGAACGTCGACGACGTGCGTGAAAGCCCCGCCTTGGAGATTGCCACGCATCTCGCGGCCAAATACGGCGAACGGATCAAGGTCGTCGAACCGAATCTGCGCCGTCTGCCGTCTCAGTTGGCCGATTATCGCGTCGCGTTCGTGACCATCGATGAGGCCCTCCGGAGCTGCGAAATTGCGGTTCTTCTCGTCGATCATGACGAATTCAAAATGGTGCCGTTGGCGGAGCGCCGGCACCTCGACGTCATCGATACGCGAGGCATATGGCAGGATATGCCGGCGCGAACCTAACGTGCAGAATCGTAGTCTCCCCGAATGGATCGAGGTCAGTATGCGAGATAGTCAGCTGGGAATCGGGGTCGTGGGATACGGCTATTGGGGGCCCAATCTCGTTCGCAATTTCTCGATCAATCCCGCCGCCCGCGTCGTCAGCGTGAGCGACCTTGATCCAGGCAGGCTTGCCGCCATCATGCAGCAGTACCCGGGGGTCGCGACCACCGCGCGATATGACGACCTGCTGAAGGACGCCTCGATCGATGCAATCGCCATCGCCACGCCGGTGCACACGCATTACGAGCTGGCAATGGCGGCGTTGAGAGCTGGCAAGCACGTGTTGGTCGAAAAGCCCCTTGCGCCGAGTTCAGAGCAGGTGATGCGCCTGATCGACGAGGCGGATCGGCGCGGACTGATTTTGATGGTCGATCATACCTTTCTCTATACCCCGGCGGTTCAGAAGATTCGTGAGCTGTTGCTGAAGAGCGAGCTCGGAGACGTCTACTACTACGATAGCACACGCTCGAGCCTCGGATTGTTCCAGAAAGACGTAAATGTGATCTGGGATCTGGCAGTGCATGACATCTCGATCATTCATCACATCTTCGATGAGGAGCCGATTGCGGTATCGGCAACGGGATCGTGCCATGTCGTCGGTTCGCCGGAAAACATGGCGCATATCACATTGTTCTTTGCCAACGCATGTGTGGCCCATGTCAGCGTCAACTGGCTCTCGCCTGTCAAAGTCCGCCAGACTTTCATTGGCGGCAGCAAGAAGATGATCGTCTATGACGATCTCGAACCGACCGAAAAGATCAAGGTCTATGACAAGGGAATTACGCTCGACAGGCCTCCCGAGAGTGCCCATCAATTCCGGATTGGATATCGCGCTGGTGACATGTGGGCTCCGCATATCTCGCCTAAGGAGGCACTGCAAACGGAGGTCGAGCACTTTATCGACTGTGTGCGCGCCGGGACGCGGCCGATCTCCAGCGGCATGTCCGGGCTGCGGGTGATCGAGGTGCTCGAGGCAGCTTCTCGATCAATCGCGAAGCAGGGCAAACCAATCCCGATAAGGCAACTGCCGCGGATGCTACCGGAGCGGGCCCGGGCGACGGCTTGATGGGCGGCTTGGCCGTGGCTGTTGGCCAGATCAGCCCCGGGACGGAGTCTCGATGAATTCAGTGCATCGTTCAGTCCTGTTTTCCGGGGTGGACCGCTATGCCGCCCTTGTGCTGTTCCTTGTCTCGACCGCAGTTCTGTCGCGTCTGCTGACGCCGGGCGAGTTCGGGGTCTTTGCGGTCGTCAATGCACTTACCGCCGTGATCGCCGCCGCCTTTCAGGAGTTTGGAGGGGCAAACTATCTGATTCAGAAGCATGAGTTGTCGCGCGGGACCATTCGCACGGCGTTTACTATCACCTGTATCATCTCGCTGGCAGTTGCGCTAATCCTGTCAGCTGGGGCCGACGTCGTATCGCAACTCTTTGGGCAGGACAGCCTAAGGCAAGGTATCCAGGTTTCTGCGCTGAACCTTCTCCTTCTACCGGTCTCAGGAACGTTGGCTGCCCTGTTTCGTCGTGACATGCAGTTTGGGACGCTCGCGATCTGCAATCTTGCAAGCAACATGACGGTCGCGCTGGTTTCGATCGGGCTGGCATTCCTGAACTTCAGCTACATGGCTCCGATCTGGGGTGGTGTGGCAGGGAGCATGGTTCTTACGGCCTTGCTGCTGAGTTCGTACCGGGATTTCGGCGTGTTGCGCCCTTCGCTGTCCGAATACCGCGAGGTCCTCAGATTCGGTCTCTATTCCAGCGGTGTCAGCGTCATCAATATCTTCTACAACCTCGCACCCCAGCTCTTTCTCGCGAAGATTCTCGATTTTACGGCTGTGGGTCTCTATAGTCGGGCGATTAACCTGACTCAGGTATTCGACAGGCTCGTCACGCAGGTGCTGAACCCCATCATCATGCCGGCGATCGTGTCGAGGCGTGCAGCCGGGGCAGATCTAAAGGGCGTGTATCTGGACGCGGTCCAACTGCTTTCCGCGGTGCAGTGGCCATTTCTCACCTTCGTAGCGATCATGGCAAAGCCGATCGTCTTGATCTGGCTTGGCGGAGCCTGGTTGGAGGTCGTGCCGTTGGTGCGGATTCTCTGCCTTGCAAATCTGGCGCTATTCGCTGCGTGCCTGACATATCCCGTGTTCCTGGCGGTTGGACGCGTGCGCGACGCGCTTGTCTCGTCCTTCATCTCGTTGCCACCGTCGCTCCTTGCCCTTTTGGGCGCATCCTTTTTGGGCGTGGAGGCGGTCGCAGCGTGCGCATTGCTGACGTTGCCGTTCCAGGCGGTAGTGGCGATATACTATCTCAGTCGGCATCTTGCGCTGCGGCCAAGCGAGTTTGGCCGTGCCGTTCTCAAGAGCGGTGTCGTCACGATGGCGACCGCCGCCGGCGTAGGCGCCTGCGCGCTGTTGATCGAGGCAGGAATTCTCAATTTCGTTGTAGGCCTTATATCGGCGTTTGTGGTCGCCGCCTTCTGCTGGTGGTGGGGATTGATCGTAACAGGGCATCCTCTGCTGCAGCACCTTCGTCAAGCTGCGACGGGTCTCGTCGAGATGGCGCCCAAGCTGCGCCCGTCACGCTCGGTACTGTAGTGGTTTTGCTGGATTGTAGAGACAGGGAAACAAACATGCCAATAAAGGATACCCAGCTTGGTCGCGATGTCCGCATCCTGCATCCAGACCTGGTCAACCTGTATGGCTGCACCGTCGGCGACGAGAGCAGAATCGGAACTTTCGTCGAGATCCAGGCGGGGGCAGAGATAGGTGCGCGTTGCAAGATATCGTCGCACAGCTTCATTTGCGAGGGCGTCACGATCGAGGATGAGGTGTTCGTCGGTCATGGCGTGATGTTCACGAACGACAAATATCCGAAGGCAACAACCGCGGACGGTCGTCCTCAGCAGGCTTCGGACTGGACGCTGCAGCGCACCCGGGTCGGTCGGGGAGCTTCGATCGGCTCGAACGCCACCATCCTGTGCGGTGTGACGATCGGAGAGGGCGCCTCCGTAGGTGCCGGTGCGGTGGTCACTAAGGATGTTCCGCCCGGCGCCATCGTCGCAGGAGTGCCCGCTCGGGTCCTGCCCGCAGCTGGAAACACGCTCCTGCGCGATCGTCGCTCTGCAGAGCTGATCCATAAACCATTTTAAAGCGCGATATATATGCGCTACAATTTAATGCTTGATTTAATGCGATTATGAGAGTTAATGTTTTATTATAATGTTTGGTCCAACCAAGGTCTTGAATCTTGATACCCTTCCTGGATCTGAAAGCCCAATATCGCCAGATCAAGCCGGAAATCGACGCCGCGGTGGCTAGGGTCATCGGGAGCGGGCACTTTGTGCTCGGGCCGGAGGTGACCGCCTTCGAGGGACGCTTTGCGGGTTATTGCCGGACTGCCCATTGCCGCGCGGTGAACACCGGCACTTCGGCGCTTCACCTTGCCTTGCTTACGGCGGGTGTCGGACCCGGTGACGAGGTCATCACCGTATCCATGACGTTCGTCGCGACGACCGCGGCCATTATCTACAGCGGTGCCAAGCCGGTGTTTGTCGACGTTGACCCTGTAACGTGGACGATGGATCCCGGCTTGATTGAAGCTGCGATAACACCACGAACCAAGGCGATCCTGCCGGTTCACCTCCACGGGTTGATGGCCGACATGGATCCGATCATGGCCATCGCGCGTCGTCACGGCCTGGTCGTCATCGAGGACGCCGCGCAGGCGCATGGCGCCGAATACCAGGGACGCCGAGCAGGCTCGATTGGCGATCTAGGATGCTTCAGCTTTTACCCTGGCAAGAATCTGGGGGCGTTCGGCGAGGGTGGAGCCGTCGTAACTCATAGGCCTGAATTCGCGCACCGCGTGTCACTGCTGCGAGATTGGGGGCAGGAGGCGAAGTACGACCACGCCATCCCCGGATATAACTATCGTATGGACGAAATTCAGAGCGCGATATTGAACGTCAAGCTGGACTACATTGAGAGCTGGACGGAAGCGCGCCGGTCGGCGGCTGAGCAATACAATGCACTGCTGTCTGAGCTCCCATTCGCGCGTCCCCAGCCGCCAGGGCACGCCCGTCACGTGTATCACGTCTATGCGGTCAGATTGGAGGAGCGCGATCACGCACTGTCGCTGTTGCGTGATGCCGGAATAGGCGCCGGGATTCACTATCCCGTTCCGGTGCATCTGCAAAGAGCCTACGCAGAACTCGGCTACCGTCCCGGTGATCTCCCCGTAACCGAGATGCTGGCGAACGACTTCCTCTCTCTTCCCATTTATCCGGAGCTGCTGCCGGAACAGGCGGCCGAAGTTGTCGCCACATTGAGGAACGCAGCGATGCTGCGGCCCAGTGAAGCGGTTGGCGCCCGAGCGGAGCATCCACAAAGCGTCATGACATGGTCCCACAACAGGAGAGCGTCTTGATCGATCTCAAGGGAAAGCGCATTCTGGTCACCGGCGGCGCAGGCTTCATCGGGTCCCACATCGTTGATCTGCTCTGCGACGAGGGCTGCATTGAAATTGTTGCTCTCGACAACATGGTCAGAGGCCGACCGGAAAATCTTCGGCGCGCGCTCGGGCGCGGACCGGTGAGATTGGTTCACGGCGACATACGCGATCGCAAGCTGATGGAAGCATTGGTCAAGGCGGCCGATATCGTCTTCCACCAGGCTGCACTTCGCATCACTCATTGTGCGGCCGAACCACGCCTCGCCAAGGAGGTTATGGTCGACGCCACCTACGACCTGCTGGAGCTGTGCATCAAGCACGACATTCAGAAGATCATCGCGGCGTCTTCGGCATCGGTATATGGCATGGCCGAGGAATTTCCGACGACGGAGCGGCAGAATCCGTACAACAACCGAACTCTCTATGGAGCCGCCAAGGCGTTTAACGAAGGCCTTCTGCGGGCCTTCAACGATGTATGCGGCCTCGACTATGTGGCGTTCCGGTATTTCAACGTCTACGGCAGCCGGATGGACATCCACGGACGGTACACCGAGGTCTTGATCCGCTGGATGGAGCGGCTGGAGGCCGGATTGCCTCCCGTTATCTTTGGTGACGGCCGTCAGTCTATGGATTTCGTTCACGTCCGCGACATCGCGCGCGCCAACATCCTTGCGGCCAGGTCAAAGATCACCGATGAGGTCTTTAACGTTGGAAGCGGCACCGAAACTAGCCTGACGGAGCTGGCTACGGCGCTTGCGTCCGTGATGGGACGCCGGGGCCTGACGCCTGAATTCGCGCCGGAGCGCTCGGTCAATCCGGTGCCGCGCCGACTGGCATCGACGGGCAAGGCGGAGCGTCTGCTGGGTTTCCGCACCACGGTTTCGTTGGAGCAGGGGCTCGCCGACCTCGTGAAATGGTGGCGATCCGAACGCGAGCTTGCTTCGGACCACCAGCGGCAGGCGGCAGCATCGTGATTCCGATCGCTTTGCCGCTGCTAGCGGACGAAGAGGCTGACGCGGCGCGCGCAGTCGTGCTGTCGGGCTGGGTATCGCAAGGTCCGCAGGTGGCCGCATTCGAGCGCGAGTTCGCTGCACTTGTCGGCGCACCGCACGCCTGTGCCGTCTCGAATTGCACGACCGCGCTCCAGCTCGCCTTGGCGGCGCTGGACATCGGCATCGGCGACGAGGTGATCACGGTCAGCCATTCCTTCATCGCGACCGCAAACGTCATCCGACATCAGGGAGCCACTCCGGTTTTCGTCGATATCGAGCCGGAGACATATAATCTTGATTGTGCCCGGTTGGCCGAAGCTATCACCGAGCGCACGCGTGCGATCATCGTCGTCCATCAGATGGGCATGCCGTGCGATATGGCCGCTCTTCTGGCCATAGCGCGCCGCCACGGGATCGCCGTGATCGAGGACGCGGCCTGTGCTGCCGGATCGCAGATCCGGATGAACGGGGAATGGGAGTCGATCGGCAGGCCGCATGGCGACATTGCCTGCTTCTCCTTCCATCCGCGAAAGGTGATCACGACGGGTGAGGGGGGAATGCTCACCACCGCGAATGCCGAGCTTGATCGCAAATTCAAGCTCCTGCGCCAGCACGGCATGAGCGTTCCCGACACGGTGCGGCACAATTCGTCGTCCGTGATCTTCGAGGAATACGTCGTTGTGGGCTACAACTACCGAATGACGGACATGCAGGCCGCCATTGGGCGCAAACAGCTCGAGCGGCTCCCGGAACTGATTGCGCGCCGGCGAGCCGTCGCCGCAAATTATGCCGAACAGCTCGGCAATTTGGAAGGGTTGCGGTTACCGACTGAACCAGCGTGGGCCAGATCCAACTGGCAGAGCTATTGCGTACGTCTTCCAGACCGCCTCGACCAGCGCATCGTTATGCAACATCTCCTCGATAAGGGCATCGCGACCCGCCGCGGTATCATGTGCGCCCATCGTGAGCAGCCTTATTCGGCCCTTGTCCAGACACAGGATCTGCGTCAATCCGAGCTCGCCCAGGATCGGTCGATCTTGCTGCCCATCTATGCACAGATGAGCGCCGAGGAGACCTCGAGGGTGAGTGCTGCGGTGCGGGCAGAGTTGGAACGATGATCCCGGGGATCGCCGACCAAAAGGCATTGCGACTTTTGGTCGTGATCGCGAGCTATGGGACTGCCAATAATGCCCACCTGGATCGAGTGATCAAGGAATACCGGTCCATGTCGTTCGACGTGGATATCGTCATCATCTCCAACATCGACAAGAAGCCGGCTGCAGACATCGAGTGTGTCGTTGGCCTTCCCAACAAGAATCCCTGGTCGCTTCCCTTCGCGCACAAAGAGTTGTTTGCAGCGCGGGCTGATCAGTATGATATGTTCATTTATTCCGAAGACGATATCCTGATCACTGAAAGAAATATTCGAGCGTTTCTCGAAGTGACCTCAGTGTTGAATGAGGGTGAGGTTGCCGGATGGATGCTCGTCGAGAGAGCGTCGAACAGCGAATTGAATTATCCGCAGGCCCACGGTTCCTTCCACTGGGATTGTACGTCGGTCAAGACCAGGGGAAATTACCATCTTGCCCATTTTACCAACGAGCATGCTGCCAGCTATATGCTCACCCGGCAGCAGCTTGCCAGAGCAATTGCGTCCGGCGGCTTTTTGGTCGGGCCTCACGAAGGCAAGTACGACCTGCCTTGCACCGCTGCAACCGATCCATTCACCCAGTGTGGCTTCCGGAAGCTGATACCAATTTCCCATATCGACGATTTCTCGGCGCACCATTTACCGAATAAATATATCAACCGGCTCGGCGTCGATCGCCGGCAATTGGACGCACAACTATCCGTCCTGATGCAGATCGCGCGTGAGGGAAACGATGCCGTTCCGCTATTCAGCGCCGAGACCAGGCTCTGGCACGGCATGTATTCGAAAGACTACTACGAGCCGGCCAGGGACGAGGTGTTGTCCGCTGTACCGCAAAGCGCGGCCGTATTGTCGATCGGGTCCTGCTCGGCTGCAAACGAACGCCGATTGCTGGAGAGAGGAAACCGAGTGGTGACTATTCCCCTCGACCCCGTTGTGGGTAGCGGCTTGGCCCAGCTTGGGGCTGAGGTGGTGTTAGGGGACGTCATAACGGCGAGATCAAAAATTGCAGCGGAGCGGTTTGACCGACTGCTGTTCGTTGATGTCTTGCAATTCATTCGTGATCCGGCGCATCTCCTCAAGCTGTTTGCCGATCTCCTGGCTCCGGACGGGCGAGTGATCATTTGCGCGCCAAACCGCCCCTCTCTTCGGTATGCCTGGGAATGCGCGAAATCCAGCAGCGTCTTTCGACGCTGGGGGAGCTTCGATGCTGTGGGGATCCACGACACGACGAGCGGTAAAATTCAGAGGTGGTGTGCGCAAGCCGGTTTGGCGATCGAGAAGATTGAGAGGCGCGCTCCGCATCGCGCCGGTCTGAGGTTGAAATTCCTGTCTTCTGTGCTTGCACCCGACCTTGTTGCGACCGCCACCAGGCGTGAATCGCTAAGGCCGTTCCTTCGCAAGGATCACGGCATTGAGCAAATGGAGGTTTCCAGAAGGAGCGTCGTTCAATGAGCTTGGAGGCTGCCAGAAGAATCCAGATCGACGACATGCAGGGACGCGCCGGTGCTGCGCAGGACACGGCTGCGCAAAGCTACTACATCCGCTCTCGCCGCGAGATACGGTCGTTACTGCCCAGCCGCGCCTCCCGGATCCTCGAAGTGGGACCTGGCGCAGGCTTCACTCTTGCCTGGCTCAAGTCGATCTACTCTGCTGCCACGACATTCGGAGTCGAGCTCAATCAAGAACTTGAAGCCGACCTCAAACTGAACGCCGATGTCGCGATGATCGGAGACATCGACGATTTGATATTACGAGTCGGTAGCAAGTTTGACCTGATCTTGTTGCTTGATATCCTTGAACATGTTCCGGATCCAACGCGAACTCTTCAGGCCATCACCAGAAACCTTCTCATGGATGGTGGGCGCGTAATCGTTTCTGTTCCGAACATCGCGCATCTGAGCGTGACGCTTCCGCTGCTCTTCCAGCGTCGATTTGAATACACAGATTCGGGGATTCTTGACCGCACCCATTTGAAGTTCTTTGTCGAAGGCACCGCCGTCAGGCTTCTGAACGATTCGGGCCTGGTCGTTAAGGATGGTCTGGTCACGGGCATTGAGGGTCCAAGATCGAAGATGTTGGACAGACTTACCTTCGGCGGCCTGACCCATCACCTGGCAAAGCAATATATTATGGCGGGTGAGCTCACCACTGCATCGACCGCGCAGCCGAAAATCAACTGGAAGAAGAACCGGCTGATCAGCTAGCAGCGATAGCCGTCAGGCGGACCGCTCCAATTCCCGAAGAGGCGCACTCGGGCGCGTCAACTACGAGCGGGACAATCCGCAAATTCACCTTCGAGCATAGAACGTGAAATCGCCCCAAGCAGGACCTCGGCATGCCGTTTGGAGCATATGACGGGATCAAAGCGGCCTTTTGAATCTGCCGACAGTTGTTCGCGCACCCTGGACCAATAGTCGCGATGAGCGACGACTGACTTCATGGCGGAGACGAGTTCATCCATATTCTTCTGCGGCCGAAATCGCATAAGGCTCGAACTATGCCAATTTGCGCTTTCGGGATCGCCAACCGGGTTCGCCACAACGAAGCCTCGGCTACCGTCCAGACCGATCTGCTCACGCGCGCCGCCGACATCACTCACGATTGTAGGTAATCCCGCGCTTAGCGCTTCCATGGAGGCCAATGACCATCCCTCAAAAAATGAGTTCAGAACAAAGCAATCGGCGGCGGCCAGCAGGATGGATGGATCTGGAAACGAATGCCGCAGGTGGATCCGGTCCTTGCAAGGCATCTTGTCGCGAAGCGTACGGACTTGACGCGTGTACACAGCATCGTCCAGGCGGCCGGCGATCAGCAGATGGACCTTGTGATCATCTTCTGCGACTTCTGAGAATGCCCGCACCAAGCCGTATGCATTCTTCTGGACCGTGTGACGACCGAGCGAGAGAAAGAGAAACTCGTCATTGAGGCCCAGCCAGGCCCGGGCCTTCGACCGGTTCACCGACGGGCGATGTGTCTGGTTGAATGCATTGGGGATGGTGATGACCGCACGAGCGGAATAGGCCGGATTGCCCGACAGGTACTGACGCCGCACGAGCTCGCTTACCGCGACAAAGCAGGTGACGAGTTCCGATCTCTGACGCTCCTCCATCCAATTGGTGCTTATGGGGGTCGGAATGCCGTGGAGCGTCTCCACGACCGGAACGCGGGCATCTTTGGCCGCCTTCAAGAGCCAACCCGGCGGATCGTGCGCGCTGATAACGTCAGGACGGTTCGTTTTCATCCAGAGACAAGCGTCGCCTGGCGAGGCGGCAACAACCGCCGTGCCTTCCCTCTGCAAGATCGTGAACAATTGTCCGACGGGCGCCGACGATGAATGTGCGCACATAACCGTCACACGAAGCCCGAAATGGGGGAGGCGTCGCGCAAGAAAGGCGACAAATTCATCTAGCCCGCCGGCGTCGAGCACCGGAGTGACGATGAGGCAATGGACACTTCCCGGCGACACGAGAAAATCGTCCAGATTCGACACGCTGCTGGTCGGAATAGAGGCGGGCGCCGCCGGGGCATGCGGCGCGACCATGGCATCATATGGCATGAGCGGCTTCGACCAGTCGTCAACGAGACTGTCGTCTCCGGACGCCAACCGGCTGCCAATGAACAGTTTCTTCCCGATACGTCGCACGCTTCGCGGCAGGCGCCAAGAGTTTCGTTGTGCCCAAAGCGTCGCACGCCCTCGCAAGGAAAGGTCGTTCTGCCTGAAACCCGTCATGAGTTCAAATGCCGTCGGTCTCGATTTCCTGATACCGATATACAGCGTGCAAATTAAATATTAAACACATATTGCGGCGGGATAAAAATCCAATTAAACAGGTGGCATTATTCTTGCGGCCGTATTCAGGATGTACGATCACGTAAGTCGCCTGGTGATTTGATGAACAGCCGGTCTGGATTGTGGGCAACCAATATTGGGAATGCGGGCTCAAAAATCATGGAAGGCGCGTTCCGGAGGCCTTTGGCAGGAATGGATGCGTCGTGAGTTCCATTGATGCGATCATACCCTGTTATCAGTATGGGCATTTCCTTAGAGAATGCGCCGACAGCATATTGAGGCAGTGCGGACCCGAGTTGCGGCTGCTGATTATTGATGATGCCTCGACGGACAATACAGCCCAGGTTGCGCAGGAACTGGTTCGTGCAGATCCTCGGGTCGAGTTTCGCAGGCATTCTGTCAATCACGGCCACATCGCCACCTTCAACGAGGGGATCGACTGGGCCACTGCGGACTACATGATTCTGCTCTCTGCAGACGATTACCTGATGCCCGGTGCGATCGAGAGGGCTGCGAGGTTGATGGATGAGAATCCCTCCGTCGGCCTCACGTTTGGAGGCGCAGTCGCGCTTTGCCAGGAGCACGAGGAGGTTGTGCCGCTGCCGCCGGAACTTGGACCTGGTACGAAGATACTGGCCGGCCGCGATTTCATCAAATTGGGGGGGTGCAGAAACATAGTCCTGGCGCCAAGCGTGATGGTGCGAACCAGCCTGCAGAAGAAGGTGGGGGGATATTTACCGGATTTGACGCACAGCGGCGATATGGAGATGTGGCTGCGGTTCGCCGCGCATGGACCCGTCGGCTTCATCGATGCGATCCAGGCCGTGTACCGGCGACATTCAACCAACATGTCAGGCGGATATTCGGCCGAGCAGGATTTCGTTCAACGCAAGCTGGCGTTGGAGCATTTCCTGGATAGCTGCGCTGGCGTGCTTCCGGACGTCGACGATCTCAGGTCCTGGTTGACAAGCCATCTGGCGCTCGACACGATCAGTTGTGCGAGCCGAGCTTTCAATGACGGAGACGTTGGGTTATCGGAGCGCCTTTCGGCGATAGCGGCAAAGCTGGACCCGGCGGTCACGAGATCGCGTCGTTGGTGGCTTCTCGCCAGCAAACGGCAGTTGGGATCGCGCGGGTGGCAATTGCTGCGACCTGCTATCGAGCGGCTGAAGATGTTGTAATCGGCTCCGAGCCTCACGGGCTGCCACGCTGCAAGCCGCGTTTCGGCCCGACGGCGTGTTCCACCGCTGGATCGGGCTAGACCGGATACATCGCGGACTCCCGCAGCGATGCCCTGATGCCGATGCATACTCCCCAGAAGATCCAGAGGTAGTTCCAGTAGTGGACCGTCAGCCCGGTAAACATGAGCATGACGACTGCGACGGTGAATGCGATGCGCAGGCCCGACGCGCTGGGATCCTCCATGACGCCCTTGAAGCGCTTTTTTACCGGTAGAATGCTCGCAATGTTCGTCAGGATGAGCAGGAAAATCATAGGAAGTCCGAACCGTAGCGCGAACACCAGCCACACCGAGTCGATCGTGGTATCGAGAATGTCGTGATTGAGCAGGGCGAATGCGTATCCGGTGAAGGGAGAATACATGATCTTCTGTGTCGCTGCGTCCCAGATCAGCATCCGAAAGTAACCCGAAACCGGATCGAAGGTGAGGTGGGAGATGATCCAGCCTAGCGGGTGATTGGCCACGGCCAGGATAACGAGAACGATCGTAGCCAGACACACTTGCAGCGCGCGCCATCGTCCAGAAGTTTGCTTCAGTGCCGTATCATAGAGGTAAAGCATCAGGACGAGGAGACACGACAACAACGGCGCGGAGGACAACGACAGCAGGCAACCGAAAACGCACAAACCTCCCCAAAGCATCCTCGACAGTGGCCGTTGCTCCGAAAACAGCAGGATGGCGCAAGCGACGGTGCAATAGGTGCCCAACAGAATTGGGTGGTCGAACGTCGAGGCGGCTCTTACCCAATACAGCCTGTAGTCGGGCGAGAGCGGCGCATAGCTGCCGAAGGCGGCAGAAAACATCTGCTGAACAATGAGCCGGCCAGAAAGATTATCGAAAAGGGCCAGCAGGACGATGTAGGCAGTCACGATCTTAAAGGGTTGAATGAAGCTTTGAATTGCCGCCGGCCCGAAGAAAAATCCGCGGGCGACGATGTAGCCGCCCAGAAACTCGAGGCTCTCGGCGGCGGTCGATGAGATCGCACTCGACCCGCTGGTGTAGGTGGCGGCTGCGAACATCCAGGCTGCGACGGCACATGCAAGATAGTCCGAGGCGAGGATGTGACGACCGGTCCTGAGCAGTCTTGCCGCTGCAGGTATTATGAGCAGCAGGATGCCGATCCGCCCGACCGTGAGTTTCGCATCGGCGAGATAAAGCTGGACTTGCGCCGCCGGCAGAATGAGCCCCATCAGCAGCAGCCAGGCCGGCAGCTTGCTGCACCGCTCAGCGGCTTGCGGCAAAGCCGTACTTGTCAGGCCGAATTCGCCGCCCGCAACCGTGACGCTCATGAGAGAACCGCCTTGCCCGGTGATCCCGCTTCGATTTGAACGCGGCGGCTGTTGTCGTCAGTCAAGTACCAAGTGAACGTGACCGAACGCGGCGCCAGTCCGCTCATGAAATGTCCATTCTGAAAGACGTACGGCCGATAACCGATGTCGGAAACGAATTCCGAGATCTCGTCCGATGCGAAGGCGCACATCAGTGCCGGCTTGTGCCGTCTCAGCGTGTGCTCCGACCCTCGCAAGATCTCCAGCTCGGCGCCCTGAGCGTGCACCTTGATCAGGGAGGGCGACATTGCAAAGGAATCGAGCGTGTGGCACTCGATCCTGTGTTCCTCCACGCTCAACTTGGACTGATCGAAACGGTACATGCGGCCGCCATCGTTCAGCCACTCGGTCGCCGCCTCCCGGGAGGTCGCGGCCATGCCATCGCAAGCCCACCGACCGTAAGAGGGGACGAAGAACGTAATGGTGCCCGGCTTGGCTCCGAGAGCGCAGGGGAAGATCGAGACGGACCGATCTCCGGAGAAACGGAGTTTGAGCCGCTCGGCCGAGAGCGGTTCGGGCTCAAAGGCCACGATGCTCGATTGCGGCCTGAACCTCTTGAACGCCTGGATGCTTTGTCCGCGATTGGCCCCGATGTCGACGATCAGGCCATTGGCGCTGGAAGTCCAAGTCGCGCCCCTGTACTCGGGTTTTGCGAGGTAGGAGGCCGCCGCGTCCTTGAATGCGAATCGCGCCGCGGCAACGCCGGGGATGTTCGCATATGCGAAACGGGCAAAAGGCTTCAAGTTCATGACGATACGACCTTGCCCAAGCGCATGGAGCGGCTATTAATCGCTCATATTAAACCAAATAAATGTGATTGCAATATCGGTCATTTAAATATAGGGAATGTAGATAATTTATTAAATCGTGCAGCGAAAGTTCCCATGGCGACCGCTTTGAAGGTTGGCGAAACCGATGCTTCGTATGGGCTGGCGGAGAGCCTCGTTTCCGAGGTCGCGGTGCTCATCGTCGGTTACCGGAACTCGGAGGACGTCGTTGATTGCCTGTTGGCATTGTCGCGTGCGACCACGTCGCCCACTTTCGACATCTTCATTTGCGAGAATGGCGGTCGTGATGCCTATCACCACCTTGTAAGCGCCCTGATCAGCGAAGAAGGGCCCTGCCGGCGGGGCCAATCGTTTGGAATCGCCCTAGATGACAACACCAGCCGGTTTACGAACGTTCAGCGCCTGTCTCTGCGCGGAAGATCGTCAAATGTCTGGGTGGGGTGCGCCTACGACAATTTGGGCTATGCCGGCGGGATTAACGCGTGGTTGCGTCCCCTCTCTGCGATACCCACCTGGTGCGCCATCTGGATCCTGAATCCCGATACTCAGCCGACCGAATCTGCCTTGGCGGCGCTGCACGAACGGGCACAATCCGGCCGAAAGGCGATGGTGGGCAGCACCATTCTGGACAGCCTCGACGCAGATCACGTGAGATTTCGCGGCGGGCTTTCCTGGCAGAGGCTGGCGGCGAGAGACGTTGCCATAGGCCTGGGAGAGCTTATTGACATGTCCTGCAACATCGCCGCCGTTGAAGACGCGATGGATAGCCCTTCGGGGGCATCGATGTACGTGACCCGTTGGTGCATCGAGCGGATCGGCCTCATGGATGAAAGCTATTTTCTGTTTTACGAGGACATGGATTGGGGGCTTCGCGCAAGGCACTTGGGGCTCGGTTATGCGGCCGATTCGATCGTCATTCACAAGCGAGGTACGACGACGGGATCGGGCAGAGCTTCGGTGCTCTCCGTCTATCTCCAGCACCGCAATTGCGTTCGCTTCGTGCGACGGCATTTTCCGTGGTCGCTGCCTCTGAGAGTTGCGGTTTCGCTCATGTACGCATTCAGGTTCTTGCTGCAGGGCGCGCCAAGCAACAGTCGCGCAGCGGTCGAAGGACTTGTCGCGGGACTGAAGGGTGAGATGGGCCAGCCGAAGGAGCGGATGGTCCAATAGCGAAGCCGGGGGCGCCTCCAGATGCGGCAGCCGATCCTTGTTCAGGCGCTTCTATTGCTTGCGGTAGCGAGCCTCGAAGCCGGTGGAGTTGCTGCACGCGCGGCCGAGCGCGACAGGTCCGAGTGGCCCAACGAAACGAATACGGGAGTGCGGCCGGACGCGAAGCTGACGCCGTCTGGCGACGTCGTGGCGGATCAGGCCGGCGCGACCTTCTCAGGCCTCGACATTGCAGGCCGCGTCTACATCAAGGCGCCGAACGTGACGTTGACGGACTCCCGAGTGACTTCCGCGTCGTTTTACATCGTGAGAATCGAGCCGGGTGTAACGGGCACGGTGATCCGGAATTGCGAGATCAACGGCGTCGGCTCCGGCAACGATGGTTCGTACGGCATCGTTGGCCAGGGTACGTTTGTCGGAAACAACATCTATAATGTCGAGAACGGAATTGGCGTGTCCGGGTCCGATACGCTCATCCAGGATAACTACATTCACGATCTCCTTGCGTCCGGTTCTCCGCATTACGATGGCATCTCGATCGATGGTGGCAATTCCAACGTGGTCATCAGGCACAACACGGTCATCAATGCGCACACGCAGACCTCGGCGGTCATGATCGACAATTATTTCGGACCGATCTCGAATATTGAAGTCGACGGCAACCTGCTGATAGGCGGCGGTTACACGGTCTACAGCTCGGCGCAATTCAATGGCGGGGCGGTCGACGGGGTTTCTTTTACGAACAACCGGATGGGCAGAGGCAAGTGGGGCTATAGCTCGATTGTGAAGAACGTCCCGGTCTGGCGAGAAAATGTCGATGACGCGACAGGCCGCCGTGCCGGCCCGAGGTAATCAGTGCTTGGCTTCGGGCCTCCTGCCTATGCCACCCGCCGGAACCAGAACGAACCGGGCTGGCGCGAGGGTTCGCGCATCAGAACCGGACATGCGTCGTTCAGCCTGTCTCTGTGGGAACGGGCGAGCCAATTGACCGCGCCAATGATCTCGAAATGCGGGTTGAAGCTCAGGAACGCCTCGAGTAGATACTGTTCATTCCACAGCCAGCGGTCGCGAAGTATCCATTGAGCGGGATAGTCGTGCGGCGTGAAGACGTCGTGGACATGGATGATCACATTGGGGCGAAGCAGGCCGAGCACGTGCAGGTATTCGTGCAGCACGTCACCCTGCGGCCGGATCATGTGGGATGAGTCGATAAAGAGAATGTCATTCTCGTCCAGCGTCTCGAACAGGCTGTCGGGACAGCACTCGACCTTTTTTCTCAAAACCGTCACGCCAGTCGATTCGAGCCACGGCTGCTCAAACGGCTCAATGCAGATCTGCTCACAATGATATCGTGGATCGTCCTTCCTGTTCGCCGCTATCGCGAGGCGGGCCATGAGGGTCGAATTTCCACTGCCGACCTCGATGATGCGTTTGGGTCGGAAGTAACGGATCATATTATAAAGAAATTCGGCATCTCCAGGCTCGAAGGAGCCGTTGTGGTAGCCAAATTCGCCCGGGCCTTTTTGATGGACCGGAATTGCGAGTAGTTCGTCCCGGTAGTTGAATTGCGCGATCAGAGCGAGCTGTGCCGCTTCGTTCAGGTTCAGTCCGGCTATTTGCCTCGGCAGATCGAGATCGCGCTTCAGGTCTGCCGGAAAAACGATGGGCTCGTAGTAGTGATGCCGCACGATGGCGAACTGAAATCTGTCGCAGACAGACCTCGACAAGGGGGCTCGATCACGAAGGCGACTCACGAGGATTGCAAGCGGAGCAAAAAGCAGGATGAACGGCGCCAAAACCAGATCAAGTATTCTGTAAACAGACTTCCGGAAATAGTGCATGGATCACTTCCGATCTGAACGAAGAAAACGAGGGCAATCAGCGGTCCGATAACGCTCCATCTCGATGCACGAGAATATTGTGGCCCATTGGCATTCCACCGTCCAGACCACGGCCATCCCTCCAGTTCGTCCGGGCCGTAAAAACACGGGGCCGCCTGGGCTCTTTGCCTGCCGGAAAGGGCATCTTCAGCGTAGCTTTGGCAACAACGCAGCGAGCCTGGCGTGAGCGGCGGTCGATTGCGGGATAACTCCGCGCGCGATTCAACATCAGGCCCTCCAAGCGGCTCCTTCGAACGCCACATCTCTCGTGAGGTGTGGCCAGGAGCGTCTTGCCAGTAATCCTTTGCTGAAGGCAGGGATTATATATCGCCAATTAAATTGGAAAATGCCGAGCGCCCCGTGCTGGTGGATGAGCACGACCCTCTCTGCCGGCGCTGACGAAGATTGAAGTGAAAAAGTTCGCAGTGTGCTCTTGTGGCAACGCGCGAACACTCGCAATCTGGTGCAGCTTATATGGCGGAGTTGCTTCGGTTTTTTTTAATCCCGCTGAATTAAGTCGAGCGTTGGACCCAAAAAATGACCCTAGTCGCGCCGCCGTCTTGTCCCAAAAAAGCCCCCGCCGATGGAGCATGACACGGCCCGTGGCGCGCCTTTGGGGATGATGCGCCCACGTTCGATTTAACTGCGAAGGAGAAATTTATCTTGGCAACGACGACTGCGTGGCCTGATGCTACGAACACTGGAGTGTCGGCGGGCGTGACCCTCACTCCTTACTACGGGGATCTCGTAATCAACACAGCGGGCGCCGTGATCAGCGGCCTCGACATCCATGGATCGGTCTTCATCAACGCTCCGAACGTCACGTTGGAGAACTGCAAGGTTACGACCGACGCGTTCTACGCCGTGAGGGTTGCGACGGGTGTGACCGGGGCGGTGATCCAGCACAATGAGATCAATGGCGTCGGCTCGGGCAACGACGGCGACTATGGAATCATGGGTCAAGGGACGTTCATCGCCAACAACATCTACAACGTCGAGAACGGGATCGGAGTGGATGGAGGGAATACCCTCATCAAGGACAACTATATCCACGATATGATCGCGTCGGGATCTCCGCACTACGACGGTATCTCGATCGACGGGAATAACTCCAACATCACGATCAGCCATAACACGGTCATCAATGACCATACCCAAACGGCTGCGATCATGATCGACAACTACTTCGGGCCCGTCTCGGACGTCACTGTCGACAACAACCTGCTGTACGGTGGTGGCTACAACATCTACAGCTCGGCCCAGTTCAACGGCGGATCGGTCACGGGAGTGGTCGTCACGAACAATCATATGGGCGGGGGTTATTGGGGCCCGACGGCATTCACCGGCAACTCCCCGGTTTACACCGGCAACGTCGATGACAGCGGGACCCTTGTCGCGACGCTCAACACGTCTGCGAACAGCGGCTCGGGCTCAACAGCCCCGTCTGCCCCGACTGTACCATCCGCTCCCGTCATCGCGTCGTTCTCGACCGATAGCGGCACCGCTGGCGACAAGATCACCAACGACAACACGATCGAGCTCAAGGGGTCCGCTGCTGCCGGCAGCACGGTCAAGTTCTACGATGGTACGACCCAGATTGGTTCGACGACCGCGGATTCGAGCGGCAATTGGGACTACATCACGAAGGTCCTGACTGACGCCAAGCACACGCTGACCGCAACGGCGACTACCACATCGGGTCAGACCAGCGCGGCGTCGTCTGCGTTGGCAATCACCGTCGATACCAAAGCGCCGACCGCGCCGACCATGGCCAGCCATACGGTGAACAGTGCCAATCAGGTGGTGTTGTCGGGCACGGCGGAAGCGAGCAGCGTCGTCAAGGTATTCGACGGCACGACCCAGATCGGGACCGTCACGGCCGACAGCAGTGGCGCGTGGGGCTACACCAGCGCTGCCCTAGCAGCCGGTTCGCACAGCCTCACCGCCAAGGCAACGGACGCGGCAGGCAACACCGGCACGGCGTCCACCGCGTTCGCGGCGAGCATCAGCAACTCGGCCCCGACGTCACCGTCGTCGCCGACCGCGCCCACGTCGCCAACTGCCGGTACGGTCGTCGAGTCGGCCGGCTCGACAACTCTCGTTGAGAGCAGCGGCAGATTTTACCTCAACGGCAGCACCGGATCGGGCCCCACGCTGAAGGATGACGGTGTGGCGTTTGTGAAGGGGTCGGATGGCACCTGGGCACCGATTGGTGCGGAAAAGACTGCGACGGGCTATGAGGTTGTCTGGAAGGAGGCCAGCACCGGTCAGTACACGGCGTGGAACACCGACAACAACGGCAACTACGTTTCCCATGTCGACAGCCTGACCGGGTCAACGTGGGGGGGCTCCGTGTCGGGTACGGACTCCGGCCTGAAATCGCTGGAGG
Organism: Bradyrhizobium sp. CIR18; assembly: GCF_014198295.1. Lineage (NCBI taxonomy): Bacteria > Pseudomonadati > Pseudomonadota > Alphaproteobacteria > Hyphomicrobiales > Nitrobacteraceae > Bradyrhizobium > Bradyrhizobium sp. CIR18. The sequence goes on along the minus strand of NZ_JACIHF010000004.1, from coordinate 217,237 downwards.
CCACCTTCCATCAGGATCTGAACGGTGACGGTCAGATCGGTACTTCCACAGCAACCGCACCGACGTCGCCAGCGCAGACAACTGGCAAGGTCGTCGAGTCGGCTGGTGTGACAAGTCTCGTTGAGAGTGGCGGCAAATTCTACCTCAACGGCAGCAGCGGAACGGGCCCTTCGCTGAAGGATGGCGGTGCCGATTTCGTGAGCGGGTCAGATGGCACCTGGACTCCCATTGGTGCGGAGAAGACGGCGACGGGCTATCAGGTTGCCTGGAAAGAGGCGAGCACCGGTCAATACACGGCGTGGAACACCGACAATGACGGCAACTACGTCTCCCATGTCAGCACCCTGACCGGCTCCACCTCGGGCGGCTCGGTGTCGGGTACGGACTCTGGCCTCAAGTCGCTTGAGACAAGCTTCCATCAGGATCTCAACGGTGATGGGCAGGTCGGTACTTCGAGCCTGGCTACGTCGTCCACGAGCACCACGCAGACCATTGCTACTTCGAGCTCAACGACCAGCAATACACAGACGAGCACTTCAGGCAATGACGTGTTCGTTGGCACCAGCAAGGCCGACACTTTCTCGTTTGCCGCGAATTTCGGCAACGATGTCATCAAGGGCTTCGTTGCCAGCGGACCTGCTCACGACACGATCGAGTTCAGTAAGAGCGTGTTCGACAGTTTTGCCAGTGTTCTCTCCCACGCGACCCAATCAGGCGGCGACGTCGTCATCGCGACGGGGGACGACACGCTCACGCTGAAGAACATGAAGGTCGGTTCGTTGACCAGCCAGGACTTCCACTTCGCGTAAGGTGTGGGCATCCACACCGAGTAGTACTCAACAACTGCCTTGGGGATCTCTTGGGGGATCTTCCGTCAAAGGCATGGTTCAAGGGCGACTACCATGATTGACTTTGGACGGCGGGGGGTATTCCCCCCGCCCGCGAATCTCATTCGGATTCCACTTCTTCACATATCAGAGCTCTGGGCGTCCGGACGACAGTGGGCGGATGACGCCGAACTGCGGCCCACGCGACTGATCGGCTTGGCGAGGCGGCCAGTCGAGGCCCTGCGGCAACGGATGTTCGCTGGTCGGTCCGGACCGGCGGAGCCCTATGAGGAACCGCAGTCGGAGATGTCGGCTTTCCTGCGGTCTTGCCGCCGTATTTTCTGGGCTCTCGCGGCCTTCAGCGGAATGAGCAATCTCCTCATGCTCACCGGCTCGTTTTTCATGCTGCAAGTCTACGACCGCGTGCTGCCCGGACGCAGCATACCGACGCTGGTCGCCTTGATGGTTCTGGCCACGGTCCTCTACGTGTTTCAGGGGGGGCTCGACTTCGTCAGAAGCAGGATCAGCGCGCGGGTCGGGCGGTATTTGGATGAAAGGCTCGGCGTTCGCATATTCGACGCGCTTGTTCGTCTGCCTTTGAAGACCAGGGCCGATGGCGACGGCCTGCAGCCGGTGCGGGATCTGGATCAGGTCCGCAGCTTTCTGTCGAGCGGCGGGCCGACTGCGCTCTTCGATCTACCCTGGATGCCGATCTATCTCGGCGTTTGCTTCCTCTTTCACTTCTGGATTGGCGTCACTGCGCTGGCCGGCGCGTTGGTGTTGATCGGCATTACCATGCTCACGGAAACCCGGACGCGCGGGCCGGCAAAGGCGTCCTCGCGTCTCGCAGTCTCGCGAGCGGCACTGGCGCTCGAGGGACGGCGAAATGCCGAGGTTCTGCAGGCCATGGGCATGCGGCAGCAGGCGGCGTTGCGTTGGCGGGATGTCAATGCGAAGTACCTCGCTGCACATGAGCGGGCCAGCGACGTCGCTAACGGGCTCGGAGGCGTCTCCAAGCTCTTTCGAGCGATCTTGCAATCGCTGGTTCTCGCCGTCGGCGCAGTCCTCGTCATCAACCAGGAATCGACGGCCGGGATCATCATTGCCGGATCAATCCTCACGGCGCGGGCGTTGGCGCCTGTCGAAATGGCCATTGCGAACTGGAAAGGGTTCGTTGCTGCCCGGCAATCCGGGGGGCGGCTCGATGCTTTGCTGAAACTTCTGCCCGGCGAGGAGGAGCGGCTGGCATTGCCTCCTCCTGTTGAAACTCTCACCGTCGAGCATCTCTATATCGGCGCTCCGAACTCGGAGCAGCCCACCGTCAATGACGTGTCGTTCCAGTTGCGGTGCGGGCAGGCGGTTGGAATCATTGGTCCGAGCGGATCCGGCAAATCGACGCTGGCACGTGCGCTGGTTGGGGTATGGCCGGGCATTCGAGGCCGGATACGGCTGGACAACGCCGCACTCGATCACTGGTCTTCTGACGCCCTCGGCAAGCACATCGGGTACCTGCCTCAGGACGTGGAATTGTTCGACGGCAGCATCGCGATGAATATTGCGCGTTTCGATCCGCAGGCGACCGCCGCCGCTGTTCTGGAGGCCGCGCATGCCGCGGGCGCGCACGATCTCATCCTTTCGTTTCCGGATGGCTACGGCACGAAGATCGGCGAGGGGGGATTGGCACTGTCGGCGGGGCAGCGGCAGCGCATCGGGCTCGCACGCGCCTTCTACGGCAAGCCGTTCCTGGTGGTGCTCGATGAGCCCTCGTCCAATCTCGACGCCGAGGGCGAGGAGGCGCTGACCGAGGCGATCCTGAACGTGCGCCGTCGCGGCGGGATCGTCGTCGTGGTTGCCCATCGTCCGAAGGCGCTTGAAGGCGTCGATCATGTCTTGTGCCTCGGGGAAGGCAGGGTTCAGTCCTTCGGCAAGAGGGAGGAGGTCCTCAAGAAGGTCTTGCGAAATCCCGTGCCGCTCAAGGTGGTCGCGGAAGCTCAAGGAGGCAACCGATGAACGGCCAGGTGGTGGCGCCGGCATTGCAATCCATCCAGCGTTATATGATCGTCGGTATGATCATGTTCGGTCTGGTGACATTTGGGATCGGCGGTTGGGCGACAACGAGCCAATTGTCGGGCGCGGTGATCGCCCAGGGCGTGGTCGTGGTGGATTCGAGCGTCAAGAAGGTTCAGCACTCCACGGGTGGGATCGTGGGTGAGTTGCGCGTGCGCCAGGGCGATCGGGTCAATGCAGGCGACGTTTTGATCCGCCTCGACGAGACTCAGACGCTCGCCAATGCGACGATCGTCACGAACAGCATCGATGAGCTGCTCGCGCGCCAGTCTCGTCTCGAGGCCGAGCGCGATGGTGCCGAGCAGGTCGTGTTTCCCAAGGTGTTGCTCGACCGAGCCAAGGAGAACAACTCCGAGGCGAGCCGTGCAATCGCTGCGGAGCGGAAGCTGTTCGACCTCCGCCGTCAGGCAAGGAGCGGCCAAAAAGCGCAGTTGCAGGAGAGAAGCGCGCAGCTGGAGAACGAGATCAAGGGCTATACGGGGCAGACCGAGGCCAAGCAGAAGGAAGTCGAGTTCATCCGCCAGGAGCTCGAGGGCGTGCGCAGCCTCTGGCAGAAGAATCTGGTGCCGATCACGCGGCTCAATTCCCTCGAGCGCGACTCCGCACGCATCGAAGGCGAGCGCAGCCAGTTGGCCGGCATGATTGCGCAATCGAAAGGCAAGATCTCCGAAATCGGCCTCCAGAGCATTCAGATCGACCAGGACCTGCGGACGGAAGTCGGCAAGGACCTCATCGAAACGCGCTCAAAACTCTCCGAACTGGGCGAGCGCAAGACTGCGGCGGTCGATCAACTGCATCGGATCGATATCAGGGCGCCACAATCCGGCCGCGTCCACGAGCTCAGCGTCCACACGGTCGGCGGCATCATCTCACCCGGCGAGCAAATCATGCTGATCGTGCCTGACGCGGATTCGCTTGCCGTCGAGGTCAAGATCGCACCGAAGGATATCGACCAGGTCTATGTGGGGCAGACAGCGACGATGCGCTTTGCAGCGTTCAACCAGAAGACCACGCCCGAGATCGACGGCGAAGTGAGCATGGTCTCGGCAGACATCACGCAGGATCAGCGTGCCGGCACGAGTTACTACACCGGTCGCGTCCTGTTGAAGCCGGAAGAGCTGGCGAAGCTCGGTTCGGCCAAGCTGCTGCCAGGAATGCCGGTCGAGGTCTTCATCAAGACAGCTGGTCGGACCGCGCTGTCCTATCTGCTCAAGCCGCTGCACGATCAGGCGGAGCGTGCATTCAAGGAGCGCTGAGGCGTCGCGGAAGTAAGCAGCGCTCGACCGCATGCATTCGGCGCCGGCGCCCTATCCCTGGTCGCCGGCGTTGCGACCTGCCCCTGAAAGCGCGGCTGGGCGGCCGGACGCAGCGGCGGCGGGCGTGCCCGGCCGACGAAAGCGCATCACGCGCCGGGACGGAGTCTGCGGTCTGATTTGAAAGCCCCGCCGCTGCGTTCTGGTGATGTCAGGCCGCCGCAGGATATTTAGCGCAGCGAACGTGGTGAAGTCACCCCACCGCCTGATCAACCTCAGTAAATCGCGCGGCTTTCGACGCATCGACCGTGACGGATGCCTGTTGCCCGTGGGCGAGACCAAGGATCGCTCGAACGAACGTCCGCTCAGTACGTCCATTCGCCTGGCGTACAGTGTCATCGCGGTCACGAAGGCAAGGATTATAGCTTCGGCCCCCAGAATGACGAGCAACTCATCTGGCATATGCAATCCTGTCCGGGAAAGTCCATTTTGAAGACTTGCCTCAGTGAATAATTAAATCAACAGATTTATTGTAATTTGACGTTGAGCTTTTGCTGCAGCTCCGTATCCGCGAGACGCACGGTGCGCGCTTCATGAGCCTTTCGATCGGACGACCCAGCCGATCAGGACTTCTCGCCCCACTCGTGCTTCCCCATTCTTCCTGGGGCACGAACCGCGGATACCTGCTGCGACCTTCCCATGTCTATTTAATTGCTATTAAAGCATTGAACGTCTATTTAAATTGAAATAGGATTAAATAATATAATCGACGCGTTTCCCACGACGGGGCGGCCGCGCTGTGCGGTGAGGATCCTGGCCTTAGTTCGGCGTTCGCAGGGGGATCGGCAGATGCAACCAACCTCGGGACCGATCATTGCGACAGCCTTGGCAGTCATGATCGGGAGCGTTCAGTGGGCGGGCGCGGCATTGTTGACCGCGCCAGGGGCTTCGCAAGCGGCCCTTGCGCATATCGAGCAGGGACGCCCGACCCTTCCGCCCCTCACTTATACGGTGTTTTGTCTGCGCTATCAGGCCGAGTGTCGCCCGCGGCGCTCATTCCGCGGCGGGCCGACCCGGCTGACAAAGGAACGGTGGGCGGAGCTGAAAGCAGTCAATCGCACCGTGAACCGCGCCATTGCTCCGCAGCCTAATGAACTCGGCCTTGCAGGTGAGGAGTGGATCGTTAACCCCGATCGTGGTGATTGCAACGACTACGCAGTGAGCAAGCGTCACGAACTGCTGCAACGCGGCTGGCCCGCGCGGGTCCTGCTATTGAGCGAAGTAGTCACCAGCTCTGGGGACCATCACCTTGTGCTGGTGGTGCGCGCCAGGAGCGGCGACCTGATCCTCGATAACCTCGTGCCCGAGATTAAGCTCTGGTCGCGGGTGCCGTATCGTTGGGTCCGCATGCAGATGCCGAGCGACAGCCGACTGTGGACGACGATTGGCCGTCCGGGAGCATGACTCCTGTCATGTGGCCGGAATCATGCGGAACTGCACCGGCGGGACGACTGTCTCAAAGCATGCAAGTGCGGTGAGGGCATCGGCTCTGGCGTGCCCCACTGACCTATACAAGTCTCACAAGTGGGGCTCCCGGCGCACTCGTCGTCATGACGCCGCGAGGCCCACGTTGCCGGCGGCCGAGGGGTCCACCCAACGCCGGATCGTGCCGTCATATATATCGGCACCATAGAGCCAGCCGTCGGGCCCCTTCTGCATGTCCACAATGCCTTGCACGTTGTCCACCAACTGGACGCTTGCGACCTGCCGGTTCGCATCGAGCGTCGCGGCGAAGATCGTTCCATTGTAGACGTCGTCGAAGAACATCGTGTTCTGATTGTAGAAATCTCCCGCGGTGATCACGTGGAAGTTGTCCGGTGCCCCGTGGCTCAGAGGCAGGATCGGGAACACGGCAGGCGGGTCGGACAAATTGTTGCGGTTACCATTGTTGTAAAAGGTGATCGCCTGCGAGAGGTTCTGGTAGCTGGCGGTTTTGTTCGGACCTTCAAAGTAGGGCCATCCGAAATTCGAGCCCGCGGGCCCCGTATTGAGCTCTTCCCAGTTGTTCCAGCCCACGTCTCCGAGCACAGGCAGATTCGTGACGGGATCGAAGCTGAAGCGGTACGCGTTGCGGACGCCGTAGTAGAACACTTTCGACTGATTGCTGTTTGGATCGCCGGCCTGATAATACGGATTGCCCGGCGCTCCCTCGCCCGTGACAGGATCGATGCGCAAGAGCTTGCCCGAGAGGTTATGGATGTCCTGGACCCGCACTGCGCGGGGATCGACGAAGTTGTACGATGTGCCATCCCCGACCGTCATGTAGAGGTACCCGTCGGGGCCGAAATGAACGGCGCCGATCGAATGCGAATCGCTGTCGGTCGCAAGATAGTCGCGGATGTTCTGGTTCTGGATGCCGGCTCTGTCGGGATCGTTGTCCTGCGCTCCTGTCTCGATCTGGCTGGCGGGAGCCGTGATCGTGGTGCCGTTGACGATCCCGGAAGGAACGATGCTGGGATCACCGCCGCTGTTCGCGTCGGGACGGCTGGTGTAGGCCCAGGTGCTGTTCTTGCCGACCAGCACCACTTCGCTGGCCGGATCGGCGATCATCGTGCTGGAGTCGACAGTGACCCTCACCAGACGACAAGGTCGGTTGCCGCCCTGATCGGCGGCCGCAAGGCCGCTCTGGCCCGCCGTCTCGGGCGGATCGTAGGTGTAGAGCAGGTAGACATAGTGGTTGGTTGCGAAATTCGGGTTCACCGCGATCCCCAGCAGCCCGCGATCACCGAAATCATTGATCTCGCTCGAAAGGTCGATGAGCGGAGTCGATCGCAATGTGCCGTTGTCCACCACCCGCACCACGCCGTCCTTCTGCGCGACCAACATGTAGCGGCCGTCGGGAGTCCAGTCCATCGCCGCAGGCTGGTTCAGCCCCGAGACGGCCGTCTCGCCCACGAGATTGCCGAGAGCGGGGTTGTCGTTGTCCAGGATCTTCACGGTCGTTGTCGCCTGAGCGCCAAGCGTGGCGCCCGTCGGATTGCTCAAGGTGATGGTGAAGGTCTCGTCGTTCTCCGGCGTCGCATCATTGATGATCGGCACCGAGATGGTCTGGCTCACCTGGCCGGCAGCAAAGGTCACCGTGCCGGATGTGGTCGTGTAGTCGGATCCTGCAAGTGCGCTGCCGCTGCTCGTCGTGAAGCCGGCCGTGGCTGCCTGACTGACGTTGCCGCTGCGGAGCAGCGTGATCGTCGCCGTCGGGCTGCTCTCCGCGACACTCACCACGACGTCCGCCATAGCGATCGAGGCGGGTGAGTCGTCGTCGACGATGGTTACGAGCACAGTGCGTGGAGCCCCGAGGGAGCCGGAGCCGGGATTTTGAAGGCCGATGGCGAACGTTTCGTTGCCTTCGATCAGTTGATCGTTGACGATCGGGATGGTGAAGCTCTTCGTGCTCTCGCCCGGTGCGAAGACGATCTGGCCGGTGTTCGCCCGACCGTTGAAGGTGGGCTGGATGAAGTCCGATCCTGCCGTCGCGCTTCCGCCGGTGCCGATTTCGTTCGTCGTGTACTCGACGGTGTTTTGCGACGAGAGGTCGCCGGAGCGTGTGACGGTGACGGTGGCCGTGCCGGCCGCTTCACTGGCATAGATCGTCGACGTGTTGAGGAGCGCGATGATGTTGGACGGGGCGAACACGACGTCGCGGAAGTAGTTTGCATTCTGATAGACGTTGGTCGGGAAGACGCCCTCGGTATAGTCGAAGACGCCGGCGCCGACCGGCGC
>NZ_JACIHF010000004.1:195400-209211 GCF_014198295.1 Bradyrhizobium sp. CIR18 | reverse complement strand
TGCCGGGCGTGCTGGCGGTGAAGCGCATCCCCAGCTCATAATCCGCGCCTGTCCCGTCGGTGGCGTTGGTGATGGACGGCGTCTGGGTGGTGAACAAACTGGCCATTTTGTTCTCCCGCGTAAGTCGATTCCTGCACTCAGTGATTTAATGGAAGGCAAAGTTAAATAAATTATATATTTATTTGTCTCATCTTTTATTCCGCTTGTGAAGCAACCAGCGTGTGCACGGATCTCAATTTCTCTTGAAGGGTGTGTTCGCTCCTGGCCTCAGCGCATGAACAACTGCCTGGTGGGGCTTCGCGCTGGAGGTTTCGGGAAGCGGCACCGCGTACGCCGGCAGTTCGGGGCGCAAGACACCAAAAGCGGGTGGCGCGCCGCGTATTCCCGCGTTCTACCTTCGCCGTCCAGCTCTTATGGCTCCATCCGTTTCGCGATCAGATCGGCGAACTCACCCAGGGTCCGCGCCGCCTCGACCTCGCCCACGCGGAATCGTACGCGAAACTTCTGCTCGACGGCGATGACGAGCGAGATCTGCATGAGCGAGTCCCACTCCTCGACGTCCGCCGCCGAGAGCTCGGGCTTGGCTGCGACCTTATCGAGGAAGATGCCGTCGAATACTTCCTGCAACTTCGCCAGTACTTCAGCCTGCTTCATAAGCCCTCCGGGTTACGCGTATCTTTGTCGACCGAATCTGATACTTCCCCACCTCGAGCTCGAACTCTTTTCGGGCGGCGGAGTCTTCCGTACGCACGAATCCAAACGCCTCGTAGATTCCGGCGACCATCCCGTTCTTGGCTGTCGGAAGATAGATGCCGCGCACTTTTGCGCAGCCGGCGACCTCTGCAATCCGAAAAATCTCAATCATGATCTCGTCCTCAACTTGGCGCTTGAGCACGCGGCAGCTCATGAGCCAGGTGTCGATCACGAAGACGCCGTCCTCGACCTTTGCAATGACCACGGAGATGAGCCCGGAATCACCGAACCGGTCCTCGAGCCGCATCGTGAAGCACCGGTAGTCCGGTCTGCTCAGGAGCCCCTGGATCTCGGTTTCGGAGCGACGGACCGTCGTCAGGTTGAATTGGTTGCTGCGCGCGATCAGCTGGGCAATGCGGGGCAGGTCGAGCGCGTCGAACTCCTTGATCGTAGCCCGCATCTCGAGCGAGGCGAGGTAGGCTGGCATGTCGGTCACGCTCGCCGCCAGCTCCGTACGTCGCCGTTCCTGCCTGTACTGCGCCGTCCGCCCGAGATCCTCCTCCGTGACGGTCCGCGGCTCGAAATGGCGTCCGGCCTGGAGGCGGCCGATGAACTCGGCGGGGTCCGGCCCGAGGAGCACGCCTTCGACCAGGGGCTGAAACTGGCGCACGATCTCGATTTCCGCCGGGTTGTCGTCGGCGAAGACGAAGCTGTCCAGGCCGAGGTGCAGTTCATCCGCGATCCGCTGCAAATTGTCGGACTTCGGGTCCCAATTGGCTTTGAAGGCCGCGAAATGCTCCAGGCGGAGAACCATCTCGGGATGCTTCTCGAAGACCTCGACCGCGCGCGCATGGTCGTTCTTGCTGCAGACCGCGAGCAGCACGCCGCGCTCGGAAAGCGCAAGAAGGTATTTCTGGAAGGCCTTGAAGGCTTCGCCGCGGGGCGAGGAGTCGCCGAGCTCGATTCCCTCGATGCCGTCCTCCGCGATCACACCGCCCCAGAGCGTGTGATCGAGATCGAGCACCAGCACCTTCTTGGGGCCTTGCTTACGGGAGGCGATCAGATGGCTGAGCTCTTGCGCGACATCCACCAGAAAATCAGGTGAGCCGAGCTGCTTCGATTCATACCACGCTCGCGCATCCTCCGCGGCCGTGATCCCTCGGCGTGCCGAGAGGAACTCGACGTCGCAGATTTGCACCTCGGCTGGCGCCCGGAGCCCGAGCTCGAGGTTCACCGCTTTGCGGAAACTCCAATCGGCGCCAAGCGTGCGTGAACGGAACGAGCCGAGCCCGAGCTCGGCAGGCAGCGCAAGATTGGCGAGAATTACCGCCGCCCCCGAACGTGCGATGAAGGTCCGCGCCAGGCTGAGGAGGTGCTCCGCGGCGCCAACTGCAGCTTCGCGCTGGCTTTCCATGGCATCGAGCAGCGAGCCGGAAAACCGGCAGCGGCTTCCGTTCGGCAGAATGAAGGCGATATCCGGCTTGAAGGCGTACAGCGGGCTCGAGTCGTCGAGGACCTCCGAGACGAAATTATCGTACTCGCCGAGAAAGCGTTCGCACGCGATGCCGCGAACGGCCAGGAGATGTTCGACCAGTTCGTGCAACGGATAAAGGTTGTAGCCGCCGATCAAGGCAAGGCGGAGTCTTGGCTGGACACTCTCGGCCGCGTGCAGCTTGGCCTTTTTTCGAAGCGTCGACAGAAAAAACAGTTCGGAAAAGCTCATCGCGTGCCGCGAGCGGACGGCGAGATGTCCCCAGAACGCGGCATCGCCGGACAGCGCCAGGGACTTGAGTTCGGCGTCATTCACAGGCCGGTCCGGCAAGACGGGTGCAGCAGCGAGAATAGCGAGTCTCCCCAGCGAAGGCGGCATCATTTGATTGTCCGCTAAATTAAATCATGATAGAGGTTGGGTCAATTAAATATATTTAAATTTGTTAAATTGGGATGGCGTAGATAAATGACGGCGCATGCGGAACTGGGACCATCGAGCTCGGACACGCTTTTCACCAAGGCTGAGAATCTCAAGCGGCTTCCCGAAGGGAACAACTTGGTCCTCCGGGAGGTCAGGCTGGACGATTCGGCGCAAATCATCGCCTGGCGGAATGACCCCGTGCTCGGCAAGTTCATGGGGCGAGAAAAGCTGACTTTAGCCCGGCAGGAAGAGTTTTTCCGAAGCTACCAGAGCAGGGCGGACGACTATTATTTCATTGCCGAGTTCAAGCGTTCGCGAAAACCGGCCGGCAGCATCGCGATTGCGAACCTGGATTTCGCAACGAAGCGCGGCGAGGTGGCGCGGTTGATCGTCGATCCGGGCGCGCGGCTCTTTCTGGCCGAGATCTTCGATCTGCTGCTCGCGTTTGCGTTCGTGCAGCTGGGGCTTTCGGCCGTCGTCGCCAACGTGCAAAGCCGGAACGGGCCGGCGAAGAACTTCCATGTTCGCCTTGGATTCCAGATCGACGAGATCGCGCCGAACGCTTGGTGGAACGGCGACGACGTGATTACATTTCGGATGTCGCGTGAGGATTATCCGCGGTTAAAGCAAGCCTGGTCGGCGCTGCTCCTCGATGCCAGGGAAAGTTAGCTTCTGCGCGGCTGTCCGGAGAGCGGCAGCGGTGCATCGCGCTTCCGGAGGCGACGGATTTCACGCCCGAACTGGGTGTTGTCCGTCCCCGAGGGCACCTCGCGGACAGCGCGTGGACCATGGACACTTGCGTCTTGGCGCGCTGGCAGGGGAAAGAGGACTGGCAGATGGAGTTGCATTTTCATCATTTGGGAATGGCGTGCCGGAATATCGCAACGGAGTTGCCGGAGCTCGCGACGACTGGCTACCGTCCTGAAGGACCAATCTTCGAGGATCCGATCCAGCAGGTTCGGATTCAGTTCGTGTCGGGCGGCGGTCCGCGCCTGGAACTCATCGAGCCGGCCAGCCCACAATCGCCCGTGATGGGCGTTCTGAAGCGCGGCAGCAAATTCTATCATCTTGCTTACGAAGTGGCCCGCTTCGACGACGCGATCGCTCACTTCAGGGAGCGATCGTATCTTCCCGTATCGTCACCCGCGCCCGCCGTCGCGTTCGACATGCGTCGCATCGTGTTTCTCGCCTCCGCGACGCTCACGCTCATCGAGCTCATCGAGGCGGGGATCGGGCGTGAATTGGCGAAAGCTCGATCGGGGCTGAGCGACGATTTGCGCGACTCCGTCAGATGAAACTGGTCTACTGCGCCGCACCCACTCAGCAGCGCGGAGGCCGCCTGCCTGCAGTCTCACGATCGGTTCAGGGCCAATCTCCGACAGGAGGATGCCCATGTGCCCCGATGCCGGAGGCGCTGTTGGCCAAACGCCCAATCCATTTGCTGACAATACGGTCCGATCCATATCGCCCCAAAACTGCACGACAATGGCACCAGCGGGCACGCAAGCAGCGAGGTGCGTCGCTTCCGGCGAACCGATGCGGGGCTCAGCCGCTGGTCGCAGCGCGACGATGACTGCATCCCACTCGTCGCGATACATTGCCTGGGCGTCGTCGAAGGTGTCCACGCTCGCTCCAGAGTTCGCCAGACCAGCGCGGAGCGAGCCAACAAAATCATTGTCGCACAGCACAGCAATGCGATTCTTGTAAACGGATAAGCCGCAATCGTGGAGTTGCTTCACGCACAGCGGACCGAGAAACGAGAAGACATCGACTGACGGGTGGCGTTCGTTCACGCCGACGATGGGAATTCCGCGCCGCAAGCATGCTTCCATGTCGAGGTCCTCGGGGCGAAATTCCCAGGTCTCAAACATCAAGGCGATGACGGCGTCCCTCGGTAATTTATCAATGAGCGCAGCGGTAAGGGGCCGAAGATGGCCGCTGTTCGTTACAATATCGGTTTGCTGGAGGATGTCCGGGGTGATCTGCTCCAAGACGTCGATGCGATCGGCCACGCCGACCGAATCTGCAAGCTCTAGCGTCTGTTGCCTGGCATCGGCTGCTGTGCCGTGCCGTGTAGCTTTCGTGAAGGCATAGACGTGCCTGGCTCCGGCCATGGCCGCAAGGACGGCTGTCACGGCGTAGGCCCCGGTCGCGGCCTCAGTGAGAACTGTTAGTTCAGAGAGGTCCAGGAGTGTTCCCGCAAGGGCTCGGCTCATCAGGCCACCGAGACGCGGCAATGAGAATCCTGGTCGCAAGGGCGTATCGAAGCCGGATCGCAATTGCCTGAACGCTGCTCCGGCCTCGGTTGCTGTCATGAACTGCCTTTCGCTTTGCCACCTTGGGAACAACGCGCGTAAATATATGGTCGAGTTTGGCTGAGCCCCTGCGCGCCGAACGGACTTTATGAGTGAAGTTGATTGCAAGTTAAATAATATATTTATTATAATAATAAATCTATTTATTAATGTCAATAATGTGCAGCGGTGCACCTCAAGGACGCGACCGCAGCGCCTCAATCAGCACCTTAGCCATGGTACAACGTGGTGGAGAACTCGGTAATTTGAAATTGTTGAATTAACAAATTTAATTTGCCGTAGATCCAATTTCGGTCTATTTTTGCTGACCGACGATTGCAGGATAACGCTGATGACCCACCTCGACCCCGCCAGTGAAGATCGTCGCGAGTTCTTGAAGAGCTGTGGAAAATTTGCAGCCGTCACACCTCCGACTATGACGCTGTTGCTGTCCACCTCGCTGACCTCCACCGCCATCGCCAGTTCCGGCGGTCGAATTGTGCAGGGCAACAATGGCTACGGCAACAACGGTGGCGATGGCAGCCCCAATGGGAAACCGGATGGCAACCGCTAAAGGCAAAGGAAGCCTCACCGTCCCGAGCGCACGTCCGAGAATCGGAGGCTCAGCCGGTCCGGCGGCGCCTTTGGGCCGACGAGCGGTCGATTAGGAGATCATTTAGCTTCTTACCGGCTCGAAGCTGCGCTTTCAGCCAGCGGGGCTGTTTGCCGCGACCGGACCAGGTCTCGGCCGGGTCCTTCGGGTTCTGGTATTTCGGCAACACCGGGGGGTAGGGGCGGCGCGGCCGTTCCCCGTTCGGGGACGAAACGGCGGTCCCCTCAATTTTGCGCAGCCGCTCTTCAAGCTTGGCCTTTTCCGCGGTCATCCTCCGACTGAGAACGGTCGTGACCTCATCGTAAAGCCGCCACAGCTCGGCCGTGGTCGAGTTGGCCCAGTCACTCTTCTCCATGGAAGCCGTCCCCAGCTACTTCCGAACCGAATCAAGAGCGGGCATTATCAGGACATAGCAGGGTTGGGCAAGCGCGATCCGGGCGCGTGGCGGCGCTCGTGTGCAGCGCAGTACCTAGTGCTAGCGGTTGAGACTGTATCTCCGACCGGGCGGTCGCTTCCTAAACGCCCTCCGTCCGTGGGCTCGTCGTTTGGGCGCGAGCAATCGCTCCTCTGCTTTCAATACGCGACTACGTAAGTTCTGCAATTCGGTGAATTGAACGACGAGGGCCTTATGTGTTTGACGCAAAACTGCCGAAGAATACATGTGAACACCTACTCATTGCTAACGACGCCCGTGCTAATCATTGAATTTGCTGAATTATCGAAATTTGGCTTCAAACGCAGTACTGGACTTCCAGCGGTACTACATGTGCCACGATCAACCGCGGCCTTGTTCTGTTACCAGCCATTGCTTTGATGAATAGTAATACTTTTCTCGCCTCCCTTCCCAGAGCGAGGGCGTTCACGAACGGCCTCGCTTCAATGAAACTTCGTCGAATGTTAGATTTGAATCGTGAATGTCCCTATATATCGTTCGTAATATTCGGCTCTAACTAAGTTAGTTGGATGTTGACCATAATAGCGACTCGCCCCCTTAGTACGCCGATGGACATTCCTGGCGATTATTTTCAGATTGAAACCATCAGAAATTGTAGTCGGAATGTCATTATCCTCGTAGAATTCGCGGTTTCGAATTTTGGATCGAGCACCGCATTCTTACGGTGCTGCACGCATTCTCTGGGCGAGTTACGATAGTGTGGCCATCGAGCGTTGCCGTCAGGTGCTGTCTCCGATCTAAGACCTGCGACATTATTGACGGAGCTGGCTGGCTATAACCCGCGCGTCTCAAAAGGAGAGTGGGATTAAACGGCCGCAAGGGGGGTTGTTAGCAACAGGCAAGGGAAGCATGCGCCGCATCAGAATTGTTATCGCTGATCGACACCCGATCGTCTTGCAAGGAATTAGGAGCGTTCTTGCGGCGCAGCGTGATTTTGCGATCGTTGCTTCCTGCGGCGATGGCGCAAGCTGTATCGAGGCAATTCGATTTCTTGCACCGGACGTGGCGCTTGTCGATGCTGCACTGCCCGACTTCAGTCGACAGCAGATCCTCGCTCGTCCAAACGCCGTCGGCGCACGCGCTCCGGTAATCTTCTTCACCGGTATCACGGGCGACAGTGAGTTAAAAAGGCTGACCTTGGACGGCGCCTGCATCGTCCTCTCGAAGGATTCGGACGTGGAGATGCTGGTCGCAACCCTGCGGAAAGCTGCCCAGGGCCAAGCTGCGGCCTCGCCGAGCACTGGGCACATCAGCGAGGACGACCTCGCCGGTGTGAAGCCCCTGACGCAACTAACGGACCGGGAGCGGCAGATCATGCGGCTCGTATCGGAGGGGCTATCGAACAAGGAGATTGGGCGTCGGTTGAATCTTGCCGACGGTACGATCAAGGTCCACCTTCATCATATCTTCCAGAAGCTGGAAATCAGCAATCGTACGGTTCTCGCAGCATTGGCGATCTCGCGAAGGGAGCTGCATGCAGCGCCAGATGAGCCGGATTCCCCTAATCTGTTGCGTCAGGATCCCGCCAGCGCGAATTGACGGGTACGTCTGGCGCGCGTTCGGGAGTTTGCGCGAGGGGCGGCCTATCGCGGTGCCAGATGCTCAATCATGTTGAGGCAGGCCCCTTCGGCCTCGGACAACGTTCGAAAGGGCGAGCCGCCAATCTTGATTGCGGCTTGGTTGATGTGGAGCGGTCGCCAACTCGCCAGGTAGCCGAAGCGTCCGTGAAAGCCCGGACCTCCCGGGCTTTCGAAACTGATCACGAACGAGAAGCCGTGGCTGCTCGCACTCCAGATCTCCATGTCCCGGACGGACCGATAGAATTGCAGTGGCATCGCAGTGATCCATTGTAACCGGGCCCCGCCCGGTGGTTAATTAATTTAACTAAATTAAATTCCGGGAAGCAACTCAAATCGGTGCGTCGGGCGAGTGTGCTCGGAAAATCGGGGGAAGCGCGGCAAATTGCCGAGTTTCAGTCCCGAGCATGCGCACGTTCAGCAACCTCTCGCCAGGTAAAGAAAATTCTTGGTTGAAAATCTATTTAATATATAATAATCTAAATATCGTTTTAAATCGAGGAGGCGCATCGTGACCCGTGACGGCAACGAGGATGACGACCGGCGGGAGTTTTTGAAGACCTGCGGAAGATTTGCAGCCGTGACGCCCCCTGCCATGACGCTGCTTCTGTCCACCTCCCTGACCTCAAAAGCCATTGCCCGTTCGGGCGGCCTGCACGGGCCGAGGCAAAGCGACAGCGGCCAGTCGTTCTTCGACAATGATCGGTCGTCCGCGGCCGCCGCGGAGGGCTCCAGCGGCGGATCATCAGGGGGTGGGGGAGCACCTGGTGGTAGCTCTGCTGGATCTTCTCGTGCCGGAGGGACATCCGGCGGCGGATCCGGCGGTAGCGGCGGGGTCGGTGCTGGCGGAGGCAATGCAAAAGGGCCCTTCGCGACCGGCGGCGGCTCTGGAATTCCAAGTGCAGATGGTGGGGTCGATTGCGCAGAAGAAGACGAGGAAAAGCGCAAGGCCGATTGCCCCGGAGCTAGTACTCAAATTTCCAGCGCAACCCAATCCAGCCGGTAAGATCTTCTCATCCCATGAAGGAGCTCGACGGGCTGCCGTGCGGCCAAGCCGGGCCGGGGCCTTGTGCTCCGACAGGTCAAACGCGAGGCCGAAAGCATATCTGGCCAGCCGAGCGGCCTCCCGGGAGACTCGGTCAGGAGGCGTGTCATGAATACCCGCATTCGAGCGCAGAATCCTGCGGCCCTTCTTCGAGAGCGTCTCGAAGCGCTTGTCGCTCAGCTCGCAGAACTCGAGAAGCTCAGAGACCGGGTAGGTCGAGAAGAGAATCGTCAGCGCAAGCTGCGCAAGGCGGACAGTCCCCCATGTCGAGCTCGGACCGCGGGCAGTCGTTCCAGCTTCGCACAGGCGAAGCTCATGCCCGTGCTGCTTGGTTTCAATAAATCGCGGTGTTGTAGCGAGCGTCCCAAAGCAAATGGATGACCGAAGCGGTGCGTGCGGATGGCTCGGGAAAGCGAACCGGCCTACGAGCCTGTCCCGGCTATTCGGCTACCGGGTGAGCGGGGGTGCCGCGCTGGAGCCCCAGGAATGAGCCCGACCGCGCCGTGCGAGACTATCCGATCGATTCTGCGACTCATGACCTTGTAGCACTCGCATGCCACGGCTTCGAGCCGCGGCCGATCAATCTCGAGCTGGCCGCGCCGACTGGATTTCAGCGCTCTTGACGCGCGCATTGTGCACACGACATGCGTGACGGTGGTGCGGCGAACGCCGAGCAACTCCGACAATGTTTCTTGCGTCAGCGGGAGCAGGTCACCTTCATTCGCACGATCGTGGATGTGGAGAAGCCAGCGCGCTAAGCGCGCTTCGACGGAATGCAGCGCATTGCAGGCCGCCACGTGCTGGAGTTGCGTCAACAACGACATCGTGAAGACCTGCACCATGGATGCGATTGCGGGGCTGCGATGCTGGGCTGCCAGGAATTGCGCAGGCGAGATCTGCAGCGCGGCCCCGGATAGGCGGACGACCGCGGTCGCGGGCGCGGCGGATGCGCCAAATGCTGTCGTCAAACCCACAGCGCCCTCATGCCCGATTATCGCCGTGGCAACTGTCTGCCCGTTCGGCAGCTCCGTGATCGCGGCGATCGCGCCGCTGAGGGGGAAGAGAAGATGTTCGATCCGATCGCCCGATCGGATGAGCACGGAATTGCGTTCGATCACGACTTTCCGCAGATGAGGCGCTAGCAAAGCAAAATCCGCTGGCGGCAACGCTGCTAACAAACGATTACCAATTCTAGTCGCATGGTCCATCATGGGATTGGCTCCCGACGGATACTCGGCACTAGAACTCATGCCGATGTGTTGAGCCGCTCTGCGGAGTGCAGCTCAACAGCAAGCCAACCGACCACCACAGATATGGTTCCCGTGATCGATGGCGCGCGCGGGCGGCCCGACAATCGCATGCCGCGACGTAGGAATATGGCCCACCGATATCCGCGTTGAAGACGCTGAAGGCGTATCGTCCTTCGACATGCCATCGCTAAGGAGTGGCACGCAACGGGCTCGCAACGACGCGTTCGTACGGGAACGCCGGCTTTGCACTGCAAGGCCAACACGTGACCCAACGCGGGCTTGGATCGCGCCGCGGGTCTAGTGGCAGGGACTGCAGTCCAGCTCCTTGATCCTCCCGGTAACGTCAAACGAGAAGAGCGCACTCATGACACCACTCTTGGTGACGTACGAGATAATGGTCCCGTCGTGCGAGGGATTGAGATCGTTCAATGTACCCGCCGGATATTCTCGGAGGCGATCAATCCAATAGGCACGAAGTGCCTCGTGGCCGGTAACGGTCTTGACGCCCCCGCAGCCGCAGCGAACCACGGCACCTTCGGCATACATTTCTAAGATCGCCTCGATGTCGCCCGCGCGGTAAGCGTCAAGCCAGTCAATCGCAATGGCCATTGGGTCAAATGATATATTTCTCACCTAAATACCATAAAAGCTTGCGATTTTGGGTCATTTTTAAGCCGTTGGGCCCTCTTTCCCTACTCTATTACCCTCTTTCCCTATTCTATTAATTGTATTTTAATAATCCCGCTTGGCCCCGGCCATATGCCGAAGTACATAGATGGCCGGGCCGAGGCAGAGTTCCAATGTTAGACGTGTCTGTGAAGCAGAGACGGATCCGGCTTCTGATCGTAGATCGACAACCGATCGTTCTACAGGGACTGAAGTCGGTATTCGGGGCACAGCAGGACTTCGACGTTGTCGCATCATGCAGCGATGGGACAAGGTGCCTCGAAGCAATTCGGAATTTGAGACCCGACGTCACGCTTGTTGCTGACAACCTGCCAGATCTGACGGTACCCGAGATCCTCGCGATTGCGAAAGCTGAGGATCTCTCCACGCGCTTGGTGTTGTTTACCGAATCCGAAGCAGATCACGATCTGGCCGCAGCTATTGCTGCTGGCGCCTCCAGCGCAATCTCGAAGCATGCTTCCTCGGCCACTATGCTGCGATTACTGCGGCTGATGACAGAGCGCAGCGTGTCGCCCGAGCAATCCGATCTCTTTCCAGCCGGCGAGGGAACTGACGGCGGCGGCAAAATTGAAACGATGCTGGAGCTGTTGACGCACCGGGAACGTCAAATTGTACAGCTAGTCTCAGAAGGAATGTCGAATAAGGAGATCGCGCGCCAGCTAAACGTTTCCCCAGGGACAGTCAAAGTACACCTGTACAACATATTTCAGAAGCTTGAAATTACCAACAGAACTGTGCTCGCTACCCTCGCGTTGTTGCAGCGCCCGTCCGGTTTCGGCCTGCCTGCGCTGGCGTTTCTGGCGTTCGCAATTGCGGACGAACTCAAGGCGTCGGAAGCGAACGATGTGGATCCAGATGACGATGGCGCCGGTCGCGCTGGAGAGCATGCCGAATATGAGCCCTGGAAAAGAGCTATTCTCCGACACCTCGTGCTCTGGGACTCCGGCGAGACGCCCACCGAGAGGGACCTCTTCGCCAAGGCGAGCCTGGTCGCGAACCCGACGGCGGCAATGGAAGGGCTGCGCCCGGCTGAGCAATCCGTAGGCTCCAAACCATGGAAAGACTACGGCCCAGTTGGATCGAGCACGCCCAATCTTCCTACGCCATTACTGCGGGGAACCAGCGACACACAGATCGTTGGTGACCCGACTGCGGAACATCAATTCCCGCGGCTTGCGTCCACGCCGACGTTGACTCACGGAGGGTATGGCACCTTCGCCACTCTGACCGGTGCGTTGATCTACGCACTGAACGACCCCCATCTTGCCGTGCAATCGCATGACCCGGGCAAAGCGCCGATCGACAGCTTCGTGGTGGTCACCGGCGAGAATGCGAACACAAAACTGGCCGCAATAGCCGATGCTGATACCAATGATGTAGACGGCTCGCCTCCGGCTTTCCCTTTGCACGATTTGCGCCTGCCTGCCGCGCTTGTGACCACCGGCGACGAACGCGTCGCTGGAGAAGGCACTTCGAGCCAAATGAGCCATGGCGCTGCGGATGACAACCTGCAGGAACCTCTTGGCTCACTGGGCTCTGGTCGCGGTGCCGGTATTGGCGGAGATGGCCGCGATCAACTGATGGGCGGCAACGTTGGCGAAAACGTTGTTTTTCGCTCCCCGATCGATTCCCATTCGACCTCTTCCCACTCCGGCTTCGATTTCGCATCTGGATCGAGCAGGATCAATCTTGCCGCTTTCGGAGCGCTTGCCTGGCTCCATATGACAGCAGCAAGCAAGTCTATACCGCCGCATACCCTCGCTTGGATCTACAATCCCGCAACCAACGAAACGATCGTCTACGTGAATCCGACCGATCGGACTCTTGATGTCGGGGACCGGGGCCTGCTGGAAATCCATCTGCAGGGGATCGTCTCCATTGCAGAGGCGGATTTCGCCGGCCAGCCGGAAGGCACGTTTGTCGCGATCACCTTGGAGCAGCTCGAAGAAGCGCTGACATCGGCGACCGCAACCGAAGCTGTTCTGGATGCGGACAGTACCCACATAATTATCGGGACGAGCGAGAGCACACTCGGAGCCGCTGCAGTCTGGAACACTCTTGCCGATGACGGCCTGAGGTTCGAATTCGGGCAGGCTCGGACCGGCTTAGGGGGAGCGACCAGGTTCAGAACCTTCACTAGCGATTCGGTGAATACAACGGATGAGAACGATGATGGGTCCGCCCCGTCGGCTCATGTATCACCGATCGTGCTTGCTCATAGCGCGACGGTGACGGCAGTTGAAAATCTCACATCGAAGAATGAGCCGATCAACGGGGGCTCTAGCACCGAAGCGGGCGGTAGTTCACAGCACGCTTCGGAGCCAGGGTCTGCAAAGGCGGCAGCGGAGTTGTCTGAAGCTGGCATCATACGGGGAAATGGCGTCGGCAATGACAACGAACATCATCCCCCCGCTTCGGACGCTTCGCGAGGGTCAGCGAAGACGGCAGAAGCCGATGGTGTGGAGCACGGCAATTCGGGGCAGTCAGCCTCTGCAAAGCCACCGGAAGCAGCCGACCCTGGTGAGCCAGGCCTTGGTAGCCCGGGCCGCGGCAATTCCCAGCACGCTTCGAAGCCACCGGAGTTGACTGAAGCTGGCTTCATACGGGGAAATGGCGTCGGCAATGACAACGAGCATCATCCCCCCGCTTCGGACGCTTCGCGAGGGGCAGCGAAGACGGCAGAAGCAGATGGCGTGGAGCACGGCAATTCGGGGCACTCAAGCTCTGCAAACGCGCCGGAAGCAGCCGACCCTGGTGAGCCAGGCCTTGGTAGCCCGGGCCGCGGTAACTCCCAGCACGCTTCGAAGCCACCGGAGTTGACTGAAGCTGGCTTCATACGGGGAAATGGCGTCGGCAATGACAACGAGCATCATCCCCCAGCTTCGGACGCTTCGCGAGGGGCAGCGAAGACGGCAGAAGCAGATGGCGTGGAGCACGGCAATTCGGGGCACTCAACCTCTGCAAAACCACCGGAAGCAGCCGACCCTGGTGAGCCAGGCCTTGGTAGCCCGGGCCGCGGTAACTCCCAGCACGCTTCGAAGCCACCGGAGTTGACTGAAGCTGGCTTCATACGGGGAAATGGCGTCGGCAATGACAACGAGCATCATCCCCCCGCTTCGGACGCTTCGCGAGGGTCAGCGAAGACGGCAGAAGCAGATGGTGTGGAGCACGGCAATTCGGGGCACTCAACCTCTGCAAAACCACCGGAAGCAGCCGACCCTGGTGAGCCAGGCCTTGGTAGCCCGGGCCGCGGCAACTCACAGTCCGCTTCGGAGCCAGCGGAGCT
>NZ_JACIHF010000004.1:0-195302 GCF_014198295.1 Bradyrhizobium sp. CIR18 | reverse complement strand
CTGACTGAAGCTGGCTTCATGCGGGCAAATGGCGTCGGCAATGACAACGAGCATCATCCCCCCGCTTCGGACGCTTCGCGAGGGTCAGCGAAGACGACAGAAGCAGATGGTGTGGAGCACGGCAATTCGGGGCAGTCAGCCTCTGCAAACGCGCCGGAAGCAGCCAACCCCGGTGAGTCAGGCCCCGGTAGCCTGGGCCGCGGTAACTCACAGTACGCTTCGGAGCCAGCGGAGCTGACTGAAGCTGGCTTCATGCGGGCAAATGGCGTCGGCAATGACAACGAGCATCATCCCCCCGCTTCGGACGCTTCGCGAGGGTCAGCGAAGACGGTAGAAGCAGATGGTGTGGAGCACGGCAATTCGGGGCAGTCAGCCTCTGCAAACGCGCCGGAAGCAGCCGACCCCGGTGAGCCAGGCCCCGGTAGCCTGGGCCGCGGTAACTCACAGCACAATTCGGAGCCAGGGTCTGCAAAGGCGGCAGTCACGGAGTTAGCCGAAGCTGGTTCTATGCCAGGGCACAATTTCGGCAACGACAACGAGCGTCATTTCTCGGCTTCGGAAGCTTCACCAGGTTCAGCGAAGACGGCTGAAGCAGATGGCGTGGAACGCGGCAATTCAAGGCACTCAAATTTTTCAGACGCACCTGAAGCAGCCGAGATGGTCGAACCAAGCGTCGCAAATGGCAGTAACGCCGGAAACTGGCCGCAGGCTGCGCAACCTGCTGCAACCGCGTTGGAACCCGTACAGCCGGCTAAAGTTGCCTCAGAGATTGGCGGCGCGGAATTGGCGTTTCGCTTCGATAGCTATGCGACTCCTCCCACATTCGGCGCGGTAGTCGAGCTTGGTGGCTCGCTCGGTCCGCACGTTTCGCCCGGTCAGGAAGAGGACCTCCACGTCATCGGCAAATCGATTCCTAATGCAATGGACGAACACGCGGTCGCCCACGTTCATAACGTTCCGCATCACGCCGCGCCTCATGACTTCCTGATTTGAAGCGCTCCATCGTTATTGATCGATGCAATCTTCGTGATTCACGCAACCGACCTTTCTTTGAAAGCTCAGACCATTGCTCGAGAGCGGGCGCCGCCCCGTTGCGTGCTTCCGGCTCGGAAAGTGATCAGTGACATATCCTTGTCAAGAAACGTTCGTATATTGAGAACTTCTTGTGGCATCCAGGCAAGGTTCGGGACGATCGTCATTCGCCTCTCGCGGTGCTGATGGCTTGCCGGAGCAATTGATTGGTGTCACGTCGCGTGCCGTATCTGGCTGTGTGTTTGATGTTTGCGGCCGTTGCAGCCGAAGCGGAGCCAAACGGTGCAACAATCGGGTCGCCGCGCGCGAGCTCGGAAATGTCCGCGCCTATGTCGTTCGACATTCCGGCCCAGCAGCTTGCCTCCGCACTCGAGCGATACGGCGATGCGACCGGTCGCGAAGTCCTCTACAGTCCGGCGCTTGCGCAGGGCCGCACCTCAGAAGCCGTCAAGGGCAGCTTTGAACCGGAGACGGCGCTGCAGCTGCTGCTTGCGGGCACCGGCCTTACCGCCCGCTTCCTGAAAGACGGCTCGTTCGTTCTAGCCCCGGCGCCCGAAGCCGCCGGACCGCAGGAAGGCAGTGCTGCTGCTCTCGCGCGCCAATACTATGGTGTCGTTCAGGCGCGGCTGCGCGATGCTCTGTGCCGGACCAACGGGGCGCGGCCGGGAAGCTATCGCATCGCGGCCCTGGTCTGGATCGCGCCGTCAGGGGCCGTAGCCAGGTTCGAACGACTTGGATCGGCCGGCACGGCCGAGCTGGACCGCGGCATCGACAGCGCGCTTCGACAGTTCAGTGTGGGTGCCCCGGTGCCCCCCGGCTTTGCACAGCCGGTATTGATCGTGGTCCTGCCGCAGGCCTCGGGCGTCACAATGAGTTGTGGTGCGACGGTGTTGCCGCAGGCGGCCGGAGGCGTGCGGTGACTGAAGCCTCCGTGGCGATGCTGCGCCGGCTGCTGCTCGACCGATATGACGATCTCAAGCGGGGCTTGACCCGCCGCCTGGGCTCGTCCGAGATGGCGGGTGACGTCCTGCACGACACCTGGCTGCGCCTTGCCCGCACGGATACGACGATTGGCACCTTGCACAATCCGGTCAGCTATCTGCTGCGCATACTCTTCAACGTGGCACATGACCATCGTCGCGCTGAAAAGCGCCGTTTGACGAAGATCGACATCGAGCATCTGCTCGAGGTAGCCGACGAGACGCCTGGTCCCGCCGAAGTCGCGGAGGCACGGTCGGATCTGGATGCGATGGCCGCCATACTCGCTGAGCTGCCGCCGCGCCGTCGCACCATCCTGCTCGCGGCCAGGGTGGACAACATGGCGCGGCAGGAGATCGCGGATCGGCTTGGCGTATCCTTGCGCCTTGTCTCAAAGGAGCTGCAACTCGCCCATGAGTATTGTCTGGCGCGGCAAAGGCAAATGGGTGACGCGGATTGCGCACCGGACCCGCGAAATTCGTCATTGAATCGAGACCTGTCGCCGCCGCGCGGTGATCGCGACCATGACCAGGCTGAATGACTCCATGATTCAGGGACAGACGCAAAGGCTCGACCTGCTGCAACGCGAGGCGATCGCGTGGGTCCAGCGCATCGATTCCGGTCATGCGACGTCTGCTGATGCCGAGACCTTGCAACGATGGTGTGCCGCGAGCCCGGAGCATGCGGCTGCCTTCGCTGCGGCGAGCGGTGTATGGCGCGACATCCGCCGGGCCGGCGCGAGCATTCCGCGCAACCAAATCGAGGCGTTGCCGGTCCACCCGACGCCACGCCCGGTGCTCGATCGCCGGCTACTTCTCGGTGGCGGGCTGGCTGCCGCCGCAGCCGCCTATGTCGCTGTTACCAACCCGCCGCTGGGCCTGTGGCCGTCCCTCCGTGAACTGAATGCCGACTACAGAACGGCCGTTGGCGAGCAGCGGCAAGTCAGGCCGGCGGAGAACGTCACGGTCCGGTTGAATACGCAGACCAGCATTGCGGTCCACCCCGCTGGCGGGGAGGGCGATCGCCTGGAGCTGCTTGCAGGGCAGGCGCTCTTCGAGTCGGTCGAGAGCGTACGTCCGCTCGTCGTGTTGGCGGCGGATGGGCGTTCGATCGGCCGCCATGCACGCTTTGACGTGCGTTGCATGAACGGCCCGGCCGGCACGGTGGTGAGCGTCGCCTGCTTCGACGGACAGGTGCGCATCGAGCGCAACGGCAGTTCTGCCGTCGTCGGCCCGGCGCAGAGCTTGCGTTACGACGCCAGCGGGCTCGGTCGGGTTGCCGCGATTGACGCAGAGGCGGAATCCGCCTGGCAGCACGGAATCGTCCTGTTCCGCGCTACCCCGCTCGCGGATGTGGTGGACGAGGTCAATCGCTATCGCGCCGGCCGAATTCTCCTTGTCAATCCAGGCCTCGCGCAGAGGCCGGTCAGTGGCCGCTTCCGCATCGATCAGATGGATGAAATCCTCGTGCGCCTCGAACAGGCCTTCGATGTCAAGGCCCGAAAGCTGCCGGGCGGCCTGGTTCTGCTGGGCTGACGCCCCGCTGACAAGAAACTTTCACACAGAAACCGTGCGCGTTCGCCTACAGGCTTCCGTCTTAGAGCTAGATCGTCATCGCTCGGAATGACGAGGCACGACCCTTCATCGGGTTTAGCCGTGCTGCCAGAAGGAATGCCGTCTTGTCCCACCGCACCGTCCGTTTTCGCTCGTCCCGGTCCGTCAGACACGCGATGTTTCTCAGCGGTGCCAGTGTGGCTGCATTGCTGGTGGGGTCGGCTGCGGCCGATGCGCGCAACCTCGGCAGCGGCAGCGCGAGCCCGGTGGCAAACGTCGCCGTGACGACCAACACGGCGGGGCAGGCGGCATCGATCGCATCAGCGCAGGCGATGAGCCGGATCAACGCGTCGCTCCGTGCGATGCGCGACGTGCAGGCGGCGGCGAGAGCCGGCGCGTTGATCGGTCCGAATAATCTCGGCCTGAACAGAAATCATCCCGGAAATCTGCTTCCGAATGTGCCGAATGGTTTGGCTCCCGGAGGTCTCAATCCGACCAGCAATCCCACCGCGGTGATCGACGGCCAACCGGCCTGGACCGGCGCCGCTCAGCCGACCCAATCGACAGGCTCGAATGGGCGGGTCCAGGTCGAGGTCGTGCAGAACCAGCAGAAGGCGATCCTGACCTGGAACAAGTTCAATGTCGGACGCGAGACCGACTTGTATTTCAACCAGTCCGCCGGAGGCGGTGGCGCCGCCAACTGGATCGCGCTCAACCGTGTCCTCGACCCGAGCCTCGTTCCCAGCCAGATTCTCGGCACCATCAGGAGCGAGGGGCAGGTTTATATCATCAACAAGAACGGGATCATCTTCGGTGGCTCCAGCCAGGTGGATGTCGGCACCCTCGTGGCCACATCTCTCGCCTTGTCGAACGCGCAGTTCCTGGCTGGGATCAACACCTCCATAGTGCTCACCAACGACATTCACCTGCCGACCTTCGGCGAATACAATCCGCGGCTGGCCAATTCGCAGAAGCCGGCCACCGATCCGAGCCAGCCTGCGCGCTTCACGCCGGATGGCGTGCCGGGTGACGTCACCATCCAGGCTGGAGCTCAGATCAGCGCGAAGACCGGCGGCAAGGCAATGCTGTTCGCGCCGATCGTTTCCAATGCCGGCCAAATCAGCGTCCCCGACGGCCAGATCATCATGGCTGCCGGCGAACAGGTCTATCTGAGAACCAATCCGAGCGACGTACGCGGCGTGGACGTCGCCGTGACGGCCCCGATGCCCTGGCTGTTCAACTACAACCATTTGATGGGTGCGATCGCCGGCTGGGATCTCTTCACGGAGAAACCCTGGGGCGAAAGCGTTCGCGACATCCTGCTGCCCGAGATGTACGCGCGCGCGGCATCGGTCGGCTACAAGGTCGTGAACACCGGCGTCGTGCAATCCGATCGCGGCAACATCACCGTGATGGGGCGCGAGATCTTCCAGGGCGGCGTGATGCTGGCGGCAACCGCGCTCAACAACCGCGAAGGATCGATCCGACTGGATGCCTACAGCAACGGCATGATGGCCTCGAGCGGCAGCCTCGACGCCCAGCTCGTGTATTGGAAGACGGGTGACCTGCATCTTTCGCCGGGCAGCGTCACCGCCGTTCTGCCTGATGCCACCGACACGAGTGAGATCGAGGAGACGGCGAAGGCCACGCGCTACAAGCCGGGGCGCGTCGAATTACGCGGTAACCTGATCGATATCGGGGCGCAGGCGAACATTCTGGTTCCCGCCGGCACCATCAGCATCGTGGCCAGCACGGTGCCCGCGCCCACCGAGGAGCCCATCAACGGCGAGACGCCGGTCCGTGACGGTAGCCGGATCTATATCGGCGAGGATGCCTATGTCAGCGCCGCCGGCGTGCAGGACGTCCTGATCCCGATGTCGCGGAGATTTGTGCAGGCCGAATTGCGCATCAACGAGTTGCGTGATTCACCGCTGCTGCGGAATTCGTGGCTGCGGGGCCAGAAGATCACGGTCGATCGCAGCGCCAGCGGCGTCTTCGCCGATGGCGCTATGGCCGGCGTGAACTGGGGAGGGGCCGCGGGCGAATGGATCGGGACGCCGCTGGGCGACGTCTCGGCCTGGATCGGCAACAGCAAGACAAATCTCGCCGAGCTGTCGACCATTGGCGGCAACATCACCCTCAAATCGGCCGGCTCGATCATCACCCGTCAGGGCTCGTTGCTCGATGTCTCGGGCGGGTCGTTCCGCTATCAGGACGGAATGGTCAACTCGACGAAGTTGCTCGGCGCCGATGGAAAAATCTACGACATCGCCTCGGCGACGCCGGACAGGATCTACGTCGGTTTCGCCGGCGGGTTCAATCGCACGCACAACAATTGGGGTAAATCGGAGTCCTGGAGCACGCCGTGGTCGACGAGCCACTTCGAACGTGGCTTCACCGAGGGACGCGACGCCGGCGCCATCCAGTTCTATGCCACCGAAGGTGTTGCGCTGGAGGGCGGCTACTGGGGCGGCGTGATCGTCGGCGAGCGTCAAGCCGTAAGCGGCAAGACCGCCAAGGCCGGCTCGCTGACGTTCGGCGGCGACGGCGACGAAGATCGGCTCTGGCTGCTCGGCAAGCTCGTGATCTCCAAGGATCCCACACAGCTGCCGACGAATTTCACGGCCACGTCGCAGCTTCCGTCCACCTGGTATTCGGGCGCTCCCGGCAACCAGGATTCGTTCCGGTTGCGAACGACCTATCTCGACTCGGATGCGCTTGCAGATGCCGGACTGGGGAAGATCGAGCTCTACGTCTCCAATAACGTCACGATCGAGAAGGGCACGACGCTCGAGCTGACGCCGGGCAGCACGTTTTCGATCAAGGCCAATTCCACCGTTGCATATAGCCAGGATTTCAAGATCGACGGGGTGATTCACGCACCCGGCGGCAATGTCAACCTCTTGGGCGCGGAGAACGTATCATTCGGAGCCGGTGCGGCCATCGACGTCAGCGGCCAATGGGTCAACCAGGTGAAAGGCGGCGCTGCCTCCGCGCTGCCGCCGGTCGTCAATGGCGGCAGCATCACGCTCGACCAGGCCCACTATCAGCCGGGCGTCGTGCTCGATGTATCCGGCGGTGGCTGGTACAGGCTGCGCGGCGGCAAGCCGCAAGTGAAATTCGGCGATGCCGGCAAGATTACGCTGAACACGACCGAAGTGGCGGAATTGGCGAACGCCGATATGCGGGCCTATGCGGCTGGCTCCGGCGGCAGTCTGGCCATGAATCTGACTACGGAGTCGCTGCAGATCGGAGGCGGTACGCCGACGTCCCCCAACACCGTTCGCCTGTCGGAAACCCTGTTCTCGGAGCGTGGTTTCCGTTCGCTCCAGATCTCCACGGGCGGCGATATCACGATCGCCGAAGGAGCAAGCGTCACGCAGCTCCCATACAACGTTGATCTCAAGGGCGTCGACGTCTCGGGCTTCAGCACGGGCACGTCGATCAGCGAGATGGGCCCGCTCGCCGTGTTGTCGCCGTCGCAGCGCCTGGCGCTCAAGCCGACGTCGCTCTCGCTCAGCGGCAGGTCCGTGACGGTCGGCGCGGGAGCGACGGTGCGGACGGACACCGGCGGCACGATCGCGCTGTCCCTGCTCGGTTCTTCGACCGGTACACTGTCTGTTGCCGGCAGGGTGGAGGCCCTGGCTGGCACGATCAATCTTGCTGCAAGCACAGGATCGATCGTTGTGGCAAATACTGGCGCGATCGTCGCGCGCGGTACGGCAGTCGGCGAAATCGACGTCAAGGGACGCCGCAGCGGCGTCGTACGCAATGGCGGCTCGGTTGCGTTTGAGGCGGCCACGGTCGCACTCGAAGCCGGCTCGCTGGTCGACGTCGCGGGTGTCAGTGGCGAATTCGACATCGAGTCGAATGACCACCAGTTCGCGCCAGTCAGCCTCGCCAGCAATGGCGGTTCGATCAGTGTCAAAGCCCAGCAGGGCTTGGTGCAGGGAGCCTGGCGCGGCCAGAGCGGGGGCAGTGGCGCACGTGGCGGCAAGGTGACGTTGGCGTCTGCGCTGTCGACCGTAATCCTGTCCGAAACGGCGGCTTCCCAGTCCGGTCTGGTCGTGCGCAGCTCGAGCCTGCAGGGGGCCGGCTTCGCCGATCTCGTTCTCCCGTCGACGACACGGCTGGATGGTGTCGACCTCGCCTTCAGCGGCTCGATTTCGATCACGGGATCCCTGATCAACGGCAACGGCGCCAGCTCGCGGTTCTTTGCGCCTTACATCTCGTTGTTCAGCCTGGCGCCGAGCAATCCGGTGCGCGCAGGCACGCTGACGCTGGCCGGGTCCGTGATCGACATCGTGCAGGCAAACATCCGCGGCTTCGAACGAACGGTGCTCGAGGCGAGTGACATCCGGCTGACGCACAGTAATGTCAGCCAGTCCGCGTTCCTGGACGTCGACGGCACGCTGATAGTAAAGGCCGGTCAGATCTATCCCACCTCGCAGATCAACGCGACGATCAGGGCCAGCGACAAACTCATCGTGCAGCAGAACGGAACTCCCGGTCTGGCACTGTCGGCCGGCGGGACTCTGACGCTCGAAGCGCCGACGATCGAGCAGAACGGCACCCTGCGCGCGCCGTTCGGCCAGATCACGCTTCAAGGCCAGCCAGCGCCTCACCCTCGGCGCCGGCAGCGTCACCTCGGTGACCGGCGACGGCCTCGTGCTGCCTTACGGTGCTCTTAGCAACAACGAAAACTGGACGGTGACGACCGGGCCGTTGCCGACAACCATTGCCAGCCTGCCGGAAAAGCGCGTGACGCTCGAGGCGCCGACGGTCGAGCTCGCCCCCGGATCGGTGGTGAACATCAAGGGTGGCGGCGACTTGATGGCATGGGAGCACGTGCCGGGACCGGGCGGCTCACACGACATGCTGGCGCTTCCGGGCCTGTTCGCGGTCATGCCGGCCTTCGCGGGTGCGACAGCGCCCAGCTCGGCGTCGATCCGCAGCGGAGATCGCATCTGGCTCGACGCCGGCAGCGGATTGCCGGCAGGCTGGTACACGCTGCTGCCCGCCTCCTACGCGATGCTTCCGGGCGCTTATGCGATCCAGGCAGTCGCCGGTTCGACAGGCCGGGCGACGACGTCCGCGGTAATGGCCGACGGCACGGCGGTCGTGTCCGGCTATCGCGCCAATGCGCTCGACGGCAGCCGCGACCAGCAGTCGTCCGCGTGGCGCGTGATGTCGGGCTCTGTGCTAAGGCAATACAGCGAGTACAATGAAGCCTTCGCCAACACCTTCTTCGCCTCCGATGCGTTCAAGCTGACGCAGTATCGGCTCACAGGTCAGCAGATCGTCACGCCGCGTCTGCCGGTCGACGGCGGCTCGGTGGTGTTCAAGGCGACGCAGGACCTGATCTTGAAGGGCGAGTTGCATTCTCAGGCCGCAGCGGGGGGCCGCGGCGGCCTGGTCGATATCGCCGCCAACAAGATCGCAATCCTGGGTGCCGACCAGAGCGCCGGCACTTTGCGGGCCGATGGTTATCTGGTCATCGATGCCGCTGCTCTGTCCGGCTTCGGCGCCGGCAGCCTGCTGGTCGGTGGTTTCCGCAGCGGCGACGTCGGCGGTCTGCGTGTTGATGTGCAGGCTCACGACATCGTCGTGCGCAACAGTGCAAATTCGGCGTTGACGGGACCGGAGATCATCCTGGCCGCAAGCGACACCATCGATGTCTCCGCAGGCAGCGTCATCGTCGCGCGCGGCGAGGCGCCGACCGGCGCCGGCGATCTCGTGATGGCCCCGCAGGCGTCCGATCGCGACTGGGGTGCTTTGATCCGCCTGTCCAACGGCGACGCGGTGCGGGTCCGCCGCAAGAACGTCGATACGACCGTCGGCGGCCGGGTGACGATCGGTGCCGGTGCCACCCTCGACGGCGGCAAGAGTCTTCTGATCGATGCGACGGGGAACGCGCTCGTCACCCAGGCCAGCCTGACGGGCGCAGCGCTGTCCCTGGCTTCGGGCCGGATTGGCTTCGGCGGCGGCAGCGGGCTGGTGCTCGATGCCGCGGCACTGGCCGCGCTCAACAACACCCAGCACCTGACCTTGCGCAGCTATTCAACCATCGATTTCCACAGCGCGGTGGACCTGTCGGGCCTCAAGGCCGTGACGCTCGATGCCGTAGGGCTGGTGGGCCGTGGCAACAGCGAGATCGCGGTGAACGGCAATCGGGTTGTGCTGGAAAATACGGCGAGCACGTTCAGCGAGCCGGTTGGCGCCGGTCATGGCAGTTTGAAGCTCACGGCAACCGAGCTGACCCTGGGTGAGGGCGCCAAGGCACTGCGTGGTTTCGACACCATCGTGCTGACGGGAACGACACGCATTACCGGCGAAGGCAAGGGCTCGCTCGATGTCGCCGGCGCGGCGGTGACTCTGTCAGCGCCGGTCATGACCGGCCGGGGCGGCAGCCAGCAGTCGGTCACCACGACCGGAATCCTCACGGTTGCCGCTTGCGGGACGGCTAGCCCTGCGCGCGACCAGGACAGCCTCGGCTCCCGCTGGACGCTCACCGGCCGCGCCGTCGATTTCGCCGGACGCATTGACGCGCTTGGCGGAACGGTCAAGCTGAACGCCACCAATGGCAACGTCAATCTCGCGGCGGGTTCGCGGATCGACGTCGGGGGCTTCGAGAAGAAGTTCTTCGACGTGTCCGAATATGCCGATGCCGGAACCATCTCGCTGGGGGCCCGCGGCGGCTCGGTGCTGCTCGCGTCCGGCGCGACCCTCGACCTCGGCTCGGCCCGCGACTCCGAAGGACGTCCCATCGGTGGCGGTGCGGGCACGCTCGCGATCGAACAGGACGGCAGCCAGGTCACGCTGGAAGGCACGATCAATGCCAGGGCCGCTGCGGGCAAACGCGGCGGCTCCTTCTCGCTCGACATCGCCGCGTTGTCGGATTTCGGCGGGCTCAACCAGCGCCTGAATGGTGCCGGCTTCACCAAATCGCGCAGCTTCCGGATTCGTTCCGGCGACGTCACGCTCGACGGTGCGACCACGGCCGAGGAATTCGCGCTGGCTGCCGATCAGGGAACGGTGACCGTCGCAGGCTCGATCGACGCGCGTGCGACCTATGGCGGCTCGATCTCGATCTATGGCGGCCAGGGTCTCACCGTGACGAATGCGGCGCTGCTGCGGGCAGGTGCGACCGACACGGTGGACGGGCTCGGCTCCGGCCGGGTCACACTCGGAATCTCGAACGGCGTGCTGCGGGTACTGGGCGGCGTGATCGACGTGGCGGGCGGCGAAGGCGGCAAGGTCACCCTGCGTGCGCCTGTCATCGAGCAGCCAGGGGCCGACAAGGTGAATGTCAGCTTTGCCGGCACGATCAACGGCGCGCGCGAGATCGTGCTGGAGGGCTACAAACGCTTCGACCTTGCGACGCTTGCATCCGATCCGCGCTTCGTCGGCGTCACCGTCAATAGCGGCGGCCAGGCCGAACTCGATCTCACGAAGGCCGCGGCGGGCAAGCTCAATGTGCTGGCAGATTACGGCGCCGGCACGCTGGTCGAATTCGTGCGCGACTTCGACGTCAGTGCCGGCTATGCGGATCTTGGCGCACTGACGAGCCAGTCGAACTTCCACGCGCGCGCGGGCATGGAGCTCAATTTTTCCGGCGACATCGTGCTCAAGAGTAACTGGAATCTCGGCGCAGGCGTGGTCAATCAGGCCTCGGCGCTCGCGGCTGGCGTGATGGCGATCGAGCCGGTACTGGGCAAGGCCTATGTGGTTGCCGGCAAGGAAAGCGCTTTGCTCCGTGACCATACGACCATGGTTTATCGCACCGGCGGCAGCATTCTCGGAGAGCCGGGCGTCCTGACTATGCGCGCCGGGGGCAATATCGATCTGAAGGGCAGCGTGACGGACGGCTTCTTCCAGTTCGCCAACCCGCTGGATTCGACATACGTCGCCGCCAAAGGCACCATCTCGACGAACCTGAGCATGGTGTTCAACGTCGGCCGCACCAGTACCACGTCCAATCTCTCGCCCTACGACAGCGCGAGCACAACCAACCCTTCAGTCTATGCCGGTATCACCTTTGCGACGGTCGGCACGAGGAAAACCGAAACCGTGACGCCGCCGCCCACGCTGGTCGGTGTTCCCTATAGCGCAGAGGCCAACTCGCCGGGCGCAAGTGCGCCGAATGCGCTCGCTTATTCGGTCCTGTTCCCCTCCATCACCGAGCCGGACGGCTCGAGGGTGGCGGTGCCGTCCTGGAGCTTGGGGCTCGTCGCGGGCGCCACGCCGATGGGCGAAAGCGCCGACCCGACGCGCCTCGCCAGCGGCGCGACGGGCAAGATCACGCTCAGCGAGCAGGCGGGTTACACCTATGTCAGCGGCCTGAATTCCGTCGCCGCGACCGCTCTTGTCGACTCGGTTGCCAGCTTTGGCGCGGGCAGTGCGCCTGGTTCGACGACGATGAATCCCGCCGATTGGCCTGCGAGCCTGGAGTCCACCTCTGGCACCCGTCTCAACAGCAATTCCAGCGCGCAGATTTCTTTCGGTCTGCCGACGGATCCAGCCTACGGCTACGTGCTCGACCTCTGGAATAACTATGCCGCCGCGAAGGGCCTGAACACCAATCCGGCGCAACCGCAGGCCGACTTCAGATGGACCAGCACGGCCGCCAGCGGCGGTAGCCGCCTCAACGTCATCACGAAGTACTCGACCTTCAAGGACTTCTACCTGACGAAGATCGTCCCCAATCTTGCGACCATCACTTCGCTCTATGCGACGACCAAGCCCGGGCCGACCACGACCACCGTCAATCCGATCACCATGGTTCGCACCGGCACCGGCGACGTCAGCATCGCGGCGCGTGGTGATCTGCAGCTCAAGGGCGGCGCCTCGATCTATACCGCTGGCCGGCGCGATCTCGCCACGTTCAACGATTTCACCACCGCGCCGGCGAACGCGACCTACGGAGTGGGCGGCGGCCATCTCGCCGTTGCGGTCGGCGGCAATATCGACGTGGCCCTGCCGGCAGACCGCTCGCAGATGCAGCACTATTCGGAGTGGCTAAACCGGCAGGGAGCGACGGATAACGCCTACGTCTTCGGTCCCTGGGCTCATTCCGCCTACGGCCAGATGCCGGCTCAACAAAGCTCCTGGTGGATTGACTACGCCAACTTCCTGCGCGGGGTCGGCGCGCTCGGCGGCGGCAATGTCGAAGTCCGCGCCGATGGCGATCTCAACAATCTGACGGTCGCGCTGCCGACCAATGGCCGTGTGCGGGGCGGGCGCTCCACGACGGAGGCAAAGCTCCTGGAACTGCGCAACGGCGGCGCGATGACCGTTGAGGCGGGCGGCGCTGTTCGCGCCGGCTATTACTACATCGGGCGCGGAGCCGGAACGATTACCGCTGGCGAATTTGCGGTCGGGCGCGATGTCAAGGCGCTGGTAGGGACGCAAATCGTCACCTATCCGATCGCCCCGATCCTGTCGCTCGGTGACGCAACCCTGGACGTGCGAACCGCAGGCGACCTGCGGCTGCAAACGGTCCTCGATCCGCTTCTGGTCGGCAAGGGGATGTCCCACGAACTGACGTTCATGAGCAGTCAAAGCGAGCGCACCGCGCTCAACCTGACATCGACGGGCGGAGACGTGATCCTGGTCGGGCAGGCGACATATCTGTCCAAGGACATAACGACGCCGGCCTTGCAGGTGTTTGCGAATGTGAACTCGTTGGCCGCAAATATCTATCCGTCGAAAACGCGCGTCACGGCGCTGAACGGCTCCGTGCTGAACAGCACGCTGTACACGATGCCGAGCAGAAATCCGGAGCTGCGGCTTCTCGCCGCAAACGACGTCCTCGTCGGCGAAATCGTCATGTCCCGCGCTGCGCTTGAGATGATTCCGTCACCGTTCGAGCCTGTGGGAGGCACCGTTTCCTCTCCGGTCAACCTCGGCGGTTCCTCGCCGGACACCCTGAGCGGGCTCCACAACGTCCTGGTCAATCCCTTCTCCGCGCCGGCCAGCAATATCGCCGGCCACACGCTGCATCTGTACAACCTTCGCAATCCCGACCATCTGCCGAACGAGGCAGACTACGAGCCGAGCCGTGTCTATGCCTTGAACGGATCGATCGTTGGAACGCTAATAACCCAGAGCGGCTCGATCCTCACGGCCGGCGTCATGGCCAACGAGCAGACCTGGTTCCGTGCCGGCACGGATATCCGCAACATCAACTACTCACTGCGCAACGTTCATCCGACCGACGTGTCGTTACTCGAGGCCGGCAACGACATCATCGGCGGCCCGGTGCGAGGCTCGATCTTTGTCCAGGGACCGGGCGCAATGCAGGTGAGCGCGGGCCGTGACGTATACGCGCCGGAATTGGCGATCTTCAGCACAGGCAATCAGGAATATGATTCCAACAACCGGCCAAAGGATTTCACGCAGATCCTCGGCCTGCCTCAGCAGAGCGCGGCGATCACCGTGATGGCGGGCCTCAAGGGCAAGCAACCATCCTATGATGCGTTCCTGGCGGTCTATCTCGATCCGGCAAACATCGGGAAGATGCCCGATTATCTCAAGACCACGTTGGCGGACGGCACGGTGGTACCGCTCTATCTGACCGACGCATTCGAGCAACGTTCCTCCGGGCCGCACAGGACCCGCACCGGCATCGTCTCCTTCGTGGAGGACGTGACCGGCGAGAAGCTGTCTCCGCTTGATGCCTGGACCAAATTCCAGACCCTGCCGATGCTGGTGCGCGAACGCTTCGTTCGGCAGGTCTACATGCAGGAGCTACGGGCCGCAGGCGATGACCAGAACACACCCGACACGAGCGGTAAGCCACGCAATGGCGGTTATAATCGCGGTTATGCCGCGATCGAGACGCTGTTCCCGGGCAGCGACTGGGCGGGCGACGTCAGGACCGGAAATGCCAAGTTCCGCACCATGTCGGGCGGCAGCATCGAGGTCTTGACCCCCGGTGGCGGCCTGCAAGTTGCTGCGCTCGGCAAGCCGGCGCCGGTGGAGTTCGGCCTCGTCACACTGGGACCGGGCGACATCAACCTCTTTGCGCGCGACAGCGTCACCGTGAACCGCTCGCGTATCCTGACCTTTGCCGGCGGCAACGAGATCATCTGGTCGACGCAGGGCGACATCGACGCCGGCCGCGGCGCCAAGACCGCGCGCGTGCCGTCGGCACCGGAGATCCAGACCGATCTCGATGCCGTCACGCGCGTGATCGAGAAGGCCGATATCTCCGGAAGCGGCATCGGAACGATCATCGGCTTCACCGGGGTGACGGAAGGTGACGTCAACCTGATCGCTCCCCAGGG
Organism: Bradyrhizobium sp. CIR18; assembly: GCF_014198295.1. Taxonomy (NCBI): domain Bacteria; kingdom Pseudomonadati; phylum Pseudomonadota; class Alphaproteobacteria; order Hyphomicrobiales; family Nitrobacteraceae; genus Bradyrhizobium; species Bradyrhizobium sp. CIR18. The sequence goes on along the minus strand of NZ_JACIHF010000004.1, from coordinate 180,451 downwards.
TACCGTGAATGCCGGCGACGCCGGCATCCGCGTCAGCGGCGACATCCTCATTGCGGCGCGCTTCGTCGTCAACGTGGACAACATCCAGGTGTCGGGCCAGAGCAAAGGAGTGCCGAAGGCGGAGGTCAAAACTGCGCCGCTCGCGATCGATACCAAGGACAAGGCTGCAAATGACGCCGTGAAGGACGTGACCAAGCAGGGATCTTCGGATCGGCCGTCGGTGATCATCGTCGAAGTTCTCGGGTACGGTGGTGGTGGCGGCGGCGGTCAGTCTCCTCAGCCCGACGCCGGCGACGATGAGAAGCGGCGGGCGCCCGACAAGCAGAGCTACGATCCGAACGGCATGTTCCGCGTGCTCGGCAATGGCGAGTTCACGGCCGAGCAGTTGAAGAACCTGACGGAGGACGAGCGAGCCGTGCTGTTGCAGCGGCTGGGGCGCAAGGCGTCGCTCTAAGGCAGGGCCCGGGCAGGCATCCGGGTCCGACGTCCGGTCGTGCCGGTTCGTATCGATCGGCCGGGTGGGGCCCACCCGGCCGGATGCACCGGTTAGATCACTGTCATGCAAACGATATAGAGGAGGCATCGCCCGCGCTTCAACGATCCAAACAGCCGAAGTGCGGTTTCTGGTCGACAAGAGCAGCACGATGAAAGCAGTTACATTGCATGGCGTCGCGGCGTCGGATGCCGACGGTCCTCGAGGCGGTCGCCGCGCCGCGTTCCGCTTGCTGGTGCTATTGCCCGCCTGGCTGATGACGGTCATCCTCGGCGCCAATGCCGCGGAAGAAGACCGGGTGGCGCGTGCGGAAAGGCCGATCGCATTCCGCATTCCGGCACAGTCCCTGGCTGGTGCGCTGCAAGCCTATGGACAGATCACCGGCATTCAAGTGCTCTATGAAAGCAACTCCGCGGTCGGTCGAACGTCGGTCGCGGTTGAAGGAACGTATGCCGCCGATGAAGCGCTGAACCTGCTGCTCGCGGGCACGGAGCTGAAGGTGCGCTATATTCGTCCCGACGCCATCACGCTTGCTCTTCCCAGCGCAGAAGGTGTCGGCTATGCACCTCCGGCGGCTCCGCTCGCAACATCGGACCTGTTCCTGGGAAGATTGCGCGTGCGTCAGACCGGCGATGCCGACGACGCCGCCAGATTGCAGGATTATAGCCAAAGAGTGCAGATGGACATTCAGAATGCACTTCGAAAGAACGCAAGGACGCGCGATGGCAATTATCGCGCGGTGCTGGATATCTGGATCGATCCCGCGCGCACGATCGAACGCACCGAGTTATTCCGCTCGACCGGGGACCATGAACGGGATCTTGCGGTGTCGGCGGCGCTTCGGGGCTTGACGATCAGCAAGCCGGCGCCAGCGAATACGCCACAGCCGGTCCGCGTCGTCATCATGGTGAAGTCCCTGCAATGAGCGACAGCGATGTCCGCCCCGGAAACGAGAAGGGACGAGCGGCGGTCTTTGGATCCTATCGAGACGACGACCTGGATGCCGCCTCGCCATCAGGAGAGTTCTATCGCCTGCTGGGTATTCCCGCCCTGGCGGCCGTTCTTTTCGTTGGTGGCGTTTACTGGATCAGGATGCAAGTGCCAGCCGGCTCTCCGGGACAACAGTCGGCTGCGATCGTGCAGGTTCAGCTGCTTCCGCGGCCCGATGCCGTTCCGATAGCAGTCGCTTCGGATTCTCAACCGGAAAAGGAGAATGTCGCCAGCAGCGCCGATACGCCATTGAAGGATCCAAATCCGACGCCATCCGACGATCCCGTTCCGGTCCCGAAAGCGAGAAGCTTCACGCCCGGAGACGCTCCGCCCTCAAATGTCATGTCGACGCCGTCGGCCGTGAGCGGACCTGCCAGCAGCGCCGCCATCAAATTTCAGCAGTCGCTGCTTCGGCACGTTTCGCGCTATCAGCGCTATCCCAACGCGGCGCGCGCGATGCACCTTGAAGGAACGGTCGTCACGCAGTTCGCCATGGCCAGGGATGGTACGCTACTCGGCGTCTGGGTTCGGACGAGCTCGGGTCAATTGCTGCTCGACAAGGAGGCGATCGAGACCATCCGGCGAGCCCAGCCGCTGCCGCCGATCCCGCCCGAGCTGCCGGATCGGCTCAATATTCATCTGGAGCTCGAGTTTTGACCGTCATGAAGTCCGTGCTTGGGCGATGGACAAGCATTCGTGCAGTGGCGGGCCGGACGCGATGTCGTCGCTCGCGCCTTGTGTCATAAATGTGTAGCCCGGCAACGCTACGACCTTCCGAACCTTTTGCAGTAGTTGCGTAGGTAATGTTTGCGCCGGAAATACCAGAGTATGTTGGGCACGTGAAACGTGGCTGATAGCAATCGAATACGGCTGCGGGGGCAGTTGGTCGAGAACTATGAAGGCCTGATCCGGAAGCTTACGCGCCGGTTAGGATCGGCCGATTTCGCCCACGAAGCCTTGCACGAAACGTTTCTGCGTCTCGACCGAGTCACGGATGCTGAGCCCGTACGCAGTCCTGCCGATTACATCTTTCGTACCGCCATCAATATCGCGAAGGATCGCCAGAAAGCGCAGAACTATCGTGTCAGCGCGTCGGAGATAGATGCGCTTCTCGATATACGTGATGACGAACCCGATCCGGCCAGAGTGGTCGAGGCGCGTTCGGAAATCGAGGCATTCAAGCGCGCGCTTGCCGAGTTGCCGCCACGGCCCCGCGAGGTTCTTCGGAGTATTTCGATCGAGGGGCAACCAGCGCACCAGGTCGCAGCACGTCTCAATGTCAGCATCCGGACCGTCGAGAGCGATCTGAAGCTGGCGCTTGGCCATTGTGCCGACAGCCTCGAACATACATTGCGACGCCGTCTCGGCGGCCCGCGTCCGCGATCCTGAGCGCGTCGATATTGCAACCCGGCGCATCGGAGGGCTTTTTTCGCCTGGCGCAGGCAGAAGGTTTGATCGATAGGCTATCCTTGCACGGTTTTTCTTCGGGATAGCCGGGCGCCATTCGTCTATCGAATAGATGCACCGGCAGGCGTCTCAGGCCGCGAGCTAAACAGAGGATTTCCGGGGGGAATGACGCAGGTGACGGCAGTGACAGCGATTGCAAGGTGGGCTAAGCCGGCAGTCGCGGCCGCTCGCTTCCCCGACCGCGGATGTGTCTTGCCGTTGATTGCCGGGGCGTTGCGGCCGATGTCCCGGTCCGGAGGGTGCTGTTCGAAATTGAGGGGAATCGATAACATATCGCCTCTGACCGTCTTTGGCCCGGTGTGGGTACCGGTCTGGCGAGTGCGATAGATGGGCTAGGGATCTTGACCGCGACCAACGAAACAACTGAGCCGGATGCGCTTCTGCACGAAGCCCTGGACTTCGTCGTTCGCCTCAAGACGGGTGAACCGACCAGGGCAGACGTCGAGGCGCTGCAAGCGTGGCGTCAGCAAAGCGGCGCGCACGAAGCCGCCTTCAGGAACGCGGCTCGGGTCTTTCGTCATGCGGGCGTCGCTGCGCAGGAGTTGGCGGATCGGCCGGTGACAGGAGACGTCGCACGGCTGACACGAAGACCGGTGTCCCGGCCCATTGGACGGCGCGCCTTTCTGGGAGGTGCGGGCGCCGCGGCAGCGGCCGCGGTGGAGTACGCAATCGTTCGTCCGCCGCTTGGCCTTTGGCCGTCGCTCGGAGAACTCTCCGCCGATTACCGGACCGGAAAGGGCGAGTTGCGCAAAATCGCGGTCGCGCCGAACGTGTCTCTGGAGCTGAATACGCAGACCAGCATCGCGCTGCGTTCGGCGTCAAACGAAACCCGGATTGAACTGATATCGGGCGAAGCCTCTGTAGCGGCGACGTCCGCCGCCACCCCCTTTGTGCTGCTGGCGGCGAATGGTCAGATCTCCGCGGTGGAAGCGGATTTCAACGCGCGTTGCCTCGATGGCGCCGTGTCGGTGACCTGCCTGAGCGGCAGCGTTGATGTTGCGCAAGGCGAGAGAACGGTGCGACTTGGCAGGGCACAGCAGGTGTCCTATGCGCCGGGCGGCATCGAAGCCTCGGTGCAGGTCGACACGGGGCAGGTGACAGCCTGGCAATCAGGGCTCCTGATCTTCCGCGATCGGCCGCTTGCGGACGTCGTGGAAGAGGTCAATCGTTATCGTTCCGGCAAGATCATCATCACCAATGCGGATCTCAAACGCCGCATGGTCAACGGCACGTTTCAGATCGACAAGCTCGGGGATTTCGTGCCCCAGGTTCAGCAGCTGTTCGGAGCCCAGGCGCGGTCGCTGCCGGGCGGAGTTGTGCTGCTCGGTTGAGCCTCATCCGGCCGGGTTCGAATATGCGCAGACTCGTTGCCGCGCCCATTCTCGTTACTGCGCGCGAATCGATGCCGGCACATCACGCCAGATGCTGCTCCTAAAATAATCGCTAACGTTTCCCGATCTTGCAAAAAAGTTTTGCGGGTTGGGCGCGGCCCAATCGTCTTTAGAGCGAGGGGACGTGATCACGGTGTCCGGCCGTGACCTCGTTTAGCTGGTTCGGGAGTCGGGCGGGGCATCTGTGAAAAGTGGAATTGATTGCGAGCACCGCCGGCATGCGTCGGCGGGCACGGCGTTGCTTTGTCTGACGGCGGGCATGTTGGCCGGCGGCCTCGTTGCCGCGCTTCCGGCCCATGCGGCCAAGGTCTCCGCATCCGGAGCGCCGAAGACTAACAACCCGTCCGCTCCCCCGGCAAGTGAAGCTGCTGCCGCGCAAAAGCCGGCCGCCGCCGTGCAGCGGTTCGACATCGACGATTTCGCGATCCAGGGCGCCGAGACGCTCCCGCAGATCGACATCGAAGAGGCGGTGTATCCATATCTCGGGCCGAACAAGAGTGCCGACGACGTCGAAAAGGCGCGAACGGCACTCGAGAAAGCATATCACGACAGGGGTTATCAGACCGTCAGCGTCTCCGTTCCGCAGCAGAATGCGCAGGCCAGGATGATCACCCTCAAGGTGACGGAGCTGAAGGTCGGCCGTCTGCGGGTCAAGAACGCGCGCTATTTCCGGCTCGACAAGATCGCCGAGGGAGCGGGCTCTCTCAAGGAGGGGACGGTCCCGAACTTCAACGAAGTTACCAAGGATATCGTCGCGCTCAACCAGTGGCCCGATCGACGCGTAACTCCCGCCCTGCGCGCCGGTGTGACGCCGGGCACGGTCGACGTCGACCTGAATGTCGAGGACAAGGTCCCGATACATGCCAACGTCGAAGTGAATAACCGCAAGTCCCCCAATACGACGGCGCTGCGCGTCAGCAGCACCGTGCACTACGACAATCTCTGGCAGCTCGGCCACTCCGTCAATTTCAGCTATCAGGTCGCGCCGGAGCGTCCGGGCGACGCAGAAGTGTTTTCCGGCTCCTATCTGGCGCGGGTGCAGAACGTCGATTGGCTGAGCGTCCTGTTCTACGGCGTGAAATCGAGCAGCGATGTCGCGACCGTGGGCGGCACGAACGTGATCGGGCCCGGAGAGATCATCGGCAGTCGCGCGGTGATGACGCTGCCGACGCGGGAAAACCTGTTCCATACGCTTTCGGCCGGGGTCGACTACAAGCATTTCGATCAGACCGTAAAGCTCGGCGGTGTCGGCTTCTCATCTCCGGTCACCTATTATCCGTTTGTCGCAAGTTATGGCGCGACATTCCAGGACGAGGGGTTCACGACCCAGTTCAATGCTGCCGTCACCTACAATCTGCGGCCGCTGGGCGATGGCGTGGTGCCGTTCGACAACAAGCGCTACGCGGCTTCCCCCAGTTTCACCCATTTCAACGTCGATGTCGCGCATACCCAGGAATTGCCGGAAGGCTTCCAGCTCTACGGCAAGGTGCAGGGACAGGTCGCGGACGGACCGCTGGTCTCGAGCGAGCAGTTCAGCGTCGGCGGCCTCGACACCGTGCGCGGCTATCTCGAGTCGGAGACGCTCGGCGACAACGGCGTTGTCGGCAATCTCGAGCTGCGCAGCCCCAATGTGGGCGAGATGCTGCAAAGCCGGATGAAGGACGAGACCGGGCAGGGCAAGGCGCGCTTCACGATCTTCAACGAATGGCGGGCGTTCGCATTTGCGGACGCCGGCATGGCGACCATGCTGAACGCACTTCCCGACCAGCAATCGCAGTTCAATCTGTGGAGCTACGGCGTCGGCAGCCGATTCAAGATGTTCGACTACCTGAACGGCACGCTGGTTTATTCGGTGCCGATGGTCAGTCAGACCTACTCGAGCGCGAGGAGTCCGCGCGTCAATTTCCGAATCTGGGGTGAATTCTGATGACTGCGGGATGGGATCATATGGCTGGCGTGTGCCGATCGGCGCTTCGGCGAGCTCTGACAGGACTGGTGCCGGCGTTGGTTGCTGCCGCAATGTTGTGTCCGTCGCCTGCCAGGGCGTGGTGGAACGACGAGTGGCAGCTCCGCAAGAAAATCACGATCGACGCCAGCGCATCGGGTGCCGGCATTACCGATCCGATCGGGACTGCGCCCGTCCTGGTTCGGCTGCATGTCGGAAATTTCCGCTTTGCATCCGCCAAGGATGACGGCAGCGACCTGCGCTTCGTGGCCGGCGACGACAAGACACCGCTGAAGCACCACATCGAGAAGTACGACTCGCTGCTCGGCGAGGCGCTGCTCTGGGTGGCCGTGCCCAACCTTCAGCCCGGCGCCAAGACCGACATCTGGCTCTATTCGGGCAACAAGAAGGCGGTCGCGACCAGCGATCCGAAGGGGACTTACGATCCGGATACGCTACTGGTCTATCACTTCAACGAACGGGGCACGCCGGCGCTGGACGCGTCGGTCTGGGCCAACAATGCGCAAAGCGTCGGCCAGCCCGCAGACGGCTCGCTGATCGGCACCGGCTTGCGCCTCGACGGTCGCGGCGTGCTGACTCTGCCGGCTGCATCGTCGCTCGCCTTGAGCGACAACGCTGCATTCACATGGTCTGCCTGGATCAAGCCAGGAGCGATGCAGCCCAACGCAGCCCTGTATAGCCGCCGCGACGGCGCCAACGGTCTCGTTATCGGGCTGGATAATGGCGTGCCGTTCGTGGAGGTCACGAACGCGGGGTCCGCGCAACGCAGCGGCGCCGCTGCGCCGCTGGCTCCGAATGGCTGGCATCATGTCGCCGTCGTCGCGAACGGCGGCCAGGTCGTGCTCTATCTTGATGGTTCACCCTATGCGTCGCTCGCGGCAACGCTGCCGGCGCTTAGCACGAATGCCACGGTCGGGGGCGATGCAGCGCCTGCGTCACCCGTGGCCAGTGCCGCGGCGGCACAGCCATCGTCTGCAGCGGACGGTGCGGCAGCTCCAGATGCGTCAGCCCCGGCACCGGCGGCCGCAACGCCTGCGGCCGCGGCCATGGCCGCCTTCGTCGGCGACATCGACGAACTGCAGTTCGCAAAGGTTGCGCGGTCGCCGGGCTTCATCAAGTTCGTCGCCACCGGGCAGGGACCGAACCAGGCCAAGCTCGTGACTTTCAGCGTCGACGAGGAGACCGCGAGCTGGCTGTCGGGTTACTTCGCAGTGATCCTGAAATCGGTGACGCTCGACGGCTGGATCGTGATCGGCATCCTGTTGATCCTCGCGGTCGTCAGCTGGGTCGTGATGTACGACAGGGCTTCCTACCTGAACAAGCAAGCCAAGGCCAACGCGCGCTTCATGAAGAGCTTCCGCGAGCTCGCGGCCGATCTCACCATGCTCGATCGCGGCGACGCCGACGAGATCTGGACCCTGGGTGGCCGTATCGACGAAGCCGATGCAAAGATGATGCAGGCGTCGTCGCTCTATCGCATCTACCATATCGGAGCCTCGGAGATCCGCCATCGCTTCGCCGGGAAGGGCGAGCGTATGCCGGTGCTCTCGGCCGCGTCGATTGCCGCCATCCGCGCCGCGCTGGACGGCGGCTCGGTGAAGGAGACGCAACGGCTCAACCGGCTCATGGTGGTGCTGACCATCGCGATCTCGGGCGGACCGTTCCTCGGCCTGCTCGGCACCGTGGTGGGCGTCATGATCACCTTCGCCGCCATCGCAGCCAGCGGAGACGTCAACGTCAATGCGATCGCCCCGGGCATCGCCGCCGCGTTGGTCGCGACGGTCGCCGGCCTGGGCGTCGCGATCCCGGCGCTGTTCGGCTACAACTACCTGATCTCGCGCATCAAGGATCTGACCACCGACATCCAGGTCTTCGTCGACGAGTTCGTGACGAAAATGGCGGAGTTCTACTCCGCCGACCAGATCGAACGCGGCATCGCCGCGGAGTAACGACGATGCAGGTCCAGAACGACTCCAAGCCGTATGACGACATCAACATCACGCCGATGCTGGATCTCGCCTACGTTCTGCTGGTGATTTTCATCATCATGACGACGGCGACTGTGCAGGGCCAGAAGGTCAATCTGCCGAAAGCGTCAGCTGCGCCGAGCCTCGCTACCCAGACCACCAAGGCGATCACGGTCGCCAACGACGGCAAGATCTTCCTCGATACGATCCCGGTGACGCTGCCGGAGCTCGAGCAGCGCCTGGTGCAGCAGAAGGCGTTGACGCCGGAATTCCCCGTGGTGCTGCGCGGCGATGCGCAAGCCCAATATCAGAGCGTGATGGACGTGCTCGACCTGCTTGGCCGTGTCGGCCTGACGCAGGTCGGGCTCGCGACCAAGCCGCTTGTGAAGTGACGGAACGAATGGGCACCTCCATGGTTATGCGCGCCGATCCGCGAAGGGGAGCCAGGGCCTTGTGGGCATGGCTTCGCGGGATATCGTCCGGTGCGGACCGGGCCGCCGTCGACGTGCCATCGACCCTCGTAAGCGCGCATTCGCTCGAGCCGCGGACACCGACTGCTGGAATGCGGGAGGTCGAGCAAGCCGGCGTCGGACGAAGCGCGCCCGATACCGGCACGGTGCTTCATTTCCCGATCCGCGGTGAAGCCCTGCTGGTCAAGCTTGCGGACCTGCTGCGCAAGCAAGTCGCGAGCCGCGCGCCCGAGCGCGATCCGTTGCTTCTGGCGATGTCGCGCTGCCCAGGCTCGCGCCTGTCGATCGATCGCGTTGCCTATGTCGACTTCCTGCCCGATCAGTCCACCTATCACGTCGTCATCGAGGCGGCTCCCGATGCCACGATCACGCTGGATACGACCGACTTCGATACGGTCGTGAATTTCGTCGTGCAGTACGTCACCGGCAGGAATTCCGAACCGGTAGCGCTCGAGGCGGTGTCATGACGACACCGAATGAGCAGGGCGGTCCGCGGCCGCCAACCTTGCCGCGAGCGAAATCATGGCTGCGTTACGGCGCTGCGCTGGCCGTCATTGGCGTCCTTGGCGTCATGATATTCCTGCTCGTCGGTCACGACGATCTGCCGCCGCCGCGCCAGGTGCGCGAGCTTACCGTCGTCACGATCACGCCGCCGCTGCCTCCGCCGCCACCTCCACCGCCGCCCGAGCAGAAGATGGTCGAGCAGCCGAAGATGGCGGAGCCCGAATTCAAGGAAGACAAACCGGTCGAGAAGCCGAAGGACGAGCCGATCAAGGACGCCAAGAACGAAGAGCCGCCGGGTCCGCTGGCGCTCGACGCCAAGGCCGTCGGGCCCGGCGACCTGTTCAATCTCGGCAGCAAGGTGGGCGGCAGCCCCTATGGCGGCGGAGGAGGCGGCGGCAGTCGTTGGGGCTGGTATGCCTCCATCGTGCAGTCGCAGATCGAGGCGGCGCTGCGCGCCAACGGCAAGACGCGCAACGCGACGATGCAGGTGCAAATCCGGCTGTGGGCCGATGCGACCGGCCGCGTCAGTCGCATTCAGCTCGTCTCGTCGACCGGCGACGCCGAGCTCGACGCCGCTATCCGCAACGACGTGCTTGGCAGTCTCGTGTTGCGGGAGCCGCCACCCAGGGACATGCCGATGCCGATGGTGACGCGCGTCACGGCGCGCCGGCCAAGCTGATCCGCCGCAACCAATTCGTTCGAGTCGAGTGACTAGCAGAGGACTGGGGACTTATGTTCAAGAAGAAACGCGACGTACGCCGCCTGACGTCGTCGACCGCCATATCGCTGTGTGCGCTTGCCGTCGCGGCGCCCGCTTTTGGCCAGGCCGCACCGGATCAGAGCCCGATGGCGGCGAAGAAGTCCGAAGCCAAGCGTCCCACCGTGTCCGACGCAAAGCCGCTGTCGTCGAACACGACGATCAACCTGGTCAACTTGCTGGTGAAGCAAGGCGTGATCAAGGAGGAGCAGGCCCAGGCGCTGATCAAGCAGGCCGACGACGAAGCCTATGTGTCGCGCCAGGCCACGAAGGACGCCGCCGCCAAGGCCGATGAAGCGGCAAAGGCCGCGACCGCAGCAACTGCGGCTGCCTCGCCGCCCGGCACCCGGCACGTCACGTACGTGCCGGAGGTGGTCAAACGGCAGCTGCGCGAGGAGATCAAGAAGGAAGTGATGGCCAAGGCGCAAAAGGAAAACTGGGCTTCGCCCGGCGCCTATCCGGAGTGGGCGCAGCGGATCCGATTCACGGGCGATATACGCTCGCGCTATCAAGGCAGCTTCTTTCCGGAGGGCAACGATCAGCTTCACGCTTATAACTTCAACGCGATCAACACGGGCTCCCCGTACGATCTCAATAGCAACAGCTTCGCGCCGACCTACAACGCCACGCAGGACCGGCACCAGGCCCGGCTTCGCGCCCGCCTGGGCATGGAGGCCGACATCTTCAATGGGTTTACCGCGGGCATACGCATCGCGACGGGAGAGAACAGTTCGCCCGTCTCCACCAATCAGTCGCTTGGCGCGAACGGCGGCAACTTCTCGAAATACGCGCTGTGGCTCGATCGGGGCTATCTCAAGCATCAATCCTGGGATGGAAACCTGTCGGTGTCCGTCGGCCGCTTCGACAATCCGTTCTGGTCGCCGAGCGATCTCGTCTGGCACAAGGATCTCGGCTTCGACGGCCTCGCCGTGCAAGGAAAGTATGAGATCGCCAAGGACGTCACGCCGTTCGCGGTAGCCGGTGCGTTCCCGATCTACAATACCGACTTCAACATCGGTGCCAATTTCGATGCGAACACCGGCGGGGTCACGAAGTTCGCCAGCCACGACAAATGGCTGTTCGGCGGCCAGGCGGGCGTGGCGGCGCGCCTCAGCTCCGAAACGTCGATGCGCGTCGCCGCCGCCTATTACGATTTCTCCAATGTCCAGGGACGCTTCTCCAGCCCCTGTCTGGTGCAGTCATCGTCGGATCTGTGCGACAGCGATGTGACCCGGCCCTCGTTCGCCCAGAAGGGCAACACCTATACGACGCTGCGCAATATCGTCTCCGACCCGGCGGTGGCCGTGCCGCCGCTCTTTCAATATTTTGGTCTGGTCGGGCAGTATCGGCCTGTCGTCGGCAGCGTACAGTTCGATCTCGGCCATTTCCACCCGGTGCATATCGTGCTCGACGGCGAGTACGTCTGGAACAGCGCGTTCGACCGCAATCTGATGAATCGATATGCCGTCAACAACCGCGGGCCCGATGTCGCGGCCGGTGTGCCAGGTGCCTTCAACGGCGGAAATCAGGGATGGCTCGGCCGCGTCACCGTCGGCCATAGGCAGATCAAGCATCTCTGGGATTGGAACGTGCATGCGGGTTACAAATATCTGCAATCCGACGCGACCATCGACGCGTTCGTTGATTCCGATTTCGGGCTCGGCGGCACCAACCTCAAGGGTTACTTCGTCGGTGGCAATGTCGGACTCAGCGATGACGTGTGGGCCAGCGTCCGCTGGCTGAGCGCGAACAACATCGCGGGCGTGCCTTACGCCGTCGATGTCCTGCAAGTCGATCTGAACGCGAGGTTCTGATCATGCTTTCCCGGATTCCCGGTCTCGTGGCGGCCGCAATCGCGACCGCGATGTGCTGTGGCGAGGTTCATGCCGAAAGCGAGACCGACCGCTTGCGCGAGGCGCTGCGCAGCGCCATCGCACAGGCGCGGCAGATGGAGGACCAGCGCACGGCGCTGCAGGCGAAGATCGCGGACGCTGACCGCGAGAAGGCGGCCCTGAAGGCGCAGATCGATGCGGCCAAGGCGGAAGCGAAGCAGCTTCAGAAGCAGCATCGCGAAGCAGTCGATGAATTCAATCAGCGTCTGGAGGAGCGCAACCAGACGCTGGAGAAGTGGAAGGTCGCTTACGAGGAGGCCGCCACCGTCGCCCGCACCAAGGACGCAGAGCGTGCCAAGTTCGAAGGCGAGGCGGCGGCCTTCAAGGCCAGCACCAAGAGCTGCCAGGCCAAGAACGTGCAACTCGTCAATGTCGGCCGCGACATTCTCAATCGATATCGCAGCCTGACACTGGGCGACGCCGCAGTCGCAAGCGAGCCGCTGACGGGTCTAGGCCGCGTCGGCGCGCAGAATTTCGTCCAGGAAAGTGTCGACAAGCTGCTTGACCAGAAGGCAACACCATGAACCGTCCCAACGTTATCCGATCGTCGAGATCGACCCTTGTTGTCGGAGCTGCCGTGGCGATCTTGGGCCTGTCGGTGGAGACGGCATTTGCCCAGACCGCGCCGGCGCCTCAACGTCCGGCTCAACCCGCGGTGAAGCCGAAGCCGGCGGCTCCCGCCGCAACAGCGCCGACGTCGGCGACCCCCGCACCGTCGACCCAGGGGCTTGCTTCCGCCAGGACGACCGGCGGCGATGACGTCATCGCCCGGGTCGGCGAGGCCAATATTTCGGCGGAGGAGCTCCGCGCTTATGTCGGCGCGCTGGGACCGCGCGAGCAGGCGGCGCTCGCAAAAGACCCGGCGCTGCTGAGTCAGGCGGTTCGCATGCTGCTCGCCAACCGGCTGGTCTTGCAGGAGGTGATCGCCAAGAAGTGGGATCAGCTGCCCAAAGTCGCGGCGCAGCTCGATCGCGTGCGCGAGAACGCCGTGGTCGAGATCTATCTGCAATCGGTCTCGACGCCTCCAGAGAGCTTCCCGAGCGAGGACGAGGTCCAAAAGGTCTACGACGCCAACCGCGGCGCCTTGCTGGTGCCTCGTCAGTTCCACCTCGCGCAGATTTTCGTCGCAGCGGCCGAGGGCGACAAGGCAGCTGACGACAAAGCGAAGAAGGCGATCGAGGCAATCCAGGCGAAGCTGAAGGCGCCAGGCGCCGATTTCGGCACGATTGCACAGGCGGATAGCGATTCAAAAGGCGGCGGCGATCTCGGCTGGGTGGCCGAAAACCAGATCCGGCCGGAGATCAAGGCGCAGGTGCAGGGACTGGCCAGGAATACGATCTCGGAGCCCGTCCGGCTCGACGATGGCTGGCACATCATCAAGCTGATCGACACAAAGGCCGCCTACACCCGGACCTTGCCCGAAGTGCGCGATCAGCTGGTGCAGCAGATGCGCAGCGAGCGGGCCACCGCGCTGCGGCGGGCCTATCTCGCTGAATTGCTCAAGCAGAACCCGCCCATTCTCAACGAGCTTGCCCTTTCGGGTTTGCTCGACAATTCCCGGAAATGAGTCGCAGTGGAGTTAGCAATGTCCAATACAATTATCGTCAAGCTCACGCTCAATGATCTGCGTTCAGCACTGCAACAGGTCGGTTACCGCGTGGAGGAGCTCACCGATCCCGTGGTCAATCTGACCTATCTCCGCTCGGCAACTGGCGGTCTGACCTTCGACATTCGTCCGGGGAATTGGCTCGCGGACGCGGAGAGTTTCGTCGATGCAGCCCTTACTGCGGTGCTCCAGGTTCAGGGCGAGCTTCCACTCGATCTGGTCAATCGCTGGAACGCGACGCGCCGGTTTGCGCGTCTTCAACTCAGCCAGCAGTTCCTCGTGCTTTCCCTGGATGTCTCGGTCGCGGGCGGCGTGACCGCGGACCATCTGCGCGCGCAGATCGACATCTGGGATCGCCTGGTCCAGGAGCTGATCGTTTATTTGCGCGATGAACTTCGCGAGCTGTCGGCCAGGAAGGGAACGACGGCGCCGGTCGAACAGGCAGCGGGATACGAGAACGCCGACGTCAGCGGCCCGGCGGCCGCTCTTCAGTAGCTCGTTGCGATGTCCCCGAGGCGTTCGGAAAGAGTTCGCGCGCAAGTCCAACGAGACATGTTGACGATGGCCCACCGTGAATTCCGCGCAACGTGGTGGAATAGAATCGCCGGCTCGCTGGCTGCGGCGGCCGGTTTGCTTGCCGCCGGAGCTGGCGTCGACGCATCGCCCGTTGCCGCGGACAGGAGCGACTACCGTGCGGCCGATGCAGCTCCGCCGGCTTGGCAGGCTTTCGCAGGGCAATTGAAGGAGAAGATCGAGCAGCGACTGGCGTCCGACGACAAAAGGGCACGGCATTTCCAGGAGTACCTGGACCGCCGCGTCACAGGCGGCGATGCGCCGCCTGTGACCTTCGTTCTGCGAGCTTGGGTATCGTCGGACGGTCGGCTGCATCGCGTCGAGTTTGACGGGCTCGATCACCCCAAGGCTTCCGTCGAGCTTCGGGCCTTGCTGACCGGAGGAAATGTTGGTGTGCCACCGCCCGAGATGCTGCAACCGCTGCACTTGCGGTTCTCGCTGCGGGCGACGGATCGATTGCAGCAGGAGAAATAGAAAATGTCGGCCCGCAACGGGAGCGCTGGCTTGGCGCGGTCAATGATGTCGTTGCCGTCGACGGCTTTGGTCCCGGGATTACTTCTGCTCGCCCAATTGTTGCCGGCAGGCGCTCGCGCCGAGACGACCTCGGCACCGAAAACGGTCGACGCTCGTCACGCTGCGGTCGAAGCGCTGCCACCGCGAGCCCCCGATGCGGGTTCGCGTTATCGCGCCCTGAGCCGCGCAGGCCGGTCTCGCGCCCGAGATCGCCGAGGCGGTGATGGCTGTGGAGAGCGGATATGATCCTGGGGCCGTCGGCGGGGTCGGCGAAGTCGGCTTGATGCAAATCCTGCCCTCGACGGCACGCATGCTCGGTTTCTCCGGCACGCTGGCCGATCTGGCCGTGCCCGAGATCAACATCCATTACGGTGTCGTCTATCTTGCGAAGGCCTGGCGCCTCGCCGGCGGCGACCTCTGTACCGCCGCGATGAAATATCGCGCCGGCCATGGCGAAACGCGCTTCTCATTCCTTTCGGTGAACTACTGCATGGCGGTGCGTTCCAAGCTCACCGCTCGCGGCTTTCGCGTGACCGCCAGTGTTCCGGTGCCGACGTTTGGCGAGCCGGCTCCATCGGGCCGCGGCTGCGGGCGGAAATGTCTGGGCCTGTCGCGAACGGGCACGGTGAATATTGTTGCGCTCAACACCCAGCTCAGCGCGCTCGTTGCGCAGGCGCGGGCAGGGCGATAGGGGCCGTGCGCACGAACGGATTGTCCGGGGTGAGCCAGTTCGCGCCCACTCTTTGGAAGAGGAGATCGCGATGCGGCTGGTAGCGCCTTCGTTCGTTCTGACGGCCTGTCTCCTGTCACAAGCCGTGGCCGAAGAGCAGGTCAACGTTCTTCCGCCGATCGTAATCGGAAACAGCGCCCCCAGGATCGCTCCTGATGGCCGCATGTCGGCCTCGCCCACCGGCAGCCGCGCGCCGGCCGCGCCAGACAGGTGCGTAGAGGTGGAGATCGGATCCAGCCGATCGATGGACTGCCTCAACCAGAAGCTCAGGAGGGAGGTCGATCGGGTCAATCCGAGCATCAATCTGCCGCCCATCGATGCCAGGTCGCCTGACCCCAAGCTCGGGGTCGTCAACATCCCCGGTGTTCAGCAGCAATATGGCCGGAACTTCGGCGTTTCCACCACTCCCTACCGGCCGCCACCGCCGGTGTTCTCCTCGCCGATCGGGCATCGATGAAGGGATCCAAGGCTTGTTACCGGAATGTGCTCCGACGGCGTCTGCTCTCGCGGCGGTTTGCTGACGAAGCAATCAGAATCCCGCGGCCGAGCTGCTTTGGATGCTTTTACCGGGCCCGGCGCAGTCATGAATTCTGCTATTCCCGGGGTGGACTTGAACGACTATAGGGTCCGCATGTTATCTCACCGCTTTTCCGTGGCCCCATGATGCGATCCACCATTGACGTGGATCAATCACGACGCTTGCCAGCGGCGCCCAGCTACGCATGGCCGAGCAGCTGACCTGATGCAGCTGTGGCGACGCAGTCGTTTCGGAACTCGGTGATCGAAGACCAGGACCAGCCAGTTGCAATGCGGTGGGCGCTATGATGCTTCAATTTCTCGTCGGCACGCTTGTTAGCCTGGTCGGTATCGGGCTGCACGCACTGGTGACCGTCGTCGCGGTCGGTATAGCCCGCAGCGCAGGTTTGCGTCACACGACGCGGCCGGGATCGCACTTGATGGGCGTGATGATGGCCACCGCCGTGGTGCTGATGGTCGCGCACACACTCGAAGTCCTCGTGTGGGCCGCGACTTACGGCATTGTCGGCGCGGCAATTGTCGAAAACGGACTGCTCTATTTTGCCTTCGTCAATTATACAACTCTCGGCTACGGTGATGTCACGCCCGTTCGCGAGTGGCGGCTCATTGGCCCACTGACAGCTATGAACGGGGTGCTGCTGTTTGGATGGTCGGCGGCCGTGCTGTTCGAGGTCCTGCGCAAGACGCTCGACCATCTCGAAGCCGTCAAGGCATCTGGACCGGTTCGGGGTAATCCGAGCATCGCAACGGAGCGGCGTGGATAATGTGACGGGATCGGGACTCATCGCCGATTTCCTGTTCGGCTTGGGCGATCTGTTCGCGATCATCAACCCGTACGGGCTCGCTTTCATGGCGCGCCTGTTCGGTGAGGAGGCACCGGTGACGAAACTGTCAGCATTCCTGCTGCTTTGCATGGGCGTTCAAATCATCGTCACCGGCGATTGGAGGTCGCGCGATCTCTATCGACGACGCGTCACGCGCCGTCTAGTAGACGCTGATCCGGGTGCAAGTCGAACCAAGATCAAGGCTGCAGATCGAGGCTGGCGAGCTGGTTCCGGTCGAGCAACACGATCTGCCGTTGGGTGTTGCCGATGAAGCCGAGGATGCCGAGTTCGTGCAGGCGCGACAGAGCGCGTGAGACGGTCTCCAGCGTGAGGCCGAGATAATCGGCAATATCGCGTCGCGACATCGGGAGCGCGATGACGCCCGCGGCCGTCAGCCGCTTGTCCATTTCGAGCAGGAACGCCGCGACCCGCTCCAGCGAGGTCTTGCGGCCGAGCAACAGCATGTGGTCTTCCGCATGCTGGAGGTTGTTCGTGGTCATGCTGAGCAGGTTTCTGGCTACCATGGCATCGCTCTCGGCCACCGTTTCAAGACTTTGCCGCTTGATCAGGCGCACCGTGGTGTCGATGACCGCTTCCGTCGTGAATCGATGCTCCCCACCGTTCTCGAGCCCAAAGATGTCGCCGATGAGGTGGAATGCGCCGATCTGCCGGCGACCATCGGACAACAGCTTGTAGCTTCGCACCGCGCCCGCCTTGACCTGATAGACATATTCGGCGGGCTCTTTCTCACCGTAAATCTCGGTGCCTTTTCTGTACGAAAATTCGCTTAAACTGACGAGCGCATTTGAATCGCTGGTCATGCCGAGGTCACGGAGGGAATTGGGACGCAGTGCGGAATCGGTTGTGATGCGAACAAACATAGGCCAAGTCCTCAGCTCATCGCCGAATTTGGTCCGTTCGACGAGAATTTTCGCTGCTGGGAATGCGCCGCGCTGTCCCGCTCCCGCCGGGTTGATTTACGCCCAAGGCAGTATTTCAATCCATTGTCCCTAGGTGCATTGTACCAAGGGACAGCTTCTGGCGCTTGGTGCGCAGAATGAGAAAGCGCTGCCGCTGCGGGGATTTGGCTCATTGCAAGCAGATATTTCGGTTCTCAAACTGTTGAAGCTGACTTTGTCGAGCGAGAGGACGTCAATGGTCCTCGCTGGAACTGGGCGAGAGGTTGAAGGTGTCGGGTCTCGTTCACGTGGTTGATGACGACGAGTCCTTTCGGACTGCGATCGCACGGCGTCTGAAGCTCGCGGGCTATGAGGTCGCGACCTATGCGTCGGCGCTGGAGTTGGAGGAGTCTGCGCTGGATCCCGAGCAGGCCGGATGCATTCTACTCGACGTGCGCATACCAGGATTGAGCGGCCCCGATTTGCAGGCGCGATTGATCGCGTCCGGCTCGACGCTGCCGATCATCTTCCTGACGGGGCATGCAGACACGCCGACTACCGTGCGGGCGATCAAGGCAGGTGCGGAAGACTTTCTGACCAAGCCGATATCCTCCGAGCAGTTGATCGATGCGATCGAGCGCGCTCTGGCGGGCCAGCGGACGGCGCGCGCCCAGCGCAGCAAGCTGGAGACGTTTCGGACTCATCTGGCCACGCTGACGCAACGCGAGGGACAGGTGTTCAATCTGATCGTGCGCGGCCGGATCAACAAGCAGATTGCGCATGAACTCGGGACGACCGAACGCACCGTGAAAGCTCACCGCCATCAGGTGATGGAGAAGATGCAGGTTCATTCGCTTGCGGAACTCGTTTCGATCGCGGAACGGCTCGGAATGCTCGGTACGAACGAGCATTAGCTGCTTCGTCACCGCAAGCCCGGTTCCCACGGTGTGATTGCCCTAAAGGACAATATCGAGGCGTGTTGACAGTGCACGGCGAGGCGTGCGCAATGATGCACAGGCGCCGGGTCGGCAACGCAAAGCAAGCGTGTGCAGTATCCCACCGCCGTCACAGCGCTCGCAGTTCGTTCATCTCCCGAAAGGCAGATCGCCTTGCCGCTATGTCCGTCCGTTTTTGTCGTCGATGACGATCGGTCCATGCGGACCAGCCTGAGCAGGTTGCTGCGTGGGCACGGTTTCGACGCCACGCTGTTCGACTCCGCGAGGGCCTTGCTCCAGCACGGCAAATTCTACACCGCGATCTGCATCGTCCTCGACATCGATCTTGGTGGAAAATCCGGCATCGACGTACGGCGAAGACTGGCTGAGCAGGGCGTCACCGCACCGGTTATCTACATTACCGGCAACGACAGCCCCGCGAACCGCGCTGCGGCGCTTGGGTCCGGCTGCATCGCCTATCTGATCAAGCCCTTTACGGGCGAGTCACTGATCGAGTCCGTCGAACGCGCCGGCATCTCGTAAGATCGACACCGGCCGCTATTCGTCGATATGCTGCTCGAGCGTCCTGGCTGGCGTTCCCCTGTGAGCGGAGGCGAATTGCGCCAGCGGAATGGAAGTCGTCATGGCCAGGAGGTTCGAATCGACGAGTTCGAGCGTCAGGGTCTTGCCGGACTCCATCTCCCTGATGATCTTCGGCGCCGCCACATCGGCGGCGATGCACAGATTGGTGAGACACCAGGTGTAGGGCAGGCGGAAAGGCGCGCCCTGGTCGACGCTCAACCTGGGTGCATGTTGCAGGTACATGCCGACAGGCACGAACAGTTGCAGCCGGGCCGTGGCGGCGTCTTCGCGTTCGATCAGATCGACGCGCACGGCCGTCTGTCCGGTCGCGAATTGGCCGGTGATCGAGGTCCGGCACAGCGTGGGCGCGCCGCCGGCCTTGAAGCAGAGCTTCTGCCAACCGCCGTAGCTGATGTCCTTTGCTTCACGCTGACCACGTGTGGCGACTTCGGCCGCCGGCTTCTCGCCCTGGGCGCCCTTCGGTGCGGCATGGCCGGGCGCTGCCGTGGCGCCGGCGATGGTGATAAGCAGAAGAATGGCAAGGCAGTCGCGGGCATTGGGCATGATTTCACCTACGGATCCGGCATCTATTTCAGCGCGTCGAGGAACGTCGTTACCAGTGGCGACCAGAGCGGGATGGCATCCCTCGAGCCGATGAAGAAATGGCCCTCATTGCCGAACGGCGGCATCAGGTGATACTCGGCCCGGCCGCCGGCGGCGGTGAAAGCCGCATGCATGCGCTTCGACAGTTCGGGGCCGAAGAAAGTGTCGTTCTCGATATAGATCCACAGCATCGGCACACGCGATGTGCGGCCGAAATCCGCGGTGGCCTCAACCAGCCTGTCGGGGCCGCAGTTGTTGTTCGGCTTGCCGCCGACGCGTCCACCACGACCCGCAGCGAAGGTGATGATGGCCTTCACCTGCGGCGGGTTCATGCTCGACAAGGCGATCGAGGCCCAGCCACCGGCGGACTGCCCGATCACGATCACGTCCTTGGGGATGATGCGCTTCTCGGCGGCCAGATAGTCGATGATATCGAGGTCGACCTTGGCGACCGCGAGCCCGGCGTCGCGGAAATTGGGATTGCTGCACTTGCCGATCTTGGAGAAGAACGGTCCGTAGATCGCGCGCTCGGGAATGTCGATGGCGACTGCGCCATAGCCGGAGCCGACCGGCGCCACCACGAGGTAGCCGCGCCTTGCGAACCATTGGGCGGCGTCGCGAAATTCGACCAACGGAAAGAAGCTGCGGTCGGTCGGGTTGAGCGAGACGCCGTGGTTCATGATCACGAGCGGGAAGGGGCCGTCGCCGACAGGACGCACCAGATAGGCGAACATCGGAAGCGGTAGTGGCAGCGCCCATATCTCTTCCTGGATGCGGACGTCATCCGCCGCGCGCGCGGCCGCGGCGAAGGCGACCCAAGCGAACAATACGGTCGCGAAACATCCCAGCACCGATCTGGCCGGTCGCCGCATCACGGATCTCCGTCATCCGCTGTAGGTTGCCGCTACGATGATCGGCCCGAGCACCGTGAGCACCACGTTTCCGACCGCATAGGGCACGGCGACGCCGAGGACCGGGGTCTGGCTTTCGGCCACCTCGCACGTGCCGGTCACCGCGGCATCGACGGTCATGGCGCCCGCCAGTGCGCCGCAGGTCACGACCGGGTTCATGCGCAGCACATAGAATGCAAACAGCGTCGCGACGATCAGCGGCACGAGCGTGATGACGAGACCCATGCCGACCAGAAGCAGCCCGTGGGCCTGGATCGCGGCCCAGGCCGCAGCGCCATTGCCGAGCCCGATCGCCGCGATGAAGCCGCCGAGTCCGAGATCGCTCAGGGTCTGTTGCGCCGCCGGCGGCAATGCGCCCATGGTCGGCTTGCGCGACCGTAGCCAGCCGCAGACGAGGCCCGCGATCAGCGCGCCGCCGCCACCGCCAAGCGTGAGCGCGACGCCGCCGATCCTGAAGCTGACGAGCCCCGCGAGCAGGCCGGCGGCGATGCCGGCGGCAAGAAAGGCGATGTCGGCGCGATCACCCGACCGCAGGATCTGGCCGATGGCCTTTGCTGCACGTTCGATATTGCGCGTGCTGCCGACAAGCGTCATGACGTCGCCGACATAGATCCGAGTGTCCGCGCTCAAGGGAACCTCGCGGCCCATGCGGGTGAGGGCGCGTAGAAAAACGCCCCGGGCGTCGGTGCCGACACGCGCCGCGATCTCCTGGATCGAGCGGCCGTGGAGATGGCGATTGTCCACGAGCACCTCCAGCACGTTGCCCGGGACGGCCTTCAAGATTTCGTCGGCGTCGATCTCGGTGCCGATGATCGGCTTGGCGGCGACGATGACCGCAGTGCGGCCGGCGATGACGATGTCGTCGCCGGCCTCGAGCACGGTCTCCAAACGTGGCTCGATGTCCGCGCCTTGGCGGACGATGCGCTCGACGACCGTGCGGCTGCCAAGTTCCTCCTCGATCGACTTGACGGTGCGCCCGGCGCCCGCGGTCACGCGATAGGCGCGGGCCTGGAACTTGCGATAAGAGAGATTTTCGGTTTTGGGCGGTTCGCCGCCGGCAAGCTCCGCCTCGAGCTTCTTTGCCTCAGCCTTCAGGTCTATCCGCATCAATTTCGGCGCGACGAAGGGGACGAACAGCAGCGTCAGGATATAGCCGAGCACGTAGGTCACGGCGTAGCCCGCCGCGATGTTCGCCTCCTGCTGGCTCAGCACATCCTTGGGCAGGCCGAGCTGGGCCAATGCGCCTGAGGCGGTGCCGATGACCGACGATTGCGTCAAGGCTCCGGCCGCAATCCCGGAGGCGGTGCCGGGATCGAGCCGGAAGCCGTGAGCAAACAACAGGACGACGACCAGACCCGTGCCGCCCAGCACCAGCGCCATGGCGACCTGCGCGAGCGTGCGGACGCTCAAGGAGGCGAAGAACTCGGGCCCGGACCGGTAGCCGATGGTGAACACGAACAGGCTGAACAGGATGACGCGGAGCAGCGGCGGGAACGCAAAACTGCCGAGCTGTCCGAGCAGCACGGAAACGATCAGGATGCAGGCTGTGGTCCCGACGGCAAAGCCGCGGATCCGGACTCGGCCGAGGATCGTGCCGATGGCGACGGCCAGCAGCAGAAAGATCTCGGGAGCGGTGGAGATGATCCACCTGACGGTATCCATGTCGCATCTCCCCCGGCGCTTTGCCGAGATCTCAGTCGGGAAATCGCGGGCATTGCTTGATCCAGATCAAGCCCTGCGAGCGGCAAGGCACCGCCTATCGGATGATGCGGAATTCGCGACAGCCGGCATCATCAACATGAGCGCTCTCGACTTCGCGGCCGGTGCGATCCGCCGCGACGAAACCGTGGAGATCGTCCTGCTGCTCGCCTTCGTCGGCGGCTATATCGACGCCTATACCTGGATCGTCCACGGCGTCATGGCGAATGCCCAGACGGCTAACCTGATCTTCCTCTGGGTTTATGCGACGGCCGGCGACTGGACGAAGGCGTTTCACTTCGTGCCGCCGCTTCTCGCCTTTGCCGCCGGTATCGTGATTGCCGCTTGGCTGCGCCGCGCTGCGGGCGAGCGGGCCAGCGCAATCAGCACCCTGCTCGAGATATTGCTGCTGATCGCGATCAGCATCCTGCACAACAGGCTGCCGGATCTGGCTGGAACGCTCGGCATCTCGTTCGTCGCCGCGATGCAGACCGCGATCTTCACCAGGGTCGAGGGCGTTGTTTGCAGCACGGTGATGATCACGGGCAACATGCGCCAGGCGATCGAGGCTGTCTTTTTGGCCGCCTCCGGAGGCGCGCCGCTGGGGACGCTGCGTCGGTCGGGCATCTTCTTCGCCCTGTGCGCCGTGTTCGGCTTGGGCGCCGCGCTGGGCGCCTTCGCCACCAAGGCTATTCCGGACCTCGCGCTCGGCATTCCCGTGGTCGCGCTGTTGGTCGTCTTGCTGCGCTGCGAAGCGTCGCATCAGAGGGCGGTCCAATGAGTGCGCCGTCCGAACCTGGATGGATACGGTTCTTCCCGCCGGCCGCCTGGCTTGGCGCCTACCGCCGAGAGTGGTTTTCCTCCGACGCCGTCGCTGGCGTCACGCTGGCTGCTTACGCCATCCCGGTCTCGCTCGCCTATGCCGCGCTGGCCGGCCTGCCGCCTCAGATCGGCGTCTACGGCTATATGCTCGGCGGCCTCGGCTACGCGCTGTTGGGGGCGTCGCGGCAACTTGCGATCGGGCCGACCTCGGCGATCTCCCTGATGATCGCGGGCACCGTCGGCGCGCTGGCCGGAGGCGATGCGATCCGCTATGCGCAGATCGCGAGCCTTACGGCCTTTGCAGTGGCGGTGCTGTGCTTCATCGCGTGGTTGTTCAAGCTGAGCGTGCTGGTCCGCCTCGTCAGCGACAGCATCCTGGTCGGCTTCAAGGCCGGTGCCGGGCTCACGATCATCATGAGCCAGCTGCCGAGCCTGCTCGGCGTTGTTGGCGGCGGCCACAATTTCTTTGACCGCGCCATCACGCTGGCCGGCCAGCTCGGGACCGTCAACCTGCTCGTGCTCGCGGTTGGCGCTGTCGCGCTCTTGCTGCTCCTGTTTGGCGAGCGGCTCCTTCCGGGAAAGCCGGTCGGCATCACCATCGTCGCGCTCGCGATCGGGACGGCGACGCTGCTCGGCCTGCCGGCGCTCGGCGTGCCCGTCACCGGGAAGATACCGGAAGGGCTGCCGGCCCTCGGCGTTCCGACGCTCGGCCTGCTGGACTTCGACGATCTCTTCCCGCTCGCCGCAGGGTGTATCCTGCTGGCCTATATCGAGGGCGTTTCGGCCGCCCGCAGCTTCGCCGCCAAGCACGGCTATCCCCTCGACGTCCGGCAGGAGTTCCTGGGGCTGGGCGCCGCGAACCTCGTCGTCGCCTTCGGCCATGGCTATCCGGTTGCCGGCGGGCTGTCGCAATCGGCCGTCAATGACAGCGCCGGCGCACGGACGCCGCTCGCTTTGGTGATCTGCTCGGTGACGCTCGGGCTGTGCCTTCTGTTCTTCACGGGACTCTTGACCAACCTGCCCAAGGCCGTGCTTGCAGCCATCGTCTTTGCCGCCGTCTACAAGCTCGTCGACGTTCGCGCGCTGGTGCGGATGTGGCAGGTCAGCCGGATCGACTTCTACGCCGCAACGATTGCGCTAGTCTCCGTGCTATTGCTCGGAATCCTGCAAGGCGTACTGCTGGCGTCGATCGCTTCGATCCTTTTGCTGCTGGCCCGTGCCTCGCGGCCAAACGTCGCGTTTCTCGGCCGCTTGCCCGGCAGCGGCCGTTATTCGGACAGTTCAAGGCACGCGGACGTCGAGCCCTTGATCGGCGTCATCGCGTTCCGGCCCGAAGCCTCGCTGCTCTACATCAACGCCGAGACGATCCTCGAAACCGTCCTGATCGCGCTTCGGCGCTCGCCCGAGATCCGGCTGGTGGTCTGCGACCTCTCGGCCTCGCCCTATATCGACCTCGCCGGCGCGGGCATGCTGCACGACCTCTACGACGAGCTCGCCGCGCGAAAGGTCATTTTCTCCATCGTCGGCGCGCACGCGCAGCTCCGCGACCTCTTGCGGGCGGAAGGGCTGGCGGAGAGGACGAATAGCAGCCAGTGGCTGCGATCGCTCGACAGCGTTCTCGGCGACGAGCAGGCCGTGACGGCGCAGCGGACGGCCTGAGCGGGCGTGTTGCAATGCGAATGACCGCTGCGGCCGACGGTCTCGCCAGAATGCGTCCGACCGTTGACTTGGATCAATGGAGCCAGCGGCGCCGAACTCACGATCACGCTCAGCTTCGCCCCAACTGGCATCAAATGACCATCGAGTGACCATCAAGGCACCGCCGAGGATCGGGAGAGACACATGTCCAAGGACACCAAGCCGACGCAAAAGCGGATCGATCAGTTCTTTTCCGGGCCCGGCGCGCGGGCTGATGACTGGCGCGACCTCGTGGAGGCCGCGAAGGCGTGGGCTCGCGTCGGCAATCGGGCGGTCTACGATGCGGCACTGGCCGAGCTCTCGGTGACGGAGGAGTTCTACGGCTATCCCGGGCTGCAGCTGATGGCGGCACTGCGGGAAGCGGCCTCCGCAGGCGATGGGGCAACGACGCTCGCCCTTGCGACGCGGATTACCCAAGCCCTGACGACACGATCCTTCCGCCAGCATGCCGGCGACTGGAGCGCGAAGGATGATGGTAATGGCGACGCGCCCGAGCTGGTGCCACCGACGTTCGGTGCGCATACGGCACGCCGGCCCTATTTCGAAACCCTGATCGTGACTGGCGTATCGTCAAGTCAGTGGCCGGCGCTCGCCGCCGAATGGCGCAAGTTGCGGCGCCCAATCGATGGCTTCATCTATGAGCCTGTCATCGTCGGCAGCCTGGAAGATGCATTCTGCGCGACCATGCTCAATCCCAATATCGCGGCCGTCATCATCAACGAAGGCTTCGGGCTGCGCTCGCGCCACAATGCACCCGTGCTGCGCTCGATCACGGCTTCGGCCGGCCTCAACGACGAGTCCGACGCCTCTGCGCTCCGGCTCGCCCAGATCATCAAGCGCGTCCGTCCCGAGCTCGACCTCTACATGATCTCGAACCGCGACGTCGAGGAGTTGGCTGGAAACCCTGAAGCCAACGTCGTTCGCCGCATCTTCTACTCCGTCGAGGAGCTTCTCGAGCTGCATCTGTCCATCCTCGAAGGCATTCAGGATCGCTACGACACCCCGTTCTTCGACAATCTGAAGAAATATGCGCAGCGTCCGATCGGCACGTTCCATGCGTTGCCGATCGCCCGCGGAAAGTCGATCTTCAAGTCCGACTGGATCCGCGACATGGGCGAATTCTACGGGCCGAACCTGTTCCTGGCCGAGAGCAGCGCCACCACGGGCGGCCTCGACAGCATGCTGGAGCCGACCGGCAACATCAAGAAGGCGCAGGAGAAAGCGGCGAGGGCGCTCGGCGCTGACCGCGTCTTCTTCGTCACCAACGGCACGTCGACATCGAACAAGATGGCGGTGCAGGCGCTGCTCGCGCCGGGCGACATCGCGATCGTCGATCGCAACTGCCACAAGTCGCACCACTATGGAATGGTTCTGGCGGGTGCGCAGCCGCTTTATGTCGAAGCCTTCCCGATGACGGAATACTCGATGTACGGCGCGGTGCCGCTGAAGACGATCAAACAGGCGCTGCTCGGCGCCAGGGCCGACGGCCGGCTCGACCGCGTCAAGATGATCGACCTCACCAACTGCACCTTCGACGGCCACATCTACAACACCCGCCGGGTGATGGAGGAATGTCTCGCTATCAAGCCGGACCTGATCTTCCTCTGGGACGAGGCCTGGTTCGGCTTCGCGCGTTTCTCGCCGTTCCTGCGCCGCCGCACCGCCATGGGGGCGGCCAACGAGATCGAGGCGTGGATGCACGACCCGAAGTCGGTCGCGGCTTATGAGAAGCAGCAGGCCGAGCTCGGCAAGAACCCGTCGGACGAGATGCTGCTCAAGACCCGGCTGATTCCCGATCCCAGGCAGATCCGCCTGCGCGTCTACCAGACCAACTCGACCCACAAGTCGATGTCGGCGATCCGGCAGGGCTCCATGCTCTCGGTCAAGGACGTCGAATTCCACACGGTCGAGCAGCAGTTCAAGGAGGCCGTGTTCACCCACGCTTCCACCAGCCCGAACCAGCAACTCATCGCCAGCCTCGATATCTCCAGGCGGCAGATGGAGCTGGAAGGTTACGGCCTCGTGGCCAATGCGATGGAGATCGCGCTTGCCATTCGCCAGGCGGTCAACAACAACCCGCTGATCTCGAAATATTTCCGCATCCTCGGCGCCGACGCCATGGTGCCAGCCCAGTATCGCCAGAGCGGCTTTAACGACTATCTCGCCGCGGGCGTGAATTGGGTCAACACCCTCAAGAGCCTGGATGAGGACGAGTTCTGCCTCGATCCGACCCGTATGACATTGGTGTGCGGCATGGCCGGTTATGACGGCACCCAGTTCAAGGGTATCCTCGCCAATGAGTATAACATCCAGGTCAACAAGACCTCGCGCAACTCGGTCCTGGTCCAGTCCAACATCAACAACACCCGCAGCGACGTCGCGCATCTCATCCGCGTCCTCGCCGAGATCGCGGGCGAGGTCGATCGCGGGTTGGCGCAGGGCGGCGTCAATGCGAAGAAGACCTTCGAGGCACGGGTCAAGAGCCTGATGACCGACGTACCTGATCTGCCCAACTTCTCGCATTTCCACCCGAGCTTCCGCGGCGATGCCGGCAGCAAGACCAATGAAGGCGACATTCGCAGCGGCTTTTACGCTGCCTACGACGTGGCGGGTTGCGAGCACATCCGCCTCAACGATCCCGAGATCGATCGCCGGCTCAAGTCGGGACCAGAGCTCGTCTCGGCCAATTTCGTGATCCCGTATCCGCCGGGCTTCCCGATCATGGTGCCCGGTCAGGTCATCACGCAGGAGACCATCGACTTCATGCGCAAGCTCGATGTGAAGGAGATCCACGGCTACGACGCCAAGGAAGGGCTGAAGCTCGTGCGCTCCGAAGCCTTGGCGAAGATCGGCAAGCCCAGGCCCGCCGCGACACCGAAGTTGAAAGCGGCATCTTAGAGGGGATCGAACATGCAGGGCTTTTTCACGTTCCTGCAGCAGAATCCGTACCTGCTGCTGTTCTTCGTCGTCGGCCTCGCCGTCTATATCGGCCGGGCCAGCATCAAGGGGTATGGCCTCGGCATGGTTGCCGGCGCCATCGTGGTCGGCGCCGGCGTTTCGGTGTGGTCGTCGACCTACGGCGTGAAGCTCGAGCTGAACAATTTCGCCAAGAGCCTGTTCTACTATCTCTTCATGTATGGCGTCGGCTTGCGTGTCGGGCCGTCCTTCATCAACAGCCTGAAGGGCGACGGCTTGAAGTTCTGCATCCTGGCCGTGGTATCGAGCGTGATCGGATTGGCGCTGGTGGTGATCGGCGCAAAACTGTTCTCGCTTCCGCCAGGCGCAGCCGGTGGCATGCTGGCGGGATCGCAAACCATGTCGGCGGCGATCGGCTCGGCCGAGCAGGCCGTCACGTCGGGCGTCGTCAAGCTGCCCGAGGGAATGAAGCCTGAGGATGCTTCAGGCATGATCGCGCTGTCCTACGGTATCACCTACATCTGGGGCACCGTCGGCATCATCCTGATCTGCAAATACCTGCCGCGCTGGTGGGGCGTCGACGCCAGGGCCGCCGCGAAGCAGTACGAGCGGGAATTCGGCGTCAAGGATCTCGAAGGCGGCGGCCTGACCGGCTATCGTCAGTTCGGTCTGCGGGCCTACCGGCTGGAGAACCCGGCGACGGTCGGTATGAGCATCGCGAAGTTCCGCGCGATAAATCCGGAATACCGGATCGTCAATGTCGGGCGGAACGGCGAGCCGCAAGGCGCGGATGCCGACCTCGTGCTGCAGAAGGGCGACATCGTCGCCCTCGGCGGCTCGACCGAGCATCTCACCGAGAAGATGGGCCTGATCGGTCCGGAGGTCTCGGATGCCAAGACGCTCGGCATTCCCATGGACCAGGCGGACATCCTCATCACCAACAAGGAGATGGTGGGGCGCACCTTCGAGTCCTTCCGTGACACCGCGATCGCCGGCCAGCTGCAGGTCACCAAGGTCGAACGCGGCGGTGTGCAGGTTCCGGCCGGTCTCAAGACCAAGCTGGAGCGGATGGACATCGTTTCCGTGGTCGGATTGAAGTCTGCCGTCAACGAGCTCGGTGAGATGTGGGGCCGCATCGCCCGGTCCAACACCTCGACCGATCTGCTGACGCTGGCTGTCGGCATGATCATCGGCTTCCTGATCGGCAAGATCGAATTCCCGGCATTCGGCGCCAAAGTCGGCCTCGGCAACGCCGGCGGTCTGCTGCTATCGGGTGTGATCGTGTCGTCGATCGTGTCGCGTCTGCGCTTCTTCGGCAACACGCCGAACGCGGCGCGCAACGTGCTGGAGGATCTCGGCCTCGTGGTCTTCGTCGCCATCGTCGGCGTCAATGCCGGCGCGGGACTGCTGTCGCAGCTCACGGGTGCGGTCGCCTTGAAGATATTCCTGGTCGGCTTCATTGCCTGCACGATTCCGCCGTTCATCGTCTGGGCGATCGGCTTCCACGTCTTCAAGATCAA
Organism: Bradyrhizobium sp. CIR18; assembly: GCF_014198295.1. NCBI lineage: Bacteria > Pseudomonadati > Pseudomonadota > Alphaproteobacteria > Hyphomicrobiales > Nitrobacteraceae > Bradyrhizobium > Bradyrhizobium sp. CIR18. Next base: position 151,187 of record NZ_JACIHF010000004.1, on the reverse strand, counting down.
CCCGGCCGTGCTGATGGGCGGCGTCGCCGGTGCGCGGTCGCACTCCGGCCCGGCCCGCGAGGCCGCGGTCGAGATCCAGAGTTCCGTGCCCTGGATCGGATTCCCGGTCGGTTATGCCGTCTCGGGCATCTTGCTCACCGTGTTCGGCTACTTCGCAATGATCCTTGCGCAATGATCAAGAGGGGGAAGAAAGTCATGAAGAAACTTGCCGTTGGCGTCGCCCTGGTTGCCTCGATTGTGGCCCTGACCGGTCTCAGCACGCCGTCGCGTGCCGAGACCGGCGAGGTCGCCGTCGTCTTCACCAAGGGCGGCTTCATCGTCGGTGTCGGGGGCGGCGAGGGCGTTCTGCTCCTCAGGGGCAAGAAATATCCCTTCACCGTCTCCGGCATGAGCGTCGGCCTCACCGTCGGGGCCTCGACCACGAAGTTCGTCGGCCGGGCGCTCAATCTGAAGGGTCCAGCATCCATCGAAGGCTCCTATGCGGTGGGAGGAGCGGGCGGAGCCGTGGCCGCAGGCGCCGGCGCCGTTCAGCTGCAGAACGCCAACGGCGTGATCCTTCAGCTCAGCGGTCCGAGGGTTGGCGCGGAAGTGTCGGCTGCCGTCGGCGGTGTCACGATCCGCCTGAAGTGATCCGGAGGGCAATCAGGGCAATCGGGCTGCCTCACCGGCAGCCCTTTTCGCGTCTCAATACCGCTCGGCGACGAAGTTCATCCCCTTCAGGCCGGCCTGGTCGTTGTAGCGGCCTTTCTCGGAGCGCTTCGGCAGCTTGATTTTGTCCTTCTTGATGCGCTTGTAGGGAATCGCGCCGAGGAGATGTGCGATGCAGTTCAGCCGCGCCTTGCGCTTGTCATCGGAGCGGATGATGTACCACGGCGCTTCCTTCGTACTGGTCTGCTTGAGCATCAGATCGCGAGCTCGCGAATAGTCGTACCAGCGCCGGTAGGATTCCAGGTCCATCGGGCTCAGCTTCCATTGCCGCACGGGATCATCGATCCGGGCGTGGAAGCGACGCTCCTGCTCGTCCATTCCGACCTCGAGCCAGATCTTGATCAGGATGATACCGCCGTCGATGACGTATCTCTCCATCTGCGGGCAGAGGGAGAGGAAGCGCTGGTGCTCGGCGGGCGTAGCAAAGCCCATGACATATTCGACGCCGGCGCGGTTGTACCAGCTCCGGTCGAAGATCACGATCTCGCCGCCCGCCGGAAACTGCTCCATGTAGCGCTGGAAGAAGAGCTGTGTCTTTTCGCGGTCCGACGGCGCCGGCAGCGCCACGACGCGGAACACGCGCGGGCTGACCTTCTCGGTGATCGCCTTGATCGTGCCGCCTTTGCCGGCAGCGTCACGGCCTTCGAACACGATGATCACCCGGAGCTTGTTCGCCCGCACGTAGTCCTGGAGGTGACAGAGCTCGACCTGGAGCCTTTCCAGCTCCTTCTCATAGTCCTTCCGCTTCATTCGCTCCGCGGGCGCATCCTTGGCCATGCCGGTCCTCTCGCTGCTGAGCTTGTCAATCGCCCCAGAACTAATCGTCCCAGGAGATGGTCACGCCGATATCGCCGGGCACGCCGCCCGGGAATTCGATGATCTGGTAGGCGATGCGATAGCCGCGCGGTTTCAGATAATCGGTCCAGAGCTGGAAGATCTCCTTGGGGATGCCGGTCAGCGTGGTCTCCCAACCCTTTTCCATCTGGTTGATGGCGCGCCCCCTGTCGGTGCAAAGCGAGTTGGGGAAGCGATAGACCAGCACCTCCGTCAGGCCGTTTCGCACCGCACGCTGGATGATGGTCGAGGCGAGTTTGATCTTCTCCTCCTCACTCTTGCCGGAGGGTTTGCTGAGCCGCTCGATCAGCGCGCGCTTCTCGGCTTCGACCGCTGCGGCGAGGCGGACATACTCCTCGGCTTTCTCGGCCTCCTTGAGGGCGGCTTCCTTCCGAATCTGGGCGGCGTTGGGGATGAGATCGTCGAGGCCGGTCATGGCTTGCGGCTCCTGATGGTTATCCAATCAGCATCCAGGAAACGCTAGGGTCGGGCGGAGGGTGTTCCCTTGATTCAAATCAAGCAAACCGCGGCCTGCCGAACACAATATCGCACATGCGCATTTGATCGGGAGAGACGCTTTGAGCGACCAGCTTCATCCGATGGCTCCGCACCATTTGCCGTTTTATCTGGCGCCGGGGAGCGGGACCGATACGCTGATGGTTGTGATGGGGCTGTTCCTGATCGGGACCGTGCTCTGGGTCGGTACGCTCTATTGGAAGCTGCACAGCCTGCCCGAGCGGATGGCGCACAAATCACAAAAATTGCAGTTCGAGCTCGTCGCGGTGCTGGGCCTGATCTCGTTGTTCACGCACATGCATATTTTCTGGGTCGCCGGCCTCCTGCTCGCGTTGATCGATCTTCCCGATTTCGGCACCCCGCTGCGTAGCATCGCCGGGTCGGTCGAGAAGATTGCAGAGGCCGCGCCTGCCGCCGGTGGCGAAGAGATCCGGACGGAGGCCGCGACGCCTCCCGCACAGAAGCCGGAAGCCGCAAAGAAGGAGCACAGCCATGTTTGAGCTGATGTTCTGCTCGCTGCTGACGATCCTGCCGGACTATCTCTATCGCCGCTACGCCCAGGGCAAGCGTTTCGGCAAGGAGATCACCTTCTTCTCGGTCTGGTACGAGCTGCGCTGGGGCATCACCGGCTGCCTGATGCTTACGGTGTCGCTGATCACCATGATCTTCTACTTCCATCCTTCGACGTCATCGGCGACGCTCTATTTTCGCACCGTGCCGATCCTGCCCGAAGGCTCCGGCCGCGTTGCCGAGGTCAAGGTTGGCTTCAGCGAGCCGGTGAAGAAGGGCGACGTGCTGTTCACGCTCGACGCCTCGAAGCAGCAGGCCGCGCTCGAAACCGCCAGGCGGAAGGTTGCGGAGGTCGATGCCGCCATGCAGACGGCGCAGGCCGACGTGGTCAAGGCCGAGGCGCAGATCGGGGAGGCGAAGGCGAACTATCAGCAGGCCAAGGACGAGCTCGAGGTCAAGACCGAGCTCCAGCGCCGCAATCCCGGCATCGTTCCGCAGCGTGATATCGACAAGCTCCAGGTTTTGGTCGACCAACGTCAATCCGGGATCGATGCCGCGACCGCCGCGAAGCAATCCGTATCAATGCAGGTCTCCATCCTGCTGCCGGCGCAGAAGGCCAGCGCGGAGGCCGCGCTCGACCAGGCCCAGGTGGATATCGACAAGACCTTGGTCCGCGCCGGTGTCGATGGGCGCGTCGAGCAATTCCTGATCCGTCCCGGCGACGTCGTCAATCAACTCATGCGGCCCGCAGGCGTTCTCATCCCGGAGGGGGCCGGCCGCAAGATGCTGCAGGCCGGGTTCGGCCAGATCGAGGCACAGGTGATGAAAGAGGGCATGGTGGCGGAAGCGACCTGCATCTCCAGGCCATGGGTGATCATCCCCATGGTGATCACGACAGTCCAGGACTACATCGCGGCCGGACAATTCCGATCCGGGGAGCAATTGGTCGATCCGCAGAACGCCGTCCGCCCCGGCACCATCCTGGTGTTCCTGGAGCCGCTTTACAAAGGTGGCCTCGAAGGCGTGACGCCGGGCAGCAGCTGCGTCGTCAATGCCTATACCAGCAACCACGAGGAGATCTCGGCCAAGGGGACTTCGACCAGCCGGAAGATCGCCTTGCACGTGGTCGACGGTGTCGGCCTGGTGCACGCGCTGCTGCTGCGCATCCAGGCGCTGCTGCTGCCGATCCAGACGCTGGTGCTGAGCGGGCATTGAGCTGTGAAGCCGCCCCCGGGGCCTGTCGCAGCGGTGCAATTCCCGCTAGAATTGCCGCGACAGCAGTTGCTGGAGCTGCAAGGATGGAGCATGAGCGGGCGCACGTCCATCTCCAAGGTCAGGCCAGGGGCCGTGACGGCGCTATACTGTCTCGCGCTGCTTTTCGCCGTGTGCCTGTCCGCCGGGCGAGTTGGTGCAGTCGAGCGGAGTCTCCGCGGCGAGCTGAAGCGCGTCCTGGTATTGCATTCATTCGGCCGTGATTTTCGGCCGTGGAGCGAGTATGCGCGCGACATCAAGGCCAAGCTCGAACGGCAATCGCCCTGGCCACTCGATATACAGGAGCACGCGCTGCTCACCGCGCGCTTCAACAATCCCGGTCCTGAGGCACCTTTCGTCGACTATCTGCAATCGCTGTACCAGGGAGCGATGCCCGACATCGTATTGAGCATCGGCGCGCCTGCGGCCCGGTTTGCGCAGAAATACCGCGGAAGATTATTCCCTGATGTGCCATTGATTCTCTCCGCGGTCGAGCATCGGCTGATCAATCGCGCCGATCTCAGCGACAACGACGTCGTCGTGGCGATCCGCAACGATTTCATGGCCGCGTTCCGCAACGTTCTCCAGATTTTGCCTGACACAAAGTCGATTGTGGTCGTGATCGGTGCCTCGCCGCTCGAGAAGTTCTGGGTGGAGGAGGTCAAGCGGGAACTGCAACCCTTGGGCGAGGAGGTCGAGCTGGTCTGGTACTCGGACTTGTCATTCGACGAAATCCTGAAGCGCGCTTCAAAGCTGCCGCCGCACACCGCGCTGTTCTGGGGGCTGATGTCGGTCGATGCGGCTGGGGTCGTCCACGAGAGCGACATCGCCTTGCGCAGCCTGTACGCGGCCGCGAATGCCCCGATCTTCTCCTACCAGGAGCCGTTCTTCGGTGACGGCACTGTCGGGGGACCGATGCATATGATCGCGGAAACGAGTTCCAGGACCGTCAGTGCGGCGATTGGCATTCTCGGCGGCGCGAAACCAGCGAGCATCAGTTACGAGCCGATCGGATTCGCCGCGCCGAGATATGATTGGCGCCAATTGCAGCATTGGGGCATCAGCGAGAGCCGTTTGCCTCCCGGCAGCGAAATCATGTTTCGCGAACAGAGCATCTGGGAGCGCTATCGTTGGCAGATGCTGCTGATCGCGTCCGTGATTCTGGTGCAGGCCGGCCTGATCAGCGGGATGCTGCATGAGCGCCGTCGGCGCCAGATCGCCGAAGTCGAGTCACGCCAGCGTCTGGCCGAGCTCGCTCACGCCAACCGCTATTCGGCCGTTGGCGAGTTGACCACGTCGATCGCCCATGAACTGAACCAGCCGCTCGGCTCCATCCTGACCAACGCCGAGACTGCGGAGCTGATGCTGAAGGCCGCTTCGCCCGACATCGACGAGATCCGGCAGATCCTCGCCGACATCCGGCGTGACGATCAGCGGGCCAGCGAAGTCATCCGCAGGCTACGCAGTATTCTGAAAAAGACGCCGTTCGAGGTCAAGGACATCGAGCTCAACGATATGGTCCGTGAAGCGATCGGCCTTGTGCGGGCCGTCGCCGATGGACGCCGGATCACATTGATCTACACGCCTGTCCTGGCCGACCTGCATGTCAGAGGCGATCCGATCCAGCTTCAGCAGGTCGTTCTCAACCTGATCATCAACGCGATGGATGCGATCTTCGACGCAGATCCCGGAAAACGCCAGGTCAGCGTCTCGACCCTGCGCGTCGGCAACGAAGCGGAGATCCGGGTCTCCGATACTGGTCCCGGGATTGCCGCTTCCGACCTTGCGAACGTGTTCAATCCGTTCTTCACGACCAAGCCCCAGGGTATGGGCATGGGGCTCGCGATCGCCAAAACCATCATCGAGGCCCATCACGGCACGATCTCTGCCGAAAACCAGGCCGCGGGCGGCGCGCTCTTCACGATCCGTCTTCCGATCCTTCACTGATCGCCGGTGTCTTGATTTTGATCAAGCTCACGGGATCGGCGAAGCAGTTTCCTTCTCGCAATTGCGCGATGACCGGGATGGGTGCGCATGTGGGGAGTGTCGGTGGCCATGAGACGCCGTGAGTTCATGTCGCTGGTTGGTGCCGCGGCGGCGTTCCCGGTCTTGGTCCGGGCCCAGGACAGAGCGCCGTTCGTCGGCGTGCTGACCGGCAATGTCGCCGGCGATCCCGGCGCGCAGATGCGTGTCGATGCCTTTCAGCAGGGGCTCACCGATCGTGGCTGGATCGCCAACCAGAACTATCGCCTGGAGGTGCGCTGGCCGGGTCCCAGTCCGGCACGCCAGCAATTGGAGGCGCTCGAGCTCATTGCCGCCGGGCCGGACGTACTGCTTTCGACCAGCACGGGCACGACCCGGACGCTGCGCGATGCCACGCAGCGAATTCCGATCGTCTTCGTCGGGCTCTCCGATCCCGTCGGGACCGGCCTCGTCGCCAATCTGGCGCGGCCGACCGGCAATCTCACCGGCTTCTCGCTCTATGAGCACTCGATGAGCGGGAAATGGCTCGGTCTGCTGAAGGATATGGTGCCGGGGATGAGCCACGCGGCGCTGCTGTTCAATCCGGAATCGTCGCCCTATGCGCCGTTCTATCTTCAGGCGGCGCACCAGATGGAAAACCGGCTCGGTCTCAAGGTCACCGGTGCCAGTGTCCGGAGCGGGGCCGAGATCGCGGCGGCCATCGAGACCGCGACACGCGACGGCGGCGGCCTCGTCGTGCTCCCTGATGGCGGCTTCTTCGGGACCCAGAGCGCGATGACGATCGCACTGCTGGCGCAGCGCCGCGTGCCCGCGATCTTCGCGGTCCGCTTCTACGCGGTGAACGGTGGGCTGATGTCGTATGGCGCCGATCTCACCTAGCAATTTCGCGACGGCGCCGGCTACGTCGATCGCGTCCTGCGCGGCGCCGAGATTCGATCGCTCCCGGTGCAATTCGCCACCAGGTTCGAGCTCGTCATCAACATGAAGGCGGCCAATGCCCTCGGGCTGACGGTGCCGGCCCGCCTGCTGATGGACGCCGAACTGATCGAATGACGCATGGCTCTCGCGCTGCAGCAGCCACGAGGGCCTCGTTTCGTTGATCTCGATCAACAAACGTCTGCGTCCCGGCCCGATCGTCCCACCCTGGAAGTGCAAGGGAGGATGCAATGTTTCGCTGCGGCAAGACCCTGATGGCGCTTGCGGTCGTCATGGCGACATCGTTCGCCGCAACGGCGCAAACCAACACGACGCCTGCGGCCCCGTCTCCGCAAGCGCAGCCGGGTCCTCCGCCTGCGCCGACGGCCGAGCTTCTGAAGCCGGAGCAGCTCGAGGCCTTGGTGGCGCCGATCGCACTGTATCCAGACGAGCTCCTTGCCAATGTGCTTGCCGCCTCAACCTATCCGTTGGAGGTGGTGCAGGCCGACCGCTGGCTGAAGGAACGCAAGACCCTGAAGGGCGATGCGCTGAAGACGGAGGTCGAGAAGCAGGCCTGGGACGACAGCATCAAGGCGCTGGCCAGCACTGCCGATGTCCTGACCATGATGAGCGATCAGCTCGACTGGACCAAGAAGCTCGGCGATGCCTTTCTCGCCCAGCAGCCTGACGTGATGGATGCGATCCAGCGCTTGCGCAACAAGGCCTATGACAACAAGAAGCTGGTCACGACCAAGCAGCAGAAGGTCAGTGTCCAGTCGCAGGAAGGCAAGCAGGTCGTTGTGATCCAGCAGGCCAATCCCGCGGAGATGTACGTGCCGTATTACGATCCGGCGACGGTCTATGGCAGCTGGCCCTATGCGGAGTATCCGCCGTATTATTGGGGCTACCCGTCCTATATCGGCGCCGGCGTGGTTGCGGCGGGTCTCGCTTTCGGCACGGCTTGGGCGATCGGGCGCTGGGGCAATTACTGGGGCGGCGGCTGCAATTGGGGCAACCGCAACGTCTACGTCAATCATCGCACCACCAACATCGGTAACGGCTGGCAGCACAATCCGGCGCATCGCGGCGGCGTACGCTATAACAACAGCAACGTTCAGCAGCGTTTCGGCAACAACAACCTGAAGGCCGGCGTGTCGGACCGGATGGATTTCCGCGGCCGTGACGGCAACCAGGTGCTGCGTCCCAACCAAGGTGCTGGAGACCGGGCCGGCGATCGCGCCGGTGACCGCGCTGGTGATCGTGGTGGTCCCGGTGATCGGGCGGGAGATCGTGCGGGTGATCGTGCCGGCAACCGCGGCGATCGGCCCGGCGGCGGCGATCGCGCTGGAGCCGCGGATCGTGCCAAGGGCGGCGGCGACCGTGCCAAGGCTGCAAACAAGGGCGGCGGCGACCGTGCCAAGGCCGCCAACCGCGCCGGCGGCGGTGCGGCAGCCAACCGTGGTGGCGGCAATCGCGGCGGTGCGATGAACGTCTCCTCCGGCCGCTCGGCCGCGGCGGCGTCCGCGCGCGGACGATCCAGCATGGCAAGCATGCCGCGCGGTGGCGGCGGCGGACCGAGCATGGCCGGCCGCGGCGGCGGTGGCGGAATGGCAATGCGGGGCGGTGGCGGCGGCGGATTCCGCGGAGGCGGCGGTGGCGGCTTCCGTGGCGGTGGCGGCGGTGGCCGGCGCTCCGACATCGCGTTGAAGCATGACATCGTCCTGCTCGGCCATCTCGCGAACGGCCTCGGCTATTATCGCTTCAGCTACATCGGCGGCGACAAGGCCTATGTCGGCGTCATGGCGCAGGAGGTCGAGCAGGTGATGCCTGCCGCCGTGACCCGCGGCAGCGATGGATATCTGCGGGTTCGCTACGAAAAACTCGGACTGACATTCCGCAGCTATGGCGACTGGCTCGCCGGCGGCGCGAAGATCCCTGCGGAGGTGACGCCATGACCGGCTCGAAATCACTCCGTCGCGCGATGTTGCCGGGACTCGTGGCGCTGGCGCTGCTCGGCTCAGCATCGCAGGCGCAGCAATCCTTCAAGACGCCGGAAGATGCAGCGGCAGCGCTTGCAGCCGCGGTCAAGAACGGACCAGACGATATCCTGAAAGTGCTGGGCCGCGCCGCAGACGACATCGTCTCGTCCGGCGACGAGATCGCCGACAACGACATCCGCCAGCGCTTCACGTCGATGTATGACGCCAAGCACGGCATCAAGGCGGAGGGCAACAAGACGGCGACCCTGATGCTGGGGCCGGACGATTTCCCGTTCCCGATTCCGCTGGTCAACACCAAGGCCGGCTGGGAATTCGACACCGACGAGGGACGCATCGAGGTGCTGCGCCGTCGCATCGGCCGTAACGAGCTCGACGCGATCCAGACCGCGCTCGCCTTTGTCGACGCGCAGAACGAATACGCCGACAAGGACCGCGGTGAGGGCGCCGGCGTCTATGCGCAGCGCATCGTCTCATCGCCCGGCAAGAAGGACGGCTTGTTCTGGCGCGACGACAGCGACCCGAGCCCGCTTGGCGCGCTGGCGGCCGAGGCCTCGAAGGAGGGCTATCGCGCGGGCGACGTCGGACCTGCGCCCTATCACGGCTACTATTTCCGCATCCTCAAGGGGCAGGGCCGCGATGCGCCCGGCGGCGCGCTCGACTATGTGGTCAAGGGCAAGATGATTGGTGGTTTCGCCCTGATCGCGTGGCCCGCGGAGTACGGCAATTCGGGCATCATGACCTTCCTGGTCAATCACGCTGGCACCGTCTACCAGAAGGATCTCGGCAAGCGCACGGCGTTTGTCGCCGAGCGCACCACGCTGTTCGATCCCGATGAGACTTGGAAGAAGGTCGATGCCGCAAAACCCTGAATGGCGCATGTCCATGCGCCGGCGCAGGCTCGGCCTGATAGCGTTCCTCCTGTTGGCAATCGGACTGACCATGCCGGCGACCCCGGCCTTGGCGCAGGCGTCCGGTCACGTCAGGGCCAAGATCGTCAAGGCCGGCCTTCTGGTCGGCGGCGGCGCCGGAAATGGAGTGCTGACCTATCGTGGCAAGTCCTATCCGTTCAGGATCAGCGGCCTGAGTTTCGGCATCACGGTCGGCGCGACGGTCGGCCGGCTCGATGGCTGGGCCTCCGGGATCCGCGAGGTCGGCGACTTTGCCGGCACCTACAGTTCGGTCGGCGGCGGCTTTGCTCTGGTCGGCGGCGTCAGCGGCGCCCACCTCCGCAACGAAAAGGGCGTGACGATCGTGCTGCAAGGCCCCAAGGCGGGACTCGAACTGGCGGCCAATATCAGTCAGATCACGATCTCTCTGCGATAGGACGACAATCGAGGAAACCGGTCCTGCCGCAGCAACATCGTGGTAGCGGCAGCTCACAATCTGTTGAGACATGGGACCATGTTCTCTGATGCTTGATCGTCCTTGGTCTTCCTCGATGACCAGTGACCGGGCACACGTTGTGGCGCCAGGTGGCAGCTCTACGGCGCAGGTGGCGCCTGTGCTTAGATATGAATCGCATGTCCTAGCGACTTCAGCGCAGCTTCGTGAAAGGCTTCGCTTTGGGTTGGATGCGCATGGATGGTCATGGCGATATCCTCCAGCCGCGCGCCCATCTCCAGCGCAAGAGTGAAGGCTGCCGAAAGCTCGGCGATGCCGGCGCCGACGCCCTGGATACCCAACAGGAGGTGATTGTCGGCTCGCACGACCGTCCGGATGAAGCCGTCTTCCCGATCCAGCGTCAATGCGCGGCCGTTGGCCTTGAACGGGAAGAGGTCCGTCTTGACGTCGAATCCCCTGCTGCTCGCCTCGTTGGGTGACAGGCCGACCGTGACGAGCTCGGGGTCAGTGAAGCAGATCGCCGGGATCGAAACCCGGTCCCAGGCGCGACGGCGGCCGGCAACGATCTCGGCTACCATCTCGCCTTGCGCCATGGCGCGATGCGCCAGCATCGGCTCTCCCGTGACGTCTCCGATCGCGCAGATGCCGTGCATCGAGGTGCGACATCGGTCGTCAATTCGAATGAAAGGTCCGTCCATATCGAGATCGAGCTGCTCGAGGCCAAAGCCGCTCGTCACGGGTCTGCGGCCGACCGTAACAAGGATCTTGTCGGCTGCGAGCGAAGCCTGCTCACCATTGGCGGTCTCGATCGCCAGCGCCGTGCCATTGGCTTCGAGTGCTTTCACCCTTGCGTCGGTCAGAACCGTGACCCCGAGCGCGGTCAGGCGCCTTACGACGGGCTCACTCAAATCGCGATCATATTGCGGGAGTATGCGTGGCGCGGCCTCGACGACCGTGACGGCCGTGCCGATTTTCGCGAATGCAGTACCGAGCTCGATACCGATGTACCCGCCGCCGACCACGACAAGCTCCTTCGGGATTTCGGTGAGCGCTAATGCCTCGGTCGAAGAGATCACCCGGCCGCCGAAGGGGAGAAACGGCAGGGCGACCGGCTCGGAGCCTGTCGCAATCACCACCGTTTCGGCATGGATCACCTGCCGGCCGGATTGCGTTTCGACCTCGACGGTCTTGCCGTCGCGGAAGCGAGCGTAGCCGGCCACGAGCCTGACACCGGCCCTTCTCAAGAGACCAGCCACACCGCCGTTCAGACGTCGGACGATATTGTCCTTCCAGGCGATGGTCTTGGCGAAGTCGAGAGACGGCTTCGCCGTGGTGATGCCCAGTGCGCTCTCGCCCGCCGCGGCGCGCGCAATGGTTTCATACTCACCGGCCGCATGGATTAAGGCCTTGGAAGGAATGCAGCCGACATTGAGGCAGGTTCCACCCGGCTTCTCGGCCTCGACGATGATCGTATCGATGCCGAGCTGGCCGGCACGGATCGCGCAGGTGTAGCCGCCAGGGCCCGCGCCGATGACAAGGAGCTTGCACGTGATTTCGGTCATCATCCTACCCGTCAATGAAGATCATGGCGGGTGTCTCCAACTGTGTCTTGATCCGCTGCACGAACTGGGCTGCATCGAACCCATCGATGACCCGGTGGTCGAAGCTGGACGACAGGTTCATCATCTGACGCGGCACGAAGGCGACGCCATCCCAATGCGGACGGATCGCGATACGGTTGACGCCGATGATCGCGACCTCCGGATGATTGATGATGGGCGTCGTCGCGAGCCCGCCCAGCGCGCCGAGCGATGTGATGGTGATGGTCGAGCCGGTGAGCTCGTCGCGGGTGGCGCTGCCGTTCCGAGCCGCTTCCGCGAGCCGTGCCACCTCGGCGGCGCAACTCCAGAGGTCGCGCGCTTCCGCATGCCGGACGACGGGGACCACGAGGCCGGCCGGCGTTTGCGTGGCGATCCCGATATGAACGCCTGCGTGCTGGTGAACGATCCCGGCCTCGTCGTCGAAATGGGCATTGAGATGCTGCTGCTCGGCGATCGCGCGCACCATGGCGCGCATCAGGAACGGCAACATTGTCAGTTTGGGTCTACCCGGCTGCTTCTGGCTGTTGAGCTTCGCGCGCAAATCCTCGAGCGCGGTGACATCGACCTCTTCGACATAAGTGATGTGCGGAATGCGCGAGCTCGCAACGGACATCTTCTCTGCGATCTTGCGTCGCAAGCCGACGATCTTGATGTCGGTGACCGCGGTTTGCGTTGGATACGGGGTCGCCGTCGTTCCGGTGCGGCCGCGCGCGAGATGGGCGTCGAGATCATCATGGGTGATCCGCCCGGCGGGACCCGTGCCGCGGATCTGACGCAAGTCGACGCCTGCCTCCCGCGCGCGGAGCCGAACCGCGGGGGCGGCGAGAGGCCGATCGCCTGCGTGGTGGGGTGGCGCCGCAGAGGGCTGCGACTTCAGCATGTTGGGCGGCTCGCGCGCCATGCGCGGGGCGCATGCGGCAACGTCTGGCTTTTTGGCCAAAGTGCTTGCCGTGGACGAGGCCGACTTCACTGCCTCCGCCGCTGGCGCGCTTTTGCCGTCCACCTCCAGCCGAACAAAGTCCGAGCCGATGGCGAGAACGTCGCCCACACTGCCGGCGAGCCAGATGACCCGTCCGTCCGTCGGCGAGGGAATTTCCACCGTCGCCTTGTCGGTCATGACGGCACCGAGCACGGCGTCTTCGCGCACGACATCGCCGACCTTCACGTGCCATTCCACGAGCTCTGCTTCCGCAATGCCTTCGCCGACGTCGGGCAGCCTGACCACGCGCTCGGCCATCTCAAGCCTCCAGCGTTTCGATCAATGCGCGGCCGACACGCGCAGGGCCCGGAAAGTAGTCCCATTCCTGCGCATGCGGGTAGGGCGTGTCCCATCCGGCGACACGCACGATCGGGGCTTCCAGATGATAGAAGCATCGTGTCTGGACCAATGCGCAGAGCTCAGCACCGAAGCCAGAGGTCAGCGTCGCCTCGTGCACGATGACGCAGCGTCCGGTCTTCTTGACCGAGGCTTCGATGGTGTCGAGATCGAGAGGCAGCAGCGAGCGAAGATCGATGATCTCGGCATCGATGCCGGATTCGGTCGCGGCGGTCTCGGCGACGTGCACCATCGTCCCGTAGGCGAGGATGGTGACGGCCTCACCCGGCCTGCGGATCGCGGCGCTGCCGAGCGGAATCGCAAAATGTCCGTCGTCGACTTCGCCGAGATCATGCTTCGACCACGGCGTTACCGGCCGGTCGTGATGACCGTCGAATGGACCATTATAGAGCCGCTTCGGTTCGAGGAAGATCACGGGATCGGGATCCTCGATCGCAGAGATCAGCAAGCCCTTGGCGTCCCGTGGGTTCGACGGCACGACCGTCTTGATACCGCAGACATGCGTGAACAGAGCTTCCGGGCTCTGGCTGTGTGTCTGGCCGCCAAAAATGCCGCCGCCGGTCGGCATGCGCACCACGAGCGGGCAGGTGAATTGACCGTTGGAGCGATAGCGCAACCGCGCGGCCTCGGAGACGATCTGGTCGTAAGCCGGATACATGTAGTCGGCGAACTGTATTTCGACACAGGGTTTCAGGCCGTAAGCCGCCATGCCCACTGCGATGCCGACGATACCGAGCTCGCTGATCGGGGTATCGAAGCAACGGCTCGTTCCGTATTTCGCTTGCAGGCCCTGGCTGGCGCGAAACACGCCCCCGAAATAGCCGACGTCCTCGCCGAACACGACGACGTCGTCATCGCGCGACATCATCACATCCATGGCCTCGCGAATCGCCTCGATCATGGTTTTGCGCGGCATCGCTCAGACTCCCGCTTCCTGGCGTTGCCGTCGCAGGTGCGGCGGCATCTCCGAGAACACGCCTTCGAACATGTCACGCGCCGAGGCATGCTGAGGTGAATGCAGCGTGCCGTAGCCCTCGGCCTCCTTCTGCGCCGCGATCACTGTGTCCATGATCTCCGCCTCGGCCTGCTTGTGCCGTTCCTCCGACCAGGCGCCGCGCACGATTAAATGATTCTTCAGCCTGATCACGGGATCTCCGAGGGGCCACGCTTCGGACTCCGTCTTCGGCCGATAGCCCGCGGGATCGTCCGAGGTGGAGTGCGCGCCGACGCGATAGGTCACGTGCTCGATCAGGGTCGGGCCAAGATTGCGGCGTGCACGCTCGCACGCCCATTTCGCAACCGCGTGGACGGCGAGGTAGTCGTTGCCGTCGACGCGTAGAGCCGGAATGCCGAAGCCGAGGCCGCGCGCCGCAAACGTGCCGGAGCCACCTCGCGCGATGCCCTGGAAGGTCGAGATGGCCCATTGATTGTTGACGATGTTGAGCACGACCGGCGCGCGATAGGTCGAAGCGAACACGAGGGCCGCGTGGAAGTCGGATTCGGCCGTTGCGCCATCGCCGATCCAGGCGACCGCGATCTTCGTGTCGTTCTTGATCGCCGAGGCCATCGCCCAGCCGACCGCCTGAATGTATTGGGTGGCAAGATTTCCCGAGATCGTGAAGAAGCCGTGCTCCCTTGAGGAATACATCACGGGCAGCTGGCGCCCCTTCAGGGGATCGTGTGTGTTGGAATAGATCTGGCAGGCCATCTCGACCAGGGAGTAGCCGCCGGCGATCAAAAGCCCGGCCTGGCGATAGGTCGGAAAATTCATGTCCCCCGGATTGAGCGCCTTGCGGAAGGCGCAGCTCACAGCCTCTTCGCCCATATGCTGCATATAGAACGAGGTCTTGCCCTGACGCTGCGCCATCTGCATGCGCGCATCGAACGCACGCAGCGTCATCATGTGACGCAGGCCCTCGAGCAGTTCGTTGTCGGAGAGCGCACCTGCCCAGGGACCGACGGCCTCGCCGTCGCGATTGAGCACGCGGATAACCGAGAAGGCGAGATCACGAATCGTCTCGGCATCCACGTCGACGTCGGGACGATTGACCTGGCCTGCGCGCGGAATGCGGATGTTGGAGAAATCGGGCGTGCCACCCGGGCGAACCGCGGGCTCCGGCACGTGCAGCCTCAGTGGCGGATGCTCGGCGGATGGAGCCGCCCCGTCTTGCGGGATCATGTCACGGATGAGGTTGGGGTCGGGCATTGGCTTTCACCTCTCACCTCGATTGCATCGACGCAGAATAACGCACCAACGCGCCGAACGAGCCGGTCGATGACGTCGCGGTCATTGATGTCTATGGAAGCCGAGATGCGGCAGGCATCCGCATCCGCCCGCGCACTGAGAGCAGCAAGCGGCAGCCCTGCGACACGGGTCTGGTCGAGCAGGCGGCCGAGTGCGGCGTGCATATTGCTGGTCTGCAGTTCGAGAACAAACACCGCATGCGTCTCATTTTGGTAAGCACATCGTACTGGCAAAAGCCAGGATTGTCGTCCTTTTGATCTGGGTGTAGTCTAAAAATGCGGTAAGAATTTTCCAAATATGAATAGCAAAGCAAGAATAGGATTCTTGGTATGGCATCGACCGGACGTGCCAGAGGGCCTGTCAAAGCTCCGCGCAAGGATGCACTTCGGCTCGACGAGATCGATCGCAAGATCCTGCGTGCCTTGCAGCAGGATGCGCGCCTGACGACGGCGCAACTCGCCGACAGAATCGGACTCTCCACCACGCCATGCTGGAACAGGCTGAAGCGTTTGGAGACGCAGGGCTATATCGATGGCTACGTCGCGCTGCTCAATCAGGACAAGCTTGGCCTGCCCGAAACGGTCATCATAGAGCTGACGCTCGACCGCCACGACGAGGAGATGCTCGAGCGCTTTGGCCAATTGCTTACGAATTTGCCGGAGGTGATCGAGGCCTATCTCACCACCGGCGATTACGATTACATCGTGAAGGTCGCGGTCGAAAGCACCGCCGGCTATGAACGCTTCCTGCGCGAAAAGCTCTATCGCATCCCTGGCATCCGCCACAGCCGGTCGTCGTTTGCGCTGCGCTGCCTGAAGAAGCTGACCTCGGTCCAGGTCTAGTAAAGGATCAGGCACTCCGTCGCGCCTAATCGCTTCTGACGCTGAGTCCCCCATACCCCAAGGTCGAGGTTTGCCCTGTCGCTTCCTTGACCCAGCCGATCAGATAAGGACCGCCAAAGCCGGCGAGATTGCCGATCGAGTTGATCAGCGCGATCGCGCCGGCCGCCGCCGTTCCCGAAAGCCAGGCTGTCGGCAGGGTCCAGAACACTCCAAAGCAGCAGAATACGCCGACGGCAGCCACCGTCAGCGCCACCATCGTCATGGTGGGATCGGTGAGATAGGAGGAAACGGCGAGCGCAATTGCGGTCAGGATCAGCGGCGCGCCGACATGCATCACTCGCTCACGGGTGGCATCCGAATGCCGCGCCCACAGGATCATCGCAATGGTGCCGAACAGATACGGGATCGCGGTGACGAAGCCGGTCTGGGCGTTGGTCAACCCGAACGCCTTGACGATCTGCGGCAGCCAGAACTGCATGCCGTAGAGAGCGCCGACGAAGCCGAAATAGATCGCGCTCAGCGCGATAGCCTTTGCGTTGCAGCGCGGACGTCACTGTTCATCCATGATGAAACAACCGCGCAGCAAAGTCCACCCGCGGCTCGGACAATGGCTGTTGGCGCCGCGACATAAATCTACTGGCACAAAAAATGCTGAGGCTCGAATGACCCGACGGCGCACCGAAGTTCGCCGGGGGCACGGAGGAGAAAATGAGAGCCCAAGTATTGAGAGCCTACGACGAGAAACTTTCCAACGACCTTTGGGTCGGGGAAGAGAAGGTGCCTGATCCGAAGCTGACAAAATCAACGGACGTCATCGTCCGCATCGGTGGTGCGGGCGTATGCCGAACCGACCTTCACATCGTCGAAGGCGTGTGGAAGCCGCACATGGATCCGAGCGGTGACAAGCTGCTTCCCCTCATTATGGGGCACGAAAATGCAGGCTGGATCGAAGAGGTTGGCAAGGAAGTCGAGGGACTAAAGAAGGGCGATCCTGTCATCGTCCATCCGAAGATCAGCGGCGGGACGTGTCTCGCCTGTCGCCGAGGATTCGACATGCACGGTCCTGGAACGTTCCCAGGCCTCGATTGCAACGGCGGCTATGCAGAGTTCCTTTGCACCTCAGAACGCAACATCGTCCCGCTGCCACGGACTTTGGCGCCAAAGGATGTCGCGCCATACGCTGATGCAGGCCTCACCGCCTATCGCGCTGTCAAGAAGGCCACGCGTCACCTTTTGCCAGGCGAATCTTGCGTTGTTATCGGTGCGGGAGGGTTGGGCCACATCGGAATCCAGTGCCTCAAAGCGATGTGTGCGGCCGACATTATTGTCGTCGACAAGTCCGAAGCATCGCTACAACTGGCCGAAAAATCAGGCGCCGATCATCTCGTGAAAGCTGACGGCCACGAAGTGGAAGCCGTTCTGGGCCTGACCGGTGGAAACGGTGCGGAAGCAGTGATCGACTTCGTCGGCGAGAAGGGCACGACGTCGAAGGGCCTGGCAATGACCCGTCCGATGGGCAGCTACTACGTCGTCGGTTACGGCGAGGACATTCGGGTGCCGACAGTCGACATGGTGATAACCGAGAAGAACATTATCGGCAATCTGGTCGGCACATGGGCCGAACTAACCGAGCTGATGGCCCTTGCGGACCGAGGTCTGGTTGAGCTTGCCACGGCCGAGTATCGCCTTGCGGACGCCAATAAGGCCTTGCACGATCTCAATGCCGGCAAAATTCATGGACGGGCCGTGTTGATCCCTTGAAGGATAGCTGCATCATCCATCGCGAGCATGCATTTCCTCGCGATGGATCGAGCGAGCGGCCATCGTCATGCTCGCGTGGTGTCGTCTGACGCCGTCACCGGAGCCCCGGCCGCGTCACGCGCTGCAGCAGTCCAATCAGATCGGGCTCACACAAGCTCATATCGCAGTGCAAACACCGCAAAGGTGGACAGTGGTCTGATCTCCGGAGTCTCATTGTGCGCCATCGTCTCAATCTGCATCGTTGTCAATCTCATATCGATATGATCGCTTAGGAACGCCGTATGAGGTTCGTCCTCGTCAATGGCAGAACACCGTGGCTGAAGACGTTCTGCATGTCTTGCTCAGAGCCCATTCACGCTCACTATCTGAGAGAATTCAGCACCGGGCTCCCTTTCTGCGATCATGATTGCTACGCCCAGTATACGGAACGCTGGATCGAGAAGGTCAGGCAATCAAGCCAGGCGGCCGGTTTTGAGGGCTATCGCTAGTCCGAGTGGGCAGGCAACGAACCGGTCTCCGGCAATGCGCGGCCTTCAACGCGAAAGAGTCTGTCGCATCGAGGAGCTGTGTTCAATTCCCAAAGCGCCCAACGTATTGCCCGGGGGAATTCTGGCGCTGCTGCAGCGCAAACATTGCGCCGCGAAGTGGCGGTCTCCGCGTTGCTCCGATTCTCATTTTGCAACTCTTGTCGCAGTTTGCATTTCCGCGGCTCGCCAACCGGGAGCCGCGACGTCTCCGTCAGTGCTGATCCTCACCTCCGGCAGTCAGAAATCGATTTGGCGGGGCAAGCGAGCGCTGGCACGCCCATTGCAAAGCTGTTTGGCACAACAACGCTGACTGCTCCGTCCGGGGCGAGCCGCGAAAAGAACGAGGGAAGGGGATGTCAAGCTGAGGGCGAACCTCGCGCGGGCTGACTCAATTGCGATCGGAAGACGGCTGGGTCCGAAGATCGCTCCTGATCATCCCTGAGGCGTTCCACAGTCATCCTGAGACCCTTGCCGATATCAAACGTCCGGCCGTGCAAACGGTCGCGAGGTGGCCCGTAACGCACGGGTAAGCACTGCTCGGTCCGCGAAGGTCCAGGCAGGCGGAATATCGATGTGGTTTCTGACCCGATCAGGAGGAAAGACGAGATGTCTGGAACGCTAACACTCAACAAGATCACCGCCCAGCGCGGCATTTCTGTCGGTGAGGCTGCAAAGAAGATTGCAGATCTCGGATGGAATCCGTCCTACGTCCAGGAAGCGATGACCTTCCCCACCGACTACAAGATCACGAAGGCGCCGAAGGATCCGATGAAGCAGGTCCTTCGCTCCTATTTCCCGATGCAGGAGGAAAAGGACAACCGCGTCTACGGCGCCCTCGATGCCGCGCTTCGCGGCGACATGTTCCGCAATGTCGAGCCACGTTGGGTCGAGTGGATGAAGCTGTTCCTGGCGATCATCCCGTTCCCGGAAATCTCCGCCGCGCGGTCCATGGCGATGGTCGGACGCCTTGCACCCGGCGAAGATCTCCGTACTGGCTTCACCATGCAGATGGTCGACGAATTCCGTCACTCGACCATCCAGATGAACCTGAAGAAATGGTACATGGAGAATTACATCGACCCGGCCGGCTTCGATATCACGGAGGAGGCGTTCGGCAAGTGCTACGCCACCACGATCGGTCGCCAGTTCGGTGAAGGCTTCATCACCGGTGACGCCATCACGTCGGCGAACGTCTACCTGACCGTCGTCGCCGAGACGGCGTTCACCAACACGCTGTTCGTCGCCATGCCGTCGGAGGCGGCGCGCAACGGCGACTATGCGCTGCCAACGGTGTTCCTTTCGGTTCAGTCGGACGAGAGCCGCCATATCGGCAACGGCCACTCGATGTTGATGTCGATGCTGAAGGAGCCGGAGAACCACCTGCTGCTCGAACGCGACATGCGGTATGCCTTCTGGCAGAACCATGCCATCGTCGACGCGGCGATCGGGACGTTCATCGAATACGGCACCACGAACCGCGACAAGAACAAGGAGTCGTATGCGGAGATGTGGCACCGCTGGATCTTCGAGGACTATTACCGGACCTATATGCTGCCCCTCGAGAAGTACGGCATCAAGATCCATCATGACGACGTGCAGACCGCCTGGAAGCGGCTGACCGAGAAGCACTACGTCCACAAGGTCGCTCAGTTCTTTGCGGTCGGCTGGTCGGCGAACTTCTGGCGTATCGAGGCCCAGACCGACAAGGACTTCGAGTGGTTCGAGCACAAATATCCGGGCTGGTACGCGCAGTTCGGCGAGTTTTGGAAATGGTACGAGAAGCTGTCGCATCGCGGCCAAACCAACATCCTGTTCAACAGCGATGTCGGTTACGTCTATCCGCATCGTTGCTGGTCCTGCCTCGTTCCATGCCTGATCCGTGAGGACATGGTCACCGACGAGATCGACGGCAAGCTGCACACCTTCGCCCATGAGCTCGATCGCTGGACGGCGGTCGAAGCCTTCGCCGGCGAGTACCAGGGACGTCCGACCCCGGCGATGGGACGGTTCAGCGGCCGTCGCGAGTGGGAGAGCGTCTACCACAACGTGGATATCGCCGACGCCATCAAGGATCTCGGCTTCGTGCGCACGGACGGCAAGACGCTGGTCGCCCAGCCGCATCTGCGGTTCGACCAGAAGGAAATGTGGACGCTCGACGATGTCCGCGGCCACATCCTCAAGAGCCCGCTGCAGACGCTGCGGGAGATGAGCCCGGCCGACCGCGAGACTCATCTTGCCGACTACCGCAAGGGATTCACGATCAATCCCTGCAACTAAGTGAGACGGAAGGGGCCGGCTGCGGCCGGCTCCTTCCAGATCGCTCCCCGGAAGAAATGAAAGCGTTCGTTTGAGGAGGCCCCTATGGGCGCGCCCGCTAATGTCGTTCGCCTGCAACCGGTAGGCATAGAGTTCGAGGTTGAGGAGAACGAAACCGTTCTCGACGCTGCGTTTCGTCAAGGGATCGCGCTGCCGCATGGTTGCAAGGAGGGGCAGTGCTCGGCGTGCAAGTGCGTTCTTACTGGTGGGGACGTGGAGCTGAAGAAATACTCGACGTTTGCCCTGAACGAGATGGAGCGTGGCCAGGACTACATTTTGCTCTGTCGGACCTTGGCGTACTCGGATCTGGAGGTGGAGCTCCTCAACTATGACGAGGAAGTGCTGTCGAAGTCGATTCCGGTCAAGGATTTCACGGGCACCGTTACGAACGTCTCTGCGCTGACCCATGACATCCGCCGCCTCGAAATCACACTGGAGCAACCTCTGAAGTTCTGGGCGGGTCAATATGTCGACATCACGCTCCCGGGACCAGAGACGATTACGCGCTCGTTTTCCATGGCAAATTCGCCGGGCGAAAGCCAAAAACTCGCGTTCATCATCAAGAAGTATCCCAACGGGCGCTTCTCCTCGCGACTCGACGGAGATCTCGCCGTCGGAACCGAAGTCGGAATCAAAGGACCCTACGGGACATGCTTCCGACGAGAAAACAAAACGGGAGCCATGATCCTGGTCGGCGGTGGATCCGGAATGTCGCCGCTGTGGTCCATCCTGCATGATCACATCAGCTCCGGGGAAGTTCGTCCGGTGCGCTTCTTCTACGGAGCCAGGACGCAGGGCGACCTTTTCTATCTCGATCGCTTCGCCGAGCTCGCAGCCAACCATCCGGAGTTCACCTTCGTCCCCGTTCTTTCCCATGCAGCGGACGATACGGCCTGGAGTGGAGCGAAGGGCTTCGTGCACGAAGCGGTCGGATCGCACCTTCGCAGCGCCGGATATGGCGAAGACGTCGACGTTTACGCTTGCGGACCATCGCCGATGATCGAGGCGTTGACGCCGGTACTGCAGATGAACGACGTCGAGTCAGACCGAACCTTCTTCGACAAGTTTACGCCAGCCAACAACTAGGGCGGCTTTGACCGCCGAGCGAACCATCTTAAGGCCCGACAACAGGAGGAGGAAGACGACCATGACTGCCGTTCAAACTGAATCAGCCAAATCCGGTGCAGCAGGTTCTGCGGTGTTCCCGGACTCGGATAGCCGAAAATATCGGTATTTCGAGCCGCGCAGCAAGCGAGCCACGCACTACGAGGACGTGACGGTCGACGTCCAACCCGACCCGGAACGCTACCTGTTGCAGGACTGGATCATCGCCTTTCCGAACGGCAAGGGTGCCTACACCAAGGACAACACGGCGGCGCTCAGCTCGAACTGGCACGCCTTCCGCGCCCCCGACCAGGAGTGGGAGCGCACTCACTACCAGCGGCAGTCCAGGATCGAGGCGATGGTCCAGGCGGTGATCGCCAACGGCCGCAAGTCCGGCGCACCGAAGAGCTTCGACAAGGCCTGGATCAAGATCCTGCAAAACCATCTGGGCGCCTGGAAGCATGCCGAGTTCGGTCTCGGCACGTCGCTGATGCAGGCTCAGCGCTACGGCTACACCCAGATGATCAACAACGCGACGCTGACCAACTCGTCGTACAAGCTCCGCCTTTCCCAGGACATCACCCTCTATCTGGCCGAGATCGGAATGGACGTTCCGGGCTTCGACGACGCGGCAGGCAAGCGCGCCTGGCTCGAAGACAAGGGCTGGCAAGGTACCCGGGAAGCGATCGAATCGATCATGGGCTCGCCCGACTATCTCGAGCAGTACTTCGCCACGAACATCGTGTTCGAGCCACTCGTCGGCGAATTGTTCCGCAGCGGTTTCCTGATGCAGGTGGCCTCGTCGAACGGCGATTTCATCACGCCGCCGGTGATTTCGTCTGCGGAGGCGGATTACGAGCGAAATCTCGCCAACACGATCGATCTGATGCACCTCCTGGTGACCGACAATCAGCATGCCGCCCACAACAAGAAGCTGTTCCAGGGGTGGGTGAACAAGCATGTGGCGCTGGCGAACAAGGCGGCGGCCGGCCTTCAGCCGATCTGGTCGCAACCGCACTCGAAGCCGGTGCAATACGCCGATGCCCGTGCGCAGTCGGTCGAACGCATCAAGAAGATTCTCGGCGAGCTCGGCCTCACCCTTCCCAAGGAGTAAATTGCAATGTCCGTCGTCTCCAGGTCTGCGACCAACCAGAACATCTTCCAGAAGATGGGAGATCTTCGCTTCGAGCAAACGATTTCCCATCAGTGCGGCGTCACCATGAACGATAGCGTCGAGGCGCGAGCCATTGCCGAGTTCATGGGAAAGAAGCCGAACGTTACCGTGACCTACCAACCCGCGCTGATCCGCATCGACGGCGAGGGCAAGCTGATCTTCAAGATGGACGAGATCAGCGAAATCCTAGGGAAGGAAATGACGGCCGAGATCTTCGAGGTGAATACCTCGACCCACTACGGCCGGATGGTGCGCATCGACGACAATACGGTGACGCTGTTCGGCAACATGGACGAGGTCTTCGAATACATCGAGTGAGCTCCATTCTCCCTGACTGGGTGGGGCCGCTTCGTGGCCCCACCTCTTCTCGAACCGTTCCAGCGCGACGACTGCGCATCGATTGATCGAATAGAGCTAACCAAGGATTCCTGGAGATCACCATGTTTATCACTCCCAGCGGCGAGGAAGTTTTCGTTATCGACGGCCACACCCATTTCTGGGACGGTAGTCCGGCAAACCAGCTCAACATCCACGGCAAGCAGTTCATCGACTGCTTCTACGCGTATCACACCTCGCTCAGTCCGAAGGACAAGCTCTGGCCGAAGGAGCAGTTCGAGAAATACAGTGCCGATCAGATGTACCACGATCTGTTCGTCGATGGTCCGGACGACATGGCCGTCGTTCAGTCGACCTACCTGACCGAGTTCTACAAGAACGGGTTCAACACCATCGATCGCAATGCAGAGATGGCGAAGAGGTACAAGGACCGCTTCATCGTCAACGGCGCCTTCGACCCGCGGGATGGCGAGAAGGCTCTCGAGTACATCCACTACATGAAGGAGACGTTCGGCATCAAGGGCGTCAAGCTCTATACGGCCGAGTGGAAGGGCGACTCGCGCGGGTGGAAGCTTACGGATCCCAACGCCTATCGCTGCTTCGAGCTTTGCCAGAAGCTGGGGATCACCAACATCCACGTCCACAAGGGGCCGACGATCATTCCGTTGGACAAGGATGCCTTCGATGTTCACGACGTCGACCATGCCGCGACCGATTTCCAGGGGCTGAATTTCATCATCGAGCATTGCGGCCTGCCGCGACTCGACGATTTTTGCTGGATCGCCGTGCAGGAGACCAACGTCTATGGCGGCCTGGCGGTGGCGCTGCCGTTCATCCACGGCCGTCCGCGCTACTTTGCCGAGGTGATCAGCGAATTGCTGTTCTGGGTCGGTGAGGACAAGATTCTCTTCGGCAGCGACTACGCGATCTGGACGCCTCGCTGGCTGGTCGAGAAGTTCTGGAACTTCGAGCTGCCGGAAGACCTGAAGCAGGAGCACGGCGTCGACCTCACTCCCCAGGCGAAGCGGAAGATTCTGGGCCTCAATGCGGCGCGCCTCTATGGCGTCGACGTCGAGGCACAGAAGGCGAAGCTTGCGCAGCAGGTTCATGCGACTGCGGCGGAGTAGACATCATGAGCGCGCTCCAACATCAGCATGATCGTAAGACCGGCGAGGTGTGGGAGCGCCTTGCGATGGTGACGGATCCCGAGCTGGACGAGTCGGTTACCGAGCTCGGATTTGTCGAGCAAGTCTCCGTCGGTCATGACGACGGCGTCGAGATCGTCTTTCGTCTGCCGACCTATTGGTGTTCGGCGAACTTCGCCTTCCTGATGGCCGATGACATGCGCCGGGCGGTATCCTCGCTGCCGTGGGTTCGCGAGGCCCGTCCGCGGCTTCGGGATCACATGGTCGCCGAGGAGATCAACAAGGGTGTCCGCGAGGGCATGTCGTTTGGTGATGCGCTCAAGGACTTCGCGGCCGGCGGGTCGCTTGACGAGCTGCGGGAGAAATTTCGCCGCAAGGCATTCGAGCGGCGCCAGGAGACCATGATACTGGCATTGCGAGGGCTGGGTTATGAGGATCCGGCGATCTGCCGGATGGATCTGAGCACGTTTGACGCGATCAACTTCGACTCGGAGGAAATTGCCCGCCAGAAGCCGCGTTATCGAGAGCTTCTGGTCGAGCGGAACCTCGCCAATCTCGCCGGCGATCGCGCCTTTGTCACCTACGATGGATGCACCATCAAGCGACACGAAATGGTCCCGTATCTGCAGCGGTTGCGAGGCGTGCGTATCAACATGGAGTTCAACAGCTCCTTGTGCAGAGGGCTTCTTGCGGTCCGCTATCGCGAGGTCGATGGGGATCGGTCGAGCCAGACGCCCGGGCCATGCGGCGGCTGCGGCAGTGGTTGTGCCGCACAGTCAGTCGGGCCGACGGTCACAAAGACACATTCCGCCGCGCTTGTGTGAGGCTGGGCCGCTACACGAAGCGCCTGCGAGCGCCAATAGACGGAGCGGACAGCAAGCCCGCCCGAGCCGATGACCAAGAGACGACCACGTGGGAGTGAAGCGCAATGCCAAAAGTTCTGCTGCATGACATCGAAGCTCGCCGTGCTCTCGCGCGCGGGGTCCAGAAGCTCGCCGCCGCGGTCGAATCGACGCTCGGTCCGAAGGGCATGAACGCGATGGTGGATAGGCCGATCGGCACGCCCATCGTATCGCGAGACGGCGTGACCATCGCCTCCGAGATCGAACTGCCGGACCGGTTCGAGAACATGGGGGCACAGGTGGTGCGCGAGGTCTCGATGCAGACCAACGAAGTCGCCGGCGACGGTACGACGACGGCGATGGTGCTCGCGAACGGCCTCATTCAAGGCGGCGTTGTGGCCCTGGAGCGAGGCGCCAAGGCCGTCGATCTCTGCAAGGGGATCGACCGGGCCGTCGAGGTCGTGGTCGAGACCCTGAAGGGTGCGGCGGTCGCCGTAACGGATCGCAAGACCCTGCAGGCGGTGGCGACGATCGCATCGACCGACGCTCACCTGGGCGGTCTGATCGCCGAGGCGGTCGAGCGCGTTGGCAAGGACGGCATCATCAGTTCCGAATACGGGCTGACGACGAGCACGACGCTCGAGGTCGTCGAAGGCATGTCGTTCGACCGCGGCTACATTTCCCACCATATGGTGACGGACGTCGAGAAGATGGAAGTGGTGCTGGACCAGCCCTACATTCTCCTGACCGACCTGAAGATCAGGACGCCGGGCGAACTGTCACCGGTCCGCGCGATGGTGGCCGCGACCGGACGGCCGCTCGTCATCGTCGCTGAGGAGATCGCGCCGGAGGTCGTCGTCACGCTGCTGGGCGATGGCAACCGCGGCAAGGTGCTCGTGGTCAATCCACCAGACTACGGCCACTGGCGCAAGGCGATGATGGACGACCTCGCCATCATCACCGGCGGGCGGGTCATTGCCCGCGAGCTCGGCGGCAGGCTGGAGGAGATCGGCATCGGCGATCTCGGCACCGCGCGGCAGGTGCGGGCGAGTGCGCGTGAAACGGTCATCATACGCGGCGGTGGCGACGATGCGGCGATTGCGGCGCGGCGCCAGCAGGTGGCCAAGCAGCACGATCTGGCACCGCCCAACATCGAGCAGGACAAGCTCAAGGAGCGCCTCGCCAAATTGTCGGGCGGAACCGCGGTTATCTTTGCGGGGGGCGTCACGCCGGTCGAGCAGAAGCGCACGATCCAGCTGATCGACGATGCGCTGAGCGCAGCGCGGGCCGCGGCCGAGGAGGGCATCGTGCCCGGTGGTGGCACGGCATTGGCGCAGTGCGCGCCGGTGGTGGCGCGCACGCTCGGCAACATCAATGGCGATCTGGGTGAAGGCATCAGGCTGGTACGTGAGACCTTGTCGCGTCCTGCCGCCTTCATCGCGCGGAATGCGGGGCATGATGCGCAGAAAGTCGTGGCCGAGCTGCAAAGCTCGCGGACGGGTGTTGGATTCGACGCCGCAAACGGCGTTTTCATCGACATGGTTTCGGCCGGCATCGTCGACCCCGTCAGGGTGACGTATACCGCGCTTCGAAACGCAGCCTCCGTCGCCACGCTGGTCCTGACTACCAACACGCTGGTTGCGGACGTGCCGCAATACACCGATCCGACGCAGGGACCGGCGCTCGGCGGCGGAGCAGAGAAGCTTGGCCGCGCATGAGGCGTGTGCACGCACCTCGTGTTCCGCCGCACCGCTTCAGGCTTGAGCGGTCGGGATATCTTAGGTGACAACGATCCGGAACGCGGTACAATCTTGGAAGCTCCGGCATGAGCCGAAGGAGGCGTGTAACAAGCCTCCACGGACATCCGACTAGCCGGGCAGGAGGAAGCGGGACATGGCCTACATCATCTCCAAACGCGACGGTCCGCACCGCGAAGAGGTGGCGGCGAAGGACTTCCTTCAGAAGAACCGCACCACCATCAACTCGCTCGCCAATCATCTGACGCTCGGGCGTTGGCAGGAGTTGCGCAATCCGAAGCCTCCTTCACAGCCTGAGCCATCCGGCAAGCTCTGGTCCACGTCTCCGGCGCGGCCAAAGGAGCTCGAGCCCTATCTGCGGATCAGCTTTAATGGCCGCGTCGTGATCGCCGATCTCGCTTCGGGCCGGCAACTCCATTTTGTCGGCGAGCTGCGCGGCAGCGGCCGATCGCGCCGCTTCGCGCTGGCGACGCGCGAGAACGGGATCTTCGATCCGCTGGACGACGAGTTGTACAAGGTCCTGGTCGACCTGGAAGGCGTGAGCGTCCCCGATGAGACGTCGGAGGCGCAGCTGGAGCAGGTCATCTCAAATCGTCTCGGCTTGGACGCGATCGCCAGAAGCATCGAATAGTCTTCACGACCTGGACCTTGCGGGATATCGATCTCGATCGGGTCCGGCTCATGTCGTTTCTGCCGATCAAGCTGCTGTTTGCCCATTCAGATTTGGTGCCCCAATGCTGACGGAAACGTTCATGGCTAAGCCGCCGTTTTCCCTGGAAGGCTACAAAGTTCCGGACGCGACTGATGCGGAGCAGGGGCGGCCCTACGATGAACGAGAGACCAACAGGGCGTGGGAAAACTTCCTGACGTTCGGGGACGCGAAGCGCGAGAACGCGCTGGTGCGAGGCGTCATCGAGGAGTCGTGGCAGCGCAGCATCCAATCGGGCGTCGATGCCCGTTGCAAGGGTAGCGGTCTCATCGCCTCGCCGGACGATCTCTATGAGCTGCGTCTGAAGAACGACGACCTGCTCGGCTCCAGCGCTCAGACCTTTCGCCGGGTGGCGGATGTCCTCGGCGATGCGGCCACGATGTTGGTCATCACCGACAGGAACGGCGTCGTGCTCGATGTCGGGGGCGACCAGCGGACGATCGATGCGGGACACGATATTCGCCTCGAAGTCGGCGCCGACTGGGGAGAGACGGTGACCGGCACCAACGGCATTGGCACGGCGCTCGTCACGGGCAAGCCGGTCCATGTCCACGCGGCGGAGCACTTCTCCGAAGGCATCAAGGCCTGGACCTGCGTCGGCAGTCCCATTCGCAGCCCGATCGACGGCAGCATCATCGGCATCATCGATTTTTCCGGACCCCAGGCGATCTTTCACCGACACAACGTCGCATTGGCGGTGATCGCGGCCAACCATATCGAGCTTGCCCTTTCGGAAAAGATCCGGCTCGAGAGAATACTGCTCCTCGAGGCGAGCATCTCTCGAATGCCGGGGATGGGCAGTGCCGACGGCGTGGTGATCCTGGATCGCTTTGGTCGGGTCGTCCATCACAACGACATGGCGTCGGCTCGCTGGCGTCGGCTCGCGCAGTCTCGTGAGTTGAGCATTGGGTCACAGATTCTTCCAAGTCGCGAAGGCCTGTTGGGAAAAGACCTGGCCGAGGGGTTGCCCGAGGAGCTGCGTGAGCAGCGGATCGAGCCACTAATCGTCGACGGGGTCGTGAAAGGCGCAATGCTCGTGCTTGCTTCGAAGCCGCGGACAAATCCTGCTGCAGCCGAGATGTCGCCGACAACTCGCGCCGCCCTGATATCGGCAAAGGAAGCAATCGTCGGATGTAGCGAGGCATTGCTTGAGGTGGTGCAGAAAATTGAGCGGGCGGCGCTTGGCCGGACAGCAATCCTGCTCGAGGGCGAGACGGGCGTCGGCAAGGAACTCTTCGCCCGCTTGGTTCATGCCGCCAGTCAGAAGACCGGCAAGGAGCCTTTCGTTGCCTTCAATTGCGGTGCGGTTTCGAAAGAGTTGCTCGGCGGCGAATTGTTCGGGCATGCGCCGGGCGCCTATACCGGCGCTACGCGCGAGGGAAGGCCCGGGCGGTTCGAATTTGCCAATGGCGGCGTGCTCAGCTTGGACGAGATCGGCGAGATGCCGATGGACCTGCAACCTTACCTGCTCCGTGTGCTGGAAGAGCGCGCGGTGTACAGACTGGGTGACAGCAAGGCGCGCCCGGTGGACGTCAGGCTGGTGGCGTCGACCAATCGGAACCTGAAGCAGGAAGTGGCCGAGGGACGTTTCCGGAAAGATCTGTACTTCCGGATTGGTGTCGTCAAGTTCACCATTCCGCCGCTCCGCGACCGGTTGGGCGATGTCGAGATCTTGATCGATCACTTCAACAGGCAATTCGCTACGATCTACAGCACCCAGCCGCTGCGCTTCGAGGCGGCCACGATGGAGCTGCTGCGCCGCTATTCCTGGCCGGGAAACGTTCGCGAGCTGCGCAATCTGATTGAGAACCTGGTGCTGATGACGATAACCGGCATCGTCACGCCCAGGGACCTGCCAGAGGATTTCGTGGAGGTCACGCCGGCTCAACCTCCCTCGATGTCGGTGCAGTCGGAGAACGGCGCGACGGGATCGGAGGGCGACGAGATCGCGCGCTTTGACGAGATGGAGCGGCGTGCCATCGAGAGGGCCGTCGCAAACGCCGGCGGCAATATTGCGGCTGCCGCGGAAAAGCTGGGGCTCTCGCGCGCTACGCTGTACCGCAAATTGCACCAATACCGTTCCCGGACCTAGCGATCGGAGAGCCTTTCATGGCGGCTGTCTGGGATGAGCAAAAGGGCGGGAAAGGTCCGGCCCCCGCGGCGACGCTGGCCTCGCAGATCCTTGCGCGCGCTGACCGCGACGTCACTTTCGTGGTGCACCTGGTTGGCGAAAGCCAGAGTTTGCTGGTGCGGCATTTCATCTTGTTCATCGAGACCGAGCTCGCAAAGCGCGGCATGAGCTACGGCGTACATCCGCTGCTGCGGCCGTTCGTCGAAACGCATGCACGTGAGCTATCGGATTTCGTATTGCAGGGGATCGGCTTGCGGCATCAGTTCGGTCTTCAGGCCATCGAGACGATGACGGGCGATCCGGCGCGGTTGCTGAGGGTCGATCTGTGGGACTCGCTCCAATCTTACGTCAATGACGCGCAGCAACACTTCGTATCCGATGCCCGGGGTCTCCAGCGGATCCTTGATCAAATCGAGCCGAGCGCATGAGTGTCGATCCGGAGGTTCTTGTCGAGATGCTGAAGGAGCGGTTGCTCGTCGTTCAGCAGATGTCGGCCGCTCAATCGTGGAACCTTCTGAACCGTCAGCTTGCCGGTGGAGCAGAATTCGAGATTCAGAGGATTGAGCAGGAGATCGCGGCGACGGGCGATTCGCATGCATTCGGCCACGTTATCGAGGAAGCGCACGAGCGCTTGAAGGAAGCAAGGGCCGGAATGGCAACATGCGACGCCCAATGCGCCGCGCTGGAACGACGCCTTGAAGAACTCGACAGGTGTATTGCGACCGGCAGGTGAGACGACCGATGGACACGATGGAAGCTGAGACGGCTACGCTCTATGACTTGCTTGGTCGGCATTGGACCATGGGGGCGCCGGTTACGAACGCGGCGTTCGACGCTGCGGGACAGGCAGTGGCGTTCGCGCTTGCCGATGGCTCTCTGGCCATCGCTCCGCTGGCCGACAGCGAACCGCCGAAAGACCGTTATCGTATGGCCTTGGACGGCGGCCGATCGACGATCTCACCGCGGCGGAATCCGGTCCCGCCATTGACGAAAGTCGTCATCAGCGATGCTTCACTTCATCTCGCCTCGATCGAGCCGGAGGGCTTCATCGCAAGCGATGGCAGTCAGTTGCTGCACGTGTCGGCATCCGGCGTCACGCGACAGGCCGCAAAATTAGCGGCCCCGATCGATCTCGTTGCCCCGGTGCATGCCGGCGGTATTCTGGCGGCTTCCGACGGGTCGGTCATATACTGCGATTCCAACGGCGACGTCGGATGGCTTCAGGAGCGTGCGGGAGGGCGTTCATCCGCGATCGCCGTCTCGCCAGACGGTCGGAGCTTCGCGATAGGAGCTGACGGTTGTCTGCTTGTGCGTGCCTTCGGACCCCGACCTGAGCCCACCGCTACAATGGCTTTCGGCTTCATCTCCAGCTTGGCATGGAGTCCCGATGGAAGCTGGCTGGCAATGTCCGTCGCCGAAGGAGGTATCGCATTGCTGCGCCTTTCCGATGCGCGCGCCGCTCGGATTCCGAGCTATCCTGCAAGCGTCCGGTCTCTTTCGTGGAGTGCAGACTCCCGCGTTCTTGTGACGAGCGGAGCCTACCGCATGATCGCATGGGACGTTTCCAGTCTCGACGACGGTGGCGAACAGCCGAAGAGCGTTGGCACCGGCCGCGGTGGCTTCGTCCTTGTCGAGGCAGTGGACATGCATCCGGGACGTCCGTTGGTTGCGGCAGGATACAGCGACGGCAGGGTCGTCGTTGCCAGGATCGGCGAACCCGACGAACTGGTCGTCAAACCGCCGGGCCGGAGCGCGGTCCAAACCGTCTGCTGGTCCGACGACGGCCAGCATCTTGCCATCGGGACATATGGCGGCGAGGCGGCAATCGTGACGTTTCCGCCGCAAATCTTCAAGTAACGGCGAGCTGGGCGACGAGCCTTGCCGCGAGCTCCAGGAGCAAGTTCATGACAGCCACCGAAGCGCGAAGCGAAGCCACAAGCAAGGATCACTTCTTCAAGGAACTGGCGGAGCTCTCCGAGCGCATGATTGCCGCGCACGGAAAGGAGTTTTCGATGGGGGCCTTGGTGTTGGCGGCGAGGTTCATCGCCGAAAACAAGCCCTTCGAGAGTAGCGCAACAACGCAGTGACAGGTCATCTAACTGCACGCGAAATCTAATCGAAGGGTCAAGGGGGCAGCATGTTGAAGGGGCTTATTCGGGACAACGAACTCGTCCACAAGGCCGAGTGGCTCGAGACGCTGTCGCTGCATTGTGGCATCGGATTGTGGGATGCGATCCTATATGAGGGGGATGCGATGCACGCCAAGGCGCGGTGGACCTGGTCGAGCGAATTCCGGCGCTTGTGCGGGTACAAGACGGAAGCCGAATTTCCCAACGTCGCGGACAGCTTCGCACGCGCCTCGCGGCTATACTAATCTCACGGAAATAGTATAACGGGAATGGACCGCAAGAGGACCAGGTAACAGATTGAAATCGCAAGACTATCGCTTTTCCGTCGCCCCCATGATGGATTGGAGCGACCGGCACTGCCGGGTGTTCCACCGCCACCTGACGCGGCGGGCGCTGCTCTATACGGAAATGGTGACGACCGGCGCTGTGATTCATGGCGACCGTGAGCGGCTGCTCGGGTTCGATGCGGTCGAGCATCCGGTGGCGCTTCAGCTTGGCGGCTCGGATCCGCGCGAACTGGCGCAAGCTGCACGGATCGGCGAGACGTTCGGCTATGACGAGATCAACCTCAATGTCGGCTGCCCGTCGGACCGCGTGAAGGATGGCCGCTTCGGCGCCTGCCTCATGGCGGAGCCGGAACTCGTGGCGAGGTGCGTCGAGGCGATGAAACGCGCTGTCGCGGTTCCCGTCACGGTGAAGTGCCGCATCGGCATCGACGACCAGGATCCGGAAGTCGCCCTTGATGCGCTTGCGCGCGCGGTGGTCGCCTCCGGCTGCGACGCACTGATCGTGCATGCCCGCAAGGCCTGGCTCAACGGGTTGTCTCCGAAGGAGAACCGCGACATCCCGCCGCTCGACTATGAGCGCGTCTATCGGCTCAAGCGCGCAATGCCTGACGTGCCTGTCATCATCAACGGCGGCATTCGAGGCCTCGACGAAGCGAGAGCACATCTCGAACATGTCGATGGCGTAATGCTCGGCCGCGCCGCCTATCAGGACCCGTGGCGGCTGCTCGGCGTCGATCACGAAATCTTCGGCGAGGCGACGTCGCACGCGACCATGCAGGACGCGCTCGAGGCGATGATGCCCTATATCGAGCAGCAGCTCGCGCGCGGCACGCGGCTGCATGCGATCACACGGCATTTCGTCGGCGCATTCCACGCCGTGCCCGGCGCGCGGGCCTTCCGCCGCCATCTGGCCGAGCAGGGGGTGAAAGCAGGCGCCGGTCCCGAGGTGCTGCGCGATGCGATCGCGCGCGTCGGTGCGCGCGCTCCTGCGGAGGAAGCCGCGGCCTAGTCGCATTCCTGCGGGTTCAGAGGCCGATGAGTTGACGCGCCACCGCTTGACGGACGGCCGGACCGACTCTGGCGGATTGCGCGATGTTGCCCTTCTGCCGGTATTTTGCCCGACGTGTCACCAATATCCTTGCCCCGACGCATCCAATAACTCCGGGGAGGCGCCCATCGTTGTCCCGCGTAAGTCCTTGATCGCACAAGCATCGGCTACTGTGCATGGGGTTGTTTTCGCGTTTTCTGTTCGCCGCACCAACCGGCATGCACGCATCGCGCAGGGATTAAGTCGCGGCCCGTGTGAAGCGAGGTCGTTGGCGCCTGCGACGGTTCTTGCGGATGGTCTAGTCGAGCGCCGTACGCGAGCGGCGATGGCTGCTCTGAAGCTCGGGATAGCCGGTCAGCATCAGCTTGTCGGCGCGAACCCCCCAGCTCTCCAGGCGGTCGAGGAAGCTCATGCCGAGCAAATTGGTCTTCATCTGCCCGCGCTGGACGACGAGGGCCGGCACCGATTTTTCGACGAGATGGCCGACGGAGAGACGGTCGAGCGTGAGGCGGGCTGCCTTGGTATGGCCGCCCGCGGTTTCGAGGTCGACATCGTATTCGAGCATCTCGAGCGGCAGCCCGATGGCTTTCGCGGTCTCCCAGGTCAGCACCACCGACGTCGCGCCGGTATCGATCACCATTGGCGCCGCGACACCGTTGATCTTCGCACGCAGCGCGAATTCGCCGCCCTGGCCGCGCGGGATCTGGACGGCAGGCGCGGGCGTTGCCGTCTGCGCGCGAAAGATGTGGGAGACCTTGTGGCTGGCGCGCGCGATCTGATCGGGATCGCCATAGGCGACGACCGCGCCCGCCGTGCCGGCAAGCATGACGAGAACAAGCAGGAAGCGGATCATCGCGCGCCTCCGCAGGCGGGCAGGCCGGTCAGGTGCGTTTCGGCGATGCCGCGATCGGCGCCAGTCCGGCTTCCGTCATGCGTGCCGGCAACAGCGCCATGACCGCGAGCCGGTCCGCGCTTTCCATGGCGTGCCAGCGCGCGATCTCGGGCAAGGTCCGGCCGCAGCCGAAGCACAGCTTGGTCCTGGGATCGATCATGCAGACGGCGACGCACGGCGTTTCTTTGCTCATTCGGACATAGTGGGGGATTGTCGGGCATGTCTGCAAGCATCTGGTTTAAGAGCCTGTGCCTGCGCTCATGATCGGCTTGTGGCGCGGCCGGCGCTTCTCCTCGGGCAGTACGGAACTCTCGGGCTGGAGCGGCGGGGAATCATCCGACAGCGGCGCCAGCGCGCTCATCACGCGCTCCGGCGGGAAGGTGACGATCACCTCGGTGCCGATGCGCAACTTCGATTTCAGCGTGAACGTGCCGCCATGGAGGTCGATCAGATTCTTGGCGATCGGCAGGCCGAGACCGGCGCCCTGTTCGGCGGACTTGATCGAGTTGGAGCCCTGGCCGAACGAGGCGAGCACGACCGGGATCTCGTCCTCAGGGATTCCGGAGCCGGAATCCCGCACCGAGAGATATTGTCCGCCCGAGGCGGTCCATCCCGCCTTGAGCCAGATCTCGCCGCCTTGCGGGGTGAACTTGATCGAGTTGGAGAGCAGGTTGAGCACGACCTGGCGGATCGCGCGCTCGTCGGCCCACAGCCGCGGCATGGCCTGCTCGAACACCTCGTGGATGGTGATGCCACGGCTGGAGGCGCGCAGCTTCATCAGGTGATGGCAGTCGGCGACGATGCCGACCAGCGACACCGCTTCCTCGTTGAGCTCGTAGCGGCCGGCCTCGATCCGCGACAGGTCGAGGATCTCGTTGATGAGGTTGAGCAGGTGCACGCCGGAATTATGGATGTCCGCCGAGTACTCCTTGTAGACCGGCACGGCATGGGCGCCAAAAATCTCGCTCTTCATCACCTCGGAGAAGCCGAGGATGGCGTTCAGCGGCGTGCGCAGCTCGTGGCTCATCTGCGCAAGGAAGCGCGACTTGGCGACGTTGGCGGATTCGGCGCGGTGGCGTGCTTCGTCCGAGATCGCCTTGGCCTGTTCGAGCTCGCCGATCAGCGCGTCCTTCTCGGCGCGCGCTTCCAGCGTGGCGAAGGTGGAGGAGTGCAGGCGGTGCGCCAGCAGCACGAAATAGCCTTCGGCGGCGAGCGCGAGCGCGGCCAGAATGTAATTGTCCAGCGAGCCGGTCATCACGAAGCTCAGCGCCATGGCGACCGCGACCGGCGCGGTGGCGGCGAGGGCTGCGATCGGCAGATTGGCGGCGAGCATGCTCGACACTGCGATCACCAGCAGCATCACGAACATCATCAGCGTTTCCGTGACCATGTCGAGCACGGGATGGATCAGGATCGCCATCCAGCACAGGCCATAGAGCAGGTCGAGCACGACGAAGCGCGTCCGCCAGGCGCGCGTCGCCGCGGGCGAGGCGGGCTCGGTCAGGAAGCGCCGGCAACTGCGGGTCATGGCGCTGTGGATGCAGAGCATGCCGGCGGTCCAGGCCGCGGCTGGGATCGGCTGCATCCACAGGCCGAACAGCACGCCGGTCGCGACCACCAGCAGCATCACGACATAGGAAGCCGACAGTCGCGTCTGAGCGTATTGACGCAGCATCTCGGCGTCGAAGGACGGCCGGGTTCCGCTGGTCGAAGTTAACTTGTCCCGCGCCTCGCGCACCCGCTGCGCCGCAGCCCTTCGGCTGCTCGCCGATGGAGCGCTCACCGGCTCGGCCGGAAGCTGCACAACCTCAGGCTTTTCAGCGGGGTTACTCATCAAGCAACACGATTCCTGCCCACGCCGGACGCGGGCCTTCTGCATTGTCTATCTCTGGCAACAAATCCTTAAGAGGTGACTTAAGGAGCTAAAGAATTACGTTAACCCGGCGTTAATTTCCGGCCGGTTCGGCCTCGTTCCGCGGTCGCGTCACCTGAAGAAGACGAGCGTAACCAATGCGAATACGGGCAGCAGCAGCGCGGAGCTCCAAGCCATGTAACCGAAGAAGCCCGGCATTGCGATGCCGCCGGATCGCGCGATCGCGTAAACCATGAAGTTGGGCGCGTTGCCGATGTAGGAGTTTGCGCCCATGAACACGGCACCTGCAGAGATCGCGGCAAGGGTCAAGGCGCCATTCGTCATCAGATGCTGGGCGTCGCCTCCCGCAAGCTCAAAGAAGACCAGATAGGTCGGTGCATTGTCGAGGAAGGATGAGAGCAGGCCGGTCAACCAGAAATATGCGGCATTGTTCGGCGTGCCGTCGGCGTTGGTGACCATGTTCACGACGGAGGAAAACGCGCCGGATCGGCCCGCGTTGAGAATCGCAAGCACGGGAATGATGGTGATGAAGATGGCGGCGAATAGCTTGGCCACTTCGACCATGGGGCCCCAGGAGAAGCCGTTCGCGTCGTGATCCTCTTTTGACGTGGCAGCTAGTGATACGAACACGACGCCGATCATGACTGCATCGCGGAGCAGGTTCTGCACTTGAAGGTGCGTGCCGAGAATGTCGAACCCGCCGAGGTCGAACTTGGCGCTGAACAGGATCGCAGCGATGATGACGCCCATCAGAACGAAATTGAGGCCGCCGCTGATCCGCAAGGGATTGTCGGGAGTTGGGTCGGGTTTGACGCGGCCTTCCTTGCGATACAGATAGGCATCGATGCAAAAGAAGAGGGCGAGCAGAATCCAGGCCGCGAACGTGGTCTGAGGGAACAGATGTGTCGTCGTCCAGAAGAAGTCCACGCCGCGCAGGAACCCCAGAAATAGCGGCGGATCACCCAAAGGCGAGAGTGAGCCGCCGATGTTGGACACTAGAAAGATGAAGAAGATGACGACGTGCGCGTTATGGCGGCGGTCGTCGTTCGCGCGGATCACCGGCCGGATCATGACCATCGACGCGCCGGTCGTGCCGATGACGCTCGCAATCAGAGTGCCGATGGCGAGCAGCAGTGTATTCAGAACCGGGGAACCGTGAAGATTGCCACGCACCACGATTCCGCCGGCGACGGTGAACAGGGCGAGGAGCAGCAGAATGAACGGGATATATTCCAGCAGCGCGGTATGAACGAGCGCCTGGACGGTTGGAAGCGGGCCGTACCAGACTGCAAGCGGCAGCACGATCAGGGCAGCCCACATCGCGGCGATCTTGCCCTGGTGGTGCTCCCAGAAGTGGGGCGCTGCGAGCGGGAATATCGCGATCGACAGCAGCATGCCGGCAAACGGGAGCGCCCATTGTGGGCGAAGGCTGGCGCCATCGAGCGATGCGGCCAGCGCCTGTGAAGGTGATGCGGCCAGAAGGAGGACGGCACCGAAGAGCAGGCTGGTCATGAGGCGAGAGCGCCGCCGATGGGTCCCATGCCCGGCGACCTCGGTGCGTCCCCGTCGAAGCTCCGGCGCGACGCCGACACGGGCAGGGACCAGAATGGCGGCGATTACGCTAAGCAAGGCTTCCCCCGAACGCTATAGTTGTTTCGGCTCGCCCGCTTAACCGAAACATCGTCGCGACCGAGGTCGCGCCGATGCCCGGATGCTGCGCGACCGCCGATGAGGCCGCAGCAGAGCGTCAGCGTTGCAGACGCGCGAGCAGGCTCGACGTATCCCAGCGCTTGCCGCCCATCTTTTCGACCTCGGCGTAGAACTGGTCCACGAGTGCCGTCACCGGCAGCGTGGCGCCGTTGCGGCGGGCTTCAGCCAGAGAGATCGAGAGGTCCTTGCGCATCCATTCGACAGCGAAGCCGAAATCGTACTTGTCGTCGTTCATGGTCTTGTAGCGGTTTTCCATCTGCCACGACTGCGCGGCGCCCTTGGAGATGGTCTCGATCACCGCGGCGACGTCGAGGCCGCTCTTCTTGGCGAAGTGGATACCCTCGGAGAGACCCTGCACCAGACCGGCGATGCAGATCTGGTTGACCATTTTCGTCAGTTGGCCGCTTCCGGCGGGCCCGAGCAGCTTGCACATCCGCGCATAGGCGCCCGTGATGATTGGCTCGGTGCCGGAATAGGCATCCTGCGCGCCGCCGCACATCACCGTCAGCACGCCGTTCTCCGCGCCGGCCTGGCCGCCAGAGACCGGTGCATCGACGAATTTGAAGCCGGCCTTGGTGGCGGCTGCGTCCAGCTCGCGTGCGACCTCGGCGGAGGCGGTGGTGTGATCGACGAAGGTCGCCCCCTTCTTCATGCCGGCGAAGGCGCCGTCGGCGCCGATCGTGACCGCGCGCAGATCATTGTCGTTGCCGACGCAGCACATCACGAAATCCTGGCCTTCGGCGGCGGCCTTCGGGGTCGCCGCGGTCTTGCCGCCGAACTTGTCCGCCCATTCCTTCGCCTTGGCCGCCGTGCGGTTGTAGACGGTGACCTCATGGCCCCCTTTTTTCACGAGGTGTCCGGCCATGGGGAAGCCCATGACGCCGAGACCGAGGAAAGCGATTTTAGCCATGTGTGGTACCTTGTCCGTAGCTTGAGTTTTACGGTTGTATCCGGGCGATGGCGCCTGGCGGCGCCCTCGGAGTTCCGCTGCGGGGCGGACCGGAGGCGCACCATAAACCGTTAAGGGCGGAGGGCAACGGCTTCGTTTGGCGCCCCCCTGTGCTAGGATGGCGGGACCAAAAGGACTTCGAAAAAGGGAGCGAGAGCATGGGCGGCGTGAGCGTTGGCGTCCTCGATCATTTCAACATCCGGACCCGGAATCTGGCCGAGACCGTCCGCTTCTACGAGGACGTGCTGGGCCTGGAAAAAGGCGCCCGGCCGAATTTCGCTTTCCCCGGCGCCTGGATGTACAGCGAGGGCAAGCCGGTGGTGCATCTCGTCGATATTTCGCCGACCTCCGAGCCACAAAAGCCGGATTCCGGCGTTGTCCACCACGTCGCCTTCGTCAGCCGCGGCTTTGACGGCATGAAGCAGCGGTTGGCATCCAAGGGGATGAAGTTCGACTCCCGCCAGGTGCCCGGCGGCGACCTCTGGCAGATCTTCGTTCACGACCCGAACGGGGTCATGATCGAGCTGAATTACGAGGCTGCCAGGGAGCAGGGGGCGGCGCCCGCCGAAAAGGCTGACGATATCGGCAGGCAGTAGCCTTTTGGGCGTTTCCGCTCTAATGGGGCATCCTAAAGTCTCGAGCATGACCTTGCCGGAAAGCCGCGCCACGCTTGGCGCTGGTGCCGTCCTCCAGGTCCGGATCATGCTCCGTTCAGGAGATGCGCTTTGAGCGTGACGCAGCAACAGGTTCTCGACACTCTCGCCCGGATCAAATCCCCCCGCGGGGTCGCGCTCACCAATGCCAATGTGCTGAGCCCGATCAGCGCGTCCGACGGCAAGGTGTTCTTCTCGATCAATGTCGATGCCGCCGAGGCGAGGGCCTGGGAGTCCATCCGGGCCGAAGCCGAGGCCGCTGTGCGCACCATTCCCGGCGTCACCACCGTCATGGTGGCGCTGACCGCCGAGCGCAAGCCGGGCTCCGCACCTCCACCGCCGCCGCAACCCAGCCGTGGCGCGCCGGGCGTGCAGCCGGTCCATGCCCACAAGCCGCCGCCTCAGGGCGGCGCCCAATCGCCCATGGCGCGGCAGTCGGAGATCCCGGGCGTTGCCGCGGTGATCGCGGTCGCCTCCGGCAAGGGCGGCGTCGGCAAGTCGACCACCGCGCTGAACCTGGCGCTGGGTCTGCGCGACCTCGGCCTCAAGGTGGGGTTGCTCGATGCCGACATCTACGGCCCCTCGGTGCCGCGCCTGACGGGCCTGCACGACAAGCCGGAGCTGAACGACGAGCGAAAAATGATTCCGCTCCGGCGCTTCGGTCTCGCCATCATGTCGATCGGCTTCCTGGTCGAGGAAGAGACCGCGATGATCTGGCGCGGTCCCATGGTGATGTCGGCGGTGACGCAGATGCTGCGCGACGTCGAATGGGGCAAGCTCGACGTGCTCGTGGTCGACATGCCGCCGGGCACGGGCGATGCCCAGCTCACCCTGGCGCAGAATGTGCCGCTCAAGGGCGCGGTGATCGTCTCGACCCCGCAGGACCTGTCCTTGATCGATGCGCGGCGGGGACTTGCCATGTTCAGGAAGGTCAACGTGCCCGTGCTCGGCATCGTCGAGAACATGAGCTACTTCCAGTGCCCGCATTGCGGTACCAAGTCGGACATTTTCGGCCATGGCGGGGCGCGGCACGAGGCCGAGAAGCTCGAGGTGCCGTTCCTCGGCGAGATCCCACTGCACATGGCGATTCGCGCCACCTCGGACGCCGGCAATCCCGTCGTCGATAGCGAGCCGGATGGTCCCCATGCGGCGATCTACCGCGCCATTGCAGGGCAGGTCCGGGACCAGCTCAAGGGCGTCATCGCGGCGGCCTGATGAGGCCGCCCGGGACATGCGACTTTCGTAGAGCCCCGTCATGCCATTGTCGCGTTCCGCAAGCGGGGCTTCCGTGGTAAAGGCCCACGGCAGTCAAGCCCCTTCGGTTCGACGCGGCCCTAACGCGTCGCCGGAATGAGCGGCGGCAAGAAGAGAAGTTAAGGGGAAACGCCCCAGCAAGGAGAGACCTGAAGATGAAGCGTCGTGATTTTCTGAAAGTGTCGGCAGCAGGCGCGGCGGCAACCGCTGTGGCCTCGCCGGCGATCGCACAGTCCTCGCCCGAGGTGAAGTGGCGCTTGACTTCGAGCTTCCCGAAGTCGCTCGATACCATCTATGGCGGTGCCGAGCAGCTGGCGAAGTACGTCGCCGAGATGACCGACAACAAATTCCAGATCCAGGTGTTCGCCGCCGGTGAACTCGTTCCCGGCCTGCAGGCGCTCGATGCGACCTCCAGCGGCACGGTCGAGATGTGCCACACGGTGTCCTATTACTAC
The DNA here is from genome assembly GCF_014198295.1 of Bradyrhizobium sp. CIR18. Classification (NCBI taxonomy): domain Bacteria; kingdom Pseudomonadati; phylum Pseudomonadota; class Alphaproteobacteria; order Hyphomicrobiales; family Nitrobacteraceae; genus Bradyrhizobium; species Bradyrhizobium sp. CIR18. The sequence continues at coordinate 110,053 of NZ_JACIHF010000004.1, read as the reverse complement.
GTCGGCAAGGATCCGACCTTCGCGATCTTCGCCTCGGTGCCGTTCGGCCTCAACGCGCGCCAGCAGAATTCGTGGCTCTATCAGGGCGGTGGCAACGAGCTCGCCAACGAGTTCTTCAAGAAGTCGAACGTCGTCGGCTTCCCGTGCGGCAACACCGGCACCCAGATGGGCGGCTGGTTCCGCAAGGAGATCAAGACCGTTGCCGACCTCTCCGGCCTCAAGATGCGCATCGGCGGCATTGCCGGCCAGGTGCTCCAGAAGGTCGGCGTGGTGCCGCAGCAGCTCGCCGGCGGCGACATCTATCCGGCGCTGGAGAAGGGCACCATCGACGCCGCCGAGTGGGTCGGGCCTTACGATGACGAGAAGCTCGGCTTCGCCAAGGTCGCCAAGTACTATTATTACCCCGGCTTCTGGGAAGGTGGTCCGACCGTCCATGCCTTCACCAACCTGGATAAGTGGAATTCGCTGCCGAAAAACTATCAGGCGATCCTCACCAACGCGACGGCCAACGCCAACGCCTGGATGGCCGCACGCTACGACATGCAGAACCCGGCGGCGCTGAAGCGCCTGGTTGCCGGCGGCACCCAGCTTCGTCCCTTCACCAACGAGGTGCTGGAAGCCTGCCTCAAGGCGACCAACGAGCTCTGGGCGGAGATCTCGGCCAAGAACCCCGACTTCAAGAAGTCGATCGACGCGATGCAGGCCTACCGCTCCGACGAATATCTGTGGTGGCAGGTGGCTGAATATACCTACGACAGCTTCATGATCCGCTCGCGCACGCGCGGCTGATCGCCTAGGCCTAAAGTCGCAAGACCGGAAAGCCCGGCCTCCAGTGGAGGCCGGGCTTTTTCTTTGCCGCAGTGCGATCGGGATGGAATTAGGCGGCGGCTTGCGTCATGGTGGTGCCAAGCCTCGGCAAGAAGGCCCACAATCACTGGTACATCAGGGCAGGAAATCATGAAGAGAAGAGACTTCATCAAGGTCACAGGACTTGGTGCTGCCGGCGCCGCCACGCTCGCGGCTCCCGCGATCGCGCAGTCGATGCCGGAAATCAAATGGCGCATGCCGACGAGCTGGCCGAAGTCGCTCGACACGCTGTTTGGCGGCGCCGAGATGATGTGCAAGATGGTCGCCGAGGCGACCGACAACAAATTCCAGATCCAGATCTTCGCGGCCGGCGAGATCGTGCCGGGCCTCCAGGTGCTCGACGCCGTCCAGAACGGCACCTGCGAAATCGGTCATACCGCGTCCTACTATTATTTCGGCAAGGATCCGACCTTCACCTTCGGTTCGGCTGTGCCGTTCGGCCCCAACATGCGTATCAACCAGGCCTGGTACATGCAGGGCGGCGGGCGCGATGTCCTCAACGAGTTCTACAAGAGTTACAACGTCACCTCGCTGCTCGCGGGCAACACCGGCTGCCAGATGGGCGGCTGGTTCAGGAAGGAGGTCAACACGCCCGACGATCTCAAGGGCATGAAATTCCGCATCGGCGGCTTCACCGGCCGCGTGCTCCAGAAGCTCGGCGTGGTGCCGCAGCAGCTCGCCGGCGGCGACATCTATCCCGCGCTGGAGAAGGGCACCATCGATGCGGCCGAATGGGTCGGCCCCTATGACGACGAGAAGCTCGGCTTCTACAAGATCGCGCCGCACTACTACTATCCCGGCTGGTGGGAAGGCGGGCCGATGCTGCTGGCCTTCGTCAACCTCGACAAGTGGAACGCGCTGCCGAAATATTACCAGAGCGTGCTGGAGCAGGCCGGCCACTACGCCAACAACTACATGATGGCGCGCTACGACACCGCCAATCCGCTGGCGCTGAAGAAGCTGCTCGCGGGCGGCACCAAGCTGCACGCCTTCTCGCCGTCGATCATGGATGCCTGCTACAAGGCCGCCAAGGAGCTGCATGCCGAAGTCGGCGCGACCAACGCCAATTTCAAGAAGGTGCACGACTCCCTCGCCAAGTTCACGAGCGACGGCTACGCCTGGTTCCAGGTCGCAGAGGTCGGCTACGACATCTTCATGGCGCGGCGCTCGCAGAGCTGAGCTCATCACCGGTTGGGTGCAGCGCCCCGGAGCGAAAGCTCCGGGGCGTTTTCTTGTGCGTCCTGGCCGGCGCCGGACGCAAAATTTGAAAAACAACCCCATGCACAGTAGCCAGCGGCTTGAAGCAGTGGCAAAATGTAAAAATCGAATAAACCGAAATATAGTCGGCAGCCGTTGGACGTGACGATGAGTTTCGATCCCGAGCCCGTTCAAAGCGCGCTGCTCAAGGCGTGGTCGCGGTCGACCGCGAGCCAATGGACGGCTGACAATCCGGCCGCAGGACAATGCAACGTCACGTCGCTGCTCGTTCATGAACTCTTCGGCGGCGACCTGCTGAAGACGCCACTGCCGGCCGGCGACCATTTTTACAATCGGATCGAAGGCAAGAGGTACGACTTCACGGCGAGCCAGTTCGACCGGCCGATCGCTTATGCGGACTTGCCTGCAGATGGGGCCGACGCGTTGCTGGGAGCAACGAGCGATCAATTAGCCGAACTCAGGGCAGCATTTCAGCAGAGCCATACCAAGTCAGGCTAGCGCCACCAGGTGGAAGACGAATGCGACTCTGACAACGTTGCATGCGTTGCCTTCCGTTGAGATTTGCCGGAGGTGTCTGTTCGGAGCGTTCAATCCATAAGGCGGCTCTTCGCTGCGCTCTCTCCATCCTTCACGCTGAAGCGCCATTGCTTACACGAACCTGACAAGCGCGCCCTTCTCTGATGCCTGCTCACCAGCGGTGCGCCGGGAGAGACCATCGCGTTCGGACGCGAGAGATTTCGCGTCATTCAACGCCCACGCGCTGCGTAGTTTTTCGGTGTTCCTTTTACGGAACGGTCGAGTTATCGGAATCCGGCAATCGGGCTGAAGTCGCGGCGTGTCATCACGCCGGTCGCGCTTCACGGTACGGTATACCGGACTCAACCAGTCCCGACGGGAATGCAGCATTCACCGAATACGGCGGTTCTCGATCGTTGATCGAGATGCAAGGGCGGCCGTTTCCCGTGGGACTTCTCAAATGAAACTGGCAATTGAAATTCTACAGCTCCTGGTCCAGTCGGCCGACAGCTGGCTTTTTGAAGGGAGCCTTGCGGGGCTGAACGATCGGGAATGGATGGCCTTGCGCTTTCTCGCCCGCGCTAACAGGTTCTCGCGGACGCCCACGGCTCTTGCCAGCTTTCTGGGCACGACCCGCAGCGTCGCATCGCAGATCGCCGCCGTGCTCGAGAGCAAGGGGTTGATGGTTCGCAAGCCATCTGCAGAAGACAAGCGCTCGATTGCACTCTGCATCACGGGCGAAGGCGAGAAGTTCCTCGAGCGCGATCCAATTAACATCCTTCGAGATCAGCTCGTGACACTTGAGCTCCCCGATCGATCTCAGCTGCGCGATACGCTTCGCCGCGTCCTCGATGGGCTCGATGTTGCCAAGCGCCGTCACAACGCCGACGTCTGCGGCAGGTGCATGTTCCTGATCGAGAGCGGAGAGGGGAGGGATCGTCACTTCAAGTGCCGGCTGTTCCGGAAATCCTTAGCTCCAAAGGATACGACCCTGCTTTGCGCCTATTTCGAGGGACGAGGCTAGGAGGATAGCCGCTACGAACGTCCGCAGGCCCCTGCCTTTGGGTCACCTTTGGGGGCACACCTGGTCGGCTTACACAAACCTGACAGACGACTGGTTCGGCCGGACGCTTTTTCGCTGGCCGAGGCGTCCGGAATGATGGAAGACAGCGAAGATGCCGCGCGAGGCGTGCGGTGACCTGAGTATCCGGCGGATATGCGATGCGTCTTCTGATCGTCGAGGACAATGCCGAGCTGTCGCGCCTCGTCGCTGGCGGGCTGGCGGCGGCCGGCTACCAGAGCGACATCGTCGGCAGCGCGGCCGAGGCGCGCGAGGCGGTGAGCAGCGTCAGCTATGCCGCGATGATCCTCGATCTCGGGCTGCCCGACGGGGACGGCCTGTCGGTGCTGCGCGAGTTGCGCGTCAAGATGGAACCGCTCCCCGTGCTGGTGCTGACCGCCCGCGGCGGCCTGCAGGACCGCGTCAGCGGCCTGCGCAGCGGCGCGGACGACTATCTCGCCAAGCCGTTCGCGATGGAGGAACTGGTGGCACGGCTGGAGGCGATCCTGCGCCGGCCGGGCCAGCTGCTCGGCCGCTCGCTCAGTCTCGCCAACCTCGTCTACGACACCGAGAGCCGCCAGATCTTCGTCGACGACCAGCCGCGGATCATCTCCGCGCGCGAGACCTCGGTGCTGGAGATTTTGCTGCGCCGGCAGGGGCGGGTGGTGCCGAAGAAGAACGTCGAGGACCACATCTTCGGGCTGGACGGCGAGGTCGCCTCCAACGCGGTCGAGGTCTATGTCTCGCGGCTGCGCAAGCAGCTCGCCGAACACGGCGCCAAGGTCGTGATCCATACCATCCGCGGCGTCGGCTATCTCATGGACGTGGAGAAATAGCGTGGCCCAGCCCGGATCCAACGTCGGATCCTATGCCGGGTCCTATGGCAGGTCTCCGACGTTCAAATCGCTGATCTGGCGCATCGTGTTCCTGCACATCCTTGCGGTCGCGGTGGTCGCGATCTTTCTGCCGCTGGTGCTGTTCTGGCTGCTCAATTCCGAGATCGACCAGCTGCATCGCGATGCCATGCGCGCCCAGGCCGAGGTGCTGGCGGAGCGCATCGTTGTCCAGCCGGGCGGCCTGCTGACGTTCAATCTGCCCGACAGTCTCAAGGGCCTCTATTCTGAAGCGTATGGCCGCTATCAGTACGATATTCGCGATGCCGAGGGCCGGCTGCTGTTCTCCTCGCATCGGCGCTCTGCCGCCACCGCGGCACCGCGCTCGTCGGAGAGCATTTCCGGCGCCGCCGTCACCCGCGATCTCGACGGCAAGACGGTCCGCATCCAGGTCGCCGAGGACCTCGCACACCGAGACGTCATCATCGACGACATCGTGTCGAATTTCTTCCGGCGCGTGGGATGGATCACCATCCCGATTCTGCTGGTCCTGCTCGCCACCGACATCATCATCTTCCGCCGCGCGATCGCGCCGCTGTGGAAGGCCTCCGAGGAAGCCAGCAATATCGGGCCGGCGCGCACCGACATCCGCCTGCCGACGGAGCAGATCCCGCGCGAGATCTTGCCGCTCGTCACCGCCGTCAACCAGGCGCTCGACCGCCTCGAAGGCGGCTTTCGGGTGCAGCGGCAGTTCACGGCGGATGCCGCGCATCAATTGCGCACGCCGCTCGCGATCCTGCGCACGCGGATCGAGACGCTCGACGATCGCGCGGCACGGCAGGCGCTGCATGCCGACATCGAAACCATGAGCCGCCTCGTCGCGCAATTGCTGGAGATCGCCGAGCTCGACACCCTGGTGCTCGATCCCGGCGAGACTGCGGATTTGCGCGCCGTCTGCGCCGAAGTGGTCGCCTCGATTGCCCCGTTCGCGATCGCGCAGCACAAGGACATCGCGCTCCGGGGTACCGACGCGCCTGTCAGGATCCACGGCAATTCGGAGATGCTGCAGCGCGCTGTCTTCAACCTCGCGGAAAACGCCATCAAGTTCACGGCAAAGGACACCACCGTCGACGTCGAGGTGCGCGAGGACGGTTCGGTGCGCGTGCGCGATAGCGGCCCGGGGATCGCGGAGGCCGAGCGCGAGCTGATCTTCCAGCGCTTCTGGCGCGCCGACCGCCGCCGCAGCGACGGCGCGGGACTGGGGCTTTCCATCGTGCGCGCGGTGGCGGACGACCACGCCGCCACGGTCGCGGTGGAGAATCTTCCGGGGGGCGGGGCTGAGTTCACGCTGCGGTTTCGGCTGGCGGACAAGACGGTCTCCTTGCCTACTCCAACATCCACCTCGCCAAGGCTTCAGCGGACATGAAGGGGAGAAGAAAGGCCGTCGCTACTTCAGTTTGCCCGTGGACAGATCCATGATCATGCGTGTGGCCAGATACAACCGCGGCACGATGCTGCCCACCTGCACATATTCGGCGTCGTTGGAGTGCGCACCGAAGCCCGACAGGCCCATGCCCTCCACCACGGCTCCGCTGGTCTTCAGCGCGGCAAATGCCGCGTCGGTCCCGCCGCCGGTCGCCTTCTCGTCGACCTTGAGGGACATGCCGATCTCCCCATAGATCGTCTTGCCGTAGGCCGCCACGCGGCGCGAGGCCTCATTCGCCTCTAACGGCGGGCGACGCACCTCGAACTTGAGGGCGACCTTGGAGTCCGGCAGCAGGCGATTCTTGATCTTGTCCTGCAGCGCCTTCTCCAACTCGTCGAAGTCGGACACCTTGAGCGCACGCGCATCGGCCTGGGCGGTGGCGTCGGCAGGGATCACGTTGCGGTTGGTGCCTGATTTGGAGACCGTCCAGTTCAGCTTCAGGCCCTGCTCCGGCTTGGAAAGGTCCTTCATCTGCAGAACCTGGTGCGAGAGCTCGTACAGCGCATTCACGCCGCCCTCGGGCCTTGCGCCGGCATGTGACGACTTGCCTTGCACGCTGAGATAGGCCGAGCCGATGCCGCTGGTGGCGAGGCGCAGCGTGCCATCCATTCCGCCGCCTTCGAACGAGAATACCGCGTCCTGATCCGAGGCGAATTTGGTGATGGTGCTGCGCCAGCCGGGCGAAGAGATCTCCTCGTCGCCGTTCGTGAGCACCGTGAGCGTGCCGTAATCACGGAAGCTCAGCTTTTGCAGTAGCGCCACGGTATGGAGAATGAGCGCGACGCCCTGCTTGTCGTCTGCGATGCCGAGGCCGTAGGCCTTGTCGCCGTCGATGCGGAACGGCTGATCCTTCAGCATGCCCTTCAGGTACACCGTGTCCATGTGGGCGATCAGCATGATCTTTTTGCTGCCCGTGCCCTTGAACGTGGCGTGCACGGCTGGTCCGATCTTCTCGGGCGTGTCATCGAGCCTATAGATATCGGTGGGTTGCAGGATCTCTACCGTGCCGCCGAGCTGCTTGAGCTGACCGGCAACGCGCTCGGCGATCTGGTTCAGGCCTTCGATGTCCTTGCTGCCGGATTCGATGTTGACGAGATCGCGCAGCGTGTCGAGCAGCGGCTGCTGCTCCTTTTGCGCCAGCACGTGAACATCGGCAATCGGCTCGGCTCGCACCATCGTTGCGGCACAGGTCAGCCAGAGCGAGGCGATCAACGGGCCAAGGACCGAGGGAGCAGGGTGCAATCGGGGCATGAGCGGCATCCATAGGCTGAGGATGGCCCGGTATGCCTCCGTTTCCGGTGCTTGTCACGCGCGCCGTCGCGCGTCATGCGCCGCTTGAGCGGAGCACGACGGCGAGGGGCGTCCGCCGCTACTTCGACGGCGGTCCGAGATCCAGCGGCGGCAGCTCGATCTGCGGCACCTCGATCTTGATGGTGCTGGGATCGATGTTGGTCTGCACGCCCTTGTAATGCATGACCATCGACGGGAACGCGATCACCAGGCCGACCATGATCATCTGGATGACGACGAATGGCACCGCGCCCCAATAGATCTGGCCCGTGGTGACCGGTTCCATCCGCTTGCCGGTGACGCGATCGGTGTATCGCTCCTTCGGCGCGACCGAGCGGAGATAGAACAGCGCAAAGCCGAACGGCGGATGCATGAACGAGGTCTGCATGTTGACGCCGAGAATGACGCCGAACCAGATCAGGTCGATGCCGAGATGCTCGGCCGCAGGTCCGAGCAGCGGGATCACGATGAAGGCCAGCTCGAAGAAGTCGAGGAAGAAGGCCAGCACGAACACGAAGACGTTGACGAAGATCAGGAAGCCGACCTGGCCGCCGGGCAGGGAGGTGAGCAGGTGCTCGACCCAGACGTGGCCGTTGACGCCGTAGAAGGTCAGCGAGAACACGCGGGCGCCGACCAGGATGAACACGACGAAAGCCGACAGCTTGGCGGTCGATTCCGTGGCCTGCCGGATCAGGTCCCAGCTCAGCCGCCGCTTCGCGGCACCGAGGATGAGGGCGCCGGCGGCACCCATCGCGCCGCCTTCGGTCGGGGTCGCGATGCCGATGAAGATCGTGCCGAGCACCAGGAAGATCAGGAATAGCGGCGGCACCATGACGAAGGTGGTCTGCTGCGCCATCTTCGAGAGGAAACGGAAGCCGGTGAGCTTGTCGATGACCCAGTTCACCACGGCCACGGCGAAGGCGAAGATGATGCCGCAGAACATGCTGAGCACGACGTAATCGGCACCATGCACGTTCGAATTGCGCATCATGAACCAACCGAACACGCAGCTCGCGAGGAACAGCATACCGAGCGAGACCAGGCCGCGGCTGCCACTCTCCTCGCGGAAGCCGATGGCTTCCTTCGGCAGGCCCGGGGTGGCCTTCGGGAAGAACATGCTGACGAGGAAGGCGTAACCGGCGTAGAGGCCGGCGAGCACGAGGCCGGGGATGAAGGCGCCCTCGTACATGTCGCCGACGGACTTGCCGAGCTGGTCGGCCATCACGATCAGAACGAGCGAGGGCGGAATGATCTGCGCGAGCGTGCCGGACGCGGCGATGACGCCGGCGGCCACGCGGCGGTCATAGCCATAGCGCAGCATGATCGGCAGCGAGATCAGACCCATCGAGATCACGGAGGCGGCGACCACGCCCGTCGTTGCGGCGAGCAGCGCGCCGACGAAGATCACGGCATAGGCAAGGCCGCCGCGGATGGTCCCGAACAATTGGCCGATGGTATCGAGCAGGTCCTCGGCCATGCCAGACCGTTCCAGCACAAGCCCCATGAAGGTGAAGAAGGGAATGGCGAGCAGCGTGTCGTTGTTCATCACGCCGTAGACGCGCTCCGGAAGAGCCTGGAGGAAGTCCGGGCGGAACTCGCCGAGCTCGATGCCGACGATGGCGTAGAACAGGCCGACGGCACCGAGCGAGAAGGCCGCGGGGTAGCCAAGCAAGAGCATGACGACCAGCGACGCGAACATGATGGGCGCCATATTGGCGATGATAAACGCGGTCATGATTTCCCCTAAACCGTCGCCAACGGCTACTTCTTCTCGATCGCTTCGACGAGATGCTCGACTTCCGCCTCCAGCGCCGACACCTGGGATTCATGCGGGTCCGGAATCATTCCGCGCATGACGGCAATTCGCTTGATCAGCTCGGAGATGGCTTGAACGAGCAGGAATGCGAATCCGATCATGATCAGGGATTTGGCGGGCCATTGCGGCAGACCGCCGGCGTTGCCGGATTGCTCGTTGATATGGAATGAGCGCTGGAAGAACGGCACGCCGGTGATGATCATGACGATGCACAGCGGGATGAGGAAGAACAGGTGACCGACCACGTCGATGAGGTTGCGGACCGTCTTCGGCAGCGTGTTGTTCACGATGTCGATGCGGATATGCTCGTTGTCGAGCAGCGTCCAGGGCGAGCACAGCAGGAACACGATACTGAACAGCACCCATTGCAGCTCGAGCCACGAATTGGAGGACGTGTCGAACGTCTTGCGGACGATCGCATTGACCGCCGAGATGATGACGGCGGCCACGATCAGCCACGCCAGGCGTTTGCCCGTCCAGCGTGTGAACGCGTCAATCCTTTGGCTCAGCTTCAGGAGCGCTTGCAACGATAGGTCCTCCCCGATGGTGCCCCGGCCGTCTTGACTGCGCCGAAGCGGGCGCGTGGCTTGTCTCGCCGCGCAGGCATGAGGCTGCCGCACCAAACCAGCGGCCGTGCCGCCAGTCAATCGGAAGTTTGTTGATAGTTAAGGGGAATAAGGCCGGAGTTGTACGGAGTTAGCCGCCGGTGACGCTCATGTGCCTGGAGACGCTGGGGCGATCGTGGCGGCGGTCGATGATGAAGTCGTGGCCCTTGGGCTTCAGTCCGATGGCGCGGTCGATCGCATCCGCAAGCAGCATGTCGTCATCGGATGCACGCAGAGGTTTGCGCAGATCGGAGGCATCCTCGTGGCCGAGACAGGTGTGCAGCGTTCCCGTGCAGGTAATACGAACCCGGTTGCAGGATTCGCAGAAATTATGCGTCATCGGCGTGATGAAGCCGAGCTTGCCGCCGGTCTCGGTGACGCTGACATAGCGGGCCGGACCTCCGGTGCTCTCCGCTAAATCCGTCAGCGTGAATTGCTGGGCGAGGCGCGCGCGCACCAGCGACAGCGGCAGGTACTGGTCGATGCGGCCCGAGCCGATCTCGCCCATCGGCATGACCTCGATCAGCGTCAGGCCCATGCCCTTGCCGTGGGCCCAGCGCATCAGGTCGGGAAGCTCGTCCTCGTTGAGGTTCTTCAGCGCCACCGCGTTGATCTTCACGGCAAGTCCCGCGCCGCGCGCGGCCTCGATGCCTTCCAGCACCTTGTCGATCTCGCCCCAGCGGGTGATCTCGCGAAACTTCTTGGGATCGAGCGTATCGAGCGAGACGTTGATGCGGCGCACGCCACAATCGGCGAGCTCGCTTGCGTGTTTCGCCAGCTGGGTGCCGTTGGTGGTCAGCGTCAGCTCGTTCAGGGCGCCGCTCGACAGATGCCGCGACAGCGAGCGGACCAGCGTCATCACGTTGCGCCGGACCAGCGGCTCGCCACCGGTGAGCCGCAGCTTCTTGACGCCCTTGGCGATGAAGGCCGAGCAGAGCCGGTCGAGTTCCTCCAGCGTCAACAGGTTCGCTTTGGGCAGGAACGTCATGTCTTCCGACATGCAGTAGAAGCAGCGCAGGTCGCAGCGATCGGTGACGGAAACGCGCAAATAGCTGATGGTCCGCCCGAACGGATCGGTCATCGGGGTGGACAGCGCGGCGGATCCGTTCATGCGAGAGGCCTTGTCACTAACGGCGACGGGTGCACCTTGGCTTCAGCGGTGCTCGGCACCCAATCTAAGCATCGGACGCGACGAGGACAATCGGGTGGTATACGTAGATCAACGCCTGCCGGAGCAGCCACCAAGACTTGCCGCTCGCAATAGGCTGGCTCCGGCTAGCGCAACCGCGATGACACGACGCTTGAGCCATCCACTTCGTCTGCGACAAACCGCCACATAACCCCGGGCCGGACCTTAGGAGCGTCGTCTGGGGCAGGCAACCGGCGGGCTGCGTGGATGGTTAGTGCGGGGTCTCGCGGAATACCGTAGCGATATCAGTATCTTGATGAGGTCATGTCATCATCAGGCTGCTGGCGGCGGCCGGCAGGTCACGCATGTGATGGATCAGCCGGTCCGGCTTCAGCTCGGCGATCGGCACGTCGGTATAGCCAAAACTGACGCCGATCACCGGCACCCCGGCGCGGCGGGCCACCCCGACATCGGTTCCGGCATCGCCGACCATGATGCTGGCTTTGACCGCACCGCCGGCCCGCGCCACCGTTTCACGAAAGATGGTCGGGTCGGGCTTCTGGACGCCAAAGGTGTCCGCGCCGCAGATCGCCGCGAAGCGGCGACTGAGGTCGAGCTCGTCCAGCAGCCGCTTCGACAGCCATTCCAGCTTGTTGGTGCAGACGGCGAGGCGATGGCCTTGCGCGGAAAAATGGTCCAGCGCGGCCTCGAGCCCCTCGAAGGGGCGGGATTCGACGGCGATGTGATCGGCGTAATAGGCGATGAAATCCGCGGTCATCCGGTCCATGTCGGCGGGGGTGACGGTGCGGCCCTCGGCCTCCAGCCCCCGCTCGATCAGCTTGCGGGCGCCGGCGCCGATCATGTTGCGGGCCGTGGCCATCGGCACGGGCGGCAGCCCTTCGCGGTCGAGCACGTGGTTCAGCGCGGTGATCAGGTCGGGCGCCGTATCCACAAGCGTGCCGTCGAGATCGAAGACGATGGTGTGAGGGGAGGTCATGGTCCAAGCGCTACCGGCCCGGTCAGGTCAGTGCAAGGGGCGGCGCCATAAGTTCAGCTTATAGCCTGGTTCCCAGACCCTGTTCTCCGGCGGAAAACGAGGCTACATAGGCCGCCGAAAGCGGCCACGATCGGCGGCATGTTCGAGACTTGAGAGGTGGGCGCAAACGTGAATATGGACCAGTTGAAGCGACAGGCTGCGGCGCGCGCGCTCGAGGAGGTGCGGGACGGCATGCAGCTCGGGCTCGGCACCGGCTCGACCGCCAAGCATTTCGTCGAGCTGCTCGGCGAGCGCGTCGCCGCCGGGCTCAAGGTGATCGGCGTGCCGACCTCGGAGGCGACTCGCCTCGATGCTGTGCGGTGCGGCGTGCCGCTGACCACGCTTGACGAGATCGACCATCTCGACATCACCATCGACGGCGCCGACGAAATCGATCCGGCGCTCAACCTGATCAAGGGCGGCGGCGGCGCGCTGCTGCGCGAGAAGATCGTGGCGGCGGCCTCGGATCGCATGATCGTGATTGCGGATGACACCAAATGGGTGCCGACGCTCGGCCGCTTTCCGCTGCCGGTCGAGGTCATCCCGTTCGGGCTCGGCGCGACGCGCCGGGCGATCGAGAAGGCATTTGCCGAATGCGGCGTTTCCGGGCAAATGGCAGTCCGCAAGGCCAAGGAAGGCCACGTTTTCGTCACCGACGGCGGCCACTGGATCGTCGATGCCCAGCTCGGACAGATCGGGGATCCTGCCGGCCTCGCCAGCGCGTTGAGCGCGATTCCCGGCGTGGTCGAACATGGGTTGTTCATCGGCTTGGCCAGCTCGGCTGTTCTGGCGGGCGGCGAGGGAATTCGCGTGATTGAACGGCGTAAGCCGAAAGGAGACTAGGAATGAAGAGCGTTTTGAGATTTTTGCCGGCTGCGACCCTCGCTGTGGGACTGGCCCTCTCGGTCGTCCCGGCCGCCGCGCAGCAGGCTGCGCCCAAGGCTGGCGCCGCACCCGCCCAGCCCAAGGCCTCGCCTGCGGCGATCGCGGCGGCGAGGGAGATCCTGCAGATCAAGAACGCCACCGCGATGTACGCGGGCGCAGTGCCTGGTCTGGTCGAGAAGACCAAGATCGCGCTGACCCAGCAGAACCTCAACTACCAGAAGGACCTCAACGAGGTCGCCCCGATCGTCGCCCAACAGCTGCAAGGCCGCCAGAACGAGATCGGCGAAGGCATGGCGCAGATCTACGCCAGCGAGTTCACCGAGCAGGAGCTGAAGGATCTCGTCACCTTCTACAAGTCGCCGCTGGGCAAGAAGCTGATCGACGCCGAGCCGCGCGCCATCGGCCTGTCCATGGCCTTCATGAACTCCTGGGCCCAGAACTTCGCCGAGACCGTGATGGGAGCCTTCCGCGCCGAGATGCGCAAGCGTGGCAAGGAGATCTGACAGACACTATCTGATCAGGAATTCCTGACAGGGGTCGGAGTGGACAATGGCTGAATTCGACGTCGACCTCTTCGTCATCGGTGGCGGCTCGGGCGGCGTGCGTGCCGCCCGCATCGCGGCGGGCTACGGCGCCCGCGTGACGATCGCGGAAGAGTACCGCATGGGCGGGACCTGCGTGATCCGCGGCTGCGTGCCGAAGAAGCTGTTCGTGATCGGCTCGCATTTTCGCCACGAGCTCGAGGACGCCGCAGGTTTCGGCTGGACCGTTCCGCCCGCCAGCTTCGACTGGCCGACGCTGATCGCCAACAAGGACAAGGAGATCGCGCGGCTGGAGGCGGCCTACACCGCCAATGTCGAGAAGTCAGGCGCGCAGATCGTCAAGAGCCGCGCGGTGATCGAGGACAAGCACACCGTGCGTCTGCTCGAAAACGACCGCAAGATCACCGCAAGATACATCCTGATCGCCACCGGCGGCGCGCCCAACCACGGCACATCGATTCCCGGCATCGAGCACGTGATCTCCTCCAACGAGGCGTTCCACCTTGCGAGGCTGCCGAAGCGGATCGTGATCCAGGGCGGCGGCTACATCGCGCTGGAATTCGCCGGCATCTTCGCCGGCTTCGGCTCCGACGTCACCGTGATCTATCGCGGCGACAACATCCTCCGCGGTTTTGACGAGGATGTCCGGACCCACGTTCGTGCCGAGATGGAGAAGCAGGGCATCACCATTCTCACCGGCTGCACGGTGAGCAAGGTCGACCGCCACGGCGATGAATTCACCACGCATCTGTCGAACGGATCGAGCATCGCCTCGGAGCAGGTGATGTTCGCCATCGGCCGCCATCCGGCTGTCGCCAATCTCGGGCTGGAGAACGCCGGTGTCGCCATCAACCCGAACAATGGCGGTATCGCGGTCGACCATTTCTCCAGGAGCTCGGTCGACAGCATCTATGCGATCGGCGACGTCACCCATCGCTTCAACCTGACGCCGGTCGCGATCCGCGAAGGCCACGCCTTCGCCGACACCGTGTTCGGCAAGCGCGAGGTGAAGGTCGACCACGCCAACATCCCGACGGCGGTGTTCTCGCAGCCCGAGGTCGGCACCGTTGGTCTCACCGAGACTGAGGCGCGCGCGCAGTTCAGTCACGTCGACATCTACAAGACCTCGTTCCGCCCGATCAAGGCGACGATGTCCGGCCGCGACACCCGCGTGCTGATGAAGCTCGTGGTCGACGGCTCGACCGATCGCGTGCTCGGCTGCCACATCGTCGGCGATGCCGCCGCCGAGATCACGCAAGCCGTCGCGATCGCGGTGAAGATGAAGGCGACCAAGGCTGATTTCGACGCGACCATCGCGCTGCATCCGACCGCAGCCGAAGAGCTCGTCACCATGCGCACCCCGACCGCGCGCCACGTGCGCCAGGCCGCGGAGTAGAGCGTCTCCTAAGCGTAGAGATATCCGACAGGCTTGCCATCGGTGCGCAGCGGACGAATGTCCTTCTGCGTGATGATCTGGCCGGCGAGACCGTCGATCTCGTCGCGCTGCGTCGGCGTCCAGCCGCGAAGGTCGTCGATACCCTTGAGAAGGCCGAGCCGAAGCACCTGCGTGTTCTCGCCGACCGCAATGAGGCTGATCGAGCTCTTGCCTGCGGTCACGACGTCGCCGGCCGCGAGCTCGAAGGTCTCGCCGGCCTTGTTCCTGAATTCGGCCGTGCCGCGAATGACGCGATAGATCACGACCTCGCCCTTGGCGAACGAGGCGGCGTCCGCGGATGCCGATGTGCTCTTCGGCAGGAGCGACCGGCCGCGCGGATCTGTTGCGATGATGTGGCCGGTGACGAGCTGGCCGCTCGGCGCCTCGATGCCGATATCGCGCACGTAAACCGGCAGCGCCGATTTGATCGAGCCGTCGCCAAGCGGCTTGAACAGTGCATCCAGCGCCAGCGGATCCTGAAGCCAGAAGCCGGCATTGGCCGGGCGATCGTGCAACGGATGGCTCCAGGCCACGCGCGGCGTTTCGGCTTCGTTGATCTGATCGGGGCCGACGATGGTGGGATTCGGAAAGGTGGTGGGATCGGTGATGAAGGCTTCGAGGAATTTGCCCGAATAGCCCATCGAGACCGGATCCGGCACCACCGTCTGCGGCGTCTTCAAATTCTCTTCGGTTGGCAAACCCGACCAGGTGTAGAACAGCTGGCGATGCACGATCGCGCTTTGCAGCATCACCGCGCCGGGTCCGACATTGTAGAAGCGCCCGTCATAGTCGAAGGTGAAAGCGCCCGAGGTGACCAGCACGAGCTGAAAGCCGCCGGGCGGCAGATGCAGATGGAAGTCGGTGGGACCGGTGTCGGGACGGTAGATCGGCAGATTGGTCGCGACTTCGTGGAGCAGGAAGGTTTCGTTGTTGGCGTGAAAGCCTTCATTGGCGCGATTGTAGAGCGCTTGCGGGCGATACGTCGCCTCGAACTTCGCATTCCGATCGCGATCGATCGCGATGAAGTCCTGCGTGTTGAGGCGGAGCGGCGCGCCATTCGGATGGGTGAGGCCGGTCGTCTTGAGATCGCCCGCAGCATGCACGTTCATGACGTTCTCCGCTCTGCGCCGTTGCTTCGCTTGCACCGTCATTGCGAATTTTGGGCCAGTTGGTTTGCGAAGCAGCAAGCGGGCCTGGCGCCGCGATGCCGGCGTGCCCGTTCAGGAAAAATCCGGTGGTTGCACGGGAGGTTAGATCGACGGCTTGTTCTGCTGGTCGGACGCGTGCTGGGGATGCGCGCGTCCGGCGCAGTGAGGGGACCTGTCTAATTTGTCGGCAAGCCCCGCGAGTGCGCGTGCAGCGGCGGCGGTGCCGGATCGGTCCGATGGCGCCTTGGGGATTTAGCGAAAACGTCGCGACCGGGCAGGGCGGCGATTGACAGATTGTTCACGTTTTGTTCTTATGCTGCGACCGAGATGGAGGCAGCCATGGACAACCGTATCAGCGAAATTCGCAGAACCATCAGAGCGCTCCGCGTCAGCATGCGCGAAGCCGAAGCGATCATGCATGAGCAGATCAACCGCGACGAGGATTGCAGCTTCGTGGCGCAGGAAGTCATCAAGATGCGCTCGGTCATGAGCCTGCTCGCGAAGGAGCGGATCGCGCTCGGCGATCACGAGCCGATCCTCGTGAACAATTTCTTCATCCCGCGGCGCCGGCCGACGCGAAAGCCGGTCACGGCTCTTTCGCCGACCGCGGATTCCGTGTTCCGTCCGCGCGTGGTGGCGCGGGTTTGACGCAGAGGGCGGCTCAATCAAAAGCGTGAGGCGCGGCCCGATCCGGCTTGCCGGCCGGGCTGTCAGCCCACTTTGCCATCTCCATGGTCCGGGCGTCGACGCCCTCGCACCAGAAGCAGCTTGGCCGCGCGCGGCCGTTCTCGGACAGGATCGGGACCAGGCTGTGGCCGCAACCGGCGCACCAGGCGATGTCAGTCATGCATTCCCCCACGGCGTAGCAAATTCAGAAATGACGTTCTCGTCCGGGAAGCTTGCGCGGGCGCTATGACGGCGCTGGAGCGCTGCGCCCGATCGGCGCGCTGGTTCCTGAGATCGTCGATGTAGCGATCCATCGTGACACGGCTGCGATGTCGTCGCCGTTTTCGCGATAGGCGCGAAGCTGGAATTCGGCCGAGCTGCCGCGGTCCACAATGACCCGGCAATGCTCGATCTCGGCGGCGCAGCCCAGTGCGTCGGCGTCCTCGGTAGTGTCGTCGATGATTCGGGAGAGCATCTCCGAGATCGTGACCGGTCCGTCTCTGGAGGCGAAGATGCAATCGGTGCCGTAGCGCTGGGCGCGCCATTTATTCTCAACCGCAATTGCGCGTTCGACCGCGGTGACCCCCTTGGACAGATCCGGTCGCAGATAGAGGCGGCGCGTCAGGCAGCGATAGAGCGAGGCGATGGCGACGGCATCGTCGACGAAGGTGCAGGTATCGGGCGCCCGAAGCTCGAGGGTGGGGTGCCGCATCGACGGGCGCATCGCCCACCAGATGTGGCTCTCGTCGGGAATGACGCCGGAGCGCTGCAGCGCGCCGACATAGTCGTCGTAGTCCTGCCGGCTCTCGAACAGTTCGGGCAGGCCGGTGCGCGGCAGCTCGGAATAGGCGGCGAGACGGTAGCCCTTCAGCCCGGTCTTGTGCGAATTCCAGAACGGGGAGGACGCGGACAGCGCGATGAACAGCGGCAGATGCGGCAGCATCGCCCGCATCACCGCCATGCGCTTCTCGGGATCGGGAAGCTGGACGTGCACATGCATGCCGCACATCATGTTGCGGTGGCCGATGCTGCGCAGATCCTCGATCATCTCCTCATAGCGCGGTTTCGGGCTCGGCTGCGACATGCGCCAGACCGCGGTCGGGTGCGTGCCGCAGGCCATGATCACGAAACCATATTGCGCGGCGACGTTCGCGACTTCGCGCCGCAGGAAGCGAAGCTCTTCGCGGGCGTCGTTGACGTCGACGTGAACGTTGGTGGCGACCTCGAGCTGGGATTGCAGCATCTCCCGCATGGCCTGGCCGCCGGTCGACCAATTCGCCGATTCGAACAGCTCGTTCGGAGTTTGAATGGCGACCTCGAAGCTGCGGCGGTCCGCCAGGAAGTACTCCTCCTCGATGCCGAAGGAATACTCAGCCGCCTTGGCCCCGCCGCCGGCAGAGCGAATGACCAGGTGCTGCCTGTCACCCGAGGAATCGAGGCGCAGCAGTTTCAAAACGTCTGAAGTAGATGTCATTGGCCACCCGGCATAGGCATCACCTGCGGGCGATAATCCGTCTGACGGGGGCGGGTTCCGCGTCGCACTCACCGGAAATTGCAACGTCGAACGGAACAATCTTCACGTTTTCGGACGCGCGCGCGATCAGCGCGTGATTTGGCGGCACTTCGGACCAATCCGATTCCTTGTCGAAGGGTTCGGACACGACGATGACCTGGCCGCCGTCCTCCCGGTAATACAGCGTGTTTGCGGCGTCGTTGACCGCAACGCGAAACGCATAGAGATCCCGGCCGTTCGCGATCGCACTGGTGAAGCGCAGCCGTTCGCGCAGCTGCCCCTCGTTGACGAGGCCGACGAGGGCGTGCAGCACGCGCCGCGTCGCTTGAAGCGGATCGCTGTCGAGCCCGGCACCCATCATCGCCAGGAACACAGCCTCCGAGTCGGTCGTGCCCAGCCGCGATGGATAATAGGCATCGGGGATCAGCGCCTCGACCTTGCGCCGCAGCCGATTCCAGCTCCCGACGAATCCGTTGTGCATGAACATCCAGTGGCCGCAGGCAAAGGGATGGCAATTCTGCCGCGTCACCGCCGTGCCGGTGGCGGCGCGCACATGGGCAAAGAACAAATGCGAGCGCAGATGTCGGCAGAGATAGCGCAGGTTTTCGTCCGACCAGGCTGGGCGGGTCTCGCGGTAAAGGCCGGGCTCCGGATGCTCGCCGTACCAGCCGAGACCAAAGCCGTCGCCATTCGAGCCCGCGGTGGATTGCAGCGAGCGGATGCTCTGCGCGACCAGCGAATGTTCGGGCTCGGTGACGTAAGGCCCAAACGAGGTGGTCTCGCCCCGGTATGCGATCCAGCGGCACATGGGAGTTCCTTGCGGCTTCCTGTCAGACAATGCGTGCTGAGTTGCACCAACACACCCGCCGAGGCGATGTTCCCGGCGCCGAGGGCCTGCCCCGGCCGCAGTGCAGCGCCTCTTGGCGGCGCACTGCTGAGCCGGAGCCCATAAGGTTGGGTGCGCCATCTGGGTCCCGGCTCTGCGCAGCAGCGCTACGCGTTGCATCGCGTCCGGGACACCGAGCGCGACGTGCTTAACGAAGTGCACGACCGCGGAACCGATGCGGCGGCTGGTCGCAGTCATCTCGCCTTGATTCCGACGGACCCACCTTTATCTCTGACACGAACAAGAATCCGGGCCCCTCTGGCGAGGACGCCGACGTTCGTCGGCAAACCTCGTGATGTCGGATGACCTGTCCCGCGCGAATGCGATGGATCGGCCGATCGTCGGGCCTCTGTACGTTCTCTCCGACCATTCGTCCCCATCGCAGCTCCGTGCGGCCATTTCGCAACATTGAGGAGCAACGATGACTGACGCCAAGCATTCAAATCCGATCGAAATCGAAATCACGGAACCGTCCAGCCTGAACGAGCAGGCCGCGGTTGCGCTGGTGATCGTGGGCGCGCTGGTTGCGGTTGCCGACCGGCGGGTTTCGCCGGTCGAGCGCGACGAGGTGATCCGTTTCATCAAGGATCGCAAGCTGGCGCCGCACATCTCGGACGAACGGCTCTATGCGATGTTCGATGAGCTCGCCGAACGGCTCGAGGAACCGGATTTTGCCAATGTCGTGATCGACACGCTGCGGCCGGTTTCGAGCTTGCCGCTGTCGTCCCATTTGATTGAGCTGTCGGAGCGGGTGGCTGCGGCGGATGAGGACGTCCATCCCCACGAAGTGCAGGCGATCAAATTGTTGCGCTTGCTGACGCTGGTGCTGCCGCGCGCGAAGCCGGTCACGTCGGGTCAAGGGCGCACCGAACGGCAGATGGCCACAGAGGAGTAAGCATGAGCGCAGCATCGCACGAGCGTACGAGTGAAGCCGCAAGTCCCGCCAGCGAAATGGCCGGCGGCGACCCGCGCCTCGAAAAGCTCGTCGATCGGCTGCCGCCCCGTATGGGTGACACGGTCACCTATCTGCTCAAGCCGTCGAACCGCTGGGTCAGAATTCCATCGGGCGCGCTCCTCATTGTGGGCGGCGTGCTTTCCTTCCTTCCGATCCTCGGCGTCTGGATGCTGCCGCTCGGTCTCGCGCTGCTTGCCGAGGACGTGCCTGCGTTGCGCTCCTCACGTTCGAAGGTCCTGGATTGGGTCGAGCGGAAGAAGCCGCATTGGCTCGATCCATCCGCATCGAAAAATGATCGATCATGACTGAATTCATCACGCCCGAAGCGCTCACTGCGCTGCTTCAAGTCGTCCTGATCGACCTCGTTCTCGCCGGCGACAATGCCGTCGTCATCGGCCTCGCCGCAGCGGGACTTCCGGCCAAACAGCGCCGCCGCGCCATCATCGTCGGTATCGCCGCCGCCACGGTACTGCGCATCGTCTTCGCCGGCGTTGCGACCCAGCTGCTGCAGGTCATCGGCCTGTTGCTTGCCGGCGGCGTGCTGCTGCTCTGGGTGTGCTGGAAGATGTGGCGCGAGCTGCGCGAGCAGTCGCATGGGGGGCAGCTGGCGTTCAGCCATGGCGGCGGCGCGGATGGTGCGACCGTGCAGCGAAAGACCTTCGGTCAGGCTGCGGTGCAGATCGTCGCCGCCGACGTCTCGATGTCGCTGGACAACGTGCTCGCGGTCGCGGGCGCCGCGCGCGAGCATCCCTACATTCTCGTCTTCGGGCTGTTGCTGTCGGTGGCGATGATGGGCGTTGCCGCCGATCTGCTTGGCCGCGTGCTCCAGAAGCATCGCTGGGTCGCCTATGTCGGCCTCGCCATCATCATTTACGTCGCCTTCGAGATGATCTATCGGGGCTCGCTCGAGCTCGCGCCTGTCATCGCGAGTCTCTGAGGCGACAACTCTTTCCGCAATCCGGAGTAATTCATGACGTCCGAACCCAAAGCACCTTCGGCGCAAGGCGAGCCGCCGCGCCTAGGCCTGTTTGCGCAGCTCATCTTTGGCTCGCGTTGGCTGCAAGTGCCGCTCTATGTCGGCCTGATCGTCGCGCAGGCCGTCTATGTGCTGCTGTTCCTGAAGGAGCTCTGGCATCTGGTCGCCCACTCGTTCGACGCCAGCGAGCAGCAGATCATGCTGGTCGTGCTCGGGCTGATCGACGTCGTCATGATCTCGAACCTTCTGATCATGGTGATCGTCGGCGGCTACGAGACCTTCGTGTCCCGCCTGAACCTGACCGGCCATCCCGACGAGCCGGAATGGCTGAGCCATGTCAATGCCAGCGTGCTCAAGATCAAGCTCGCGATGGCGATCATCGGCATCTCCTCGATCTCGTTGCTCAGGACCTTCATCGAGGCCGGCAATCTCGGCACGACGCGCAGCAATTTCACCGAGACCGGCGTGATGTGGCAGGTGCTGATCCACATGACCTTCATCGTCTCGGCGATCGGCATCGCCTGGGTCGACCGGCTCAGCGACAACGGCCATCGCAAGGAGGCCGGCCACGGCTGACGAACCTGGCCGTCTGATAACCTCCCGAGCGGCCAATCCTGAGCCCGCCTGATCGTCCGATCGGCGGGCTCCTTTTTCAATCGATAGAATTGTCTGCAAACCGCTCAGCAGCAGCAAACCCTGCGGGCAAGAAGCCTGGCGCCTTAAACCAGGCCTTTGGAACCGATCTGCATCCTGCTCGCAAAAGGGCAGGGCTATCGGCATGTCAATTCTAAGGGAGATCGTCGCATCGGTCGCGGGAGTCTACGCGCTCCTGCTCGTCTGTGACGCATTGTTCGGGGTCGGCGAGGCGCGCTTCGACGACGCCTATTATCGCGCCAGCTTCTACGCACCGCGGCCGAAGGAGTTTCGGTTTGCGACCGACACGCCGCCGGCGGTCCGCGTCAGCGACGCGTTCTCGCAGTTCGCGCCGGGCGAGGCCAAGCCCAACAGGCGCTACTCGTCCCTGACGACGATTATCCGTTAGGGCCTGTACTCATTAATCGGCTGTCCGCCTGACGTCCGGTTTACCGCCAGCCAGGGCGCTGGCAGTTCAACCGCTAACGAGCTTGTCGAATCCGACCAGTAGCCAGAATCCGACGGCGCGACCCGAGCTAGATGGACCATGGCTGGAAACTGCCGGCAACGTGATCAATGAATATTGAGCTTTTCCAGAGGCAATTGCAGTTCCGCCGCTCTCTCGGCACGATCCCTCTTGCGGAACTCGTTCTCTTTGCGTTCGAACTTGATCATCTCCTGCTGAGCTGCTTCGAGCAGGCGATTTCGCTTAGCGTCGTCGTATTGCGTATTGTCGGTCATGATCAGGTCCTCTCGCGGCCTTACTCCTAAGCAAATCGGGCGACAGCGCCAAGGTTCGATGCCTGAAAATTACGGATTTATGACGGCGCGAGAGCAGGGCAGCAGTTAAAAGAGGCGCGGCCGGGCTTGAAATATGCGTCCCGGCGGCGCCCTATTCTCTAACTGAGCACTGAAATCTCAGTTGACGCCAATGTGCAACGAACATGCCACAGGCTCGTGACATCACCTTGCTCCTGCATCACGGTCGTGGCCCTTTCTGTGCCAACTAGTGCCTAAGGCACGCCTTCAGAAACTCGATAGGTGAAATACCTTTCCTGCCGCGTATGTGCCGTTTCACATCTTTTACGTGAAGCAACGCTAAGATCCCCGGTGAACGCCTTTTACAAATGTCGGTAATTTTCAGCAGTTGCAGCTCTTGGAGCTCGTAATGAACAGTCGTGGTCGGATTTGCGACCGTATGATCATTTTGAATCAACGGGTCTGGTTGCTCAACTCTCAACTTGCAGAACTTCGGAACCTCCGCGCTCGGGTATTGAAGACCTGCGAGAGAAGCAGCCGCAAACGATCGAAAGTCCGAGTTATCTGGGCCAAGCGGCGGTAAAATTTGTAGTTGTAGTGTCCGCTCTGGGTCACGAACAGTAGATCAAGGTGGCGACTTCCGCTTTACGGTGGTGAGCCGACATTTATGGGTTCACGCCCTAATTCAAGGCGGACGCCGGCGGTCCCACGGCCTTCAGCTCAGAGGCTTCCTCGTCGGTGAAGATGCGGCTGCGCGCCGGGAATCGCACGCCTTTCAGCGTTTCCACGGAAACGCTCGAGCCGCGGCCGCACGATATCCACAAGGCCTTGTGTTGCCCGACAGGCAAAACACGCGAGCCCTGGGTCAACGCGCGCTGCCAAAAATATTCCACTTTACCGAAATTCGGAAATCGCGTATGTGTCGCTGCATCCCGGCCCAACGAAGAGGGGCGTATCGCGATCGTCACGAACGCGGGCGGGGTGGCGGTGGACGTGGGTCACATCGGCGCTGAGGGTTTTGCAGGGCGGGCAACCGTGAGCGAAACACCTGGCGCACACGACCGGTGTGATCCGCGTACGGCAAAATCGTATGGTCCTGGCGCCCGGGGTCTGTGCGCCAAGTCTTGCGGTGATGTGGCGGTCCAACCGGGCACGCGCATCAGTCATCCACAAGGCGACGGGGGCAATAGTGCAACGCTCCCCGGGGAGAGTACGACATAAGCCGTAAAGCCACTGCGCAGGGAAGGCCGGGATGCTCCGGTTGCCCTGTTATCCGCTATGCATGAAGCACACGCAATCTGCTCTTCGCATGGCGGTCGATGGGAGCCAACCGGCTCCCGGCCTTCCCTGCGCCCTCTTTCATGAGAGGGTAAGGTACTGGTCAAAGCTCGGGCGAGAAAAGCCGCGAGGACGCGAAGCTGTGTCTCAGTCCCCCTGAATCCATTCGGCGACGCCACGCCACAGCGTGTCGCGATGCTCGGGGCGGAAAAAGCCGAAATGGCCGATCGTCTTGGCGCCGACATCGGACGGCTTGACGTTGAGCACCTCCGGCTTGATCGCGGTGAATCCGCTCGCGAGCAGTTCGACCGCCGGCCGCGTCGCCCACGGATCGTCGGAGAAGCACAGCGCCCGCAGCTCGCCCTTGAACTTCGCAAAATTCTCCAGCGCCGGCAGCTTGGAATCGAAGAGATAACGCGGGCTCGAGACCCATTCGGCCCATTGCAGGAAGACGCCCTTGGGCAAATCCTCCCCGACGCCGGCCCAGCCCGGGGCGTAGCCGAGCGTGTGGGTGAGCGGGACGCCGATGAGGTTCATGAAGGCGAAGACGCGGTATTTCTCCGGCGATGTCATCAGCCGCCACGTCGCGGCCTGCGAGGCCACGAACGCGGCGCGCGAGATTTCGCTGTTGTTGGCGATCAGCCCCAGCGCCTGGCCGCCGAAGGAATGGCCGACATAGGCCAGCGGCAGGGTGTTGTAGCGCTCCCGCATCCAGCTGACCGCGGCGGTGACGTCGAGCGCGGCCCAATCCGACATCGAGGCCTTGAAGCCGACCAGCGATTTCGGCTGGTTGTAGCCGACCATCGCCGGCAGCCGGGAATCGCCGATGCCGCGATAGTCGTAAGTGAGGACCGCGCAGCCGCGATGGGCGAGGTAGGAGGCAAAGCCCCGATAAATCTTGCGCGGCACGGCGGTGGCCGAATTGATCAGGACGGCATGGCGCTTGGTGCCGCGCGGCAGGAACAGGGTGCCGGCCAGGGCATACCCGTCGGTCGCCGGGAAGTTGATCTCGTCGATGAAAACGTCGTCCAGTGCCGCGTCCATGGGCGCAAGGTATCCTGCCAGTTTGCCTCGCCCTCCCAGCAAATGCGAATTTGGCTTTCCCCGCAAGGGTTTGCAGTGCCGACTGGATTTACAACTGGCGGGGCGGGGCCAGCCTGTGTATAAGGCGGCCCTCGCAACCCCTAGATCAGGTTGTGCTTTTTGCTTCACGGAGAGATTGCGATGTCCGAGCGGTGGACGCCCGAGTCCTGGCGCAGCAAGCCGGTGCTACAGGTGCCCGACTATCCCGACGCCAAGGCCCTGGCCGACGTGGAGGCGCAGCTCGCGACCTTTCCGCCGCTGGTGTTCGCGGGCGAGGCGCGCAACCTGAAGAAGGCGCTGGCCCGCGTTGCGGCCGGCGAAACCTTCCTGCTCCAGGGCGGCGACTGCGCCGAGAGCTTTGCCGAGCACGGCGCCAACAACATCCGCGATTTCTTCCGCGTGCTGCTGCAGATGGCGGTGGTGCTGACCTACGCCGGCGCGGTGCCGGTGGTGAAGGTCGGCCGCATCGCCGGCCAGTTTGCAAAGCCGCGCTCGTCGCCGACCGAGAAGCTCAATGGCGTCGAGCTGCCGAGCTATCGCGGCGACATCGTCAACGACATCGCCTTCACCAGGGAAGCGCGCGTGCCGGATCCGCAGCGCCAGCTGATGGCCTATCGCCAGTCGGCCGCGACGCTGAACCTGCTGCGCGCGTTTGCGACCGGCGGCTACGCCAATCTCGGCAGCGTGCATGAGTGGATGCTCGGCTTCCTCAAGGATTCGCCGCAGTCCCGCCGCTACAAGGAATTGGCCGACCGCATCTCCGACGCGCTCAACTTCATGCGCGCCTGCGGCCTCGATCTCGAGAGCCATCCGGAACTGCGCGCTACCGATTTCTACACCAGCCACGAGGCGCTGCTGCTCGGCTATGAGCAGGCCATGACCCGCGTCGATTCCACCACCGGCGACTGGTACGCGACCTCGGGCCACATGATCTGGATCGGCGACCGCACCCGCCAGCTCGATCACGGCCATATCGAATATTTCCGCGGCATCAAGAATCCGATCGGGCTGAAATGCGGCCCGTCGCTCAAGTCCGACGAGCTTTTGAAGCTGATCGACGTGCTCAATCCCGACAACGAGCCGGGACGGCTGACGCTGATCGGCCGCTTCGGCTCGGATAAGGTCGGCGAGCATCTGCCGAACATGATCCGCGCC
Source organism: Bradyrhizobium sp. CIR18 (assembly GCF_014198295.1). NCBI lineage: Bacteria > Pseudomonadati > Pseudomonadota > Alphaproteobacteria > Hyphomicrobiales > Nitrobacteraceae > Bradyrhizobium > Bradyrhizobium sp. CIR18. Next base: position 84,283 of record NZ_JACIHF010000004.1, on the reverse strand, counting down.
GTGAAGCGCGAGGGCAAAGTGGTGGTCTGGTCGTGCGATCCCATGCACGGCAACACCATCACCTCGACCTCGGGCTACAAGACGCGCCCGTTCGACCGCGTCCTGTCGGAGGTGAAGTCTTTCTTCACGATCCATGCCGCCGAAGGCACCCATGCCGGCGGCGTGCATCTGGAGATGACCGGGCAGGACGTCACGGAGTGTATCGGCGGCGCCCGCGCCATCACGGACGAGGACCTCAACGACCGCTATCACACGGTCTGCGATCCCCGCCTCAATGCCGAGCAATCCATCGACATGGCTTTCCTGATCGCCGAGCTCCTCAAGCAGGAACGCGCGGGCAAGGCCACGCCGATGCCGGCCGCAGCGGGGCTCTAGGATCTTGCTGCGGATCTGGAAGGCCACGATCAATTCCCGTAACGGTCTGGCCTTTGCGTTCCGATCGGAGCAGGCCGTCCGCGAGGAGATATTTGCGCTCCTGGTGTCGCTGCCGCTGGCCTGGTTGGTCGGCGCGACCGCGATGCGCGCGGTCGAGCTGGTCTGTTCGGTTGCGTTCGTGCTGACAGTCGAGCTGCTCAACACCGCGATCGAAAAGCTGGCCGACCGGCTGACGATGGATCACGACAAGCAGATCGGGCGGGTCAAGGACATGGGCTCGGCGGCCGTCGGCGTCGCGCTGCTGATGGCAGGCGCGTTCTGGATCATCGCCATCATCGAGCGACTGGGATTTATCTGATCGGAGCGCGGCGGCCATGACCGAACGTCTCAAAGCATTCGCGGTCACGCTCGCCCAGCTCAATCCGACCCTGGGCGACATCGAGGGCAACGCCGTCAAGGCGCGCAGTGCGCGCGCGAGAGCCATCGCCGACGGCGCCGACCTCGTGCTGTTTCCGGAATTGTTCATCGCCGGCTATCCGCCGGAAGACCTCGTGCAGAAGCCGGCCTTCCAGGCGGCCTGCCGCGCTGCGATCGAGGCACTGGCCCGCGAGACCGCCGATGGCGGGCCGGCCATGCTGGTCGGCACGCCCTGGGTCGAGGACGGCAAGCTCTACAATGCGTGCGCGCTGCTCGACGGCGGGCGCATCGCTGGCCTGCGTTTCAAATGCAATCTGCCGAATTACGGCGTGTTCGACGAGAAGCGGCTGTTTTCGCGCGGCCCTGCGGCGGGCCCTGTGACCGTGCGCGGCGTGCGCATCGGCGTTCCCATCTGCGAGGACATCTGGCTGGAAGAGTCCCAGGATTACGAGAACGTGGTCGAGACGCTGGCCGAGACCGGCGCCGAGATCATCCTGGTGCCGAACGGATCGCCTTACGCCCGCGACAAGAACGACGTGCGCCTGTCGGTCGCGGTCGCCCGCGTCACCGAGAGCGGCCTGCCGCTGGTCTATCTCAACCAGATCGGCGGCCAGGATGAGCTGGTGTTCGACGGCGCCTCCTTCGCGCTCAACGGCGATCTTTCGCTTGCGGCGCAATTGCCGGCGTTCGAGGAGAGCATCGTCACGCTGCGCTTTGTGAGAAATGGCGACGACTGGCGCTGCACGGGCCCGGTCGCCGAGCAACCCGAGGGCGACAAGGCCGATTACGCCGCCTGCGTGCTGGGCCTGCGCGACTACGTCACCAAGAACGGCTTTCCCGGCGTGCTGCTCGGCATTTCCGGCGGTATCGATTCGGCCCTCTGCGCGGCGATCGCGGTCGATGCGCTCGGCGCCGATCAAGTGCATGGCGTGATGCTGCCGTACCGCTACACTGCAGCACACTCGATCGCCGATGCGGGCGAGCTCGCCGGCCATCTCGGCATCCGCTATGAGGTGCTGCCGATCGCGGAGGCCGTGACCGGCTTCGAGACCATCCTCTCGGGCCTCTTCAAGAATCTGCCGCCCGATATCACCGAGGAAAACCTCCAGGCCCGCAGCCGCGGTACGCTTCTGATGGCGATCTCCAACAAGACCGGGTTGATGGTGGTGACGACAGGCAACAAGTCGGAAATGTCGGTCGGCTACGCCACGCTCTATGGCGACATGAACGGCGGCTTCAACCCGATCAAGGATATTTACAAGACACAGGTGTTTCGGCTGGCAAGCCTGCGCAACGGCTGGAAGCCCGATGGCGCGCTCGGGCCGGCGGGCGAGGTGATTCCGCCCGACATCATCACGCGGCCGCCGAGCGCGGAGCTGCGCGAGAACCAGACCGACCAGGATTCGCTGCCGCCCTATGAGGTGCTCGATGCCATCCTGGAGCGTCTTGTCGAGCGCGAGCAGCCGCTGGATCAGATCATCGCCGCCGGTTTCGATCGCGAAACGGTCACCCGGATCGACCATCTGCTCAACGTCGCCGAATACAAGCGCCGCCAGGCCGCGCCCGGCGTGAAGGTGACGCCCAGGAATTTCGGCCGCGACCGCCGCTATCCCATCACCAACCGCTTTCGCGACAAGGGGGAGGGGCTGCCCGCCGTCGACGAAACGTTGGTCTCGCGCGGCAGCAAGGCGTCGATCGACGCGTTCGAGGGGTGAAGCTTTCGGTGTGAGGACGATAGCGCCCCATGGTTCGCTGTCATCATCCGCGGAGGCGGATGATCCAGTACTCCGCGGCGGATATTGAGACGACCGACTTCGGCCATAGCGCGTCAATAGGGATGGCCCCGCGCTGGTGTGTCGAGCAGGTGAGGCATGGCAGACGAGTTCATCCTAGATATTGAGGATCTCCGTGAGGTCGCTGCCTACGCGGCGGAAAATGCCGCGGACGTGCTGGAGATATTCGAGCAATCGTATCCCGCAGATTCCCGTCCGTGCGATGCGCTCGAAACCGCCCGGACGTTCGCAAGAGGAGGCAAGCGGGTGAAGGCCTTGCGCGATGCTGCCTGGGCCGCGCTGAAGGCAGCAAAGGAAGCCGAAAATGCAGCAGCCAGCCAAGCTGCGCGCGCCGCGATGTGTGCCTCATCCGCGGCCTATCTCCATCCCTTGGCTCGATCGACTCAGGTCAGGCACATTCTCGGCGCGCCCGCCCATGCAGCCCGGGCCACTGAACTTGCAGCGGGCGATGCTGCAGATGTTGGTGCCGACTATGTTGAGCGCGCCGTCCGGCGCGCGACGCCTGGGCTCGTCGAGGTTCTGCGCCGCTACCCGCTCGCACCGTCCGGTGGAGGGCGGGTTGGCGAACTGCTGCGCGCAATCGACCGCAGGCTTCGCAGCGAGCTGGCGTAACCAGATGCCCACCTCGCAAAGTAATGGCGGTGAGAACTCAGATTGCCGCTACGACGGGGTTGCGAAAAACAGCACCCGCAGGAAGTGCGTGTATTCGGATTCGAGCACCATGATCGACACAAATACCAACACTGCGATCGGCGGCAGCAGGATGGCGTAGGCCAAGGCCAGTCGCTCCCAGGCCATGTGCATGAAGACGGCGACGATCAGGCCGGCCTTCAACACCATGAACAGCAGGATCAGCGACCACCTCAGATAGCCATGCAGGCCAAAATAGTCGACGAGGTAGGAGCACGTGCTGAGGACGAACAACCAGCCCCAGACCACGAGGTAGAGCTTGATCGGGTGCTGTTGACCGCTGGCGTGAACGGCTGCCGTTGCGACTGCGCCATGCGCCGGAGTGTGGAGCTGTCCTTCCATGTGTACCGCCGCGTTTGTCATGCGCCGACCTCACCAAAGATAGAAGAATGCAAAGATGAACACCCACACGAGATCGACGAAGTGCCAGTACAGGCCCATGATCTCGACGATCTCGTAATACCCCTTGCGGCTGGTGAAGAAGCCGCGCCTTTCGACGTCGAAGTCGCCGCGCAAGACCTTCCGCGCAATGGCGATCAGGAAGATCACGCCGATCGTCACGTGGGTGCCGTGGAAGCCCGTGATCATGAAGAAGCTCGCGCCGAACTGCGGTGCGCCCCACGGATTGCCCCAGGGCCGGACACCCTCCATGATCAGCTTGGTCCATTCGAAGGCCTGCATGCCGACGAAGGTTGCGCCGAACGCCGCCGTGACCAGCATCAAGGCTGCGGTTCTCACGCGATCGCGGCGGTAGCCGAAATTGACGGCCATCGCCATCGTTCCGCTGCTGCTGATCAGCACGAAGGTCATGATGGCGATCAGGATCAGGGGGATGTGGTTGCCGCCGATATTGAGGGCGAAGACTTCGCTGGGATTGGGCCACGGCACGGTCGTCGACATGCGCGCCGTCATGTAGGAAAGCAGGAAGCAGCTGAAGATGAAGGTGTCGCTGAGGAGGAAGATCCACATCATGGCCTTGCCCCAGGACACGTTCTTGAAGGCGCGCTGATCGGACGCCCAGTCGGCGGCGATGCCGCGCCAGCCTTCAAGCCGCGCAGTCGAATGGCCCGGATTTGTCAGCACGGTCTCTGCCATCGGGTCTCGCCTCCCTAGCTCAGCAATCGGCGACAGATGTTGACGAAATCGTCGGTCCAGCCCGTGAGAAGCCCGAGCAGCACAAGCCAGACCAGCAGCAGGAAATGCCAATAGATGGCGCACAGCTCCACGCTCAAGCGCATGTCGGCGATCCCGGCGCCGCGCCACATCTTGGTCGAGGTTCGGCCCAAAGCCACCAGACCACCGGTCAGATGCAGCCCGTGCACTGCGGTCAACAGGTAGAAGAAGGAGTTCGCCGGATTGGACGCCACGAAATATCCGGCCGCGCCGAGCTGTTGCCAGGCCAGGAGCTGTCCGCCGAGGAAGATCACGGCAGCTGCGCCGCCCGCGAGCAGGCCGATCATGACGCCTTCAGCGTCGTCTCGGTGCGCGGCCACGTAGGACCATTGCAGCGCGACGCTGCTCAGGATCAGGACGCCCGTGTTGAACCACAGCAGCCGCGGCACGGGCAGCGTCCGCCAGTCCGCCACGTCCATGCGCATCGAGTAGGCGCTGATGAAGAGGACGAACAATGCGCTCGCGACGGCGAGAAACACGCCAAGTCCGACCTTCGCTGCCGGCCAGGTCATGGCATCGCCGCCGGGGAAATCACCAGCCGGGCCTTCCTCCAGCCAGGGCTTCGCCGTCAGCCGCTGCTGCGACAGCCACCACCCGGCGATCACCGCAAGCACAGCCAGGAAAAGGATGATGGCGCTCACGAAGCAGCTCCCTGAATGAGCTGCGTCGCGTGCGGCGGCTGGTTCTGCGGAATGAAGTCCTCCGCGGCGCCAGGCACACTGTAATCATAGGCCCAGCGGTACACGACCGGGAGCTCCTTGCCCCAGTTGCCGTGCCCCGGAGGCGTCTCCGGCGTCTGCCATTCCAGCGTCGTCGCCCGCCACGGATTGCCGCCTGAGGCCTCACCTTTGAACAGGCTCCAGGCAAGATTGAACAGGAACACCATCTGGCTGAAGCCGACGGTCAAGGCCACCACGGAGATGAAGGCGTTCAGTGAATGGGCCGAGGACGGGATGAACGACGTATCTCCAAGTTCGAAATACCGGCGCGGAACCCCGAGCAGTCCAAGATAGTGCATGGGGAAGAAGATCAGGTAGGCGCCGAGGAAAGTGACCCAGAAGTGAAACTTGCCGAGTGCGTCATTGTACATTCGCCCCGTGACCTTGGGGTACCAGTGATAGATCGCGCCGAGCACGACCATGATCGGCGCCACGCCCATCACCATGTGGAAATGCGCGACCACGAACATGGTATCCGAGAGGGGCACGTCGACGACGACGTTGCCGAGGAAGAGGCCGGTGAGCCCGCCGTTCACGAAGGTGATGATGAAGCCGAGGGCGAACAGCATCGGCACCCTGAGATGAATGTCGCCGCGCCACAGGGTCAGCACCCAGTTGTAGACCTTGATCGCAGTGGGGATGGCGATGATGAGCGTCGTGGTGGCGAAGAAGTACCCGAATTGCGGGAACATGCCGCTCACATACATGTGGTGCGCCCATACGATGAAGCTGAGCGCGCCGATGGCCACGATCGCCCAGACCATCATGCGGTAACCGAAGATGTTCTTGCGTGCATGCGTGCTGATCAGATCGGAAACGATGCCGAAGGCGGGCAGGGCAACGATGTAGACCTCGGGGTGGCCGAAGAACCAGAACAGGTGCTGGAAGAGCAGCGGGCTGCCCCCGCCATATTTCGATAGCTGGCCCATCTCGACGAGGGAGGGCATGAAGAAACTGGTTCCCAGCAGGCGGTCGAGCAGCAGCATGACCGAGGCAACGAAAAGTGCAGGGAATGCCAGCAACGCCATCACGGTTGCCGTGAAAATGCCCCACACCGTCAGGGGCAGGCGCATCAACGTCATGCCGCGGGTGCGTGCCTGGAGCACCGTCACCACGTAATTCAGCCCGCCCATGGTGAAGCCGATGATGAACAGGATCAGGGACGACATCATGAGAATGATGCCCCAATCCTGCCCGGGCGTTCCGGAGAGGATTGCTTGCGGCGGGTACAGCGTCCAGCCGGCGCCGGTCGGGCCGCCGGGCACGAAGAATGTCGAGGCCAGCACGAGGACTGCGAGCAGGTAGACCCAATAGCTCAGCATGTTCACATAGGGGAAGACCATGTCCCGGGCGCCGACCATCAGCGGGATCAGGTAGTTGCCGAAGCCGCCCAGGAACAATGCGGTGAGCAGGTAGATCACCATGATCATGCCGTGCATGGTGATGAACTGAAGGTACTGGTTGGCATCGATGAAGGAGAAGGTGCCGGGGAATCCCAGCTGCAGTCGCATCAGCCACGAGAGCACCAGGGCCACCAGCCCGATGGCCGAGGCCGTCAGCGAGTACTGAATGGCGATCACCTTGGCGTCCTGCGAGAAGACATACCGTGTCCACCAGCTCCTCGGATGATAGAGCTCGACATCAGGTACTTCGGCAGGCGGAGTGCCTGCGATCCCTTCATATGGAATATCGACCATAGAAAACCTCCTCGGTCGTTTCCATCGGGGGCGATGAGTTGGTCTCACGCACCCGATCCATCTTCGCGGCGGCGCCTTGCTACTTGCCGCCGGATTGATATGTCGCCTTCACGACGGTGCTTGCAGGCGGCAATCCTGCAAACGTTTTCTGTTGCTCCAGCCAGGCGTGATATTCACGCTCTTCGTCGACGATGACCTTGGCCCGCATCTGATAGTGAGCCGCGCCACAAAGCTCCGCACAGAGAACGTCGAACGTTCCGGTTCGGATCGGCGTGATCCAGAAATAAGTCACCATGCCCGGAACCATGTCCATCTTGGCCCGGAATTCGGGCACGTAGAAATCGTGCAGGACATCAACCGAGCGGAGCAGAACCTTGACCGGCTTTCCCAGTTGAAGGTGCAGGTCGCCGTTCTCGATCACGACGTCGTCCTGCGCATGCGGATCATCGCGATTGAGCCCCATCGGATTTTCGGACGCGATGTTGCGGACATCGGATGTGCCCAACCGCCCATCCTTGCCCGGAAGGCGGAAGCTCCATTGCCATTGCTGGCCCATCACCTCGACCTCGGTGGCATCCGCAGGCACCGTCACGAACTGGTGCCAGACCACGAGGCCAGGGGCGAGCATCGCCGCGACGCCGATTCCGGTTCCCACGCTCAGCCACCATTCGAGCTTTTTGTTTTCAGGATTGTAGTCAGCCCGTCTTCCCTCCTTGTGGTGAAAGCGGAAGACGCAATAGGCCATGAAGGCGATGACCGCGACGAAAACGAAGCCCGTGATCCAGAACGTGATGTTGATGGTGTGATCGATATAGGCCCAGTTCGTGGCGATCGGCGTCCACCACCATGGGCTGTAGAGGTGAAACAGCACCGAGCCGATCGCGACCAGAAGCAGTATCAGTGCGACAGCCATCCTGATCCATCCTTGCCATCGAAGGCTACGGATACGAATCCAGGGCGGAGCTCATGTCTGTCGCGATGGCTGGCCTTTTTCGGTTGGCACTTATGCCATCGCCGGCCTCTTGCCTCGCCCATTCCACTGGCCGCGAAATCAAGAGAATATTCGCGACCATCAACTCTAAGGGCGTCTGCGTCTAAAATGATACCAGCCCAACCCGGCGTCAATAGCGCAATGTAGGTGCCCCGACGTGGTTGATCGCCGTGCTGGCAAAGCCGACAGAGCATCAGGCGCGCAGGTTGGGTCTGGGTGATGCAACGCACAAATCCGTGCTAGTGCACAATTCACCCAACCGTGAGTGCAGCCTTGCGCCGCAAGCGCTAGACTTTGCGAGGCAGGTCGCGACGGGTTCCGTCCGGCCAGGCTCGTTCGTTGAACCTGGGTTGCCGTACTCGACCCATCGCGTTTCCTGCTCATCAGGCGGACACGCGTGGCTGGAAAGCGCGTGTTATCGAAACCGCGATTTTCAGCACGGGAGGGTCCGTTCATGGCCACTCTGTACTCCCACGACATCATCAGGCGGCACGTATTCGGCGAAGCGGCCTCCTATCCCGTTCGCAAGATCAGCCTGTCCGATCTGACCGAGGCCCTGCGCCTGGGTTGGGAGGATTTCCAGGCGATGCCGAGTCACGCGATCGTCGTGTGCGTGATTTATCCCGTTCTCGGTCTCGTCCTGTTCAGGATGGTTCTCGGCTATTCGGTGCTGCCGCTACTATTTCCACTGGCCGCCGGCTTTGCCTTGATTGGCCCGTTTGCCGCGATCGGTCTCTACGAACTCAGCCGGCGTCGTGAGCGCGGCGAGGAGGTCGATGCATGGGATGCGGTCAAGGTGCTGCGCGCACCGTCGTTGGGCGCCATGGTCGAACTCGGCGTGCTCCTGCTGGTCCTGTTCGGGGCCTGGATCGGTGTCGCGAACGCAATCTATGTCTCAATCTTCGGTCATGCGGCGGCCGCAAGCATTCCCGACTTCGCAACGCGCGTGCTGACGACACCGGAAGGCTGGTCGCTCATCATCGTCGGTTGCGGTGTCGGCTTCCTGTTTGCGGTTGTGGCCTTGTGCGTCAGCGTCGTGTCGTTTCCGTTGATGCTCGACCGGCATGCGACTGCGATCGACGCGATCCGCACCTCGCTCCGAGCAGTAGCGGCGAACCCGGTCGCGATGGCCGGATGGGGCGTCATCGTCGCGGTGCTGCTCGTGATCGGCTCGGTACCGCTCTTCGTCGGTCTCGCTGTCGTTCTGCCGGTGCTTGGCCATGCCACCTGGCACCTCTATCGGCGGGTGGTCGAGCCAAATCCGAATCCACCGGACGCGCCGCCGCCGCCCAGGAAGGGAAGGCGCTACGCGGCGGACTTTCCGGCCAATCTCTTCCCGTGGAGCCGCGAGGGTGAGTGAGACGGGCGATCGCGCCCCATTGATTGTTGGCATCATCCGCGAAAGCGGATGATCCAATACTCCGCGGCGCTGCCGGTGCGCGCCAACTGTCGACATGGAATACTGTCATGCCCCGCTTGCCGCCTACGCTGAAGCTTCGGCGAGCCAAGACCTCAAACCCCGGCGAAGCCTTGGCGTAGCCGGGTCGCGGGGCATGACTGTTGAGCAAAAGGTGATTTACTTCTGCTGCTGCGGCAGGAAGGTCGGCCCGACCGAGCGGATCGGCTTGTTCTCGGAGCTCGCAGGGGGGGCGGTATCTGCCGGCGGCGTCGCGGCCGGTGCATTCGCCGTCGTCGGCGCGGGAGCTGCGCCCTTCTTGGCATTCGCAGCCGCGCCCTTGTTGAGGCGCTGCTGCTGCATCTTCCTGGCGCTCTCCTCGGTGACGATGATGTCACCCTGCTGCTCGGCGGCGGCCTTGTCGTCGGCCGATTTGAGCGCATCCGCCCAGGTCTGTCCGGCCGCCTTGCAGGAGCAGGACGGATTGAACTCGCTGCGGAATTTGAACGCGGTCGGCAGCGCCGTGTAGGGCTGGCCGCTGACCGAGACGGCGGAGTTCATGTCTTCGCCGGGATTGCGATGGGTGTAGAGCACGGCTTCCGCGGCCGGGCAGAGTGCCTTGCAGGTCTTCTCGTCGTCGGGGAAGCGCGCCGGCACCGTTGCAAATGAGACCGGGAAATAGGCGCCGTCGCAGGTGCGCACGCACACGGTGCGATAGGTGCCCGATTGCGGCCCGAGATCGGAGGGCGGCACGCCTTGCGGATTGCCCGCGTTGTTGCCGCCGAACAGATTGCTGAGGAAGTTGCCGCCGCCCTGCGACTGCACGGCGTTGGCATATTGCGGGCCGCAATTGTTCTGCGCCAGCGCAACCAGCACCGAGCGGCGCTGACTGTCGCGTTCCGCGCTGAAGCCGCCGCCACCGCGCAAGCGCTCGAGATTGCCGGTGATCTGGTCCAGATTGGCGCGCATCTGCTGGATCTGGGTGTTGACCGGTCCGCATTGGGCCGACTGGCCGTTGAACAGCGAGAAGAAGCCGGAGGAATCGCAGCCCATGCGCTTGGCCTGCATGGTGACGCGGTCCAGCTCGGCCTGCTGCTTGGCCTGGGAATCCTGGTAACGGCGGATCTGGTCTTCGCGCGCGGGGTCACCACCGCCGCCGCGGTCCAGCGCCGCGAGCTGGCCTTCCAACCGCACGCACATCGGATTGGGCCCAAGTCCGTTCTGGCCGGGCTGAGGCGGCGGTCCGGGCGGACCGGCCTGCGCGAGGGCGCCGGTGACGAGCACGGCCGTGCTCAAGAGCACGGTGCAGGCAAGAAGCAAGCGAGCACGAGAGAGGGACAAGAATTCAGGCATATCCGCCATTCTAGCGAGGTCATGGCCCAATGTGACTTGGACTGAAGCGACTTGGACTGAGGCGACTTGGACGCCGAAGCGATTTGGGCGCCGAAGCGCGCCCTCCCAATAGCCGCTTCCTGCGGCATCGTCACGTCGTTTTGGGGGCCAATGGACCGGGCCTAAGCTGCGCCAGCTCCGAGCGAATTCAGCGCTGGCAAGTGATTGCGACATATTCGTCGCAGTGGCCATGGGAGCAGTTTGCGCCGGATTTGGGGACAGAGCCGGTAATTTCGTCGGGATCGACCCGGCGATAGCTTGATGCCTGGGCAAAATCTCGTGACTGGCAGTAGGTGCGGGCGACGGAGGCGCCGCATTTCTCGCCCTTGGCCAGGCACTGATCGACGCCGTAGCCGTCAGCCTGGTTGGCGATGATGAAGACGCGGGTCTCGGCGCGGGCACCGGATGCCGCGAGGATCGAGGCGCTGAAAATGAGCGCGAGCAAGGATCGCATGAAAATACCGGGAGGCAAAAAAGGGAACAATCTGGTTCCAGAATGGGCTCAAATAGTTAAGGATCACGAACCACCCCGGCGGGCTGCGCGCTTTGCGGACATAAAACGGCATTTCCGCGGCTCCCTTGACGCGGGGCCGCCTCATAGCCCATATGTGGCCGCATGAACGGTCTCCTCGCCATTTGCGCCATTTGCCGCGAGATTATGAGCTAGCGATTCGCTGGCTGGAGCCGTCTTTTCTCAAAAACATTGAGAGCCTTGGACGCCCGGCCAACAGCCGACGGGTATCCATATGGAATTGCGCCTTTACGATACGCTGACGAAGGAAAAACGCATCTTCGCGCCGCTCGATGCGAAAGACGTCCGCATGTATGTCTGCGGGCCGACCGTCTATGACTTCGCCCATATCGGCAATGCACGGCCGGTGATCGTGTTCGACGTGCTGTTTCGGCTGCTGCGCCATCTCTATGGCGAGGCGCACGTCAAATATGTCCGTAACATCACCGACGTCGACGACAAGATCAACGACCGCGCCGCGCGCGATTTCCCGGGCCTGCCGCTGAACGAGGCCATTCGCAAGGTCACCGAGCAGACCGGCAAGCAGTTTCACGCCGACGTCGATGCGCTTCGAGCGCTTCGGCCGAGCGTCGAGCCGCGCGCGACCGAGCATATCGGCGAGATGCGCGAGATCATCGAGCGGCTGATCAAGGGCGGCTTTGCCTATGCCGCCGAGGACCATGTTCTGTTCTCGCCGCAGGCGATGAACGCAGCAAATTCCTCGCTGCCCCGCTACGGTGCGCTGTCGAAGCGATCGCTCGACGAGATGATCGCCGGCGCCCGCGTCGATGTCGCGCCCTACAAGCGCGATGCCACCGATTTCGTGCTGTGGAAGCCGTCCAAGCCGGGCGAGCCGTCATGGCCGTCACCGGCCGGCATCAAGGCCGAGGGGCGTCCCGGCTGGCACATCGAGTGCTCGGCCATGGCCTGGAAGCATCTCGGCGAGCATTTCGACATCCATGGCGGCGGCATCGATCTCGTGTTTCCGCATCACGAGAACGAGGTCGCACAGACCTGCTGCGCCTTCCACCGAGAGCGCATGGCGAATTATTGGATGCACAACGGCTTCCTGCAGGTCGAAAGCGAGAAGATGTCGAAGAGCCTCGGCAACTTCATCACGATCCATGAGCTGCTCGCGGATTGGCCCGGCGAGGTACTGCGCTTGAACATGCTCAAGACGCACTACCGCTCGCCGATCGACTGGACCATGAAGTCGCTGGAGGAGAGCGCCAAGACGCTCGACGACTGGTATCGCGTTGCCGCCGACGTCGCGCCCGGCGAGCCGGCTGCGTCCGTGGTAGAGCCGCTGCTCGACGATCTCAACACGCCGCTGGCGATCGCGGCGTTGCATGGCCTGCGTGGAGGTGACGTGGGCGCTCTGGCGGGCTCGTTGCGCCTGCTCGGCTTCTTGTCCGAGAGCGCAGCGCAGTGGGAAGGACGCAAGCAGCAGGCGAGCGGCGTCGATGCCGGGGAAGTCGAGCGCCTGATCGCGGAGCGGACGGCGGCCCGTAGCCGCAAGGACTTCAAGGAATCCGATCGCATTCGCGATCTGCTCGCTGCAATGGGCGTCGCGATCAAGGACTCCAAGGAAGGAACGACGTGGGAGGTCGCGCGATGAAACGGCCCGACACGCCTTTCCCGCGGCACTGGCTCTATTACATCGCGCTGAAGATCGCGCTGCTCGCGGCTGCCGTGGCGCTGGTTCTCAAGCTCTATGGGATGTGGTGAGGACGATGGGACAGACTTTGCCAAAGCCCGGCTTGCGGCCGTTCCTGCCGGCGGACGTGCCAATTCTTGCTGCGATCTTCACCGCCAGCATCGAGGAGCTGACTGGCGACGACTATAGCGAGGCGCAGCAGCAGGCCTGGATGGAGGTGGCGGACAGCGAAGAGTTCGGCAAGCACCTCGCGTCAGACCTGACGCTGATCGCGACGCTCGATGGCTCGCCGGTTGGCTTTGCCTCGCTGCGCGGCAATGACCACATCCGCATGCTCTATGTGCATCCGGCCGTCAGCGGGCAGGGCATCGCCACCATGCTGGTCGATGCGCTGGAAAAGCTTGCCGGCGGCCGCGGCGCGCAGAGCCTCAACGTCGATGCCAGCGACACCGCGCAGGGTTTTTTCGCCAAGCGCGGCTACACTGCCCAGCAGCGCAATAGCGTCACCATCAATGACGAATGGCTTGCCAACACCACCATGAAGAAGACGCTCGGAGCGGGGCAATGACCAAGGAGCGTGTCCGCCAAGCGCGATCCTCTCGCCGCTCCCTCCCCCCTTGTGGGGGAGGGTTGGGGAGGGGGGTAGCCCCGCACTCCGACCACCCGTGTGGCACCCCCCTCCCGACGATGCTGCGCATCGTCGACCTCCCCCACAAGGGGGGAGGTAACAAGAACGGACGCTCGTGATGAGCTCGGCACAGAAAGAGCGCCTTTATCTGTTCGACACCACGCTGCGCGATGGCGCGCAGACCAACGGCGTCGATTTCACGCTCACCGACAAGCAGGTCATCGCCGCGATGCTCGATGACCTCGGCATCGACTATGTCGAAGGCGGCTATCCCGGCGCCAATCCGCTCGACACCGAGTTCTTCGGCAGCAAGCCCAAGCTCGCCCATGCGCGCTTCACGGCGTTCGGCATGACGCGACGGGCCGGGCGCTCGGTCTCGAACGATCCCGGTGTGGCCGGGCTTTTGGCAGCGAAGGCCGACGCGATCTGCTTCGTCGCGAAGGCATCCGCCTATCAGGTGCGCGTCGCGCTGGAGACGACGAAGGAGGAAAACCTCGCCTCGATCCGCGACAGCGTCGCGGCCGCGAAGGCCGCCGGTCGCGAGGTCATGCTCGATTGCGAGCATTTCTTCGACGGCTACAAGGAAGATGCGAGCTTCGCGCTCGCCTGCGCCAAGGCCGCCTTCGAGGCCGGCGCGCGCTGGGTGGTGCTGTGCGACACCAATGGCGGCACCATGCCGCACGAGGTCGAGGCCATCGTCACCGAAGTTACTAAGCACGTCCCCGGCGACCGCGTCGGCATCCACGCCCATAACGACACCGAGCAGGCGGTGGCCAATTCGCTCGCCGCGGTGCGTGCCGGCGCGCGGCAGATCCAGGGCACGCTGAACGGCCTTGGCGAGCGCTGCGGCAACGCCAATCTCTGCTCACTGATCCCCACGCTGAAGCTGAAGCCGGAGTTTTCGGACGCCTTCGAGATCGGCGTCACGGCCGAGAAGCTGGCAACTCTGGTCAAGGTCTCGCGCACGCTCGACGACATGCTCAACCGGGTGCCGAACCGGCATGCGCCTTACGTCGGCGAGAGCGCCTTCGTCACCAAGACCGGCATCCATGCGTCCGCGGTGCTGAAGGACCCGCAGACCTACGAGCACGTGCTGCCGGAGATGGTCGGCAATCACCGCAAGGTCCTGGTCTCGGACCAGGCTGGACGTTCCAACGTCATCGCCGAGCTCGACCGCGCCGGCATTCCCTACGAGAAGAGTGATCCGAAGCTGACGCGTCTCGTCGAGGAGTTGAAGGAGCGCGAGGCGGCCGGCTACGCCTATGAATCCGCCAACGCCTCGTTCGAGCTGCTGGCGCGCCGTACGCTCGGCAAGGTGCCGCATTATTTCGAGGTCGAGCAGTTCGACGTCAATGTCGAGCAGCGCTACAATTCGCATGGCGAACGTGTCACCGTCGCTTTGGCCGTGGTGAAGGTCGACGTCGCCGGCGAGCACCTGATCTCGGCTGCCGAAGGCAACGGTCCCGTCAACGCCCTCGACGTTGCCCTGCGCAAGGACCTCGGCAAGTACCAGAGATACATCGAGGGGCTGAAGCTAATCGACTACCGCGTGCGTATCCTCAACGGCGGTACCGGCGCGGTCACGCGCGTCCTGATCGAGAGCGAGGACGAGAATGGCGATAGCTGGACCACGGTCGGCGTCTCCCCCAACATCATCGACGCCTCGTTCCAGGCGCTGATGGATTCGGTGATCTACAAGCTCGTGAAGTCGGGCGCGCCGGCGTAAGTCCCACGACGACTGCCATACCCCGCGAAGGCGGGATATCCAGTACGCCGCGGCTTCTCGGTTGCTCTCGCGCGGCTCGGAGTACTGGATCGCCCAGTCAAGCCGGGCGATGACAGTGGGGGAGGAAAGGGCAGGGCATGATCGACCACATCTCCGTCGGCGTCAGCGATCTCGAGCGCGCCGCGAAATTCTACGAGGCAACGCTCGCCGCCCTCGGCCTTTCGCGCCTCGTCACGCGGCCGCGCACGGTCGGTTTCGGCAAGGCCTATCCGGAATTCTGGATCAATCTACGCGAGACCATGCCGCCCGTAGCCCCCGAAAGCGGCGTCCATATCTGCCTGCGGGCGAAGACGACAAGCGAGGTCGATGCGTTTCACGCCGCAGCGCTGTCCGCCGGCGGCGCCTCGGACGGTGCGCCCGGCATCCGTCCGCATGACCGCGTACGCTACTACGCGGCCTTCGTCACCGACCCCGATGGTAACCGGATCGAGGCGGTGACGTTTCCAAGCGAGTAGGACGTCAGAGCTTGCGCGCGACTTCCGGGGCGAGCTTCTTCTCGGCCTCGTCGATCTGGGCTGCGGCCGCCTTCAGCTTCGGCAAGATGTCCTCGACCCGATCGGCCTTGAGGATGTCGACCGAAAGGCCGGCGCGGATGAACTCGGTCTGGCGCATGTGCGACAGCAGCGAGAACAGCGGTTCCCAGAAATTGTCGATGTTCGCCAGCAGCACCGGCTTGGCGTGGCGGCCGAGCTGTTTCCAGGTCAATTGCTCGACCAGCTCTTCCAGCGTGCCGACGCCGCCGGGCAGCGCCACGAAGGCGTCGGAGCGTTCGAACATCAAGCGCTTGCGCTCGTGCATGTCGGGGGTGACGATCATCTCCTGTACGCGTGTCAGCGCGTTCTCGCGCATCCGCAGGAATTCCGGGATGATGCCGGTGACGGTGCCGCCGTGGTCGAGCACGGAGGTCGCGACCGAGCCCATCAGGCCGAGCGAGCCGCCGCCATAGACGAGCCGAACGTTGTTCTCGGCGAGCGCCTTGCCGAACGCCTTGGCGCCTTCGGTGAAGCGGGGATTGGTTCCGGGGCCGGAGCCGCAATAGACACAGACGGTTTTAATAGTGCTCATTGGTGCCATGATGCATTGCAGCGAAGAGGCGTCAAGCCCAATCGGTGATTCGGATCACCCGGAAATCTACCGGTAAATGACGGCAAACAATCGAAGATTCGCCATCTGGCGGGGTGCGCTGGCATCGGGAAGGCTCTATATGACGTGCGAAAATCGTTAATCGCAGCGACGCCCGCATCCGGCGGGCTTTCAGGCTTTTTGATGGACCAACCTCAATCGTTCGACGGCGCCGACGTTCCCGATCCTCCTCCCGGCGGCGCACCGGGGCGGGCGACACTGATGGGCACGCTGGCGCATCTGTGGCCCTATATCTGGCCGGGCGACCGCTTCGACCTGAAGATGCGTGTGGTGTGGTCGCTTGTGCTGCTGCTCGCTGCCAAGCTGATCACGCTGACGGTGCCGTTCAGCTTCAAATGGGCGACGGATGCGCTGACCGGCGCCAACACGGCGCCGGTGCAGGCGGACAATTGGCACCTCTGGGTGATCGCCTCGCCGCTGTTGCTGACCGTGAGCTACGGCGTGATGCGCATCTTGATGGCGCTGCTGACGCAATGGCGCGACGGCATTTTCGCGCGCGTCGCCATGCATGCGGTGCGCAAGCTCGCCACCATCACCTTCGTCCACATGCACGAGCTGTCATTGCGCTTCCACCTCGAGCGCAAGACCGGCGGCCTGACGCGCGTGCTCGAGCGCGGGCGCGAGGGCATCGAGGTCATCGTGCGCATGGTGATCCTGCAGCTGATCCCGACCATCGTCGAGGTCTCGCTGCTGATGGCCGTGCTGCTCTGGCAGTTCGACTGGCGTTACGTGGTCGCCACCCTGATCACGGTCACGCTCTACATGTACTACACCTACATCGCGACCGAGTGGCGGATCGGCATCCGCCGCCGGATGAACGATTCCGACACCGAGGCGAACACCAAGGCGATCGACTCGCTGCTCAACTACGAAACCGTGAAGTATTTCGGCGCCGAGGCCCGCGAGGCGCAGCGCTACGACAAGTCGGTCGCGCGCTACGAGGAGGCGAGCGTCCACACCTACACCTCGCTCGCGGTGCTCAACACCGGCCAGGCCGTGATCTTCACGCTGGGGCTGACCGCGACGATGCTGATGTGCGCGATCGGCGTGCGCAATGGCACCAACACGGTCGGCGATTTCGTGTTGGTCAACGCCATGATGATCCAGCTCTACCAGCCGCTGAACTTCATGGGCATGGTCTATCGCGAGATCAAGCAGGCGATCATCGACATCGAGAAGATGTTCGGCGTGATCGGCCGCGAGGCCGAGATCAAGGACGCGGCCGGTGCCAAGCCGCTGGTCATCTCCGCCGGCACCGTGCGTTTCGAGGACGTGCGCTTTGCCTATGAGCCGACCCGCCCGATCCTCAAGGGCATCAGCTTCGAGGTCCCGGCCGGCAAGACCGTTGCCATCGTCGGCCCGTCGGGCGCGGGCAAGTCGACCATCTCGCGGCTTCTGTTTCGCCTCTATGATGTCTCCGGCGGCAGGATCCTGGTCGACGGCCAGGACATCCGCGCGGTGACGCAGGATTCGCTTCGGGCCTCGATCGGCATGGTGCCTCAGGACACCGTGCTGTTCAACGACACCATCCGCTACAACATCCGCTATGGCCGCTGGGACGCCGATGACGCTGAAGTCGAAGAGGCGGCGCAGCTGGCCCAGATCGACCATTTCATCCGCATGGCGCCGATGGGCTACGAGACCCAGGTCGGCGAGCGCGGGCTCAAACTGTCCGGCGGCGAGAAGCAGCGCGTCGCGATCGCGCGCACCGTCCTGAAGGCGCCGCCGATTCTGGTGCTGGACGAGGCGACCTCGGCGCTCGATACCCATACCGAGCACGAGATCCAGGGCGCGCTCGACCGCGTGGCGAAGAACCGCACCTCGCTGGTGATCGCGCACCGGCTTTCGACCATCGTCGGGGCCGACGAGATCATCGTCCTGGATCAGGGCCGCATTGCCGAGCGGGGGACCCATGGCCAGTTGCTCGCGCATGGCGGTCTCTATGCCAGCATGTGGAACAGGCAGCGTGAGGCCGAGGCGGCACGCGAGAAGCTGGCCAAGATGGCCGATACCAGCGAGGCACCCAACCGGGAGCCGCCACCGGTCAACGACGCCCTGACGGCGCCCGCGGCGGCGGAGTGACCTTGTCTCCGGTCCCAACTCTGGCCTAAACAAGCCCGCGCGACGACCCCGTGCCATTAACCCCGAGCGGCAGATACCGATGTCCATTCTCGATTCGATCCAGCGTCAGATCCCGCCGATCCACAAGGAGGGCTATCCCTTCATCGGCGGCTTTGCGCTGGCAAGCCTCGTCCTGTTCTGGCTGTGGTCGCCTTTGGGGTGGATCGGCACGATCCTGACCGTGTGGTGCGCGCTGTTCTTCCGCGACCCCGTCCGCGTGACGCCGGTGCGTGAGGGGCTTGTGGTGTCGCCGGCCGACGGCCGCGTCTCGATGATCACCATGGCGCTGCCGCCGGCCGAGCTCGGGCTCGGCGACCGGCCGTTGCCGCGCATCTCGGTGTTCATGAGCGTGTTCAACTGCCACGTGAACCGCGCTCCCATAGCGGGCAGGGTAGACCGCATCGCCTACCGGCCCGGCCTTTTCATCAATGCCGAGCTCGACAAGGCCAGCGAGGACAATGAGCGCAACTCGCTGGTCATCTCGACAGCGACGGCGCGGATCGGCGTGGTGCAGATCGCAGGGCTCGTCGCCAAGCGCATCGTCTGCTTCGTCAGGGAGGGCCAGGCGATCGGCGCCGGCGAGCGCTTCGGCCTGATCCGCTTCGGCTCCCGGCTCGATGTCTATCTGCCTGTGGGGAGCAAAGCGCTGGTCTCGGAAGGGCAGACCGCGATCGCCGGCGAGACGATTTTGGCCGACCTTTCCGGAGACGACCCCAGCCGCGCCTTCCGCGCCAATTAACCAATAAGTCGGTCTGTGGGGGCCTTCCGCCGCAATGGCGGAGGGGGACGCGGCTTGCTATATCTCGCCTTGAGGTGAGGACCCGCGATGACGCCCTATGACTTCAAATACCCCGATACGCGCCGCCGGCGGTTCCGCCCGATTCCGGTGCGGATGCTGGTGCCCAACGTCATCACGCTGCTGGCGATCTGCGCCGGCCTGACCTCGATCCGGCTGTCGATCGAGGGGCGGATGTCGCTCGCGGTCTATGCCATCGTGTTCGCGGCCGCGCTCGACGGCATCGACGGCCGCATCGCGCGCATGATCAAGGGCCAGTCAAAGTTCGGCGCCGAGCTCGACAGCCTCGCCGACTTCGTCAATTTCGGCGTCGCGCCAGGGCTGATGCTGTACTTCTGGCAGCTGCACGAACTCGGCAATGCCGGCTGGATCGCCGCCATGGTGTTCGCGATTTCCGGCGGCCTGCGCCTGGCGCGCTTCAATGCCACCATGGACGACCCGAACAAGCCGGCCTTCGCTGCCAATTTCTTCACCGGCGTGCCGGCGCCGGCCGGCGCGATCACCGTGCTGCTGCCGATCTATGTCGCGTTCCTCGATCTCGGCCGCTGGCCCGCAGGGTTGACCGCCGCCTACACACTGCTGATCGCCTTCCTGATGGTGTCGCGCCTGCCGGTGTTCTCCGGCAAGACCAAGCGCATGCGCGTGCCGCCGGAGCTGGTGCTGCCGGCGTTCGTCGCGGTGATCGTCTTCATCGCGCTGCTGATCGCCTATCCCTGGCACGTACTATCGATTGGCACGGTGCTGTATCTTCTCGCTTTGCCGCTCGGCTACAAATCCTATCGCGACCAGGCCCGCGCGATGGACGCCACCGCGCCGTCGGGAGGCGAGGTCACCTCGCCGCCGTCGGCGCCGACGCTGGCGAATTTGTCGGAGCCGCCCAACGACGACGACGACCGGCCCGGACGGCTGCACTGAGCGGCCACGCGCGGATATCTGCCATGAGGCCCCCCGAGTTGGGTTGAGACCTGATCTCGGCTATATCGCCCTGTGCCGGCGGCATCGCGCCAACAGCGACCGCCAATCTGGGAGAGAACGCCGTGACTGATAAAGCGACCGGGCCGCTGCCCGCTTCCGTCCTCGAAGCGCTGGGCCGCTACGACACGCCGACGATCTGCAATGCCATGGAGATCGTGGCGCCCGAGCGCCGACTGATCGGCTACACCACCAAGCAACTGGTCTGCCCGTTTCCCGACCTGCCGCCGATCGTCGGCTATGCCCGCACGGTCGCGATCCGCTCGGTGCTGAAATCCTCGCTTCCGGCCGAAGAGCAGTCCAGGCGCCGCATCGAATACTACGAATATGTCGGCACCGGCCATGGTCCGCGCATCTCGGTGATCCAGGACATCGACGGTCCCGACGTCGGCTACGGCGCGTTCTGGGGCGAGGTGCAGAGCAACGTGCACAAGGCGCTCGGTTGTCTCGGCGTCATCACCGACGGCTCGATCCGCGACATCCCGCAATGGGCGCCGGGCTTCCAGGCGCTGGCCGGCTCGATCGGCCCGTCGCATGCCTGGGTGCATGCGGAGAGCTTTGGCGGCGAGGTTCGCGTTGCCGGCATGACCGTGAAGTCCGACGACCTGATCCATGCCGACCAGCACGGTGCGATCGTGATCCCGCTCGACATCGCCGCAAAGCTGCCGGAGGCCGCCGAACTCTGCGGCCGCCGCGAGACACCGATCCTGGAGATCGCCCGCAGCCCCGACTTCTCGCTCGAGAAGCTGAAGGCCGCGCTGAAGCGCTCGGCGGAGATTCACTGAGGGGTGATGGACCGCCTAAGGCTGCGACACCGGCCGTGGGCCCCCCTGTTCCGTCAGAAACAGGGCGGCCTGATCCGGCTCGCCGAACACTGCAGCGGCGCACCCGATCAGGGTGAAGCCGCCTGCAAGGTCCCACAGCGTGATGTCCTCCGCATTGTCCGGAAGGTGGATCAAGCGCGCTGCGATCACCGCGAAGGCGGCCTCGGCAAAGAGCACGAGGCTGAAGGCCGGCAGAACGAGTTCCGGCTCGAGCAGGTGGAGCGCCAACACCGCAGGCAGCGCGGTGAGAAGACTGAACAGCGTCAACATTGCAAAACGGCTCCCGCGATGGAGCATGCTGCAGGGCTAGAATAGCAGTCATCCCTGGTTCCGCCCCCGTGGCGCAGGGCCGCAGCCGGAGGACGCACGATGAAGATGAATGGCAAGACGATCCTGGTAACCGGCTCGACCGACGGCGTCGGCCGCTACGTCGCGCGCCGGCTGGCCGAAGACGGTGCAAGGGTCCTGATCCATGGCCGCGATGCGGAGCGTGCGAAGGTGTTGAGCGACGAGATCGCGAAAGCCGGCGGTGCCGCGCCGACCTTCTATCAGGCCGATCTGTCGTCGATGTCGGGTACGCGTGCGCTCGCCGAAGCGCTCATCCGCGATCACCAGCGTCTCGACGTCTTCGTCAGCAACGCCGGCATCGGTTCGCAGAACGACGGCCCGCAGCGGCAAGTTAGCGCCGACGGTCACGAGCTGCGGTTTGCCGTAAACTATCTCTCGGGTTTCTTGCTCGTCCATCTGTTGCTGCCGCTGCTGAAGTCCGCGGCGCCGTCGCGGATCGTCAACGTCGCCTCCCTCGGCCAGCATCCGATCGATTTCGATGACGTCATGATCACGCAGGGCTACAGCGGTTCGCGTGCCTATGCACAGAGCAAGCTCTCCCAGATCATGTTCACCATCGATCTCGCGGACGAACTGAAGGGCGCGGGCATCACCGTGAATGCGCTGCATCCGGCGACCTACATGAACACCACGATGGTGCGCGCCGGCGGCGTCACGCCGATCTCGACGGTGGAGCAGGGCGGCGCGGCGATCCTGCGCCTCGTCGAGGGTGACGATGTCGCAGGCAAGAGCGGGCTGTTCTTCAACGGCATGAACGAGGCGCGTGCCAATCCGCAGGCCTACGATGCAGCTGCCCGCAAGCGCCTGCGCGAACTGAGCCTGAAGCTGACGGGCCTGGCACGCTAGCGCGCCGCAATCATGGTTAGCAAAGTGTTGAAATTCGTGTCGGCCATCGGCAAAGCCGGCCTCATCCCGATGCGCTACGCCGGTCTGGCGCGCCGGCTCAACTTAACCTTTACGCGGCTTTAAGGGCGGCACTCTAGGGTTTCCGATGCGGTTCGGGGTTGGGCCGCGCCAGCGGCCAGGACGGCCGTTGTTGCGTACGCGTTGGAGTATCCCATGGATATCATGACGAGCGTCGGGCTCATTGCGGGCATCATCGTCATCACGATGATGATCTTCATGGGCGGCGACCTTCACATGTTCATCTCCGAACATGCCATGATCATCATCTTCGGCGGCTCGATCTCCGCCACCATGATCCGCTTTCCGCTCTCGGCACTCCTGCACGGCCTTCCGCTCGGCGCCAAGTTCGCCTTCACCATGAGCCGCCTGTCGGCGCACGACCTCGTCGACGAGCTCGCCCGCATCGCCGAGATCGCCCGCAAGCAGGGCCCGGTGGGTCTGGAAAAGGTCGAGACCGATGAGCCCTTCCTCGCCAAGGGCATCCGCTACGTCGCCGACGGCTACGACCTCGACTTCATCCGCGACAATCTCGAGCGCGACCGCGACAACTTCCTCATGCACCTCGACGAGGGCAGCAAGATCTATCGCGCCATCGGCGACTGCGCTCCGGCCTTCGGCATGATCGGCACCCTGATCGGCATGGTGCAGATGTTCGCCAACATGACCGACCCTTCCAAGCTCGGCCCGTTCATGGCGACCGCGCTGCTCGCCACGCTCTACGGCGCGCTGGTCGCGAACCTGTTCTGTCTGCCGATCGCCGACAAGCTGCACGGCAAGCTGCTGGACGAGGAGACCAACCGCACGCTGATCATCGACGGCATCCTGATGATCCGCGACTCCAAGAGCCCGACCCTGGTGCGCGAAATGCTGCTGGCCTACCTGCCGGAGAAGCATCGCCACGCCGAGGGCGAGCCGGTGCCGGCGTAAAGTCCGCCCGCCGGGATTTGAGACATGGCCAAGAAGAAACGCGGCGATGCCCATGGAGGCGGTCACGGCTGGTTCGTGACCTTCGCCGACCTCATGGGCCTGATGATGAGCTTCTTCGTGATGCTCGTGGCGTTCTCGACGCAGGACGCCAACAAGCTGAAGATCGTCGCGGGATCGATGCGCGACGCCTTCGGCGTGCAGAGCGAAGCGCGCTATGCCGGTATCGTCGAGTCCGACGGTTTGCCGACCCGCCCGCGGCTGAAGAACGTCGACCATATCCAGCCCGAGGATGCCTCCAACACGCCGACGCCGGACCAGGAGGATCGCGACCGCACGTCGGGCGCGAAGATCAAGGTCGACCGCAATTTCGCGCTCGCCGCAGCCTCGCTGCGCCAGGCGTTGCAGGACATGCCGGAGCTGACCGAGATGTCCAAGCACATCATGTTCGAGGAGACCAAGCAGGGTCTCAATCTGGAGATTGTCGACCAGGACGGCCGTTCGATGTTCGCCGACGGCTCCAAGGTGCCCTATGATCGCACCCGCCGCCTGGTCGAGAAGCTCGCGATCCCGCTCAAGGCCACGCCGCTGCGCGTCTCCATCGCCGGCCATACCGCGGCCGGCTTCGTGCCGACCCGCAGCGACTACGGCGCCTTCGATCTGTCGGCCGATCGCGCCAATGCCGTGCGCCAGATCCTCGAACGCGAGGGCCTGCCGCCGTCGCACATCTTCGCCGTCTCCGGCAAGGCGGACACCCAGCCGCTGTTTCCGGACGATCCTTCGCTCGCGGCCAACCGGCGGGTGACCATCACCCTGATGCGCGAAGATCCGCCGCTGCCGCCGAATCTGAAGCCCTAACCCCCTTGCGCTACCATCTTACCTGAGGCATGTCGTCGCGCTGGCGATGAGCGTGGCTGCGGCGTCACAGCATCCAGCTCGGCGCCTGCTATGGTGGTGCGCCGATTGACAGGCGCGCCGGAAGCGTCAAAAGGCGCCGGATCAATTCCAGGGAAGAAGCGTTTTCCACCTTCATGACGGCGAGCATCACACAGGCCGAGACCCAGGACGGGCCGGTCACTTCAGGCTTTTGGTCCCTTACGCTCGGGAGCATCGGCGTCGTCTTCGGCGATATCGGCACTTCGCCGCTCTACGCATTCCACGAGGCTGTCAGGGGCGCCGCCCATGGCGAGCCGGTCTCGCGGGTCATGGTTCTCGGCGTGCTCTCCCTGATCCTGTGGGCGCTGCTGATCGTCGTCACCGCCAAATACGTGCTGCTGCTGCTGCGCGCCGACAACAACGGGGAGGGCGGCACGCTCTCGCTGATGGCGCTCGGGCAGCGCGCGCTCGGGCGGCGGAGCTGGTTCCTGCTCGCCCTCGGCGTGGTCGGCGCTTCCATGTTCATCGGCGATTCCATGATCACGCCGGCGATCTCAGTGCTATCGGCGGTCGAAGGCCTGAAGCTCGCAACCCCTGCGTTCGAGCATTACGTCGTGCCGCTCACGGTCCTTATTCTGGCGTTGCTGTTCGCGGTCCAGAGCAAGGGGACCGCGCTGGTCGCCTCGGCCTTCGGGCCGGTGATGGTGATCTGGTTCACCGTCATCGCCGTGATGGGAGCCGTCCACATCGCCGACGATCCGTCCGTGCTGGCGGCGATCAATCCCTATTACGCCGTGCAGTTCGTGCTGTCGCACGGCACGATTGGCCTTGTCACCCTCGGCGCCGTGTTCTTGGCGGTGACCGGGGGCGAGGCGCTCTATGCCGATCTCGGCCATTTCGGGCGCAAGCCGATCCAGTCGGCCTGGATGTTCTTCGTGCTGCCCGCGCTCTTGATCAACTATTTCGGGCAGGGCGCGCTCGTGCTGTCCGATCCCAGCGCGATCGAGCACTCGTTCTATCGCATGGTGCCCGAGAGCCTGGTGCTGCCGCTGGTCGGGCTTGCGACCGCCGCGACCGTGATCGCGAGCCAGGCGGTGATCACGGGTGCTTATTCGCTGGTCTATCAGGCGGTGCAGCTCGGCCTCTTGCCGCGCTTCGAGGTCCGCTACACCTCCGAGACTCACGCCGGTCAGATCTACCTGCCACGGGTGAACCGGCTACTGCTGATCGGCGTGATGCTGCTGGTGCTATTGTTCCACACCCCCAGCAATCTGGCCTCGGCCTACGGCATCGCAGTCTCCACCACCATGGTCGCCGACGGCATCATGGGCTTCATCGTGATCTGGAAATTGTGGAATTGGCGCGCTGCCACGGCTGCGGCCGTGATCATGCCCTTCGTCATCGTCGATCTGAGCTTCTTCAGCGCCAATCTCCTGAAGCTGCTTGAGGGCGCCTGGGTGCCGCTGCTGTTCGGCGTGGCCATGGCGGGAACGATCTGGACCTGGCGGAAGGGCTCCGGGATCCTGATCCAGAAGACGCGCCGGATCGAGGTGCCGCTGGACGATCTGATCCGCAGCCTGGAGAAGCGGCCCCCGCACATCGTCAAGGGCACCGCGGTGTTCCTGACCAGCGATCCCTCCTTTGTGCCGACCGCGCTGCTGCACAATCTCAAGCACAACAAGGTGCTGCACGAGCACAACGTGATCCTGACCATCGAGACCGCGCATACGCCCCGGGTCGATCTGGCGGAGCGTTTCCGCATGGAGAAGATCAGCGACAAGTTCTCGAAAGTCCGCCTGCGCTTCGGCTACATGGAGCAGCCGAACGTGCCCAAGGCACTTGCGATCGCGCGCAAGCAGGGATGGCAGTTCGACATCATGTCGACGTCGTTCTTCGTGTCCCGCAGGTCGCTGAAGGCGTCGGCGCAGTCGGGCATGCCGCTGTGGCAGGACCATTTGTTCATCGCGCTGAGCCGGTCCGCCAACGACGCCACCGATTACTTCCAGATCCCCACGGGACGGGTGGTTGAAGTCGGAACCCAAGTCACCATCTAGAACGCAACTGCCTCAGTCATGCAAATTTGCATGTCTAAGCCCCGGAATCGGGCTAGGCTATGCCGGTAGCGCAGGACTATAAGCCGCGCGCTCTTCCGCCGTTGTGCAGTGAAGCATTTTAGAGGCCACTGGGCTCTCCCATGACAAGCGATGTAGTGATTTCCGCCCCGGAAACGGCGGCGGCCAATGGCCATGGCGAGGCCCACACCACCGCCCGTTTCGGTGCGCTGACCCTCGGCAGCATCGGCGTCGTCTACGGCGACATCGGCACCAGCCCGCTCTACGCGTTCCGCGAGGCGGTGACGGCGGCCTCGGGCACCGAAGGGCTCGCGACGCCTGCGGCCGTGCTGGGCGTGCTCTCGCTGATCCTGTGGGCGCTCATCGTCGTGGTGACGCTCAAATATGTCGTGATCCTGCTCCGCGCCGACAACAACGGCGAGGGCGGCACGCTGGCGCTGATGGCGCTGGCCCAGCGCGCGGTCGGCACGGGCGGCACCACCATCGTCCTGCTCGGCATCATTTCCGGCGCCCTGTTCTACGGCGACGCCGTGATCACGCCGGCGCAATCGGTGCTGTCGGCCGTCGAAGGCATGAAGGACATCACGCTCACATTTGAGCCTTACATTGTTCCGCTGACTTTGGTGATCCTTGTCTGCCTGTTCGCCGTGCAATCGCGCGGCACGGCGAGCGTCGCGGCGTTCTTCGGTCCGGTCATGTGCGTCTGGTTCGCGGCGATCGCGATCGCCGCAGTCGGTCCGATCATGCGGCAGCCGCAGGTGCTGCTGGCGCTGAACCCGCTCTACGCCGTGTCGTTCATGATCCACCACGGCATCATCGGCTTCGTGACGCTGGGCGCGGTGTTCCTGGCGGTGACCGGCGCCGAGGCGCTCTATGCCGACCTCGGCCATTTCGGCAAGCGGCCGATCCAGACCGCCTGGCTGTTCGTCGTGCTGCCGTCGCTGGCGCTGAACTATCTGGGCCAGGGGGCACTCGTCCTGGATGATCCCGGCGCGATCGTGAGCCCGTTCTTCCAGTTGTTTCCGCAAGGCTGGATCCGGGGCGCAATGGTCCTGCTTGCTATCATGGCCACCGTGATCGCGAGCCAGGCGGTCATTACCGGCGCCTATTCGCTGACGCGCCAGGCGATCCAGCTCGGGCTGCTGCCGCGCTTTGAAATTCGCCATACATCCGAAGCCCATTCCGGCCAGATCTTCATCCCGCGCATCAACCAGCTGCTGCTGGTCGCCGTGATACTGATGGTGCTCTTGTTCCGTTCCTCCAGTGCGCTGGCGTCCGCATATGGCATCGCCGTCACGGGGACCATGGTGGTGACGGCGATGATGGGCTTCGTCGTGATCTGGAAGGTCTGGCGATGGTCGCCGTTCACCGCGGCCGCTCTGATTGCGCCGTTCCTGTTCCTCGACCTGACCTTCCTCGCCGCCAATTTGCTGAAGGTATTCGAGGGCGGATGGGTGCCGCTCGCGCTCGGCACGCTCATGATCATCCTGATGTACACGTGGCGGCGCGGCAGCCGGCTCTTGTTCGAGAAGTCGCGCAAGCTCGAATTCCCGCTGGCCGACCTCGTCGCGATGCTGGAGAAGCGGCCGCCGCAGCGGGTGCCGGGAACCGCCGTGTTCCTGACCTCCGACCCGCTCAGCGCGCCGACCGCGCTGATGCATAGTCTGAAGCACTACAAGGTGCTCCATGAGAAGAACGTCATTCTCACCATCGAAACCGCGCAGACCCCCCGCATCGATCCGGCCGAGCGGGTCAAGCTGGAGCAGATCTCGCCGACCTTCTCCAAGGTGACGCTGAAGTTCGGCTTCATGGAATCGCCCAACGTGCCGAAGGCGCTGGCGATCGCCCGCAAGCTGGGCTGGCAGTTCGACATCATGTCGACCTCGTTCTTCCTGTCGCGCAGAGCGTTGAAGCCCGCCGTCCATTCCGGCATGCCGCGCTGGCAGGACCGGCTGTTCATCTCGCTGAGCCGCTCCGCCAACGACGCCACCGACTACTTCCAGATCCCCTCAGGCCGCGTGGTCGAGGTCGGAACGCAGGTGACGATCTAGGCGGCCGAACCAACGCCGCACTTCAAGTCGCTGCGATTTAGCTTTAACTTGCGCCGCGCGGCTCAAGCCTTTGTAGCGCTTGATTTTCGTGAGCCGAGAGGCGAGGTTGCCGCCGGCCGGGATAGGTCCGGCTGGCACGCGCGACGTTGGAGGATGATGTGGCAAACCAGGTGCAGGATCTGACCCCGGACGAGGTCTCCAAGGGTGTCGCGGAGGGCCGCTATCTCCTCGTCGACGTGCGCGAGCCGAACGAGGTCGAAGCCGAGGCCTATCCCTACGGCGTCGTGGTTCCGCTCTCGACCTTCGATCCCAAGGCGATCCCCGATCCCCAGGGCAAGGAAGTCGTATTCGCTTGCCGCTCGGGCAAACGCTCGGTGACGGCCTCGCTCGCGGCGCAGGCGGCGGGCCTGCCTTACGACAAGCATCTGGCCGGCGGAATGCTTGGCTGGAAGGCGGCGGGGCTTCCCAGCAAGGTCGGTGGCTGACCTCGCGATGACGACCAAGAGCTCTTCGCTGAACAAGGTCTTCGCCGACCTTCCCGTCACCATCTTTGAGGCGATGTCGCAGGCCGCGCGCGACAATGCCGCCATCAATCTCGGCCAGGGCTTTCCCGACGATCCGGGTCCGGAGGACATCCGCCGCGCCGCGGCCGAGGCCTCGCTGAACGGCTACAACCAGTACCCCTCGATGATGGGCCTGCCGGAACTGCGCCAGGCGATCGCGACCCATTACGGCCATTGGCACGGGCTCAAGCTCGATCCGATGAGCGAGGTGATGGTCACCTCCGGCGGCACCGAGGCGCTGACCTCGGCCATCCTCGCGGTGGTCCAGCCCGGCGACGAGGTGGTCTGCTTCCAGCCGGTCTACGATTCCTATCTGCCGATCATCCGCCAGGCCGGTGGCATTCCGCGCCTCGTACGGCTCGAGCCGCCGCACTGGCGGCTGAATGAGGACATGCTGAAAAGCGTCTTCAATTCAAAGACCAAGGCGGTGCTGTTCAACAACCCCTTGAATCCTAGCGCGGTGGTTTTTCCGCGCGAGGATCTTGAGCTCTTGGCGCGCTACTGCCAGGAGTTCGACGTCATCGCGATCTGCGACGAGGTCTGGGAGCACGTCACCTTCGACGAGCACAAGCACATCCCGCTGATCACCATTCCCGGCATGCGCGAACGCACCATCAAGGTCGGCTCGGCCGGCAAGATCTTCTCGCTGACGGGCTGGAAAATCGGCTTCGTCTGCGCCGCGCCGCCGCTGCTCCGCGTCGCCGCCAAGGTGCATCAGTTCCTGACCTTCACCACGGCGCCGAACCTGCAGGCCGCCGTCGCTTACGGCCTCGGCAAGCCGGACGAATATTTCCTGTCGATGCGGAAGGACCTGACGCGGAGCAGGGACCGCCTGACCAAGGGGCTGGAGAGCCTCGGCTTCCCCGTGCTGAAGTCGCAAGGCACCTACTTCCTCACCGTTGACCTGTCGCCGCTCGGGCTCAACGAGAGCGACACCGAATTCTGCTGGCGGATCGTGAAGGACTACAAGGTGGCGGCGATCCCCGTGTCGGCGTTCTACGAGCAGGACCCCGTGACCTCGGTGGTGCGCTTCTGCTTTGCCAAGAAGGACGAGACGCTCGACACCGCGCTGGAGCGGCTCTCGGACGCGGTGCGTGGACGCAAGAGGTAGAGATGACCAATGTCGGCCGCTCCGGGCTTTGCCGTGCTTTTGCAATCGCCGCCGCGCTGACGTTGCTTTCCGCTCCCGTTAGGGCCGAGGAGAGGGTCGTCAACTTCTACAACTGGTCCAACTATATGGCGCCGGATGTCCTCGAGGCCTTCACCAAGGAGACCGGCATCAAGGTCGTCTACGACACGTTCGATGCCAACGAGACGCTGGAGACGCGCCTGATGGCCGGCAAGTCCGGCTACGACGTCGTGGTGCCCACGGCCTATTTCCTGCAGCGCCAGATCAAGGCCAGCATCTTCCAGAAGCTCGACAAGGCGAAGCTGCCGAACCTGGAAAATGCCTGGCCGATGGTGACCAAGAACCTTGCGACCTACGATCCCAGCAACAACTACGCCGCCAACTACATGTGGGGCACGACGGGCATCGGCTACAACGTCGCCAAGGTGAAAGCGATCCTGGGGCCGGATGCCAAGATCGACAGCTGGGACATCGTCTTCAAGCCGGAGAACCTCGCGAGGTTCAAAGACTGCGGCGTGCACATGCTCGACTCCGCCGACGACATCTTTCCGGCGGCGCTGAATTATCTCGGGCTCGATCCGAACTCGACCAAGCAGGCCGATCTCGAGAAGGCCGCCGATGTCGTCGCAAAAGTCCGCCCCTCCGTGCGCAAATTCCACTCCTCCGAATACTTAAGCGCGCTCGCGACCGGCGAGATCTGCTTCGTGGTCGGCTGGTCCGGCGACATCATGCAGGCCCGCGCGCGTGCTGCCGAGGCGAAGAGTGGCATCGAGATCGGCTACGCCATTCCGAAGGAGGGCGCGCAGATGTTCTTCGACAATCTCGCGATCCCCGCGGATGCCAAGAACGTCAACGAAGCCTACGAGCTGATCAACTATCTCTATCGGCCCGATGTCGCCGCCAAGAACTCGGACTTCTTGTCCTATGCCAACGGCAACCTCGCCAGCCAGAAGTTGGTCGATCCGAAGATTTTGAACGACAAGAACATCTATCCGGACGAGGCGACGCTCGCAAAACTGTTCGTCATCACGGCGCGCGAGCCGGCGACGCAGCGGATCATCAACCGGCTCTGGACCAAGGTGAAGACGGGGCGGTGAGGGGCATTCGTCGCTCCGCTCTTCGCAATGACGGCGTAACTACCGCCACCTGCGATGAAGCCAGAGCCACTGCTCGGGATGCTCGCGCACCCAGCTCTCCACGACGCTGGTGATTGCCTGGGTCGTGCCCTGGATGTCGATCTTGCCGTCGGCATCGCGCACCGGCTGGACTTCCTCGGTGAGCTCGCCGCGAAAGCGGCCGCCGGGCAGGCGGATGATGCGGACGCCGTGGATCGGGCATTCGACCTGGCGCAAGAGGCGCGCCAGCATCGGGTTGGCGCGGGTCTTGCGGCCGAAGAAGGTGACCTCGACGCCGGCGGTCAGATACTGGTCGATCAGCATGGCGACATGCTTGCCGTCCTTGAGCGCCTGCGCGAGCCGCAGCGGCGCGTCGCGGCCCGCCGGGATCAGCGTGCCCATGTTGACCTGGCGCATCTCCTGGATGATGCGGTCGGCGGAGGCGATGTTCGGCCGGCGATAGAGGATCGCGGTATCCAGCTCATGCGCGACGGCAGCGAGCGCCGGCAGCTCCCAATTGGCGAGATGCGCGGCAAAGATCAGCGCCGGCTTGCCGTCGTCGCGAATCTGGTCGAACAGCTCGATGCTGCGCGGCGACAATTCGATCCGGCTTTTTTCCGGGTGGTCGCGATCGTAATCCCAGACATGGTCGATATGGGCGAATTCGGCGCCGACGCGGCCGAGATTGTCCCAGACGCCCATCAGGATCTGTTCGATCTCCTCGGGCGACTTCTCGGGAAACGCCGCAGTGAGGTTGGCGCGGCCGATGCGGTGCTCGCGCAGGCGCGGGCCGATCAGCTTCACGACGCGCGCGAAGAAGTCCGAGGTCTTGGCCGGATCGAAATAGCGCGTGGTGCGCAGCATGCCCACGGTGGCGGCGCCGATCAGGCTGCCGCCGATCGATTTTGCAGCCTCCCGCGCGCGGGCCTTCGTCCTCGCAGGAAGCAGCGCCATGCGTCCGGTCAGGCCGGTTCGTGGGTCAGGATCAGCGAGGCGTTCTGGCCGCCGAAGCCGAACGAGTTCGACATCACCGCGGTGACACGGGCGTCGCGCGCCTTGTTGCCGACGACGTTGAACAGGATCGTGGGATCCGGCGTCTCGTAGTTGATCGTCGGCGGGATGCGCTGATGCTCGAGCGTCAGCAGCGAGAAGATCGCCTCCACCGCGCCGGCCGCCGAGATGGTGTGGCCGACCATCGACTTGTTGGACGTCACCGGAATCTTCTGCGCGAGTTCACCGAACACGGCCGATGTCGTGTTGAACTCCATCTTGTCGTTCTCGGGCGTCGCGGTGCCGTGCGCGTTGATGTGGTCGATCTGGTCCGGCGTCATGCCGGCATCGGCCAGCGTCTTGTTCATGCAGCCGATGATCGGCTTGCCGTCGGGCGAAGAGCGGGTGCGATGGAAGGAATCGGTGAGCTCGCCGCAGCCGGCGATGACGCCGAGAATCTTTGCGCCGCGTGCGGTGGCGGCCTCAAAGCTTTCCAGCACGAGCGCGCCGGCGCCTTCGGCCATGACGAAGCCGTCGCGGTTCTTGGAGAAGGGGCGGGAGGCGGCTTGCGGCGGATCGTTCTGGGTCGACAGCGCCGAAAGCAGCGAGAAGCGTACCAGGGCTTCCGGATTCACGGTGCCATCGGTCGCGACGCACAGCGCAGCGTCGGTCTCGCCGCGGCGGATCGCCTCGACGCCGAGCTGGATCGAGGTGGCTCCAGACGCGCAGGCCGTCGACAGCGAGATCGGCGAGCCCTTGGTGCCGAAGGTCTCGGCGAGATGTGCGGCTACCGAGCCGAACATGAAGCGGTGATGATAGGCGCTGTACTTGCCGCCACCGGAGATGCGCAAGAGATCGTCATAGTTGAAGTCGAGCGCACCGACGGCGCGGCCGAGCTCGCGGCGCTGCGGCCATTCGACCTCGACCGGCGCAACCGCGAGGAAGAGGGGTCCCGGAAAATCGGCCTTGGCGCCGATCCCGGCCTGCTCGAGCGCTTCCTCC
Organism: Bradyrhizobium sp. CIR18; assembly: GCF_014198295.1. Classification (NCBI taxonomy): domain Bacteria; kingdom Pseudomonadati; phylum Pseudomonadota; class Alphaproteobacteria; order Hyphomicrobiales; family Nitrobacteraceae; genus Bradyrhizobium; species Bradyrhizobium sp. CIR18. Next base: position 51,226 of record NZ_JACIHF010000004.1, on the reverse strand, counting down.
GTCACGAGCTCAGCCATCCGCTCGGACAGGCCGGTGGAGGAGAACGGATCGACGCTGACGAAATCGACGGTGCCGGCCATCGTGGTCTTCAGTCCGTCGACCGGAAAGCGCGTGATGGTGCGGATGCCGGATTCGCCGGCGACGAGCTTCGCCCAATTGTCGGCCTTGCCGGCACCGAGCGAGGTCATGATGCCCATGCCGGTGACGACGACGACGGGGCGCCCGAGTTTGTCGCGTGGTGCAGTCATGTCGATCCCCCGGGTGAGCTAGCTAACTGCCTCGACCAGCGCCATGCCTTCGCCGCGCCAGTGTCCGGCTCCCACCACCACAATCTGGGTGGGCGCTCCCTGCATTTCAATCTCGGTCCCGGTGGAATCGTTCGGCGGGAACAGCGCACCGCGCGAGATCGACAGCGCGGCGAGCGCGATGCCGAGCGGAAATTGCGTCTCCATGGTGTGGCCGAACATCGTGCCGGTCGAACGCACCGGAAAGTCGGCATGGCCTTTCAGGAAGTCGCGCTCTTCGCTTGTCGCGGGCTCTGCACCGGTCGCGCCTGAGATGATCGCGCCCTTGCCTTCGCGCCTGGGCAGCTTGGCCCACAGCTGCTCCAGCGTCGCGGCCATGTCGCCGGGCTGCTTGCGCCGGGCGAGGTCGGCGACCACGCTCGACAGTCTTGCGAACGGCTTTGCGCCGCGCGCTTGCGCATGCGCTTTCGACTCCAGCACCAGGAAGGCGCCGGCAGACCCCAGCGCGAAGCCGGCGTGGTCCTTGCGCGCCCAGACCGGAGCGAACTTGTCCTTGAGGTTGAAATCGCCGAATTCGTAGAGGACGAGCAAATCCTTGCGCTCGCCATTGTGCGAGCCGCCGACCAGCGCGATGTCGCTCTCGCCCGAGGCGATGCGGGCCAGCGCGATGCGGGCGGCATCGGCGCCGGCGACCTCTTCGCCCATGAAGGTGCGCGAGGTGCCGCCAAGTCCGTGCACGATGGCGATGTTTCCCGCGAGCAGGTTGGAGAGCTGCGCCAGGAACAGCGTCGGCCTGAGATCGCTCATCAGCCGTTCGTTGAGGAAGCCGGGCGCGTTCGCCCCCTTGGCCTCGGCCGTCAAGACGCCGGTGTCGACGTTGAGATCGCGCTCGCCGCCGCCTGCGGCCACCACCATGTCGATCTTCGACAGGATGTCCTTGTTGCCCTTGATCCCGGCGGAATCGAGCGCAAGGCCGGCGGCGTAGGTGCCGATGCGCTGCCAGGCTTCCATCTGGCGCTGGTCGCCCTTCTTCGGGATCTGGCTGTCGAAGCTAACAGGCGTCAAGGGATGCACGACGTAGGGCGCAAAGCCCTTCTCGTCCACATTGATGCGCTTCTCGGCAAGCGCGGCCCAGTTGGCGTCCAGGCCCTCGCCGAGCGAGGTCGCGAGTCCAATGCCGGTGATCCAGACTTCGGTCTGGCCGGGCTTCGAAGCAGTGTCAGTCATGGCGATACGGCCTGTTGCGGAAAGCCGACGCGCTCGGCGACTTTCGTCATGTAGCCGCGCATATCCGCATTGGGGAAGGGGATCAGCGTGAAGGTCAGCGCCGAGTTCGCGCGCAGCTTGCCGCCGACCCTGATCTTGGCTTCGGTCATGGCATAGCCGGAGCCTTCATGGACGAGGCTCGCCTCGATGCTCATGAGATCGCCTGGGAAGACCGAGCCGCGGACCTTGGCCTCCTTCACGGCGGCAAGGATCGGCATGCGCTCGAACTTGAACACGCCGAGCTGAAGCCAGCCCGAGGCCTGCGCCATCGATTCGATCAGGAGCACGCCGGGCATCAAGGGGTAACCCGGGAAGTGCCCCTCGAAGATGGTGCTCTCCTGCGGGACCTGCGCTTCGACGACGATCGTCTTCTCGTCGACCTTGAGGTCGACGATGCGATCGATCATGTGGAAGTATTCGAGTTGCATGACCGCGCGCTTAGGCGCTCGCGCCCTTGGCCGCAACCAGTTCGTCGATGCGGGCGCACAGATTCTTCAGCACGAAATACTGCTCGGTGGTCGCCTTGCCGTCGTTGACCTCCTGGGTCCACTTTTCCAGCGGGAGCTTGATGCCGAACTGCTTGTCGATCGCAAACGCGATATCGAGGAAATCGAGGCTGTCGATGCCGAGATCGTCAATGGCATGACTATCCGGCGTGATCGTGTCGCGCGGGATGTCGCAGGTTTCAGCGATGATCGTGGCGACCTGATCGAATGTGGAAGACATCACTAAGCCTTTGATATATTGCGGATATTTGTCAGATTATCCAGAGTGGCACGGTGGGTGGGCATCGCGCCCCTGATGACGCCCTCAAACCCCCCTCTGGCCGGGTCGAAAGCCCGTATATCGGAGCGCCGCCCTGAGTTCAATGGAGCCGGGCAGGCGGCGAGAGAGGGCTGGGGATGCCCCGCTGGAGTCCCTTGCCCGCCGGGGCCGGGGCGAGGCGGGCCTAGATATGTGGCGTCGTGATCTTGACGCAGTCGCGACGGCCCATCAGCACGCAATCCTGGGTCCGGCGGAGGTCGGCGATGCTGACCGCGAGCCAAATTCCGATTGCGGTCAGCGCGATGGTGAAGGCCAGCGCCGCGATGTTGGCGAGCATGCGATGGCGGAAATCGTCCGGCTCGGCGCGGGGCTTCTCGTAGCGCGACAGGTCGAGTGGTTCGGGGGCGACTCGCAACGCCTGCACGGTGCCGCTACCGCGGTGGACCGTCGGGGAAGGCGAGGTGCGCGGCCTGAACTGGAGCACCCGGTGCTCGTCGTCAGAGCTTATGGGCCGCTGGGTAGTCATGGGGCGGGGATCACTCCGAAGCAGCGATTTTAGATAGCACATGGGATGAACGTGTTGCAGAAAATCTTCGCAATGCCCGCGTGCATTTGTACGCTCGCACTATTTGTGCATGGACGGTGGGAAGCAACCGCGGAACCGGCCGTCGTGTCGGCGACAGGGATGCAAGGGTTGCGTTGCAACAACGGAGGTAGCAAGGGCCAAGGACTTCACGCCTTCGTTCCCCTCTCTACATCGGCTTGTGATCTCCGCGTCCTTCCGAACACGTTTTGCCGCCGCAAGGCCCATGTCATAGTCGGGGAACCTGATCCGTCAGTTGCATCCATGCGAGGGGCCTTCGACCATGACCACGACCAACGCGCGTGAGCCGAGAGTGCACCCGGTCCCGATCCTGTCGCTCCGGCCGACGCAGATGACGGTCGGCATGCGCGAGGTCAAGGAGAAGCGGAAGCGCTGGCGCGAGCATGACAAGAAGAAGCAGGCCGATCTTCTCGGCAAGCACATGATCCCTGTCGTCTACGGCCCCGACGCGCGGTACTATGTGATCGACCATCATCATCTCGGCCGCGCACTGCACGACGAAGGCGTCAAGGAGGTGCTGGTCACCATCGTCGGCGACCTCCGCATGGTCGAGCGCGAGGCCTTCTGGGGTGTGATGGACAACAAGCGTTGGGTCTATCCTTACGACGCCAAGGGCGAACGGCGACAGTTCCGCGACCTGCCGAAATCGGTTGCCGATCTCAAGGACGATCCGTTCCGCAGCCTTGCCGGCGAATTGCGCCGCCTGGGCGGCTTCGCCAAGGACACCACGCCGTTCTCCGAATTCCTCTGGGCCGATTTCCTGCGCCGAAAAGTCTCGCGCAAGGCGGTGGAGGCTGATTTCGACAAGGCGATCGAGAAGGCGATGTCGGCGGCCAAGAGCAAGGATGCGATTTACCTGCCCGGCTGGTGCGGTCCGGAGGACGATGAATAGGGCAGCGGGAATTGCGTGCTGTGATGCCTCAGCAGGGCGTTTTCATCTTCACGATGATGGCGGCAATCGCGCCGCTCATTGCCCTTCTCCGTCGGGATGGGCGGGCGCTGGGCTGGAGCTTGCTGGCCGTCGTTCTGGTGTGCTGGCTGGCCAGCTATCCATACTTGGTGCCAGTTGCGATCCTGCTCATCATTGCGTCGTTTGGATTGGCGTGCGGCGGATTGAGCTTGCGCCTGCCGGCCGTCTCAGCGGAGAGGTCTCTCTGGATACGGACCATAGCGCTCTATTCGCTGTTCTTCGCCATCACCGGATATGCGCTGAATCTATTCCTCAGCTACAACTGGGCGCCTCCAAGAATCCTGGCGGAGCCGCTTGCCTCGCCTCTGAATGACCGTGATGGTCCAATGACGGCGACCCTGAATGCGCAGTTCCCGGAAGGGACCGACGAGGCAGTGTTGAGAGCATCCTTGCTGAAAGATGGTTTTTCGGACGTCGCGCAGCCGCGCCCGTTGTGCAGGTTGCCGGAGATACGGCCGGGATCGATGCGCCGCTACGGATCATGCCCTGCGGATTCACGGGAGATGACTTACAAGTACCGCGGGCCGGTCAATTTCGTCTGCGGATCTACGCACGTCTCGGTGAAATGGTCGGCCAAACCAGATGGAAAGATCGTGGGGCTCCAGGCGACCGGATATACCCCGTGCCTCTGAACGGAATAGGCGCCTGCGCTCCCGTCAGTCGCGCTGGAAGATCCTGGCGCCGGGATAGGCGCGACGGGCGTAAGTGACCACCAACGCGCGGTCCTGGGTGTCCAGGAAGGGCGTTCGGATCTGGCTCGCCCCGACGATGAGATGCCACAGGCCATTGAGCTTCTGGATCACAATATTCATTTGAATAGTCCTTGATGACTCTCATTCCAGCGAATGCTGCTGGTCGCCGCAGTGCTTAGGATCGTGTTCGCGGATGTAGAATTCCCAACACGGCCGCGCTCCTCTGCAAAATACGTCGACCATTGTTAGTTGGTTACGGAATGCGTCCAGATAAGCCGGATCCCATCACAGGCGCTTGAGTGAAATCAATTTCCGCGCCCACGAAACCGTCCTGAAACAGAGCCGTCCCATCTCTATGGGGTAGTCGAGCTCACACAGGAGGCGAACATGCGCCGTCTGGCTTTCGTAATTGCGTTGCTCGCGGTCGCTTCGGTCGGCATTTCGGCATCGTTTGCCGCAGTTCACCACGCCAAGTCGTTGACGTTCGCGGAGCGCTTTGCTCCGGCGCTCGAGTTGATGGCGAAGCGTTAGCGACTGATCACTTCGACGCGGACATCAGGTCGCACCCGTCGACCGGCCGGGTGCGGCGATGGCCGGATCAGGCTTGACCTGCCGCAAATCTGCGTCGCTCCGACCGGCTAAAGTCTGCCTGCATGGTTGCAGAAGCAGCGTTGTGCCCCGACGTCGCGGGCGCGGGCTCCAAGTCATGCAAGACTGGAGGCACGGCCGTGAGCATCATCTTTCGCATCGTCTTTATCGTCGCCGGCGCGGTCACCGCGCTGTTCGTCGCGCGAGATGCCCTGAACTTCACCATCATCCAGACCTTCGTCGCCGTCCTGCTGGTGACAGCCGTCGTGGGGGCTGGAAGTCTCTGGAGCATGCGGCGGAAGACGTGAGAAAGACAGAAAGCGGCGGTTCGCCCGGGCTCAGCGAAACCGAGGCCGGGCTGCGGCTGCAGCAGGAAGGTTACAACGAACTGCCTCGGCCCGAACGGCGCACGCCGCTGCGCATCGTTCTCGAGGTGCTGCGCGAGCCGATGCTCGCACTCCTTATGTGCGGCGGGCTGGTCTACCTGCTGCTCGGCGACCTTCGCGAGGCGCTGCTCCTCCTGGCATTCGGCGCCATCTCCGTCGTGATCACGATCGTGCAGGAAACCCGCACCGAGCGCGTGCTGGAGGCGTTGCGAGAGTTGACCAGTCCGCGAGCGCTCGTGGTCAGGGACGGGGAGCGCCGGCGCATCGCCGGCCGGGACGTCGTCCGCGGCGATCTCCTCGTCCTGGCCGAGGGCGATCGGATTCCGGCGGATGCGGTGCTCGTCAGCGCACGTGATCTGGCGGTCGATGAGTCCCTGCTGACCGGAGAATCGTTCCCGGTTCGCAAGCAGGCCCTCAAGACGCCGGTCGCCAAAGCTTCCTTGACTGAAAAGGCCGGCTTGGCTGAGCATCGCCCGGGCGGCGATGACCTGCCCTTCGTGTATTCGGGCTCGCTGGTCGTGCGAGGCGAGGGCCTCGCCGAGGTCAAGGCCACCGGCCCTCGCAGCGAGATCGGGAAGATCGGACTGTCGCTGCATGGCTTGCAGCCGGAGCCGCCGCGGCTGCAGCAGCAGACCGCACGGCTCGTCCGGCTTTGCTTTCTCGGCGGCGCGATGATCAGCCTGGCGGCCGTCCTGCTTTACGGAACGCTGCGCGGGGATTGGCTGCAGGCGATGCTCGGAGGCATCGCGATCGGCATGTCCATGCTGCCTGAGGAGTTCGCCGTCGTCCTCACGGTGTTCATGGCCATGGGCGCCTGGCGGATCTCGAAGGCGCGGGTGCTGACGCGGCGCGCGGCCGCGATCGAGGTGCTCGGCTCCGCTACAGTGCTGTGCACCGACAAGACCGGCACGCTGACGCAGAACCGGATGTCGGTTGCGGAGCTGAGGCTACGCGGCGGGACAAGCGTGCGCCTCGTGTCTTCGCGACCGGCGTCCGTCGGAGCGGAGTTTTTCGAGCTGGCGCGTTGCAGTGCTCTGGCGAGCTCGCCCCAACCATTCGATCCAATGGAGAAGGCCCTGCACGCGTTCGCGCAGGCGAGCCTGCCGGAGGGTGATGAATTCCCGGGTGCTCGAACCTTGATCCGCACCTACGGCCTGCGTCCCGAGCTGCTGGCGATGACCCAGGTTTGGCAATCGTCCCAGGGATTGTTCGCCTCGGCCAAAGGTGCTCCCGAAGCGATTGCGCGCCTCTGTAAATTGGACGGTGCGGACCAGGACGCGCTGCGGGATGCGGTCGCGGCGATGGCGAAGGACGGTCTTCGCGTGCTCGGCGTGGCCGCAGCGACCTGCGAGGCTGAGATCCTGCCGAGCTCGCAGGAAGGTTTTTCGTTTCGCTTCCTCGGTCTGGTTGGGTTGGCCGATCCGCTTCGTCCGCACGTCCCTGAGGCGGTGGCCGAATGTCGTTCGGCCGGCATCCGCGTCGTCATGATTACGGGCGACTATCCGGCGACCGCCATGGCGATCGCCGGGCAGGCCGGGCTCGACGTCAATGAGGTCACGACCGGCGAGCAGATCAGGCTCGCGGACGAGAACGGGCTGGAGGCCCTCGTCAGGAACGTGAACGTGTTCGCGCGGGTCCTGCCGGAGCAGAAGCTGCGGATCGTTCAGGCGATGAAGCGCAACGGCGAGATCGTCGCGATGACCGGCGACGGCGTCAACGACGCGCCGTCCCTGAAGGCGGCCCATATCGGGATCGCGATGGGCGGCCGCGGCACCGATGTCGCCCGCGAGGCATCCTCGATCGTCCTGCTCGACGACGATTTCGGCTCCATCGTCGCATCGATCCGGCTGGGGCGCCGGATCTACGACAATCTCCGCAAGGCGATGGCCTTCATTTTCGCCGTCCACGTTCCGATCGCGGGGCTGGCCCTGCTTCCGCTGGTTTTCGGGCTGCCTCTGATACTCGGACCCGTTCACATTGCGTTTCTGGAGCTGATCATCGATCCGGTCTGCGCGCTCGTGTTCGAAGCCGAGCGGGAGGAGCGCGATGTGATGACGCGCCCGCCGCGGCGTGCCGATGCGGAGTTGTTCTCGTGGGCGTTGGTCGGCTGGAGCATCCTTCAAGGCGTCATGGCATTTGCCTTGATCGCCATGATCTTCGTCGTTGCGCTTCGTTCCGGTATTCCACCCGACGAGGCGCGCACGCTGGCTTTCATCGCGCTGGTCGTCTGCGTCGTCGCGCTGGTGCTGGTCAACCGGTCCTTCAGCGCGTCGTTCTTGTCAGCCTTCTTCCGTCCGAACCCGGCTTTGCTCTGGATATTCCTGTCGATCGCGCTCGTTCTCGCCGCGGCTTTGTTCTGGCCGCCTGCGTCCAGTCTGTTTCGTTTCGGCCCTCTGCACCTGGACGATCTGATGGTCACGCTCGGCGCGGGATTGCTGGTGCTCACGGTGCTCGAACTGCTGAAACCCATATGGGCACGACGCTTGCGATTCTAGATCGTGACGCGGCAGGTCGATCGCTCATCGCGGCGCGCGGCGGAATTCGTTCAGCGTCGGGAATTCGTGCAGCCAACGGAAGACGCCTGCGAGATGCTGACGTCGTTTCATTAGAACAGGTCTAGTCTACATAGATTCTACGACGTGAATGTCCGAAAGACTTTGATTGTGCGTTCGGAGTCTTTGCATGGTCGTCCCCGTAAATTCGGGGACTGGGAATGCTGGAATTTGTGTTTCACGCACGCGCAACGAAGCGCGGATGCGTGTCGACGTTGTGCGGTCTTCTCGTGCTTCCTCCGGCCATCGCCTTTGGCGGCAACGCGCAAGCCCAGGGCGTGAGTGGAGCATCGGATCTTCCGCCCGTCGTGGTCGAGCAAGGCCGCGCGAACAAGCGTCAGGTCACGACATCGCGCAGCTCGCGATCTGCGAGTGTCCGACGTGCGCGATCACACGTGGCAGGACAGGCTGCCGAGGCCGGTTCTCAGCCGGCCTCCGCTGCGGTGGAACGCGGTACGGATCCGGTGAAGGGGTTTGTGCCCGTCGTCAGTTCGGCCGCGATGAAGTCCGACACACCTATTCTTGAGACACCTCAATCCGTTTCGGTGGTCAGCCGCGATCAGCTCGATGCGCGCTCGGCCACGACGCTTGTCGAAGGATTGCAGTATGTCGCAGGTCTCGCCATCCAGCCGGGCGGCAAAGACCCGCGCTTCGACAACGTCTTCATCCGCGGCTTCGACAACAATGGCTACGGTGCCTATCGCGACGGGCTTCGTGAGGTCGGCGATCCCAACTTCTTGTCGCTGTTCCGCAACGAGCCCTACGGCTTCGAACGCATCGACGTCATCAAGGGACCGAGCTCGGTCATGTATGGGCAGGGCGCGCCGGGCGGCCTCGTTGACGTCATCAGCAAGCGGCCGCCCGAACGGGCCTTCGGCGAGATCGTCGGCCAGTTCGGCAATTACGACCGCTTCCAGGGCGCTTTCGATTTCGGCGGTCCCGCGACCAAGGACGGTACGCTGCTCTATCGGCTGACCGGCGTGTTCAGGGATTCCGATGCGCAGATCGCGAACTTCTCGAATTTCGTGAAGGACAACCGGACCTATATCGCTCCGGCCGTGACCTGGAAGCCGACCAACGATACGACGCTGACCATTCTCGCCGACTACACGCACGATGTGACTGGAAATGCCTTTCCGCTGTCGATGGTCCATGTGACGGGCGGGAAGGTCACCGGCATCACGGCGTTGCCGGTGTTTCTCGGCGACCCCAGCTACAACAAATTCGACCAGGAGCAGGAGCGCGTCGGCTACCAGCTCGAGCACCGCTTCAGCAACAACCTGATCTTCGAATCCAAGGCTCGTTATGGTCACACCGAGCTCGACTATCGGTATCTGACGTTCATCGGAACTCCGCTCGATACGACCTCGGTTTTTCCGCGACGCTCGATGCGTATCCAGGAGCAGATCGACACACTGTCGACCGACAACCACCTGATCAGCAAGTTCAGCACCGGGCCGCTCCAACATACGGTGGTCTCCGGCGTCGACTATCTGACGTTCAACATGACGGACCGGACCTATTTCGGAGCTGCACCGCCGCTGAGCAAGTTCAATCCCGTCTATGACCAGGCCATTGCGGTTCCGACTGCGCTCACTGCCCCCTCAGCGAACCAGACGATCGACCAAGTCGGCGTCTATGCGCAGGACCAGATGAAGATCCAGAACTGGATCTTCACGTTGGGCGGACGTTACGACGCCTCGGAACAGAATACCTACGCCTTGGCGACCAACAAGACCACCGACACCAAGGACACGGCCTTCACCAAGCGAGGAGCCGTCTCCTACGTGTTCGATTCCGGAGTGGCGCCTTACTACAGCTATTCGGAATCGTTTCTGCCGACGCCGGGCACGGACTTTGCGGGCAGCCCGTTCAAGCCGACGAGGGCGCAGCAGCATGAGGTCGGCGTCAAGTACCAACCGTCGCGGACCTTGTTGATGACGGTGGCGCTGTATGATTTGACGCGGCAAAACTCGCTCACGAGCGATCCATCGCATCTCGGCTTCTCGGTCCAGCTCGGCGAGGTGAATTCGCGCGGCTTCGAGTTCGAGACGCTGGCGCAGATCATGCCCGGGCTGAACCTGGTGGCGACCTACACCAACCAGGATGTGAAGGTGACGCAAAGCACTGGCACCGACCTCGGCAAGGTGCCGACGCTGGTCGCCCGCCAGATGGCGTCGGCCTATCTCGACTACACTGTCCAGGGCGGCACATGGGACGGCTGGGGTCTTGGCGGCGGCGTCCGCTACAACGGGCCGACCTTCGCCGATATCACCAACACCATCGTCAACGAGGGCTACGTCGTGTTCGATGCCGGCCTGCATTATCGCCAGCCGAAGGGCGTCAACATGGCGCTCAACGTGAAGAACATCGCCGATCGCGTCACGCTTGCCTGCACGGCGAACGGCGGCTGCCAGTACACCAGCCCGCGCACCATCACAGGCACCGTCAGCTATCGCTGGTAGAGATCATGGTTCAGGCACGCACGATCCGGCTATGGTCGCGCATTCACACCTGGACGTCGCTGGTGTGCATGCTGTTCCTGCTGATGCTGTGCATGACCGGGCTTCCGCTGGTCTTCCACGACGAGATCGACGATCTGCTCGAGGATGAGATCGCGGCGCCCGCCATGCCGGAGGGAACGCCGCGTCTCTCGCTCGACCGGATGATCGCTGCGGTTCAAGCGCGCTTTCCGGGGCACTACGTCCTGCTTCTCAATCTCAAGCAGACGGAGCCGCTGGTGACGGTTGCGGTGTCTCCGACCGCTGTCCCGGCGCCGGGTAACTTCCATCGTCTAACGTTCGATGCGCGGACGGCCGAAATGCTCGGGGAGGAGGCTCCACATCAGAGCGTCATGGATTTCGTGTTGCGGATTCACAAGGACATGTTTGCAGGCCTGCCCGGCGAATTGTTTCTGGGCACGATGGGTCTTGTGTTCGCCGCGTCGATCATGTCCGGTGTGGTCGTCTATTGGCCGTTCATGCGGCGGCTCGATTTCGGCACGATCCGCCGGCGATCGTCTCCGCGCGCCAAATGGCTCGATACCCATAATCTCTTCGGCATCGTCACCGTGACCTGGGCGATGGTTGTGGGTCTCACCGGCATGATCAACACACTGGCGACGCCGCTGTTCGACCTGTGGCGCGCGCAGTTGATCCCGGTCTTGCTGGCGCCTCATCTCGGCAAGCCCGTGGCTCCGATCCCGTCGGTTCAGACTGCCGTCGAGCTCGTCCGCGCAAGATTTCCGGATCGTCTGGTCACCTCGGTGACGATGCCGACATCGGCACGCTTCGGCAGCCCGCAGCATCTGGTCGTCTGGACCAAGGGCGCGACGCCCTTCACGGCGCGCATGCTCCAGCCGATGCTCGTCGACGCCAATGACGGCAAGACCATCGTGGCCCCCGAGGTGCCCTGGTATCTGAAGACGCTTCAGGTCTCCCGGCCGTTGCATTTCGGCGACTATGGTGGGCTTCCGCTGAAGATCATCTGGGCGCTGCTGGACATCATCACGATCATCATTCTCGTCAGCGGGATCTATCTCTGGGCGGCGCGGCGAAAGTCACCGGCCCGCCGCAAGCCGCTCGACGCGGGCCGCACCGCGGCAGTCGGCACATAGCCCATGGTCACTCCCGTCTCGAACCAGCCTCGGGTTCACAGAAGCGTGTGGGACGTCTTCCGCTGGCCTCTCCTCGTCGGCATCGTCTGCGGCGCAGGGCTCGGCCTTGCGCTGGTCGGAGACGATGTCTGGGACGCGCTTTCGTGGCTGGCGTTGTCGCTGCCGGTCGTTCTGGCGATTGTCTGCTGGCGCCGCGCAGGTGAGCCGCGCTGAGAATTATGGACGGCGATCGGCCTCTGACGGATGGCGCGCTTCGATATCGTGGCCGATGTCATGTCTCTCATCCTTGCCGCCAAGCATCCGATGCAGCCAGCGTTCGACGCGGCGGCCGATCGTGAGCAGCACGAAAGTGAACGCCAATGCGACCATGACGATCTTCCATTGCCCGGCGCCGCACGCAATGCCGAGACAGGCGGCGAGGAAGGTGCAGGCCGCGCTGGTCAGGCCGCGCACGCGAAAACGGTCGCTCTCGTGGACGATGACGCCGGCTCCGAGGAAGCCGATGCCGGTCAGGATGCCCTGGATCACACGGCTCGTCGCATCGGTGATCTTGCCGGGCTCGGCGAACTGGACCGCGAGCAGCACGACGGCCGCGGTGGAGAGCCCGACGATGCCGAGCGTCTTCAGCCCGATCGGCTTGCCGTGCAGGTCGCGGTTCAGGCCGATCGCGCTACCGGCGAGCGTCGCGGTGCCGAGGCGCAGCAGGATTTCGGGCCAGTCCATTTCGGTCATCTAGTCACTTCTTCGGCACGCGTCCCATGCGTTCGAGCGAGGGTTCGTCATGTGTAGAACGTCGGCTTCGTACCGGCAAAACATAGTCGATGCGGGCGAGAGGCTCCAGAGGAGTCGTTACGTCTCGTGCCCCGGACGCAGCGCGGCGCTCCCGGCGATGCGAAGCATCGTCCGTTGCAGTGCGCTGCTGAGCCGGGGCCCAGAATGTCGGAGAGGAGGGTGTGCGCGGCGTGGGTCCCGGCTCTGCGCAGCAGCGTTTCACGCTGCAGCGCGTCCGGGACACGCGAGTCCTTACCGCAGCGGCTTCTTCAGCAGCGAGAAGCGGTCCGGATCGAGCCCCATCGAGGGCTGCAGCATCGGGGCCTCGACATTGGAGAGCGTCTTGGCGGGCGGAGCCGAGAACACAGGGTCATTCGGCACGTCGCGCTGCGAGGTGGCGCCGCGCCAGCGTTCGAGCACGGCGCTGACGAAATGCATGTCGTGGCCGGAGGTGACCGAAGGCACGCTGCTGATGGTAGCCTCGCCGCGCGGCAATTGGTGCGGTGGCACCTCCTTGAAGCGCAACCGGGTCGGTAGTGCGACGCCTTCGCCGAAGGCCAGCACTTCACGCGTGCCGAGCGAGGGCACGAAGGAGAGCAGGTTCGCGGCGGCGTCCGACACAGCGGCGCGCAGCAGCGCCTGGTCGCGCTCGTTGGCAAGACGCATCGTGAACAGCGTATTGCACTGGGAGATGATGGTGGCGTCGAGCTCGGCCGGCCGCTGGGTGATAAGGCCGAGATAGACGCCGTATTTGCGGCCTTCCTTGGCGATACGCGACACCGCCTTGCGGGTCGGGCCGAAGCCGATATTGCGGTCGGCGGAGGCGTAGCGATGCGCTTCCTCGCAGACGAACAGCAGGGGCGAGACGCCGTCGCTCCACAGGCCGAAATCGAAGGCCATGCGGCACAGCACCGAGACGACGGAATCGATCACCTCGGCGGGGAAGCCGGCGAGCTGCATCACCGTCATCGGCTTGCCGTTCGCCGGCAGGCGGAACAGATGGCTGATGACCTCGGCCATGGTGTCGCCGCCGACATTGGCGTTGTCGAACATGAAGGCGTAGCGGGGGTCGTTGCGCACCGCTTCGATGCGCGAGATCAGCTTGTGATAGATGATGCGCGAGGAGCGGTTCTCGAGCTTGCCCATGCGCTCGTCGATCAGCGACATCAGGTCGACCAGGCGGTACGGCACAGGGGTGTCGACGGTGTAGCCGATCTGCTTGGGATCGATGCGCTTGAGGCCGATGCGGTCGGCGTTCTGATATTGGGTGTAGACGCCCTTGGCGAGCGGGATCACCTCGGCCAGGATGTCGAGCTCCTCCGGCACGCCGGCGCGGCCGCCGAACAGCACGTCGACGATTTCCTCAAAATTGAACAGCCAGAACGGCAGCTTCAGGTTTCGAGGGTTGAGCACCAGCGCGCGGTCGCCGAAGCAGCGGCCATATTCATTGTGCACGTCGAGCAGGAAGATGCGCAGGTTCGGGCGCGCCTTCAGGATCTCGTTGAGCAGGAGCGACACGCCGGTGGATTTGCCGACGCCGGTCGATCCCAGCACTGCAAAATGCTTGGACAGCATCTCCTCGACATCGACATAGGCGACGACCGAGCGATCCTGCTGGAGGAATCCGACATTGATCTGGTCCGAGCCGGTCGGCGCGTAGATCGTGCGCAGCTCCTGGCTGGTAATCAGATCGACGGAATCGCCGATGGTCGGATAGTTGGTGACGCCGCGCTGGAATTTCGGCTTGTCGCTGGCGTTGAGGATCTCGCCGAGCAGGTCGACCGAGGCAACCGCGATATAACTGTCGCTGCTCGACAGGTTCTCGCAGGACACCTCGGTGATCATCGCGACGATGACCGAGCTGGCGCTGCGAATACTGACGAAGCGGCCGACGGTCGCCCGAACTTCCGAGATCGGCATCTGGCTTTCTGCCAGCAGCCCGACCCGGGCCAGCGATCCGCGAACCGAAATCACGCGTCCAAAGGATGTCACGATGAATGAACCTGGCGAGAGCGAGGGATTTGCCCGGACTATGCGCGGCCGTGGCTGCACAAACGGTTAAGCGCCAGGCGCGGGCACTTCGTTAAATCCACGACAATTCGGCCGGGAGGTTTGTTCCGATTGCATACTTGCGGGCGGAAACGGCGGGAAATCAGCGCTATTTCAGGCCGTTGGAGCCGAATGGCAATTAAGGAACATTTTACCATCCGGCCAGTCAGTCCACCCTTCGGGGGAACGTTCTCCTTCGATCCAGGGTGTTTGATTTGTTGACGGGACCTAATCATTTGTACATTAGTACAAATAGGCTAGGGGCCTCGTGACCGTCTCCCGGGGGCTGAGCGCGTTGCGCCTTGCTCCCGATGATGCGATCCGGTCGGCGGATCGCCAGCTGTGCCCTGGAGGAAAGCCATGCAGCCCGAACCGATCCTCGATCTCGCTCATCTCGGCCATATGGAGCTGCTGACGCCCAAGCCCGATGAGAGCCTGAAATTCTTCGTCGACGTCATGGGCATGACTGTCAGCGGCCAGAAGGGTGAGTCGGTCTACTTGCGCGGCTGGGACGATTACGAACGCTATTCGCTCAAGCTGACGGCATCGAAGACGTCGGGCATGGAGCACATGGCGCTGCGCGCGCGCAGCCAGCAGGCGCTGGAGCGCCGCGTCGCCGCGCTCAAGGGTTCCGGTTTCGACATCGGCTGGATCGACGGCGACATGGGGCAGGGGCCGACCTTCCGTTGCCGCGATCCCGATGGTCACATCGTCGAGCTCTATTACGAGACCGAATGGTATCAGGCGCCGCCCGAGCTGAAGCCCGCACTGAAGAACCAGGCGCAGCGCTTTCCCGCGCGCGGCGTCAATGTCCGCCGGCTCGATCATCTCAACTGCCTCGCCGTCGACATCAAGGCCAACCGCGAGTTCTTCGAGAATTACCTCGGCTGCCGCCTCACCGAGCAGATCGTGCTCAATGACGGCCGTGAAGCTGCGATGTGGCTGACGATGTCGAACAAGAGCTACGACTTCGCCTATTCGCTCGACCATTCAGGCGTGCCGGGCCGCTTCCACCACGTCACCTACGCGCTCGACAGCCGCGAGGAGATTCTGCGTGCTGCCGACATCTTCCTGGAGAACGGCATCCACATCGAGACCGGCCCGCACAAGCACGCGATCCAGCAGACCTTCTTCCTCTACGTCTACGAGCCCGGCGGCAACCGCGTCGAAGTCGCCAATGCCGGCGCACGCCTGATCCTTGCGCCGGACTGGAAGCCGATCGTGTGGACCGAGGAGGAGCGCAAGAAGGGCCAGGCGTGGGGGCTGAAGACGATCGAGTCCTTCCACACCCACGGCACGCCGCCGGTGGAGGCGAAGAAGCACGGTTAGTGGATTGAATTGCGCACCCGCGCGATCGTCTCGCGGACGCCTGACCATGCCGGCTTGCCCGGCGCGAATTGCTGGCGCAGGAAGTTGACGAGCTCCTCCACCTGTGCGTCGCTCATGCTGTTCCGGAACGCCGGCATGTAGCCGAGGTCGCTCGACACGGGCTCGGCGATGCCGTGGAGGATCACCTGCACGAGATTGTCCGATGTGGCGCTGTGCAGATTGCTGTTGAGCGCGAGCGAGGGCCGGCTGCCGAACAACGGCAGGCCGCCGACCTCGTGGCAGACGGCGCAGGCTCCCTGATAGAGCCGCGCGCCGGTGGACGAGGCGACGGTGACTTGGGTCGCACTTTCGAGTTTTACCGCGAGCGCAGGCGCATCGACCGCGGCGTCGTTGAACGAATTGAGATAGACCGCCATCGCGCGGATGTCCTGGTCGGGCAGGGCCTTGAGATCCCTGACAACGGGTGCCATCGGGCCGGCGGCGACGCCGTGATAGCGTGAATGGCCGGTGCGCAAATAGGCGAACAGCTCATCCTCGCTCCACGGGATCGGGGCGTGAGAGAGCGAGGTCAGCGGCGGCGCCTCCCAGCCCTCCGCGAAGCCACCGGCGAGATAGGCATTGCGCTGCTCGGCGCCGAGCGCATTGCGCGGCGAGTGGCAGCCGCTGCAATGGCCGAGGCCCTCGACAAGATAGGCGCCGCGATTCCAGGCCTCGGACTTGGTGGGGTCGGGCTTGAATTCCTTTGCCTGGTGGAAGAGCGCATTCCAACCCGCGAGCAGCGGGCGCAGGTTGAACGGGAAGGCGAGCGTGTTCGCCGGCGCCGTCGCGCGCAATGCAGGCTGCGCCATCAGATAGGCATAGAGCGCCTGAAGGTCGGCTTCGCTGGTCCTGGTAAAATGCGTGTAGGGGAAGGCGGGATAGAGCTGCCGGCCGTCGCGATGCAAGCCATCGCGCATCGCGCGCTCGAAGGCGGGATAGGACCAGGCGCCGATGCCGGTCTCGACATCGGGCGTGATGTTGGTTGAATAGATCGTGCCGAATGGCGTCTCCAATGCGCGGCCGCCGGTATTGAGTACGCCGCCGATATTGGTGTGGCACTCCGCGCAATTGCCGAGCGCAGCAAGCTGCTCTCCCCGTGCGATCGTCGCGGTGGAATAGACCGATGCGTCGGGCCGGGCGATCGGCGCAATCGCGCGCCCCGGCAGAAGCGCCGCGCCGATGCCGATCGCGGCGGTGCAGACGGTAGCAATCGCAGCCAAGATGCCGGCGCGTTTGGCGAACGGATTCTCCCAGATGCGCGACGGCGGCGGCGCGGCGGGCGCGGGCAGGGCCTGCGGCACGGGCGAAGTTTCACCGTGCAATCCCCTCAGGATGCGTTCGGGCGTAAAGGGCGGCTCGCGAAAGCGCACGCCAGTGGCATCGAAGATCGCGTTCGCTATCGCCGCCGCGCTCGGGACCGAAGCGGATTCGCCGACGCCGAGCGGCGGCTGGTCCTGACGCGGCAGCATCAGCACGTCGATCTTGGGCACGTCGGGGAACGGGATGATCGGATAGGCGCCCCATTCCCGTGCCGCGACCGCGCCGCGCTCGAACGAGACTTCCTCCATCAGCGCGCGGCTGGTGGACTGGATGACGTTGCCGTGGATCTGGTGGCGGACGCCGTCCGGATTGATCATCAATCCGGAATCCTGTCCCGCAACCACGCGCGTCACGCTGACATCGCCGGTCGATTTGTTCACCGCGACGTCGGCAATCCAGGCCGACCACGCCGCGCCGTAGCCGGGAAACTTGCTGTGGACGTAGAGCGCATAGGCAAAGCCGCGCCCGTGCACGATCTCGCCGTCTTTCTCTTCGCGCGTCGGCCGGGGCGTCCAGCCCGCGCGTTCGGCGACCGCATTGACGAGATCGACGGCGCGCTGGTCCTTGAGGTAGCGCAGGCGGTATTCGATCGGATCGACGCCAGCCTCGGCTGCGGCTTCGTCGATGTAGGATTCGTGCGCAAACGTGTTCGGCAGCGCGGAGACGCCGCGGAACCAGGAGGCGCGCACGATCGGCGGCATGTCGTGGGCGACGACGCGCATGTGGTCGTAATCGTAGGGCGGGATCGCCGTGCGGTCGCCCATCTGCAGCACGGCGGGCTCGGATGGAATGCGACCGGTGAGCAGCAGCGCCAGCGTCGGCGCAGCGTTCGAGGGATAACGCGTGGCGAGATCATACGCTGCGATACCGCCGTTCGCATCCAGGCCGCCATTGACGTCGATGAGCTGCGCGGTGCCCTTGGGCTCCCAGGCGTGCTCCTGCTCGCGTGTCAGCTGCACGCGCACGGGCCGGCCGACGGCGCGCGACAGCAGTAGCGCATCCGCGGTGACATCGTCGGCGCAGTTGCGCCCGTAGCAGCCGGCGGCTTCCAGCCGGATCACCTCGACCTCGCTCTCGGGACGCTCGACCAACAATGCGAGGTCGCTGCGCAGCACGTGCGGATTTTGCGTGCCGGACCAGACCCGGATATTGCCGTCCTGAAAATCCGCGACGGCGCAGGATGGGCCGATCGAGGCGTGCATCTGATACGGCCACACGTAAGTGCGCTGCATCGGCTTGGCCGCGCCTGATATCGCCGCATCGACGTCGCCCTTGTCGATCAGCGTGCGCGGTGTCGATGGATTGGCGCGCAGCGCGGTCTCGACGTCGGCGAGATCGGTGAGGGTAGGCGTCGGCTGCCAGCTCACCTTGAGCTGCTCCGCCGCGCGGATCGCATTTTCCTCACGTTCGGCGACGATTCCGACGAAGTCGCCGATGCGCACGACCGCCACGAGGCCAGGAATGTCGCGTACCGACGCTTCATCGACCGCGATCAGGCTGGTGCCGACGAACGGCCCGGCATCGACACCGGCATAGGGCGGTCGCACCACGCGGCCGTGCAGCATGCCGGGGACGCGGATATCGTGAACGAAGGTCAATTCGCCCGTGGCCTTGGCGGGCAGGTCGACGCGCGGCGTCGACTGACCGACGATGGCATAATCGCCGACCGCTTTGACGGTGACGTCGTCGGCCAACTCCAGGCGGATCGTCTCGTCGCCGATCAATTCGCCGTAGCTGATGCTGCGGTTGTCGCGGCCGCGCACCAGGCCGTCCTCGATTCTGAGGTCCGCCGCCGGCAGCTCCAGCCGCTCGGCCGCGCGCGCGATCAGGAAGTGACGGGCTTGCGCCGCGGCCTTGCGCAGGGGAACAGCGGTGATCTGGATGGTCTCGCTCGCGATCGTCGCGCCCTGGTTGGGCACCACCGCAGTGTCGCCGAGCACCACGACGACGCGCGCAAAGGACACATCCAGCTCTTCGGCGACGATCTGGCCGAGCGCAGTGCGGATGCCGGTGCCGAGATCGACATGGCCGTTATACGCGCTGACCGATCCATCCGCGGTGATGCGGATGAAAGTCTCGGACGTGAGTTCATCCACGGTGCGGACGACGACGAGCGAACCGGATTGGCGCTCAGCTCCATTAGGGGCAGGGGAGGCCATCAATCAACGGCCTCGGTGAGCTGGCCTGAAGCGCGCATCACGGCACGCAGGATTTCGACATGCGTGCCGCAGCGGCAGAGATTGTAGCGCAGCGCCGCCAGCGCTTCCTGCTCGGTCGGCCGCGGGTTGATCGCGAGCAGCGCCTTGGTGGTCATGATCATGCCGTTGAGGCAATAGCCGCATTGCGCGGCCTGCTCGTCGATGAAGGCCTGCTGCACGAGGTCAGGCTTGTCGCGCGTGCCGAGCCCTTCGAGCGTCACGATGTCGCGGCCGGCGCAGCCACCGACGGGAATCACGCAGGAGCGGGCCGCCGTCCCGTCGATCAGGACAGTGCAGGTGCCGCATTCGCCGAGGCCGCATCCATATTTCGGGCCGTTGAGCGCGAGATCGTTGCGCAGCACGTAGAGCAGCGGCGTCTCCGGCGCTGCAGCGACCTCGTGGATCCCCCCGTTCACGGTGAGGCGGATCGGTGTCTGCGTCATCCTCGTTTCCAAGCGCTCGGCCAAAGTCATGGCGAAAATCTACGTCGCGACGATACCGTTTGTACACAAACGTGCAAGCCATGCATGCCGCACTGCAGCGCGACTGCCTTCTTTGTGGACAGAGCGGATAGGCAAATGAGGTTTTATGCAGCAGCCGCATCTTTTGCGCTGCACCGCCGCTTGACAGCCATCCGGGGCGCGCGCACCATCGTTCGTATACGAATGATAACCGCGGTCTCGCTGGCTCTGACATGGTGATGGAAACGACGAGCGCTGCTATCGACAAGATCCGCTGCGATGCTTGTCCGGTGATGTGCTACATCAAGCCGGGCGCGGCGGGCGCCTGCGATCGCTACGCCAACCACGACGGCAAGCTCGTCCGCGTCGATCCGCATGTGATCCTGGAGCGCACGGTCTCGCATGGCGGCAAGCTGGTCCCGTTCAGCCGCACCGAAGACTGGGACGGCAAGATCGTCCACGAACCTTCGACCTTTGTGACTGCGATCGGTGCGGGCACGACCTACCCCGATTACAAGCCGGCGCCGTTCATCGTCTCCGCGGAGGTCGACGGCGTCGACATGGTGACTGTCGTCACCGAGGGCATCTTCTCCTATTGCGGCATCAAGGTGAAGATCGACACCGACCGCTATCTGGGGCCGGAGACCGCGACCGTGCGCGCGCAGGGCGAGGCGGTCGGCCATGTCACCACGAGCGAATACGGCTCGCAGATGCTGTCGCTGGGCGGCGTGCATCATCTCACCGGCGGCTCCAAGAAGGAGGGCCGCGTCACCTGCGACACGTTGATGGATCTCGCCAATTGCAAGGCGGTCGAGCTGACCATCGACGGCGGCGCGAGCGTCGTCGTCCAGGCCGGCCAACCGCCGATCGTCAACGGCATGAAAGAAGAGCGCATGCGCGTCGGCTGCGGCTCGGCGACGATCGGCATGTTCGCCAAGCAATGGCACGGCAAGGTCGACGAAGTCGTCGTGGTCGACGACCACATCACCGGCGTGCTCTCGGAGCATCAGGCCGGCAAGCTGCTCGACATCGCCGACACCGGCATCAAGATGAAGGGCCGCCGCTCGACGCCCGGCCGCTATTTCCAGGTCGCAGATCCCGGCACGGGGTGGGGTGGCACCAACATCTCCGATCCGCTCGCCATCCTCGGGCCGTTCGATGCCAAGGAGGCAAAACCGGGTCTCTCGATGCTGATGGTCTCCACGACCGGCGAGCATTCGTCTTACTACGTGCTTGACGAGGCCCTGAAGCCGGTCGAGACCGAGATGCCGGATGATCTGAAATTCTCGGTCGAGCGCATCCAGGAGAATTGCGAGCCGGCGCTGTGCACGGTGCTGTTCATGGCCGGTGCCGGCGGCTCGCTGCGTGCCGGTGTCACCGACAATCCGGTGCGGCTGACGCGCTCGGTGAAGGACGCGCTGACGCGCGTCACCAGCGGCGGTGCACCGGTCTATGTCTGGCCGGGGGGCGGCATCACCTACATGGTCGACGTGACGCAGATGCCGGCGGGCGCGTTCGGCTACGTGCCGACGCCGGCGCTGGTTGCGCCGATCGAGTTCACGATGAAGCTGTCCGACTATGCCGCGCTCGGCGGGCACATGGATTACGTGAAGCCGCTCTCCGAGGTCCAGAACGGCGACGATGTCCGCCAGCTGCCCTGGCAGAACCCGATCCCGGGGCCGCGGGCATGACAAGGCTCCCGCAAATCGCATTGCTGTCTGATGGCCGGCGGCTGCATTTGCAGGATGGACCGATTGATCTGGTCGTTGAGGCGAGGGGGCGCGCGGACGATGTGCGTGCAGCCTATGAGGCGGCTGTGCGCCGCTTCACTGGACTGCTCGACGAGCTCTGCGCCGAATTGCCGGAGCTGCGCACGGCCGCCGGGAATCGGACTTCGCTGAAGGGCGTGGTGGCCCGCCGGATGCATGCCGCTGTCGCACCCTATGCCTCCGATTGCTTCATCACGCCGATGGCGGCTGTTGCCGGTAGCGTGGCGGAGGAGATCCTGGGCGCCATGTTGGGCGCTGCGACGCTGGATCAGGCCTATGTCAACAATGGCGGCGATATCGCGCTTCATCTCGGCAAGGGCGAGCATTTTTCGGTCGGCCTGATGGACCGGCCCGATCGCGCCGGCGTGATGCGGACGATGAGGGTTGACGCGGATGACCCCGTGCGGGGCATCGCGACAAGCGGCCGGCACGGCCGCAGCTTTTCGCTCGGCATTGCCGATGCCGTGACGGTGCTGGCGGCAACGGCGTCGCAGGCCGATGCGGCTGCCACGATCATCGGCAACGCTGTCGATCTGCCCGGGCATCCCTCCATTATCCGGACGCCTGCAAGCGAGCTGCAGCCCGACAGCGATCTCGGCGAGCGCCTCGTGACGCGCGACGTCGGCGAGTTGTCGCAGGACGAGATCGCCGTCGCGCTCGAATCTGGCGCGGAATGTGCACGCCAATTGTTCGATCGCGGATTGATCGAGGGTGCCGTGGTGCGGCTTTGTGGTGATATGCTTGTCATCGAACCTAAGGATATAGAAGAGCAACGAACGCGCCCGCTTGTGCTGGAGAACGCGGTCTGTGCCTGAACGGGGAAGCGAAACATGAGCGCGATCATCCGCAAGATCGTCACCGTCGTCGAAGAGACGCAGATGGAGATGGGCCGCCAGGTCTCGCCGCCGACCCGGCGTGCCGCGGCGATCGCAGTCATCGAAAATCCCTTTGCCGGACAATATGTCGAGGATCTCTCGCCGCTGATCGCGATCGGCGAGGAGCTGGGTGAGCTGCTGTCGAAGCGCGCCGTGGCGGCGCTCGGCATCGATGGTGCGAAGGCGCAGAGCTATGGCAAGGCCGCCGCCGTCGGCGAGAACGGTGAGCTGGAGCATGCCGCCGCGATCCTCCACCCCAAGATGGGCGCGCCGGTTCGCAAGGTGCTGAGCAAGGGCGCGGCATTGATCCCGTCGTCGAAGAAGCGCAGCGGGCCGGGCACGACGCTCGACATCCCGCTGGGGCACAAGGACGCCGCGTTCGTGCGCAGCCATTTCGACGGCATGGAAGTGCAGATCAACGACGCGCCGCGTGCCAACGAGATCATGGTCGCGGTCGCCGTTACCGACAGCGGCCGGCCGCTACCGCGCGTCGGCGGGCTCACGGTTGCGGAAGTGAAGGGCGAGGACGGTCTGAGATAGGGCTCGAAGCGGGAGGCGGGCACAGCCTCTCGGATGAGATCACGCAGAAGACGTAAAGAGTTCAAAACTGGAGGTTGGGATGCGAGCAAGAAATTACTTCGTCGGCGCGGCCTTCGCGCTTCTGGCGGGCGGCATGGCTCATTCGGCCCTGGCGCAGGACATCAAGATCGGCGAGATCAACAGCTATTCGCTGCTGCCGGCGTTCACCGAGCCCTATCGCAAGGGCTGGCAGCTCGCGGTCGAAGAGATCAACGCGGCCGGCGGCATCAATGGCAAGAAGCTCGTTGTGATCTCCAAGGACGACGGCGGCAAGCCGGCGGACGCGCAGACCGCGGCGAACGAGTTGGTGTCGAGCGAGGGTGTCGCGATGCTGACGGGTACGTTCCTGTCGAACATCGGCCTTGCCGTCAGTGACTTCGCCAACCAGAAGAAGGTGTTCTTCCTCGCGGCCGAGCCGCTGACGGATGCCGTGACCTGGTCCAAGGGTAACAAGTACACCTTCCGCCTGCGTCCCTCGAACTACATGCAGGCGGCGATGCTGGTGGAAGCAGCCGCAAAGCTGCCGGCCAAGCGCTGGGCGACGATCGCGCCGAACTATGAGTATGGCCAGTCCGCCGTTGCCGTGTTCAAGAAGCTGATGTCGGAGAAGCGCCCTGACATCCAGTGGGTCGACGAGCAGTGGCCGCCGCAGGGCAAGATCGACGCGGGCCCCGTGGTGCAGGCGGTTGCCGCCGCCAATCCCGAAGCGATTCTCAACGTCACCTTCGGTGCCGACCTCGTCAAGCTCGTGCGCGAAGGCAACACCCGCGGCCTGTTCAAGGGGCGCGAGGTCGTCTCCTTCCTGACCGGCGAGCCGGAGTATCTTGATCCGCTCAAGGATGAGACGCCCGAGGGCTGGATCGTCACCGGGTACCCCTGGTACTCGATCAAGACGCCCGAGCATGACGCGTTCCTGAAGGCGTACCAGGCCAAGTACAACGACTATCCGCGCCTCGGCTCCATCGTCGGCTACCAGACCATCAAGGCGGCCGCCGCGATCCTGGCGAAGGCGGGCTCGACCGATCCGGAGAAGCTGATCGCTGCCGCGGAGGGACTGTCGATGCCCTCGCCATTCGGCGAGATCACCTTCCGCAAGATCGACCATCAGTCGACGCTCGGTGCCTTCGTCGGCAAGACCGCACTGAAGGACGGCAAGGGCGTGATGGTGGATTCGGCTTACAAGAAGGGCGCGGACTATCTGCCCAGCGATGCCGAAGTCGAGAAGCTGCGTCCGAAGGATTGATGTCTTCCTTCTCCCTCGCCCCGCTTGCGGGGAGAGGGTCGGGGTGAGTGGGAGCCTCCGCGAGGGAGGTGACAGCGAGTCTTGCGGAGACTCCCCCTCACCCGAATTTGCGCATCGCGCAAATTCGACCTCTCCCCGCGAGCGGGGAGAGGTGAACCAAGACCGCGTGCCTCGGCATGCAACACCAACCCGGACCGCCGATGGCCTTTTACGTCGTACAGTTTCTGACCGGTCTCGCCAGCGCGGCGTCGCTGTTCCTGGTGGCCTCGGGCCTGTCGATCATCTTCGGCGTGACGCGGATCGTGAATTTCGCGCATGGCGCCTTCTACATGATCGGCGCTTACATCGCCTTCACGCTGACGGAGCGCCTGTCGGGCGCGTTCGGCTTCTGGGGCGGCATCGTGCTCGCGGCGATTGCCGTGGCACTGATCGGTGTGCTGGTCGAGATGGTACTGCTCCGCCGCATCTATCACGCGCCGGAACTGTTCCAGCTGCTCGCGACCTTCGGCCTGACCTTGATGGTCGAGGATCTCGTGGTGCTGATCTGGGGGCCTGACGATCTCGTCGGCCGTCGTGCGCCCGGATTCAAGGGGGCGATCGATTTCTTCGGCCAGAACATCCCGAGCTACGACCTGTTCCTGATCGTGCTGGGCCCCGTCGTGCTCGGCATTCTCTGGCTGCTGTTCCAGCGCACGCGCTGGGGCGTTTTGGTGCGCGCGGCGACGCAGGACCGCGACATGGTCGCAGCCCTCGGCGTCAATCAGAAATGGCTGTTCACGTCCGTGTTCGCGGTCGGTGTCTTCCTCGCCGCGCTGGGCGGCGCGCTTCAGATCCCGCGCGATGCCGTGCATCACGCGATGGATCTGCGCATCATCGTCGAAGTCTTCGTCGTGGTCGTGATCGGCGGCCTCGGCAGCATCGTCGGCGCGTTCGTCGCGGCGGTGCTGGTCTCCGAGCTCAACGCCTTCGGCATCCTGATCTTCCCCAAGATTTCCATCATCCTGGTCTTCCTGGTGATGGCGGTGGTGCTGATCGTCCGGCCGTGGGGCCTATTCGGCAAGCCGGAAGCGCCCGCGCGCAAGACGCCTGGTCTCACCGTCAATCCCTGGCGCCCGCTGACGTCGAACGAGCGGCTTGCGGCGCTTGCGGCGCTCGTGATCGCGGCGACGCTGCCGCTGTTCGCCGGTAACTACGCGCTGACCGTCGGCTCGGAGATCGCAATCTTCGTCATCTTCGCCGTCTCCTTGCACTTCCTGATGTCGGTCGGCGGCCTCGCGTCTTTCGGCCATGCCGCTTATTTTGGCCTCGGCGCCTATGGCGTCGCTTTCCTCGCCAAGATGGCGGGGCTGCCGATGATCGTGTGCCTGCTGCTCGGGCCGTTGCTCGGCTGCATGGGCGCCGCCGTGTTCGGCTTTTTCGCCGTGCAGCTCTCCGGCGTCTACTTCGCCATGCTGACGCTCGCCTTCGCGCAGATCGTCTGGTCGATCGCGTTCCAATGGGTGAGCGTCACCGGCGGCGACAACGGCATATTGGGCGTCTGGCCGGAAAAATGGGCGGCGAGCCCGTCGCACTTCTACTGGTTGGTGCTCGGCGTTGCCACGCTGGTGACCATTGCGCTGCGGGCGATGGTGTTCTCGCCATTCGGCTACGCGCTAAGGGCGACGCGCGACTCTTTGCTGCGCACCGAGGCGATCGGAATCAATGCCAAGCGCATCCAGTGGACGGCCTTCGTGATCGCAGGGACGACCGCCGGCATCGGCGGCGCGCTGTTTGCCTACCTCAAGGGCAGTGTCTTCCCAGACAATCTCGGCATTTCGCTCTCGGTCGATGCGCTGGTGATGGTGCTGCTCGGCGGTGTCGAGACGGTGTCCGGCGCGGTGATCGGCGCCATCGTCTACAAGGCCTTGAACATCTGGCTGGTCAGCCAGACCGATTTGTCGAAGCTCGTGCTCGGCGGCTTCATCATGTTGATCGTCGTCGTCTTCCCCAAGGGCATTGTCGGCATGCTGGAGATGCTGGCGCAGCGCCGCAGGAAGGCATCGCCGCCGGGGTCTCCCTTGCTTGCCAAGCCGATCGAGTCTGCCGAATGAGTGTTGCACCTCCACTTCTCGCCGTT
Organism: Bradyrhizobium sp. CIR18; assembly: GCF_014198295.1. Classification (NCBI taxonomy): domain Bacteria; kingdom Pseudomonadati; phylum Pseudomonadota; class Alphaproteobacteria; order Hyphomicrobiales; family Nitrobacteraceae; genus Bradyrhizobium; species Bradyrhizobium sp. CIR18. Next base: position 24,793 of record NZ_JACIHF010000004.1, on the reverse strand, counting down.
GAAGGCTTGACCAAATCGTATGGCGGCATCCACGCCGTGCGCGGCGTGTCGTTCTCGCTGCGCGCCGGCGAAATTCTGGCGCTGATCGGGCCGAACGGCGCGGGAAAAAGCACCTGCTTCGACATGCTCAACGGCCAGAACAAGCCCGATACCGGCCATGTTCGCCTGCGCGGTGAAGAGATCACGGGCAGGAAGCCGCGGGAGGTCTGGCGGCTCGGCGTCGGGCGCACCTTCCAGATCACCGCGACCTTCGCCACCATGACCGTGCGCGAGAACGTGCAGGTCGCACTAATTTCGCACGGCAAGCAGCTGTTCAATCTGTTCGGCTCGGCGCCGAAGTTCGACCGCGGCGAGGCCGGCCGTCTGCTCGAGCTGGTCGGCATGGGCGGCTATGCCGATCGCCCCTGCGGTGAGCTTGCCTATGGCGACCTCAAGCGGCTCGAGCTTGCGGTGGCGCTCGCCAACCAGCCCAAGCTGCTGTTGATGGACGAGCCGACCGCCGGCATGGCGCCGCGCGAACGGGTCGACCTGATGCGGCTGACCGCGAGCATTGCGCGGGAGAAATCGATCGGCGTGCTCTTCACCGAGCACGACATGGACGTGGTGTTCGAGCACGCCGACCGCATCATCGTGTTGAATCGAGGGACGTTGATTGCCGAGGGCACGCCAGCCGAGGTGCGCGGCAATCCGCAGGTGCAGGCGGTCTATCTCGGCGAGGGCCTGGTTTACGATGCCCGCCATCGCGAGGGAGCACCAATATGAAGCTCACCGTCGAGGGCCTCAACAGCCATTATGGCCCGGCGCATATCCTGTTCGACATCGGCTTCGAGGTCGGCGAGGGCGAGGTGGTAGCGCTGCTCGGGCGCAACGGTGCCGGCAAGTCGACGACGTTCCGCTCGATCGTCGGCCTGGTCGCGCAACGAACCGGCCGCATCATGTTCGAGGGCAGGGACGTCTCGGCCAAGCCGACCCACGAGATCGTGCGCGAGGGGCTCGGCTATGTGCCGGAGGAGCGCCGGATATTCACCGACCTGACCGTCGAGGAAAATCTCGAAGTGGGCAAGCAGCCCAAGCGTCCGAACGCGCCGCATTGGACGCGCGAAAAGCTGTTCGCGCTGTTTCCAAATCTCGGCGAGATGAAGAACCGTCCCGGCGGCCGCATGAGCGGCGGCGAGCAGCAGATGCTGACGATCGCGCGCACGCTGATGGGCAATCCGTCGCTGGTGCTGCTGGACGAGCCCTCGGAGGGCCTGTCGCCGAAGATCGTGGAGCAGATGGTCGATGCCATCCTGACCATGAAGAAGGAGGGCGTCAGCATCGTCGTCTCCGAGCAGAATCTGCATTTCGCGCGGTTGATTTCCGATCGCGCCTACATCATCGAGCGCGGCCGCATCTGCTTCGGCGGCACCATGGCCGAGCTCGATGCGCGTCCGGATATCCGCGACGCGCATCTGTCGTTGTGAGAGGCGGGGGACGGATGGCGAGAAGTGTCGCGGTGAAGAAGGGCGTCAAACCGGCAAAACCGCCTTACGTGCTCGACGAGCAGGTCGGTTTCATCCTGCGCCAGGTCTGGCAGCGCCACAGCTCGATCTTCTCCCGCGATATCGGCACCAATCTGACGCCGACGCAGTGGGCGGCATTGTCGAAGCTCGCCGAGACCGGGCCGTGCTCGCAGAACCAGCTCGGCCGGCTGACGGCGATGGACGTCGCGACGATCAAGGGCGTGATCGATCGGCTCACGGCGCGTGGCCTGACCGAGACCAGCCAGGATCCCGAGGACGGTCGGCGGCTGCTGGTCAGCCTGACGCGCGCCGGTCAGCAGCTTTCGGAGAAGGTCGCGCCGAACGCGCTCGCCATCACCCGCGAGACGCTGGCGCCGCTCGACACGAAAGAGCGCGAGATGCTGATGGCGCTGTTGAACAAGCTGCGGTGAGGGTGCCGTAGAAGGTCTCGTAGGGTGGGCAAAGGCGCGAAGGGCCGTGCCCACCGCTTCTCAATGGTGGGCACGCTTCCGCCGTCGCTCTTCGAGCTATGGCGGACAAGTCGCTTTGCCCACCCTACGGCAGTTGAACAAGGTGCGGGGACGGGCGACTAACCTCGATGAGGGACTTGTCGAGGTATTAGTCATGAGAGTCGCGGCGAAGTTTACGATGCTCCTCACTCTCGGTGCGGTGCTGGCGGGCAGTTGCGCGCCCGCCTTTGCCGCGCAGCCCTACGAGGGCTTCTGGGCGTCCACCAAAAAAGACTGCCGCGATGACGACAGCCCCAACCGCATGAGCGTCGAAGGCGGCAATCGCCTCTACTGGTACGAGACGCGCTGCCGCGCCGGCGAGATCACCGCCGACGGAAAGCTCGGCTGGAAAATGAAGCTCGCCTGCGAAGGCGAGGGCGAGAAGTTTCGCTCCAATCCCCGGGTCTCCATCGCTGTGGACGGCAAGCTGGTGATGGACAACGGACCGGTCGGGCAGGCCAAGCGCCAGACCTATGTGCGATGTGAGATCGCGAAGAAGCGCTGATCTCGAACGCTTACGTCTTGCCCGGCCATTTGGCGCGGTAGCGAATTTCGCTGCCGTCTGCGAGCCGCCGCCAGGTCCCGAACTCCGGCGTATGCGGCGCCCGGGCCGTCAAGTCGATCGGATAGATTCGGCCCGGTTGGCCCTCGATATTGACAGCGAGCTGCCGGTGCGAGGTTCGAAACGCGAGCTCGACTTCGCCTGCGATGACGGGCTGGTCGCCGTCACGATAGAAGGCGGTCGGGGTCACTTCGCCCGGCATCGTGTTGAGGTCGGTCTGCAATTCGATGGTGATGCCCTGGGCCGATGTCGGCGCCGCGACCCCGGCCGGAAAACGGACCTCAAATACGAGCAGGGGATTGCCGCCGTTCCGGTTGAGCCATGGCGTCGCAGTCGCATAGGCGTAAGCGATGTAGATGCCGATCCCGGCGACGCAGAGCAGGACGACGACGCCGAGAGACTTCAGGCTGTTGCGCGCGATGCTGCCATTGCCCGCGTCCTGGCCTGAACGCCTCACCAGCCAGTTGGCAACCACCGCGCCGGCGATCGCGCCGATGGGGGAGTAAACGAACAGTCCCAACAGACCCGAGGTGATCGGGTCCGCGCGGTTGCCGAAATCGAACAGGGAAAACAGCACAAAGATCGCGATATAGCCCGCCACCGCGCCAGCAACGCCGACGGCTATTCGCGATGAGTTCTTCATGTTTCCCTCGATGGTCCAGCAATGAAATGCCGCCGCCGGGGGCTGCCTGCGTTAGACGCAGCAGGTCGCAGACTTGTTCAACGCCATCGAGGGGCGATGCCGAGCGGTGTGCCGCTCCGGCTGCGTCACTTCGCCACCACCTCCGGCACTTTCCCCGCGGGCGGCGTGTTCCGGCTGCGCTGGGTGCGCACGATGCCGTCGATGATGGTCATGCCGATGCCCGGGAGGTCGCCGAGCTGGACGCTCTCCAGGATGTTCTTGCCGGGCGAGTGCTGGGCCTTGTCCATGATGACGAAGTCGGCGGAACGGCCGACTTCAATGAGGCCGCAATCGAGCTCGCGCATCCGGGCGGTGTTGCCGGTGGCGAGACAGAACGCAAGCTCGGCCGGCAGTTCGCCGAGCGAGGACAGCATCGAGACCATGCGCAAAATGCCGAGCGGCTGCACGCCGGAGCCGGCGGGCGCGTCGGTGCCGAGGATGACCCGGTGCAGATCGCCCATCTCGCGCGCGGTGCGCAGCGTAAACAGAGCGGAGCGCTCGTTGCCGTTATGCACGAGCTCGAGGCCGCGCTTGCAGCCCTCGCAGATGCAGCGGATCTGATCGTCGGGCAGGGCGGTGTGGCCGCCATTGATGTGGCCGACCACGTCGGTGTCGGCCTCCAGCACCACGTCCTTGTCGATCAGACCGGAGCCGGGGATCGAGGGGCCGCCGGTGTGGATGGTGCTCTGAATGCCGTATTTGCGCGCCCAGCCGACCATCTTGCGTGCAGTGGGACCGTCCTTGACGCCGCCGAGGCCGACCTCGCCGAGCAGCTTGACGCCGGCGGCGGCCAGCTCCTTGAAGTCCTCCTCGACCATCTCGCATTCGATCACCGGCGCACCGGCGTGAACCTTCACGCCGCCGGGGCGCAAATTCCAGAATGCGCGCTGCGCAAAGATCGCCATCGCCTTCAGCCCGACGACGTCGCGGGGGCGGCCGGGCATGTGCACCTCGCCGGCGGAGATCATGGTGGTAACGCCGCCGTGGAGGTTGCTGTCGATCCACCCGATCTGGTTCTGGCGCGGCGTCCAGTCGCCCGCCACAGGGTGGACGTGGCTGTCGATCAGGCCCGGCGCGACCGTGGTCCCATTGGCCTCGACGATCGTGGTCGCGCCTTCGATGTCGACGTCCTTGAAGCGGCCGATCGCGGTGATCTTGCCGTTCTCGGCGACGATGGTGTCGCCATCCAGGATCGGCTTTTCCAGGGCGCCGGACAGGATCAGGCCGATATTCCGGATCACGAGCTTCGAGGGTCCGGTGGCCTGGGGTGCGTCATGCGCCATGGAAGGGGCTCCTTATTCCTAACTGCAACGCTTTCGATCTTGGGCAGCCTTGACCGCGGGATCAAGCAGGATTATTCATTAGTATACGAATGATCGTGTACAAACGACGCATAGCTGCCCGCCTCGGAACCGCATTGGAAGCGACAGGGAAGGTGAGATGAGCAATTTCAACCAGGAAAGCGTTTTGAGCGTCCACCACTGGACCGATACGCTGTTCTCCTTCAAGACCACGCGCAGCCCGACTTTCCGCTTCCGCAACGGCGAATTCACCATGATCGGGCTCAAGGTCGGCGAGAAGCCGCTGCTGCGGGCCTATAGCGTCGCCAGCGCCAATTACGAGGACACGCTGGAGTTCTTCTCGATCAAGGTGCCGGACGGTCCGCTGACCTCGCGGCTCCAGCATTTGAGGGAAGGCGACGAGATCATCGTCAGCCGCAAGGCCACCGGCACGCTGGTGATCGACAATTTGGAGGAGGGGCGCAACCTCTACCTGATCGGCACCGGCACGGGCCTTGCGCCGTTCCTGAGCGTGATCAAGGACCCCGAGACCTATGAGCGGTTCGAGAAGGTCGTGCTGTTGCATGGCTGCCGGCACGTCAAGGAGCTCGCCTATGGCGAGATGATCACCGAGACGCTGCCGAAGGACGAGCTGATCGGCGAGTACATTCAGAACCAGCTGGTCTATTATCCGACCGTGACGCGCGATCCGTTCCGCAACCGCGGCCGCATCACCGACCTCATCACCACAGGCAAGCTGTTCGCCGATATCGGCCTGCCGGCGCTGGAGGCCGCCCACGACCGCGTCATGATTTGCGGCAGCCCGGCATTGGTCGCTGATACCCGCGTGCTCCTGGGTGAGCGCGGCTTTATCGAGGGCAATCACGGCGAGCCGGCCCAATTCGTGGTCGAAAAGGCCTTTGCCGAGCGCTAACGCGCAATTCTAGCTTGAGAAGACCGCATTTTCGCCGCGTGGGGCCCGTTGCGGCGCCGATTCGGCGCTTGATACACTGTGGGAACGAATCAGCGGAGTTCCCACATGGTTGCGGACAGCGACAGCAACATCGCCTGGCACCGGGTCCAGTTGAAGAAGAACCGCGCCGAGTTGAAGGCGCTGGAGACGGCGCGCTTCACGATGGGCGAGATCGCCTCCTCGAAGCGGAACGGCCAGACCCAGAAGGCGATCGCGGAACTCAAGCGCAAGATCGCCCAGTCCGAGCGCGTGATCGCCGATCACGACAAGCGCACGCGCCGTCCGCTCGGCACCGACATGCAGAGCCTCAGCAACGGCAGCTGGAGCCATTGGGACGCCTATACCAACCAGCAGCAACGCAAGACCGGCCAGCGCTCGCCGGGGCGTGGATAGATCGCCGTCTCCTCGCGCGGGTTCCGACTTGCGCGTTGGCCCGCCCATACCATTTGGGTGAGACGCCAGCAATCACTCCGGTGATCCCATGACAGCGCGCCTCGATTTCACCAGCGAGGCCTTCTTTCGCGATCCGCCCAAGGCGATCGCGGCGTTGCGCATGTCCGGTCCTCTCGTCGCGACGCGATTTCCTCTGGTCGGCGATGTCTGGATCACCACGACCCATGACGCGACGGCTCAGGTGCTGAAGGACGGCGCTACCTTCACGCTGCGCAAGGAGGATGGTGACGTCGCGGGTCTGCGCTGGTGGATGCCGAGCTTCGTCAGGACCATCGCCAACAACATGCTGACGATGGACGAGCCTGACCATACCAGGCTCCGCAGCATCGTGGACGAGGCCTTTCGCCGTCGTGCCATCGTCGCGATGGAGCCGCGCATCCGTGCCATTGCCGACGGCCTGGCCGACGAGCTGTTCGCGGAGGGACGGCCAGCCGATCTGGTCCAGCGCTACGCGCGCATCCTGCCGCTCGCAGTGATCTCCGAGCTTCTGGGATTGCCTCTGGCCGACCGGCCCAAATTCATCGCCTGGGGCAACGCGATGTCCTCGCTGACGAATGTCGTCAGCTTCTTCCGCTTGCTGTGGGCGTTCCGAAAGATGCGGAGCTACCTGGAGCAGCAATTGCAGGCCGCGCGCGTGCAGGGCGGCGAAGGCCTGATCGCCGAGCTGGTCCAGGTCGAGCGCGAGGGTGCCCAGATCACGCCGGATGAAATGGTCTCGATGGTGTTTTTGCTGCTCGCAGCCGGCTCCGAGACGACCACGCATCTTATCAGCGGTTCCGCCTACGAGCTGCTTAGGAGTCCTGGCCTCCGCGATTGGCTGGAGCAGGACTGGAGCCGTGTCGGGCTTGCGGTGGAGGAGTTTCTTCGCTTCGTGTCACCGGTGCAGTTCTCCAAGCCACGCTATGTGCGGCGGGACGTCGAGGTCGAAGGCGTGCGTCTGAAGAAGGGCGACCGTGTCATGGTGATGCTCGCCGCCGCCAACATGGATCCGGCGATGCATGATCACCCTGAAAGCCTCGATCTCGAGCGCAAGCCGAACCGTCACCTCTCGTTCGGGACGGGAATCCATTTCTGCCTCGGCCATCAGCTTGCGCGGATCGAGGTGGCCTGCGCGCTGGAAGCGCTGTTCGTGCGCTGGCCGAAACTTGGTCTGGCCGTCGACCCCTCGCAGATCCATTGGCGCAAGCGCCCGGGGATTCGCATGATTGCGAAGCTTCCCGTCACGGCCGAGATCCACGGAACATTTGCCGCTGCGGCGCCAGCGATGGCCGATCGTTCTCCCGTGCGGGCGGAGTGAAGCTCTCTCCTTCGGCAAATCGTCGCTGACCATGATCCGCTCGGAACGGCCTGCGGCGCTTGCTGTTGTCCACCGGGACCTGAGGCACGCGACGGAACAGTTCCGGGCCCAGAAGTCCCATCTCTCGAAGAGGTTGGATCATGACCAGCAAAATGCCGAATGTTCCGCCGGCCAATCAGAGCCGGAAGGGAACTGGCGACACCAAGCAAACATCGGCCGATCAGACTCCGCGCGGTCAGCAGCGCGCGGAAAATCCGGACCAACAGGGACAGCAAGGCAACATCAAGCAGAACACGACCAATCAGGGATACCAGCAAGACCGTTGAGGAGGCGACATTCATGTCGACATCCACCAAGACACCCAACAGCATTCGCCAGGGCGGCCCCGGCGCATCGCATGAGAACGCGAAGGCGCCGCTGGAAGTGAAGAAGCCGCCTGCGGACGATGAACAGCGAAGCCACAGCCGCGTCTCCGGTGGTGGAGGCGAGCAGGATTCTCATCACCGCCACGACGCGGCCGGCAAGGGCGGCGGCAGGTGACGATTGGAGATCAGAATGCAAGGCAGAAAGACCCACGAACAGCAGGTTCGCATTCTCGAGCGCAAGCCTGACATTCCCGATGCGAGGGAGCTCGATCAGGCATCCGGCCGCAACGTCGAGGGTACCGCTGCTCATCGCGCGCGGCCGGAAGCTCGACACAGCGAATTTCCGGTGAGCCGCGGCGGCCTCAACCAGGAAAGCGACCACAACAAGCACAACGACTCCGGCCAGAGCGGCCACAAGCAGCCGAAACCGACAGCGGCGCAACAGAAGCACTAGAGAAGATCACGGCCAAGAGGAGAGACTGATGCCAGGTGGGCACGGCAGCAAGACGCACTTCAGATCCGGCATGCATGGCAAGGGCGACGGCACCGGTGCATTGACCGATGTGCCCAAGGAGAAGATCGGCGATAACATGGTCCTGTCCAACCGCGACAAGGCCCAGCATTCGGACATTCGCGGCATGGACGGCAAGTCCATTCAGACCGAACAGTATCAGGATCACGCAGCCAACCGGCTCGACGAGACGCCGGAGACTGACGAGACCTGAGAGGGGCGTTCCTCCCGCTGAACTCGCGGACCGGTCTTCAGCCGGTCCGCTTTTTTGTCGGCACGAGGTCGCGCTCCCAGCCGAACACGGAGCGGCCGTCGAGGTCGGGTGAGGCCCCGCGCTCGCCGGCGATATAGGTCTCGACGGACGGGCCGCGCGCGGTGCGTTCCAGCCGCCGCGCCTGGTCGTCGAGGCGCCTGATCGCCTGCATCTCTTCGTCACGTCCGAGCTTGGCGCTCTGGATCGCGCCCTTCAGCACGCGAATGGTCTCGTCGTAGACCTTGATCGGGACAGGGTAGGGATGCCGATCCTTGCCGCCATGGGCGAGCGAGAAGCGCGCGGGATCCTTGAAGCGATAGGGCGCGCCGTGCACGACCTCGGCGACCATCGCCAGTGAGCGCACGGTGCGCGCGCCGACGCCGGGCGTCAGCAGCAGCTCCGGGAAATCGACCGGGCCGCGTTCGGCGGCTGCGGCGAGGGTGCCGTGCAGGCGCCGCGCGAACACATCCTTCGGCCGGACATCATGATGCGCGGGCATGATCAGATGCGGCAGCATGGCCTGCGCAGGCTCGGGCGCAGTCCCGGTGAGCCGCTCGAATTCAGTGAGGATGCGATCGGGGCCGAGATCGCTGAGGAGCTCGAGCTGCGCGCTACGCGAGATATCGGCGCGGTGGTCGGTCAGATTGACGATCTCGCCTTGTTGCGGGCCGTCGATCGCGCTGTGCGGCGCATCGACGAAGCTCTTCAGCGCCTCGGAATGCCAGTGATACCGGCGGGCCTGCCGCTTGTCGCCGTTCATGCCTTGCTGCACCACCGTCCATTTGCCGTCGGCGGTCACGAAGAAGCCGTGGAGATAGAGATCGAAGCCGTCCTGCACGGCCGCGCTGTCGACCTTCGCCACCAGGCGGCTGGCGCGGGTCAGCTTTGCGCCGTCGAATCCGACGCGGTCGCCGAGCTGCATCAACTCGTCCGGCGTCTTGCGCGAATGCTGGCCGCGTCCGCCGCAGACATAGATGCCGAGCTCATCCTGGAGCGGCCCGAGCCCGCGCTTCAGCGCGCCGATCACGGACGTGGTGATGCCGGAGGAGTGCCAGTCCATTCCCATCACGGCGCCGAATGACTGGAACCAGAACGGATGCGACAGCCGCTGGAGAAACGCATCGCGGCCGTAATGATGCACGATCGCCTGCGTGACGATCGATCCGAGCGAAGCCATGCGGCTCGCAAGCCACGGCGGAACCCGCCCGGTGTGCAAGGGAAGATCGGCGCTGCCGGTACGTCTGGTCATCGTGCCCCGAAATTAGCGCAGTTCGGCGACGGTTGCATCTGCGGAATGCTGCGTTGCACGAGAGAGGGGAGCCAAGCCGGCCGGGAGGCGTTGAGCGGGCTACGCGAATGCAATGACGGGGACAATCGATGAATCTGCAGGCCCTGATGGCCGACATCGACAGGATGTTCGGCTGGATACCGTCGTGGTTTGTCGGCCTCGGCCTGGTTGTCGGCGCGATCTTACTTGCGCTGTTCGTCTACCGGGTCGCCGTATGGCTGCTCGCGCGCGCCTTCGGAACCCGCCTTCCGCTGCTGAGCGTGTTCATCGACCGCACCGCGGGCCCGGCCCAGCTGGCGCTTTGCCTGGCGGCCGTCGCATTGGTCCTGCCGCTTGCCCCGCTCGACGACATGATCCGCACGCCACTGATGCGCCTGTTCGTCGTGGCCGTCATTGCCCTGATCGGCTGGATCTCGATCCGGATCGTGGACATGAGCGCGGCGCGGTACTTGCAGAATTTCCGCGATGTCACCGAGAACTTCGTCGCGCGCAAGCACGTCACGCAAGTTCGCGTGTTCAAGCGCGTCACCGATACCATCATCGTCGTCATCACGGTGTCCACCGCGCTGATGACGTTCGATTCGGTGAGGCAATACGGCGTCAGCCTGTTCGCCTCCGCCGGCGCGGCCGGCATCATCGTCGGTCTTGCCGCACGGCCGCTGCTCAGCAACCTGATCGCCGGCCTGCAGATCGCGATCACGCAGCCGATCCGCATCGAGGATGCCGTGATCATCGAGAACGAATGGGGCTGGGTCGAGGACATCGCCTCGACCTACGTCGTGATCCGGCTGTGGGACTGGCGCCGCATGGTGGTGCCGCTGTCCTATTTCATCGAAAAGCCGTTCCAGAACTGGACCCGAGACACCGCCTCCCTGATCGGCGTGATCGCGCTGCACGTCGATTATCGCGCCGACGTGCCGCGCATCCGGCGTTGGCTGGAGGATGCCGTGAAGCAGTCCAAGCTCTGGGATGGCGCGGTGGTCAATCTCCAGGTGATCGACGCGGACTCCCGGACCATCGAGCTACGTGCGTTGGTCAGCGCAAGAAACGCCCCGCAATCCTGGGACCTGCGCTGCGAGATCAGGGAAAAGCTCGTCGCCTTCATCCGCGACGAGATGCCGGAGGCGCTGCCGCGCGAGCGCGCGATCCTGATCCCGTCGGCCGACGATGATGCCGATCTCCTGCGGCCCGTCGCGCGGCCGGAGAAGATGCGGGCGAGCGCGCAAAATTGACCGTCCGAGCGATCAGCGGGCGCCGACCACGGCCGCGCCGGCCTGGCGGTCGGAGCGCGGTCGCCGCTTGCGCAGTTTACGTCGGGCCCAGATCAGGAGACCGGTCGACAGCAGCGTGAGCAGCGCGATCGACGTCACCACATTGAGCGACGAGGCGATCAGGGCCGACCAGTTTCCCTCATGGATCAGGCGCGGCCAATTGCGTGGCAGTGGCGTGACCTCCGATGAATTGACGGCATAGGCGCGTAGTTCTCCTCCGTCATAGATTCGCGCCATCATGTGGCCGCCGCGCATACCGATCGAGATCACGTGCGTGAGATCGTGGGAGGCCGCGACCATGCGTATCGCGTCGGGCAGGGCGAGGGGACGGCCGCTGCCGGCCGGAACGCCTCCGCTCTGAAACGTCAGGCCGAACGCCATGCACAGGCCGGTCAGCGGGCTCAACAGGACGAGCGGCAGCGCGAACCAGGCCGTGCCCTTGTGCCATCCGGACAGCGTGTTGCGCAGCCGCGGCAGTCCCATGAGGCTGCCGAGCAGCATCAGGATGACCATGGCGATGGTCGAGCTTGTCACCAGCCACGCCTGGCCGAGCAGCCGTTCATGCGTGATCCGCGCCCACCGGAAGAGATCGATCGGGCCGGAGCTGGCCGCAGCGGGTGCGCCGGTCACGAGGTCGATGGCCGGCGCGCCGGAGCCTTGCAGCGTCATCCGCTGGCTAGCCGCATTGATCGAAAGCCCGCGCGCCTTGTTGTGTGGATCGTACGTCTTCACCAGCTCGACGACGCGCGCGGCATCGATCGCCGGACCGCCGATGCCATTGGCTTGCATCAGCGGCTCGAACGCCAGGATCAGGCCGGTGGTGATGATCGCGAACAGGGGAAGCGCAAAGACCAGCGTGATCCAGCGATGGAGTGTCAACAACAGGGGTTTGTTCATTCTTCGGTCTCCGGCGATCTTGGCACTGGTCGCCTAGCGCAGCCCCGAAGACAAATGACGCTTTGTCCACCTTGCCGCGTTGATTTGCAGCAAATGGACGCGAGGCTATCGCGATGCTGCGATCGCCAATCGTTCGCAGGTTTTCGAGAGACTGCAGCAGCTGCGTCGTGCGGTCTCGCTCGGCGAGACCTACTTGCGCGTTACCTTCATCGCGCCGCGCAAGCCGGCCTGACGTTGGATCGTCTCCAACGCGCCGGACGACTGTTTCTCCGCAACGAAGCTGTTGAGCAGGGACAGCGCCTCTTCGCGTCCTCTGGGGATCGCGATGGCCATGTGCTCCAGGCCCCAATTGCCGTCGAGAATCCTTGCGCCCGGCATCTGGTCGGACATTTCGAACAGCGTCGGCTTGTTGGTCGCGTAGAGATCGATCTCACTGCTCCCGAACATCGCGATGGCGGCCTTGACGCTTGCGGCGGGAACGATGGTCGCGTTCTTGAATTTTGTCGGCAGCGTGCGCTCGGAGGTCGAGCCTTTGGTGACGCCGATCTTCACACCGGGCTTCTCGATGTCCTCGACCTCTCTGATCGGCGAATTCGCCGGGACGAGAAAGCCGAGCTCGATTGCCAGCACGGGCTGGCTGAAGCTCACCTCGTTGGCGCGGGCCGGCGTGGCGTTGGTCACGGTGAAGTCGATCTTGCCATCGTGGATCGCGCTGACGATGTCGGCAACGCGCTCGAACCTGACATAATCGACGCCAACGCCGAGCCGCTGGGCGAGCTCGGCGCCGAGATCATAGGCGAGGCCGTGCGGCTTGCCGACGGCATCCGTCACCATCGAGGTCGGGCTGCCCGGATAGATGCCGACGCGCAAGCCCGCTCGGCGCCAGCAGCTTTGCCTCGCCGTCGGCGCGCGCGGACGCGCCGAACAGGCTGATGATTGCGGCCACCAAAAGGGCGGTGCGGGCGAGGCGTCCAGAGAAGGCCCTCATGCAAAGAGCCTCACTGCGCGCGGATGTTGGCCGCCTTCAGCACCGGCTCCCATTTGGTCGCCTCGGCGCGCATGTAGGCGTCAAACTCCTTGGCGGAGGAGCCGACCGGAGCGGCGCCGATCTTGCCGAGCGTCGACAGCACGTTCGGATCCTGCAGCGCCGCCTTCAGATCGGTCTCGAGCTTCGCCACGATCTCCGGCGGCATTTTTGCCGGACCAAGCACGCCCCACCACACCGAAACGTCGTAACCGGCGACGCCGGATTCTGCGACGGTCGGGACGTCAGGTAATGCCTTGGAGCGTTCAGCCGAAGTCACCGCGAGCGCGCGCACCGGACCGCCTTCGAGCTGTCCGATCGCTTCCGCGAGCGGATTGATGCTGAGCGGGATCTCGCCTGCGATCACGGCCGTCAATGCCGGCGCGCCGCCCTTGTAGGGGATCGCGACGATCTTGCTGCCGGACATGTGTTTCAGCAGTTCGCCGGCCAGATGCGCCGAGGTACCGTTTCCGGACATGCCGTAAGATAGCTTGTCCGGCTCTTTCTTCGCCGCAGCCAGGAGGTCGCCGAGCGTCTTGTAGGGACTGTCCTTGGCCACCACGATCGCGAGCGGTGAGGAGGCGACTTCGGTGATTGCGGTAAAATCCCTGAACGTGTCGTAGGGCACGCTCGGATAGATGAACTGGTTGAGCGGATGGCCGCTCGCGACCAGGATCAGCGTGTAGCCGTCGGGCGCGGCCTGCGTCAGCGCCTGCGAGGCAACGATGCCGCCGGCGCCGGGACGATTGTCGACTACTGGCTGCTGACCCCAGGACTTGGCCAGCGCCTGGCTCAGCGTGCGCGCGAGCACGTCGACCGCGCCACCGGCCGCGTAAGGCACGAGGATGTGAACCGGCTTGCTTGGATAAGTGTCGGCGGCCTGCGCGGCGCTGCCCGCGAGCAGCAAACCGGCGCCCAGCAACAATCCGCCGATTGTCTTGTTCAAACCCAGCATTTTCCCAGCACTCCTTGCGGGCGCACGCATCCTTGCATCGGTCTTCCAGGCCGTCCGGATGCCGCCCATGGTTTTTGTTGACGAGACCTGATCTTTTGTACGATAGTACAAATCACATGGTACGCAAGCCCACCAGCAAGGAAACGGCCCGCAAGCCGAACATGCGCGAGGCAATCCTCGCCGCGGCCGAGGAGCTGTTCGCCACCAACGGCTTCAACGCCGTCTCGGTGCGCGACATCGCGCAGGCTGCCGGAGCCAATCCCGGCAGCGTGACCTATCATTTCAAGACCAAGGACGGCCTGCTGCTGGAGATCTACCGGCGCCATTGCGGGCCGATGAATTTGCGACGTTCGGAGCTGCTCGCCGCCGCCAGGCGGGTGCGCGATCTCCAGGACCGGCTGGAAGCGATCGTGCGCGCCTATGTGGTGCCGGCCTTCACCTCGGGCAGCGACCTCGCCGGCGGGGGGGCGCGCTTCACGCGGCTGCGCGCCGTGATGTCGGCCGAGGGCAACGAGGTCGCGCGAAAAATCATCGCGCAGACCTTTGACGACACCAGCCACGCCTTCATCGATGCGATCCACGAGAGCCTGCCGCACATTCCGCGCACCGACATCGTCTGGCGCAGTCACTTCCTGCTCGGCGCACTCTATTACTCGTTGGTGACACCGGATCGCGTCTCGCGCCTGTCGCGCGGCGAGGCCGATGGCGGCGATGCCGCCAGCGCTATCGAGCAGCTGGTGCAGGCCACGGTCGCCTCATTCCAGGCGCCGCCGCTCGATCATGCCGCGCCGGCGCGGCGGCGGCCGGTCGTCAGCAGCAAGACTTGAAAGAAGCCACCCGAGGGGAGGCGCGTAACAGCGCTTCCGCTCGCAGGCGGACGATGTGACAGGGTGTTGGGAACATGAACAGGCGGGAGTGCTTGCATCTCTTGACCGGACTGGCCGGTACGGCGCTTGCGAGCGAGGCGTGTGCGCAAGGCGCAGAGCCGAAAGCGATGTCGACGATCACGCCGCCGGACCCAAATCCCACGACGCCGTCGTTCAAGCTGCCGGCAAAATCCTGCGACAGCCATACCCACATCTTCGGGCCGGCGTCGCGTTACCCCTTCGCGGAAAAGCGTCCCTACAACACGGCTGATGCGCCACTGGAGGCGTTCCGCCGCGTGCACGAGACGATCGGCGTCGAGCGCTGCGTCATCGTGAATGCGACCGTGCACGGCACCGACAATCGCGTCGTCACCGACGCCATCGCCCAGAGCGAGGGGGCCTATAGGGGCATCGCCAACGTCAATGACGAGATGACCGAGAAGGAGCTGGCGGCGCTCGACAAGGCCGGCATCTGCGGCTGCCGTTTTGCCTTCCTCAGGCGTCTCGGCGGCGTCGGCGATATGGGTAAGTTCCAGCGCATCGTGCACCGCGTTGCCGAGCTCGGCTGGCACATCGACGTCTATTTTGAGCCGGGCACGATCGCCGAATTCGCAGGCCTCCTGACTGCGCTGCCGACGCCTTATGTGATCGATCACATGGGCACGGTGCAGGCCGGGAAGGGGCTTGACGATCCCGGCTTCACCGCGCTGCTCGACCTTCAGAAAAAGGACGAGAAGTGCTGGGTCAAGATCACCGGCCTCGAGCGCGCCTCCGCCGTCGGCAAGCCGTTCCACGATGCGGTGCCGTTTGCCAAGGCGCTGATCGACAACGCGCCCGATCGCGTGCTCTGGGGCACCGATTGGCCGCACCCTAACGTCAAGGTCATGCCGAACGACGGCGAGATCGTTGACCTGATTCCCCTCTACGCGCCCGACGCAAAGGTCCGGCAAAAGCTGCTGGTCGACAATCCCGCACGCCTGTTCAAGTTCACCTGATGACGATGATGTACACACCCACCATTCCGCCGCCCGATCGGAACACGCGCACGCCGAAGTTCAAGCTGCTAAAACTGTCCTGCGATGCGCACTGCCACATCTTCGGGCCCGGCTCGAAATACCCTTACGCGCCTGACCGATCCTACACGCCGCCGGATGCGCCGCTGGAGGATTTCCGCGCGCTGCATGCCAAGATCGGTGTCGAGCGCGCCGTCATCGTCAATGCCAGCGTGCACGGCACCGACAACAGTGTGGCGCTCGATGCGATCGCGCAGAGTAACGGTGCCTACCGTGCCGTCGCCAATATCGACGACACCATCACCGAGCGCGGGCTTCGTGCGCTGCACGAGGGCGGTTTTCGCGGCTGCCGCTTCAATTTCGTCCGCCATCTCGGCGGCGTCCCCGACAAGGGCGTGTTCGATCGCGTCATCGCCATGGTCGCGCCGCTCGGCTGGCACATCGACCTGCATTTCGATGCGATCGACCTGCCTGATTATGCCGACATGCTGGCAAGGCTGCCGCTGAGTTACACCATCGACCACATGGGACGGGTGAAGGCCTCCGAGGGGCTCGACCAGCTGCCGTTCAAGATTTTGATCGAGCTGATGCAGCGCGACGAGAAATGCTGGGTCAAGATCTGTGGCTCGGAGCGGGTGTCCTCCAGCGGTCCGCCCTTTACCGACGCGGTGCCGTTCGCGCGAAAGATCGTCGAGACCGCGCCCGACCGCGTCATCTGGGGCACCGACTGGCCGCATCCCAACGTCAAGGTGATGCCGAATGACGGCGACCTCGTCGATCTGATTCCGCTGTTCGCGCCGGAGCCGGAGTTACAGCAGAAGATCCTTGTCGACAATCCGGCGCGCCTGTTCGAGTTCGACCGATGACGGTGCTCGCGATCGACAAGCCGCGCGGGCGGCCCTGGTGGAGGGAGCTCTGGATCCAGGTGCTCATCGCCATGGCGGCCGGCATCGCGCTTGGGATCGCCAGTCCGGAGGCGGGCGCCGAGATGCAGCCGCTCGGGGATGCCTTCATCAAGGCGATCCGGATGCTGATCGCGCCGATCATCTTCTGCACCGTCGTGCACGGCATCGCCCACATGGCCGATATGGCGCGGGTCGGGCGCGTCGCGGTGAAGGCGATCGTCTATTTCGAGATCATGACCACGATCGCGTTGATCATCGGTCTCATCGCGATCAATTTGCTCAAGCCCGGCGTCGGCATGAACATCGATCCCGCCAGCATCAATGCCAGCGCGATCGAGCCTTATGTCAAGCAGACCAGCGTCATCGGCTTCGTGCCATTCCTGATGAACATCGTGCCCGCGACGTTCATCGGCGCCTTCGCCGAAGGCAACATCCTCCAGGTGCTGTTCATCTCGGTCCTTTGCGGCTTTGCGCTGGTGCAGCTCGGCGAACGGGCCGCGCCGCTGGTCCATCTGATCGACATCGCCGCAAAAATGGTGTTCGCCGTCGTCGGCTTCGTGATGTGGGCGGCGCCGATCGGTGCATTCGGCGCCATCGCCTTCACGGTCGGCAAGTTCGGCGTGGGATCGCTGGCCTCGCTCGGCAAGCTCCTCGGAGGCTTCTATCTCACCTGCGTGGTCTTCATCGTCGTGGCACTCGGCCCCGTCGCGCGGCTCTGCGGCTTCTCGCTGCTCAAGCTGATCCGTTACATCTGGGAAGAGCTGCTGATCTGCATCGCCACGACGTCGTCGGAGACGGTGCTGCCGCGGATGCTGACCAAGCTGGAGAAGGCGGGCTGCGAGAAGAGCGTGGTCGGGCTCGTGATCCCGACCGGCTACTCCTTCAATCTCGACGGCACCTGCCTCTACCTTGCCGCGGCCTCGGTGTTCCTGGCGCAGGCGACCAACACGCCGTTCGGGCTTGCCGAGCAGATCGAGCTCTTGCTGATCCTGCTGGTGACCTCCAAGGGCGCGGCGGGGATCGCGGGCGCCGCCTTCGTCGTGCTGGCGGCGACGCTGTCGGCGACCGGCACCATCCCGGTGACGAGCGTGGCACTGGTGCTCGGCATCCATCGCCTGATGTCGCAGGGGCTGACGCCGACCAATCTGATCGGGAACGCGGTCGCGACCATCGCGATTGCCAAATGGGAAGGCGCGCTCGACGGCGAACGGCTGAGGCGCGTGCTCGACGGCGAGGAACACGTGGCCGCTGCGATCCGATGAATTGGCTTCCGGCGCGACGCAGGCGGTCTATGATGCTTACGAACAAGAGAGGGGAGTTTCTCCCATGAAGACAGGTCTCGTCATCACCGCCCATCCCGGCGATTTCGTCTGGCGCGCCGGCGGCGCGATCGCGCTGCATGCGAAGAAGGGCTATCGCATGAAGATCGTCTGCCTGTCCTTTGGCGAGCGCGGCGAGAGCCAGTTTGCCTGGAAGGAAAAGGGCGCGACGCTGGAATCGGTCAAGGCCGGGCGCAAGGACGAGGCGGAGCGGGCGGCAAAGCTGCTAGGCGCGGAGATCGAGTTCTTCGATTGCGGCGATTATCCCCTCAAGCTGACCGAGGCGCATTTCGACCGCATGGTCGACATCTACCGCGAGCTCAATCCCAGCTTCGTGCTGACCCACGCGCTGGAAGACCCTTATAATTTCGACCACCCGAACGCAGCGCATTTCGCCCAGGAGACGCGTGTGGTCGCGCAGGCGATGGGTCACAAGCCCGGCGCGCAGTACAAATATTCGGCGCCGCCGGTGTTCCTGTTCGAGCCGCATCAGCCTGAGCAGTGCAACTACAAGCCGGATCTGCTCCTCAAGATCGATGAGGTCTGGAAGGAGAAGTACGAGGCATTCCAGATCCTCGCCGCGCAAAAACATCTGTGGGGCTATTACGAGCGCGTCGCGCTCAACCGCGGCATCCAGGGCAGCCGCAACACCGGCGTGCCCATGACCTATGGCGAGGCCTATCAGCGCCTGTTCCCAACGGTTGCGGAGGAGCTGGCATGAAGCCGGTCGTCGTTCGCAATATCAAGCGTGCCGATCCCGCCGGAATGGCGGCGTACGGCGTCTCGACCGTGCACGAGGCTTACGGGCGCGTGGGTCTGATGAAGCCCTATTTGCGCCCGGTCTGGGCGGGCGCGTCGATCGCCGGGCCCGCCGTCACCGTGCTGGCGCAGCCCGGCGACAATTGGATGATCCATGTCGCCGTCGAGCAGTGCAAAAAGGGCGACATCCTCGTCGTCGGCTGCACCACCGACAATACCGATGGCATGTTCGGCGAATTGCTGGCGACCTCGCTGCAGGCACGCGGCGTGCAGGGGCTGATCATCGATGCCGGCTGCCGCGACGTCAATGCGCTGCATGAGATGAAATTTCCGGTATGGTCGCGCGCTGTCTCGGCCAAGGGCACAGTCAAGGCGACGCTCGGCTCGGTCAACATTCCCGTGGTCTGTGCCGGCGTCAATGTCGATCCCGGCGACATCATCGTCGCCGATGACGACGGCGTCGTCGTGGTCCCGAAGCGCCATGCGGCCGAGGTCGCCGGGAAGGCGAAGAAGCGCAACGCTGACGAGGGCGGCAAGCGCAAGCGTCTCGCTTCGGGCGAGCTTGGCCTCGACATGTACAGCATGCGCGAGGCGCTGGCGAAGGCCGGGCTCGTCTATGTCGACAATCCCGAGGACGTCTGAAGATTAGCGGAGCGGGCGGATGGATCGTCTCAAGCTGAAGGCCGTGCTCGGCAATCATCCCCACGTGCAGGCGGTGAAGAGCGGCGCGTTCCGCTCCGATCTTTTCGATCTCGACTTCATCACGTACACGCCGACCAACACCGCGTTCAAGCCGATGGTGCGGGAGCAGGCCTTCGATGTCTGCGAGATGGCGATTGTCACCTACCTGATGGCGAAAGCCCACGGCAAGCCGCTGGTGCTGCTGCCGGCCACAATGCTTGGTCGCTTCCAGCATTCCTATGCGCTCTACAATCCCACGAAGGGAACGCTCGGACCGTCCGATCTCGAAGGCAAGCGCGTCGGCATCCGCTCGTTCACGACGACGACCGGCGCCTGGATCAGGGGCATTCTCGCCAACGATTACGGCGTCAATCTCGACAAGATCCGCTGGGTCACCTTCGAGGATCCGCACGTCGCCGAATATGTCGACACCACCGAGCGCGCGCCGAAGGACAAGAATATCCTGCAGATGCTGCTCGACGGCGAGCTCGACGCAGTTCTCGGCGAGACCTCTGATAGTCCCAGGCTGAAGCCGCTGTTCCCGGATCCGGCCGCGGAGGCCGCGAAATGGTACGCCAAGCGCGGTGTCGTACCGGTCAATCATCTCGTGGTCGTGACCGAGCAACTGGCGAGAACGCGTCCCGGGATCGTTGCGGGCGTCTATGATCTCCTCAAGCAGAACAAGGTGCAGGTGGGGCCTGCGGCAACGCCAGATCTTGTCCCGTTCGGGATCGAGGTCAACCGGAAGCCGCTGGAGTTGATCGTCGACTACGCATTCCAGCAGGCGCTGATCCCGCGCCGCTATGCGGTCGAGGAGCTGTTCGACGAGACGACCCGAGGATTGAACTGATGGTGGATCCGAAACGATGGCAGATCGGGCTTATCGGCTATGGCGAAGTCGGCCGTATCCTGGCCGAGGATTTGCGCCGGCAGGATATCAAGGTCTCGGCCTATGACATCAAGCTCGGTGGCGAGCAGGGCGCGCCGCTGAAGGAGCATGCGGCGAAACACGGTGTGACGCTGGCAGCATCTCATGCTGAGCTGACCGCGAAATCAGATTTCATTATCTCCGCTGTCACCGCCAGCCAGGCCGTGCCGGTGGCGAAGGCCTGCGCCGCTGCGATCAACCAGGGCACCTGGTTCCTCGATTTCAATTCGGCCTCTCCGGGCGCCAAGCAGCGCGCCGCGGCGCTGATCGACGGCGCCGCCGGCCGCTATGTCGAAGGTGCCGTGATGACCTCGGTGCCGCCCTATCGCATCAAGGTGCCGTTGCTGCTCGGCGGTCCCGGCGCGAGAGAGTTGGAGCCGCTGCTCAACGCGATCGGCTTTGCCGCCAGGGTCGCGAGCGACAAGCTCGGCGTGTCCTCCGCGGTGAAGATGTGCCGCAGCATCATGATCAAGGGCCTGGAGGCCATGGTCATCGAGAGTTTTACGACCGCGCGCGCCTATGGAGTCGAGGATGCCGTGCTGGCCTCGCTCGCGGAAACCTTTCCCGCGATCAACTGGGAGAAGCAGGGCACCTATTTCTTCCAGCGCGTCATCGAGCACGGTCGCCGACGCGCCGAGGAGGTGCGTGAGGTCGCCGAGACCGTGCGTGAGGCGGGACTGACACCATGGTCCGCGCAGGGCACAGCCGAGCGTCAGGCCTGGGTCGCTGATCTCGCCGATGAAGGGCTGTTCGGCGCCAGGGGCACCAAGGAGTTCGCGCGCAGCGCTGATTGGCGTACCGAGGCAGATCGAATCCTGAGCAAGATCAAACGCTGACGCCGAACGCGTAGGTTGAGCTCAAAACCCTGCCGCGGTCGCGATAGTTCGAGATTTCGTCACGGGCGAGCTCGATCAGGTCGACCAGGCATTTGGCCTCGCGGACGACCTGCTCCTTGGCGGGCGCGGTGCGGAACTCTGCGAGAATCATACGGATGCACTTGTCGGCAGTATCCAGCGTCCAAAGCGCGCGGGTCATGTCGTCCTGCGTGTGGATCGCCGAGATATCGAGGCCAGATAGGACTTCGCCGATTCCCTTCAGGCGCTTGACGGCCGTTTCCGCCGGCGAGTCGGCCCGAATGGAGCGATAATCCATGCTACTGAATGCGCTGAACATGTACATGCTTCCCCACTGAACAGGTCGTTCAGTGCGTCCCCTTAATATGATCCGGGCGGCCTGTTGTGCAATGCGCACAGCTACGGTCCGGGATTCTACCGGGCTCGGACTTGGGAGGAATCGGCGCGAAACGTCCGATGATCAGCCGTGTTCCCGACGATTTTACCGTTGGAGCTTCGACCGGAAACCCGTTCAGGCCCTAGGCCGGAACAGCGCGGGCCGCTGCCGTGCGAACGTCTGTCGGCCATCCTTGAAGCCCATCATGACGTCGGGCAGCTCGGCGATGGCGAAGCGGCTGTCTTGCGTATCAAGCACGATGAGATCGGCGGGATTGCCGACCTTGATGCCGTAATCGTGGAGGTTCATCAGCCGCGCCGGCAGCTCGGTCACGAGATCGAGGCAGGTGTCGAAATCCCTCACCGAGGCGTGCGCGACATTGGCGTAGAAGTTCGCCATCCGCAGCAACGAGGCGTCGCCGAACGGCGTGAAGGGATTGAGGACGTTGTTGGTGGCGACCGAGCAAACCACGCCGTCGCCCGCGAGCTTGTGGGCGAGGGTCAGCCCGCGTGGCGCGTTGTGGGTGGCGTCGCGCCCCATCAGATAGAGATCGGTCGCGGGCAGCACGGTGACGGCGACGCCGGCTTTCGCCAGTTGCACCGTGGCCGTCTTCATCCGCTCCGGCGGCAGGGCCGAGAGCTTTGTCGCATGGCCGATCGTGACGCGGCCGTGATAGTTGCGCCGCTCGGTCTGGCGGCAGACCTCGTCGAGATGCCACCAGGAAGGATCGAGATCAAAGTCGAGATGGAGATCGACGTCGACGTCGAATTCCTGGGCGAGATCGAAGATGCGCGCAAGATGCGCGGTCGGATCGGTGTCGGTATAGGGACAGCCGCCGATCGTCTCGCCGCCGTCGCGCAGCGCCTGGACCAGGAGCTCCTCAGCTCCGGGATCGTTGGTTAGCCCCTCCTGCGGGAACACGCAGAGCGACAGGTCGAGCGCCCATGCATAGTCGCGCTTCAGCGCCTTCACCGCCTCGAAGCTTCGCAGACCGATCCGCGGGTCAATCTCCACATGCGTGCGCATGCGCGTCGTGCCGTTTACGATCGCGCGTTCGAGCACCTTGGCGCCGCGCGTGTAAACATCCTCGACGGTGAAGTCGCGTTTCATCGCCGACACGGCCCGGATGGCGTCACCGAGACTGCCGTGATCGTGGCCGCAGCGGTCGAGCAGGCAGGCCTTGTCGAGATGGATGTGGGTGTCGACGAAACCGGGCAGGGCGAGATGCCCGCCGATATCGACCTCGACGGCTTCGCAGGCGAGGTTCGGCGCGATCGCGGCGATCCGGCCGCCCTTCACGCCGATGTCGACAGGCGCGGCGGATGATCGCAACAATGCGTTACGGAAGATCAGGTCGAAGGCGGGCTGGGTGATCATGGCTCTTGCGGACGGAATTTAGAGCAATCAGCCGGGATCGGCGGCTCCAGATTGTCGGCAGTGTAGCGAGGCAGATGTTCAAAATATATGCATGGATTCGGCGACAGTGGCGGTAATATTCCGCGAACCCGGGAGAGCCTGCCATGTCCGTTGCCGCCAGAGCCGAAACTGCTGATTTGTCCGACGCCGCGATCGTGGAGGCCTATCTCACGGCATCGATGATCCCCGATCCCGACGCTGCGGCCGCCTATATGGCGCCGGGCACCGTGATCACCTTCACCGGCGGGCGCGAGTTCGATCATCCGCGCGGCCCGACCGGCTTCAACGCCAAGCGCTACCGCTGGGTCAAGAAGAGGATGGACCGGTTCGATGTCTGCCCCGGCGACGGCGAGACCGTGGTTTACAGCGTCGGCACCCTCTACGGCGAATGGAAGGACGGCACTCCATTCGAGGGCAACCGTTACATCGACCGCTTCGTGGTGCGCAACGGCAAGATCACCAAGATGGATGTCTGGAACGACAGCGCCGAGCGCATCCTGGTCCAACGCGGCATCGACGCGTAATATCCGTCTCGGCACAGGCGGAGCCAAACGGCCGCTCGTCATATCGAAAGCTGCGATAGCTGATAGGCGCGAGCCCGTCTGGCGGCTGGCCTGCGCCTGCGCTATCAAATCCCGCGATCGCGCCCGGGATGGAGGCGCGAGCCCCCTTTAGGAGCAGCCGATGCGTCTACCCACCGTTATCCTGGCCCTGACATGTCTTGCGGGCGCAGCTTCAGCCGAAGATCTGTCGGGCACGCTCCAGAAGGTCAAGGAGACCAAAAAGATCACCCTGGGCTATCAGGAGGCCTCGGTCCCGTTCAGCTATCTTGACGGCAACCAGAAGCCGGTCGGCTTCGCCATGGACATCTGCCTCAGGATCGTCGACGTCGTGAAGAAACAGCTGGGCATGCCCGACATCGTCGTCGACACGCTCGCGGTGACCTCGTCGAACCGGATCCCCTTGATGGTGAACGGCACGCTCGACCTGCACTGCTCGGCGACCACCAACAACGCCGACCGCCAGAAGCAGGTCGCCTTCACCAACACGCATTTCCTCAGTGCGACGCGGTTCGCCGCCAAGAAGGCCGCAAAGATCAACACCATCGACGATCTCAAGGGCAAGGCGGTCACGGCCGTGGCCGGCTCGGTCAACCTGACGCAGCTCGCCAAGGTCAATACGGAACGCAATCTCGGCATCAGTCTGATGCCGGCGAAGGATCAGGCCGAAGCCTTCCTGCTCTTGGAAACCGACCGCGCCCAGGCCTACGCACTCGACGACGTGCAGCTCGCGGTCGCGATCGCGCGCTCGAAGGAGCCGCAAGCCTTCATGATCAGCGAGGAGGCGTTCTCCAAGCCGGAGCCCTACGGCATCATGCTGCGGCGGGAGGACGCGCCGTTCAAGGCGCTCGCCGACCGCGCGACTGCGGAGCTCTATGCAAGCCCGGAGATCGAGGTGCTCTACAAGAAATGGCTGCAGTCCCCGACGCCGCCGAAGGGCCTCAACTACAACGTCCCGATGTCGCCCGCCTTGCGCAACGCCTTCAAGAAGCCGAGCTGGAGCGCCGATCCGGACGTGTATCTGGCGAACTGAGGCGAGAGGTTGCGCATTACTGTGCCCTCTCCCCTTGTGGGAGAGGGCAGCTCCGTTCGTAGACAAAAGCTCACTTGCGTGAGGGGTATGTCTCCGCGCGCGAATCTCTAGTTTCGTGCGTGCGGATAGATACCCCTCATCCGGCGCTTCGCGCCACCTTCTCCCACAAGGGGCCTGTTGCGTTATCGGTCTTGGAGGCTGAGGACATGAGGAGAGAGGGGCGCGGTCACGGCAATTGCCAGCCAAGTCTGTAGTGTTCGC
>NZ_JACIHF010000003.1:0-633898 GCF_014198295.1 Bradyrhizobium sp. CIR18 | reverse complement strand
GCATTGTCCGCGCGCGGGTCCGGCAACCGCCGAAAGGCCTTTCTGAACTTCTGCATCCGACCCCCTCCGTCTTCCGGGAGTCGTCTTCAGAATCCGTCTTGCCTTCCAATGCAATAGCTAGACAAAACCCATATGCGATTCCCCTGCGCTTGCGGGGGAGGGCTGGGGTGGGGGTGCTTCCGCAGCGGGATCGTCGAATTTACCGAGAATATCTCCGCGAGGAGAAAGCCCTCACCCGCCGCGCTCTGCGAGCGCGTCGGCCTCTCCCGCAAGCGGGAGAGGCGAAGCAAACCTCAGATATCGATCGTCGCGCTGAGCGAATGTTCCTGGATGAAGTCGCGGCGCGGTTCGACCACGTCGCCCATCAGCTTGGTGAAGATGTCGTCGGCCTCGTCGACCTCCTTGACCTTCACCTGCAGCAGCGAGCGCACGTCGGTATCGAGCGTGGTCTCCCAGAGCTGCTCCGGGTTCATCTCGCCGAGACCTTTGTAGCGCTGCAGCGAGATGCCCTTGCGGCCGGCCTCGGTCACCGCCTCGAACAGGTCGACCGGGCCATGGACCATGTGCTCGGTATCCTTGCGCCGCAGCTTGCCGGAGCGGGCGTAGACGTCCTGCAGCTTCGTCGTGTACTCGTCGAGCTTGCGGGCTTCGGCCGAGCCCAGGAAGGCATCGTCGATCACAGCGGCTTCCTTGACGCCGCGCACGGTGCGCTCGAACAGGAAGCCCTGGCCTTCCACGTATTGCCCGATCCAGCCGCGCTCGACCTCTTCGGCCTGATTGTCCAGCCGGCTCGCGATGTATTGGGCGGCGGCCGCGGCGTTCTCGGGATTGCCGTAGATCGATTTGTTCAGCACGCCGGTGATGGCGGCCTGCTCGATCACCTTGCGGTTATAGCGGCTGTGCAGGTTGCGCAGGATGCTGCGGACCACGCGGGCGTCCTCGACCAGCGAGCGCAAATCGCGGCCGGTGCGGTCGCCGCCGGTACCGGGAATGTAGACGCAGTCATCCAAGCCGGCGTCGATCAGATAGTCTTCCAGCGCCCGCTCGTCCTTCAGATACTGCTCGGACTTGCCACGGGAAACCTTATAGAGCGGCGGCTGGGCGATGTAGAGATAGCCGCCGTCGATGATGTCGCGCATCTGCCGGTAGAAGAAGGTCAGCAGCAGCGTGCGGATGTGGGCGCCGTCGACGTCGGCGTCCGTCATCACGATGATCTTGTGATAGCGCAGCTTCTCGACCGAGAATTCGTCGCTGATGCCGGTGCCGAGCGCGGTGATCAGCGTGCCGATCTGCTCCGACGACAGCATCTTGTCGGGGCGAACGCGCTCGACGTTGAGGATCTTGCCGCGCAGCGGCAGCACCGCCTGGAATTCGCGGTTGCGGCCCTGCTTGGCGCTGCCGCCTGCCGAGTCACCCTCGACGATGAAAAGCTCGGATTTGGCCGGATCCTTTTCCTGGCAGTCGGCGAGCTTGCCGGGCAGCGAGGAGACCGAGAGCGGGCTCTTGCGCGTCAGCTCGCGGGCTTTTCGCGCGGCCTCACGGGCGGCGGCGGCCTGGATCACCTTGCCGACGATCATCTTGGCTTCGCTCGGGTGCTCCTCGAACCAGGCCTGGAGCGCCTCGTTGAGGACGTTCTCGACCACGGGACGCACTTCCGAGGACACCAGCTTGTCCTTGGTCTGCGACGAGAATTTCGGATCGGGCACCTTCACCGACAGCACGGCGGTCAGGCCTTCGCGGCAATCGTCGCCGGTCAGCGCGATCTTTTCCTTTTTCGCATTGGCCTCGGCATAGCCGTTGACCTGGCGCGTCAGCGCGCCGCGGAAACCGGCGAGATGGGTGCCGCCGTCGCGCTGCGGGATGTTGTTGGTGAAGCACAGCACGTTCTCGTGGTAGCTGTCGTTCCACCACAACGCTGCCTCGACGCCGATGCCGTTGGCTTCCGCGCGCACCATGATCGGCGCCGGCACGATCGCCTTCTTGTTGCGGTCGAGATATTTGACGAATTCCTCGACGCCGCCGGAATAGTGCATCTCCTCGCGCTTCTCGACCGCGTGACGCATGTCGGAGAGGGCGATGTTGACGCCGGAATTGAGAAAGGCGAGCTCGCGCAGCCGATGCTCGAGCGTGGCGAAATCATATTCGATGTTCTTGAAGGTCTCGGTCGAGGCGAGGAACGTCACCTCGGTGCCGCGCTTGCCCGGCGCGTCGCCGACCACCACCAGCGGTGCGACGGCATCGCCATGGGCGAACTCGATGTAGTGCTCCTTGTTGTCGCGCCAGATGCGCAAGCCGAGCTTGCTCGACAGCGCGTTGACAACGGAGACGCCGACGCCGTGCAGGCCGCCGGAGACCTTGTAGGAGTTCTGGTCGAACTTTCCGCCGGCGTGCAGCTGGGTCATGATGACCTCGGCCGCCGAGATGCCTTCGCCCTTGTGGATGTCGACGGGGATGCCGCGGCCGTCGTCGCGCACGGTGACGGAATTGTCGGCATTGAGCACGACGTCGACGCGCGTGGCGTGGCCCGCCAGCGCCTCGTCGATCGCGTTGTCGACGACTTCGTAGACCATGTGGTGCAGGCCCGAGCCGTCGTCGGTGTCGCCGATATACATGCCCGGGCGCTTGCGGACGGCATCGAGACCCTTGAGCACGCGGATCGATTCCGCGCCGTAATCGCTCGCGGTGGAGGGCTCGTTTTCGGCAGCGGGCTGCCGAGCAGGTTCTGTCATGAGAGGCCTTCGAGATGTCGCCCGAATCAGCGGCGCAAAAGGCGCTGATTTGCGAGCTATTTGTGCCACGAAAGAGGGCCTGCGCCTAGCGCAAAGTATCTTCCGTCAACCCTTTGACTAAATGGGGTTTTTAGGCCGGTTTTCAAGGCGTTCGAAGGCCGATTCCGAGGCTGGCCAAAAGCCCGATTCGAGGCCTCTTTTGGACCCGCTGAGGCGCGGTTTTTGCGGGCGCGCGCAGGCCTGTTCCGAGGCGGCGCCGTGGTGTTCCGGAAGAAGCCTGGGTTCAGTAGATCTGGTCCGACTTGCTGTCGTCACTCAACCTGAGGGACCAAGCCTCGCCTGCGGCCAAAGTGATGGTGTCGGTGTGCACGATGTGACCCGACACGCGTAGCGCGTAGGAGTACGTGCCGGGCGGCAGATCCAGCACTTGTGGATGGTTGACGCCGCCCGCGATCTCGATGGTCTGGTCGTTGATCGTGAGCGAGGCCACGTCAGGTACGAGATAGCCGAAGATCAGCCGCGCGTGTCCTGCTATCGGCAGGAAGTTTGCCTTGGCCACGACCTCCGTATTTCGCTGCACGAGGTCGACCGTGGTCTCGCCCTTGGCGCGGTCGAGCGTCAGCATGCCCGGCCCTTTCGGCGAGGCGAAGACGAGCAGCGCGTGATCGGCGGCGACCATCGCGCCATCAGGCTTCTCCTGCCAGCCGCGCTTTCCGAGTTCCGCGCGATAGAAGGCCAGTACGTCGCTGAGTTCTGCGGGCACATGGGCTTTGAGCTCGAGCCGGAACGGGATTTCGATGCCGGACGCGTGCGCGGTGCTGAAGCTTGCGTGACTGGCTCGCGTCGGCACGGGCATGTCGGCGTGGGAAGCTGCTGCGGTAAGCGGCTCCTGCGAACAAGCTGCAAGAAGAGGGAGGCCGCACATCAATAGCCACCACCGTGCCGGGACCTTCGTCCCGCGCCTTACCGTCGTCATGCCTACTCTCCAGGAATGCCGCGATCTTCGCGCGATACAGCGGCTGCGACACCGTCGCCGCCGCCTCTCGACGACTAGTCGGCCCTCGAACCGGACAGGTTCAACCTGGTCGTTACAGGCGCAAGCGGGGTCAATACATCTGCAACGGCAGTACGTCGCCGCTCGGCCCCACCAGCAGGCCCCAGGCGTCACCGGCAGCGACGGTGAGGGTCTCGGTGTGGGCCGGGCGCCCGGGCATGCGCAGGGCGTACTGGTAGGTGCCCGGCGGCAGGTCGAGCATCGGGCCTTTCGGCGATTGCGGACCGCCGGCGCCGGCCGCGATCTTCACCGTCTGCTTGTTGATGGTCAGCGAGGCTTCCTTCGCCCCGATATTGCCCAGCATCAGCCTGGCCTGGCCAGGCTTCGGCATGATGTCGGCCTTCGCAGCGGCATCCGGATTCTTCTGCGCCAGGCTGACCGTGGTCTCGCCCTTGGCACGGCCGAGCTTGAGCACGGCCGGGCCTTGCGGCGAGGTGAAGTCGATCTGCGCGCGTTCGGCGGACACGGTGGCGCCGTCGGCCTTTTCCTGCCAGCCGAGCTTGGAAAGCTCGGCCCGGTAGAAGGCCAGGACATCGCCGAGCGGGGCAGGGATGCTGGCTGCCAGCTCGCGGCGGAACGGCATCTCGCTACCCGGCATTTTGGTGGTGGCGAGCGAGGTCGAGGACCGCTGTGTCGGCACGGGGAGCTGGGATTCAGGGTCGGGCTTGAGCGGCTCGGAGGATTTGGCCTGCACGTCCGCGGTGGCCGCCGGCTTCGCGGCGGCCATCACGAGCCCCGATCCGTCGGCGCGCACGCTCACCTTCGAACCCATCTGCATCACGGTCATCGAGATCGATTTGCCGCTCTTGGAGAATTCCATCACCGCCATGTTGGGCTGGTTGATGACGGAGGGCTGCTCCTTCCAGCCGGCGGGCTTGAGCGATGCGCGATAGAACGCGGTGAGCGCCTTGACGCTCGAGGCGGAGGAGAATTCGAGATGGCCGTCGTCGCCCTCGAATTTCACGCCTTCGGCGTTTTCGGGCAGCGGCACCGGCGTGTTGCTGCCCGCGAGCGCAGTGAGCGGCGCATCCGACAGGGAGGCGGCCTGTGTCTTGCGCCTGGCCTCGTCGGCGGCAATGAGCTGCTGAGCCGCCCCCAAGGCATCACCGAGAAATCTCTCGTCGGCCTCCTTCTTCGCCTTGGCCCGGGCCGCAAGTGCGGAGTCCTTCACCTGCGCGGTCAGGCTGATCATCGTGAAATCATATTTGCGGCCGAGCCGCAGCATGCCGGTTTCCTCCGCCGATGAGACCTTGATCGCGATCTCGTCGCCGGGCGCGAGCGGCGCATTGCCATCTTCCCGCCAGCCACGCGCGGCGAACTCGCGGTGATAGAACGCGAGCACGGCGGGCAGCTCGGCCATCGCGGCGGCCGACATCTCGCGCTTGTTGGAGCTCGCGCTGCCAAGGCCCCTTGCCGACTTGGTCGGCTTCGGCCGCGGCAAGCCCGCCATGTCATCGTCGGCCTCGAGCTCTTGGGGCAGCGCGAACGGCGCCACCCGGATGTCGACATTGGTGCGGCCGTCGTCGCGTCGTGTCAGGGTCAGCATCACCGGCTTCTGATAGATGTGCGTCGCGTCGCGATCGGGATGGTCGTAAAAGACGCGCACGCCGTTCGGGACGGTCCCGTCAAGAGCGGCGTTCGGCCAGCGCGAGGACGTTTCAGGCGTGAGCTTGCGCCATCCCATGGCCGCCATGTCCTTGGCAAAGAACTCGGAGGTCGCCTCGAACGCACCGGGCGCGATGCAGCCGAGATAGGGTCGGGTCTCGTCGAACACGAGATCGGTCGCGCCGTCCGGGAACGGCACGTTCGCATAGATCCGGTTCGGCGTGTAGAACACGGCGGATTGGTCGGAGCGCCCGCGCGCCTGTGTGAAGGAGACGCGCAGCCCCTGCTGTCCTTTCTTGAAGGTCAGCGCGGCACTCTTCTCGTCCAGCGGATACACATAGGGCACCCAGCCGTCGGCGCTCAGCAGCTTCTTCGTGGCGTCGGACGTGGCGGCAAGGGCGGTCGGGACGGTGTAGATGACGCGATAGGTGTCGGGGCGCGAAGTATCCTCCACCGCGCCGTCCAGCCGCGGCAGCGTATGGACGTCGACGAAGCTGTCGTCTGCCGCGTCCGCGGGATACGACGTGCTCGCCATCGCGAGAATGCCGCAGGCAAGCAGCAGCCATCTTGCCGGGACTTGCGCCCCAAGCGGGATCATCCGCATCGTCAAACTCCTGGGTGTTGCGCGGGCCGTCGCCCTGCGCATGGGCAGGCTGCGACACCTCGGCGCGCGGCCTCAGACGAGAAGTCGCGACGGGAACCGGAGAGGTTCAACGGACGATGTGCGAGCGGCGTCATGGGCCTGATCAGGCAGGCATGGCTCAATACAGCTGGAGCGGCGGCCAGGCGTCTCCGTCGCGCCCGATCGTGAGCTCCCAGGCATCGCCGGCGGCAAGGGTGAGGACGTTCGTGGTGGCTGAATGGTCCGGCCCGCTCAGCTCGTAGGAATACTTGCCGGGCGCCAGGTCCAGCGATACCGCATTGGCGCCGGCGGCGCGCTTGACGGTTCGTGCGTTGATCGTGAGCGCCGCGTCCCTCCCGCTGATGTTGCTGAACACCAGTTTCGCCTGGCCGGGTTCGGGCATGATATTGGCCCGGGTCGCCGCATCGGCGTTCTTCTGCACGAGGTGGATCGAGGTGCTGCTGTCCTTGCGGGCGAGCTGCAGCGCGGCCGGCCCCAGCGGGGAGGCGAAGGCGAGCTGGGCGTGATCGGTTGCGATCACCGCGCCATCGGTCTGTTCCTGCCAGCCAAGCTTTCCAAGCTCCGTGCGATAGAAGCTGAGGACGTCGCCGAGCTCTGCGGGCACGGTGGTTTCGAGCCTGGTGCGGAGCGGGGCTTCGACGCCGGGCATCACGGTGGTGTGGGTCCCTCGATAGAGGTAGCGGGTCGGCGCGGGCAGCCGCGCATCGGGATCCGGCGTGAGCGCCACTGAGAACAGCGGCGACAAATTCGATACCCAGGCGCCGGCGCTTGCCGCGAGCAGGCAGCTCGCGAACAGAGCGAGGCCGCACGCAAGAAGTTGCCATCGCGCTGGAGCTGTCGCCCCATGCCTTACCGTCGTCATGCCTATGCTCCAAGCATCGCGCGTGTGTGAAATACTGCGCGATTGCACAACGGCGACACCGTCGGCGCCGCTTCAGACAGCTAGTCGCTGATGGAACAGGGCGGGTTCAACCCGGAGGCCTAGCGTCGAGACGAGACCTGTCCGCTCTCGACGTCGAAGACTTCGCCTCCAGCGCCGATCTCGGTGAAGGCCGCCGGGTCCGCGCCGGTCAGCCACACTTGCGCGCCGAGCTTGCGCAGCTCGTCGAACAGCGCGGCGCGCCTGCTAGGATCGAGATGGGCGACGACCTCGTCGAGCAGCAGCAGCGGCACGATGCCGGTCATCTCGGCGACCAGGCTCGCATGCGCCAGCACGAGACCGATCAGCAGCGCCTTCTGCTCGCCTGTGGACGCATCACGCGCGGGCATGCTCTTCGGCGCATAGATCACCTGGAGATCGGTGAGATGCGGACCGTCGGTGGTGCGGCCGGCGATGGCATCGCGCGGCCGGTTGTCGCGCAGGATCTGGCGGTAGCGATCCTCGACCGACGTCGCCGTCTCAGTCAGCAGCGCGTTCTCCATCCAGCCGTCGAGCGCGATCTGCGCCGAGGGAAAGGCGGAGGCCTGCGCGCGCGCATTGAGCATGCCGGTGAGCCTTGCTGCGGTCTGGCCGCGCGTCGCTGCGACCGCGACGGCAAGCTCCGCGGTCTCGCGCTCGATGGCGTCGCACCAATGGTCGTCGTAATTGCGGGTTTCGAGCAGGCGGTTGCGCGAGCGCAGCGAGCGCTCCAGCGCGTTGATGCGGCTCGAATGCTCATTGTCGATCGCCAGCACCAGGCGGTCGAAGAAACGCCGCCGCTCCGAGCCCGCGCCCATGAACAGCCCGTCCATCGCCGGCGTCAGCCACACCATGCGGATATGGTCGCCGAAGGCCGTCGCGGACCCCACCGGCTCGCGGTCGATGCGGCAGCGCCGGCTCACCGCGCTGTCAGGCCGCGGCGCATCGATGCCGGTGCCGAGCGTGGCCAGCCCCAGCGCGCCCTCGACTTGCGCCGAGACGGCCCAGGACCCGTCGCCCTGGTTGTCGGCGACGTCTTCCAGCGTCGCCCGCCGCAAGCCGCGTCCGGGCGACAGAAACGAGATCGCCTCGATGCAATTGGTCTTGCCCGCCCCGTTCGGCCCGACCAGCGCCACCATGTCAGCCGTCGTCTCGAGCCCCGCCGCCCGATAATTGCGAAAATGCGTCAGCGTCAGGCGATGAATGCGGGAGGGGGTCATCAGTTATTCGATCTGGCGCGATTCTTCCCCTCTCCCCTTGTGGGAGAGGGTGGCGCCTCACGCAGTGAGGCGACGGGTGAGGGGTATCTTACCGCCCGGCAAGCTTTGCAAGGATATCCTCTAATACAGAAGCGGGCTGCTGTAGCACGTCGTTGTTCCAGTAGCGCAATGTCCAAACCCTTCGGCAGCAAGCGTCGCCTCTCGCGTCGCGTCACGTTGTGATTCTACGTGCTGGCTACCGTCGATCTCGATTACAAGGCGCTTTTCGAAACAGACAAAATCGAGAATGTAGTTTTTGAATGGTACCTGTCGGCGAAACTTGAAAGTGGAGACCCGACGATCCCTCAGCAAGCGCCACATTGCGGTTTCAGCATCGGTTGGTTCGTGCCGCATGTTCTTCGCGAATTGGCGGAGACGCTTGGCGACTGGCCGATGGGATGGCTCCTGCGGCACGAACCCCTCACCCGACTGAGTGTGTATCCGCCACCGGAGCTGCCCTCTCCCACAAGGGGAGAGGGCACAACAACGTGCGTCGCGCTTGTGGCGACAGGATAGGCTGTAGCTTCACCCTCTTCCCTCGTGGGAGAGGGTGGCTTCGCGCACCGAAGCCGGGTGAGGGGTTGTCTCCGCGTACAAGGTATCGCGAGAGGGGGAGCACGTCCCTCACACCCGCATCGGCATCAGCACATACAGCGCGCTCTTGTCGTCGCGGTCTTGGACCAGGGTCGGGGAGCCGGGATCGGCGAGCCTGAGTGTTGCGACGTCGCCTTCGATCTGGGCGGCGATGTCGAGCAAATAGCGCGAGTTGAAGCCGATATCGAGGGCGTCGGAGGCGTATTCGACTTCCAGCTCTTCGGTGGCGCTGCCGGAATCCGGATTGGTCACCGACAGCACCAGCTTGCCCGGTGACAGCGACAGCTTCACCGCCCGGCCGCGCTCGCTCGAGATCGTCGAGACACGGTCGACCGCGTTCTCGAAATCCTTCTTGTCGACGACGAGCTCCTTGTCGTTGCCCTGCGGGATGACGCGGCCGTAGTCGGGGAAGGTGCCGTCGATCAGTTTCGAGGTCAGCACGACATTCCCGATCGTAAAGCGGATTTTTGCCTGCGACAGCTCGATCGTCATCTCGGCGTCGGTGTCCTCGATCAGGCGCTGCACCTCGCCGACCGTCTTGCGCGGCACGATCACGCCGGGCATGCCCTCGGCGCCTTTGGGCTGCACCAAATCGAGCTGGGCGAGGCGGTGGCCGTCGGTGGCGACGCCGCGTAAGGTCGCGGCCTTGGGCGTGCCCGCGGCGTGCAGGTAGATGCCGTTGAGATAATAGCGGGTCTCCTCGGTGGAGATCGCGAACTGGGTGCGGTCGATGAGCCGCTTGATGTCCTTGGCGGCGAGCGAGAACGAGTGCGACATGTCGCCGGCGGCCAGATCCGGGAAATCATTCTCCGGCAGGGTCTGCAGCGTGAAGCGCGAGCGGCCGGCGCGGATCGCCAGCACGGCGCGGTCGCCGTCGGCCTCCAGCACGATCTGCGAGCCGTCCGGCAGCTTGCGCACGATGTCGTAGAACATGTGCGCCGGCACGGTGGTGGAGCCAGCGGTCGCGGTTTCCGCCGGCAGCGTCTCCGTCACCTCGAGGTCGAGGTCGGTCGCCTTCAGCGACAATTTGGCGTTCTCGGCCCGGACCAGCACGTTGCCGAGGATCGGAATCGTGTTGCGGCGCTCGACCACGCGGTGGACGTGGCCCAGTGACTTCAGGAGTTGCGCGCGTTCGACCGTAACCTTCATTGCACTACTCGCCCGATCCCCAAATGAAGAAGCCGGGCGGTCGAAAAGCCCCGCCGCGGCACCGATGACCCCGGCAGGTCAGGGCCATCCAACCGATATGACCAAAGCCGCCAGGGTCGCGCAAGGTGGCTCGGATGGCCCCCGGATTCAAGGGATCGGGGGCCAGTTCCGCACGATTCCCACGATTTACCGCCCAAACGAAAGCCGCCGCCCAGGCATGGCCGGGGCGGCGGGAGAATGGCAGGAGCGCCTTAGGCGTTTATTCCTGAAGCTGGCGCTTCAGCGACTCCACTTCCTCTGACAGTGCGGTGTCCTTGGAGACCAGGGACTCGATCTTGCGCACGGCGTGCAGCACCGTGGTGTGGTCGCGCCCGCCGAAGCGGCGGCCGATCTCGGGGAGCGAGCGCAGGGTCAGCGTCTTGGCGAGATACATCGCCACCTGGCGCGGGCGCACCACATTGGCGGTGCGGCGGGAGGAGAGCAGGTCGGAGCGGCTGACATTATACTGCCGCGCCACCACGCGCTGGATGTCCTCGATCTTGATCCGCTTCGGCTCCTGCGGCCGGACCAGGTCGCGCACCTCGTGCTCGGCCATCTCCAGCGTCACCGGCCGGTTGTTGAGCTTCGAGTGCGCCAGCAGGCGGTTGATTGCGCCTTCGAGGTCGCGGCCATTATGGGTGATGGTGCGCGCCAGATAATGCAGCACCTCCTCCGGCACCTCGAAGGTCGCATGATGGGCGCGGGCCGCGGCGACGCGCGACTTGAGGATGCCGTGGCGCAGCTCTTCGCCGAGCGAGCCCATCTCGACCACGAGGCCGCCGGCGAGCCGCGAGCGGACGCGGTCGTCGAGGCTTTCAAGATCGGACGGCGGCCGGTCGGCCGCGATCACGACCTGGCGGCCGGCGTCGATCAGCGCGTTCAGCGTGTGACAGAACTCGGCCTGGGTCGACTTGCCCTGCAGGAACTGCAGATCGTCGATCACCAGCACGTCGATGCCGCGCAGCGCTTCCTTGAAGGCCAGCGCCGTCTGCGTCTTCAGCGCGGCGACGAAGCCGTACATGAATTTCTCTGCGGTGAGATACAGCACCTTGCGCTCGTTGCCGGAATTGCCGGCCCAGGTCACCGCCTGGAGCAGGTGCGTCTTGCCGAGGCCGACGCCGGCATGGATGTAGAGCGGGTTGAACATCACGGGGTCGCCGCGGCGACCTTCGGCGACCTGGCGCGCGGCCGCATGCGCCAGCGTGTTGGAACGGCCGACGACGAAGCTCGCGAAGGTCAGGCGCGGATCGAGCGGCGAGCCGCCGAGCGCATCATGATTGGCCGACACCGGCGCGGTCGCGGTCGAGCGCAGCTCCGGCGTGGGCGTGCGTCGCGTCTCGACCGGCGCGGGGGCTTCCTTCGGCTGTATCACCGGGCGCACGGCCGAACGCACCGTGAGGTCGATGCGATGCACTTCCGGCATCTCGGCCTGCCAGCACGACAGCACGCGCTCGGCATAATGGGCCTGAATCCAGCTCTTCAGGAACCGGGTCGGCACCGAGAGCCGCACGCTCTCCTCCTGCACGCCTTCCAGATCCATGCGCGCAAACCAGCTCGTGTAAACGTCTTCGCCAACGCTCGAGCGCAGCCGACCCTTCACGCGTGACCAGCGATCCTGTTCCATTGTCATCGTCAGAAAACTTCTCTTGAGAGATAAGGTTGCGTGGTGAGCGCCAAGCAGGGTTTCCTGTCATGGCGCGACCTCAAGCGAGTCCATCGTCAGGCATAGCTCGACCGTTCGGCGCAAACGCCGCAGGTCAGATCAGCGATGTCGGAGATGGAGAGTTCGCGAGGTCAGCGCGTACTCGACGCGCTCTCGCATGTGGGAGGCTGAACGCAGGACGGATCGGAGACGGCATCGTTGAACGATGGAACTTGAGTCAATACCGCGTTGAATCCGTAGGACATGATACCTCCCCGTCCTGCCGTGATCGCTCACGACAAGGTCCTGCTTCTGAAGACACCCGCGACGAAAATCGCTGATGACCTGCCCGTCTGCACTGCTCGTCCGCTCGGCTTCGCCTTCGCTCGTGTCGGGGTAACTTTGCGATGCCCGTGCGCCTCGCGAGGGATACGCAAGATCCCGCTTGGAGACATTCAGACAAAGAGATACCATTCCCATATTGCTATGGGTTTTTGATCCGACATTCGCTTTTTGAAGCGTCGCCTACGTGCACACCGCCGCCGATTTGCACGCTCGCCCCGTTTCCTAAACCGCGCTGGTCTGAAGATCGTGGGCGCCGCTGACGACTTAAGGAATACACTATGCGGAAAGACTCGCAACGAAATTGATTCACACTTGAGGCGTCAAAAAACTTGACCTCGGTTAACGCCGCGCGGGAGTTGTTCACAGGCTCGGAAGCAAGTTTTTGGATTCGTGCACAGAATCGAGAATGCCGGGCATCATGTGACAATTCTCCGTCACTGCTAAAAAAATTTTTACAAATTCGTCACGCGCCGGACGTGTCGGCGAATTTTCCAAATGCTTGCGGTCGCTATGTCGATAAGTGATTAGCGAGACATCGCTTTTTGAGTCTCGTTTCACAGGGTAACTCCAAGCCGTGCGCGTTCCGGTGAATCTACGGTGTGCAGAACTCTTGCGCGCGCGAATTCATCTTAGCCCCGCAGCACAGGGGTTTTTGCAACGCGGTGAAAGTTTCCACTGTTGCAAGTTACCGGCAGGTAGAACTACGGAACGAAGAATAGCGCAGGCGGTGCAAACCTTCCGATCGAAGATCGACTGTAGCGTGACCGGTTGCGTGAATATGACGGGCAACAAAAAAGCCCGGCGCGATGCCGGGCTGTTTGACGCATGCGATGTTCGATCGGATCGGCCGACCGATTGGTTCGCCGTTACCTGGCTCGTTACTTGGCGAGCTTGGCGATCTGCGCGGTGAGGCGCGAGACTTTGCGGCTGGCGTTGTTCTTGTGAATGATGTTGCGCTGGGCGGCGCGCATCAAGGCGGGCTCGGCATTCGCCAGCGCCTTCACGGCAGCGGCGCGGTCGCCGGTCGCGATGGCTTCTTCGACGTTACGCACGGCACCGCGCATCTGGGTGCGGCGCGACTTGTTGACGGCGGTGCGGCGGGCGATCTTGCGCGTCGCTTTCTTGGCGGAAGTGGTATTGGCCATGGTCTCAATATCCTTTGCGGGTACCGGTCGCGTCTTGGTCGGGTAGCGCCGGCTTGCTTGACCGCGGAATCGACGCTCGGATTTAGGGTGTTCGGTTGCTGGGCTGTCCCCGGAACATGAGGCCGCAAAGAGCTCTAAGCTCAAGGAGCTGCAACTGCTCAAAGAACAGCGGCGGCAGGATTGCGCCCGCCGCCAGTTGGCGCCCTTATAGAGAGGGTCTTCGGCACCGTCAACGCTTTCCAGGCTGGAAAAGCGGCCTCCGGGGCCGTCCAGGGGCGTCGTAACGCCCTGAAGAGGTTGAATTTCTGCCGTCTCCCGGCTATTGGCTGGCGGCGTTTTGTCGGCTCCTCCGATCGGACGACCATATAAGGTGAGGCATGATCCGCGGTTTTTTCCGACTGATTGGGCTGTTGCTGCTCGCTGGCGGGTTCATCTTCATGGTCTATGACGGCGCCCGCTGGGTGGCCGACCAGACCCTCAGATTCACCCGGTTCGGCCAGTTCTGGAACGACATCAATCAGGCCAGCCAAGCGGCATTCCGCACCTGGGTCGAGGCCAAGGCGCCCTGGCTCTGGACCTCGGTGATCCGCCTGCTGCTGGATCAGCCGGTGTTCGCCGTCCTCGGCATTCTCGGCATCCTGCTGATGATCCTGTTCCGGCCGCGGAAACCGCTGATCGGCTATTCCCGGGATTGATCTTCAATCCCCCGGGATTGATCCTCAATTCCCGCCGGGATTGAGCGCTCGCCAGCCGCGCGGCGTAACAAGGCTGCCCACGCCAGCGTAGATCCCTATATTCCCACCTGATCGCGAGCACGCCGCCTGAACATCTGGCTCGGGCGACGGACGGCTCGTCTGCGGAGATCCAATCATGCTGTTCATGCGCAAGACCACCGCGTTGCCGAGCGCAGCCGAGGCGCTGCCCGGCCGTGCGCAAGCCATTCCGACCGCGACCTTCCATTTCGTCAACGGCAGCAAGCTCAAGCCGCCTTATCCCGCCGGCCTCGAGCAGGCCGTGTTCGGGCTCGGCTGCTTCTGGGGCGCCGAGCGCAAGTTCTGGCAGTTCGGCGATGGCATCTACACCACCGCCGTCGGCTATGCCGGCGGCCACACGCCGAACCCGACCTATGAAGAGACCTGCTCGGGACGCACCGGTCACACCGAAGTGGTGCTGGTCGTGTTCGATCCGAACAGGATTTCTTACGAGACGCTGCTGAAGACGTTCTGGGAGAGCCACAACCCGACGCAGGGCATGCGTCAGGGCAACGATGTCGGCACGCAATATCGTAGCGCGATCTATACCTATTCCGATGCGCAGAAGAAGGCGGCCGATGAGTCGAAGGCGCTCTATCAGAAGGCGCTCGCCGCCAAGGGCCTCGGTGCCATCACCACCGAGATCGCGCCATCAGGCGAATTCTATTTCGCCGAGGACTATCATCAGCAATATCTGGCGAAGAATCCCGCCGGCTATTGCGGCTTAGGGGGCACCGGCGTGTCCTGCCCGATCGGCGTCGGTGTGAGCGCGTAAGCGAGACGACGCATCTTGCTTACCCTCCTCTCGAGGGGGAGGGTCGCTACGCATGCAGCGAAGCGGAATGCGTAGCGGGGTGGGGTGACAGTCTCTCCACATCCAGCAGCGCCCGAGTGGAGAGATCACCCCACCCCGCTCGCGCTTTGCGCGATCGACCTCCCCCTCCAGGGGAGGGTGCGACGGTCACAGCCGCCCCGCTCAACGCTTTATTAACCATAACCGGTGCATCACTTAAGCCGTCTCGTTTCGAGGGATTGGTCCGGTGCCGGTTGCACGCGCGTTTCGATGGTCGATCTTGGCAGCGTCCCTGGCAGCGTCCGCCGCGCTGACCCTTGGCGGCTGCATGCAGACCGCCGGCCCCGTCGCGGTGATGCAGCCCCGCGCCGATCTCGATTCCATGGCCTATGGCCAGCCCTACAATGCGCCGCAACCGGTTGTCGTCGCCGACGGCGGCGGCGCCATCGGCGCGCTGCGCAATTCCTTTGCCTCTTCGCCCGCACCCATGCCGGTCGGTTACGCCGCGCCGATGGCGCCGGTGCGCTACGACGCCTCCTACCATCTCGACGCCGGCGACAAGCTCCGCGTCGTGGTCTACGGCCAGGAAGGTCTCACCAACAGCTACGCCATCGATGCGGGCGGCTCCATCACCATGCCGCTGATCGGCGCAGTGCCGGCCCGCGGCCGCACCACGGCGGGCCTTGCCGGCGAGATCGCCGCGCGCCTGCGCAATGGTTACATCCGCGAGCCCTCGGTCGCGGTCGAGATCGAGGCCTATCGCCCGTTCTTCATTCTCGGCGAAGTCACCGCGCCCGGCCAATATCCGTACGTGCCGAACATGACGGTCGAGAGCGCGGTCGCGATCGCCGGCGGCTTCTCGCCCCGCGCCAAACGCGACGTGGTCACCATCACGCACACCGAGAACGGCGGCTCCATGCGCGCCGTGGTGCCGCTCGGCACTCCCTTGAATCCCGGCGACACCGTGTTCGTCGGCGAGCGCTGGTTCTAGCTCACCGCCTGAAATCCAGCCGCCCCTCCGGAAAGCACCCGTCGATCCTGTTAGCGTCGACCACGCGCCCGACCCATGGCCGTGTGATCGCCGGCGTGGTCAGGTTGATATATTTTCCGACCAGCCGATCCGCGCCCTCGCGCGCGGCGTCGATCAGACCGTGCCGGCGGCCATTGTCCCAGTCGAAGCGCAGATAGATCCGGCTGCCCGTGATGCGCACTTCCGCGCGCCCTTGTTTCCACTTCTCCGCGGCGTCGCCGGCGATGGTCGGATCGGCGCCGCCATTCCAGCGGCTCGCCCAGCTGCCTTCGAGCGGATCGGATGGCGCCGCGGTCGCTGTCCACGCCGCCGCATTGCCGTCCGCGGCGTCGCCAGCCAGCCTGGCCGCCGCGGCATAATCCATCACCTCGGAATCATCGGGTGAGGGGACATCCATGGTTCCGAACGGATTGCGGATGACGAGGTGCGTGATGTCTTGCGGCATGGCGATCTCCCGGCGTGAGCTGGCTCGATTGGCCAGCTCTATCGCCGGGCGGCAGGATGCGGCCACCCGATTTCCGCGAGGGGACGCCGCGTGGTTGTCTCTCCTTGTGGAGAGAGTTCGTCCCTATTTCAAATGCTTCGCGAAAAAGTCCATGCTGCGCGGCCAGGCGATGTCGGCGCTGGCCTTGTCGTAGCTCGCGCGCTCGTCGCAATGGAAGCCGTGCTGGGCGCCCGGATAGACGAACACCTCCACGTCCGGCCGCTTCGACTTGATGGTCTCGACGTCGGTCAAGGGGATGCCCGCATCCTTCCCGCCGAAATGCAGTTGCGTCGGCACCTTCGGCGTCTCGTCGGCGAAGCGCACGACCGCGCCGCCGTAATAGCCGATCGCAGCCTTCAGTCCCGACAGCCGCGTCGCCGCGACAAAGGCGATGCTGCCGCCCAAGCAAAAGCCGATGATGCCCACCGGGCCCACGCTCTTCACCGCATCGATCGCGGCCTGGGTGTCGCGCAGCATCGCGGCCCAATCGGGGCTGGCGACGAACTTGCGCGCTTCCGCGACCTCATCGGGCGAATAGCCCGACTGGAAGCCCGGCGCGGTCCGGTCGAAGATCGAGGGCGCGATCGCGACATAGCCTTCCCCGGCGAGGCGGTCGCAGACCGAGCGGATGTGGTGATTGACGCCAAAGATCTCCTGGATCACCACCACCGCGCCCTTCGGCGTGCCACCGGGATCGGCGCGATAGGCGCCAAACTGGAAATTGTCGGAGGCCGTCAGCTTGATGTCTTGTCCCACGCGGGTTGTCCTTCTTGGTTGTCACGGAATTCACTCTCTTCCCTCATCCTGAGGAGCGCGCTCTTCGCGCGCGTCTCGAAGGATGCAAGGCCGGGATGCAGCGGCGGGGGCCTTTCATCCTTCGAGACGCTTGCTGCGCAAGCTCCTCAGGATGAGGGGCGGTA
The DNA here is from genome assembly GCF_014198295.1 of Bradyrhizobium sp. CIR18. Classification (NCBI taxonomy): domain Bacteria; kingdom Pseudomonadati; phylum Pseudomonadota; class Alphaproteobacteria; order Hyphomicrobiales; family Nitrobacteraceae; genus Bradyrhizobium; species Bradyrhizobium sp. CIR18. The sequence continues at coordinate 616,817 of NZ_JACIHF010000003.1, read as the reverse complement.
CCTATTCCCACATCCAGTTCTCGCCGTAATCCTCCTTCCAGCCTGCCAGCCGTCCATGACGGAATTGCAGGAACAGGCGGTGGCGATAGGGGATCAAGCCGCTGCCGCCGATGTTGCGAAGCGCGAGATAGATCTCGTTGCCGGGACGCCCGCGCACATATTGCAGCGGCTGCCCAAGAGCGCGCGCGGTCTGCTCGGCATCCATGCCGAAGGCGAGCGGCGTATTGTTCGACAAGGTCGTGACGAAGGGCTGGCGCGGCGGCACTGTGCCGAACGGTTCGGCCTGCGCTGCCGACAACAGCGCCGCCATTGCGCCCGCCGCGAAGATCGCTCGCATCATGGTCGACGTCCTCATTGCCTAGCCTAGGCCGGCAAGTTCTTCAGGAAAGGCACGACCGCGTCAACAAAAGCCTTGGGCTGATCGATGTTGACGGCGTGGCCGGCTGCGGGGATCACGACCTTTTGTGCGCCCGGGATTTTTGCGGCCATGTAATCGGACGCGGCCAGGAACGGCGTGTCGTCGGCGCCGACCACGATCAGGCAGGGCACCTTGATGTCGGGCAGCAGCTCGATCACGCGCGCATCCCGCTGGGTCAGCATGCCGCGTGCGGCGAGCGCCAATCCCCTGGCGTTGCGATGGCTGGCGGTGGCGCGCTCGCGCGTCGCCGATTTCAGCATGTCGAGACCTTCGCGATCGAGCTTGTCGGCGGTGCCGAGCGCCCGCGCATTCCAGGCCTCGCGGGCGTCGTCCTTCCTAAAGCCGGGCCCGGTATCGATGATCAGCAGCGCACGGGCGGCTTGCGGATAGGTGCGATAGAACGCGAGCGACATGTAGCCGCCGAGCGAGAGGCCGCCGATGATCGCGCGCTCAGCGCCGACCGCGTCGAGGATCGCCGCCATGTCGCCGACGGTCAGAGTTTCGCTGTAGGCGTTGGGATCATCGGGATAATCGGACTGGCCGTGGCCGCGCATGTCCCACAGGATCAGCGTGTGATCCTTCGCGAGCGCATCGACCTGCCCATGCCACATCGCCGACGTCGAGGAATAGCCGTGGGTGAGCAGCAATGGCGGACCGTTGCCGTGGACCTCGTAATAGATGTTGACACCGTCCCGATTGATCTTTGGCATTGCTTCCGCCCCATTCTTTTTGTTCTAGCCGCGATCTCAGTGTTTCACCCTCCCCCTTCAGGAGAGGGTGAGGTTCGCGGTTGGCTGCATTCTACGTCGCCAAGTTACCTGGAAGAAACTGCCTGAACGCGATGGCACGCATGTCTGACGCACGCGCTATTGTGTCCAGTCGCTGCGTCGGCGTCGTTGGCGCGGCGCACAACGAGCAAGTGTAGAAGCGGTTTTTTCGACTCGTTCCAAATTGCATTTGCCACGGCACCCGAACCCGATCATGCTCGCGGCCAAGGCTGACGCCAGCCCGGTGGGCGTCCGCCATTCAAGTTGCCGCCGTAAGCGGCTTCATGCACCGGCAGGGGAAGACGCCTATGCCAACTCTCACCATCAACGGGCGGAGTCTGTCCGTGGATGCGGCGAACGACACGCCGCTCCTCTGGGCAATCCGCGAGCAATTGCAGATGACCGGCACCAAGTTCGGCTGCGGTGCCGGGTTGTGCGGGGCCTGCACCGTGCACGTCAACGGCGAAGCCGTGCGCTCGTGCCAGACCATGCTCAGTGATGTCGCCGGCAAGAAGATCACTACCATCGAAGGCCTCTCCGCCAAGGGCGATCATCCCTTGCAGAAGGCGTGGGTTGCCGAGCAGGTGCCGCAATGCGGCTACTGCCAGTCCGGGCAGATCATGCAGGCGGCCTCGCTGCTGTCGAAGAATCCCAATCCGACCAAGGAAGAGGTCGTCGCGCATATGGACGGCAATCTCTGCCGCTGCATGACCTATTCGCGGATCCAGAAGGCGATCATGCGCGCCGCATCCGAGATGCGCACCGCATCCGCCACCTCCACCGAACGGAGGCCCACATGAATCGGCACGTCAAGAACGTCACCCCCGCGACGACCGATCTCAGCCGCCGCTCCTTCCTCGTCGGCACCGCCGCAAGCGGCCTCGTGCTCGGCTATGCCGGCGTGCCCGGCATCGATTCCGCCTCGGCCGCGGCTCCCGCGAATTTCGAGCCGAGCGTCTGGTACGCGATCGCGCCGGATGGTCTCGTCACCGTGACCTGCGGCAAGGCCGACATGGGCCAGCACATCGCCTCCACCATGGCCCAGATCGTCTGCGAGGAGTTGGGCGCGAAATGGAGCGACATGCGCGTGCAGCTCGCCTCCAACGATCCGAAGTTCAACGATCCCGTGCTCGGCGCGCAGATCACCGGCGGCAGCTGGTCGACCATGATGAACTTCGAGGCGATGAGCCGGGCGGGTGCGGCCGGCCGCATCGCGTTGACGGAGGCCGCCGCCGCCGCCATGGGACTGCCGCCCTACTTCAAGGACCAGCTCGTGGTCCGCGACTCCGTGATCTCGCATCCGAAGTCGAAGAAGCAGATGACCTTTGCCGAGATCGTCAAGAGCGGCAAGGCGACGAAAACCTTCACGCCGGACGAATTGAAGGCGATCAAGCTGAAGACGCCGGACCAATACACCATGATCGGCGTGTCGGTGCCGCAGCTCGACATCCCCTCCAAGACCAACGGCACGGCCAAGTACGGCATCGACGTGATGTTGCCGGGCATGGCCTACGGCAAGGTGGTGACCCCGCCGGTACGCTTCGGCGCCACCGTGAAGTCGGTCGACGACAGCGACGCCAAGAAGGTGCCCGGCTTCATGAAGGCCGTCATCCTCGACGACAAGACCGGAACCACCTCCGGCTGGGTCGTCGCGGTCGCCAGCACCTACGCCAACGCGCGCAAGGCGGCGGATGCGCTGAAGATCGCCTATGACGGCGGTCCGAACGCAAAACTGTCGAGCCAGTCGCTGCTGGACGAGGCCAAGCGGCTTCAGGGCCTGGAGGATTCCGGCCAGTTCTTCGTCAAGGACGGCGATCCGAACGCGGCCTTCGGTTCGGCGGCCAAGGTGGTGGAAGCCGAGTACACCACCAGCATCAACATCCACGCGCCGCTGGAGCCGATGAACGCCACTGCGGAGTTCAAGGGCGACATCCTGCACATCTATTCCGGCAACCAGTTCGCGACGCGCTCCGGCGCGATCGCTGCGGGTGCGGCCGGGATCGATCCGAAGTTCGTCGTCATGCATCAGCATTGGCTCGGTGGCGGCTTTGGCCGCAGGCTCGATGCCGACATGATGATTCCGGCGGTGCAGGCGGCGAAGGCGGTCGGCAAGCCGGTCAAGGTGATCTACTCGCGCGAGAACGACATGACGATGGATTTCTCGCGTCCGCTCACCTACCAAAAGGTCAAGGCCGGCGTGGACGGCGACGGCAAGCTCGTCGCGCTCAGCCACGACGTGGTCTCGGCCTGGCCGACCGCGCGCTGGGGAATCCCCGATTTCCTGACGCCCTCGGTCGACAAGAAGGGTCCGCTCGACAGCTTCACGGTCAACGGCGCCGACTTCTTCTACACCGTGCCCAACCATTATGTGCGCGCGATCAAGAACGAGCTCGCGCACAACGCCACGCCGTCCGGCCAGCTCCGCTCGGTGGCGCCGGGTTGGACCTTCTGGGCGGTCGAAAGCATGATCGACGAGATCGCGGCTGCCACGGGCAAGGATCCCGCGCAGTTCCGCATCTCGCTGCTCGACGGCGCCGGCAAGAACGACGGCGGCGCGCAGCGGCTGCGCAACACACTGCTCGCCGCGATGGGACTGTCGGGCTACGGCACCAGGCCATTGCCGAAAGGCGAGGGCATGGGGGTCGCCTGCGTCTCGTCGCAGGAGCGCGCGACCGCAAGCTGGACGGCGTGCGTCGCCCATGTCGCGGTGGCGCCGTCGGGCGCGGTCACCGTGAAGAAGCTCACGGTCGCAACCGACGTCGGCACGCAGGTGCATCCCGACAACATCCGCGCCCAGGTCGAGGGCGCGGCGCTGTGGGGCCTGTCGCTGGCGATGTACGAGAAGGCGACGCTGAAGGACGGTGGCATCGAGCAGACCAATTTCGATAGCTACACGCCCTTGCGCATGAGCCAGATGCCCGAGGTCGCGGTTACCGTGATCGCCAATGGCGAGAAGGCCACCGGCGTCGGCGAGCCCGCGGTCACCGTGGTCGCCCCCGCCATCGGCAACGCCATCTTCAACGCCTCAGGCGCCCGCGTGCGGGCACTGCCGATCACGGCGGAGGCCGTGAAGGCGAGCATGAAGGCGTAAGCCGAGCGCGATTGCAGAATGAGACGATCCGCCGGAGGGCAACCTCCGGCGGATTTGTTTTGGTGGCTGTCTCCCCAATCTCGATGTCATGCCCGCGAAGGCGGGCATCCCGTACGTCGCGGCTTCTCGGTTCCGGCCGCACCGCCTCGGCGTACTGGGTCGCCCGGTCCCGGCTCCGCCGAGGCTCACACGAGTGCTCGGCGCGCCGAAGGCTTCAGCGAAGGCGGCAAGCCGGGCGACGACAGCGGGGGGAGCGCACTCAAAATTCCCCTTATCTTTCAATGCCCCTTCTACTGTGCATGGGGTTGTTTTCGCGATTTTTGCCGTTCCCCTTCCGGAACCGAAATCCGTAAAATTGCACCCAATTCCAGAAGGTTCCATTGAGCACGCCTCTTAAGGGCCGGAGAACCTGATCCGGCTTAGGCTGACGCCAAATCCAATCCCGTGCTTTGGGGAAGTCATGAACGCCTCAGCCAAAACCGCCGCCAAACGCCGGCTTCTGCTCGCCTCCGATCGGAGCGACGAGAGCACCGAGCTCGCCAGCATCCTGAAGGCGGTCGGCGATGTCTCGACGGTGACGACGCAGGGCATTCCCGAGCAGCCCTCACGCGATCTGTCCGGCCTCGTGGTCGATATCAACCTGCGCTCGCCCGAGAGCGTGCAGCGGGTGCGCAACAAGCTGCGCGGCGACGCCTATCGTTCGATGCCGCGGCTGTTCGTGCTCGCCGATGCCCTGCATCACGGCACCATGCAGGCCTGGGCGCTGGGCGCCACCGACACCATCTCGCGGCCACTCCAGGCGGACGCCATCCTTCAGCGCATCCGCGCCGCCTTCCCGGACACCGCCGCCTATGACGCGACCGACCGCGGCAAGACGCTCAACCGCGGCGTCGAGGCGGCGCACGCGGTGCTGGCGAAGATGTTCGAGAAGCTGCCGCTCGGCGTGCCCCTGACCTTCGACGACGTGATCGCCGCCGAGAGCAAGATCCTGAAGGCGATCAAGCACTCCTCGCTGCGCGAATGGCTCACCACGGTGGGCTGCCACCATGTCGGCAGCTACCGGCACTGCCTGTTCGTCACCGGCTTCGCCGTCTCCTTTGCGCAGCACCTGGGCATGCGCGAGGACGACCAGCGCCGGCTGACCCGCGCTGCGCTGCTGCACGATGTCGGCAAGGCCTTCGTTCCCTCCGCGCTGCTCGACAAGCCCGGCAAGCTCTCCGACGAGGAGATGGCCGAGGTCCGCCAGCATCCGCGCCGCGGCTATGACGCGCTCGCAGCGCAAGGCGGCTTCCCGCCGGAGATGCTCGACGTCGTGCTGCATCACCACGAATTCCTCGACGGCTCCGGCTATCCGAACGGCCTGTCGTCGAACCAGATCAGCGACATCGTTCGTCTGACGACGATCGTCGACATCTACGCCGCGCTGGTCGAGAAACGCGCTTACCGCATGCCCTTCACGCATTCCCGTGCGTTCGGGATGATGGAAGGCATGGGCGGCAAGCTCGATCAGCAGCTTCTGCAGGCGTTCAGGCCTGTGGCGCTGGGGTCGTTCTAACGCGACGTTCTCCGCTGCCGTAGGGTGGGCAAAGCGAAGCGTGCCCACCACTCTAGGAACGTGGGCACGGCGCGGACGCGCCTTTGCCCACCCTACGGCAGCGCGCCGTTTGGCGACATCTCACCCCACCAGCTTGCGCAGCTCCGCCTTCGCCACCTTCTCCAGCGTCGAGCGCGGCATGTCGTCGACGAGCCTGATCTCGCGCGGCACCTTGAAGTCGGCAAGGCCCTTGCGGCAGGCTTCCATGACGCGCGCGTGCAGATCTGGCGCAGCACCGGCGACGCCGCCTTGCGGGATGATGAAGACGACCGGTACCTCGTCCAGCATGGGATGCGGCTTCGCCACCACGGCGGCCTCGCGCACGCCCGGCACCAGCGCAATCACCTGCTCGATCTCGGAGGCCGCGACGTTCTCGCCGCCGACCTTCAGCATGTCCTTGGCGCGGTCGCCGAACTTGATGGTGCCGTTCGCAAGTCGCTCGACGCGGTCGCCGGTGAGGAAGAAGCCGTGCGCGTCAAAGCTCTCGCGCGTCGCTTTCTCGTTGTGCAGATATTCGGCGAACAGCGACAGGCCGGGGATGCCCTTGATCGCGAGATTGCCGGTGTCGCCGACCTCGGTCGGACGTCCCTCATCGTCGGTGATGCGGATTTCATATTCCGGCGCCGCGCGGCCGATCGACATCGGTATGTTGGGCTGGTCGACCTCGCCGACGATGCCGTGGGTGATGGTCTCGGTCATGCCCCACCAGCCGATCATCTTGATCCCGAAGGCGGCAAAGGCCGGCGGCTCGTTGATCGCGGTGCCCCACAGGCGGAATTTGTGATCTCTCGGGATCTCCTGCTCGAGCAGCGCCTTCATGCAGAACGGAATCGTCGAGGTCCAGGTCGCGCCGTGCTCGCGCGCGACACCCCAGAACCGGCTCGCGGAGAAGCGCGGCTGGATCACGCAGGTGGCGCCGACCCACAGCGTCGCCAGCATGGAGTAGGCGAGGGCATTGGTGTGGAACAGCGGCAGATAGGTCTGGTGCACGTCGCTGGCATGCAGGTCCTCGTGCGCGGCGTTGATCTTGGCGCCCCACAGCGCGTTGGCATGGGTCCACAGCACGGCCTTGGGGCGCGAGGTCGTGCCCGAGGTGTACTGCACGCTGCACGGCGCCAGCGGATCGGCCACGCGCCTGGGGCGGTCGGCACTGTCGGCGAACAGGGATTCAAAACTGTCGCCGCGCGAGACGCCGTGCGCGGGCGCTGCGCCCGCATCATGCGAGGTCACTGCCATCCAGCTTATGTTGCGGCAGTTCTGCGCGACAATCTCCGCATAGGCTGGCTGCGTGATCGCGGCGACCGCGCCGCAATGATCGGCAAAATACGCGATCTCGGCCGGCGCCGAGCGGGTGTTGGTGGTGACCGCAATGGCTCCTAACTCGACACAGGCAAACCAGGCGAGCAGCGCCTCGATGCAATTGTCCAGATGAATGAGCACATATTCGCCCGGCTTGACGCCGCGCCGTGCCAGCCCTGCCGCGAGCGCGCCGACCCGCTCGTGAAATTCGCCATAGCTCCAGCGCTGCGCCGGCGCATCGAACGGCGCCCAGATCAGGAACGGATGGTCATGCCGGACCTCGGCGCGCATCCTCAAGAGCCAGGGCACGTCGAGCCCGTCGAATGGGCCGACGATCCCGACTGCGGTCTGTTGAAGTGGCATGGATCCTCCCCGTGCAGCCTGCATCTTGATGGCGGCTGTCTTCTGATGATTGCGTCTTCCTGCCATCGGACGGCGCCGGGCGCAAATCGGGGGGGCGTGTGAGGCTGCCCTCTCTCCTCGTCATTGCGAGGAGCCCTTGCGACGAAGCAATCCAGACTGCGTCTGCGGAGGCAGTCTGGGTTGCTTCGCTTCGCTCGCAATGACGATGGGGCAGGCGGCGATGGCCCTACCGGCCTCAATCCCCGTACGACGAGATCTCGATCAGGCTGCCGTCCGGATCCCGGCAATAGACCGAGCGCAGCGTGCCGCGCGCACCCTGCTTGGGAACCGGGCCTTCCTCGATCGCGATGCCGTGTGCCTGCAAATGCGCCACCACCTCGTCGGGCGCGGCGGAGGTGAGGAAGCAGAGGTCCTCGCTGCCGGCGGTCGCCTGGTCGGCGGTAAACCACTCCACCTTGTCGGCGTCGCGCGGCCGGACGTTGATCTTCTGGTTACCAAAGTGAAGCGAAGTCCGCGGCGCTTTGCCGCCGCCGGGATCGAACACCTTGACTTCCATGCCGAGGATTCTGCGGTACCACTCCGCGCTGGCCGCGACATCGGCGACGTTGATCACGAGATGATCGAGGGCCTCGACTTTAACAGGCATGTCTTATCCTTTCGTCGTGATGCGCCCCGTGCACTTTCCGCGCTCCGCAAGCTTTGTTACAACCCCACCGACGCCGGGTTCAAGCAATCTGGCTTCAAGAACAACACGTTGGGAGAACCCTTGAGATGATCACTCGCCGTACCGCGCTGGGCCTGCTCGCCGCCAGTCCGCTTGCAGCCACCCCGCTGTCGAAGGCCTTTGCCGCCGATTATCCGGCCCGCCCGGTGAAATGGGTGGTCGGCTATCCGCCGGGCGGGGCCACCGACATCCTGGCGCGGCTGATCGGCCAGCGCCTGTCGGAAAAGCTCGGCCAGCAATTCGTGATCGAGAACAAGCCGGGTGCCGGCAACAACATCGCCACCGAATCGGTCATCAATGCCGAGCCCGACGGCTACACGCTGCAGCTGGTCAATCCGGCCAACTACATCAACGCCTCGCTCTACACCAATCTGAAGTTCAACTTCGTGCGCGACATGGCGCCGGTCGCCTCGTTCCAACGCGTGCCGAACGTGATGACCGTCAACAAGGACGTGCCGGCCAAGAACGTCGCCGAGTTCATCGAATACGTGAAGGCCAATCCGGGCAAGGTCAACATGGCCTCGTCCGGCAACGGCACCTCGGTGCATCTGTCCGGCGAGATGTTCATGGCCATGACCGGCTGCAAGATGCAGCACGTGCCTTATCGCGGCGCCGCACCCGCGATCACCGACATGCTCGCCGGCCAGGTGCAGGTGATCTTCGACAACATGCCTTCGATCATCCAGCACATCCGCTCCGGCTCGCTTCGCGCCATCGGGGTCACCACCACGGAACGCTCGGCGCAGCTGCCTGACGTGCAGCCGATCGCCGACACCGTCAAGGGCTATGAGGCCAGCGCACTGTTCGGCATGGGCGCGCCGAAGAACACGCCGAAGGAGATCATCGCCAAGCTCAACGCCGAGGTCAACGCGGTGATCAAGGAGCCCGACATGGCCAAGCGTCTGGTCGAGCTCGGCGGCGAGCCGCGGGTGCAGACTCCCGAGGCGTTTGGCGAGGAGATCAAGGCCGAGACCGAGAAGTGGAAGAAGGTCGTCGAGTTCGCCGGCCTGAAGGTCGAGTAGCGGCCTTGTGATCGTGAGGATAGGAGCCCTGCCGTTTGGCAGGGCTTTTTTCTTGCGTGCCTTGTTTCGTTGATCTGGAATAAAACCGCGTTGCGAAACCTGATAATAGATGGCGCCGTATCTCGGGCCAGCTAGAGAGGAGTTGGATCATGCGCAAGAAGCAATTGATGCTGCTGACGCTCAGCGCGGCGGTCCTCGCGGGTTTCGCCACCGTCACGCCCGCGGCTGCGCGCGACTATCCATGGTGCGCCCAGGGCGGTGACTATGATTATCCCGGCGAATGCGCCTACGCTACCTACGAACAATGCCAGGCCAGCGTGTCCGGCCGGCTCTTGTACTGCGATCGCAATCCGCGCTTCGCCTACGGCCAGGTGCTGCCGGCGCAACCGCGGCCGCCGCGGCGCGTGCGGCCCGTCGCTCCGTACTGAGGGCGGAGCGGTTTACCGCTTCGCGTCCGCCTGCTCCGTGCCGGTACACGAGATCAGCATCGTGTAGGCGCGGGCGTTGGCGGCGATGTCGGCTGTCTTCAGTTCGCCCTTGGGCTCTGCGGTCTGGTAGGGCACCACGGAGTTGTCGAGGAAGTCGCGCAACGCGCCGGTCTTGATGGCAAAGTTGATATTCTCCGTCAGTTGCCCGGTCTCCTTGATCATCCTGAGCGCGTTGAGCTTGGCAACGACGATGCCGGCGACCTGGCCGGACAAGTCGAACAAGGGGCCCCCACTGTTGCCCGCTTGAACAGCCGCGCTGATCTGCAAACGTCCGGTGTGATTGCGGAAGCCGCTGAGTGAGCTGACGATTCCCGTCGTCACGGTCAGGTCGGAGGAGAGATAGCCGTGCAGCGGGAAGCCGATGGCCACCACTGAATCGCCGGAGTGCATCGAGCGGTCCCGGATCTTCGCAAAATCCTTGAACACTGCTGTCGCCGGCGCCTGCAGCAGCGCGAGATCGTTTGTCGCGTCGCTGGAGACGACGCGCAGAACCATCGCGGCCTCGCTGGCAAGATTGCCCTTGATGTCTCCGGTGCAGCTATCGATCACGTGACTGTTGGTGACGACATGCCCGTTGGGACTGACTACAAAACCAGTGCCGGTGAAGGTTCCGGTTCGTCCCGGCTTGGCGGGAGGCGCACCTTGCTTGTCGCCGGCCACTGCGGGCTTCGCCGCAACCTTGGTGAAGTCCCCGGCCTTGTCGAGCCCGTCGGCTTTCACCTTGCTCACGCAATTGGCCAATGCCGCGATCACCGGCCCGGTCGATGTCAGGTCGAAATTCAGCACGGTGCGGCCGCTGGTTGCGACCATCAGGCTTGCCTTCTGAAACGTACGCACCACGTTGGCGGGCATGACCGCCGTGAGCATGTTCGGCTGATTGGCCGTGGCGAACAGTCTCGCCTGCTCCTGTCCGTCGAAGATGACGTCGATCGCGGCGTTCTCACCTTGCTTGAAGCGGTAGCTCGGGCTCGCAAAGGCCAGCGACCAGGTGCCGACAGCGTTGTAGCCGACAACCAGGATAACGCCGTTGAGGTAAGGCGTCGTCGCGGCGCAATGGGAGAAGGCACCGGTCTGGTCGTTGCTGAAGGCGCCGCCGATCCAGTTGCCGACATTGACGCTGCCGAACGGTCCCGCCGCATTCGCGGCTCCGGCGATACCTATTTGCAATAGAGATGCGAGAATAAATGACTTAAGCCACATACCAGCCCCCGGACGCTTCTGGACCGCATCTTATCTACGGGAGCCGGGCGTGCGCAACCGGCAGTTGTCTGTGCCGCCGGAATCCTCTCACGGCGACTTTCAGGCTTGCGTTTGCTTTGCAATGCCATATACTTTGCATTACAAAGTAACGGGACGAGCAATCCCGGAAACACGGGCGGAGCGAGGTTCTGGCGTTGCGCGATCTCGACAAGGCACTGGCCGACATCGTGGCGATCCGCAGCCAGATTGCGGCCGGCACGGCATTCCGCGGCTATGGCCCCGCGACGATGGCCGCGACCGGCGCTGTCGCGCTGCTCACCGCGATCCTGCAATTCTGGCTGCTGGGCGATCCCAACAGCGAGCCGCTCGGCTTCTTCTTCGGTTGGTTCGTTGCCGCCGCGCTGTCCGGCCTGATCATCGGGATCGAGATGCGCGCGCGTTCGCGCCGCCATCATTCGGGTCTGGCCGACGCCATGATCCACCAGGCGGTCGAGCAGTTTCTGCCGGCGGGCGTTGCCGGTGTGCTGCTCGCGGTGGTGATGTGGAAGTTCGCGGGCGAGACGCTGTGGCTGCTCCCGGGCCTGTGGCAGATCCTGGTATCGCTCGGCATCTTCGCTTCTGTCCGCTCGCTGCCGCGCACCGTCGCGCTCGCCGGCGCCTGGTATTTCGTGTCCGGCTTCGCCGTGGTGGTGCTCGCGAGCCAGACGCACACGCTGTCGCCATGGACCATGGGCCTGCCCTACGTGATCGGGCAGTCGGTGATGGCGGGCATTCTCTATGTCGCATCTGGAGACCATGATGTTGAAGGCTGACAGCGCGCCTTTCTCCTATGAAGGGCTCGACCGCGTGATCCACGAGAAGGCGAGGCTCGGGCTTCTGACCTCGTTGATGGCGCATCCCAAGGGGTTGGCATTCGCCGACCTCAAGCAGCTGTGCGGCCTCACCGACGGCAATCTCAGCCGGCATCTCGGCGTGCTGCAGGAGGCCGGCCTCGTCGAGGTGACCAAGGGCTACGAGGGCAACCGCCCGCACACCACCTGCCGCCTCACCAAGGCCGGGCGCCGCCGTTTCCTCGACTATCTCGCCGTGCTCGAACGCCTGGTGCGCGACGCTGCGAAAGCCGCCGGCCGCGAGGCGCCGCCGCTCGGCCGCCTCGGTATCGTCTCGACCTGATCCTCCCCCTTTTTGACCGGAGACTTTGCAATGCAAAGTGACCTTGCGTCCCGCAACGAAAAGCTTCATGTCGGCATCATCATGGACGGCAACGGACGATGGGCGACGCGGCGGGGCCTGTCGCGCGTGCGCGGCCACGAGGCCGGCGTCGAAACCATCCGCCGCATCGTCGAGGCCGCGCCAAAACAGGGCATCGGCACGCTGACGCTCTACGCCTTCTCGACCGACAATTGGCGGAGACCGAAGCCCGAGGTCGCGGCGCTGATGACCCTGCTGCGCTTCTATCTCGCCAACGAGGTGCAGAGCCTAGTCAAGAACGGCGTGCGCCTCACCGTGATCGGCCGCCGCGACCGCTTGCCTGACGGTATCGCCAATGCGATCACACGAGCCGAAGACGCGACAGTTGAAGGCTCAACGCTGCACCTGCGTATCGCCGTCGACTATTCCGCGCGTGATGCCATCCTCAATGCTGCGGCGAAGGCGGCCGCGCTGACGAGCCTCACCCGCGAAGCCTTCTCACAGCTCGTCACCGGCGAAGCCGGCCTGCGCGACGTCGATCTCATCATCCGCACCTCGGGCGAGAAGCGGCTGTCGGACTTCCTGCTCTGGGAAGGCGCCTATGCCGAGCTGCACTTCACCGAGCGGATGTGGCCTGAATTCGACGCCAGCGATCTCGCCGCCGCCCTAGCCTCCTTCCACGGCCGCGAGCGCCGCTTCGGCGGCCTTCAGGCGATCGTGCCCGAGGAGGTGCCTTCGCTCTCCCGTGTGTGACCCGCGGCACATGAGAACGAGCTGTTCGTTTTCATCCGCATGATTGGCAGCTCCGTCCAAGCGGACGGTGAGCGGCCTCGGCTAGGTCTGCAAGTCCCAGCAACCTGCCGAAAGCATCACGCATGTCACAGCTGTTTCCGGGAGCCGTCGTCGAGCCGGTCGAACTGGCCGACGCAAACGGCATGGTCTGCATCAGGGCCGCGAGCGCATCCGACGTGGAGAATCTGTCGGTCTATTTCACCGGCCTTTCCACGACATCACGCAACAAGCGCTTCAGTGGTGCGCGTTCCGACCTCGGCGTGGTCGCGGCCGAATGCATCGCCAAGAGCGGCGGTCTCGACAACTTCACCTTGCTCGCCGAGCTCAGGGAGGAGGGACGGGGCAGGATCATCGGCGAAGCGCTATACGCGTACGATGCGACGGCCCGGCACGGCGAATTTGCGATCTCGGTTGCCGATGCCTTCCAGCGCATGGGGCTCGGCCTTCAGATGATGACGGCGATGGAAACGCGCGCGATTGATCTCGGGCATGAGATGATCGCTGCCGAGACCGCGCGGGCGAATGCTGAGATGCGCGGCCTCGCCAGGAAAGCGGGATTCAACGATACCGGGCTCGGAGACTGGCAGTCGGTTCATCTCGCCAAGCGCCTGTCGCGCTAGCGGGGTCTTGCCGAAAATTTGAGCAAGCAGGCGATGCCGATCGTGCTCTACTGTCTCCCGTGATCGGAGCTTTCAGCGATGCGCGCAGTCTTGAACTATTGCCGCGGCGGAACGGAACGGCAGGTGGCGGCCGGCACGTTGATCGTCACCGAGGGTGGCACCAGCGGCCATCTCTACGTGCTGATGAAGGGCAGGCTCGAGGTGCTTAAGGGCGAGATGGTGGTCGCCACCGTCGCCGAGCCAGGCGCGGTTCTGGGTGAAATGTCCGTGCTGCTCGAGCAGCCGCATACCGCGACGGTGCGGGCCTGCACCGACGCGGTCATCTACGAATTCGAGGATGCAGCATCGGTTCTCAGGCAGGAGCCGGGCGTCGCGCTGTTGATCGCGCGGATGCTGGCACAGCGGCTCAACGTCGCCAACACCTATCTCGCCGATCTCAAGCGGCAATATGCCGGTCACGGCACGCATCTGGCCATGGTTGGCGAAGTGCTCCAGAGCATGATCAACTTGCCGCCGCTTGAGGTCTCGCCAGGGTCGGATCGGCAATCCGATCCAAGAATGTGAGCCAGTCGGGCGGCGCCTCGATAGGGGCAGCGGGCCGCTTCAGCGGCGCGCTGAGGTCGATCCATTGGGCTTCGCCAGCCGCGAGCCAGAACGCCTGGTCTGCGTCGAGGTCCAGCACGATGCAGGTCGGTGGCCGGCCCGGCTGCAGTCCGGCGTTGAACACCCAGGTCTCGCCCAGCCGGTCGAACCACGAGCCGTCCTTGATGAAGGGCGACTGATGCACATGACCCGAGATCACCATCGAAGGCTGGTACTGCGTGATCCATTGCGCCAGCTCGACATCGCCGAAGAAGCGCTTGCCGCCCCAGCTGGTCGGTGAATCGGCCGGTGGCGCGTGATGTGCCCAGATCCAACGCCGCGGCCGGCCGGAAGCGGCGTCGCCGAGCTGGGTCATGAGGCGCTGTTTGACCAGCGGCCCGTCCCACCACGGGCACACGGTGAACAGAGTGTCGCCGATGGTGAGGCTGTCGCCATCGCAGGCAATGCCGATGTCGCGCACCTCCGAAATCCAGCGTGCGATCTTCTCGCCCCCTGCATTGCGCTCGTCGAGGTCGTGGTTGCCGGAGCAGAGGATCACGCGGGTCTTCGCGGCGAGCAGCGCGAGGTATTTCTTCACCACCACGATCTGGGCCCGGAAATCCACCATCGAGCCGATGTCGAGCGCATCGCCGGCGAAGATCACGAGGTCGAATTGCGGAGCCGCACTGACGAGCCAGTCGAGCTGAGGCAGCGAATAATGCAGGTCGGCAACGACCAGGCAACGCATCGAAAATCCATTGGTAAGAGAAATCGAATTGCTTGCGAATTGATGGACGCAAGAAACGGGCCAGGATGGCCCTCCGGGCGCAGCAAAATGGCTGGGAAGGCGGTCGGGCGTGCGGGTGAAATCCGCGGTCGATGCCCAGCCAGCCGATCAATCAATCGCCGGCGGATTTTCCCAGGATTCTCCGGTCAGCCAGGGTCTTGGCAAGTTGCTCGGTGTAGATCATCCGCGCCCATCGATGCAAATGCGAGGGATAATGCGCATACAGGATATCGAGCATCACGTCCGGCGTATCCAGAAACTGCGATTGATCGAGGCCAAGTCGAGCCGCAATCCTCTGACCTGCCTCGGCGTGGAAGCTTTGCGGACCGCCCTGAGCATTGACGGAATTGACCGGCGAGATCACGAGATAAACCTTCGTCCGGTCGAGCTTCGAAAGCGTTATGGACAGGGAGTCGAGCGCCTTTTCGAATTCCGCGTTCATCACGAACGGCTTTGATGCGGGGAGCGGCTTGAGAAGAACGTGAGCGGGCAGCGTGGCCTTGAATGCCTCCAGCGAAGGAATATCAAGCATTCGGTTGGGCTCGATGGCGCTACCGTGCTCCCTCCATATGGTCGAAAGGAACTGGTCCTTGCCGCCGTAATAAATCCCATAGGCGCCTGGAAGCGGGGTGTACACGGCTCGCTCCATCAGCAGTCGGATGTATTCGAGACCGCCGGCCGGAAACGTCAGGCTGGAAGGAACTTCGAAACGGTCGGTCCTGATGAAGGTCGGCCACTCATTCCATCTCGGATCGCGCTGGAACTGGATCGGATTGAACACCAGAATGAGTTTCTTGGGCTGGCGTCCGCGGGCGATCATCTTGTCAAGCATGGCGGCGTAGCCATCCGGCCCAACGAAGCCGATGGTGCAGAACGACTCGACGTCGGATCCCGGAAACGTGCGTAACAAGGTCGGGACGTGAACCCCAAACAGGCAAGAGCTGTCGCCGAGAAAGGCGAGATCGGATGCAGGCAGCCGCTCCGAACGCCTGATCTGCTCGAGGACGATGTAGGTCTCGATCCCGCGAGACCATTGATAGTTGCCCTGCTGATAAATGAAATTCGCGACTCCGAGGATGAGAGCCGTCAAGGCGACGACCGGAACGAATTTGCGCGCGACGAGCTGAAGCGCATGGGTCAGCGGCCACTTTCCGATCGCCTGAATCGTGCGGTTCTGCATGGCCTAGAACTGAAAATAGATGAAGGTTGCGTTGACGTGCCCGGACGCCGCGATAGTCACAGCCGCCAAGGCTGCAAACAGTGGATACCTCATCCAAGCAGGTCGGCGAATCAGGAAATAATCCCCGCGCGACTGCAATTGCCATTCCAGCAGCATCAGTGGGGCTGACAGCGATAGAATCGCGACTGCGACGGCGCTGTGCACCGGGGCCCATTCCCAGTTCTTGAGCGCACTGAGCATGCCCATCAGCAAATTCCAGTTTGCCGCTCGAAACAGGAACCAGCCGACGAATACGACCAGCATGGTGACGGCCCAGCCGGCGCCGCGGGCGACCTTCGAAGGGGGCTCGTCTCCGCCGGGCAATTTGCGCCACAGCGCAAGCACGGTTCCATGAAGCAGTCCCCAGAGAACGAACGTCCACGACGCGCCGTGCCAGAGGCCCCCCAAAGCCATGGTCAGCATCAAATTCCGGTTCGTGATGGTCTCGCCACGACGGTTTCCGCCGAGCGTGATGTACAAATAGTCCCGGAGCCATGTGCTGAGGCTGATGTGCCAGCGCCGCCAGAATTCGCTGATCGATACCGACCAGTAGGGGTAGCGGAAATTCCACGTCAGCTCGAAGCCGAACAGCAGCGCGACGCCTTTTGCGATCAGGCTATATCCGTTGAAATCGGCGTAGATCTGGATGCCGAAGGCGATCGTGGCGAGCACGACCGACCAGCCAAAGGGTTGATCCGGAATGAAGAGCGTGTCGACGATCACGGCCAAACTGTCCGCCACCACGACCTTCATGGCGTAGCCGTAGATCAGCAGCCAGAGTGCGCGATCGGCATGGTCAGCCGTGAATTGTCGAGGCTTCGAAAATTGGTCCAGGAGATTGCTGGCTCTTTCGATCGGTCCCGCCACGAGTTGCGGGAAGAACGCCTTGAAGGCGAGAAACTTGACCAGGTCTCTCTCCGCAACATGCTTGCCGCGATAGACGTCCACCACATAGGCGATGCCCTGGAAGGTGATAAAGGATATGCCCAGCGGCAGGATGATGCGCATCGTCGGCAGGTTCGGATTGAGACCCGCGCGTTGGGCAATCGTCACGAACGAATCGATGAAGAAGCTGAAATACTTGAATATCGCGAGGACGATGATCGCCACTGCGACCGCGGAAAAGACCAGAAGCTTTCGGGTGTGCTCGTGAGGGGTCGCGGCGATCAGAATCGCTGCAGCATAGTTGACGACGGAAATTCCGACCAGCAGCGGCAGAAAACGCCAGTCCCACCAGCCATAAAAGACGTAGCTTGCCGCCAGGATGATGACATTCTGGACCGCGAGCCGGGAGGTGGCGTGATAGAGCAGGAAGGTCGCGGGCACCAGACCGAGGAACGCCACGGAGACAAAGGACATTGCAAGAATAGGTCACATTATTGGATCGCGACGCCGCTCGTCGCTCTGCTCAGTCTGGATAACGAGGCGAGCGCGGGTGCAACCGGGATTGCGCAGATAAACCACAGTCCAGCGAGGCGGTGACTGGGCCGCTTCATTGGCCGCGGCATCCAATAGCAACTTTGAGATGAAATCAACCGCTATCCACCCGCGCCCTCATCCGGGCGGCGACGTCCTTGGCCGAGGACCCCGACCACGTGCGCCTGGCGCGCCGGCATCACGGACTTCACCTCCGCGGTGCTGGACCTCTTGGGCCAATTCTGGTGTCTTGACGATTCATCAACGTGGATGTCCGCATGACCTCCTTCAAGACCATTCGCGCCCGCGCCGAGAAACGCAAGGGCGGACTCAAGGCCCTGGAAAAGCTGATGCCGGCGAAGCCCGACCTGAAGCGTCTGGCGAAGCTCGGCGACGATCGCATCCTGGCGGAGATGACGAAGCGTGTGTTCTGCGCCGGCTTTGCCTGGAGCGTGATCGAGACGAAATGGGACGGATTTGAAGACGCTTTCCTGCGTTTCCAGCCGGCCAAGCTCAGCTTCCAGCCCGAGGATTATTGGGAAGGCCTGCTGCGCGATGCGCGCATCGTGCGCAATGGTGCCAAGATCATGTCGGTGCGCGACAACGCTGCCTTCGTGCAGGAGATCGCGAAGGAGCACGGCAGCTTCGGCAAGTTTCTGGCGAAGTGGCCGTCGTCCGACGAGATCGGCCTGCTCGATCTCATGACCAAGCGCGGCAGCCGGCTCGGCGGCAATACCGGGCAGATGCTGCTGCGCTTCGTCGGGTGGGACGGTTTTGTGACCTCCGCAGACGTGGTGGCTTGCCTGCGCGATGCCGGTCTCGACATTGCCGAAGAGGTCAAGTCGAAGCGGGATCTCGCCAAGGTGCAGGCGCAGTTCAATGCCTGGGCCGAGGAGACCGGCCTGCCCTACACATATCTGTCACGCATCTGTGCGCTCTCGGTCGGTGAAAGCCGCAGCGCGTAGCAGGTCCCCCGATAAATCGTGTGCATCCTGTGGCGATCTCGTGCCGCGAGCGCGGCAGATGCAGCGCCCGATCACGAAATACATTTCTCGGGAACATTTGAGCGCAGCACCTGTTCGGAGTCGAGCCAGGCGGGCAAAGGCGCAGGGAACGCGTGCTCCCGCCCTGGCCAACGAAACCGGACACAGAAACGGAGCAGCTCATGAAGCTCACATCCGAACAGGTGAAGCAGACCGTCAACCAACTCGGCGCTCAGGTGCTGCCCGACGAACACCCGGCCATGCCGCAACTCAACAGCATGTTCGGCGAGCATACCTTCTTCGTCGACGAAATGGGCCTCAAGGTCCTCGAGCCCACACCATCGCTCGGTGCCGACCGCCAGAGCGGCGAAGTCGTCAGCCTCGCCGATTGGGGCGATTCCGACCTGACGCGCCTGATGGCGCACGAGCCCGAGCCGACCGGCGTGATCGTGGTGTTCGAGCACGTGAGGCATTGATTGCCCCGAGCGGGTCGAATTCCATCGGTGACGGGGCCTGAAAATCCCGTCACCATCGGCTGCGTGCCGCCTTGTGAGGCGGCTCCAGGAGCCGCAGCATCATGCTTCGATCGGAATCTCGATCGCGATCTGAGTCCCTGGCCCCGCCCTGCTCTCAAGTCGCAGGCGCCCGTTCAGCGACGAGGCCACCAAATTGAATGCGATGTGCAGCCCGAGGCCGGCATGTCCGCTCTCACGACCGGTCGTGACGAACGGATCGAAGATCTGCGCCTGTAATTCCTCGGGTATCCCAACTCCGTCGTCGGCGCAGACCAGCCGGACCCGTTTCGCGTCCGGCTGGCTGACGGTGATTGCGAATCTGCCGCCTCTTTTGTCCG
The DNA here is from genome assembly GCF_014198295.1 of Bradyrhizobium sp. CIR18. Lineage (NCBI taxonomy): Bacteria > Pseudomonadati > Pseudomonadota > Alphaproteobacteria > Hyphomicrobiales > Nitrobacteraceae > Bradyrhizobium > Bradyrhizobium sp. CIR18. The sequence continues at coordinate 597,408 of NZ_JACIHF010000003.1, read as the reverse complement.
GGTACGCATGCCCTGCGGTATTGAGGGCGAGATTGCTGATCACCTGGGCGAGCGCTCCGGGGTAGCTGTTGAGCGTGATGCCCGCCGGGCATTGGACGTCGACCGCCAGAGCATGGTGCGACAGCAGCGGCCCAAGCTTGGACATCAGCTCAGCCAGCCAATCCTTGAGCTCGAACGTGCGCCGGTCCTCATCGGCCTGGTGGACTGCGACCTGCCTGAAGCTGTGCACCATCTCGGATGCGCGATGCAGGTTGTCGAAGGTCAGGTCGAGCCCCTGCTTGAGCCTGTCAATTCCCTTGGTCAGATCGGATCGCCGGACCGACGCTCCGCCCAATGCGTCGGCCATTGTCTGCAGATCGGTCTGCATGGTGGTCGAGGTCGTCAGGGCGAGGCCAAGCGGGGTGCTGACCTCGTGCGCGACACCGGCCACCAATCGACCGAGCGAGGCGAGTTTTTCTGCCTGCACCAGATGTTCCTGGGTCGCGCGCAGATCGCGCAGCGATTTCTCCGAGCGTTCCTTTTCCCGCTGCAGCGCCTCCGACGTTCGGAATTGCTTTCGCGCCCGGTATTCGCGCGCGGCCACGGCGTAGAGCGACAATGCGTAGGCGTTGCCGACGAGAGAATGATTGATGAATCGCAGGCCGATCGGCATCGTCGGTGCGAACGTCTCGGCGACCAGCAGCGCCAGCCACGACAACAGGCAGAAAATCGCCAGCGAGCCGATCCGCAATGGCAGCATGGTCGAGACGAACAGAATGATCATCATCATGCCGGGGGCGGCAAAGGTGAAGCCCGACGGCAGGACGAGATAGATGCTCGGAAGGATGCAGCCGGGAATGACGCAGTAGACGAGGAAAATCGTCTCCGCCCATGGCTTCATCAAGCGCCGTGACAGTAACGCGGTCAGCGGGAGCAGCACGAACAGGGCGGTGCCGCCACGGATGGCCAGCGTGGTTGGAACGACTTCGGGATAGAGCACCCAATCCCAGAGGGTGTAGCCGGCATAGGTGGCGGCGCCGAGCAGCATCGCGATCTGCGTCCACCCGAGACTGCCTCGGACGTATTGGTCGACAAACCGGCGCTCCTCGATGCGGTCTTCGAAGCGCAAACCGAGGCGTATCAATAGAGCAAGCATTCCAGCATCAATCGCGAAAAATCGTGTTCTGGTGTCTCTACGACAGGTTTCGAGCCGCGTCGCGGATAAAGATGTCGCGTTCGCCGAGGGCCTGCCGGCCCCGTTCAAATGCCCAAGGTCAGCTGCGGCTCCGCCTCGTCCCCGATCTGGAGCGCGGACAGCGAGACACCCAGCAGCCTGACGCGCTTGGGCAATGGCATCTCGACTTCGAGCAGGCCGCACGCCAGCCGCTCCAGATCGTCCCGCCCCGCGACGGCCGCTGCGACAGACCTGCTGCGTGTGATGATCTCGAAGTCGGCAAACTTGATCTTCAGCGTGACGGTGCGGCCGCGATTGCCGGTCGCCTCGCAATGCCGCCAGACCTTGTCGACGAGAGGTCTTAGCTCCGCGGCGAGCGCGTCATATTCGGCAAGGTCGGTCGAGAACGTGGTCTCCGCGCCGATGGACTTGCGGATCCGGTTGGCCCGGACCGGCCGATCGTCGACGCCGCGTGAGATCCAGTAATAGTACGCACCTGACTTGCCGAAATTCGCATTCATGAACTCCAGCGTCTGGTTGCGAATGTCGAGACCGGTGAACAGGCCGAGCGCGTTCATCTTCGCAGCCGTCGCCGGGCCTATGCCGTGGAACCTGCCGACCGGCAGCGTCTCGACGAAAGCCGGTCCCATCTCCGGCGAGATCACGAACTGGCCGTTGGGCTTGCGATGATCGGAGGCGAGCTTGGCCAGAAACTTGTTGTAGGAGATGCCCGCCGACGCGTTGAGGTCAGTCTCGGCCTTGATCTTCCCGCGGATCTTCAGCGCGATGTCGCGCGCCAGCGGGATTCCTTGCAGGTTCTCTGTCACATCGAGATAGGCCTCGTCGAGCGACAAGGGTTCGATGATGGGCGTGTGCTCGGCAAAGATGTCGCGGATCTGCCTGGAGATCGCCTTGTAGACCTCGAAACGCGGCTTGACGAAGATCAGATCGGGGCACTGCCGCTTCGCAGTGACCGACGGCATCGCGGAGCGAACGCCGAACTGCCGCGCCTCGTAGCTGGCGGCCGCGACGACGCCGCGTTCCGCGGAGCCTCCGACCGCGACCGGCTTGCCGCGCAGCTCCGGATTGTCGCGCTGCTCCACCGACGCATAGAAGGCATCCATGTCGATATGGATGATCTTGCGGACGGGCGAGGCTTCGCCGGTCACCGTGTCGGATTCGCTCATGAACAGATGATACAATTGCGCGATGAAATGCGCGAGGTGATGGATGCTGCAGCTGTTGTTGTTCGTGGTGGGCGTGGTCGGCACGGGCTGGCTGATCGGCGCAACCAATCTCCCCGGAGACTGGTATGCCGGCCTCGCCAAACCGGCGTTCGTGCCACCGAACTGGGCGTTCCCGGTGGCCTGGACCCTGCTCTACATCATGATCGCCATCGCGGGCTGGCGGACCTTTCGCCGTGAAGCCGGGGGCAAAGCGATGATGGCCTGGGCTGCGCAACTGGCGCTCAACTTCGCCTGGTCGCCGGTGATGTTCACGATGCACCAGATCGGCGCTGCGCTCGTCATTCTCATCGGCCTGTTGGTCGCGATCGCGACCTATATCGGTCTCGAGGCATCACGAGACAGGCTGGCCGCCGCATTGTTCGTGCCCTACGCAGCCTGGGTCGCGTTTGCCGGCGTGCTCAATGCGGCCATCTGGCGTTTGAATTGAGACATTCAGTCTCGACCAGTTCAAAGAACAATCTCAGGCCTGTGAGTGGCAAGCATGGTCGCGCGACCTAATATGAGCGCACGGAGGACAGCCAATGCAATACAGCTCCGAGCTCATTCACACGATGCGTCAAGCGCTGGAGACCGTGATGGCGAGCGTACCGGCCATCAATCGGTGTTCGGCCTGAAAGCGGCCGTGGCCGAATGCATCCTGAACGCCGCCGCACACGGCCAGACCTCATATGACGGACTGGTCTCGTCCGCCTCGGACCAGCTCCAGACGATTGTCGCGATGCTGACGTGAGCGTCGGCCTGAAACGGCCGTAGGACTGGCGCGCCACGGCCGATGAAGATGGGCACTATTGCTTCGCCGTAGCGCAATGACGCGGCGGCCGGCGACGCGATCACGCCCGATAACCAGCGACGGACTGCGATCTTGCGCTACGCCTCATAGGCTGTTGTCCTCCCGATTTCGCGGTTGCGGCCATTTCGATCAATCTCGGGAACAGCGCGGTGGGCCAAGAAGAGGCATCGCTATCTTCCCCGCTCGTCAAGAATGTTTAGGGCACGGACCTGTTTCCGAGTTACGGTCGCTTAGTTTGAAAAGCCGCACGGCACAGTCCGTTAACTCGGCACGATTTTCGCCAAGCCTTTAGAGACCGTTAAGAAGACATTCTCCTAAAAGTTGTAAGGCGCCCAAACAAGCAACCAGATCTTAGGAAACGCTGTCCAGTGTTGGCCAGAACGGATCTAATTTTTCGCCGATGACCAACTAAGGGTGAATGCCGTGCCGGCAAGTCTCAGGATTCCAGGCCGCTACTATTTTGCAATTTTTGTCTTGGCCTGCGCTACTCTCTCTTTCCAGATCCTGATCACGCGCTTTTTTAGCGTGATGCTATACTACCACTTCGCGTTCGCGGCCATTTCGCTTGCGATGCTCGGACTGACGCGCGGCGCGATGGAGGTCTACAACAACGCCGAGCGTTACGGGCCCGAGGCAGTGGGCCCCGAGTTCGCACGCCACGCCTCGTGGTTCGCAGTCTCGGGTGTTGGCGCGATGGTCGCCTTCCTCTGCGTGCCTCTCGTGATTCCTGCAGTCCTCGCGCAGGGCGCTCTCGCGCTTGCGGCCCTGGCATTCGTGATCCCCTTCAGCGAAAGCGGCATCTGCATCACGCTGCTGCTCACGCGTCTTCCGTATGCCGGTGGCTGGCTCTATGCCGCGGATCTGACCGGGGCCGCGTTCGGATGCCTCGGCATCATCTTCGCTTTGCTCGTCGTCGATCCCGTCAGCGCCACGTTGTGGCTCGGTGCCTTTGCCGCAGGTGCGGGCTGGATGGTGGTCCGCAGCGGCGGCAATGTCGGCAGCCGGCGACTGAGCGGTGTGGTCGCGCTGACGCTGGCGACTACGGCCGCCCTGCACACTGGTCTTCATGTTGCTGGCAAAAGTCACCTTGGAGTGTTCTGGGCCAAGGGGCGGGAGGAGACCGGGACACTGTTCGAGCGCTGGAACACATATTCCCGTGTACGAGTGAGGCCGCTCGGAGAGACAGCTCCGTTCGGCTGGGGCTTTGCCCGCGATCCCAAGGTAAAGATCGACCAGAACTATCTGGATATCGACTCCGACGCGGCTACCGTCATCACCCGGCACGACGGCGATCTCGACAAGCTGTCCTATCTGAAAGACGACGTTATCAATGCGGCCTACCTAGTTCAGCCGCCAACAGACGTGGCTGTCATCGGCGTCGGCGGCGGGCGCGACATCCTTTCTGCACTTTTGTTTGGCGCGAAGCGCATCCGCGGAATCGAGATCAACCCCGCCATTTTCGAGGTCCTGACCGACAAATTCGCCGAATTCTCCGGCCATCTTGATCGTCAGCCGGGTGTGAAGCTGGTGAACGCCGAAGCACGCAGCTACATCAATCATTCTTCCGATCGGTATGATCTCGTCCAGATTTCGCTGATCGACACCTGGGCCGCCACGGCCGCCGGCGGGCTGACGCTGACGGAAAATCGCCTCTATACTGTGGAGGCCTGGGGCGACTTCTACCGTGCCTTGAAGCCCGGCGGGCTGCTGTCGATCTCGCGTTGGTACGATCCCACGGATCATAGCGGAGAATTTTACCGGCTTGTGGCGATCGCCGCCGACGCACTACAGCGGCACGGTGTACCCGTGGGCGAACTCGCGCGGCATGTGATCGCCGTCAACGCTGGTCCTGTCGTGACCGTCATCACCCGCCCCGACGCCCTCACGGACGCCGAATGGCAAAGCGCGCGGGTAAGACTTGCTGCACAGGGCTTCAAGATTATCCTGGCACCCGACGTCGCTTTCGACGCCATCACTTCTAAATTGCTCTCCGGCAACGCAGGCCCTGCTTTCTTGGCGTCATTGCCGGAGAATATCACCGCTTCGACCGACGATAGTCCGTTCTTCTTCTTCACGCAGCGCTTTACGAATTTCATCACCAAACCGTCGTCCACCGTCACGAACAACAATGTGGCCACCAGCATGATCTTGCTGGTGCTCGGTGTCGCGCTCGGCGCTTGCGCATATTATATCGTCGTTCCGTTTGTGCGTCTGGCACGACAGATGCCGCTATCGAGACTGACGCCGCCGGTGGTCTATTTCAGCGCGATCGGCCTCGGATTTATGCTGATCGAAGTGTCGCAGATGCAGCGGTTAATGGTCTTTCTCGGACATCCCGTTTACGGATTGAGCGTCGTTCTCTTCACCATTCTCATCTTCAGCGGTATCGGCAGTGCGACGGTTGGTGCGCTAACCCCTCATCGCGGCGTAGTGCTCGGCCGGGTGGCTGCTCTCCTCGTCACGCTCACCGTGGCGGGCTTCCTTACACCGCTGGTGAGCACCTGGGCGCGGTCGGAAGCGACCGACATCCGGATACTGATCTCCGTCTCCTTGTTAGCGCCGCCGGCGTTCTGCATGGGCATGATGTTCCCGCTCGGCCTAAGCATCTGGCGCCGCCACTCGGAAATACTTCCGTTCCTTTGGAGCGCCAACGGCATTACCTCGATGCTAGCCTCGGTGCTGGGCGTGACCCTTTCCATCCTGTTCGGCATCGCCTCGACATATGCGTTGGGCGTCGCCCTCTACGTTGTCTCTGCCGCCCTGCTCGCCCTCAGGCGTAAGGAAAGTCATCCCGTTCTGCCTGTGGTCGAGCTGATCCAGGGACCAGGACTGGTACCGGACGACGTTGCCTCTCCGATCGGTTCGCCCATTCCGTCGCCGCAGGCCGCCGCGAGGACGTGAAGGAGCTGATCGCGCTCGCGAAGGCGAAGTCCGGCGCGATCAATGTCGGGGCGTCGGGGAACGGTACGACCAATCATCTCGCCGGCGAGGGCGCAGCGCCCGCGAAAACGCCCGCGCGCGTCCTTAACATCACCAGTTTTGTACCGACGTGGCGCACCCGACACGATTCGAACGTGTGACCTTTGCCTTCGGAGGGCAGTTAGGCAAGTTTGCTCGTGTTTGATATGGGTAAATATCGTAGCGACGTCAATAACTTCCACTCAGAAAGCTTTTGATTGGACTTGCGGAGGTTCGAAATCCTTTGTCCCAGATAGGTAGCCATCCGGTAGCCAGTGTCCCCACAGCTAATGTATGGCAAGCAGTGGAAAAGCTAGAATTGGGATGAAGGGAATACGAGCTCTAGGAGCCCATCAAACCCTTTGGGACGATCGGATACCGGGCTTCTGTGCGCGCCGTAGGAATAGCCCGGCGGTTGTCTACGGGCTCAAATATCGGACAAAAGAAGGGCGACAGCGCTGGCATACGATCGGACGGCACGGGGCACCTTGGACTCCCGAAACGGCTAGAGACGAAGCGCGCCGCATTCTGGCAGAGGTCGCTACGGGCAACGACCCGGCCGGAGATAAGCTTGCTTTCCGGCAATCCGCCACGGTCGCGGAACTTTGCGATGAATATTTGAGGGCTGCGTCGGAAGGACGCCTTTTAACACGTCGTGGCCAGGACAAGAAACAAAGCACGCTCGACACAGATCGAAGTCGTATCGCCGCTCACATCAAACCACTTCTCGGCAACCGTAAGATTGCCGAGATTGGTCGCGCCGATATTGAGAAATTCATGCATGACGTTGCTGGGGGAAAGACGAAGCGCCGCTCTCACCTTGGCAAACCGCGTGCCGTCTCCAACGTGAAAGGCGGTCGTGGGGCAGCCACCCGCACCGTCGGTCTACTTGGCGCAATATTCAATTACGGAGTGCGCACGAGCGTTTGCAATCAAAACCCAGTTGTAGGGATTGTCCGCTTTGCCGATGGGAGGCGCAATCGACGTCTTACCGATGGTGAATACTTGAAGCTCGGCAAAAGCCTCGGTGCCTCAAAGGAAATTTGGCCCTATGCCATAGCCGCCGCTCGCTTTCTGACGTTAACCGGGTGGCGTTCGGGTGAAGCACTAAAGTTGCGATGGTCCTACCTCGACCTTAAGCAACGGGTCGCGTGTCTTCCCGATACCAAAACGGGAGCGAGCGTTAGGGTAATCTCGCGCGCAGCGATCAAGGTCCTAGAAGAACTCCCTCGCTCTGTAGATGGCCTCGTGTTTCCTTCTCATGACTCGGGGTTGATGTCAGGTTTCCCTTTGATGTTTCGAAAGGTTGCGCGTTTCGCGGAGTTGCCCCAAGAAGTCACGCCGCATGTTCTGCGCCATTCGTTTGCCTCGGTCGCAGCCGATCTTGGCTTCTCCGAGCTGACCATAGCTGCCCTACTTGGACACCGAGCTGGTTCCATTACCTCGCGCTATACACACCAAGCTGACACAGTGTTGTTAGCAGCGTCGGACGTGGTGGCGGCGCACATCGACAACTTGATGTCCGATTGCAAGCCACAATCGCTCAAAGCCGTCGTTCCTCTCATGGCGGGCGGCTAACAATGGCGAGGCTGACAGCGCGTGAGGCGCTAAGCTATGGGATGTTCGGCAACGCCGCAATGTTGCAAAACGCGCTAGACGGCAAGGCAAATATAAGCTTGGCTTCTCGATCCCTTCCAGAAATTACTCGACAGCTTAGAGACGCCATCGCGAAGCGAACCGTGTCGGCTGAAGGATATCCAGAAAAAGTTGGACAGCCAGCCATTTCAACTGAACTCCTCCCATGGGCTCTTTTTGAAGAGTTTGAGAGCCTCGCGGTGGATCACACAGGCGAAACAGTTTTCTTGCCTCCGGGTGCACCTCAGAATATCCCGCGTTGGAAGAACGTCACCTTTGATGCCAAGGAAATTCTGGAGCTGTGGCCAATAGCCAATCAGCAGATTGATGCTTGGATGAATGCCGACTTTGCCAATAATCCCCTGAAAAAAAGGAAAGATCGCATTTCAGATTGCACGCGTGCTATCCCTTGCACGTTTGCAACTGCGACCGCCGCCTTCAACCGGTCACCGTCAAAAAAACGCAGTCGTGGCCAGCGAGCGACGAACCGCCCATAATAGAACGCCGGCATGACTCATTTGCGTACGACGTTTCATTTTGACGAGCTCAAGGCATTCTGATTTTGCAATGCTACCAGATCAAGAGGTAGCAAATGCAGACAACTTCAATCCCTGAAAACTTAGACACCTTACTCAGTCGTGACGCGAGTGCGCGCGCTCTGACGGCCGCCGGCTATGTCACGTCACCGGCTACACTGGCAACCAAGGCCACTCGCGGTAATGGCCCAGCTTATCGAATCTTCGGCAAGCGCGCGATTTATCGTTGGGGCGATCTACTTAAGTGGGCGGAGGCAAATACTGCGCCGCTTCGGCATAACACTTCTGAGATCGATGCCAAACCTTTGGGCGGGTCGCAATGACCGTGTCGCTAGACCTTGCCGAAGTCCGACAACGGCGGCAGGCCGCACTTGCAAATGGTTATGCTCTCTTGCGGGTGCACGCGCACGGAAAAAGACCCGTAGCCGAAAATTGGCAAAATGGAGAGCTGCCCGAGACCCTTTTGAATGTAACTCAGAAGACGGCAAACACTGGAATGAGTTGCCGCGGGCGCCGGGTCATCGACGTAGACTGCGATGATCCGGCGGTGGTCGATCAAATAATTGCTGCAGCTATTACGTACTTGCCCGCAAACCCGCTTGTCCGGCGCCGACCGGGCTCCTCGCGCCTTGCACTTGTCTATGCAGCTGATGGCGAACCCGGAAAATTAGTTGCGGCCGGCGACAAAGGTAAGGTCGAAGTTCTCGGGAAGGGACAGCAGCTTGTAGTTGACGGGATCCATCCTTCTGGCGTCAAACTCGAATGGATGCAAGGTCGTTCGCCGGCCACGGTTTCCGCCGACGAGCTTCCGATCGCTTCAGAGGCGGCTATTCAGTCATTTCTGAGTGCCTGCGCACCGATACTGCGCACGAGCGACCCTGTAACCTCGCAGGGTAACTTCCCTCTTCGCCCCGAACGGTTCGCATCGGCGTCCCTTGTTAGCGATCTTTCTGGCGGATTAGAAGTCTTACATTGGTTTGACTTACTTGCACCTACAGAAAAGCGAAACATCGTCAAAGCCTGCCTTGACGCAATCGATAATCGGCAGAGCGACCCAAGAGATCGATGGCTTCAAATCTTGTTCGCCGTCGGAGATGCCTCGGCACGGGGCTGTCCAGACGCTGAACAACTTGCCCTCGAGTGGTCGAAAAACGGACGCGGGTGGACTTCAAACCACGACTTCGACCAAGCCTGGAATTCATTTCGTCGCGGCAAAATTACCGTGGGCACGTTGCTGCATCTGGGCCAGAACGGCGGAGTTGATCTTGCACTGTGGCGGCCGGCAATTGTGCAAAACCCATTGCCGGGCAATGGCATTGACGCATGTGTGCAGACGCCCCCAACCTCGGCCAAATCCCCCGCAAGTCGAGGCGCAATTTCGGTTGCGAACCTTCCTGCCACTCCGCCGAAGCGGAAATGGTTGTATGGGACTTACCTCGTTCGAGGGGCGGTTTCACTTTTAGTAGCTCCGGGGGCCCGGGGAAAATCAACGTGGTTACTGGCCGTCGCTATAGCTTGCGCCTCAGGTCGGGCGATTTTAGGAACACGCGTCTTTGGCGGCCCCCTTCGTGTTCTCTATATAAACGCAGAAGATTCTACAGACGAACTTGCTCTTCGATTGCGCGCAGCAATGCAGCATCATGGACTAAAAGATTCCGATGTAGCAAAACTTCACGTCGCCGGGGCTGATTGCCTAAGCCTGACTCTGCTCGTTGCCAATCGTGGACAACCTTCCTTAAACATAACTGGTTGGAACGATTTGATTGTTCAGATTGATCGAGTCGAGCCCGATATCGTTCTCATTGATCCTTTGGTAGCCCTTGTCGGTGGAGTTTCTCTAAACGACAATTCGGCTGCTGCGCTGATGATTGGCAAATTTGTCAGTATCGCCGCAGAACGAAAAATTGCCGTCCTGATCGCTCACCATGCGGCGAAAAATCGTGAGGCCACCTCGGCTGAGGCCGCGATGGGCGCGGCTAGTCTTGTGAATCTGGCACGCATCTGCCTTTCGCTGGAGCCGCTGGCAGAGGGGGATGCTGGTAAGGTCGGCTTGGCACCTTGGGATGCGCGTTCTGTTTTTCGAATCATCGGGACTAAGCAAAATCTTTCTCCACCCAATGCAACTGATGATTGGGTGCGCCTCACATCCGTTGATATGCTCAACGCCGAGCCGCCGATCTATCCGCATGGTGACAGCGTGGCTGTGGTTGAAAAATTTATTCCCAATCCCACAAGTGCAGTGTTCCCTGCTCCTGTCATCGCGGCAGCGCTGCAGGCTATCGGAAAAGCGAGCCCACCGCTTTCGCCGTTTGGCCGTGCCAGCGGCACTAGCGCTGCTGCTGTCATCTCAGCGGCGATTGCGCCTCATCTACTTGGTCACGCATCCAACGCTAACGCGAAAGCGGTTCTCGACTACCTAATACGCTCCGGTCAAGTGACGGTGCAGCCCGTTCTGGTGCCACGGCCGGGTCGTGGTCCCTACACCCGCAATGGCCTCGTGCTGGTCGGCTCACGAACATCTACGGGAGTTCCGTAGCCATGATCCGCCATAACCCGTCCATGGCGCAGAAATGGCTGATGTGGCTTGGGGCGGTCACGCCACCGCCACAAGCCAGGGGGTGCGGGGGGTGTGGTTGGCGGCAGCGCTGGCGCTCCTAAAACGCCTGACACTTTGAAACGATTACCTCACGGGTAACAACTGGACTGAGAAGAATGATGATTATCGATCTAAAAATCAAATTGCAGGTCAATCGAGTGTTTTCCGAGATGGGCGGGTCTCTTGGGGAAACGGTTGAGAACCCCGTGACGGGGGCGCGCTGGGTCAAAGGTGTCGACGCTATAAAAGTTCAGAAAGAGGACGCGTCTCGGGCCCTCGTCGCCCGACACCGCTTCGCCCAAGAAGGCCCCTCCCATGCCCCTCCGCTGCCAACTACGCGCGGCGAGCGCGAATCTCTGAAGACGGGAGGTCTGTCACACCTTGTAGCTTGGTATGCAGAATCTTTGATGAGGATGGACTACGACATGGACGCTCATCCATCTTTTGATGAGTATGTCTGCGGCGTTATGGCATCGCCGTATGCGCCGGATTCCGTCAAGCAAGATCGAGAGCTGAAGCAGAGTTTCCCTCCAAAGGTGCTCGACCATCTAGGGCCCGGATTGGTTTGGCGGGCCCACTAGGCTCAACCGTCCAATTCCGTCCGCTCTTTTGATTAGAAAAATCAGAAGCTTATTCTTATATGGCCACTGGAAATGAGGTTGTAGCGATGGCAGGGGATCACGCTGGCTTTAAGCAGTCATTTGTCGCACGCTTGCGAGCTGCTAGCTCGGCAATCAAACCTTCGGACCCTTGGACTGATCCGTTGCGAACGGTCAAAGGCCAACTGGGAAGCGACGGCATCGCTCGAATTGCAACAGAAGCGGTTTTCGATGCTCTTGATCTTCCACCCCTCCAGCGTACGCCAGAGAGCGGCAAGCGCATCAAGAAAATCATGCTGAAGTTGGGGTGGACGCCGGTTAGATCGCGGCATGTTATTGGTCGGGGGCGCGCTTCTCGCGTGCGAGGTTACGCGCGTTTGGGAAGGTTGGCAGCGCGAAGCTTCCCATAAACGAGTGCGGACGATGGAATCCGCTCAGTAGCATCGCCCGCGCAACAATTGGGGTCGTTCAAGGATGGTCGATATACTTACAAGAGATGAACGAAGTCGTCGAATGGCTCTGGTACGCCAAAAGAACACCGTTCCAGAGATTTTCGTACGACACGTGCTTCATCAACTTGGGTTTCGCTTTCGGTTGAATCAAACCCATCTACCTGGTTCACCCGACATCGTCCTGGCTCGCTGGCGGACTGTTGTATTCGTTCACGGATGTTTTTGGCACATGCACGATTGTTCGCTTTTCAAGCTACCGTCGACGAGGGCCGACTGGTGGCGGGAAAAGTTGAAAGCAAACGCAATGCGCGATGACAAAATCATTCATAAATTGCTAGATGAACATTGGCGGACAGTCGTTGTCTGGCAGTGCTCTATTAAGGGGCCGGGTCGCTTGGACCTGGGAGTCTTCAAGCATTCAATTTCGGAAGCCATCCGTGGTAAGGCTCTCCTGACCGAGCTTAGAGGGTACAAATAATTGAACGCGATTGTTGAATCCGTAGTCGTCCAATCAAGTGGTAAGGCTCGTAAACCCTTGCAAAACGGACAAACCGTCGCGGGGATCTTTTCCGGTATCGGCGGCTTCGAGTTGGGGTTTGAGAGCGTCGGCTTCGAAAGTCGATTTTTGTGCGAGTTGGATCCCGACGCTTGCACGGTGTTGGAAGCCCAATTTAATGGGGTAAAGATCCAGAAAGACATTCTACGTTTGAACAAGCTTCCAAACGTAGATGTGATAACTGCAGGATTCCCTTGCCAAGACTTGAGTGCGGTCGGCACTCGCCTTGGAATATCTGGAAGCCGCTCGAACCTTATCAATGCCCTTCTTCAACTTGTGGAGGATAGCTCGAAGAGACCTAGATGGATTGTTCTCGAAAACGTTCCATTCATGCTCCAGCTGGAGCGGGGACGAGCGATGGATATTATTACGCGTAGACTAGAGAATTTGGGCTACGCGTGGGCCTACCGTGTAGTCGACAGTCGCGCGTTCGGCCTACCTCAGCGCCGACGAAGAGTGTTTATCGTTGCGGGCCGCGGAGGAGCAAAACCCGAAAACGTCCTGTTTTCTGATAATGCAAGACCGGTCGCGGATCTTAAGAGTACTAAATATGCGAGAGGGTTTTACTGGACGGAAGGCAATCGGGGTGTGGGATGGGCAATTGATGCGATCCCTACTCTCAAAGGGGGCTCGTCGCTTTCAATTCCTTCGCCTCCAGCAATTTGGACTCCGCGAAATGGTGCGATCATACTGCCTGATATTCGCGACGCCGAAAGGTTACAAGGATTTGACGAGGACTGGACGCAGCCGACTGAAGCAAGCCACGCGCGATATGCGAGGCGACGTTGGAAGCAAGTGGGCAACGCTGTAAGTGTACCCGTTGCTCGCTGGATCGCTGATCGTATAACGTCGCCTGGAGAATTGAGCCCTGCTTATATCGCACCCTTTGAACAATCGTCCGCTTGGCCGATCGCAGCATTTGGCGCAAAGGGCCGTCGGTTTATGGTGGAGGTCAGCGAATGGCCTTTCGGAGATCGTCCCCCTCATTTGCACGCGTTTCTCAATCACAAGGGTCATGCGATATCGAAACGGGCGGTAAGCGGTTTTTTTGAGCGGGTGAGACGTTCGACCCTGAGATTGGAAGATGGCTTCCTTGAAGGATTGGCCGCTGTCGCTGGTCGAGAACCAAGTCAAGCTGTTCGCATTTTGCTGCACCGCACTACTTGAGCGTGAGCTTACTTAAGTCCAGGTTGTAAATCTCCACAGATTTAAACTATTGAAGGAGTAGACCTGGGGCGCTGTGTGGAATGCGAACTTCTGGAGCGACAACAGACTGGGCTGTCGAAAGATTGGAAGACGCCCTGGCTTACTATTATCTCCGATCTGACGGGCCTTTTGGTTCAGAGCCGCTGCGATACGTGGACACGGGACCACACCATCTGTCGGCTGCTTTGGGCGTTGAAAACGGCTCAGAGCTTACGCAGAGGATTATCGCCACCTTCTCCAATCGAGCCGAAGTTATTCGCGCTTTCAGTTGGGCGTTGCCAAGGGCAATCGGCAGTGAAGGGCCGGGTTGGTTTCGCTATCTGATTCTTAGCTGCATGATAGCTTCGATCTCCACCGACCTTGTGGATGAGGGTGACTACCGAGAAAGACTGAGGCTCATCCTCCGCTTCGACAGCATCATTCTGGATCTCCGAGGAATCGCGACGCTGTGGCAGCGCCTCGCAAGTTGGTGCGAGAGCGCTAGATCGGAAGGGCGACCGTTCCGAAAAGTTGTTCTTCCCGACCCCGGTCGAATGACCCATATCGGATATCCACTCAGGATTTCATTTCCATCGCGGCGTGATAGAGAGCGGTTTGAGAACTTAGCGGCGCCACTGCCTGCTAATGATCCTCCCGAGATCATTTCTCTTTTCCGGAGACAATTGGATCGCCATCCTTGGTCGGAGGGATTTCGCGCAGCTTTTCTTGAGTTCGAACGACGCTACCGTAGGGGAGATCGACTCTTGCGGGATCACGCCTTCTGGCGGTTTGTACAGGAAGTGTGCGACCCGGGACGTTCGCAGCCCATTGCAGAAGACTCGCCATACCTACGTTTGCTGATCGAGATGGATGAAGAGATTCAAGTGGAAGTATCCACTTGCACAATACAGAACTCAGACCCGAGATGGCATAGCAAAGATGATCACACGTCGCAATTTACGGGGCTTTTGGAGGAAGCCTGGACAATCGTACGTGAAACCCGATCGGATAACGGTCCATTTTTGACACGCTTGGCGACGGAGCTAGATCGAGGTTTCCTTGCATTTAAGGAGGACACCTGGGGGCAATGGTCTTGGTCTAGTGATATCGACGCAGGCATATTACGTGTATTGATACATAGCCGATGGAAAGCGCATTCAGACCACCATTGCGCATCGGTGCGGGTTTCCCCGGAATGGTGGATGTCCGTTCCTATAGGTGCAGGACTCTATGAAGCTCTCGCTCGGTCACTTGGCCAAGTTGTTGCTGTTGAGACACATCTCAAACGTCCTTCGTTAGAAGGCGGTGTCAGGACTTCAGGAATTTATTTGGGGAGGGAATGTGTTTTGCCCTCCATTCGCGCGCCTGCGGGTTGCAACGTCATCATAGATCCTCAGCGAGTCGAGCTGGGGGAGCTGAATGTAGGCGGATCAAACGCCGATTTGATCTCACTGTCAGCGACTCCCCGGCTATCTGGCGCCTGGCGAGCGTCTATCAGCGAATCTGATGCGTCCGCGCCCAGCGAACTTCGTCTGAATTTTGTCGACCGTGCAATCGTCCATCCGGTGCTAACTCGCCCGAGCAATACAAGTTGGCAATACGACAACGAGACTGCAAGCACACAGGAGCTTGGGCCAAGACCAGAGACCGTGATGCCCACATTCAACGGTTTCGTCTCTGACGTTGTCAGCGATTTACTGGAGGCGGTGTACGCGGGTGGTTCCAGCGGATGGAGCGAGATTGGGCTGCTGCCGTTGCTAACCAAAATTGCGGGGCCTAACGGTCCTCGTAATTGGGATTTGTTGAGAAGCTTGCGAGACGCCGGATGGTTAGAGGCTTGGGTAGCAAAAGCATGGCGCGCGCGCCGCTGGTACCTCAAGCCTCTCCGACTTGTTCAGATTTCCGGATCCGTAATGTTAGTCGGCTCTTGGAATGAAACGCACCGGGAAAGGTTTTTTAGCGCGGTTGCAGACCTGGGAGGAAAGGTTGAAATCAACAATCGCGGGGGGCGTTGGATCATTCCGACCTTGGTTGCGAAACACATCGATGCACTCAAGCTGTCCTCGGCACTCGAGATTGAGATTATCAAGCCACAACTCGATGAAGTGGCTCGGGCACCCGGTTGCTGGACCAGCGGCAACTTCAATTTGGCACGGCGGAAAGTCGTTGGATATTGGAGTTGGAGTGAGGGGCGTTTTAAGTCGCAGCAGGAAAAAGCTGGTGGAGAAATTAGACTTGAGCGCTGGGCCAGGCCGAGAGGTGATGCGGCGGATCTGTTTCGGGTGTCTAGTGGCCGCTCTCGCGAAGTGATTTTCAACAACCGCGTCGCGGCGATCCTGGAGGCCTATCGGCAAAACGGCCGGCCCTTGTTTCAACGAAGGGGCGATCTTCTTATAGCGCTAACAGTTGAAGGCAAACTACCCGATGCTGCGGTATCTCGTATCAGGCTGCGTCATTCGTCGCCTCCGGGACTAATAGAAGAGCCCTCTGGAGAAGTCCTCTACAGCTACCCTGTTGATAGCGAGGATATCCGGTGGCTTTCCGACAAGTTCGGCGCAGCTATATTTGCCGGCGACCGTGCCGACGGTGAAAGCCAACAAGTTAGTCGCCGTTTGAGCCGCGGTGAGAAATTATTCCGGGCTCGACTGAGTCTTGGAGGCGAACATTGAACGCCGGGGGGCCAAATTCCCTATTTCTCGGGAGATGTCTTTTTTGGCATGAGAAATTTACTCGTCTTGAGCCGTTTTTCAGATCGTCAGTAAACGGTTGGATTCCTATTGATGAGAAGAAGCGGCAATTTCCGCCCTTTGGAAATGTGTTTTCTGTAGACCGAAACGCTCTGCGCTGTGTGGAAGGTGCCGCGAGACTGTTTCGGGTCGAAGCAAATTCGAGAATCTTAAGCGATGAGCACGACCATTTTGTTGCCGTTGATGTCCAGGTCCCAGTCGAGATAGTTGATCTATCAACGTATGAACATCTGGATGATGTCAGGCGGATGATTGTTGAGTCGGGCCTTTCAGCAGAGCGCATTAGCTCCCAAGAAGCTGTCATTGCGATGAAGGGGCGATTGTGCGTTCGATTGCGCTTTGAGTTCGACGCGACTGACAATGTATGGCGGCCGGCCGATCATAGGGGACTTGAGCAGCTGACAATCTTCAGATTGCCACCTCACCAACTCCTAACCGCGAAGTTGGACGGACGCTCCTATTTTTGTCCTACCGAACCTTTGCAGTCGATCGATGTGGTTGATTGGTCTAGTGATCCTGAGTTCTTCCAGCGCGTGCTGAAGAGGCTGAAGAAGACCGCGGCGTTTCAGCCACAAGGCGATTTGAGCGACATTAGCCGTCGGACTATTGAGCGGCTGGCAACTGCACTTAGAAACGGCGAGCCTCTCGGAAACGACAGCAGGTCATCCAAAGCCATGACCGTTCGGCTGCAGGCGTTTGTTGCGAACCTGGAAGCGAATGTGAATGCGGTGCACTCTGTTGTCGACACGTTATTGTCACTGCCGTTCGTTGAAGGCGAGCTGCGCAAAGCAAAGGATAGTGCGGTAAAAAAAGTCGAGCATGAGCTTCGAGAGACTTTGGGGCCGAAAGTTCGTCAGGAAATCGTCGAATCGCTCTCGCAGCTAACTGCTGCGAGAGAGTCCGCCGCTATGGAATTAGAAGAGGCTCATGCCCAATTGGCGAGCGTCAGGCAAGACATGGCGTTGATAAGCGAGGACCGGGATCGTCAGATCGCGGCCCTTGGTTCGCAATCAACTGAGTTTCTTGGAGCAATATCGACGGCATTGGACATTGCAAAGCGCTACGCGCCGGAAGCTAAGCTCAAACAAGTCGTGCCGCCATGGATCAATCCAGACATTGAGACCGGAAAGCCAATAAAGCTAGCGGAGCTAAAGAATGCACTCATGGATAGCGCCGAGCTCAGCGGAGTAAAGTTTGATGATCTGATCGAGCTCGACGCGCTTCTAAGAGCAGGGGAAATACCATTGTTGTTCGGTGCGGACGCTGATCGTCTACTGCAAGTCTATAGTAGGAGCGTCGCCGCCGGGAACATTTGGAGGATGAGTGTCGACTTGGCCACGTTGGGTATTGACGATCTTTGGAGGCATGCGGCAACCGGAGAGCCGACCGCATTTGCCTCTGCATGGGAAGCGGCGAAAGGTTCAGGTACGCCCATTCTGGTCAACATAGAGGACCTGACGGCAGCACCGGCGTCGCATTGGTTTCCGCAGCTGGCTCACTTTGCACGCACCAGCGCGAGACCCCCAAATTTGTTCATAAGTGCCACCGTTAGTGACACCTCGATAGCCACAGGCAGGGTGAGATTTACATCGCTGAAACATGGCGTGCCCTTCGAGGTAGCGGCCACCGCGGGTGGTGTAGCGGCAGCTGCCTATCAGGCAATATTTCACGAGGCGCGGGGGCCCGTGCTTGAGCTTCAAGGCCCAATTTTGCCGACGTGCGCTGAGGACATGATCGCGGATCTTTCGCGCGAGCTTCTAGAAATCGGCGCCACGCCCATCCTAGCGCAGCGCGCTGTTCTTGTCTTTAGGGCGTCGCTCGCAACTATGCAGCCACAAGAAGCCAGAAAACTTTCCCTTGAGATACCCAAGCTAGTAGTCAGTGGACCATCGACGGAAGGTTTGCTCTCTCATATTGAGAGCAGCTTCTGTCGCTTGGAAGAATTGTTGGCCGCGATCGCTAAGCCATAAAATTGGGAGGTTGCCGGTGCTTGATCCAATTGGCGGATTTGAGAGGATTCAGGATTTTCTTCTGTCTTATCTCGACACAGCGTTCCGCGTTCGAGAGACTGGACTAGCGGCGGCTCGCACCGCCTTGCTCCAAAGCGCTGGATCATTGGCGACGGTCCCATTTCTCGAACCTGTGCCTCGCTACAGGCCGGCGGGTTGGCGTTTAGAACGGATTGTTGAAAATTTCAGGGAAAATCCTCTGCAACACTTTTCTCAGGAAGCGCGTGTTGCTTTCGCCGAGCTTGCTTTGTCGGGGCTGTTTCCAGGCGAGGACGACCTTACTGGTCGTGTAAAGCGTAAGGCACGCTTCGATGCGTTCACTCACCAGGTCGCCATGCTCGAAAGAGGCACTCGACCGGGCCACCCAGGAATAGTGACGTCGGGCACAGGCTCGGGCAAGACTGAATCGTTTATGCTCCCGATTTTGGCAGCGATCTCTAATGAAGCGGTGCACTGGTCGCCGCCAAAGGCCAATTATCTGGGAGGCAGATGGTGGGATCGTGAACAAAGCTCGTTTGAGTGTAGGAGGTTGAATGAAGCGCGGCCTAGCAGCGTTAGGGCATTGGTCCTCTATCCGATGAATGCGCTCGTCGAGGATCAGATGACGCGATTGCGAAGAGCCCTAGATTCGCCAGAGGCTCGTGCGACGATGGACCGACGATTTCGTGGGAATCGCATTTTTTTCGGCCGTTACACGAGTGCAACTCCAGTGACCGGTCATCTTGTACATCCCCGCCGAACGAATGCTGCCGAACAGAAGCGTAAGAAAGATAAAACAGAAGAGCTCGCCCAAGCCTTTCGTGCGATACAATCAATTCAACAAGAGGCGCGCGACTACGACGAGAAGTCTCCGTTGGAAGAGGCTACACGCTATCTCTTTCCATCAATTGATGGCAGCGAGCTCTGTAGTCGCTGGGATATGCAGCACTATCCGCCCGACATTCTGGTAACTAACGTCTCCATGCTAAGTGCGATGCTCTCCCGCGAGGTCGAGGATCGGATCTTTGATGAAACCCGAAAGTGGCTAGAGTCTGAAGCGGAAGCATACTTCTACCTCGTACTGGACGAACTTCATCTGATACGTGGCTCTGCTGGTACTGAAATAGCTGGCCTCGTGCGGGCTCTCGTTCAACGATTAGGTCTCAATACTCCCGAGCATCGCCACAAGCTGCGAATACTTGCATCCAGCGCATCGCTGCCGTCTCAGGGCCCTGAAGGAGATCGAAGCGTAAAATATCTAAACGACTTTTTTGCAAACCTTGGGACGTTTGAGAGCGAGAAGTCCCTGGGTGCAACATCGCCGGAATTTTGGCGTAAGTGCATTGTTCCCGGCCACCCCGTTGTACCGGAGCGGCAGGGGCCTTCCAGGTTAGATCCAGAGCCGTTCTGCGCTCTTGTTAAACTTATTGGAGCGGAAGGCCTTATAACGGACATTCCAAACAACGAAGCGAGCAAAAATCACATCCGAAGAATTCACGAACTGTTCTTCCCCAATCAAAGCTCAACCGAGTTTTCGGTAGCATTGCCGAGAGCGATCGAGGCGGCGGCATCTACCCTTGTGCGGGCGTGTATAAAAGACGGCGATCCCGACAGCCTGCGCGCGACAAGTCTTGAGAATATTGCACAGCGACTATTTGGGACGAACGACTCAAAAGCAATGCAGGCTCTGCGAGGATTGCTGATTCTGAGGGGTTTGGGCGACAGAGCCAAACAAATCTGCAACCAAAGTATTGATGAAACCACACCCAGCTTCAGAATGCATATCTTTCTTCGAAGCTTAGAGGGAATGTTCGCGACGCCAAGGAACCAGGAGGGCCAAATATCATTCGATGGCGTGTCCGTCGAACGTGGAACTACATACACGTTTTCCGAGGACCTAGGTTATCGACGCTCGTTTGAGCTCGTTTATTGCGAAGCTTGCGGAGAAGCGTTTGTCGGCGGGATGAGAGGACAGGGAGCCTTCGGAGCCGCGGCTGTTGAGTTGTTGCCGGCTTCGCCGATGCTAGAAAATCTTCCTGAAGCTGCAGCATCAGGTCAGTATGAAGACTTAAGCTACGAAGATTTTGCGATATTTTGGCCGAAGAACGAAACTCCGGTTAACGTTGGGCAGGGAGAGGTCTGGAGCGACGCTTCCCTCGATACCCGAACGGGATTGGTGTCGCCGCCCAATGCGTCTTTAGATCCTTGTCTTATAGCGGGAAAGCTCTACCGGCGGGTGGGTCAGTTTAGCCACCAGAGGGGACCGCGTTCAGCAGGGACCGCTGGACCGGATTGTTGCCCTGCCTGTGGCACCGACTATACGCAACGCAAGAAGCCGCGTTTCTCGCCCATCAGAAGCTTTCGCACTGGCTTCGGTCAAACGTCTCAACTCGTGGCCACGGAAATTTTTGAACTATTACAGGCCGGCGGCATGTCCGCGAAAGCTATCGTATTCTCAGATAGTCGACAGGATGCCGCAAATTCGGCGCTTAACATCGAGCGCCGGCATCATCAAGATTTGCGGCGACAAACTGTCATCGAGACAGCGAGGCGATATCAGAGCCAGCGGCGTTCTGGGCCATCTCGTGAACAGTTAGAACTTGAGTGGAATAAAGCCATTGCAGAAAAGCAATATGCTCGCGTAACTGAGCTTAGCGCTAAGCTTGGGTCTCTTCCGAAAGAGGTTGATGAACGGCGCATTCCACTCGCGGAACTAATCGAACAGCCGATTGCTTCCGCGCGTCCGGGCCATCCTACTAGCCCGATGCTAAATGAGCTCATTCGACTGGGGGTCCATCCCACCGACGACGCGGGCGTGGGAAAGATCAATGGCTTCGATTGGCCCCAGCTGTTCACGCGCGCGCCTGATGGTTCTTTTCGATGGCGTATTGAAGGGGCGGATGCCACGGCCCTGCAAGGGGCCCGGACGGAGGTGCTAACCGAACAAGAGCCCTACATTGATGAAGTGCTATTTTCCAAGACCTACTTCGCCTTGGAGGAGACGGGCCTTGGCTACGCGTCTCTGTTCGAAACCGCGCATCCGGACGCGAACAGGTTAGATGCTTGGTTGAGGGTATTTTCTGACGCGTACCGGGTATCATCCAATCGATGGGTCACAGACGACACGAAATTGTGGCCCGGAGTTGATCAAATTCCTCGCACAAACACGAACCGAGTTCGTCGCTTTGCAGGCGCCTCAAAGCCAGATGATCCAGAGGAAGAGCTTCGCGTGCTGTTGGCGAAGTTGACCGCTCTCGGCCATTCCAACGGAATTATTGATGCATCTAAGCTGAACATCTATTTAACTAGATCTGGTGATCCATACCGCCGGTGCGATGGCTGTGGACGAGTACATCTGCACTCTGGTACGGGCTTCTGCACACGATGCTACAAAAAACTGCCTGCAGAACCAACAGGACCTGTAGACGATCTGTGGCGATCGAATTTTTTGTCCAGGCGGATTGTTCGCGGCGAAGCGGAGATGGTTCCTTCGTTCCGCCTGCGTTGTGAAGAGCTCACTGGGCAAACGAGTGAGCCAGCCGAACGGCTGAGGAGGTTCAGAGGCATTTTCGTCAGTGCTGATTCCAGCCAAGACGCTGCACTTGAGCGCGCAGCTAGCGAAATCGACATGCTTTCAGTCACAACGACGATGGAGGTCGGGATCGACATCGGTGCGCTGCAGGCAGTCTATCAGGCTAACATGCCGCCACAGCGCTTCAATTATCAGCAGCGCGTTGGTCGAGCGGGTCGAAGAGGGCAGGCGTACTCTTTAGTCGTAACGCTATGCAGAAGCAGAAGTCATGATCTTCATTATTTCCGCAATCCGAAAGCGATAACTGGGGATAAGCCTCCTCCACCATTCCTGGCGACGGATCATTTAGACATTCCCCTTCGCTTATTGCGGAAGGTGTGGCTCTCGGCGGCTTTTGCCAACATGCGGCGTGAGACCGTTCCTTGGCCCGGAGATGATAACCCACCTGACATACACGGTGAATATCTTTTGGCGTCTGAATTCTACGCGACGGGTACACCTTGGGCTTCTCAGTTGCGAAGCTCGCTCGAAAGCACCGTCGGCATCAGGGATTCGTTCGCGTTAGCTTTGGGCGCCGGAATCATGGACCGCACTAGCAGCTTATTGGCCCGTGCTTCGGTCGATACGATCATGTCCGAGATCGACTCGCTTTCTGAAGCAGGACAGATATTTGATGGAGGGCTTGCCCAGTTTTTGGCGGAGTTCGGCTTGCTTCCGATGTATGGGATGCCGACGCGAGTGCGCCCATTGTATCTTGGATTGGAGGCGGCCGCTAATGACGGGCTGGCGTGGGATAGCATCGACCGAGACATGGACGTGGCCATCTACGAGTTTGCTCCCGGCCAAGCTCTAGTAAGGGACAAACGGCTTCATCAGCCGATCGGCTTTACAGGGTCCCTTCCAAAACCTCGTCGTTGGAAGGCCGGACTATTTGCGCCCGTGGACCCGACTGCCCGCTGGTTTACTGAAGCTTGGTTCTTGGCAAAGTGTCCGAGATGTCAAGGCACAGCGTCGCGCCAACCTGCACCGTCGGATGCCGTCCTTTGTGCAGACTGCTCAAGTCGAATTGAACGCGATGCGTTCCGGCGGTATTTTGTACCTGCAGGTTTCAGGACTGACTTTCACCCTCGGAAGGTGGATGAGAACGAGCGCACTGAGGTGTTGCGCCGCGTGGTGGTTGCAGAAATAGCCGAAGTAGCTACCGCTCCAGTGACTAATACGAACATGACCATGCATGCCGGAACGGGCGCAGTCGTGCTCAGACTAAATGACGGTCCTGCAAATAACGGAGGAGCGGGCTCAAGGGGCTACGATGTTCGGCACGTTCACGATCAAGCACGTACTCCGAATAGAGCTGGATCATTTCGTCTGCGCAATCAGTTCGTTGACGTAGCCGCTTACGACAAAAATCCTAGTCGTTGGGAATTGGGTGCTCCCGATGTAGAACAGGGCATTCGGCTTATGTCTCGAAAGTCGACAGATGCTCTCTGGCTCGGTCTGCAGGAAGTGCCGCCAGGTCTGGCGCTGGCGCGGATAGGTCGTGAACAATGGCAGACTAGTGTCAGAGCAGCAGCTCTGAGTGCGACGCAAATCATTGTTCAACGTGCAGCGCTTGAATTGGACCTGGCACCGGAGGAGTTCGAAGCCTTGGAGCCGCGCCTCAGAGAGGGTAAGCCGCTTCTGCAAATTTCTGATTTTTTGGTGAATGGAGCTGGATTCTGTCAAAGGCTATCAGAGCGCACTGAAGGCGGCGAGCCGCTTGTAGTGAATCTGATTCGGTCCGTCTTGGATAATCCTGATGACATCTTAGTGCGCTCATACTTTGACGCGACGCACCGTAAAGAGTGCGCGCAAGCCTGCTATCGTTGCCTACAGCGCTACAGCAACCGCAGCTATCACGGCCTTTTGGATTGGAGGCTTGGAATAGGATTTTTACGCGCGATGATTGATCATGACTATAATTGCGGCTTGGACGGCAATTGGAAACGGTACCGTGAATTAGAGGATTGGCTCGCGTTTTCAAGTGTGGCGGCTCGCGAGCTAGTCCGCATACAACCCACGACTAGGTCTTTTCGCGAATACGGGAAGTACAGGTTGCCGGGAGTACAAGTTCAAAGGAATGGTCATACCGAGAATTATGTCGTGGTCCATCCTTTTTGGAGTATCAAACCGCAATCGATCTTGGTCGAGCCCTTCCAAAGCATAATTGCGGATGCGGGGGCATTACCGACCTTCTTCGTGGACGCATTTGACGTTGTGCGAAGGCCTATTCACGCTTTGGATTTTGCGAGAGAGCGGCCCGCTGATGAGTGAGAAACCGATCGACGTAACAACGCAAATTATGGACGGTCGGCGTGCGTGGCTGGCGATGGCATTCGATGACGCTTCAAGTCCATATGATGATCAAGTCGGGGTTCACTACGATTACGATAGTAACGTTCAGAACCATAAGCAGGTGAAAGCGGGAGACTTGCTCTTTGTACGCTCAAGAACCGAGTTGCAGGGAGTTGGGCGGATCGGCCACATAGAAATGTCCTACGGGGAGAAAGTAATCGCCCGCTGTCCGTCATGTGGGCAGATGGTTCAGTCCAGAAAATGGACCGAGCGCGGTCGATGCAAAAGAGGGCATGAATTTATAGCGCCGAAATTGACCACTATGGAGGTTAGAAAGTTTCGGGCTCATTTTGATCGCGACTGGATGCCTACCGCTCGACCCGTGAGTAATATCGAGCTCAAGCGGTTTCACCTCCGGAGGAGTAACCAACTTGCAATTATGCCTGTCGCGTTGGACGAGATCGTAAGCTTTGTTGGAAGTTGGGAAGGACGGGAATCGTATCAAAGATTGGTCGGCTGGCTCCGAGACGTTCGCACGCCTTATGTTGAAGATGGCGAGCCCGACTTAACGCCACCTGGTGAAGACCATCGAGTATCAGCCTTACGCGCAATACGCTTACGACGGGGCCAGCAGACTTTTAGACTTGCGCTACTGGAGCAATACGCGAGCAGGTGTGTCATTTCCAATTGCAGTGTGGTTGAAATATTGGAGGCGGCTCATATACGACCTTATCGGGGAGAGGGAGACCACCATCCGTCCAACGGGCTGCTTTTAAGAAGCGATCTCCACACACTCTTCGATTTAAACCTCATTGCGATAAATCCCGAGGACGGGCTGGTGTCAGCCAGCGAAAGACTTGCAGATAGTGAGTATATGCAATTTGACGGCCAACAGCTCTTTGTAGAGCCGAGCCGCTTTCCAGATCGCAGCGCTCTTCGCGCTCGATGGCTGGAGTTTCAGGCTCAAGAGATGTGCTCCAGGGGGCGCTAAATCGTTTTTCCTAGGCTATGTAAAAGAAGGGGCCCTCAAAAAGCGAGGCCGGGGACCGCCGGGGGCCCTGTCCATATGGGGGCGGGGATACCCGGTAAGGCTTGAGCCACCGTTTGTTTTGTGGCGAGGCAAAAGCACCTGAGCTGCCGACACAGAGGTTGAGCTGTCTCCATAGCTACCGTTCGCGGAGGTACGCCCTTCGGCACGCACTCGCCAGACCTAGCCGCGGCCGGAATATCCCATGATGCTTTCGATGAACGAAGTTTGTCCGGTCACTTCGCCCAATCGCTCACCGATTCGACCAGCTGGTAGCCCCTTGGTAGCCACCGCGATGCAACCGAAAAAACGATGGAGCTAAGTGCTTGTAAATATGGCGCACCCGACACGATTCGAACGTGTGACCTTTGCCTTCGGAGGGCAAGGGTGAATTGATTGCCCTTGCTTACCTGAAATCCCTTGGAATTGATAGCCCTCACATATAGGGTAAAACAGCCTGATTTGGGGGCTACGGTCGTTTCCTCAGATTTCCCCCGTTTTCCGGCGCCTGCTTACCCGGTGCTTACCTCGAGGGAATCTTGCCCAAACTAACCAAGCGCGTGGTCGATGCCGCGGAATCGACCGGAGACGACGTCTTCGTATGGGATGACGAGCTCCGGGGCTTTGGCCTGCGCGTGAAGAAGAGCGGGGCCAAGTCCTTCCTGGTGCAGTACCGGAATGCCAATGGCCGCAGCCGCCGGCTGACTTTGGGGCGCTACGGCGTGCTGACCCCCGAGGAGGCTCGCCGAGACGCCAAGCTGGCCTTGGCAGACGTGGTGAGGGGCGCAGATCCGGTCGAAAGCAAGAAGCTCGCCCGCGGCGCCATGACCGTCGAGGAACTATGCCGCGAGTACCTGGATAAGGCCGAGCGGGGGCTCATCCTCACGCGGCGGGGCGAGGTCAAAAGCAAGACGACCCTGTACAGCGATAAGGGCCGCATTGAGCGCCACATCATCAAGCTGATCGGCAAGAAGACCGTGAAGGGCTTCACCTCCACAGACGCAAAGGGCCTCCAGCGCGACATTATCGCGGGCAAATCCGCGGCCGACGTGAAGACCAAAACCCGGGGCCGGGCGATTGTGACTGGCGGGAGGGGAACAGCAGCCAGGACGATGGGGCTGCTGGGCGGCATCTTCAGTTACGCCGTCGACGAGGGCTATCGACCCGACAATCCGGTTAGCGGCATTCGGCGTCCCAAAGACCAAACCAGAGAGTGGCGCCTGGATGACGCCGGGTATCGCCGGTTGGGTAAGTGCCTCGCCACCGCCGAGGCAAACGGCGAGCATTGGCAGCGCGTACTCGCGAGCCGGACATCCGCCATGACTGGTTGCCGATTGGACGAGGTGGAGGGATTGCTGAAGACCGAGGTGGACACCACCGGGATGGCCCTTCGCCTCGGCGATAGCAAGACTGGCAAGAGCATCCGTCCTGTCGGGCCGGCAGTTATTGCGGTCGTGAAGGCGGCGATGGCCAAGTCCAAGTCGAAATATGTGTTCCCTGCCATAACGACCGACACGAAACACCATACCGGCTTGACGCGATGGCTGCAGAAGGTGTCGGCCAAGGACGTCCCGGGGATCACAAGTCACGGACTGAGGCATTCTTTCAGCTCTACTGCCGAGGATCTCGGCTACACCCTACCAACCATCAAGGCCCTCATCGGCCACTCCAAGAAGGGGAACGTGACGATGGGCTACATTCACAAGATCGATTCGGCGCTGCTCGCAGCTGCCGACCGCATCGCCAGGCACATCGATGATGCCATGAACGGAAAGAAGCAGAACAAGGTCGTCCAGTTTCGGAAGGCCTGACCAATCGACGCGGCTAGGGTAGCTCCCGAAAAGCTGGTCCGCACCAGCCTGCCGCGTCGTCCATATGCGGAGCACAAGCGGAAGTGCAATGGCGGACTTTGTCCCAAAGGGATTCTACGCCCTCGAACGGGCTGTGTTGCTGATAGCGCGGGAGCTGGACGAGCGCCTCTGGGACCATGCCAAGATGACCCTCTCGGAGATTAATGCTTACGAGAGATTGGGGGAAACCTCGCATTTCAAGGATCTCCGGCGGACGCTGGAGGGCATCGAGCTAAGTCTTCGGGATCGCAAGACGGGAGAGCTGCCAGACAACTCGATTGAGGAGCGCTTTAAGTCCTACCAAGAAAGCCAAAAATTGATCCGAACGGCACTGAATGCCGGAGAACTGCGATCCGTTCTGCAATTTGCTCAAACCGGGGAGCGGGTTGATCAACCACCTGAGTCTTGGGCACAAGACACGGCGATGAATTGGTTCGACGATGGCTTGACCTATGTGGCGACCGGCAAGATGCGCCGGATTCCGTTCGGTCCTTATGTTCCTGGTGCGCCCGACGACGTCAACTTCATCGACGAGCCAGACGGCCTTTGGGCCACTATTCTAGTCGACGCCGATTCGTTTTCAGATTGGTATTATTCGTCGTCTGGCCCCATGGCCGAGGTTGAAGTTAGAGAGCGCGACAAGGGCGGGCGCCCGCTCGAATATGACTGGGATGCGGTCAAGGAATATGCCCTTGGCTTGGTGAAGCAGCACGGTCGACCAGGGCGTACGAATAAGCGACTGCCAAGCAAGAGTCAGCTCGCCGAGGCGGTCATGAACGAGTGGGCCAAGAAGGGTGTCGATTTGGCCGAGCCAACCGTTCGCCGCTACATCACGGCTTGGCTAAAGGACCTCTGATCATAACCTCCGGTCAGGGGTTATGATCAGTTACGGGCGGGTTCTGAGCGGCTTTCGTGCTCGCGACTATGCGAGAGGTTTCACGTCGACGAAGAGGATTCCCCTCAGTTGATGAGAGACCCGATGAAAGAAAACGCTGAAATCAACCCCGAACGCCTGCTGCGGCGTGCTCAAGCAGCGAAATATGTTGTCGAGACCTACAATGTCCCGTGCTCACCCAAGACGCTGGCAAAGCTTGCTTGCGTGAGTTCGGAAGGCCCGCCCTTTCGGTTGGCGGGACGCTTTCCCCTCTACCCGGTCTCCGGTCTCGACGCATGGGCACAGAAGAAGATTGGACCCTTGGTCCGGTCGACGTCTGAAGTCCGGCGCGTTGCTTAACTTAACCCCCCTCCAACGAAAAAGCCCGGCAGCACGTCCCAATCCTGTGGCGGGACAGACGTGCACCGAGCTTTCTTAGAAAGCAGTCTAGATGAAGACCTATAGCAAACAGCGGCCCCAAATCCAACCGGTTTCCGACCTGCCGTTATTCTCCTGGCGGGCAGCCGTCCGCAGGCCGGCCACCCCCGCCGGTCACTTTATCTGTCGGCGATACCGCGTGCATCCCGCTGTGGCCGACCTGATCGCAAACCTCGCCGGCATCGGATCGGGGGTGGAGCAATGAGCAGCATCACCATCCAGAAATCGGACGGGTCACGTCGAACCTTCACGGGCCGCCAAGCTTGGATGCTGCGGAGGCTGATCGACGCCGGATCGACCGGGATCACCCTGCTGGAAACCCCAGGTCCCAGGTGCTCGCACTACATCTACATGCTGAGGAAAGCGGGATTGAGCATCTCGACCACCAGCGAACCGCACGCCGGGGCATTTCCGGGCATGCACGGCCGCTATCGGCTCGAAACCGCCGTCACCGTTGTTGCAGAGGCCGCGTAATGAATTTTCATCACTCACGCGCGCCGCTGACCGCAGCGGAGTTGAAACGGCGTGCCGAAGCGCTGATGGCGAACGGCAACGGCAGGCCGGAAAACCAGGCCGAGGCCGAGGCGGCCGGTTCGGAAGTCGGGGACGAACGGCAGTACGGCCCCACGGCGGCGAAAGTGCTGCGCGACGTCAAGCGCAGCGTTGCGCTGGCATCTCAAGAGGCCAAGTTCGCCGTGTTCACGGAAGCCGCCGCAACGCTGGCGGAAGCCGTGGCGAGCCAATGGGTACCCAAGAACGTGATGGTTGATCGTCTCTCAGAAATCGCCATCGCTCACGGATACTTTGGGCAAGATCGGCGCGAGGTGGAAGAGCTGATCGGCCAGTACGCCGAACGGACCTCGGCCCCGAAGCAGAAGCCCGATCAAACCGCGTCTGGTGCCAAGCCCGCCAAGCGCAGGTTGATTGCGCATCGCGCCAGCGACCTCGAACCGGAGAAGCTCGTCTGGGTCTGGCCCGGCCGCATCCCGGAAGGCAAGCTCGTCCTGTTGGGTGGCCCGCCTGGTTTGGGCAAGAGCCAACTGACCGCATTCATGTCGGCCACTGTCTCCAACGGTGGTCACTGGCCGTGTGGTGAGGGCTCGACGCTTCCGGGAGACGTCATCTTCATGTCCGCGGAGGATGGTGTGCAAGACACCATCATCCCGCGCCTCATGGCGGCGGGGGCAGATCGTGACCGTGTTCACATCGTCTCGGCCGCGACGAAACCGGATGGGACCGGACGGAAGACGTTCAGCCTGAAGACCGACGTCGATCTCCTGGAAGAGATGGCGAGGAAAATCGGCAATGTCAGGCTGATCATCGTCGATCCGATCTCGGCATACATGGGCGGCAGCGACGGCAACGGGAACGTAGAGACCCGGGAAGTGCTGGAGCCCTTGGCCGACATGGCAAACCGTCTGCGCATCGCCGTGGTCGCCGTTACGCACCTCAACAAGGGTGGAGGTGGGGGCAATCAGAGCGCCTTGAACCGGTTTGCCGGCTCGATCGCGTTCGTTGCCGCGGCCCGAGCTGCGTTCGCCGTGATCGAAGATCCGGAGGACGAGGAGCGGCGGTTCTTGCTCCAGGCCAAAAACAATCTCGGCAAGAAGTGCAAGGGGTTGGCCTTCCGGCTCGAGCAGCGCCTGGTCGGCGACGACGTCATGTCGTCGAATGTCATGTTCGAGGGCGACCACGTCAGCGAGTCGATCGACGAAGCCCTGTCAGCCTCGGAGAACCGAGGGGCCAAGAAGGGACAGTCGGGCGGCGGCAAGGACGACGTCATGCAGTTTCTGAGGGACATCCTCTCGGCCGGACCGGTGGACGTTCTGGAGGTCGAGCGTCAGGCGCGGGCGGCGGCGTTGCTTGAGGACGACAAGCGGCTGAGCAAGAGCAAGGCCTTCCGCGATGCTCGGACCGAGCTGGGCATCAAGTCCACCAGGGACGGCTTTGGCCCGGGTTCCCGGTACGTGTTGGAGTTACCGGACGCACCATGGGCGCCCAAAAACCCCATGGGCGCCCCCTCCCAAACAAGGGCGCCTACGGATGATTTGGGCGCCCATGGAGAGGGTGGAGGTCCGCAATGACGCGCCCCAGATCCCGCCTGAAAGATCGGAGAGCCCATTGGCTCTTCCGGTTCGAATGCGACGGCCAGTCTTATACCGGCGGCATCGGCCGGTTCGAAGACGGACGGATCGCCGAGGTGTTCATCAACGGGACGAAGGTCGGCACGGCTGCCGAGACCAACGCTCAGGACGCGGCAATCGTCGCGTCCTTGGCCCTCCAGCACGGCTGCCCGGTGGAGACCATCCAGCACGCTTTGGCTAGGTCAGGTGGCAATGCGGGTCCGCTCGCAACCCTCCTGAATCAGGTGGAGCGATTATGATCGATAATCTCGATCGCTGCTTCGTCCTGACTCCCTACGATCCTGCTGAGGGCCTGACCTTGAAGCAGGCGGCAGAGCGAGCAAAGAAATCGCCAGGTACTATCCGGAACTGGTGTGGCAGCGAAGGCATCGGTCGCCAAATTGGCGGGACGTGGTGCGTTAGCAAGATTGCTCTCGAGATGTACCTCGACGGTGAAGCGAAGGCACTCGGGCGGTATCTGAGCGGCGACCGCGAAAGTAAGGACGTTATCTCATACTTTCACCGATTTGGTCTGCTGCCACAAAAGCCGGTGAACGCGCAATACGGGCTCCCATGACAGAGTCGCCAATCATGCGCGGTTGAAGGAGGTCTTTGCGCTATCATGTGGGGACTAGACGCACAGCGAAACGAATAGCAACGGCGCAGACCCCGGCAATTAGCAATGCCAGTGTATCTCCCAACTCCCACTGTCCTTGGAGCGCCCTAGCAACAATAACGTAGAACATGAACAACAGCAGGGTATGAAACAAGAGAAACGGCAGCCACATGGTCTTGCGGTGAGGAATGGAGAACAGAAGGGAATCGCGTACAGAAGAGGTAGTTTTCCCAAATTCCGCTAGTGTCGCCCGATCCGTGAAAAAGTCCTCCTGTACCGCGCGGATCGTGTCTTGCATTAGCTGCTCTGCAGCGGTTCTCGTCCCTTCAGGAATCCTTGTTAGGCCCTCGTAACCTTTGGAATATCGCTCGACAAGATCAATGACCTTGTTGGCCTGATCTAACGTTCGCGAGAAGCGACCTGCGCGCACCCGAGCTAAAAACCAAGCTACCAACGTGCCGCCGATAGCAGTAGCTAACGCGCTTGCCAGTGGAAGGAGCAGTTCTTTCATTCCTGGCGACCCTGGCTACTTATTACTTTCCCGAATGTACCTACCAAGCGCTTCCTCAGCGGCCGAGATGGCTGTCAGCTCATTCTTCAGGTCTTTCACTAGCGCTGTCATCAGTAAGGTGTTTGGGGCAGTCGATGCCGCCTCCTGAGCAATTCTGCAAAGCGTGTCGACCCGTTTTGCATTAAGATTGATCATCAATTCCTTGAACGCGTCTTCAGCTGCAAATAGATTTCCCTCTTTGGCGAGCCATGTCAGTTCTCGAGTGATTGCCTCGATCTGAGCCAAGGCGTCGGGTATCTTCGATAGACGTAAATCTTCGGAGACTCCCATTCCCGCCGAACTGCCACGTATATGGGCGTCGACAATTTCGATTAGGCGCTGTTTCCAGCTTTCGAGACTGATGATTTCGGCCCGCAGCTGCAGAAGACGCGATCGATTTCTCGTAGCTTGGTTCGTGACGTCGAGGGACGTGAAGTAATTCTTGATTGTCTCCCACGCCCCCGGCAGGACTCCCATGCGAGCTTGCTGAAGGCAGTCTTCCTGTGCAGAGCTGGACGGCGTGGAGTTCGAGATAAGCAAAGTGGTGCAGACAAGCAGCTGG
Organism: Bradyrhizobium sp. CIR18; assembly: GCF_014198295.1. Lineage (NCBI taxonomy): Bacteria > Pseudomonadati > Pseudomonadota > Alphaproteobacteria > Hyphomicrobiales > Nitrobacteraceae > Bradyrhizobium > Bradyrhizobium sp. CIR18. The sequence continues at coordinate 565,060 of NZ_JACIHF010000003.1, read as the reverse complement.
ATTAGGCTATAGCGTGTGTTCATAATTGAACTCCCCGTAGCCCGGTGCGCAACCCAAGGTTATCCAATTCGCCGAGATATCGCTAGGCTAATCTGAGCATCTGCAGGCCATCAGCCGCCATTTGCGAGGCCGGCCGTTGCGTGAGCGCCCGAATGAGCCCATCAAAAAAATCACAAAGTTCGCAAGGAAGGCAGAACTCACGCACGCTCCTTCGTTAGTCCGTGTAATTTCAATCACATGCAACTCGCATGTGGCTGTTGGGAATTACCATGGACGATGCGACCAGATTCCAAAGACTAGTCCAGTTTCGAGCCCCTGAGTACCTCTCCGAGGCTATCGACCTGGCGGCAAACAAGCACCTCCAGTCGAAGTCGGAATATATCCGGCAACGCTTGATCGAAAATCTAAAGGCTGATGGTATCGATGTGGTCGCGCTGTCGGGGTGCGCCTGATGGCTATGCGCGGCATTACATCCAGATCGAATTGTCTGATCCTAGGCGCGTTGATCGCGATTTCTGCCACACCGTCCTTGGCTGCGGGCACGATCCCGCTGTCGATGACGCAGCAATTTGACTCGTTGGGAAAGCCTCTCAATGGCGGACAGTTATTCCTGATCCAGGCTGGCACGGTCGGCGCCCCGCAAAATTGCTTCCAGGATTCAGGGCTCAGTATCCCGTGGCCTAATCCGCTCACGTTGGATGCCGCCGGCCGGGTCCCACAGCTGTTCTGCGCTGACGGGTCAATCAAGGTCAGGCTGACGGACAAAAATGGCGTCCAGCAACTCGTTGCGGACAACGTGTTGGTGATTGGCCCCAGCTCGGGTGGTGGCGGCGGAAGCAGCGTCGATCCGACGACTATCTTCCAGACCGGCGCCTTCATGCAGTTTTACGGCACGGGCGTACTGTCTGGCTGGGTTCGTTGCAACGGTCGAACCATCGGGGGTGCTACCTCTGGCGCGACAGAGCGCGCCAATTCCGACACCCAACCCCTATTCGCTTATCTTTGGAGCGCCGATACCAACCTTGCGGTCTCTGGCGGTCGGGGTGTCTCCGCGGCTGCTGACTTTGCGGCTAACAAGACGTTGGCTCTTCCGGATTGCCGAGGCCGCGTCGTTGCAAGTCTCGACGACATGGGCAACTCCGCGGCAGGAAGGCTGACATCGTCCTACTTCGGTACGAGTGGAACTCTGCTTGGCGCCGCCGGCGGTGCTGAAAATCAGACGCTGACAATCGCCCAGATGCCTTCGCACTTTCACTCCGCGAGTATCTACGATCCGGGCCACACGCACGGGCACAACATTACTGGCGTCAGTTCGAGCACAACGGGCGGCGGCGGCTTCACCATCTCTGGCTACGGCACCGCGACCATCAGTGCTGCAGTGACCGGCGTGCGCGTGAACAGCTCCAATGGCCTAGACACCACCTACAGCACCGGTGGCGGCGGATCTCATCCCATCGTCCAGCCGACGATTCTCGCGACGACGTACCTGAAGCTCTAGGATCCTCAATGATCACACTCACGATAAACGAAAAAGACGGGCAACAATTCACCGTGCGCTTTCAGGTGAAGACAATGGATGGGGACCAGCAGGTCTGGCGCGACGGGGATGTGAACCAGGAGGTGGGGAAATCTCAAACCTACGGGATCGATGAGAATTTCAGATTGATCATCGAAGTTCCTACATCTGAGCCGCTCGCCGATGCCGGGAACTGAAAAAACAGCCGAGAAACAGCGGGGGCGGCCTTTTCAAAAGGGACAGTCTGGAAACCCCACTGGACGTCCAAAGGGCGCTCGCAATGTCACCACGCTGGCAATGGAAGCCCTCTTGGACGGGCAGGCCGAGGCGCTAACGCGGAAGGCGATCGACCTAGCCCTTACCGGCGACATGGGCGCCCTCCGACTGTGCCTTGATCGCATCATGCCGGCGCGGAAGGATCGGCCCGTCATCTTCGAACTTCCAACCATCAACAGCGCCCAGGACGCCGCGAAGGTCTCGTCTGCTGTCCTTGCTGCGGTCGCTTCTGGCGACCTCACGCCCGCAGATGCCGGCGAGATCAGCAAGCTGATTGATACATGGGTGAAGGCGTTCGAGACCGCCGAACTCGCTGAGCGGTTGGAGCGGCTGGAAAGGATGACGCACCAATGATGGGTCGAAATCTGCAATCGCGCGTCACCAAGTTGGAAGACCGCCGAAACGCCAAGGTTCGGCCGCCGTATGTCTATCATGTTAGCCAGCCCGTAACTGCAGAGGAGCTTGCTGCAATCGAAGCGGCAAAGGCTATAGGTCATTATTTCATCATCGCACCTTGGCCGTGCCGGACAGTCGAAGAATGGCTATCAATCCATGGCCGTCCCGAGGCCCTTCAATGACCGTGCTTCATCTGGAAACACGGCTGATTAAGTTGGAGGCCAGGACCGCACGTCCGGATGAAATGCTGGTGGTGTGGCGCAGGCCGAGTGGGGAGGTTGCCGAAGCCTTGAAGGGGGCCACCTTTGCCAAAGGAGATAAGGTGATCTGCGCGGAATGGTTCGAGGAGGGCCCAGTGCCGGAGCCGCGGTGGTACCGGGGCCGTTTGAGGTCGGCGATGGGACCGGCCAAATATGCGCAGGTTGAACGCACAATTGAGCGCGTTGCGGAAGGCTCCGCGGCTTCGCGAAACAAGGCCGGTTTCGCACCCTATCCCAACTTCACGGAGGACCGCGCGAAGGAAATGACGGATGCGGAGTTGATCTACGCCATTCTCGGGGTTCGGACGTGAAAGCATCGCTTCAGCGTCGGATCGCTCTTCTCGAACAGGACCGCAGCAACGGCCATCGGCAAATGCATTTCGTGAAGGCAATTGACCAATCCGATAGCGACCGTCAGGTGGCCGAGCTAATCGCCTCCGGGGTCGCCAGTCGCCAGGACGGCTTCCTTTGCCTTACCGGCAAGCGGCCAGACATGGCCTGAAAAGATCAACTCAGTCGATTTGGGGACTTGCCTGCGACTCCAGGTTGTTATTGGATGGCAACCGGGTTGGGGGTAATTTGATGCGCATTTTAGCGGTGCCGGCGCTTTGCCTCATCGTGGCCGGATGTGGGCTCATGGCCCGCAAGGAATTGCAGGAGAAGCAGCAGGCGGCCGTTGCCGAGATGCAGGCCGGGTTCGCCGATTGCAAGGCTCGATTCCCAGACGGATCAAAGCAATATATTGCAAAGCAACAATGCGATAGCGCCGCCGCCCAATCGATTCGTCCATACCTAACCTATCCTGATCTGTTCGATCGCGAGCAAGCTGAGCGAGCTGTCATTGCTGAACGGTTGCAAGCAGGCAAAGTGACTTTGGCAGAAGCAAATCAGCACGCTGCCGCGGTGCATTCGCAGATAGCGGAGGACGAACAACGACGGAATTTGGCCGCTCGATCAGTGGGCGCGCAGGAGTCAGCTGCGGCTGCAGCTTGGCGCGCTTCTGCGCCCGTTTCATGCACAAGGACCGGAAACACGGTGAATTGCTTCTAGGCCAACTATTGCGATGGTGAATTGGAGATCCGTATGTCAACCACGAGTCAGCGCATATTGTGCGGTAATTGCAAATCCGACTTGACCGGACCGGCTGGGCATACAAGCGATTCTATCTTCGTATGCCCAACGTGCGGTGCGTCGGACACCTATGAGAACGTGATCAAGGAGGCACAGGCCTACTTTGAGGAGATGGTGGCCGAGCACCTGGAAAAGCAGATGAAGAATATAGCGCAGGGTAACGAATCTATTACGTACACGGCAAGCTCGCGGCCAAAACGCAAATTCCGCTTCATCTTAGATGATGTCCCGCTAGGCTGATCAGCTGGGCTTGGCGGAATCCTGGAATGCTAAGGCCGCATCAAATGAACGGTTTTTGATTTATGACGCGATCAAATTTCCTGCGCTGGTCGTTCAACGATCAATATACGGTTCTCCAGAGCGAGGAAAACTTCCGCCGCTACGTTTGTGAGAACCTTGATGATATGGAATCGGAGGCGGGCGCCAGGTTCGGTGTTATTCTTGCCGTTCTGATCTTGCAAACAGCGCTTCTTGGTCTGATCCTGTGGAGGGTCTGGTAAGACCGGGATGGCGCTCCATGAAAGACGATGATGAGGACAAGCCGCCTCCTCTGAGAGTCGTAAGCGACAACCCCCGCGCTCGCGCCGACCGGCAGATTGAATGGGCCAAGGTAGAAGCCCAGCGTGCCCTATCACAGTTTGCAGCGGCTCTGCTCCGGACGATGGCGGGCAACGAAACGGAGGCGGCCTATCTCGTCCGGCAGCTTTCCTTCCTCATCCAGGCGATCAAGAAATTTGAGAGCCATGCGGATCGGGGGATGTCAGTTTTCGAATTGCGGGAAGCGCTCCTGCTGCCACGAGCTGAAATGGATTACACGGTCGATGACGATTGGCGCCATCGTCGCTGGCTCCGCGAGGACGGCTTCGACGATATTGTGAAGGGAGCGCTTCGCCTGGCAGCGCATAAGCTTCTTGGCGAAGATCCGGCCTTCGGTGGCATGCATTCCGAAAGAGTGATCGAGCGGGGGATCAAGTCAATCGAGGAATCGAAGCGTCCCCCGCCACCACCAAAGCCGCAACTTCGACAAACCAAGAGAGGGCAGGCGGCGGGTTGGGATGATGTCGTGGATCTCGGGCCACCGACGACCACTCAGCGCAAGTTGGGCGAGCGGCTTGCAGAGGCGATTGAGGCCTCTCACCGCAGCACGGCAGCGCGGAGCACTGGATTTAACCAGGCCGACCTGAAAGAGCTGCGCAAGGCGATCAAGGCGAAGGACAACAAGCGAATAGCCGAACTGACGGCGAAGATTGGAAAGCCTAGATCCGAGGACTAACCTGCCACGAGCCTTATGGTCGGCAAGGGAAAGTCGAGGGCAAAAGCTTCCGCAGCAAGATTGGCGCCTGCTTTAGCCTTCGGAACGTGGCGGCAAGGTCCATACCGCAGGGCTTCTAGCACGAAAGTCGGGTCCCCCTCCACGATCCCCGGACTTCTACTGCTTGCTCAGGTTGCCGTTGAGTGGTTATGGTCGCCCCTACTTCAGGCTGTGGGGGCCTTATTTTGTTTATCTCTTTGAGTGGAGATCGACCCTGGCGAGGGTCGACGCTCGCTACTGCCGACTCTTCAAATTCAGTTGTCAGCCGGTCCTTCCGGTTAGACATCAACGCTCTGCGTGCGGCTTCTGTTTTAGCTGTTTTAGGTTACCATCTCCGTGTCCCAGGGTTCGCCGGCGGGTTTGTGGGTGTAGACGTCTTTTTCGTCATAACAGGTTACCTGATGACGAGAATCGTGGTCGCCGATCTGGTCGCCCAAAGGTTTTCTCTTGTCAGCTTCGGGATGATGCGGATTCGTAGGCTATTCCCGGCGCTGGGCATCGTTATCGCGTCGTCGATAGTAGCAGGTTGGTTTTTCACTCTGCCGGGCGAGTATCAGCGCCATCTTAGGCAGGCTTGTTTCGCTCTATTGTCGCTCTCAAACTTAGCGTTTGATGCCGATAGCGGCTACTTCGCGGCACCAGCTCAAACCAAGCCGCTATTGCACACATGGTCGCTTGGGGTTGAGTGGCAATTCTACATCTGGATGCCCCTGATCGCCGCCGCTGTATGGCGCAAGGCACTGACCTCTAAGCCGCGTATTGAGGTACTGATTGGAGCATTCTGCTCAGTCGCGCTCGCTTCCTTTGTGTGGTGCATTTGGCAAAGCCAAAGTGACCTGACAGGATCCGCCTTCTTCTCGTTGCGCGCGCGTGCTTGGGAGCCATTGGCGGGCGGCTTAATTGCGCTGATCGAGCTCCGAGTTCATGACGATGGAGGCAAGGCGCTGAGACTGCGAAAAGCCGCCGCAACATTGGGTTGGTTTATATTTGCGGGTTGCGTCACATATCCCATGCCCGAAAAGGCGTGGCCTGGTCTCCCCACGTTGTTGCCAATCGTTGGTGCCGTTTTAATCGTCGGCGCTCGCCAGCAGAACCTACTAGCGAGGTGGCCGAGCCTGGGCTTCTTTCAACGCATCGGCGATTGGTCGTATTCGATTTACCTTTGGCACTGGCCAATTTGGGTGTTCGCATTGACTTGGCTGTCGTTCCGCGGCTACTCGGTTACGTTCGCGGCCAAGATGCTGATAGCAACAGCCTCGATCAGCTTAGGTGCGGCTTCCTACGTACTTGTCGAACAGCCCACCCGGAGAAACCGGGACGTGTTGTCCGACCCGCGACTGATGGGGATCGCCACCGCTTCCTTCTGCTTGCTTCTTGCATTCACAGTGACCGCTTTCATCCGCCATGGCTTCCCGAGCAGGCTCCCCAGCTATCTTGGCGCGGCTGAGGAGGCGCGGCGGACCGATACACCGCGCGATGAATGCTTCAGAAATGCTAACTCGATCAAGCGAGTGGCCGAGCCTTACTGCGAGTTCGGCAGTCAAGCCCCTGAAGCCAAGAAGGCGATATTGTGGGGCGACTCTTTCGCAAACCAGTACCTTGCACCGATATCGTCGGCGGCCATCGCAACTGGCATGCATGGGTTGATTGCGACGCAAAGTGCATGCCGGCCCTTTATCGATGATGCACTAAAGCACTCGTCTGAGCAGGAGCCATGCCGCGCCTTCAACCGTGACACGCTGAACTTAGTTTTGAGCAGAGCCGACCTGAGCACCGTGATCCTTGGCGGCAACTGGGGCGGCCCAGATGAGATTGCCCCCCTGGTCCAAAAGCTGCTCTCCTCGGGAAAAACCGTCGTACTGATCCTGCCGCTGCTAAATATCGGCTTTGACGTGCCTCAACGCTGGATGGAAGAGCAGGCCCGGGCTGGAAAAGCGATACGCGAGTGGAAGGTAGAGGTGGATCCGCGGTTAACCCAAGAAACGCTAAGGTCCGAAATAGCGCAACGCCTTGCAGCTTACCAAGAAGACCCGCGCTTGCTCCTCGTGGATCCACAGCGCGCTGTTTGCAGCGGTGGTTATTGCTTTCTCGTACGGAACGGACAAGCCAACTTTAGAGACACCGCCCACATTTCAAACGTGAACGCAGCTCAATATCAGGGTCTCTTCGATACCGCTTTCAAAGCTGCGATGCGCCTCTCCGATCTAAGGGGCAGGTCATGATCTTTGCAGTTGTGCTGGCTGCATCCATCACTCAGACGGCCCCGCCGCCACGACTTAACCCGCAGATTTGCGCAAACGTACAACGATCCGGCCCAGGCTACATCGTCATGAGGGAAACTTGGGCACTGCCGTTCCTGAAGTTGACCGAAGGGCAGCGCATCCTACCAGGTCGATCGGATATGAACATCGCGGGCCATTTGCTGACCGGTCTGATCGAGAAGACCTGCGCAGCACCTGCCAGTTAGGCCTGACACTCCGATCAGCGGCGACCGTCCGAATCGTCGGAGCATGCAGCCGGTCTGCCACCGGCCTTGACGCAGGCGCGGTACTGCCAAGGCTCGACAAAGCTTCCTGCCCAGATCCCGCGGTTCGCCTTCTCGGCGCCGTGCTGGGCGTTCTCATACTTGCCCTTTGAGTACTGTGGCCAGTCTAGCGCATGACCATTAGCGACCAACCACTGTCCAATGTCCGGGCCCGGCGTCCCGAGCTGGCACGTTGCGACCGTCCGTCCGTACTGGTCTCTATCAACGGAAGTGCATTGGACGGGCCTCTTGATGGCCCATAGCAGTCCGGCTAGTGCCGTCGCGGCGGCGCGTCCGCACTGGTAGAGGTTGCTGTCGTCGTTCCTGCAAAGCTGGGCGCTCTCGGGAGCGTCGATCCCCCAAAGCCTGATGCGCCTGCCGTGGATCTCGATCGTATCGCCATCGATCACGCTGGCCTGCCCGACTATGTCGTCAGCACGGGCTGTAAGAGCGGGCAGAACGGAAATTGCCAGGGCCAGCCCGAAAATTCGATTTATTTCGATTTTTAAGATGATTGTTCACCCTTCAAAAATAGGGAAATTGTGAATTTTGGGGCAAAATAATTCCCTCTTTTATGGGGTGTGTAAGTTCGCCGGATTTTCCAGTCCCAGTAAATGCCCTTTTGTCGCTCGGAAGTAGGAAGGCTGGGGCCCCAAAAGGGGTGGGGTACTTCTGAATAAAAAATCAGCGCTTCCGCTTCTTCATCCTGACGCCCGCACCGCCGCCATTCTCGGGGATGAACTCGACGCCGGCCTTCTCTAGCGCACCGCGGACCGCGTCTCGAACATCTTCTGAAACAGCAGGGCCGTCGTCGCTCTCCCGCTCCAGGCGCTTGATGGTCGGTAGCGAGCGCCCGGCGGCCTCTGCAAGGTCGGTCTGAGACCAACCTAACAACCCCCGCGCGGCTCTTATCTGTTCGATCGAAATCATCTCGATTCCTGCTTGACACTTTTTGGATCAGCGCTATGATCCATTTTGTATCAAGACAGAAGCCCGAGGGCAACCCCAATGAGCAAGAACACCTTCCCGGTGAACGGCGGAGCTATGCCTGCCCCCTTCCTCACCAATCAGCAGAGCGGGCAGCTCAACCGCGCCCCGGCCTTCGTTCGCCGTGAGGCTTCGGTCAACGCCAAGCCGCGCTCCTCGGCCAACGCGTTCCGCTCCAAGCTCATGATCGAGGCCCACGCCCGCGCCAAGGCAGACTACGCCGACGAACTTGCCTGCCGCGGTCGCGCCCACCACGTCAACCGTCCCTACAGCTATTACCTCGGCCTCCAGATGCGCAGCGGCTTCGCTGAGGCCCGCGTCGCGCGCACTGGCATGGCGCCGGCTTTCGAACTCCCCGCTCAGCGTTGGGCATGAGGAGAGCGCACATGCTGGCCCCGTCCAACAAAAGCAGCACTTTCGTCAAAGTCCCGGCCCGCCACCTTCTGCGCGGTGACGTGACCGGCTCTGGAGAAGTCGTGCTTAGCGTTAGCGCTGGCGCAAAGACGCCCCGCGGAATGGTCGATGTCCTCTTGCAGAAGGGCGAGCGCAAGCGCGCTGCCATCTGGAACGCGCGGACAATCATCGGCGTGCGCCGTGGCGATCAGGCTCCAGTCGAAGTCGCGGCGCCCGAGGCGGAAATTCCGCTCTCGGATCGGTTGCCCACGTTTCATGAACTCGCCTCGTTTGACGCCGCCAAGGCATGGGACCGCATGTCACCTGAACAGCAGCGCGAAATTGGTGTGCTCGCTCTTCGCTTCGGTACGATTGGCCAGTGCGAGGGCTATTTCCATGAGACCATTGAAGGCGTCCGCAACGGCTTCTCCTCAAGCCATTGGGCGCCCCGAGTTCAGGCAACGGCGGTTTGGCCGCGCCTGCACATCGATCTGATCGAAAGCGCAGCACAGGCGGCATTTGAAGCTCTCTGCGAGCACTTCGATCCTCTGTGGCCCCAGTTGTTCGGCTGGCAAGCACGGAAGGAGGTGAAGCAACCGTAGGCTTCCCGACTGTCACAGACCGAGCACGGGCGGTGCTCGGCTGACCCATCAATCCCGCAATTCGAGAAACAGCATGAGCAACGCGGTAGCTAAGGGCGCCACAGGCGCCGGACTATTTTCAACATCTTCCCGGAAGCAGGAAAGCGGGCCAAGCGCATGCCAGGTCGGACAAGCCAGGCCAGAACTAACTGCCTGCTCAAACATTCCTGAGCCCGGGGCACAGCTCAGCAGGAGGTCAGTCATGAACATGTTAGTTAGCGCCGCCGTTGTCGGCACAGCAATCCCGGAGGCGGCTGTCAGTGCTGCGGGGCCGGATCCGATCCTCGCTGCGATTGAGACCCATAGGCAAGTTTACGAGCATCTCGCCAAGGAAGTTAGTCGCCACTCTGCGCTAGAGAGAGAAATCCCACTGGAGAAGCGGCAGTCGGAGGTGAATCCTTGGGAGGAAGAGTTCATCGTCGAGAGCGATGATCCCCGCTGGATCGCAAGCGAACGCGCGCTATTTGCGGCCTTCAATTCAGAGACCGATGCAGCATGCACACTATGCGATACCCGCCCTACCACCCGGCAAGGGCTCCTCGCACTCCTCAATTATGCGCTTACACACGACAAGGACGGGCACAGCTGGCCCAGTGCATTGGAAAGCGGCGACACCCGAAATATCACCAGGAGCTGGCACCACTTCCTGATCGAAAACGTCACGGTTTCTCTGACGATGGGGCTCGATGAGCCTTCTACAAGCGGATCACGGGTCCAAGCGGGCGGCCCCAGCTGACCTCAAGCCGAACAATCAATTGCCAGGAATCAAATGAACGGGAGTGCGACCATGAACATGATGCTAAAGAGCGCAGATTTGGCCGGCTCGACGCCGATAGTCGAGGATCGACGCCGGCCGATCAGCCCGCTCGATCTCGAAAACGACCTCTCAGAAATCGCGCAGATGGCGCGCATTGCGTCCTTGACGGTATTCGAAGTGGTCGGAGAAACGGAATTTAACCGCAGCGGGGAGGACGGCCAAGTGTTCGAGGTCATCCAACACGACCTAACGCCGGATGGCGTTACGCGGGCTCTGTTCGCCGTTGATCACGTAGTTGATATGATCAGGGCTCTCCAAAAAAAGCTCGATCTCGCCTGACGATGGTTCGAGAGGACAAAAGGCCCGCCGGTTCACACTGGCGGACCGCTCTCTGGTGATCCCTTAAGAGGCGAGAAAAGCTTTATGGATTGACTTGGAACCCATTCCCTTGAGCCTCGTGCCGGAGACTGCAAGCATTCATCGATCAGGTGGCGATGCCAGACAAGGCCAATACTGGCGTTGTTATCGCCGTCGAAGAGACGACCGGAATAGATGCCCATAAATTCCGAGGTGAGAATATTGTCGGTCCGGATCGTCAAATCAGCCAGCGGAGCGGGGCCGAAGATTCGAGCAAACACGGGCGAGCCAGACATCCCCTTGGAGGTTCTACTATCGATCAAGAATGCCGGCCTCATGTTCCATGGGACAATAATTTCACTGGCAATGCTTCCACGCTTCCAGATCGGAAACGGCACGGGATAAGCATTAGTGCTCTCGGGCAAGGCGTGGCCAAGCACAAACACATCGCTACCAGCAAAATGCAGATACTTGTCGTAGTTCATATCATTTACGCAGAACACCCGGCTTTGATCTGCAAGATTGCCAAGTTCCAGAGCGACAAGATCAACGTTCCATTCGAACGCCATCGGATGCTGAATCCAAAATGGGTTGTGAAAGTCCTCGTAGAGCGGGACCTCCACCATCGGTACTAGCCCCGTGCGCATAGAGGGGTCTGAGGGGATTGACGGATTATTTGCAATCTGGCGCTCGAAGTAACTCAGCTCAATTTGCTCAGGTACCCAGCCGTTGCCGATTGGCTTGCCATCCATCATGTTGATGCCGGTTACGACGTGCCAGTTCGTAATCAGAAAAACTCTGTTGCCCAGGCGCCAAAAGAAGCCCGTCGCCTGTCGCGGTTCGTTGCCAACGCCTTTCAGCTTGAGAAAGCATGCGGATAGCGACAGCGAATCAAAGCGGGTCGCATAGTCGGGGAGGCTTAATTGCATCACTCTCTCGTCAGAAGTCTCACGTATGTTCCGCTCTCGTGAAGCTCGATCCAGCCTTGATCGACTGCGCACTTGATGCCGGCGCCGAACTCCGACCCGGTGGCTTTGCAGCCGCTCTTCGACAGGAACGGCGCGTTGATCTTCTCGATATGGATGCGGCCATCCTGAACCGCCTCGATGCTCTTGGCGAGTTCGATCAGTTTGCGCGCCGCGGCCTCCGGATCGGAGTAAGGACGGTCGATTGCCAGTTTCATGGATCGGCTCCTCAGCCGCGGAACGAGTCGCTGAGCTATAGGCGATTCTTCATCCAATGCTAGACGATCGGGCATGAAGCTTGGTCCGGTCTCCGGTCAGCTGCTCCACATAATCGTCGATCGCGTCGACCAGCTGGCGGCTCGGTCCAAGCGTCCTCTCCCGGATGAGGTAGCGACGGAGGCGGTCCAGCTCGTTCAGTTCGGCCTCGATGGCCATGCCGCGGGCCTCAGCGTCACGCTGGCGCTTCCACTCTTCGTGCCAGGCCCTCGCGGCCGCTCTGTTCTCAGCCTTGGTCATCGGGCAGGATAAGGGCGAGTCGGGCTCGAGAGCCAGCCGCTGGCACTTGGGGGCCTCGCCAACTAGATCGCAACTGATAGGTCAATATCGACGAAGGACCGTGGCGTATTTTACTTCTTCGCCCCTGTCTTAGGAATCTCGATCGTCCGGTATGCCGCCGCTAAGCAAGAGAGGAGCACGGGTACTGGCGCGATGCGGAGCCGAGCCACTGGCCACAACGAAAGGTTAAGACCGGTTAAGATCCTGCTCTGGGAGCCGCAAACTGGGCCATTCCGACGGTAATGCCCAAAAATATTTTCTGCCGCCAGAACGCATAGAGATGGCCGCTGAGAGGCGCTCGGTTCTGGGTGGGCTTGATCGAGTCACTCCCGTTTTAACGAACATGCGAGTCCGGGAACCGGCTTGGAAGGGCAAATAGCGGGCTTCCGTCGAAGAGGTGCTCGGTCGATCGACCGGCCGGGCTGGGCAAACGCGGCTATTTGACATGTGACCACGACTGGCACATTTTGATTCGTAGTTCGTTGTTCCGGTTGAATTTTTTTCGCCTCAACCTCGGGAACGCTCCCATGCTGGTTCTTAATTATCTCGGGTTGGCCGTTGGCCTTTCTGTGGCAGCGATGCTGCTCTCCATTGCTTACAAACTGTTTCGCCTGGATCGCTTCGAAGCGAAGAAGGGCTCCTCGCGCGTCAGGGGCGTGTCCGATGCCGTCATGGGGCGAGCTCGGACCCGTGACGATTGGTTGCCCGACGGACGCATCAAGGGCGGCATGATCTATAATCGTAGAGAAAATCGACTTGAAGTCTGCGGAAGACTCTCCGACGAAGCCTTCGATCGCATCTTCCGCTGAAGGCTCCTCATCAAGCTTCGTTCTGCGCCCATACGTCGGCTGGATCCCGACGGTCAATGGACGATTGTCGTTTCGGCATGTCGGAGATACGCGCCGGCCGACGGAGTCGATCTTCGCCAACGTCGATACCGGCCAGGAAAGAATAATCGTCGCATATCAAAGAAGACCGCTAAGCGACATTCTGTTCCCTCGTCTCATACATTGGGCGCGGGACATCAGCGGGGACTTTTGGTTCACGCTGACGGCGAAGTCGAACAACAGTCCACTGTTGGCCGACCAGATCAGTGGAAAGATCCACGTTTTCAAGAGCCGAGAAGATTGGCGTGCTCGTGCTGACAAACAGCTGCGCAAGCTGATCGGCGAACTCTGGCAACTTCGTTTTGAAAGCCAGATCAATGTTCCGGCTCAAGCAAACCTGGCATTCGAACGTGCCAGGCAGGTGGTTGAGGATGGCGCCGACATTGAGATCGACTTTGATCTCCAACGGAATGGCGAGGTCTATTTCAGTCAACCAAGATTCAAAGAAGAGGCGCTGCAGCGAGCATCGGAGCAGTTCGCTGAGCATGATGGGCACAACATTCGGAAGTGGGTAGCAGATCAGTGCTATTTTTTCCTTCGGGATGCTGCGCACGCTCACCAGCATCACGAACCGTCTTCCGACACGATCCTTATCTTACAGGACCGCAAAAGCGACGACGTTCAATGGCGAAAGAACGTCATTTATTCACTGCACTATGCAATCATACGCTTCAAGCGAGACCCCGACGCAAGATCCTCTCTAAGAGCAATGGGGATCTTGGCCTATTGCAAGAGCTTTGCGGATTGCTGCAAAGCCAAACTCAAGGAGGACTATCGCGATTTCCCTGACTTCAATGAAGACGCCTTACTTCTAAGCCTTCAGGCGAAAGCTAATGAAATCGCGGTAGCCGAACAGATCGTCGCCAATCGGCAGAACGCGTCTACAAGCAAGGCGGTCGCATCGAGGACCGTCGTGTTGGCATTCGTCGCTATAGTGGTGGCCACTATTGCGATTCTGATCCAACCGCGCATTTCGAGCGAGGACAAAGAGCACTTTCCGCTGCTCTATCAGGTGAGCACCTTTGCAGCAGAAAACTTCTTCAACTTCATAGGAGCATCGGCGCTCATAATCGTGCTCACTTGGTTCACTACTGCCTTCAACATGGCCATGGATAATCGCCGTCTAGGGCGTTCTCTCCTGGAGGCAACCTACGTCCGGAAAAGGAGCGCTATAGCCCTGCTCTTCGTGAGTGGCCTGCTTGTGATCGGGGGGACGATATGGCTCTTCAAGCCAGCAGTGCTCAGTATGCTGGAACCTATCGCAGACTTCCTTAGGCTGTTCGCATCTGCCTAGGCCGCCGGTCAGTTCTCACTCGTCGTCCATCTCAAGCGTAGTGCTCTCGCCAGTTGAGGTGTCCGTCGCCTCAATCTCGACCGTTCGGCCGAAGCGTCGGATGCTGTCGACGTCATACTCTTTGTATCCTTGGGTGCTGTCGTACACCTCTATTGTTCGACCCGATCGAACAAGCTGACCGCGCTCAATTTCAACGTTTGAGCCGGTCGTGGTGTTGGTGCCGTCCCACGCGAATGCTTCAGTGAAAGTAGTCGACGCGATTACAACCGCGAGCAAAATGCTTCGGCGCATCTAAAGTATCCCTGCTGCTTACCCGGTGCTTACCCAGCCGGAGAGGAAGAAGATCTGAAATCAACTAAGTGTTTGATTTTACTGGCGCACCCGACACGATTCGAACGTGTGACCTTTGCCTTCGGAGGGCAACGCTCTATCCAGCTGAGCTACGGGTGCAGTGCTCGCTCATTTAGCCGATTGGCGCGGGGCGGGCAACCGGTTCTCGCCACATTGCGCTTTAAGCGGTTTTGCGCTGGAAAGGGGCCGGAACCGCTGCGGCTTCCCGGCCGAGGCTTGCGAATTCGGCAAGCACCCTTTCGGCGCAGATGACGCGGTTGCGGCCGAGGCGTTTGGCCACATAGAGCGCCTCGTCGGCCGCGCCCAGCAGCCGGTCGGGCCCGCCGTCGGCGCCGCCGGGAATGTGGCTGGCGACCCCGACGCTGAGGGTGACGTGGTCGCCGGCGCCGATGGCGCCATGGGCGATCCGCAAGGCGATGACGGCGCAGCGGATCTCGTCGGCGATGACGCAGGCGGTATCGCAATCCATGTCCGGCAGGATCAGCGCGAACTCCTCGCCGCCATAACGGCTGGCGAGATCGAGCGGGCGCACGGCATGCCGGCTGACCACCGAAGCGACCGCGCGCAGGCATTCGTCGCCGATCTGGTGGCCGTGGTGGTCGTTGAACAGCTTGAAATGATCGACGTCGACGAACAGCAGCGCAAGCGGCTTCTGCGTGCGCTGGGCGCGGGCCCATTCGGTCATCAGCATCTGGTCGAACGAGCGGCGGTTCGACAGGCCGGTCAACCCGTCCTTGGTGGCGAGCTCCTTCAGCGCCATCTCGGCGCGCTTCTGGTCGGTGAGGTCGCGCAGCGTCTCCACCACGGCGATCAGATGGCCGGCCTCGTCGTGGATCGGGCCGGCGTCGATGGCGAGATAGAGCTGGCTGCCGAGCTTCGGCATCGTGCACCAGTTTTCCGCGGAAAAGCCGAGCCCGTTATGGCCGCGCGCGGCGTATTCCGAATAGAACTCCGGAAGCCGCTCGGGCCGGTCGAGCGCGACGAGATCGGCAAGGCAGGGGCGTCTCGTCTCGTAGAAGGCCTGCCAGTGCTTGTTGGTGCCGATCACCTCGGATGCGGCGAGGCCGGTCAACCGCTCGCAGGCCCTGTTCCAGATCACGACGCGGCGCTTGGGATCGATCACGAAGGTCGGCACCACCAGATGCTGCATCAGCCGCACGGCATAGGAATCCGCGACGTCGACCGTCTTGGCCGAAATCTTCGCCGAAGGCTTGCGCGAAGACTTGCGCGAAGACTTGGCCGACGTCTTGCTCGGCGACTTCATAGATTTCGTCATCAGGCCACCGCCGCCACCGGCAAGGCTCCGGGCAAGCCATTGCCCGAGCCGAACAGTTTCCGCACCTCGCTGGCCGGCTTCGGCGGGCTGAACAGATAGCCCTGCATCTGCGTGCAGCCGAGCGCGCGCAGCATCTCGCGCTGCGCCTCGGTCTCGACGCCCTCGGCGACCGTGGTCATGCTGCTGGCGGCCGCGATGTTCACCACCGCCTGCACGATCACGGGCGCACCGCTCGTCTCCGCGATGTCGGCGACGAAGCAGCGATCGATCTTGATCTTGTCGAACGGGAAGCGCTTGAGATAGCTGAGCGAGGAGTAGCCGGTGCCGAAATCGTCGAGCGCGATGCGTACGCCGATCGAGCGGAGCTGGTGCAGGATCGAGAGCGCAGCTTCGTCGTCGCGGATCAGCACGGCCTCGGTGATCTCGAGCTCGAGCCGGCGCGGGTCCAGCCCGGAGGCGGCGAGCGCGCCCGCGATCCGCAGCGCCAGCGTGTCGCATTTGAGCTGCACCGGCGACACGTTGACGGCGACGCGGATATGCGTCGGCCAGGTCGCGGCCTCGTTGCATGCCATGCGCAGCACCCAGTCGCCGAGCTCGTTGATCAGGCCGGTGTCCTCGGCGACGGGAATGAACTCGGCCGGCGAGACCATGCCGCGTTCGGGATGGCGCCAGCGCAGCAATGCCTCGCAGCCCGCCACGTCGTTGGTGCGCAGGTCGACCAGCGGCTGATAGTGAATCTCGAAGCCACCGTTCACCAGGGCCTGCCGCAGATCCTGCTCCATGCTCAGGCGCGCCTTGGCGCAGGCATCCATCTCCGGCTCGAAGAAGCGGTGGGTGCGGCGCCCCTCGGCCTTGGCGCCGTACATCGCGAGATCGGCGTTCTTGATGAGCTGGTCGAGATCGGTGCCGTCCTGCGGCGCCAGCGCGATTCCGATGCTCGCGTCGGTGGAGAGCTGATGGCCGAGACAGTGATAGGGCTGTCGGATCGCCTCGTAGATCCGCGTCACGAAGGCCAGCACGTCGGCAGGGGACTGGATGCCGGTCTGGATCACGGCGAACTCGTCGCCGCCGAGCCGCGCGATCAAATCGTCCTGCTTGAGGCAGCCGCGGAGGCGGCCTGCGATCGCCTTCAACAGCTCGTCGCCGACGTGGTGGCCGAGCGAATCGTTGATGCCCTTGAATTCGTCGACGTCAATGTAGAGCAGCGCGAACTGCGCGCCATCGGCGACCTTCGCCAGCTCGCGTTCGATCTGTTCGCGGAACAGGGTGCGATTCGGCAGGTCGGTCAGCGCATCGTAATGCGCCATATGCGCGATCTTCTCGTGGGCGCGCCGCCGCTCGGTGACGTCCTCGACGACATTGATGATGTAGCGCGGCTCGCCGGACTTGTCGCGGATGCCGATCCGGGTCGAGGTGATATAGCGCCGTCCGGTGGCCGGGGTATTCCAGATGTGCTCATCCAGGAACAGGCCATTCGGCGATTGCAGCAGCTTGTCGTCGTCCCGGGTGATGATCTCGGCGTCTTCCGTCGGGTAAAGGTCGAACGCGCTCTTGCCGACGATCGTCTCCGGCGTTTCGCCGAGCTGTTGCTCGGCCACCTGGTTGGCCAGGAGGTAGCGCCGCGTTCGGGCATCCTTCACGGTGATCCGCGAAGGAATATGGTCGATGATCTCGCGCAGGAAGGTGTGGTTGCGATCGCGCTCCTGTTCCAGATGGCGGCGATCGGTGATGTCTTCGATCGTCGCGACCCAGCCGCCCTGGGCGAGCGGGGTGTTGATGACCTGGAAGGCGCGGCCATTGGCCAGTTGATGAATTCGCGTGGAGACCGTGCCTTCGGCGACGACCCTCATGACGTCAGCGCAAAATTCCTCGACGTCGCCGTCAAACGCGCCGCACTCCTGACGATGATACATCGCCTCGCGGATGTGACAGCCGGGTTTGATGACGTCGTGGGAGAGGCCGAACATGTCGGCGTAGCGTCGGTTGCAGGTGACGATGGTGCCGCTCGCGTCGTAGAGGATCAGCCCCTGCGTCATGTTGTTCAAGGCGGTGTCGAGCCGCAGCCGCTCCGCTTCCAGCCGTTCCTGCGCTTCGCGGTTCTGCCGGTTGATCAGGCGGATGATCAGATAGAGGATCAGCGCGATCACGGCAGCCGAAAGCGCGGCGGTCGTGACCATGAAGCCGGTCTGCTGCCGCCAGTCCGCCAGGGCCGCGACTGTCGTGTTGGTGGCGACGATGACCAGCGGAAAATGCGTCAGCGACGCCGCTGAGCCGAGCCGCTCCTCGCCGTCGAGCGGGCTCTTGACGCGGAGCGTCTGCTGACCGCCCTTGGTCAGCACCTTCCGCATCAGCGGTGCATCCTTGAAGCTCCGTCCGATCAGCTCCTCATGATGCGGATAACGCGCCAGCATCTTGCCTTCGCGGTCGAACAGCGAGATGGCCGTGCCCTCGGCAAGCGCGACCGATGCGAAATAATGCTGGTAGCTGTCCGGATCGATCCGGCGGACCATCGCGCCGAGGAAGGTGCCGTCCGCGCCGTTCAAGCGGCGCGCCACGATCGTGGTCCATTTGTTGATGATGAAGCTGCGGACTGATTCCAGCAGCACCGGTTCGGACTGCGGATTGGTCTTGAATGTCTGAAAGTAGGCCCGCGACGAAACGTTGATCTTGGGCAGGGGCTGGGCCCGCGACCAGTTGATCAGCTCGCCGTCGGCATCGTAGATCGCGATATCGCCGAGGTAAGACACGGAGCTGATCTTGCTGCGCAGCATCTGGTTCGCCGCAGCCCCGGACATGCGCTCGCGGAACATCGTCGGCGAGGTGATCTCCGTCAGGCTCATTTGACCGATCAGATCGGCAGCGACGACGTCGGAGTCCTCGAATTGCTGATCAAAATGCCGGGCGATCAGCTGGACCGTGTTTTCCAGCTCGCGCTCGCGGTTGGCCAGTGTGCGCTCGCGAAATTCACCGACGGCCACGGCCGTCACACCGAAGATGCCCGCGACCAGCAACACGCCGCACAGGGTCAGCCACAGGACAGGACCACGTCGTGCCAAGGCCTCCCAGCCGTTCCTTGCGGCTAGAGACATTCCGGCTGCCACCGTGGAAAAGACCTGGCGCATTCCCCCTCCCTGGAGGAACACGAATACACCGCACAAATGGCCTAAACCTTAGGAAAGCCAGTTACCTAAGCATTAATCCAGTTGCGCCATCGCGTCCGTATCCATCAGAGCGGGAATCGCGTCGCGGTTGTGCGGCGGGTGCAGCAACCGCCGCACTGCATCATTAATCGCGCCTTAATGCGAACTGCCGGCGCTCTTGTCGCCAGCGGGATTACGCAGCCGTCCGACCACGCCGGTCGGGAAGAAGTAGACGCTGGCGATGAACAGCAGGCCGAGCCACAGCAGCCAGCGATCGGGATGCAGCAGCCCCGGCAGCAGCGGCAAGCCGGCCTCCGACGCCGCCGTGGAGGCGACGCCCATCAGCGACTGCAAATAGTTCTGGGCGAGGATGAAGATGGTGGCGCCGATGATCGCGCCGTAGATCGTGCCCATGCCGCCGATCACGACCATCAGCAGGATGTCCAGCATGATCGAGAAGCTGAGCGAGGTGTCGGGACCGGCATAGCGCAGCCACAGCGCATTCAGGATGCCGGCACTGGCGGCGACCAGCGCGGCGATGCAGTTGGCATAGGTCAGGTGGAACACCGTGCGGAAGCCGAGTGCCTCGGCGCGAAAGCGATTCTCGCGGATTGCCTGCAGCACGCGCCCGAACGGCGAGTTCACGACGCGCAGCAGTGCGAGGATCATCAGGGCCGAGATGGCGAACACCAGGTAGTAGGTCAGGATCCGACCGTTGACCTCGAAGCCGACCAGGCTCTTTGGGATCAGCACCGTGCCGGGGCGGAGCAACTGGGGCAGCTGGAAGCTGCGCCCGTCCTCGCCGCCGGTCAGCCAGGACAGCTGCGAAGCCAGCACCTGGAAGGCGGAGGCGACCGCGAGCGTGATCATGGCAAAGAAGATCGCGGCGACCCGCAGCGAAAACAGCCCGATGGCGAGCGCGAGCAGGGCCGCGAGCGGTAGGCCGACGACGATGCCGGTGGCGACCGCCGCCCAATTCGGGCCCATCCCGTACAGCGCGATGGCGATCGCGTAGCTGCCGATGCCGTAGAACATGGTGTGGGCGAACGACACCGAGCCGGTATAGCCGAGCAGGAGGTCGTAGGAGGCGACCAGCGCGGCGAAGACGCAGATCTTGGCGGCGACGTTCAATGCCTTGGCACCCGGAAACAGGAACGGCGTCGCCGCCAGCGCCAGGATGATGACGACCAGAACGAGGGTGAGAATCCGGCTACGCGGCGGATCGCCTGACAGGATCATCATCGGCTGGTCACCGCATAAAGGCCGCGCGGCCGCCACATCAGAATGGCGACCATCAGCAGGATGTTGGAGACGAGGGCGAGTTTCGGCACCAGGAAGCCGCCGTAATTGGCAACCATGGCCACGAGGATCGCACCGATGAAGCAGCCGCCGATCGACCCCAGGCCGCCGATGATGACCACGATGAAGATCAAGACGGTGAGGTCGTCGCTCATGGAGGCATGGACCTGCTCGCGATAGAGCGCCCACATCACGCCGCCGAGGCCGGCCAGCGCCGATCCCGTCATGAAAACGCCGAGGAACAGCCGGCGGATGCGATAGCCGAGCGCTTCCACCATCTCGCGGTTCTCCACGCCGGCGCGGATCAGGAGCCCGAGCTTGGTGCGGTTGAGCACGAGCTGGATCGCGATGAAGACGGCAAGGCCGATCAGCATCGCCAGCACGCGGTATTTGGCGATCGCGACGTCGCCGAGGATGAAGGAGCCGCGCAGCGACGCCGGCAGCGGCATCGGGATGATCTGCGGCCCCCACAGCGCATAGAGGGTCTGCTCGGCTACGATCAGGCCGCCTGTGGTCATCAGGATCTGCTTCAGGTGCTGGCCGTAGACCGGCAGGATCAGCACGCGCTCGACGACGAGGCCGAGCGCGCCCGACACCGCCATCGAGAGCAGCGCGGCCGGCGCCAGCACAGCGAGGTTCATCCAGAGCGAATCCGCCTGAATGGACGCTGCGAATGGCGCCAACACCAGGGTCGCGACATAGGCGCCGACGGCGATGAAGGCGCCGTGGCCGAAATTGAGCACGTCCATCAGGCCGAACACCAGCGTCAGGCCCGAGGCCATGATGAAGATCATCATGCCCATGGCAAGGCTCGCCGCGGTCAGCGTCAGCCAGGTGCTGGGCGAGCCGATCAGCGGGATGGTCACGAGGGCGAGCGCGACCGGCAGCAGGATCGGCGCGATGTCGCGCTTCGGCTTCGGCAGCGGATCGGTTGCGGCAAGGTCAGTCACTGATGCGCCTCCAGGCTCAAGCCGAGCAGCCGCTCCTGTAGCGGCACGTCGGCGGCGAGCGCCGCCATCTCGCCGCGATGGACGATGGTGCCGTTGTCCATCACGAGCACGTTGTCGCCGAGCTCGCTGGCGGCAAAGAAATTCTGCTCGACCAGGAGAATGGTTGCGCCCTTGCGCTTGATCTCCTTCAGGCACTCGATCAACGCCATCACGATCGCCGGCGCCAGCCCCTTGGTCGGCTCGTCGATCAGCAAGAGCTTGCGCGGCTCGATGATGGCGCGCGCGATCGAGAGCATCTGTTTCTGCCCGCCCGAGAGGCTTCCCGCCCGCGACAGCCAGAACCGCCGCAGCGCCGGGAAGAAACCAAAAATCCAGTCGAGCTGCTTGTCGTCCAGCGGCCCGTCGCGCGCCGCCAGCACCAGGTTTTCCTTCACGGTGAGATCGGAGAACACCGCCATGCTCTCCGGAACGTATCCGACACCGAGCCTTGCGATGTCGGGCGTGGCACGGCTCTCGATACGATCGCCGGAGAGGCTGATCTCGCCCGATGAAGCTTGCCACAGCCCCATGATGGTGCGCAGCGTCGTGGTCTTGCCGGCGCCGTTGCGGCCGAGCAGCATCGTGGTCTGCCCCTGCGGGACGGCGAGGTCGATGCCCTGGAGGATGTGGTAGCGGCCGATATGGGTGTGGACGCCGGAGAGCCTTAAAAGATCGGTCATGCCGCGCTCCCTGCAGCTGTCTTGGGCGCGACACCGAGATAGGCTTCCTGCACGATCGGCGAGGCGATCACTTCGGCAGGCGGGCCGTCGGCGACGAGTTGCCCGTTATGCAGCACGATGATGCGGTCGGCGAGCGAGCGCACCACGTCCATCTTGTGCTCGACGAGAAGGATGATCTTGCTCCTGTCCTGCTTGAGCTGCGCGATCAGGTTGAGGACGACCGGGACCTCGTCGATGCTCATGCCGGCGGTCGGCTCGTCGAACATGAAGACTTTTGGCTCCAGCGCGATCATCAGCGCGACCTCGAGCTTGCGCTGGTCGCCATGCGACAGCGCGGTCGCGGCGACGCCGCGGCGGCTGCCGAGCGCGACCTGGTCGAGGATGGCGTCGGCGCGGGCGATCAGGTCGCGGCGCACCATCCAGGGCCGCAGCATGTCGTAATGGGTGCCGTTCGCCGCCTGCACTGCGAGGCGGACGTTCTCTTCCACGGTGAGGTTTGGAAAGAGGTTGGTGAGCTGGAAGGCGCGCCCGAGGCCGGCGCGGGTCCGCATCGGCGCGGAGTGCTGGGTGATGTCGGTGCCGTCGAACAGGATGCTGCCGTTCGAGGCGCGTAGCTGGCCCGAGATCAGATTGAAATAGGTGGTCTTGCCGGCGCCGTTCGGCCCGACGATCGCGGTGAGCTCGCCCGGACGGAACGTGCAGGTCACGTTGTTGACCGCAACATGGCCGCCGAAGCGGATGGTGAGGTCGCGAGTTTCGAGGGTGAGCGTCATTGTTTGGCAAATGATGAGATGAGGAAGTATCCGCGATCACAGTGGGCTCCCTCCCCCGCTTGCGGGGGAGGGGTGGGGAGAGGGTATTTCCGCACGCGAGAACCCCCAAGGGGAGAGAGCCCTCTCCCGGCCTCCCCCGCAAGCGGGGGAGGTGAAGTAAGAAACGTCAGCGCTTGTTCTTGACCGGAACGTCCATGTCCTCGATCTTCAGCTCGCGCACCGGCTCGAGCACGGCCCAGGCGACGTTCGGATCGACCTTGACCTTGAAGGCGTACATGCTCTGCAGCGCCTGATGGTCTTCCTTCCGGAACACCATCTTGCCCTTCGGCGTGTCGAACTCCAGGCCTTCCATCGCCGTGATCAGCTTCTCGCTGTCGGTCGACTTCGCCTTGGTGACGGCGGCGACGACGGACATCGCGGCGGCAAAGCCGCCCGCAGTGAAGAAGTCCGGCGGCGCGTTGAAGCGCTTCTGGTGCTCGGCGACGAGCCAGTCGTTCACAGGGTTCTTCGGGATCTCGTAGAAATAATAGGTCGCGCCTTCCATGCCGGGCAGGCCCTTATAGGCGGCGAGCGCCGGCAGGATGTTGCCGCCGGTGGAGAGCTCGATGCCGTAGCGCTTCGGGTCCATGTCCTGCAGCTTGGCCAGCGGATTGCCGGCGCCGGCCCAGATCACCCAGATGACCTTGCGGCCCGGCTTGTCCTTGAGTGCGTCGAACAGGCGCTGGCCGACTGCGGTGAAGTCGGTGGTCGAGGTCGGGGCATATTCTTCGGCAGCGAGCGTCGCGCCGGTCTTGGCGAGTGCCTCCTTGAAGGCGGCGACGCCATCGCGGCCGAACGCATAGTCCTGTGCCAGCGTTGCGACGGTGACGCCCTGCTTGCCGATCGCGACCGCATTGGAGATCGCGTCCTGTGAGGAGTTGCGCGCGGTGCGGAAGATGTAGCGATTCCACTTCTCGCCGGTAATCTGGTCCGCGACGGCGGGCTCGACGATCAGGATCTTCTTGTTCTCCTCGGCGACCGGGAGAATGGCGAGCGCCGCAGCCGACGAGGTCGTGCCGATCGCGATGTCGGCCTTGTCGTCCTGATAGGCTTCGGCGAGCGCGGCCTTCGAGAGATCCGGCTTGCCCTGGTCGTCCTTGGTGATGATGACGATCTTGCGGCCATCGAGGGTCATCGTGCCCTTGGTGGCGTATTCGAAGCCCATCTTCAGGCCGGTCTCGGTCTGCTTGGCGTAGGCCTCGAGCGGACCGGTCTTGCCGTAGATCAGCGCGACTTTGAGATCGTCGGCCTGCACGGAGGTGCCCGCAGCGAGTCCGAGAATGGTTGTTGTTATGATGAGTGATCGACGCACGATGGTCCCTCCTGATTTAACGTTTCTCGGCAACAGCGATTTGCATAACACTACGAACATTGCAATTGAACCTTCCGGCCGAGCGCGTCGGCCTTTCGAGCATGCATCATTTTTGGGCTGGCCGCGCATCGCCGGCTCCCTCGGCCTGACGCCGATCCGACTGCGCCTCATCAGCGCTTTCGAAAATGTGCGGCGCGACGCCGCGCTTCTCCAGGGCTTCGCCGAGCTTGATGCGCAGGAAGCCCGACGTGGTGTAGCGCGACACGCCGGAATAGAAGCGATCGACGAGGCTGCGCACCATCGCCGAATAATCGTCCATCAACTCCGGCAGGATGGAAAAATTGTCATAATTGACGATGGCGTAGACCCGGCGGCCAAGCGGAGCGAGCCTGGCTTCGACGATACCAGCGATGGTGTCGATCTCGGCCTTGCTGCGTAGCGGATAGCGCTCGAGATTGACGAAGAACAGGTTCTGCTGCTCGTCCAGCGTGAAGCGCTGGTCGAGTGGGATGGTGAGCAGGCGCTCGCGCAAATCCATCAGACCTTCGCGGAAGATGCGATCGTCCATCAGCGCCGGGTCGCGCGGGATCAGCGGCTTGAAGTCCATCAGGCGCAGAATGTCGCGCTCGATGTCGATGCCGGGCGCGACTTCGGTAAGCTCGAGCCCGTCGGGCCTGAGCTCGAACACGCAGCGCTCGGTGACATACAGCGTGCGCTGCTTGCGCGCGGCGGCGAACGGGCCGCTGAAGGTGACGTGCTCGACGCTCTCCACGAATTTGCGCGACTTGGCCTCGTCGAGAATGACGAGCTTGCCGTCCTTCACCGCGATGCGCTGCTTGCCCGCGCCGAAGGTGCCGACGAAAATGACCTCCTTGGCGTTCTGGCTGATGTTGATGAAGCCGCCGGCACCCGCAAGCTTCGGCCCGAACTTGCTGACATTGAGGTTGCCGGCGCGATCGACCTGGGCGAGCCCGAGGAAGGCGGCGTCCAAGCCGCCGCCGTCGTAGAAGTCGAACTGATAAGGCTGGTCGATCACCGCCTGGGTGTTGATCGCCGCGCCGAAATCGATACCACTCGCGGGGATGCCGCCGATCACGCCCGGTTCGGCCGTCAGCGTGATGAGGTCGATGATCCGCTCCTCGTTGGCGACGGAGGCAATCCCCTCGGGCATGCCGATGCCGAGATTGACGACGCTGTTGGCCTTCAGCTCCAGGGCGGCGCGACGGGCGATGATCTTGCGCTCGCTGACCGGCATCACCGGCAGCGAGGCGGCGCGGACGCGGATCTCGCTGGAGAAGGCCGGATTGTATTGCGTGCCGAAGGTCTGCCAGTGATTCTCGGGCCTCGCCACCACGACGCAGTCGACGAGGATGCCGGGAATCTTGACCTGGCGTGGATTGAGGCTGCCGGCCTCGGCAACGCGTTCGACCTGGGCAATGACGATGCCGCCGGAATTATGCGCCGCCATCGCGATGGCGAGCGCTTCCAGCGTCAGCGCCTCCTTCTCCATGGTGAGGTTGCCGTCGGGATCGCCCGTGGTGGCGCGGATGATCCCGACGTTGATCGGGAACGTCTTGTAGAGCAGGCATTCCTCGCCGCCGATCTTGATCAGTTCCACAAGCTCTTCGGTGGTGCGCGCATTCAGCTTGCCGCCGCCCTGCCGCGGATCGACGAAGGTGCCCATGCCGACGCGGGTGATGTGGCCGGGCCGGTGCGCCGCGATGTCGCGAAACAGATGCGTGATCACGCCCTGCGGCAGATTATAGGCCTCGATCTGGCTCGCGATCGCAAGCTGCTGCAATTTCGGCGCAAGGCCCCAATGTCCGCCGATCACGCGGCGGACCAGGCCTTCATGCGCGAAATGGTTGAGGCCGCGATTCTTGCCGTCGCCCTGGCCCGCCGCGTAGACCAGCGTCAGATTGCGCGGCTTGCCCTGCGTATAGGGGGCATCGCCCTCGTGGGAGAGATAGAGCTCCTCCAGCGCGACCGCGATCTCCTCGGCAAAGCCGATGCCGACGAAGCCGCCGGTCGCGACCGTGTCGCCGTCACGGATCAGCATGACGGCTTCCGCCGCGGTGACGACCTTGCCCTTCTCGGAATTGCGCAAATAGGGCAAGGCAGGATGCTGGCTCATGGCATTCCCTCCCATGTCTGTTGCGGACCGCATGCCGGCTCTTCTCGTTTGCCTCTATTCGTATCGCGTGGAGCGGCTGGCGACCAGCCGCTCCGGCGTCGCGGGGGCCGCACTCAGCCCGTTCAGGGCTGGGCGACCTTGCGTGTTTCGGTGGCGAAATAGACCGAGACGATGGTGATCAGCGCCAGCGCGATCATGTAGAGCGAGATCGGCCAGGTCGCCGGCGCGTAGGCCGTCATCAGTCCCGTCGCGATCAGCGGCGACAGCGCGCCGGCGAAGATCGAGGCGAGGTTGTAGCCGAGCGAGACGCCGCTGTAGCGCACCTTGGTACCGAACAGCTCCGACAGGAAGCTCGCCTGCGGGCCGTACATCGCGGCATGACCGATGGCGAGGCCGAGCACGATCGCGATCCAGGCATATTGCGGGTTCCTGGTCGCCAGCAGCGTGAACAGCGGGAACGACATCAGCGCCGAGAACACCGCGCCGAAAATGTAGATCGGTCGCCGCCCGAGCCGGTCGGAGAGCGCACCGAAGGCCGGGATGGTGAAGGTCTCGATCGCGGCGCCGATCAGCACGCCATTGAGCATGTCCTGCTTGTTCATGCCGAGCGATTGCGTGGCATAGGCGAGCACGAAGGTCGCGTAGATGTAGAAGAAGCCGTTTTCGGCGAAGCGCGCGCCCATCGCGAGCAGGATGTTCTTGGGATACATCCTGATCGCCTCCAGGATCGGCATTTTCACTTCCTGCTTGGTATCCTTGACCTTCTGGAACTCCGGGGATTCGGCGATGGTGAAGCGGATCCACAGGCCGACCAGCACCAGCGCGATCGAGAACAGGAACGGGATGCGCCAGCCCCAGGCCAGCAGCTGCGCATCGGTCAGCATCGCCGATACCACCGAGAAGACCAGCGTGCCGAGCACGAGGCCGAGCGGTGCGCCGAGCTGCGGCCAGCTGCCGTAAAAGCCCTTCTTGTCCGCGGGCGCATGCTCGACCGCCATCAGCACCGCACCGCCCCATTCGCCGCCAAGGCCAAAGCCCTGGATCAGGCGGCAGGTGACGAGCAGGACCGCGGCCCAGATGCCCGCGGTCTCGTAGGTCGGCAGGAATCCGATCGCCGCGGTCGCCACGCCCATGATCAGCAGCGTCAGATACAGCATGGTCTTGCGGCCGATCTTGTCGCCGTAATGCCCGAACACGACGCCGCCGAGCGGGCGTGCGACGAAGCCGAGCGCGTAGGTCGCGAACGCCAGCAGTGTTCCCATCATGGGGTCGAAGGTCGGAAAGAATAGCTTGTTGAAGATCAGCGCCGCGGCGGTGCCGTAGAGGAAGAAGTCGTACCACTCGATGGCGGTGCCGATCAGGCTCGCCGTGGCAACTGTGACATGCGAGGGCTGCTTCGCCTGAAGCTGATGGACCGAGATCGCTTCACTCATCCTTGCGTCCTCCCTGATTTGCGAATGCGCATGTGCAGCATGCGTCATTGTGCAAAGCGAAGAGCAAGGTCCGCGCCAGATGCTGTTGGCTCGCGCAAACCGGCTTAAATTCCGGCAATTTCCGCATTGGCGCCCGGACAGAGCCGCTCGGTGCCTTGTCCGGAATCCGAGACTCCGGACAGTCCATTGTCTCGAAACTCAGACGGAGGCCGGCCCTGCGGCGAGGCCGAACTTGGCGAGCTTCTTGTAGAAGGTCGCGCGCGAGATCCGCAGCATCCTGGCGGCCTCGGAGATCTGGCCGTTGCTGGCGGCGAGCGCCTGCTCGAGCGTGTGCTTCTCGAATTCGGCCTCGGCTTCGGCATAGGGCACCACGGGTCCGGCCGGGCGCGCGGATGCTGAGGGCCTGACGTCGGAGCCGACGGGAAGAATGCGGGCGACATCCTCGCCGGTCAGCCGGCCGGAATCGCTCAGGATCAGCGCCCGCTCCAGGATGTTGCGGAGCTCGCGGACGTTGCCCGGCCAGTCATAGCGTGCCAGCGCGGAAAGCGCGCTCGGCGTGATCTTCGCCTTGACGTAATCGCCGGAGGCGCTGATGTCCTCGAGCAGCCGGGCGCAGATGTCGGGGAGATCATCCAGGCACTGCCGCAGCGGCGGCAAATCGATCGAGAGCACGTTCAGCCGGTAATAGAGATCGGGCCGGAACGCGCCGTCGCTGACGCGCTTGCGCAAATCCACATTGGTCGCCGCGACCACGCGCACGTCGACTTTCGAGATCTTGTCCGAGCCGAGCGGCTCGATCTCGCGCTCCTGCAGCACGCGCAGCAGCTTGGCCTGCAATTGCAGCGGCATCTCGCCGATCTCG
This sequence comes from Bradyrhizobium sp. CIR18, assembly GCF_014198295.1. NCBI lineage: Bacteria > Pseudomonadati > Pseudomonadota > Alphaproteobacteria > Hyphomicrobiales > Nitrobacteraceae > Bradyrhizobium > Bradyrhizobium sp. CIR18. The sequence continues at coordinate 536,521 of NZ_JACIHF010000003.1, read as the reverse complement.
TCGAGGAACAGCGTGCCGCCGTCGGCGATTCGGAATTTTCCTTCGCGTCCCCTGCGGTCGGCGCCGGTATAGGCGCCGGGCGCGGTGCCGAAGAACTCCGATTCGATCAGCGTGTCGGGAATCGCGGCGACATTGACGCTGACGAACGGCTTCTCCGCACGCGAGGAGGCATTGTGAATCGCCTGCGCCAGCATCTCCTTGCCCGTTCCGGTTTCGCCGGTGAGCAGCACCGTGACGCTCTGCCGGGCGGCGCGGCTTGCAAGCTGTTTGGCCTGCGCGATACCAGGCGTGGTGCCGACGTAGTCGGCGAAGGTGAAGCGCGCCGCCCGGGCGTTGGACAATTGCCGCCGCGCCAGCCGCAGATCGCTCTCGAGCTGGGCGACGCGGGCGAGCAGGGGTTTGAGGCTTTCGAGGTGGTCATAGAGCACGAAGCCGATCGCGCCGATCACCGTGCCGTTCTCGTCCTCGATCGGCATGCGCGTGACCACGAGCTGCTCGCCGCCGAGCTCCATGATGTCGAGCAGGATCGGCTCGCCGGTCTCGGCCACCTTGCGCATCAGGCTGTTGGGGATGACCTCCTCGATCGGCCGGCCGATTGCCTCACTGGTCCGCTTGAGGCCGAGCGCCGCGAGATATTTTTCATTGACGTAGACGACGCGTCCGCCGCGGTCGATCGCGATCGCGCCCTCGCAGAGCTTCTCCAGCCGCTCGAACAGCGTCTCCATCGCGCGCGCGCGGAGATAGGCGGGATCGCTGATCGAGGCGGAAGAGGCGGACATGACATATCCCGGGGGAAGTCTGTCTGTGTATTAGCAAAAGGGCGTCGATTTCAAAGGGGGAATTGGTCGGTCGCGAGGCGCCCCATACTCAGTCGTCGTCCCGGACAAGCGGAGCGTAGATCCGGGACCCATACCCACAGGGCATAGTTTGGCGAACATTCGGAGTCGGCAGCTTACTCCATAACCGCGCCCCGGGGTGATGGGTCCCGGGTTCGCTTCGCGCCCCGGGACGACAGCGGTAATGTTGTCCCGCTTGCACCCTACCTTCGATACCCGCTCGCCCGCGAATAGCCCTGGCGGTTCTGCTGGTGCGGGCGAGTTGCGACGCTGGCGCGCGACTCGCTGGACGCGGGCGTTGCGAGCTTCAGCTCCTCCAAAAAGATCGGCCGGGAGAAGTAATAGCCCTGCGCGTAGCGGATCTTGGTGGCCGCCTGGAGATAGGCGAGCTCCTCGTAGGATTCGAGGCCTTCGGCGATCACGGTCATGCCGAGCGCTTCGCTCAAGGATTCGATCGCGCGCAGGATGCCCTGGCTGCGCGGGCGCTTATGGATGTCGGTGATGAAGGAGCGGTCGATCTTGATCTCGTCCGCGGTGATGTCCGCCAGCGCCGAGAGCGAGGAATAGCCGGTGCCGAAATCGTCGATCGAGATGCCGACGCCGAGCTTGCGGAACATCGGCAGGATCTCGTCCTGGAAATGATTCTTGGCGACGAAGGCGTCTTCGGTCACCTCGATCATGAAGCGCTGCGGAAAGCCGGTGTCGTCGAGCGCCCGCGCGAAGCTGCGCATGAATTCTGGGTTGCCGGCCTGCTTGGCCGCGACGTTGATGCTGATGGTCGCTTCCGCGCCGAACGTCTCGTTGATCAGGTCGATCGATTTGACGATTTCGGCGAGCACGAGATGGGTCAATTCGTCGATCAGGCCGAGCTCGCTGGCAAGATTGATGAAGGATCCCGGCGCCTGGATCACGCCTTCGTCGTCGCGCAAACGGACCAGGGCCTCGATGCCCTTCACCGCCTGGGTCCGGATATCGACCTTGGACTGGAAGGCGCAGCAGAAACGCTTTTCCAGGATAGCGAGCCGCAGCGACTGCTCGATCTTCATCCGCGCCAGTGCCTCGCGCTCCATGCTGGAGTCGAAGAAGGCTGCCGATCCCTTGCCGTCGTTCTTGATGCGGTACATCGCGATGTCGGCATTCTGGCGCAGCGTCTCGAAGCTGCGTCCGTGATCGGGATAGAGGCTGATGCCGACCGAGGTGGAGGCAAAGAGTTCCGAATGGTCGATGAAGAACGGCGCCGTCAGCCGCTCCAGCGTCGATTGCATGAATTCGGCGACTTCCTCCTGGCTCTGGATCGGGGAGAGCAGCAGCAGGAATTCATCGCCGGAGATGCGCGACAGCATGTCGGAATCGCGCAAGTCGCGCCCGAGCCGCTTCGACAGCTCGACCAGCAGCGCATCGCCGACGGCGTGGCCGTAATAGTCGTTGATGTGCTTGAAATTGTCGACGTCGAGGAAGGCCAGCGCGAAACGCTCGCCGCCGCCATTCTCCGCCAGCAGATTGTTGGCGTGATGTTCGATCACGCGCCGCGAGGGCAATCCCGTCAGCTCGTCGAAATAGGCCGAGCGGAACAGCTGGTCCTCGAAATTCTTCTGCTCGGTGATGTCGGAGGACGCCGAGATCAGCAGCTCGCGTCCGGCGAGGCGAACGGGACGATGGGTCGTGAGCAGCACCTGGCGCGCGCCGTCGCCATGAAGCGCCTCCTCGGTGACGACAGCCTGCCCGGCGCTCAGTGCCTGGCGGCAGGCCTCGCGGCGCGGCGCAAGATCGGGTGAAGGGCGACTGCCGTCCATGCCGAGCTGCGCGGCGGCGGCATCGTTAACCAGCAGAAGCTCGCCATGCGCATCCTGCACGGTCAGACCGGCCGGCAGCATTCTAACGATTTCCTTGAGAAAACCGAGCTCGGCTTCAGTCGCGCCGGAATATTGGTTGTCGTTCATAGAAGTCATGAATCTTGTTGTTTCAGCGCGCCTTTGCAATGGGCGCGATCTTGCGCGGTTCCCTCTTAAGTTTGGTTAAGGGGTCAGGAGAAATACGGGGGTGTTTTGGAGGAAACTTGCGGCGTTGCGACGCGCGCCGACGATCGTCATTAACAGAGGGTCAACAGCGCGTGCGAAACTGCGGGCGGCACGCGGGCCGGCTTTCGCTTGACGCGCGATGCTATTCGCTTCGGGGGATGCGGCACTGCATGATGCAATGCAGCCCGGTCTTCAGGTAAGAGATCTCGGTCCTGCCATCGAAGGACGACAGTGCCGATTTCAGCAGCTTGGTGCCGAAGCCGGGCTCGGACACCTCATCCACACTCGGACCCTCGGTCTCGTCCCAGGTGATGATCAGGCGGTCGTCGCTGACGGTCCATGACACCTGCAGTAGACCGCGCGGCGCGGAAAATGCGCCGTACTTGCCCGCATTGGTGGCGAGTTCGTGAAACATCAATGACAGGGTGACCGCGAGCTTCGGCGGCAGGAACAGTCGATCGCCATTGAGGGTGAAGCGGACATGGCCGTAGGGGCCGAGCTCCGAGATCAGGAGGTCGCGGATGTCACAGCCGGCCTTGTCGATCCGCGAGATCAGATCGTCGGTCGCGGCCAGCGAGCGCAGCCGCGGATCGACCCGGGCCCAGACCTGGGGGTGGTCGTGCAGCACCTGGTGCAGCACCGCGTGCACCGTCGACAGCTTGTTCTTCAGCCGGTGCTGGAGCTCGTCGACCAGCAGTTTGCGATACTCTTCTTCCTCGATCAGGCGCTTGGAGATCCGGCGCTGCTCCGCGAGCATCGTGCGATAGTGCTCGACGCCCCAGATGGTGAGCGCGCAGACCGCCCAATACAGTGCCAGCAGGGCAAACCGCGCCCGATCGGCAAAGGCATCGCCGAAATTCACGACGACGCCGAGCATGCCGCCGACCAGCGCGGTCACGATTCCGATCCGGAAGCCCCCGAACGCGGCGGCAAAGAACACGGCCGGAAAGTAGGGGGTGAAGTAGACGTCGGGCCGCACATGGGCGAGGGCCCAGCGCGTCAGCGTCGCAATCAGCAGGCAGGCCACCGCAAAGGCAATGCTCAGACCAAGCGATGGCGGCGCCGCACCCTGCCAACCCCTGCGGAATTCCTCGATCAGCTTCCCCATGCGCAGCCCAGTTGCGATATGCGTTCGAAAATCGAGCGGCCCATCAGGATGTTACGCATCCCGTCCGCGCAAGCATAGCTTGCCTTGCCGCAGACAGGCAGAGATAGTGGCCACCGCTGCGATGGCAGCGGCCGATGTTCGCCATTTGGCATCAAATCGTTCGAAAACAGGAACATTCCATGGGCAGGCTGGACGGCAAGGTTGCGGTGATTACGGGGGCGACGAGCGGGATCGGATTGCGCACTGCGGAAGTCTTCGTTGCCGAAGGTGCCAAAATTGTGATCGCGGGGCGGCGTCTACCGGAGGGCGAAGCCCTGGCCAAGCAGCTCGGCGCCAACTGCATCTTCCGCCAGACCGACGTGACGGTCGAAGCACAGATGCAGGCGCTGATCGCGCTCGCCGTGGACAAGTTCGGCCGGATCGACTGCCTGTTCAACAATGCCGGCGGCCCGGCGCAGACCGGCGGCATCGAAGGCCTTGAGGTCGAGCGCTTCGATGCGGCGATGGCGACGCTGGTGCGCAGCGTCATGCTCGGCATGAAGCACGCCGCGCCCCACATGAAGAGGCAGGGCTCAGGCAGCATCATCAACAATGGCAGCATCGCCGGCCGCCTCGCCGGGTTCTCGTCCTCGATGGTCTATAGCGCGGCCAAGGCGGCGGTAATCCATCTCACCAAATGCGTGGCGATGGAGCTCGGCGAGTCCAACGTGCGCGTCAACGCGATCTCGCCGGGCGCGATCGCGACCGGCATCTTCGGCAAGGCGCTCGGGCTCTCGACCGATGCTGCGGAGAAGACGCCGGCGGTGATGCGCGAGGTCTACAAGACCGCGCAGCCGATCCCGCGCGCGGGCCTTCCCGATGACATCGCCCAGGCCGCGGTGTTCCTGGCCAGCGACGAATCCAGCTTCATCAACGGCCACGACCTCGTCGTCGATGGCGCCATGACCGGCGGCCGCAACTGGAGCCAGCAGCAGCAGGGCTATGTGGCCTTGCGCAAGGCGTTCGATCAGGGGGCGTAAGCGACGGAGACGGTGCCGTAGGGTGGGCAAAGGCGCGCTCTTCGCGCGCCGTGCCCACCAACCCGTTCCATAGCGGCAAATAGTGGGCACGGCGCTCTGCGCCTTTGCCCACCCTACGAGATCTCGTGCTCCGGACGCAGCGCAGCGCCCCCGGCGATGCGAAGCATCGTCCGGTGCGGTGCGCTGCAGAGCCGGGGCCCATCTCTCCACCTACTCGATCGCAGCATTCTGGGTTCCGGCTCGCGCTTCGCGCGTCCGGACACGTGAGGCTAAACCGCCCGCACTCTCACCCGCAACCCGTCCCGCGGCTTCGGGATCGGCCACATCTGCCAGTCCGGCTTGTAGCCGGGCTCCAGCGACACCTCGATGTTCTGCAAGAAGTGCCGCGCGAAGCATTTTGCCTGCATGTAGGCGAAGTGCAGCCCGAGGCACATATGCGCGCCGCCGCCGAACGGGACCCAGGCGAAGCGGTGGCGACCCCGTTGCGCCTCTTCGGTGAAGCGCAAGGGATCGAAGCGATCCGGCTCCGGCCAGATGTCCTTCATGTGATGGGTATAGAGCGGATTGACGCCGACCGCGGTGCCGGCGGGAATCGTAAAGCCCTTGAAGGTGAAGTCGCGCATGGCGCGGCGCGGCATCGAAGGCACCGGCGGCTTGATCCGCAGCGCTTCCTTGAACGCCATCTCGGACAGCGGCATCTTTTCGAGATCGTCGAAGCTGCTGGGCGCGCCCGGCGCGAGCCCGAGCGCGAGGACTTCCGCGCGCAGCCTGTCCTGCCAGTCCGGATTGGCGGCGAGCTCGCCGATGAAGGAGGTCAGCGACGAGGTCAGCGTGTCGTGCGCCGCCATCATCAGGAAGCTCATGTGGTCGATGATGTCCTGCTCGGACAGCAGCGCGCCGTCCTCATGGGTGGCGCGGCAGAGCTGCGAGAACAAATCATCGCCGCCGTGATTGCCGCGCCGAAGCGGGATCTGCTCGCGGAAATAGGCGACGATGCGTTTGCGCCCCCTGACGCCGGCGGCCATCTGGGTGCCCGGAAGGGGACGGCGGATCGGCGCGACAGCGGCCGCGACCATGTCGACGAAGGCGCGGTTGATCTCGTCGACCTCCGGCCCGATATCGGCGCCGAGGAAGGACGCTGCGGCGAGGTCCAGCGTGAGCTGCTTCATCGCGGGGTAGAGCTGCATCTCGCCGGGCTTGGCTTTCCACTGGGCGACCCGCGCGGAGATGCCGCGGTCGAGATCGGCCAGGTAGGATTTCATCGGTCCGGACTTGAACGCGACCGACAGCGCCTTGCGGTGCAGCCGGTGCTCGTCGAAATCGAGCAGCATCAATCCGCGCGGAAACAACAGGCCGAGCACCTTGTTCCAGCCGTGGGTCGAGGAGAACAGCTTTTGCTGGTCGAACATCACGAGCTCGTTGGCCTCGGGCCCGAGCAGCACGACGTTGGTCTCGCCGAACACATGGGTGCGGTAGACCGGGCCGTATTTGGCGCCGTTCGCCTCGATGTGGCCCTTGGGATCGGCCAGCACCTGGAAGGTCTTGCCGATGATCGGCCATCCCTCGTCGCCGGGAATGTGCGTCAGGGCGTTGCGCTTGGGCGCGGTATAGTCGGGCGCCGGTGCGGCCACATTCTGCATCGACATGACGATTGCTCCGGTTGGCAGGCGCCGCGAACATAGCACGATCCGGCAGCGATGAGCTGCGGTCGTCTTGCGCACAAAATCGTCACACCCACGGCCGTCGTCCCGGGTTCGCGCCACGCGCCCCCCCGGGACGACGAGTGGAGTGCGTCCTATCGCTTCGCCGCCTCCTTCTGCAGATCCGGGGCGTTGACGGCGGGGATGGCGACGCGGCCGGGGCCGGTCATCTTCAGCGCCTCGGCGGCCTTCTCGTTCTCCATGATCTTGGCCATCACGGCCTGGCCCGCACGCTCGAAGATCGCGCGGTTCTCGATCACGAATTTTTGCGATCTGCGCAGGCCGTCGATATAGCCGTTGATCTCCGGCACGACGTAGCGCGCCACCATGTCCCAGCTCCGGCGCGTCGCTTCCGGATTGGCCCAGTCGTGCACGAAACCGATGATGGCACCGACGCCGCCGGAGACCTGCATCACGTTCTTGATGGTTTTGACGAGATCGTCGGGCGTGCCGATGGTGGAGGCCGCGCCCTCGACGAAGGCGGTCTTGTCCACGGCTTCGTCGGGCGAGGAGAACGCGGTCAGCCCCGGCCGCTGCAGCGTGCCGACATTATATTCGTTGTGCCAGCGCATCAGCCCGGCGCCGGCTTCCTTGCGCGCCTGCTCGCGCGTCTCGGCGATGTGGAAGGTCAGCAGCACGCGCCAGTCGGCGCGGTCGACCTTGGTGCCGTGCTTCTTCGCGGCGTCCTCCGCAAACTGCCATTGCTGCTGCAGCGACATCAGCCCCTGCGTCGTCATCGAGCCCAGCGAGATGATGCCGATGCCGTATTTGCCGGCCAGCGTCATGCCTGATGGAGAGATCTGCGAGGCCACGACGAACGGCATCTCCTCCTGCAACGGCAGGATCTGCAGCGCGGCGTCGTTCATCGTGAACCAGTCGCTCTTCGCCGTGACGCGCTCGCCGTTGAAGAGGCGGCGGATGATTCCGATGGCCTCGTCCTGGCGGTCACGCTGCGTCATCGGGTCGATGCCGAGCGTGTGTGCGTCGGAGGCAAGCGCGCCGGGGCCGGAGCCGAAGATGGCGCGGCCGCCGGTCATGTGGTCGAGCTGCACCATGCGCTGGGCGACATTGTAGGGATGATGATAGGGCAGCGACACCACGCCGGTGCCGAGCTTGATCCGCTTGGTGCGCTCGCCGGCCGCGGCCAGGAACATCTCGGGCGAGGCGATCATCTCCCAGCCCGAGGAATGATGCTCGCCGCACCAGAACTCGTCATAGCCGAGCGCATCGAGCTGCTCGACCAGGTCGAGATCGCGCCGGAACTGGAGCATCGGATGCTCCCCGATCGGGTGATGCGGGGCAAGGAAGGCTCCGAACTTCAGGCGCGCCATGGCGTTCTCTCCGGCTTTGATTTTCTGTTTGTTGAGGCGGTGAAGCTACGTGCCGGAAGGCGCGAACGCAATCGCGCGGTGTCCCGCGCGGCGGAATGCAGGCATGCGTGCGTTGAGTCTTCCCCCTCGTTCTTACGGGGAGAGGGTTGGGGTGAGGGGCCACTTCGCCAAATTCGGTGGCATTGGGACTCGCGGAAGCTCCCCCGAATTCAAACTGCGTTTGAATCCCGCCTCTCCCCGCAAGTGGGGAGAGGCGAAACAGCCGTGCCTCGAACGAAGCACACGAATCCTACCTCCGAGGTAATCGTGACACCGCGTCAGACCTGAAATCATCGGCACGGTAATCCAGGGTCACGCGCCGATGCATCAGATCGTCACACAACAAATCGATTCGTCCCGCCGCTGGTGGGTGCTGGCCATCGTGGTGGCTGCCCAGTTCATGTTCGGCGTCGATGCCTTCATCGTGAACGTCGCCATTCCGACCATTGCGGTCGATCTGCAGGCCACGCCGGCGCAGATCGAATCCGTGATCGCGATCTACCTGATCGCCTACGCCACGCTTGTCGTCACCGGGGGCCGGCTTGGCGACGTCCACGGCACCAAGACTATCTTCCTGGCCGGCGTGCTCGGCTTTACGGCGACCTCGCTGTGGTGCGGGCTCGCGCAATCCGGCGTGGAGCTGATCATCGCCCGCCTGGCGCAGGGCGCGACCGCGGCGCTGATGGTGCCCCAGGTGCTGGCGACGCTTCATCTCCTGTTCACGGACGAATCGCGCAGCCGCGCCTTCGCGATCTACGGCATCGTGCTGGGGCTGGCCGGTGCCGCAGGCTTCCTGCTCGGCGGTCTGCTGGTCACGATTGATCTCGCTGGCACCGGCTGGCGTTCGGTCTTCTTCGTCAACGTTCCCTGCGGCCTGGTCATTGTGGCTGCCGCCTGGCGCATCATGCCGTCGGTGCCGCGGCGATCAGGGACGAGGCTCGACATCCAGGGCAGCGTGGTCCTGTTCGCGGGGCTGCTGTGCCTGATCGGCCCGCTGCTGTTTGGTCACGATGTCGGCTGGGCTCCCTGGCTGTGGGCCGTGATGGCGATCGGCGGCGCCGTCCTCGTAGCGTTCCTGAAGCTCGAGCACGCCGTCGCGCGTGCCGGCGGCATGCCGTTGATCGACCTCACGCTGCTGGCGGATGCCGCTTTCCTGCGCGGGCTTGGCGCCGCCTTCTTTTTCTTCCTTGCCAATCTCTCCTTCTACCTCGTCATGACGCTGTTCATGCAGCGCGGCCTGAAGATCCCGCCGCTGTCGGCCGGCATGGCCTTCATTCCGCTCGCGCTGGCCTTCGTCGTGGCCTCGCGCCACAGCGGCGCGCGGGCGCGTCATCGCGGCACCAAGGTGTTGATCGAAGGCTGCGCGCTGCAGATCGCAGGCCTCGCCGCGCTCGCGCTTGTTGCAGCCTGTATCGATGCGCCATCGCCGCTTCTGCTGGCGTTCGCCATGATCATTTTCGGCTACGGGCAGGGACTGGTGATGGCGCCGCTCTCCGGCGCGGTGCTCTCGACCGTCAAGCCCGTCGCCGCAGGCTCGGCGTCCGGCATCTACGGCACGACTGCGCAGATCGGAAATGCGGCCGGAGTGGCCGCAATCGGCGCGGTATTCTTCGCCGTCGATGCTTTGCAATCAGCGCGCGCAGGATTTCTGGTTTCGCTTGCGCTGTTTGTGACATTAATCCTGATCTGCGCCGCATTTCTGTCGTGGATGCGTCGCGCATCTGCATGAAGTTGAGGCATTGCGGTTAATACGTGCGGATTTCGGCGGGATTTCCCGTGATTTTCGTGGATGGACAGCGCATGGTCTTTTTATTTTGCAATGCAGCAACTATCTGGTTTGGCTGAGCGTTGAAAGTCGCCCACCAGGAAGTTGCCGTGTCGTTAGCCAAGAATGTTGATCTGTTGAGACGTCTGCCGAGGCTGGACGGTCTGCGCTTTGCCGAACTCGGCCGCAGCGCGGATGCGTCCAGTCCATTGGAAGAGGTCACCGGCTTTGGCGAAAACCCGGGCGCCTTGCGCATGTTCGCGTTCGTGCCGGCGCAGTTGCAGAAGCCGCGCGCGCTGGTCGTCGTGCTGCATGGCTGCGGGCAGACGGCAGCCGGCTACGACCTCGGCGCGGGCTGGTCGACGCTCGCCAAGCACTATGGCTTCGCGCTGCTGATGCCCGAGCAGCAGCGGATCAACAACGGCAACACCTGCTTCAACTGGTTCAATCCGGAAGATACGGCGCGGGACAGCGGCGAGGCGCATTCGATCCGCGAGATGATCGCGCACATGGCCGAAGCGCATCGCATCGATCCCAGGCGCATCTTCATCACCGGCCTGTCGGCCGGCGGCGGCATGACGTCGGTGATGCTCGCGACCTATCCGGAAGTCTTCGCGGCCGGCGCGGTCATTGCCGGACTGCCCTATGGCATCGCCTCGAATTTGCGCGAGGCGCTGGACGGCATGTTTCATTCCCCGGTGCGTCCCGCGCGCGAGCTCGGCGATCTCGTGCGCAATGCCTCGGATTATCGCGGCCCCTGGCCGAAAATCTCGGTGTGGCACGGCAGCGCCGATCGCACCGTCAATCCCGGCAATGCCAACGAGATCGTCAAGCAGTGGCTCGATCTGCACGATCTGCCGGAAGCGCCGATGGCGGAGACCAATGTCGACGGCTACCCGCGCCAGGCGTGGTGGGGCAAGGACGGCGAGACGCTGGTCGAGTCCTACGCCATCACCGACATGGCGCACGGCACGCCGCTCGGGCTTGCCGACAACGACCAGCGCTACGGCGTGGAAGGCGCATTCCTGATCGAGGCCGGTATTTCCTCGTCCTATCACATCGCAAAGTTCTTCGGCCTCACCGGCTGGATTGCAGATGCTGCAAAGGCGGAGGCCAAGCCTACAAGCAAGTCTCCAAGCAAGCCTGCCGCGCAGCCGGCCTTGACGCCCGCGCCGCATCTCGCCCGCTCGATCCGCGCCACGGTCGCCGAACAGCCGGCCGAGCCGACGCGCGAGGAGGCTCGCGGCTTCGATCTCGGCCAGATCATCACGCGCGCACTGACCGCCGCGGGGCTGATGAAGTAGTTCAGGCCGTCTGACCGATCCATTCGATCGGCGTCACCGTCACCTCGCCGCCGGCGACCTTCCGCGTCATCTCCTGATAGGCTTTGAAGAAGTCGCGCGATTGCAGCGCTTTTTGCGCGGCATCGTCAGCGACGCTGGCGAGATGGAAATAGCTGCCGTCGTCGCGGTTCTTCAAGACGCGATAGCCGATCCGGCCCGTCAACTCCGGATCGCCGTCGATCGCCTTGATGAAGCGGCCGACCTCCTGGTGCCAGGCCTCCGTCGTACCGTTCCTGAATTCATATCTGATCATGAAGTGCTTCATGTGACGCTCCCTGTTCGTCGTGTGCGTCATCATCTGCGGCTTGCAAGCGATCCTGCAAGTATGGACAAAATTGATAGTATGGACTTTTTCGACGTCGCTCCTATCCTGAGGCGTGGCTAACGCGTGGAGGAGACGACATGGCGAAGGCGAACCCGGCGCGCACCTGTCCGGTCGCGGCCTTTCAGAAGATGATCAGCGGCAAGTACAAGCTGCGCATCGTCTGGGATCTCAAGGACGGCCCGCGCCGCTATGGCGAGATCCGCAGCGGCCTTTTGCGCGGCACGGAAGGCAGCGCCGAGATCACCCCGCGCGTGCTCAGTCGTGAATTGAAGGCCCTGACTGCGAGCGGCCTGATCGACCGGAAGGACTTCGGCGAGGTGCCGCCGAAGGTCGAGTATCGCCTGACCCGCAAGGGCAAGAGCTTCGTGCCGGTCGTCGCGGCGATCCGCGAATGGGGCGATCGTCACCTCAGTGAGACCGCCACGCTTGTGGACGCGGCGGAATGAACCTCACATCTCGCCGGTGATGAACGGATTGGTCATCCGCTCCTGGCCGATGCTGGAGCCGGCGCCGTGGCCGCAGATGAAGCCGACGTCGTCGCCGAGCGGCAGCAGTTTTGTCAAAATCGAGTTGATCAGCGTGGCGTGACTGCCGCCGGGCAAATCGGTGCGCCCGACCGAGCCGGCGAACAGGACGTCGCCGACATGAGCGAAGCGCAGCTCCTTGTTGAAGAACACCACGCTGCCCGGCGAGTGGCCGGGGCAGTGGAAAATGTCGAATTGCAAGCTGCCGATCGACACGCTGTCGCCTTCGGCGAGCCAGCGGTCCGGCGCGAAATTGCGCACGCCGGTCATGCCGAAGCGTGCGCCGCTCTCGACCACATTGTCGAGCAGGAACTTGTCCGCTTCATGCGGCCCCTCGATCGGCACCTTCAGCGCATCGCGCAGATCGGCCGCGCCGCCGACATGGTCGATATGGCCGTGGGTCAGCCAGATCTTCTCCACGGTGACGCCGGTCTGCTTGATCGCGTCCAGGATCTTCGGCACGTCCCCGCCGGGATCGATCACCACGGCCTTCTTGCTGGGCTCGTCCCAGATGATGGTGCAGTTCTGCTCGAACAGCGTCACGGGAACGATGATCGCGCCGGCCTTGGCTTGCGAAGAGTCTTGGCTGTTATTTTGCTCGGTCATGGCGCCACAATGCCGATTTTTGCCAGGCCGCCAAGCAAAAGATTCGCCGCCGCGCCCGGGAACAATCGTCACACGGCCGTCCCAATTGGCCTGCCAATTTGAACCGGGGCGGTGTTGTCGCGTTCTCCCGCGCAAGACGCAGATTATGGGTGGTCTTCCCGCATGGCTCAGAGCAACGAAAACTGGTGGCGCGACGGCATCTTCTATCAGATCTACCCGCGCTCCTTTCAGGACTCGAACGGTGACGGCGTCGGCGATCTCGCCGGCATTTTGCAGCGGCTGCCTTACGTCAAATCGCTCGGCGTCGATGCGATCTGGCTGTCACCGATCTTCCCCTCACCGATGGAAGATTTCGGCTATGACATCGCCGACTATACCGGCATCGAGCCGCTGTTCGGCACGATGGAAGATTTTGATGCGCTGATCGCGGCCGCCCACGACAACGGCCTGAAGCTGATCCTCGACCTCGTGCCGAACCACACCTCGGACCAGCATCCCTGGTTCGTCGAGAGCCGCGCCTCGCGCGACAATCCCAAGCGCGACTGGTACATCTGGCGCGATCCGGCACCCGACGGCGGAGTGCCGAACAACTGGCTGTCCGAGTTCGGCGGCAGCGCGTGGCAGTTCGACGAGACCACGGGGCAATATTATTACCACGCCTTCCTCGCCCAGCAGCCGGACCTGAACTGGCGCAATCCTGACGTCCGCGCCGCGATCTACGACGTGATGCGGTTTTGGCTTGAGAAGGGCGTCGACGGCTTTCGCGTCGACGTGATCTGGCACCTGATCAAGGATGCCGAATTCCGCGACAACCCGCCCAATCCGCATTACGTCGAGGGACGGCCACCGAATGAAAGGATCATGACGCAATACTCCACCGACCAGCCGGAGGTGCATGACGTGATCTCGCAGATGCGGCGTGTCACCAATGAATTCGGAGCCCGCGTGCTGATCGGCGAGATCTATCTGCCGCTGCACCGTCTCATGGCCTATTACGGCAACGATCTCACCGGCGCGCAGATGCCGTTCAATTTCGCGCTGCTCTCGACCTTCTGGAGCGCGCGCTCGATCGAGACAATCATCGAGGATTACGAGAAGGCGCTGCCGCGCGGCGCCTGGCCGAACTGGGTGCTCGGCAATCACGACCGCCCGCGGGTCGCAAGCCGCGTCGGGTCCGAGCAGGCCCGCGTCGCCGCCATGCTGCTGCTGACGCTGCGCGGCACGCCGACGCTCTACTACGGCGACGAGATCGGCATGCACCAGGTGGCGATCGCGCCGGAGGATGTCCGCGACCCCTTCGAGAAGAACGTGCCCGGCATCGGTGTCGGCCGCGACGGCTGCCGCACGCCGATGCAGTGGGATGCGACCGAATTCGCCGGCTTCTCGGCGGCGCGGCCGTGGCTGCCGCTGCCGGAGCACTATGTGCGCGACAATGTCGTCAATCTCGAAGCCGATGTGCGCTCGATCCTCAACCTCTACAAACGCCTGATCACCCTGCGGAAGAGCAGTCCGCCGCTGGTCGCGGGCGATTATCATCCGATCGCGGCGCAAGGCGATCTCCTGATCTATCGCCGCGAAGCCGAGGGCCGGGCGCTGATCGTGGCGCTCAATCTCGGCCCCGATCCGGTCGCGGTGACCACCAGCGCGATCCGTTTCAGCAGCGAGATCTTGCTGTCGACGTTTCTGGATCGCGACGGCGAGCGCATTGAAGGCGTGTTGGATCTGCGTGGCAATGAGGGGGTGATTGTCGCCCCACCCTAGCTCCCTGTGATTATGGGTCCCCGCTTTCGCGGGGACGACAGCGGAGGGTATGGCTGCGGTGGAGTATAGCGATGCGTAGATACTCTTACCCCGGATGCTTCTTGCCCCGCACCGTATCCCCGTCGATATCGCTCCGCTTCAACAGATAATCCAGCCCGCCGACGCGGTACCAGCGATACCCATACGGCTCCAGCACGATCCGGTGCTGGCCGCGCTTGTCGGCGTGGCTGTGGTCCTCCGCGAGCAGATTGATCAGGTGCGCGCCGGCGTCATCCGGCAGCCCGGCTGAGAACGCGATCTCGCGCGGCTTCTCGTCGAGATTATGCACGAACAGCACCGAATTGTTGCGCCAGTCGTAGCGCATGATGAACACGGCGGGATCGCGCACCGGAATGATGGCGAAGTCGCCCCAGCCGACCTCCGGCACTTCTTTCCGCATGCGGACGATGCGCTCCGTCCAATTCAGCATCGAGTTGGGGTCGCGCCGCTGCTTTGCGACATTGACGTGCGGATAGCCGTAGGGCCCCTTGTCGATCACAGGGCAGGCCGGCTTGTTGCTCTTGGTGAAGCCACCATGCGGCTCGGTCGACCATTGCATCGGGGTGCGCGCGCAATTGCGTTCCGGCAGTGAGAGATCGTCGCCCATCGCGATCTCGTCGCCATAGCGGATCACGGGTGTTCCCGGCAGCGTGCACATCAGGCTGTAGGCGAGCTCGAGCCGCCGGCGGTCGCCGCCGAGCATCGGCGCGAGTCGCCGCCTGATGCCGCGGTCGTACAGCTGCATATCCTTGTCGGGACCGAAATTCCTGAACACGGTGTCGCGCTGCGCCTTGGTCAGCCGTCCCAGATCGAGCTCGTCGTGATTGCGCAGGAACAGGCCCCATTGCGCGGTCGCCGGCCTCGGCTTGGTCGCCTTCAACGCCTTCGCCAGCGGCCGCGAATCTGCGGAGGCCAGCGCATAGAACAGGTGCTGGTTGACGTGGAAGTTGAACATCATATGCATGCGGTCGGCGTCGCGGCCGAAATATTCCATGTCCGTCTTCGGCAACACGTTGGCTTCGGCGAGGATGATGGCGTCGCCCTGCCGCCATTGCAGGAATTCGCGGAACGCGCGCAGCATGTCGTATTGCTCGACGGGCTTCTTCACCTTCGCGCCCTTGGTCGCGATCACGAAGGGCACGGCGTCCATGCGGAAGCCGGAGACGCCGAGCTGGATCCAGAACCCCATGATCTTCAGGATCTCGGCCTGAACATGCGGGTTCGAGGTGTTGAGGTCGGGCTGGAAATCGTAGAAGCGATGGAAGTAATACGCGCCCGCTTCCTTGTCGCGCGTCCAGGTCGTTTTCTGCACGCCGGGAAACACCATGCCCTTGTCGGCACCGGCCGGCTTCTTGTCGGACCACACATACCAGTCGCGATACGGCGAGTTCTTGTCGCGCCGCGCCTCCTTGAACCAGTGATGCTGATCCGAGGTGTGGTTGACGACGAGATCGATGATGATGCGGATGCCGCGCTGCTTGCAGCCATGGGCGAACTCGACGAAATCGCCGAGCGTGCCGTAACGGGCATCGACGCTGTAATAGTCGGCGATGTCGTAGCCGTCGTCGCGGCCGGGCGAGGTCTGGAACGGCATCAGCCAGATCGTGGTGATGCCGAGGCCGTGCAGATAGTCGAGCCGGCGGAGCAGGCCCTTGAAGTCGCCGACGCCGTCGCCGTTGGCGTCCATATAGGAGCCGACGGAAAGGCAGTAGATTACCCCGTTCTTGTACCAGAGATCGTCGATCATCCGCGCAGCCTCGGTGGTTCCGCCGAGGTGCGGCGGCTGCGTGATAAGTTCGTGGGGGAGGGGAGGTTCCGCGTCCCATCCTCGGTGTCGTCCCCGCGAACGCGGGGATCCATACCGCGGGATCTCTCGATTGCAGTGGTCGAAGTACCGAATGACGAGTCTTCGCCAAACCTCTCCCTGGGGTTCTGGGTCCCCGCTTTCGCGGGGACGACATGGAGTGTGTGGTGACAGCTCGCCTCTATTGGATGGTGTCCGCCCCATACGGAATCGGCTACTCTCCCCCCATGGACAGCACGGCCCGCAACATCGCCCTGGTGCCGCCACCCGATCGCCGCCAGTCGGAAACGGCGCTCGCGGTCGCGCGCGGCACCGCGCGGCTCTTACGTTCGCTCGGCTTTACCTGCATCAGCGAATTGCCGCTGCCCTCGGGCCGGCGCGCCGATCTGGTGGCGCTGAACGAGCGTGGCGAGATCTGGATCGTCGAGATCAAATCGTCGGTGGAGGATCTGCGCACCGATCAGAAATGGCATGAATACCGTGCCCATTGCGACCGGCTGTTCTTCGCCTTCACGCAGGACCTGCCGTGCGAGATCTTTCCGGAAGGCACCGGCCTGATCATCGCCGACGCCTATGGCGCGCACATGCAATGCGAAGCGCCCGAGCACAAGCTGGCTGCCGCGACGAGGAAGCAGATGACGGTGCGGTTTGGAATGGCGGCAGCCTTGCGCATCAACCGCCTGGTCGATCCGCAGGGGCATGCGGATTTTTGGGAGTAGCGGCGCCGCAAACATCGGTGCCGTAGGGTGGGCAAAGCGAAGCGTGCCCACGGTCTCTATCCAGCTCTTACAGATCGTGGGCACGGCGCTTTGCGCCTTTGCCCACCCTACGAGACCTGTCGTTCCGTCATCCCGCGATGTGGCCGGGCCGTCGCCCTTCGAGGGCCGCTGAAGGAGCGGCCACCTCAGGGTGACGGGGATAGGTTGCTGATTGCCGTAAATTATCGCGGCGCGCGTTTGGCCAAAATGCGCTGTAACGTCCTGCGGTGCATGTTGAGCCGCCGCGCCGTTTCCGAAACGTTGCGGTTGCACATCTCGTAGATGCGCTGGATGTGCTCCCAGCGCACGCGGTCGGCGGACATCGGGTTGGTCGGCAGCTCGGATTTCTCCGCGCTGGTCGACAGCAGCGCCGCGACGACGTCGTCGGCATCCGCTGGCTTGGAGAGATAATCGATCGCGCCCATCTTCACCGCGGTGACGGCGGTGGCGATGTTGCCGTAGCCGGTCAGCACGATCGCGCGCGCATCCGGGCGCTTCTTCTTCAGCGCCGAGACCACGTCGAGGCCGTTGCCGTCGCCGAGCCGCAAGTCCACTACGGCGAATGCCGGCGCTGCCTTGCCGATCTGCGCAAGACCATCCGAAACGGTGTCGCATGACGTCACCGCAAAGCCGCGCGTTTCCATGGCGCGCGACAACCGCTCCAGGAACGGCTTGTCGTCCTCCACGATGAGCAGCGAGCGGTCGGTCTGTTCGTTCAGTTCGGCGATGGCGTTCAAGGTTTTGTCCTCTCTCCAACGCGACTACATATGGCCTCGCAATCGAGCGGTGCCAAGGCCGCCGATAGTCGATCGGCCCTGTTGTGCGACGCAAGGTCGCGGCCACAAGCGCGATGAAGGTCATCGCGCTCGCGATTCTTGTTTTCGCATGATCCTATCGGAAAACCGCTGAACACTTTTCCGGGATCATGCCCTATCCTATTGTTTCTTCGAGGCTCTCGATAGCCTCAAAACGCTGTCGCGGCCAAGTGATCTGCACCACCGCGCCGTGTTCCGGAAAGATCCGGTTGGTAAACAAGACCTTGGCGCCGGTGCGTTCCAGCAAGGTGCGCGCGATGAACACGCCCAATCCGAGACCGCGTCGCTCACCGCCGCCGTCATCCGTGGTTCGCCGCCGCGACAGATAGGGCTCGCCGATCCGGTTCAGGATATCGGGCGGAATGCCGGGGCCGTCGTCGGAGATCAGAAGCTCGATCGTGTCCTTGTTCCACCACGCGTTCACCTCGACGGTGGTATGGGCGAAATCGACCGCGTTCTCGACGATGTTGCCGACGCCGTACAGGATTGCCGGATTGCGCGAGCCGACCGGCTCGGACACGGCGGCGACCGCGATCCGCACCTTGATCTCGACGCCGAAATCGCGGTGCGGGGCCACCACCTCCTCGATCAGCTCCGACAGCTTCATGCGGTCGAACGGCGCGCCGGTGGAGGAGAGCTGGGTGATCTTGCTCAATATGTCGCGGCAACGCTGGGTCTGCTCGCGCAACGTCTTCAGGTCGGCGGCAAAGCTGGCGTCCTTCACCGTCTTCTCCAGCTCGCGCGAGATCAGGAAGATCGTCGCGAGCGGCGTGCCGAGCTCGTGTGCGGCCGCGGCTGCGAGCCCGTCGAGCTGGGTCAGGTGTTGCTCGCGCGTCAGCACCAGCTCGGTCGCGGCCAGCGCGTCCGCAAGCTTGCGCGCCTCCTCGGTCACCTGGAACGAGTAGAGGCTGGTGACGCCGATCGCGAGCACGATCGAGAGCCAGACGCCGACGAGATAGATCGGCGGCAGCACCAGGGGATCATCGGAATCCCAGGGCAGCGGCAAATGGAAGAAGAACAGCACCGAGGCGCAGGCCACCGCAAGCACGCCGAGGCCGAACGTGAAGCGCGCCGGCAGCGCCGTGGCCGAGATCAGCACCGGCGCCAAGAACAGGAACGAGAACGGGTTCTGCAGTCCGCCGGTGAAGTACAACAGACCGGCCAGTTCCACGATGTTCAGCGCGAGCAGTCCGGCCGCCTGCATCGGCTCCAGCCGCTGCATCGGATTGGCCGCGGTCTGGAGCGCCAGATTGAGTGCTGCCGACAGGGCGATGATGCTGACGCAGGGGACGATCTCGACGTTGAATTCCAACCCCTGCGCCACGATGAAGATCGCGGCGAGCTGGCCCAGCACCGCCAGCCAGCGCAGCCGCAGGATCGTGTCCAGGCGGATATGCCGCTGCGCGTGGCGAAAGTCGGAAGCAGCAATTTCAGTCATATCGGCCAATGGGGGTGCCTTCCAGATCACAAACGCTGGGCTCGCGGAACCACCGGATTACAAGCCTTGCGCTATCCGCTGCAATAGCAGAAGAACGACCAGCATGACCGAGAATGACAAGGCTTCAAGTCGGCCGACTGTCGCGGAGCGCAGCTCGTCCGCGGCGATCGCGGTCGAGCACCTCGTCAAGATCTACAAGCAGACCCGCGCGGTCGACGACATCTCCTTTTCGCTGCCGCGCGGCAGCATCACCGGGCTTCTCGGCGGCAACGGCGCCGGCAAGACCACGACCATCGCGATGATCATGGGCCTGGTGCTGCCGACCTCCGGCCGCGTGCAGGTGCTCGGACATCGGATGCCGGAGGAGAGCGCTGCCGTGCTGGGGCGGATGAATTTCGAGAGCCCCTATGTCGATATGCCGATGCGACTCACGGTGCGGCAGAATCTCACCGTGTTCGGCAAGCTCTATGCGGTGAAGAACCTGTCGGAGCGCATCGCCGAGCTCGCTGACGATCTTGATCTCACCGATTTCATCGACCGCGCCAACGGCAAGCTGTCCGCCGGGCAGAAGACCCGCGTCGCGCTCGCCAAGGCGCTGATCAACCGGCCCGAGCTGCTGCTGCTGGACGAGCCGACCGCCTCGCTCGATCCGGATACCGCCGACTGGGTGCGGGCGCATCTGGAGGGTTATCGCAAGGACAACAACGCCACCATCCTTCTGGCCTCGCACAACATGCTCGAGGTCGAGCGGCTGTGCGATCGCGTCATCATC
This sequence comes from Bradyrhizobium sp. CIR18, assembly GCF_014198295.1. Taxonomy (NCBI): domain Bacteria; kingdom Pseudomonadati; phylum Pseudomonadota; class Alphaproteobacteria; order Hyphomicrobiales; family Nitrobacteraceae; genus Bradyrhizobium; species Bradyrhizobium sp. CIR18. The sequence goes on along the minus strand of NZ_JACIHF010000003.1, from coordinate 516,520 downwards.
ATGAAGCGCGGTCGCATCGAGGACGACGACACGCCGGAGGCGATCATGGCGCGCTACAACCGCACCACGCTGGAGGAGGTGTTTCTGGACGTTGCGCGCGGCCGGGTGAACGGCGCGAAGGAGGCAGCAAGGTGAGCGGGAGCCGTCTTCGTAGCCCGGATAAAGCGAAGCGTAATCCGGGACCCCTGTCGCATGTGGCACGATTCCCGGATTGCGCTGCGCTCCATCCGGGCTACGGGAGCGTGCCATGACCGGCCTCACCCTCCACCGCGGCATCTCCGTCCATCGCATCGGCGCGATGATCCTGCGCTACTGGTACCTCCTGCTGTCGTCCTGGCCGCGGCTGCTCGAATTGCTGTACTGGCCGGCGCTGCAGGTCATCACCTGGGGCTTCATCCAGTATTACATCGCCGAGAATTCCAATTTCTTCGCGCGCGCCGGCGGCACGCTGATCGGCGCCGTCATCCTCTGGGACATTCTGTTTCGCGGGCAGCTCGGCTTCTCCATCTCGTTCCTGGAGGAGATGTGGGCGCGCAACATCGGCAACCTCATGATGAGCCCCTTGAGGCCGATCGAGTTTCTGCTGTCGCTGATGGTCATGAGCCTGATCCGGCTCGCGATCGGGATCATTCCGATGACCTTGCTCGCGCTGTTCATGTTTCAATTCAATGTCTATGCCCTGGGCCTGCCGCTGATCGCATTCTTCTGCAATCTGATCTTCACGAGCTGGTCGGTCGGCATCTTCGTGTCGGGTCTCGTGCTGCGAAACGGCCTCGGCGCCGAGAGCATCGTCTGGACCCTGATGTTCGCGATCCTGCCGCTCGCCTGCGTCTACTATCCCGTCAGCGTGTTGCCGGTCTGGCTGCAGTACGTCGCTTGGGCATTACCGCCGACCTATGCCTTCGAGGGGATGCGCGCGCTGCTGATCGAGCAGACCTTTAGGACCGATCTGATGCTGGAGGCGTTGGCCATCAACGCAGTACTCCTGGTTGCATCTTTTTGGGCATTCCTTGCCCTTTTGCGCAGCGCCAAGAAGCACGGCTCGCTGCTGTCGGGCGGCGAATAACGTCACTTTCCCGTGGATTCAGGCCGATTTACCCGTCTCCGCCACGTAGATGTACGGAACCATGCATTGACGCAATATTGCGCATTCGGCAGTATGCTGCGATGCGAAGAGGGATATAGCGATGCCTATTGGTGAGTTCGGCGGCGCACCGCCCCTGGCTGCAGAAGGCAGTCCGGTCCTGACGACGCCGATGTACTGGATGTACGAGATGGCGCACGCCTCTCTCAATCCGGCACGTGCGGTCACTGACGCGACCAAGCTGCTGTTTCAGAATCCTCTCAACCCCTGGGCGCGCACCGAGGTCGGCAAGTCGGTTGCCGCGGCCTGCGAATTGTTCGAGCGCACCACGCGCCGCTACGGCAAGCCGGAATGGGGCCTCGACGACACCGAGGTCAACGGCATCCGCGTCCCCGTCGAGGTCCGCTCAGTCTGGGAAAAGCCGTTCTGCCGGCTGCTCTACTTCGATCGCAAGTTCGCTCGTCCCCTGCGCAGCCCGCAGCCGCGCGTGCTGATCGTGGCGCCGATGTCCGGGCATTATGCGACGCTGCTCCGCGGGACGGTCGAAGCCTTCCTGCCCGCACATGAGGTCTACATTACCGATTGGGCCGATGCCCGCATGGTGCCGCTCAGCGATGGCCGCTTCGATCTCGACGATTACATCGACTACGTCATCGAGATGCTGCACGTCCTCGGCGGCAACACCCACGTCATGGCGGTGTGCCAGCCCTCCGTGCCGGTGGTCGCCGCCGTTTCGATCATGGAAGCGCGGCGCGATCCCTTCGTGCCGACCTCGATGACGCTGATGGGCGGCCCGATCGACACCCGTCGCAATCCGACGTCGGTGAACAATCTCGCCCAGGAGCGCGGTATCGACTGGTTCCGCAACCACGTCATCACCAAGGTGCCGTTCCCGCATCCCGGCATGATGCGCGACGTCTATCCGGGATTCCTGCAGCTCAACGGCTTCATCAGCATGAATCTCGACCGGCACATGGACGCCCACAAGCAGCTCTTTGCCCATCTGGTGAAGGGCGACGGCGACCTCGTCGACAAGCATCGCGAGTTCTATGACGAATATCTCGCGGTGATGGACCTCTCCGCCGAGTATTACCTGCAGACGGTCGACACCGTTTTCGTGAAACATTCGCTGCCGAAGGGCGAGATGACGCATCGCGGAACACGCGTCGACCCCTCCAAGGTCACGCGCGTGGCGTTGATGACGGTCGAAGGCGAGAACGACGACATCTCGGGTCTCGGTCAGACCGAAGCGACGCACACATTGTGCAGCTCGATCCCCGATCATCGCCGCGTCCATTACGTCCAGAAGGGCGTCGGACATTACGGCGTGTTCAACGGCTCGCGCTTCAAGTCGGAAATCGTTCCGCGAATCCATGACTTCATGGTCTCAGCTGCGAATCCGAGCTCATTGCAGGCTCTCGCGGCCGAATAACCTTCGTTTTCGGCTTTCCCGTCGAAAATTCAGGCCCTGCCGGAGGCTCCGGCCGGGCCAGGTTCTCTCCAGATTCGCGGTATTTAGGTAGCTTTATAGGAGTGAGTCTTCCCTCACCCCTTGGGGGTGCCGCATGCGTCCAGCGGGGGCGAAAAAAGCCGGTTCCAACCCCAGTCTGTAGGGTCTCCCGGACGTCAGACCGCTGTATATTGGGCAAATGATTTGTTTTTGCGCCGAGCGCTTTCCCTGGCGGCGGTTATGGCAGAATCCGGGCGCCCTCCTGCCCCCCGGACTGACAGACATGGCCACTCGCGCTCTCCTCTATCGGCGGCCCCACGAACCCAAGACCGTCCTGATCACCCATGGATCGCAATTTTTTGCCATCCGATTGCGCCGGCACCGCCGCGCGCGCCGCTACACGCTGAGAATTCACCCCAGCGATCGCGAAGCCATCCTCACCATGCCGCCGCGCGGCACGCTGGCCGAGGCGAAAGACTTCGCGCAGCGCCACGGTGCGTGGATCGCGGCGCGCCTCGGTCGCTTGCCGAAGGCTGCGCCGTTCCAGCCGGGCACGGTGATACCGCTCCGTGGCACCCCGCATCGCATCGTTCATCGCGCCGGCACGCGCGGCACGGTGTGGACCGAGATGCGCGACAGCGGTGAGCGCATTCTCTGCGTCGCCGGCGGGCTCGAGCATGTCGATCGCCGCGTCAGCGACTTCCTCAAGCGCGAGGCGCGCCGCGACCTTCAGCGATCGGCGGAGGCTTACGCCGCCGAGCTCGGTGTCAGGGTCAAGCGCCTCTCGATCCGCGATCAGTCCAGCCGCTGGGGTTCCTGCACCTCGGCCGGCTCGCTGTCGTTCTCCTGGCGCCTGATCCTGGCGCCGCCCTTCGTGCTCGACTACCTCGCCGCGCACGAGGTCGCTCATCTCGTCGAGATGAACCACTCGGCGCGGTTCTGGCGCGTGTGCGGAAAAGTCTGCCCGTCGATGGAGCGCGCCAAGAAGTGGCTCGATACCTACGGCAACGATCTGCACCGGTATGGGGTCGAGGATTAGGGACGCGCTGCAAACGTCTTGAAAGGTGTCATCGCCCGGCTTTGACCGGGCGATCCAGTGCGCCGAGACGGCGCTGATTGAATCGAGAAGCCGCGGCGTACTGGATTCCCCGCTTTCGCGGGGAATGACAGCGGAGAGTGGAGCGGCTGGTGTTTTTGCTTTTGGGGAGTAGCTCACCTCGGTTGATCCTGCCGTGATTGGCAGGACTTGTCGAAGTGGTGGAGCTGACTTCGAGGCGCAGTTCAGGCGTCTGTGCGGCCCGCGCAAGCCGTTGATATCGTTAGCGCGGGCTACTGTGCATGGGGTTGTTTTCGCAGTTTTTGTCTTGAGGCCACGCGGACCTCAGGCCGCGCCTAACGGTTTCCGCCAAACAGCCGGTCCATCAGCCAGCCATCGAGCCCTGCCGCAGCCTCCGGCCGCGCATTGGCGCGTGTCGGCGGTGGGCGATAGCCGCCATTGCTTGCGGGTGCCGGCCCGGGCGCTGCCAACGTCGGCGGCGACACCTGCGAAGCCGCCTGCGCGAGGTTCGACAGGCCCCAGCCACCTTGTGTGCTCGGCAATGCCGCCACCGGCACACCCTCGTGCGCGGCGCGCATGAAGCGCGACCAGACTTCCACCGGCAGGCCGCCGCCGGTCGCCTTCTTGGTCGGCGAATTGTCGTCATTGCCGAGCCAGACGCCGGTGACGAGGCTTGCGGTGTAGCCGATGAACCAGGCGTCGCGGTAATCCTGGCTGGTGCCGGTCTTGCCGGCCGCGGGCCAGCCCGGGATCTCGGCCTTCTTGGCGGTGCCTGATATCAGCGTCTCGCGCATCATCGCGTTCATCATGCCGACATAGCGGGGGTCGATGACCTGATTGCGCTCCTCAGGCTGGCGCATGTAGAGCAGCTTGCCGCCCAGCGTCTTGATCCGCGTGACGACGTGCGGTGCCACCGCGAGACCGCCATTGGCGAAGGGGGCGTAGGCGCCGACCAGCTCGACCACCGAGACTTCCGACGTGCCGAGCGCGATCGAGGCGTTCGGCTCGAGCTTGGAGGAGATGCCGAGCCGGTGCGCGGTGCGCACCACATTCTTCGGTCCGACCTCGAGGCCGAGGCGAATGGCGACGGTGTTGAGGGACATCGCCAGCGCCTGCGTCAGCGTCACCGCGCCGAAATATTCATGAGTGTAGTTCTCGGGTCGCCAGCCCTTGACCTCGATTGGCGCGTCCTGGCGCATCGTATCAGGCGTCAGGCCCTGCTCGAGCGCGGTCAGATAGACGAACGGCTTGAACGAGGAGCCCGGCTGGCGCTTTGCCGTCACAGCGCGGTTGTACTGGCTCTCGGAATAGTTCCGCCCGCCCACCATGGCGCGCACCGCACCATCCGGCGTCATCGCCACCAGCGCGCCCTGGCTGACATTGAACTTCACGCTCTTGGCCGCGAGCTCGTCGATGATGGCGGCTTCCGCCACGCTCTGCAGTTTCGGATCGATCGTGGTCTCGACCTTGATGCTCTCGTCGATCTGGCCGACCAGATCGTCCAGCACCTCGCCGATCCAGTCGGCGACGTAATTGACCGTCCCGGCGCCGACCGGTTTCACATTGTAGGAGGGATGGCCGATCGAGGCCTGCGCCTGCGCATCGGTGATGAATTTTGCATCCGCCATCGCCGCCAGCACGATCTGCGCGCGGGCTTCGGCGCCTTCGGGGTTGCGGTTCGGCGCGAGGCGCGAGGGCGATTTGACAAGACCGGCCAGCATCGCGGCCTCGGCAACCGTGACGTTCTTCGCCGACTTGCCGAAATATTTCTGCGCGGCGGCTTCGACGCCATATGCGCCGGAGCCAAAATAGACGCGGTTGAGATAGAGCTCCAGGATCTCGTTCTTGGAATGCTTGCGCTCGAGCCAGATCGCGAGCTCTACCTCCTGCAGCTTGCGCTGCATGGTGCGCTCCTGGGTCAGGAACAGGTTCTTGGCGAGCTGCTGCGTCAGCGTCGAGCCGCCCTGCGAGACGCCGCGATGCATGACGTTGGTGACGAGGGCGCGCAGGATGCCGATCGGGTCGATGCCGAAATGCGAATAGAAGCGGCGGTCCTCGATGGCGATGAATGCCTTGGGCAGGTACGGCGGCAAATCCTTCAGCGAGACATTGGCGCCGGCCATCTCTCCGCGTTGCGCCAGCATGCTGCCGTCGATGCCGACGATTTGGATCGTCGGCGGCCGCTTGGGGATCTCCAGCGACTGGATCGGCGGCAGATGGGCGCCGACATAGATCACGACGCCGATCACGGCGATCGCGCCCCACAGGCCGAGCACCGCGCCCCAATAGACCAGGCGGCCGATGCTGGCGCCGATGCGCGACTTGGTGCGCCGCTTGGCACCGCTGCGGCTGGCTGGCGCCTTCCGTTCGCGCGGCGGCTCGTCACCGGAATCTTCGCTCTTGCGCTTGGCGGATGATTTCGTTGATTTCTTCGGCTTGTCGTCGCCGCCGGGGATGCGGTCCGCCGCGGTCAGGCGCAGATCGGCGAGCGCCGCGGGCAAGCCGAATAGCGGCTCCTTCCGCCCACCCTTTTTCTTTCCCCACGCCATACGCAAAAACGCCCGGTCAGCCCGCCCCGCCGCACGCTAGCGGTCGCTGTTTAAGGCCCGGTTACCCAGACCTTAACGCGCGATTAGGAGGTGCGGCATTCGCTCGCCGCAGTTCCGCTGGTTGCGTGCCGGAGCTAGGATCGCCGGCACAAAACACGAGGAAACACGCAGAGGAAGCACGCATGGGCCATATCGATCCGACCAAGGAGATTTTCGCGCAATTCCGGGAGAACGACCGTCCCGGGCCGATCCAGATGCTCAACCTGGTGCGTCTGCGCAAGGAGGCGGCCTATCCGGATGGCCGCAAGGCAAGCGGCGCCGAAGCCTACGCGGCCTATGGCCGCGAGAGCGGCCCGGTGTTCGAACGCCTCGGCGGCCGCATCATCTGGCAGGGCAGATTCGAGCTGATGCTGATCGGCCCGCAGGAAGAGCGCTGGGACCATTGCTTCATCGCCGAATATCCTGATGTCGGAGCCTTCGTCGAGATGATCCGCGATCCCGTCTACCGCGAGGCGGTCAAGCATCGCCAGGCCGCAGTGGAGGACTCGCGGCTGATCCGGCACGCCGTGCTGCCGATCGGGAAGAATTTTGGAGAGATACCGGAGTAGCTCGTAGGGTGGATAAAGCCCCGGGGTGCGCGAATGCGCATCCCGGGGGCGTGCCCACGACTTTCGTCGCGATTATGGAGAGATGGTGGGCACGGCGCTTGCGCGCCTTTGCCCACCCTACGAAGTTGCGTGAGAAGCTAACCCGCCGGACCCGCATCCTCCAGGATCGGGCCGAACAGCTCCCAGCGCTCGCCGTTGAACTTCATCATCTGAAGCTGCTTGTTGACGCGGTAGTCGGTCGCCGAGGTGTTGGCCTTGATGCCGGGCAGCGCGGTGTCGCCGATGAAGTCCTTCAGCGAGGCGGCCTGCTTCATGACATTCTCGCGCGTCAGGTTGTCGCCGCACTGCTTCAGCACGTGCACCAGCAGCTGGGCGGTGCCGTAGCCATAGGTGTTGAAGCTCGAATCCTTGTCGCCGTCAGGATAGTACTTCGCCATGAAGTCGAAATATTTCTTCATGCCGGCATCGTCCTTCCAGGCCGGATCGAGCGGATCCTTGCCGTAGTTGACGCTGATCACGCCCTTGGATGCCTCCAGGCCCGCCGGCTTCATCACCGCACCGACCGAAGTGGCGTTGATGTCGACGATCTGCACCGGATGCCAGCCCATCTCCGCGATCTTCTTGATCGCCTGCGCGGCCTGCTTCGGCGTGGTCGCGCTGAAGAACAGATCGGCGCCGGCATCCTTGATCTTGAGAATCTGCGAGTCGACGGTCGGATCGGAGACCTCGTAGGACGCTTCCGTCACGATCATCTTGCCAGCCTTGTCGCCGAGGCCGGCCTTGATGCCGTTCAGATAGTCCTTGCCGAGATCGTCGTTCTGATAAAGCACGCCGATCTTGGCGTTCGGATGCTCCTTCAGGACGTACTGGCCGTAGATGCGGCCCTCGACGAAATAGTTCGGGTTGTAGCCCATGGTCCAAGGGAAGTTCTTGGGATCGGTGAACTTCGAGGCGCCGGTGGCGGCGAACAGCTGCGGCACCTTCTTGGAGTTGAGATATTTCTGCACCGCTGCGTTCGAGGGCGTGCCGACGATCTGGAAGGTCAGCAGCACCTCGTCGCTCTCGACGAGCTTGCGCACCTGCTCCACCGCCTTCGGCGGCGAATAGGCGTCGTCATACTGGATCAGGTTGATCTTGCGACCGTTGACGCCGCCCTGGTCGTTGATCATCTTGAAATAGGCGGCCTGCGTCTTGCCGATCGTGGCATAGGCCGATGCCGGCCCCGAGAACGGCACAGTCTGTCCGACTTTGATCTCGGTGTCGCTGGCGCCCGGATCATATTTCTTCTGGGCATTGGCCGCAGAGATCGACAGCGCCAGGGTCAGCGCCGTAGCCGCGGCCAGATGCAGCATTCCATTCCTCATTCGCAATTCCCTCAGTTGTTATTGCCGATGATCTCTCGGCGCGCGCTTGCGCATCCGATGCCATCGCTGAGGGCGAGTGTGGAGGAACGATTGTTGCGACGCAAGGTGGGCGTTCGTAGGGTGGGTTAGCCTTGCGGGCTGCGCGAAGTGCAGTCCGCTGGGCGTAACCCACCCTACGAGATCGGGACTAGCCCGACGGTCCCGTGTCCTCGATGATCGGTCCGAACAGCTCCCAGCGTTCGCCGTTGAACTTCATCATCTGCATCTGCTTGTTGACGCGGAAGTCGTTCGGCCCGGTGTTGATCTTGATGCCGGGCAGCGCGAAGCTCGGCGTGAAGTCCTTGATGTTGGCGACCTGCTTCATGATGTTCTCACGCGTCAGATCGTCGCCGCATTGCTTCAGGACCTGCACCAGCAGCTCCGCCACGGAATAGGCGTAGGTGTTGACGGTGTTGAGCTTGTCGCCTTCCGGGAAATACTTGTCCATGAAAGCGAAGAAGGCCTTCACGCCGGGATCGTCCTTCCACTGCGGATCGCTGGGCTCCTTGCCATATTGGGTCGAGATGATGCCCTTGGAGATGTCGAGGCCGGCCGGCTTCAACGTTGCCGAGATCGGGCTCGCATTGATGTCGAGGATGTGCACCGGCGTCCAGCCGAGGTCGGCAAGCTTCTTGATCGCCTGTGCCGCGAATTTCGGCGTCGAGGCATCGAAGAACACGTCGACGCCCATCGACTTCAGCTTGACCACCTGGGAATCGACCGTCGGGTCGGTGACTTCGTAGGACACCTCGCCGACGATCATGCTGGCGGCCTTGTCGCCGAGGCCGCTCTTGAGGCCCGCGAGATAGTCGCGGCCCATGTCGTCGTTCTGGTAGAGCACGCCGATCTTGGCGTTCGGATGCTCCTTGAGAATGTATTTGGCGTAGATGCGCCCCTCGGACACGTAGTTGGGATTGTAGGCGATGGTCCAGGGATAGTTCTGCGGATCGTTGAAGCGGGCCGCGCCGGTCGAGGCCAGCAACTGCGGCACCTTCTTGCCGTTGAGATATTTTTGCACGGCGGCGTTGGCCGCGGTGCCGATCAGCTGGAAGGTGAACAGCACCTCGTCGCCCTCGACGAGCTTGCGCACCTGCTCCACTGTCTTCGGCGGCGAATAGGCGTCATCATACTGGATCAGATTGATCTTGCGGCCGTTGATGCCGCCCTGATCGTTGATCATCTTGAAGTAGGCGGCCTGGGTCTTGCCGATATTGGCGTAGACGGAGTAGGCGCCGGAGAACGGCACGGTCTGGCCGATCTTGATCTCGGTGTCGGTCGCCCCGGTGTCGTATTTCTTCTGGGCGAAGGCTTGGCTTACGAAGGCTTGGTTCGCGGAGAACGCGAAGGCGAGCGCTGTCGTGGCAGCTAAGAAGGCTCTGCGATTGGTCATGTTGGTTGTTCCTCCTGACGGAATTTTCGGCCGATGGTCTTTTCCCGTCGATTGCAACGGTCGCCATCGCTGCCGAAGATTGTGGAGGAAGGTTCGTCGCCGCGCAAGGATCGCGGCGCTGCGCCGTAGCGTCTCAGGCCGAGGAGCCCGTGGTCAGGCGTCTCAGGCCAGGAACAACGCGACCAGCGCGACCGCCGCCGGCAGCGCCTGCACCATCAGGATGCGGCTGCTGACGGTCGCGGCGCCATAGGCGCCGGCCACGATCACGCAAAGCAGGAAGAACGCCTTGATCTGGAATGCGAAGGCCGGGTTGCCGTGGACCAGACCCCAGATCAGGCCGGCGGCGAGGAAGCCGTTATAGAGGCCCTGATTGGCGGCCAGCACCTTCGTGATCTCGGCCTTCTCCGGCGTGTTGCGAAACACCTTCAGGCCCTGCGGCTTGTCCCAGAGGAACATCTCCAGGATCAGGAAAAAGACGTGCAGTGCGGCGACCAGCGCCACCAGGATATTGGCGATCAGGATCAAGTTGAGCTCCCCCAGCGTCAGCTTTCGGGTGGACGATAGCACGGCCGGCATGGCAAGTGCGACGGCATGTTTCGATGCTATGGTGCCACCATGCCCGGGCGATCAACCAAACCGTCTGCAAGCTTCGGCCTCGATCGCCTGGTGACGCCGATCGGGATTGCTCTGCTCGTCACCGATGCCGAGGGTGCGCTACGCGCACTGGACTGGGAAGACTATGAGCATCGCATGCGCGAGCTCTTGCGCTTGCACTACGGTGCGGTCGATCTCAGCGACCGGCCTGCGCATGGGTCCATACGGACGGCGCTATCGGGGTACTTCGAAGGCGATCTCGGTCAGCTCTCGGCCATCGCATGGCGTATCGCCGGCACGCCGTTTCAGCAGAAGGTCTGGAACGCGCTGGCTCACATCCCCGCCGGCACCACGATGAGCTACAGCGCGCTGGCCGCAAAGATCGATGTGCCAAAAGCCATTCGTGCCGTCGGTCATGCCAACGGCTCCAATCCGATCAGCGTGGTGCTGCCCTGCCACCGCTTGATCGGCGCCGACGGTTCGCTGGTGAAATACGGCGGCGGGCTCGAGCGCAAGCGCTGGCTGCTGCGGCATGAGGGGGTGCAGGTCCGAGAGTCCGTTTGAGAATGGATTGAGCGGACCGTGCCTGTGGCCGCACCTGCCTCATGGACGCTGCCTGCCGTAACGAATCCGTCAGACTTTCGACGTCATCACTTTCTGCACTATTTTCCAGGTCCCGTTCACCTTCAAGCACGACAGCAGGTCCGTGAAGGAACGCGGGGGAATGCGCAGTTTGACTTTCAAGAGCGCGAGCTCGCTCTCAACGTCTATTGATAGGATCTGATCTTCCCGCTCGAAGCCCAGTTGCTTCGGAGCTTTCGTGTTGCGGACCACTGCCAGCCAGGACGCAATCGGCGTCACGCCCAATTTGCCGTCCTCGGCCACCTTCGTCACGGAACTCGAGGGGTGAAATATGGATGCAAACTTCTCAGCATCCATTTCATAGGCAGCGTCGAAATAGGTCTGCGCAAGCGAGCGCAAGGCGGGAACGTCCGTATCCATTGTCATCCTCAAAGCTCTTGCACCGGACTCATTCATTCGGTCCGGCAGCTGTGCCGAGCGTCGACCTGCCCATCGCGCAGAAAAGTGCTGCAGGTCGTCTCCCGTGCTCGCGCAAGACCTACGGCGAGGTGACTTATGAGACTAGGTGCCTTGAATGGCATGGGCTCATGAGCGATATTCATGATGATGACAGACGAAATGAACGACCTCGCCGCGTTTGCAATCGTGGCCCGCGAACGAAGCTTTACACGCGCCGCGATAAAGCTGGGCGTGTCTCAGTCTGCCTTGAGCCACACGATCCGGAGGCTTGAGCAACGGCTCGAACTGAAGCTGCTCGCTCGAACGACCAAGAGCGTTGCACCGACCGCTGCGGGAGCGGCTCTCCTGGAGGATCTGTCTCCGGCCCTTGAGCAAATCCGTCATGCCCTCGATAAGGCCCGGAGCATTCGGCGCCGACCCGAAGGCCGCCTTCGAATTGTGATGTCGCGATCGGCTGCGGTGATGGTACTGTTACCGCGGCTCAGAGCTTTCGCTGAGGCCTACCCCGACATCGTTCTGGACGTCGTCACCGTCACTGGCCCAGTGGACCTCGTTGCAGGCGAGTTCGATGCCGGCATTCAGCTTGGCGAGTACATTCAAAAGGACATGATCGCGGTTCGTGTCACGCCCGAACTGCGATTGGCGGTCATAGGGTCGCCACGCTATTTCGCTTCACGACGCATCCCCGAAAAGCCGAGGGACCTGAGCGATCATCGGTGCATTACCCTGCGTCTTGCAGGTGGTCCATATCGGTGGGAGTTTGAGCAAGGACGAAAGTCGGTCACGATCAACGTGAATGGCCCGCTCATCATTGACGACACTCACCTGGTGATTCAGGCGGCGCTCGCCGGAGTTGGTATCGGGCTCGCCTATGAAGAGCAGGTCGCCGAACATATTGCGAAGCGCCGCCTCATTCGGGTGCTGGAGGATTGGACGCCGCCAATTCCCGGCTTCTTCATGTATTATCCCAGTCGTCAGCATCAACCAGCCGCGCTGTCTGCGCTCGTGAACGCGCTGCGACACTCTGAGCAAAAGTCGGCGCGATGATAGTCAGGGGGCAGGGTCCATTAGCCGCGAGCGCAGAGTGACGAAGGAAGGTCACGCCGCCGGCTGGACCGCCTTGTCGCCGGCCATCACATGGGTCAGCGCGCTCTTGATCGCGGCCTGGCGGGTCGGCGCGCTGATCTGCGCACCCAGGAGGTCGGTGACGTAGAACACGTCGCGGGCGCGCTCGCCGAAGGTCGCGACATGGGCGGAGGCGATGTTGAGGTTGAGCTTCGAGATCGCGGTGGTCAGCTCGTAGAGCAGGCCGGGCCGGTCGAGACCGGAGACCTCGATCACGGTGTAGCGGTCGGACCATTGGTTGTTGATGGTCACCTCAGGCTCGATCACGAAGGGCCGTGCCTTGCTGCGCACCGTGCGCCGCGCCACCACTTCAGGCAGGCGCAGCTTGCCTTCCAGCACGTCCTCGATCATCTCGCCGATGCGTGTGGCGCGCCGTCCCTCGTCCTCGTCGCGGTCGTATTCGCGCGAGATCGAGATGGTGTCGAGCGCGCGCCCGTCGGTCGTGGTGTAGATCTGGGCATCGACGATGTTGGCGCCGGCCGAGGCGCAGGCGCCGGCGATGATCGAGAGCAGCCAGGGATGGTCGGCCGCGAAGATCGTCAGCTCGGTGACGCCGCGGACCTCGTCGAAGCCGACATTGATCGCGAGCTTATGGCCGGCCTGTTCGCTGGAGCGGACGAAGCGGGCGTGCCGAATTTTCCGTGGCAGCTCGACCTTGAGCCAGTAGGCCGGATAGTGCCGGCCGATATAGGCATCGAGCTCCTCCGCCGGCCATTCGGCGAAGGCATTTCGGAATTCAGCGTAGGCGGCGGTGAGGCGCTTGCCGCGGTCGACCTCCGAGAAGCCGCCGGTCAGCACCGGCTCGGTCTCGTAGTACAGCGAGCGCAAGAGCTGCGCCTTCCAGCCGTTCCACACCCCGGGACCGACACCACGGATGTCAGCGGTGGTCAGGATCGTCAGCAACTTCATCTGCTCGACCGACTGCACCACGGCGGCGAAATTCTCGATGGTCTTGCGATCCGAGAGGTCGCGCGACTGCGCGACCGTGGACATCGTCAGATGCTCCTCGATCAGCCAGGCGATGAGCTCGGTGTCGGCCGGGCTGAACCCGAGCCGCGGGCACAGCCGTCGCGCCACCTTGGCGCCGGCGATCGAGTGGTCCTCCGGCCGGCCCTTAGCGACGTCGTGCAGCAGCGTTGCGATGTAGATCACCGACCGGTGCTCGGGCCGGGACTTGCGCATCAGGTCGCTGGCCAAAGCGAATTCCTCGATGCCGCCGCGCTCGATGTCCTGGAGGAAGCCGATGCAGCGGATCAGGTGCTCGTCGACGGTGTAGTGATGATACATGTTGAACTGCATCATCGAGACGATCTTGCCGAAGGCACGGATGAACTGGCCGAGCACGCCGGTCTCGTTCATCCGCCGCAGCACGATCTCGGCGTTGTCGGAGGTCAGGATCTCCATGAACAGCCGGTTGGCCTCGGGATTCTCGCGCATCTGCGCGTTGATCAGGCCGAGCGATCTCGTCACGTCGCGCATCGCATCCGGATGGAAGGCGAGGTTGTTCTTCTGCGCAAGGCGGAAGATCCGGATCAGATTGACCGGGTCGTGCTTGAACACGTCGGGTGCGGCAACGTTGATGCGGTTGTTGTCGACGATGAAGTCGTCGCTGTCGGGGACGCGCCGCTTCGCCGCGGTCGGCCGCAGCCGCGCCATCATCCGGCTCAAGACCGGCGCGGGCTTGGCCTGCTGGTCCTCGAGCTTGGCGCAGAGGATGGCAGTGAGGTTGCCGACTTCCTTGGCGACCAGGAAGTAGTGCTTCATGAAGCGCTCGACGTCCTGCATGCCGGGATGCGAGGTGTAGCCGAGCCGCACAGCGATCTCGCGCTGGAGATCGAAGGAGAGACGCTCTTCGGCGCGGCCGGAGTAGAAATGCAGATTGCAGCGCACCGACCAGAGGAAATCGGCGCAGCGGCGGAAGCTGCGGTATTCCTGCGCATCGAACACGCCGCGCTCGACCAGCTCGCCGGTGTCGCGGACGCGGTAGACGTATTTGGCGATCCAGAACAGCGTGTGCAGGTCGCGCAAGGCGCCCTTGCCATCCTTGACGTTGGGCTCGACCAGATAGCGCGACTGGCCGCCGCGGCGGTGCCGCTCTTCGCGCTCGGCGAGCTTGGCTGTGACGAATTCCGATGCGGTGCCCTGCACGACCTCCTTGTCGAAGCGCGCGACCAGCTCCTCATAGAGCGGCTTGTCGCCGGTGAGGAAGCGCGTCTCCAGGATCGCGGTGCGGATGGTCATGTCGCCGCGCGCCTGCCGGATGGATTCGTCCACCGATCGCGTGGCGTGGCCGACTTTCAGCCCCATGTCCCAGAGGCAATAAAGGATAGCTTCGGCGACCTGCTCGCCCCAGGCGGTCTGCTTGTAGGGCAGGATGAACAACAGGTCGATGTCGGATTCGGGCGCCATCAGGCCGCGGCCGTAGCCGCCGGTCGCGACCACCGCCATGCGCTCGGCTCCGCTCGGGATCGGCGAGCGGTAGAGATGGCGGGTCGCCGCCGAATACAGGATACGGATGATCTCGTCCTGCACGTGACAGAGCCGCTCGGCGCAGCGACGGCCGTGGCGGTCCTTCAGAAGGATTTCCTGTGCCGCGGCGCGTGCCGCGATCAGCTCGGCCTTGAGCAATTGCGCCATGGCCGTGCGGAACGCGTCCTCGCGTCCCTGGTGCTTTTCGGCTAGCGCATCGACCGCGGCGGTGATCCGCGCAGTGTCGAAACGATCATCCACCTCGGCCTTGTGCTCAGTCGCGACGCTGTCCATGTCCCACCGGATATAAGAGGTGACAGGCGCTGTCACCCGCCATTCTCTGGCAATAGTCGTTCCATGCTGGAAAGGCGCGGCTTTGGGCAAATCTGTTCTCGGCCGGCGCGCTTTCGAGGGGCGGATTTTCTCGTTGACCTCTAGATATAACTCATTGAAAAACAATGAAGTTTTGGAGGAGGTTGGGCATGACCGGAATTACACGACGCATTCTGTTGGCGGGAGCGATTGCGCTCGCCGTGACCCCCGCGGCCAAGGCGGCCGATCCGCTCAAGGAAATCCGCATCGACTGGGCAACCTACAATCCGGTGTCGATGGTTCTGAAGCAGAAGGGGCTCCTTGAGAAGGAGTTCGCCAAGGAGGGCATCACCGTCACCTGGGTGCAGTCGGCCGGCTCCAACAAGGCGCTCGAATTCCTCAATGCCGGCTCGATCGATTTCGGCTCGACCGCGGGTTCGGCGGCGCTGGTCGCCCGCATCAACGGCAACCCGATCAAGTCGATCTATGTCTATTCGCGCCCTGAGTGGACGGCGCTGGTGACATCGAAGGATTCCAAGATTGCCGGCGTCGCAGACCTCAAGGGCAAGCGCGTCGCGGTGACGCGCGGCACCGATCCGCACATCTTCCTGGTGCGCGCGCTGTTGGGAGCGGGCCTCACCGAAAAGGACATCACCCCGGTGCTGCTCCAGCACGCCGACGGCAAGACCGCGCTGATCCGCGGCGACGTCGACGCCTGGCCGGCCTCGATCCGATGATGGCGCAGGCCGAGGTCGAGGAGGGCGCAAAACTGTTCTATCGCAAGGCCGAGGCCAACACGTGGGGCATCCTCAATGTGCGCGAGCAGTTTTTGAAGGACTATCCCGACGCTGCCCGCCGCGTCCTCGCCGTGTACGAAGAGGCGCGCAAATATTCGCTGGCCAATTACGACGAGCTGAAGAAGACCTTCATCGCGGTCACAAAACTCCCCGAGGCGGTCGTCGACAAGCAGCTCAAGGAGCGCACCGAGCTCACCCACAGCCGCATCGGCGCGCCCCAGCGCGAGTCGATCCTCGCCGCCGGCCTCGCCCTCCAGCAAGCCGGTGTCGTCGATGCCAAGGTCGACGTGAAGGCGACGCTGGATGCGTTGATCGACGATCAGGTCCCGCTGCCGACGAATTGATTGGCAGGGAAGAGGCAGGCACGGCGCTGCAAACTCCGCTGTCGTCCCGGACAAGCGAAGCGCAGATCCGGGACCCATAACCACAGGAAGATGTGGTTGCGAGGACTCGGAGTGACCGTCTTCGCCTCAAACCCCTTCCTGTGGTTATGGGTCCCGGCCTTCGCCGGGACGACAGCAGCGGCCGCGGCAAGAGTAGTGTTGCATTCCCGCCCGAGACGCGCTTCCTACCGGCCATGATCTCCGACGCGCCAGTCCTGCAACAATCTTCGGAACCCGCCGAAAGTGCCGCCGCACCGTCGCGGCTGTCGCGCTATGCGCGGCCGATGCTGGGCGTGCTGCTGCCGCTGACGCTTGCGCTCGGCTGGGAGCTCGTGGTCTGGTCCGGCTGGTCCAACGGGCGCCTGGTGCCGCCGCCCTCGCGCGTGTTTGCCACCATCGCCGAGCTTGCCCGCTCCGGCGAGCTGGTTCGCCACGTCATAGCGACGCTGTGGCGCGTCGGGCTCGGCTTCGCCTTCGGCGTGATCGCAGGCACGATGTTGGGGGCCGTCTCCGGCTACTGGTCGCTGGCGCGCCGGCTGCTCGATCCGACCGTGCAGGCGCTGCGCGCGATTCCCTCGCTCGCCTGGGTGCCCCTGTTCATCCTCTGGCTCGGCATCTTCGAGACCTCGAAGGTCGCGCTGATCGCGGTCGGCGTGTTCTTTCCGGTCTATCTCGGCGTGATGGGCGCGATACTCTCAGTCGATCGCAAGATCGTGGAGGTCGGCCGCACCTTCCGCCTGTCCGGCCCGGCGATGATACGCCGCATCCTCTTGCCGGCGGTGCTGCCGGCCTATGTCGTGTCCTTGCGCGTCGGTCTCGGCCTCGGCTGGATGTTCGTGGTCGCAGCCGAGCTGATCGGCGCCTCCGAAGGCCTCGGCTATCTCCTGCTCGACGGCCAGCAGCTGGGTAAGCCCGCGCAGATCCTCGCCGCCATCGTGATCTTCGCCATCCTCGGCAAGCTCACGGACTGGTTGATCGAGGTCGCGGCCGCGCCTTTCCTGCGCTGGCAGGACGCCTTCGGGCGCGCGAAGGGAGCTTGAGGCGATGCTTGCGCTCGACCGGGTCAGCAAGACCTATCCCAACGGCGTGCAGGCGCTTTCACGCTTCTCCGCTGAAATCAGGCTGGGCGAGATCATCGCCATCATCGGCGGCTCCGGCTGTGGCAAGTCCACGCTGCTGCGTGCCATCGCCGGCCTCGATCGCGCCAGCGCTGGCACGGTGACGCTCGACAACGAGGCGATCGTCTCGCCGCATGCCAAGATCGGCATCATCTTCCAGGAGCCGCGGCTGCTGCCCTGGCTCAGCGTCGCCGACAATATCGGTTTTGGACTCGCCGATCTGCCCGCGGCCGAGCGCCGCGAGAAGGTCGCGCGTGCGCTCGAACGCGTCGGGCTGGCGGAAAAGGCGCAGGCCTGGCCGCGCGAGCTCTCCGGCGGACAGGCGCAGCGGGTTGCGATCGCACGCGCGCTGGTGCCGCAGCCGGAGGTGCTGCTGTTGGACGAGCCGTTCTCCGCGCTCGATGCCTTCACCCGCAGGGATCTCCAAGATCATCTGCTCGACCTCTGGGCGGACACGCGGCCGACCCTCATCCTCGTCACACACGACGTCGACGAGGCCGTGGTGCTGGCCGACCGCGTGCTGGTGATGCGGCCGCGGCCGGGCCGGTTGTTCGACCAGATCGAGATCAATCTCGGCCGGCCGCGCGACCGCAATTCGCCGCTGTTCGAGAATTTCAAGCGAAGTGTGCTGACGTCACTCGACCGTTCGCTTGACCGCAACGTGCCCGACCGTGACGCAACCCAGGGTCCCGGTCAGGCCATGTGGTGGTGACAATTTCGCTCTGAACCGGTACATCGAGGGGCAATTTTCCGGGAGAGAACGAAAATGGACGCTGCAGAGCTGCGCCAGATGCAGGCTCCGATCAAGGAGCGCTACAAGACCGATCCCAAGACCGCACTGATCACGCTGAAGGCCAAGGGCTCCACCGACAGCGAAGGCATCGCCTGCAAGGTCGAGACCGGCCGCGCCATCGCGCTTGCCGGCCTGCATCCGGCGACCGGCGGTTCCGGCCTCGAGCTTTGCTCCGGGGACATGTTGCTCGAGGCGCTCGTCGCCTGTGCCGGGGTCACCCTAAAGTCGGTCGCGACCGCGATCGAGGTGCCGCTCAAGACCGGCAACGTCTATGCCGAGGGCGATCTCGATTTCCGTGGCACGCTGGGCGTCGACAAGGAGACCCCGGTCGGCTTCGCCGAGATCCGTCTGCGCTTCGAGGTCGATACATCGGCGCCGCAGGACAAGCTCGATCTCCTGCTCAAGCTGACCGAGCGATATTGCGTGGTCTATCAGACCATCAAGAACGGCCCGAAGGTGTCGGTGTCGATGCAGCGGATGTGAGTCTCTTACCCTCCCCTGGAGAGGGAGGGTCGATCGCGCATAGCGCGAGCGGGGTGGGGTGATCTCTCCACTCGGGCACCGTCGCCGTTGAGAGACTGTCACCCCACCCCGTTTCATATTTCGCTGCGCCCAATATGAGCCGACCCTCCCCCAGGGGAGGGTAAGAAGCCAAAAATGTCCCCCGATCTCCACTTCTTCCTCTTCCTTCTCCTGCGCATGGCGATCGCGGCGGCGTTCGTCGTGACGGCCTCGATCATCACTGAGCGCGCGGGTCCGGTGATCGGCGCGCTGGTCGCGACCCTGCCGATCTCGGCCGGTCCCTCCTACGTCTTCCTCGCGCTCGACCACGATGCCGCCTTCATCGCGCAGGGTTCGCTGGCGAGCCTTCCGATCAATGGGGCGACGATCTTCATGTGCCTCGCTTATGTCGTGCTGGCGCAGCGGCATGGTTTCGCGGTGAGTTGTGGAAGCGCGGTTGCCGTCTGGATCGTGCTGGCCTCGATCATCCGCCAGTTCGACTGGTCGCTCACCGCCGGGCTCGCCGCCAATCTGATCGCCTTCGGCATCTGCATTCCGCTCCTGGCGGGCTATCGCCATGTGAAGATGCCGCTGGTCACGCGCCGCTGGTACGACGTGCCGATGCGGGCTGCGCTGGTCGCGACCCTGGTCGCCATCGTGGTCTCGACTTCGGGCTGGGTGGGACCCCGCATCAGCGGCATCATCGCGCTGTATCCCGTGGTGTTCTCCAGCATCATGGTGATCCTGCATCCGCGCATCGGCGGCCCGCCGACCGCGGCGGTGCTCGCCAACTCCGCCTGGGGCCTGCTCGGATTCGGCACGGCGATTGCCGTCTTGCACGTTGCGGTGGTGTCGTTCGGTTCAGCCGTCGGTCTGTGTCTCGCGCTCGGCACCTGCATCGCCTGGAATCTGACGCTGTGGGGAATCGGCCGGCGAACGATGCACAAGGCGCGGCAAGGACCGTGAGACTACGGACACGCGCGACACCGCGTCGCGAAAGACATGTTGGAGACGGCATCTCATGCCGACGGGCAACGCGGCATCTTCCCAAGCCATTGAATGAGACATGTCATTTCAAGTCGCAGGGGCGCAGGTGGCGGCTCTCGACGCCCGCCGGATCGTTCCCGGCCCTGCTGGTTTCCGACATTTCTATTAGAACTTTGTTCGAGCTTTTCCCGTACGAATAATTTCGCGTACCCGCTTCCGCCGTCGTCGACGTGAACTCGTCCGAGCTGCATCCGAGTGCAGGGACTCGCGGGAATTGTCGATTTGAATACGGCTGTGCTGCCGCAGCGGTCACTTCCCTTACGGGCTGTCCACGTTGTTTCGAGATGGAGATTGTTTGATGTTCGGTCGCAAGTCCCACAGCGATGCACAAGGGCGGCTCGACGCCATAGGCCGTTCGCAGGCCATGATCGAATTCAATCTCGATGGCTCGATCATCACGGCCAACCAGAATTTTCTCGACGCCCTCGGCTATCGGCTTGACGAGATTCAGGGCAAGCATCACTCCATGTTCGTGCCGGCCGACCAGCGCGATAACGCCGAGTACAAGGCGTTCTGGGCTGCATTGAACCGTGGCGAGTATCAGGCGCGCGAGTTCAAGCGGATCGCGAAGGGTGGCCGCGAGGTCTGGATCGAAGCATCCTACAATCCGGTGCTCGACGGCAACGGCAAGACGGTGATGGTCGCCAAGATCGCGACCGACATCACGGCGAAGAAGATCCGGAGCATGACGGATGCGTCGAAGATCGCCGCCATCAGCCGTGCCCAGGCCGTCATCGAATTCAAGCTCGACGGCACCATCGTCAGCGCCAACGAGAATTTCTGCAAGACGCTCGGCTATTCGCTGGCCGAGATCGAGGGCAAGCATCACAGCCTGTTCATGCCGCAGGCCGACCGCGACGGCGCGGCCTATCGCGAGTTCTGGGCTGCACTCAACCGCGGTGAATACCAGGCCGGCGAGTTCAAGCGCATCGGCAAGGGCGGCCGCGAAGTGTGGATCCTCGCCTCCTACAACCCGCTGCTTGACGAGAACGGCAAACCTTACGGCGTCGTCAAATTCGCAACGGACGTCACCGCGGAGAAGCTGAAGAACGCCGATCTCGCCGGCCAGATCGCGGCGATCGACAAGGCCCAGGCCGTGATTGAATTCAACATGGATGGCACGATCATCGCCGCCAACGCCAACTTCCTCGGCGCGCTCGGCTACTCGCTGGCCGAGATCAAGGGCAAGCACCACAGCATGTTTGTCGAGCCCACGGAGCGCGACGGCGCGGCCTATCGCGAGTTCTGGGCCGCCCTCAACCGCGGTCAGTACCAGGCGGCCGAATACAAGCGCATCGGCAAGGGCGGCAAGGAGGTCTACATCCAGGCCTCCTACAACCCGATCCTCGATCTCAACGGCAAGCCGTTCAAGGTCGTGAAATATGCCACCGACACCACGCGTCAGGTGCAGGTCCGCATGGGCAACGAGCGCGTGCGCGGCATGATGGAATCGGTCGCCGCCGGTTCGGAAGAGCTGAACGCTTCGGTGCGGGAGATCTCCGAGGCGATGACCAAGTCCCGCGAGACGGCGATGAGCGCAGTGGAGCAGGTCGCCTCCGCCGATGCTCAGGCCCAGCGCCTCACCGAGGCGGCGCAGTCGATGAGCGGCATCGTCGAGATGATCAACAGCATCACCGGACAGATCAACCTGCTCGCGCTCAACGCCACGATCGAATCCGCACGGGCCGGCGAAGCCGGCCGCGGCTTTGCGGTGGTCGCCTCCGAAGTGAAGAGCCTCGCCAATCAGGCCAAGCAGGCCACCGACAAGATCGGCCAGGAGATCGGCAGCCTCAACGGCATCTCCGGCGACGTCGTCAGCGCGCTCGGCTCGATCAAGCAGGCGATCAACAATGTCAGCGAATACGTGACATCGACCGCCGCTGCCGTCGAGGAGCAGAGCACGGTGACGAACGAGATGTCGACCAGCATGCAGCGCGCGGCTGCGGAAGCCGCGGCGATCGCGGCAAGGGCGTAGCGCTCAGCGCACGGAATCGTAGGGCAAAGGCGCGCACTTCGCGTGCCGTGTCCACCATCTCTTCCCGATCTCGTCCAAAACGCGGTGGGCACGCTTCCGCCGTCGCTCTTCGAGCTATGGCGGACAAGTCGCTTTGCCCACCCTACGGCACCGCTACTGCTTCGGCAGCTTCGCCTTCAACGCATACAACGCATCCAGCGCCTCGCGTGGTGACATCTCGTCCGGATGCAGCGCCTGCACGGCCTCCATCAGCAGTTCGGCCTCGCTCGGCGGCGCGGCTTCGGCCGCCGCGCGTGAGGGCACGGCGAACAGTGGCAGATCGTCCACCAGCGCGCGCGCGGTCTGGCCGCGGTCCTGCGCCTCCAGCTTGGACAGCACGGATTTTGCGCGCGTGATCACGGCCGGCGGCAGGCCGGCGAGCTTGGCCACCTGGATGCCGTAGGAACGATCGGCCGAGCCCGGCAGCACCTCGTGCAGGAACACGACATTGCCCTGCCACTCCTTCACCCGCACGGTGGCGTTGAACATCCGCGGCAGTTTTGCGGAGAGCGCGGTCAGCTCATGATAATGCGTGGCGAACAGCGTGCGGCAGCGATTGCTTTCGTGCAGATGCTCGATCGCGGCCCAGGCAATCGAGAGACCATCGAAGGTCGCGGTGCCGCGGCCGATCTCGTCGAGGATCACGAGCGAGCGTTCGCCGGCCTGGTTCAGGATCGCCGCGGTCTCGACCATCTCCACCATGAAGGTGGAGCGGCCGCGGGCGAGATCGTCGGCGGCGCCGACGCGCGAGAACAGCCGGTCGATGATGCCGATCCGCGCGCGCGCGGCCGGCACGAAGCTGCCGATCTGGGCAAGCAGGGCAATCAGCGCGTTCTGACGCAGGAAGGTCGATTTGCCGGCCATGTTGGGACCGGTGAGCAGCCAGAGCTGGCCGGACTTCTGCGCCGGGCTTGGGGAGAGGTCGCAGGCATTGGCGATGAACGGCTCGCCATTGCGCTTCAGCGCCTGCTCCACCACGGGATGGCGGCCGGCCTCGATCGCAAAGCCGAGGGAATCGTCCACGTCCGGCCGCACATAATTGTCGTCGACCGCGAGCTTTGCCAGTGATGTCGCAACGTCGAGCAAGGCGAAGGCGTGGGCGGCGGCGCGCAGATCGTCGCTGATGGTCATGGCCTTGGCTGACAGCCGCTCGAAAATCTCGAGCTCTAGGCCGAGCGCGCGATCGCCGGCATTGGCGATCTTGGCTTCGATCTCGCCCAACTCGGAGGTGGTGAAGCGCACCTGCCCCGCCAGCGTCTGGCGATGGATGAAGGTCGCATTCAGCGGCGCCGACATCAGCTTGTCGCCGTGCTGCGCGGTGACCTCGACGAAATAGCCGAGCACGTTGTTGTGCCGGATCTTCAGGCCTTTCACGGATGTCGTGTCGGCGTAGCGCGCCTGCATCGAGGCGACGACGAGGCGCGAGGCGTCGCGCAGGTTTCGGGCTTCGTCGAGCGCGGGCTCATAGCCCTGTCGAACGAACCCGCCATCGCGCTTGATCAGCGGCAGCTGCTCGTCGAGCGCGCTGGCGAATTCCGCCGCGAGCTCGCGCGAGGGACGCTGCAAGGCCGCCATCACCGCGGCGATTTCCTGCGGCGGCTGATCGAGCTCGCGAAGCCGCGCCAGCACCTGGTCGGCGGCGATGATGCCGTCGCGCAGACCTGCGAGGTCGCGCGGGCCGCCGCGGCCGACTGACAGACGCGCCAGCGCGCGCGACATGTCGGGCGCGCCGCGCAGGATGCTGCGGATGTCCTCGCGCGCGGCAGAATCGGCGACAAAGACGCTGACCGCATCGAGCCGGCGCGCGATCGCCGGCGCATCCGTCAGCGGCGCGGCCAAACGTTGAGCCAGCAGACGCGACCCCGCCGAGGTCACCGTGCAGTCGATCGCATCGAGCAGCGAGCCGCGACGTTCGCCTGCGAGCGTCCGGGTCAGCTCGAGATTGGCGCGTGTCGCCGGATCGATCGCCATGGTCGCGCCGGAAGCTTCGCGCGCGGGCGGCGACAGCGGCGGATGCTTGCCGACCTGGGTGCGGTCGACATAGGTGACGGCGGCTGCTGCTGCCGTGGCCTCCAGCCGCGTCAGCTGCGTCAGCCCGTCCATGGTCGCGACGGCGAAATAATCGCAAAGGCGCTTTTCGGCGGTGGCGCCGTCGAAGACGTCGCGGGTCAGCGGCGTCACCGCCGGCAGCTCGCGCAAGGTCTGTCCGAGCTCGCTGTCGTTATAGAGCGCGTCGGTGACGATGGCCTCGTTCGGGTTGATGCGCGCCAGCGTCGCGGCGAGCTCGCCGCCCGAGCATTCCATCACGGTGAACTCGGCGGTCGAGATGTCGATCCAGGCGAGGCCGAAGCGGTCGCCACCGCCGGAGGCGCGGGCGCGCGCGATCGCGAGCAGATAATTGTTGGCACGCGCATCGAGCAGCGTGTCCTCGGTCAGCGTGCCCGGCGTCACCAGCCGCACCACGCCGCGGCGAACCACGCTCTTGTTGCCGCGTGCCTTGGCGGCAGCAGGATCTTCGGTCTGCTCGCACACCGCGACGCGGTGGCCGGCCGAGATCAGGCGGTGCAGATAGTCCTCGGAACGCTCGACCGGCACGCCGCACATCGGGATGTCGGCGCCCTGGTGCTTGCCGCGCTTGGTCAAGACGATGCCGAGCGTCCTGGAGGCGATCTCGGCATCCTCGAAGAACAATTCGTAGAAATCGCCCATCCGGTAGAACAGCAGCAGGCCCTGATGCGCCGCCTTGATCTCCAGGTACTGTTCCATCATCGGCGTGACGCGCGCGACGGCTTCCGTTGGCGAAGCGGGCGCTTCGTCGGGGGACGGTACTTGTATCGGCTGTTGCATGGTCATGGGCGGCGCAACCTACAAAATTTCGCCCCCTGCTCCTATCGCTTTGGCCGGGAAGGGGAGGTTTTCCACGTTGTCCGCATTGCGGCATGCGTGGCCGGCGTGCGGCCCCCTCGGAACACGCGTGTATCAGTCAATTGACCTGCTGCGGGCGCCCTCCTAAAACTCCGGCGTCATTGAAGAATTTGGGCCGAACCGCGGCATTCAGGGAGAACAACGATGCGTGACGTCTTTATCTGCGATGCCGTGCGGACCCCGATCGGCCGCTTCGGCGGCTCGCTCGCCAAGGTGCGTGCCGACGATCTCGCCGCAGCGCCGATCAAGGCACTGATGGCCAAGCACCCCCATCTCGACTGGGCGCAGGTGGACGAAGTCTTCTTCGGCTGTGCCAACCAGGCCGGCGAGGACAACCGCAACGTCGCCCGCATGGCGCTCCTGCTCGCAGGCCTGCCGGACTCGGTTCCCGGCCAGACGCTCAACCGGCTCTGCGCCTCGGGCCTCGATGCGGTTGGTGCCGCCGGCCGCGCCATCCGCTCCGGCGAGATCGAGCTCGCCATTGCCGGCGGCGTCGAATCCATGACGCGCGCGCCCTTCGTGATGGGCAAGGCGCAGGAGGCCTTCTCGCGTTCGGCCGAAATCTTCGACACCACGATCGGCTGGCGTTTCATCAATCCGCTGCTCAAGGCTCAGTATGGCGTCGACGCCATGCCGGAGACCGGCGAGAACGTCGCCGAGGAATTCCAGGTCTCGCGCGCCGACCAGGACGCCTTCGCCATCCGCTCGCAGCAGCGCGCCGGCAAGGCGATCGCGGCGGGCTATTTCTCCGAGGAAATCGTCCCGATCACCATTCCCGGCGGCAAGGCGGGTCCCATCACCGTCGACAAGGACGAGCATCCGCGTCCCGAAACCACGCTCGAAGGTCTGGCAAAACTGAAGCCGATCGTGCGCAATCCCGGCACGGTGACCGCCGGCAATGCTTCCGGCGTCAATGACGGCGCGGCCGCGATGATCCTGGCCTCGGAAGCTGCGGTGAAGAAGCATGGTCTCACGCCCCGCGCGCGCATCCTCGGCCTTGCCTCGGCCGGCGTGCCGCCGCGCATCATGGGCATTGGTCCCGTGCCCGCGACCCGCAAGCTGATGGAACGGCTCGGCAAGAAGATCAGCGATTTCGACCTGATCGAGCTGAACGAAGCCTTCGCCTCGCAAGGCATCGCCTGCATGCGCCAGCTCGGCGTCGCCGACGATGCGGATTTCGTCAATCCGCATGGCGGCGCGATCGCGCTCGGCCATCCCCTCGGCATGAGCGGCGCGCGCCTCGCGCTCACCGCCGTCCACGGCATGGAGAAGCGCGGCGGCAAGCTCGCGCTCGCCACCATGTGCGTCGGCGTCGGCCAGGGCGTCGCGGTCGCGATCGAGAAGGTGAACTGACGGTCCACGCAGTGGACCGTCATCCCGGAGCCGCTCGTTAGAGCGGAATCCGGGATCTCGAGGTTCCGGGTTCAGCCCTGTCGGGCTGCCCCGGAATGACGGGCGATCGGGAGGCGGGCATGATCATCGAGCGCGAGCAGGACGTCACGGCCGCGGCACTGGCGGTGATGGAGCGGACTTCCGATCCGCGGATGCGCCAGATCATGATTTCCCTGGTCAAGCATTTGCACGGCTTCGTGCGCGACGTCCGCCTGACCGAGAAGGAGTTTCGCGATGCCACCGCTGTCATCGCCGAGCTCGGCAAGCTGACCACCGACACGCACAACGAAGTGGTGCTGATGGCGGGCTCGCTCGGCGTCTCGCCGCTGGTCTGCCTGCTCAACAACGGCGATCAGGGCAATACCGAAACCGATCAGTCACTGCTCGGGCCGTTCTGGCGGTTGAACTCGCCGCGGGTCGAGAATGGCGGATCGATCTCCGAGACCCCGGGCGCGCCGCTGTTCGTGAACGGCCGCGTCGTGGACAAGGACGGTCGTCCGGTCGTCGGCGCCGAGGTCGATGTCTGGCACGCCTCTCCGGTCGGCCTTTACGAGAACCAGGATGCTGACCAGGCCGACATGAACCTGCGTGGCAAGTTCACGACCGACCTGGATGGGCGCTTCTCCTTCCGTTCGGTGATGATGGTCGGCTATCCCATTCCGACGGACGGCGTGGTCGGCCGCCTGCTGGAGGCGCAGAGCCGCCATCCCTACCGCCCCGCGCATCTGCATGCCCTGATCTTCAAGCCGGGCTTCAAGGTCCTGATCTCGCAGGTCTACGATCCCAACGATCCCCATATCGACAGCGACGTGCAGTTCGGCGTGACGCAGGCGCTGATCGGCAAGTTCCTGCGCCATGACGCGCTACATCCGACCGAACGCGAGGTTGCGACGCCCTGGTATTCGCTCGACCATGTCTACCGGCTCGAAGTCGGGGAAGCCGTACTGCCGCGTCCGCCGATCAAATAGGGCTCAAACCCGCTTCCCCCAATTAGTTATATCCTATAATGATTGGCGGAAGCGTTGTCCGGCCGGACCACATGGCCGGGGAGGAGTCCGCCCATGACATTCATCTATCCCACTGACAGCAACAAGGCGCATCCGTTGCCGCTGTCGCCCGACTACAAGAGCTCGATCAAGCGTGCGCCGAACAAGCCCTTGATCCCGATGCGCCATACGTTGTCGGAGCTCACCGGCCCGGTCTACGGCCACGAGACCGTGCGCGAGGGCGACAACGACCTCACCACCCAGCACAAGGGCGAGCCGATCGGCGAGCGCATCATCGTGCACGGCCATGTGCGCGACGAGGACGGCCGCGGCGTGCCGAACTCGCTGGTCGAGATCTGGCAGGCCAATGCCTGCGGCCGCTACGTCCATGTCCGCGACCAGCATCCGGCGCCGCTCGATCCGAATTTCACGGGGGCCGGCCGCGCCCAAAGCGATGCCTCCGGCTATTATCGCTTCGTCACCGTCAAGCCGGGTGCTTATCCCTGGGGCAATCACCACAATGCCTGGCGTCCCGCGCACATCCATCTGTCGGTGTTCGGCCATTCCTTCGTCACGCGCCTCGTGACGCAGATGTATTTTCCGAACGATCCGCTGTTCCCGTTCGATCCGATCTTCAACTCGGTGCCGGACGAGAAGGCGCGAGCGCGGATGGTTTCCTCGTTCGATCTCGAGAACACCCAGCCCGAATGGGCGCTGTGCTACCGCTTTGACGTCGTGCTGCGCGGCAAGAACGCCACCCCCATGGAGAATCACTAAGTGCAGGATTCTGTGACGCCCGACGGGATCACCCCATCGCAGACGGTCGGCCCGTTCTTCAAATACGGCCTGACGCCGAACGGCGAGTACGCCTGGAACGACGCGTTCACCAACTCGACGCTGACGCCAGATGTCACCGGCGAGCGCATCCGCATCGAGGGTCGCGTATTCGACGGTGACGGCGTTGCCGTGCCGGACTGCATGCTGGAGATCTGGCAGGCGGACGCACAAGGCCGCTTCGCCGACCCGCAGGACAAGCGTGCGCTGCCAAATGCAAGCTTCCGCGGCTTTGCCCGTTGCGGCACCGACAAGGACGGCAATTACGCGTTCGAGACCATCAAGCCGGGCACGGTGCCGGATCCCGACGGCAAGCCGCAGGCGCCGCACATCCTCCTTGCGGTGTTCGGCCGCGGCATGCTCAGGCATCTCTACACCCGGATCTATTTCGCCGACGAGGCCAGCAACGCCGCCGACCCCGTGCTGGCGCTGGTGCCCACCGAGCGCCGCGCCACGCTGACCGCGGCGCGCGAGGCCGGCAAGCCGGCCTACCGGCTCGACCTGCGGCTGCAGGGCGACAACGAGACGGTGTTCTTCGACGTGTGAGACAATGCGTGCCGGGGAGGCTTGATCCTCGGCACGCATGTCTCATCTGGCGCATCGAGGTCGAGGCTGCCTCCGGCCGAAACGATTCTCCCGCACGCGTGTGCGTCAGCCTCGCTGACTCAAATACCGATGGCTTGACGTCAAATTCCCGTAGTTAGACGGAGTGCGCGCGATACAATTTCGGCGCGAAGCAATCCCGTATTTACCGTATTCGTCTAGGGTGGCTGCAGTTTTGACACCGCCCTGGATTGTTTTCATGAAATTTCGTCTGTCGTTGTCATCTGCGATCATTGCGTTCGGCATCGTTCTCGCCATCGGTTTTGCCGCCGTGGTTTCGACCAGCCTGTACGCCTTGAAAGAGCTCAAGGTCGGCGGTCCGCTCTATTCCGACATCAAGCTCGGCAACGACCTCATCGCGGACATTCTGCCGCCGCCGGAATATGTCATCGAGGCCTATCTCGAGGCGACCCTGGCCGTGCGCGAGCCGGACCAGCTGGCGGCCCACGGCGAACGCCTGGTCCAGCTCCGCAAGGATTACGACGAGCGCAAGGCGTTCTGGATCACCTCCAGCCTCTCGGCCGACCTGAAGACGGCGCTGGTGTCCAAGTCCGACGCCGAGGTGCAGAAGTTCTGGAAGGCGTCCGACCAGCTCCTGCCGGCCCTCAAAGCCAAGGACGCCGCTGCGTCCGAGCGCATCTATGCGCAGGTGAAGGACGCCTACACCGCGCATCGCGCCGTGATCGACAGCATCGTCGAGAACGCCAACAAGCAGAATGCAGCCATGGAAAAGCTGGCCGCGGACCGCGACAGCTCGATGCTTTATATCCTCCTCGGCGTCTCCGCCGCTGTCCTGGCCTTCGTTGCTGCGGGCCTGCTCGGCGTCGCACTCGGCGTGGTGCGGCCGATCGTGCGCATGACGGGCACGATGCAGAAGCTCGCGACCGGCGATCTCGCCGCCGATATTCCTTTCGCTGACCGAAAGGACGAGGTCGGCTCGATGGCGGGGGCGCTTGTGGTGTTCAAGCAGGCGGCGGTCGAGAATTCCCGCCTGCGCGAGGAGCAGTTGCGGCAGGAGCAGGAGGCGGCGCTCGCCAAGCGCTCCGCCCTGCACCAGATGGCCGAGACCGTCGAGCGCGAGACCGGCCGATCGGTCGACACCGCCGGCGCAGCGACGCAAGGCGTCGAGCGGGCGGCGTCCAGCCTGTCCGAGATCGCGAGGTCGCTCTCCGCACAGTCGCAAGCGGTCGCGGCGGCCTCCACCCAGGCCCTCGGCAGCTCGCAGACCGTCTCGGCCGCGGCCGAACAGCTGAGCGCCTCGATCCGCGAGATCGCAAGCCAGGTCGTGCGGACCAGCACCGTCACAAAATCGGCGGTCGCCGGCCGCGAGCAGGCGCGTTCGACCATCCAGGCACTGGCCGGATCGGTGAAGAAGATCGCCGAGGTCTCCGACCTCATCGGCGGCATCGCCGGCCAGACCAACCTCCTGGCGCTCAACGCCACGATCGAGGCCGCCCGTGCCGGCGAGGCCGGCCGCGGCTTCGCCGTGGTCGCCGCCGAAGTGAAATCCCTGTCCGACCAGACCGCCAAATCCACCGAGGAGATCACGCGGCTGATCACCGAGATTCAGGCCTCGACCCAGGCCGCGGTCGATGCCGTCGAGACGATGGGAGGGCACATCGCCGAGATCGACGGCGTGGCGACCTCGGTTGCCGCCGCGATGGAAGAGCAGGACGCCGCGACGCGGGAGATCACGCGGTCGATTTCCGAATCGGCCTCAGCGGCGAAGGAGGTCTCGGCCAAGATCGGCAATGTCAGCCGCGACGCCGCTTCCGTGAACGAGCGCGCCGCCGAGGTCAGGCAGGCGATCGCCGGCATGGCGGCCAATCTCGAACAGCTTCGGTCGGTCGTGGTGCGGACCGTGCGCGACTCGACCGAGGCGGCTTGAGCGCGGCGTCGGTTCGGCCGCTGGTGCGCGGGGCTATGATCGTGCAGTATGGCGCGGGACAGGGGCATCGTGAATTTCATGACACCTCCACAACTGCCTGATGTCGTTGAGCCCGCCCGACTGACGGCGGCACTGCGCAGAGGCGGCGTGCTGGACGCCGGCGCGGTCCGTGAGGTGAAGGTGCTGCATCAGCGCGACACCGTCGTGTCACACATCATCCGCCTCGGTCTGCGCTATGTCGGTGAATCCGGCGGCGCGCCGCAGACACTGATCCTGAAGACGCCGCATGCCGATTTTGCCAAGACGCTTGCGCATGGTGGCCGGCACGAAGTGGCCTTCTATGCGAAACTTGCACCGAATATGCCGCCGGGGCTGGTGCCGCGTTGCTTTGACGGACAGTTCGATGAGGAAAATGTCAGTTGGCATCTGCTGCTCGAGGACCTCACCGACAGCCATGAGGTCGCGGCCCCGTGGCCCTTGCCGCCGTCTCGCGAACAGGCGATGGCGATCGTCACGACGCTCGCGGGCTGGCACGCGGCATGGTGGGACCACCCAAGTCTCGGCGACATCGTCGGCAGTTGGATGAGCGCCGATGATACGTCAAGGTTGATGGAGACCTTTGCTGGCCACTATGATCGTTTTGCCGATCTTCTCGGCGACCGTCTGAGCGAAGAACGACGCATCCTCTATCGTCGGTTCATTGAGCAGTCGGATCGTTTGCTTGAGCGCTATCATTCCCATCGACATCTCTCTATTGCCCACGGCGATGCCCATACCTGGAATTTCCTCCTGCCGCGCGCGGACATCGCCGACACCGTGCGGATTTTCGACTTCGACCAGTGGCGCATCAACGTGCCGACCCACGATCTCGCCTACATGATGGCGACACAATGGTATCCGGAGCGCCGGCAGACGCTCGAGCGCCTGCTGCTAAACCGCTATCATGAGACCCTGATCTCGCACGGCGTCAGCGGCTACACGCGCGGCGCACTTGACCAGGATTATCGCCGGTCGGTGCTCTGGCACATCACCAAGCCGGTCTGGCAATGGAGCGTCAATCTCCCGCCGCTGATCTGGTGGAATAATCTGGAGCGGGTGTTTGCGGCGGTGGATGATTTGGGCTGCGAGGAGTTGTTGTAGGGCGCGCCGCATATTCAGTGTCGTCCCTGCGAACGCAGGGACCCATAACCACAGGGAGTAGTTTGGCGCGAGACTGGTAATTCACAGTCTTCGCCAAACTACTCCCTGTGATTATCGCGACGAGCGCAAGCGCTCGCGCTGAGATCCCGGATCTGCGCTCCGCTTCGCTGCGCTTGTCCGGGATGACAGTGGAGATTGGGAGATCGAGCGTGCGTTACTCCATCACCGCATGCTCCGGTCCCGCGGTCTGCTTGCGCAGCGCGGCCTTGGTCGAACCGATCAGCAAGGCGAGCGGGATGGTGCAGAGGACGAAGAGCATCACCATCTGGTAGTCTTGCGCGAACGCGATGATCTGCGCCTGGACGCTGACCATCCTGTCGGCCATGGCGCGGCCGGCGTCGGTGGACAGGTTGATCAGGCCCCTGACGTCGGGCATCTGCAGTGCATGGTTGAACGGGTTGATGTGCTCGGACAGGATTGCGTAGGTCCGCCGCGTCCCCTGCGTCAATTGGGCGATGACGACGGAAATGCCGACCGAGCTCGCGACGTTGCGCATCAGGGTCAGCATCGCGGTGCCGTCGGTACGGAGATCGTTCGACAGTGTCAGGAAGGCCACGGTCGAGAGCGGCACGAAGACAAGGCCGAAGCCGAAGCCTTGAATGACGCTGACGGTGACGATCTCCGGCACCTGGGTCAGATCGGTCCAGCCGGTCATCTGGAACAGCGAGCCCGCGGTCAGCGTCAGGCCGGCGATGATCAGCGTGCGCGCCTCGAAATAGCGCATCATGCGACCGACCAGCATCATCGCGAAGAAGGTGCCGAAGCCGCGGCTCGCCAGCAAGAGGCCGGCGGTGATGATGGGATAGCCGATCACGTTCTGCATATAGGGCGAGGCCAGCGCCATGGTCGAGAACAGCACGAGCCCCATCACGATCATGAACACGCAGCCGGTGACGAAGTTGCGATCCCGAAACAGCGCGAACCGGATGAACGGGGTCGAGGTCGTGAAGGAGTGCGCGAGGAAGAAGTAGAAGGCGACCGCCGAAACGATGAACTCCGCGAGGATCTCATTGGATTCCAGCCAGCCCAGCTGCTCGCCGCGGTCGAGGGCGAGCTGAAGCGAGCCGATCGCAACCGCCAGCGCGGCGAAGCCGAACCAGTCGAATTTGAGGCTGAGATTCTTGTCCGTCTCGTCCATGAAGACGATCAGTCCGAGCACGGTGATGAAGCCGAACGGCAGGTTGACGAAGAACACCCAGTGCCAGGAATAGGTCTCGGTCAGCCAGGCGCCCAGCGAGGGCCCCATGATCGGACCCATCATCACGCCCATGCCCCAGATCGACATCGCCTTGGCACGTTCCTGGAGCGTGTAATAGTCGAGCATCACCGATTGCGACAACGGCACCAGGGCGGCGCCGAACACGCCCTGCAGCAGGCGGAACAGCACCATCTGGTTGATGTCCTGGGCGAGGCCGCACAGCACCGAGGCCATGGTGAAGCCGGCCGAGCAGATGATGAAGATGCGCTTGCGGCCGAAGCGGTTGGCGATCCAGCCCACCGGCGCCGTCATGATCGCGGCGGCGACGATGTAGGAGGTCAGCACCCAGTTGATCTGGTCCTGTGAGGCCGACAGCGTGCCCTGCATGTAGGGCAGGGCGACGTTGGCGATGGTGGTGTCCAGCGCCTGCATGATGGTCGCGGTCATGGCGCAGATCGTCACCATGTTCCGGCGCAGGCCGGGGACCATCAGGCTGGCATTGGGACCAGACATCGGATCAGTCCTTGCGTTCAGTCTTTATCCTGGCTCGCGGTCGCCGACAGGCCGAGCAGGCCGGCGAGCGAGCGCTGATGGCCGGTGTCGATGGTGGCGTAGACGCTCATGCCGGCCTTCAGCTTCCGGACATATTTGTCGGTCTCGTCGAAATAGATGCGGATCGGCACGCGCTGCACCACCTTGACGAAATTGCCGGTGGCGTTCTGCGGCGGCAGGATCGCGAATTGCGCGCCAGTGCCGGGCGAGAGCGAGCCGATCTTGCCCTTGAAGACGTGGTTCGGGAACGCGTCGACCTCGAGCGTGACGGACTGTCCTTCGGTGACGTGGGTGAGGTCGCTCTCCTTCGGATTGGCGTCGACCCAGGGGTGGGCGACGTCGATGATGGAAAACAC
Source organism: Bradyrhizobium sp. CIR18 (assembly GCF_014198295.1). Lineage (NCBI taxonomy): Bacteria > Pseudomonadati > Pseudomonadota > Alphaproteobacteria > Hyphomicrobiales > Nitrobacteraceae > Bradyrhizobium > Bradyrhizobium sp. CIR18. Next base: position 482,851 of record NZ_JACIHF010000003.1, on the reverse strand, counting down.
CGGCGTGCCGGCGGCGACATAGCGGCCGAGCTGGATCTGCTCGACCTGCGTCGCCACGCCGTCCATCGGCGCGCGCAGCACGGTGTGATCGAGGTTGCGCTGGGCATCGTCCAGCTTGGCTTTCGCCTGTGCGTAAGGCGGGAATTGCTCCAGTGGCAATTCGGGGTCGCCGAGAAGCTGCGTCCTGGCGTTGGACAGCTGTTGCTTGATGTATTGCGCCTGCGCGCCGGCGGTGACCAGCGCATTCGAGGCATTGTCGAGATCGAGCTGCGAGCCGTAATTGTTCTTCACCAGCGCCTGCTTGCGCTCGACGTCGCGCTGCTTCAAATCGATGCCTTGCTGGGCGAGGCCCAGCATGTCGCCATAGATCTTGATGTTGGCGACGAGGTTGTCGTAGGTCGTGCGGGCCTGCGCGAGCTGCGCCTTGGCTTCGACCACCGCGTGGCGAAACGGAGCGGGGTCGATCTCGAACAGCTCGTCGCCCTGCTTGACGGACTGGCCTTCCTTCACGACGACCTTCTGGATCTTGCCCGAGATGTCGGGCGTCACCAGCACCTTCTGCGCGCCGACATAGGCGTCGTCGGTGCCGACATAGCGGCCGCCATGCAGGTAGAAAGTGATGCCGCCAATGGCGGCGATCACCGGCAGCACGACCAGGAGCAGGAAGCGGCGGTAACGCCGCAGGCCGGCTACCAGGCGGCGGCGCGGGTCGGTGCCGGCCTTCTTGGTGGGCTTGCCGCTGTCGGTCTTCTGCTCGGGCTGGAACTTGAGGACTTGGTCAGCCATAGCGCTGCTCCTTACGTGCCTGTTCCGCGCCGCTGGTCTGGATCGCGGTACGCACGTTTTCCTTGATGGTTTCGAGCTGGGTCAGGAGGCGATGGGCGTCCGCCGGCGTGATGCCGTCGAGCGCGTTGGCCGTGAGCTCGGACTTCAGCCCGCTCATCCGGCCCAGCAATTGCCGGCCGGCCTTCCTCAGATACAGGCGCTTGACGCGGCGGTCCGAAGCGTCGCTGCGGCGCTCGATCCAGTCATTGTCGCAGAGCTTGTCGATCAGGCGGGTCAGCGTGATCGGCTGCATCTCGAGCAGCTCGGCGAGTTCCGACTGCTTCATGCCCTCGCTGCGCTCAACCTTGGCCAGCACCGCCCATTGCGCCCGGGTGATGCCGAACCGCGAGGCCTCCTTGTCGGCATAGACGCGCAAGAGGCGGTAGAGCTCACCGAGCGTGAACAGGAAGTTCTGGTCGACAGACCCGCGGGTCATAAGCTTGGTCTCCAATAAGCTTGGGATATAATAAGCAAGCTTATGATTATTCCACGGCGGATATCACGATGCTGTCCCGCAGCGCGAGCATGGCTGGCAGCCGGTCGCAGGGTCGTGCTTTGGGTTCCCGGGCCCAAATGCTAGAACGTGGCCGCATGACCCTCGCAAAACCGGCATTTCCCGCGCCCGACCACGATCACGGCCGCTGCACCGCGGATGCGCTGGCGCATGCCGAAGAGGTCTGCAAGCAGCGCGCACAGAAATTCACGCCGATACGCCGTCAGGTGCTGGGGGCCCTGCTCTCCAGCCATCGCCCGCTCGGCGCCTATGAGGTGATCGACGAGCTCGCCAAATCGATGTCGCGGCCGGCGCCGATCACGGTCTATCGCGCGCTTGATTTCCTGATGGCCAACGGCCTCGTGCATCGCATCGAGAGCCGCAATGCCTACCTTGCCTGTGCCGCCCACGACCACGACGCGACCTCGGCGGTGGCGTTCCTGATCTGCGAGCGCTGCGGCCTGGTCGGCGAGATCCCGTCGGCGTCCTTTGCCGGGGACCTCAATGCCGCCGCGCGCAGCTCGGGCTTTGCGCCTAAATTGTCCGTGGTGGAGATCACGGGCGTCTGCACCCATTGTCAGAAAGCTGCATAGAGCAACAACGGCGCAAAGCCGGTAATCGGGAAGAGATGTCCTCACCACAAGCCTTACATTCCGCCGCACGTCCCCTCAGTGCCGGCGCCATCGCCCTGATGCTCATGCTGTGCCTGACCTGGGGGTTCAACCAGATCGCGGTGAAGCTGGTGCTACCGGACATTCCGCCGATGCTGCAGGCCACGATCCGGTCGGCGGGCGCGCTGCCGGTGCTGTTCCTCATCGGCACGCTGCGCGGGGTTAAATTCTTCGAGAATGACGGCACGTGGAAGCCGGGCCTGATCGCCGGGCTGATGTTCGGCATCGAATTCGTGCTGATCTTCCAGGGGCTGCGCCTCACGTCGGCCTCGCGCGCGGTGGTGTTCCTCTACACCGCGCCGTTCTTCGTTGCGCTCGGCTCTTATCAGGTGCTCGGCGAACGGCTTGGCGCCTCGCAATGGCTGGGTCTTGCCATCAGCTTTGCCGGCGTCGCGCTCGCCATCGGCGTGCCGCAGCCCAATGTCGATTCGCATGTCCTGCTCGGCGACCTCATGATCGTCGGCGGCGCCGCGCTGTGGGCGGCAACCACGCTGGTTGCCAAGGGCACGCGGCTGCGGTTTGCCGCGCCGGAGAAGGCGCTGGGCTATCAGGTTGCGATCTCGATCCCGATCCTGGGGCTGGCGGCCTGGCTGTTCGGCGAGACCATCACGCACACCCCCGCGCCGCTGTCGCTCGGCCTGATGGCCTTCCAGGCGATCTGGGTCGTTGGAACCACGTTCACGCTTTGGTTCGCGCTGGTGAAGGCCTATTCGGCCAGCAAATTGTCGGCTTTTACCTTCATCACCCCTTTGTTTGGCGTCGTCGGTAGCTATTTCATCATGCACGACACGCTAAGCTTGGCGTTCGGGGCGGCCGCCGTCCTTGTAATTGCTGGGCTTTTTCTGGTTAACCGTCCCAGCCAAGTCGCTGCGGCGCCGCGCGATGCATTGCTGAACGTCACCAAAACCTGATATTTGGACCCCATGAACAAGCCCGAAACCACCATCGATTCCGACATCGCGGGGCCAGCGCCGCGTTACCATACCACCCAGGTCAAGGTCGGCGACGTCGCCGTCGGCGGCGGTGCGCCGATCGTCGTGCAGTCGATGACCAACACCGATACCGCCGACATCGACGGTACCATCGCCCAGGTCGCAGCGCTCGCGCGCGCCGGCTCCGAAATGGTCCGCATCACTGTGGACCGGGAGGAAGCCGCGGCCGCCGTGCCGCACATTCGCGACGGCCTCGCCAAGCGCGGTATCACCACGCCGCTGATCGGCGACTTCCACTATATCGGCCACAAGCTGCTCGCGGCCTATCCGGCCTGCGCCGAGGCGCTCGCCAAGTACCGCATCAATCCCGGCAATGTCGGCTTCAAGGACAAACGCGACACCCAGTTCGCCGACATCATCGAGATCGCCAACAAGAACAACAAGCCGGTGCGCATCGGCGCCAATTGGGGCTCGCTCGACCAGGAGCTGCTGACCAAGCTGATGGACGAGAACGCCGCCTCCGCCAATCCGCGCGACGTGCGCGCGGTGACGCGCGAGGCCATGGTGCAGTCCGCGCTGCTCTCGGCCGCGCGCGCCGAAGAGCTCGGCATGCCCAAGAACCGCATCATCCTCTCCGCAAAGGTCTCGGCGGTGCAGGATCTGATCGCGGTCTATCAGGATCTCGCTTCTCGTTCCGACTACGCCATCCATCTCGGCCTGACCGAGGCCGGCATGGGCACCAAGGGCATCGTGGCGTCGTCCGCCGCGCTCGGCATCCTGCTGCAGCAGGGCATCGGCGACACCATCCGCATCTCGCTGACGCCGGAGCCCGGCGGCGACCGCACCCGCGAGGTGCAGGTCGGCCAGGAGCTGCTGCAGACCATGGGCTTCCGCACCTTCGTGCCGCTGGTCGCCGCATGCCCCGGCTGCGGCCGCACCACCTCGACCACGTTCCAGGAACTGGCGCGCTCGATCCAGGATTTCATCCGCGACGAGATGCCGACCTGGAAGACGAAATATCCTGGTGTCGAAGAGCTCAACGTCGCGGTGATGGGCTGCATCGTCAACGGCCCCGGCGAATCCAAGCACGCCAATATCGGCATCTCGCTGCCCGGCACCGGTGAAGCGCCGGCCGCACCCGTGTTCGTCGACGGCAAGAAGTTCCGCACGCTGCGCGGCCCGACCATCTCCGCCGACTTCAAGGCGCTGGTGATCGACTATATCGAGCAGCGTTACGGCCAGGGCGCCAAGGTGCCGGTGACCGCGGCGGAGTAGGCGTTCAGGTCAGCATGTAATCGTGCTGACCTGGCCTGTCTCGCCATATCTCAGCATCAATCCGTCCCGGGTAATCACGCTCGCGCCAAGGTCGCGAGCGGTTGCAATGATGATTCGATCCGCAGGGTCACGCGGCGGTGCGCCGGGCAAGAATGAAGACGCGATCAAAATATTGGGCGTGAGTTCGGCGAGCCGCACTCCTTCGACGGCAAGCAGCCGTTGAAACCAGAGTTCTGGTCTCGTGGAGAGGCCCAGCCTGTTGCGTGCAACGAGCAAGCCGATTTCCCATGCGGTGATTGCAGAGACGAAGATGGCAGATCCTGCGCGATAGGCGGCTTCAATCGCCTCGCTCGCCTCGGTGGCAATAGGTTTGTCTTCTGCAATCCAGATCGCGGCATGCGTATCGAGCAAAAGAGGCGCAGGATCACTCATACACTTGGCCCCAATCGGGATCGGCCGGCTGTGTCAAATCAACGCCGGGTGGGATGTGTGCCAATCCTTTGAGGGCGCCGAACAGCGGAGGGCGGCCGAGCTTCTTGACGCGCGACGGCGCCGGTTCTGCGGAACTCAATTCGACCCGGCGAAACACGACCTTGCGAGCCTTCGTGTCGACCTGCTCGGTACGAAAGCCGGCGGCCAGCCAGACCTTGGTCATCACATTGTTGGTCGGATTATTGCTCCACCAGGCCGGGTATTGAGGAGAGTTAGGAGGGAGCTTGCTTCCAATGACTCGCTCGATTTCGGCAAAGGTCATAGGGACCTCTTTGGCCCGTTGGGACTTCAGGAACGCGCCAAGTCGCTCATATTTACCCATCGTGGAAGCCTCTTTTCCTTCTACACACTATTAAAGCTTTATAAGTGTGTCAAGATTCGCGGGTTGCTATCTTTGCGTCTGCGCTCCCGAGGCCTAGGATAGCAAGCAACGAACAACAGATCGGGAGACACGCCATGAGCTCACTCGCCGGCAAGCAGGGCCCGCGCTATCGCCACACGGCTGACGACGGCGCGCTCTACGAGACCATCGCGGTCGAAAAGCTCACCCCCATCATCGGCGCGGAAATATCGGGCGTGGACATCGGCGGGCTCGTCTCCGACGACGCGCGTTCAAATCAGCAGATGGACGAGATCCACCGCGCGCTCGCCGAAAACCTCGTCATCTTCTTTCGCGACCAGCAGATCACGCCGCAGCAGCAGCTCGCCTTCGGCCGCAAGTTCGGCGAGCTGCATTTCCATCCCGCCGCGCCGCATGAGGACGAAGACCCCGCCTTGATGAAGATCTACGCCGACAAGAACTCGCCGCGTGCCAACGGCGAGGGCTGGCACTCCGACGTGTCCTGCGATCTCGAACCGCCGATGGGCTCGATCCTCTACATCAAGCAGTGCCCGCCGCGCGGCGGCGACACGCTGTTCGCCAACATGTACGCCGCCTATGAGGCGCTGTCCGACCGCATGAAGACCTATCTCAATGGCCTCACCGCGCTGCATGATGGCGAGCCGATCTATCGCGGGCTCTATGCGAACTACGGCGTTGCCGACCGTCCGTCCTATCCGAGCGCCGAGCATCCCGTTGTGCGCACGCATCCGGTCACCGGCAGAAAGGCGCTCTACGTCAACCGCGGCTTCACCCGCCACATCAACGGCATCCCGCGCGACGAGAGCGATGCGATGCTCGCCTATCTCTACCAGCACGCCGAAAACCCGCTGTTCCAGTGCCGCTTCCGCTGGACCGAGAACGCCATCGCCTTCTGGGACAACCGCTGCACCCAGCACCGCGCGATGTGGGACTACTGGCCCCACACGCGCTCGGGCACGCGGGTGACGGTGAAGGGGGAGAGGCCGGTTTAGGTGGCGACCGTCGCCGATTGCTAAGTGATCTGAATCACGGATTTGGCGCTGTCCCCGTCGAATGATGTGGGCTCGCGGTGCTGCTTGCAGGCGCTGCAACCAGCGATATACTCGCTAAGGGCGATTTGGGGGAATTTTATGCGCTGGGTGGCGGCTACCATTCTTGCGCTCGTTTTTTACGGGTTCGCGGGACAAGCGCTGGCCGAGAAGCGCGTCGCTCTGGTGGTTGGCAATTCGTCGTACCGGAATGTCCCGAGCCTTCCGAATCCTCGGAATGACGCCGCCGAGATTGCCTCGCTGTTCAGATCTGCAGGATTTTCCGCGGTCGATGCCCGTCGCGACCTCGGAATTTCAGATATGCGGCGCGCGATCAGCGATTTCGCCGAGATGGCAAGCGATGCCGACGTGGCCGTCATCTATTTCGCCGGCCATGGCATCGAGGTCGACGGTGTGAACTACGTCATTCCCGTCGACGCGAAGCTGTCCCGTGATTTCGACATCGAGGACGAGGCCATTTCTCTTGATCGCATTCTGAAATCGATAGAGCCGACCAGGCGACTTCGCCTCGTCATCCTCGATGCGTGCCGGGATAATCCGTTCCTGAAGACCATGAAGCGAACCATAGCCTCCCGATCGATCGGTCGCGGTCTGGCGAAGGTCGAGCCCGCGGTGTCCGATACGCTGATTGCCTTCGCGGCCAAGGCCGGATCGGTCGCGCTGGACGGCGATGCGAAAAACAGTCCCTTCACGTCCGCGCTTCTGCACAACATTGCTTCTCCCGGCTTGGACTTGCGGATTGCGTTCGGTCGGGTTCGTGACGAAGTGCTGAAGGTCACCAATCGTCACCAGGAGCCGTTCGTCTACGGATCATTGGGCGGCTCCATTGTCTCGATCGTCGATGCACCGAAACTGCCGCCTCCGCCGACGACGGATGATATCGTCTGGAATGCCGTGAGGGATTCGACCTATCCAGGCGTGTTCGAGGAGTTTATCGCGAAGTTTCCGACCACCCCGCATCTTAAGGCGGCCGAGGCGCGGCGCGACGAACTGAGGCAGGCGCAAGCTGCTGCAGCCGCGCGCATACCCCCGCCGCCGACCGCCGACGAAATTGTCTGGGCGGCGATCAGGGATTCAACCTATCCCGCGATCTTCGATGATTTCCTCAGCAAGTTCCCCGCCAGCAAGCATCGAGCCGAAGCGCAATCGCGTGCCAACGAACTGCAAAAGCAGATTACGGCCGCCGCCGCCCGCATTCCGCCGCCTCCGACGGCCGATGAGGTCGTCTGGGATGCCATCAAGGGCTCGACGTATCCGGCAATCTTCGATGATTTCGCCAGCAAGTTTCCCGCAAGCCCGCATCTGGCGGACGCACGGACGCGCCGGGATGAGCTTAAAAAGCAGATTGCCGCCACGCAGGCTCCGCCGCCTCCCGCCGCAGAGGACATCGTCTGGGCCGCAATCAGGGGCTCGCGTGATCCCGCGATCTTCGATGAGTTCGTGAGCAAATATGCGGCGAGCTCGCACGTCGCGGACGCACGACAGCGCAGGGATGACCTCAGGAAGGAGATCGCTGCCGCTCAAGCGCCGCCTCCACCGCCTGCGCACGAGATCGTCTGGAACGCGATAAAGGAGTCGCACGACCCCGCGATCTTTGAGGAGTTTGCCGCAAAATATTCGAACAGTTCGCACCTCTCTGCCGCGTTGTCACGTCGCGACGAATTGAAGAAAGAAAGAGTAGCGGCGGCAGTACCTCCGCCCCCGCCCGCGACCGATGAAATCGTCTGGAACGCGATCAAGGACGGCCGTTCGCCGGCCATGTTCGAAGAGTTCCTCAGCAAATTTCCGGAAAGCTCGCGATCGGCGGAGGTGCGCGAACGTCTCAGGGCACTACAAGGGACGCAGTTGGCCTCCACCAATGCGACGCTCCCCGCCGACACCGCCCCGCCGCGCGAGGGATTGAGTGCGCTCGGCATCAAGGCGCTGTCCGATTCGGAAGAGGGCGCCCTGAAGCAGAAGGCCAGCTTCAAGGAATGCGAGAAGTGCCCGGAGATGGTCGTGGTCGCGCCGGGTACCTTCATGATGGGGTCGTCGGACAGCGTATCCAAACGCTCCACGGAATCGTCTCGCCACAAGGTCACGTTCGCGCGTTCGTTCGCAGTTGGGCGCTACGCTGTCACATTCGACGAATGGGATGCCTGCGTCGCCGATGGTGGATGCAACGGATATAAGCCCTGGGACAACGGCTGGGGCCGCGGGAGGCGGCCGGCGATAAACATTTCCTGGTCGGATGCCAAGAGCTACGTGGCTTGGCTGTCGGCTCGCACCGGCAAGGCCTATCGGCTGTTGAGCGAAGCCGAGCGAGAATATGTGACGCGGGCGGGGACGACGACGTCGTTCTGGTGGGGCGCCTCGGTCTCTCGGGGGCGGGCTAACTACGATGACAAGACCGGACAGGACAAAAACGCAAAAGGAGGCTCTGGGCAAAAGACGGCCCCGGTCGATTCCTTTCAGCCGAATCCGTGGGGCCTTTATCAGGTGCACGGCAATATCTGGGAATGGGTCGAGGATTGCGTCAACGACACTTATGAGGGCGCGCCTACTGACGGCAGCCCCTGGACGAAAGGCCGCTGTGAGCAGCGTGTCCTGAGGGGAGGCTCCTGGGTCAGCAAGGCGGATGCAGTCGAAGCGGGGAGCCGATATGGCGTGCAGTCCGAAGGACGCGTCAGCAACGTTGGATTTCGTGTCGCGAGGACATTGAGATAGCCAGGTCCGAATGCATCGGCCTCGCCAGCCGGAACGACCTCAAACAATAGCACCAGTATTTTCATTGGAGACATATGACATGACAACTTACCCGGTACGCCTGCCGACGGCTCTTTTGATCAAAATCACGGCGGGGCTCGTCCTGTTCTTCGGAATCCTCTGTGGCGCCCATGCGGGCGGGTCGAACATGTCGCTCGTCGTAAAATCGGGCGAGGCAAAGGAAATCTGCAAATGCGGGGGACACTGGCGAGTCGACAGCAGTGGCAAGGTCTGGCCCGTGAGCATTGAAGTCGTGTCTCCGCCGAAGAGTGGCGCCGTGACGACGCGAGTGAGCACCGGGCAACGCAAATTGAGAAACGGAGAGGCCAAGACCGTGCGGCTGACCAGCGTGGTGTACCAATCCAAGAAGGGCTACGTCGGTGAAGACTCCTTCACCTATCGGCGCGTGACGGCGGATCCCACCGACCCGGATAATGGCAAGGTATACACAGTCGCCGTCACGGTCAGGTAATTGCGACGGGACGAATCGAAGCAAATGACTCGCCTCGTCGGTCCGCAAGAAGGACGGCGGGTCAGGCTTCGCTGACCCGTCCTCGTACCGCCCCGTTGTTCTTGCGTTGACGTTCTCTCACTCTCGCGCCAATCTTCCCGAAAATATTCGGGAGGATCAGCCATGCTCCGCGCCGAGGACAACAAATTCCTGACCGAGGCCGGCCCTGGAACAGGCATGGGCGAATTGCTGCGCCGGTTCTGGATTCCCGTCCTGCTGTCCGAAGAACTCCCCGAACCAGACGGCGAGCCGAAGAAGATCACCGTGCTCGGCGAGGAACTGCTTGCCTTCCGCGACACGCGCGGCGTCGTCGGCGTCATCGACCAATATTGCCCGCATCGCGGCGCCAATCTCTGGCTGGGGCGAAACGAGGAATGCGGCATCCGCTGCGTCTATCACGGCTGGAAGTTCAACACCGACGGCCGCTGCGTCGACATGCCGACCTCCTATCCCGATCTCAACGCCAAGGACCTGATCCGCATCAAGTCCTATCCGGTGCGCGAATGGGGCGAGATGATCTGGGCCTATATGGGTCCGATCGAGGCCATGCCCGAGCTGCCCGATCTCGAAATGGCGCTGCTGCCGGCCTCGCACCGCTACGTCAGCAAGAAATGGCAGGATTGCAACTGGGTGCAGGCGCTGGAAGGCTCGATCGACACCGCACATTTCACCTTTGCCCATCTCTCCTTCGACAAGGAGGAGAACGAGATCCTGGACATCAAGAAGCATTTCGTGAATCCGATCGCGCGGATGTCGAGCGATCACATGCGCTGGATCGCGGAAGACCCGCGGCCGGTGATCAAGATCAGCTCGCACGAGGCCGGACTGACCATTGCCGGTGGCCGGCTCACCGGCGGCGACAGCATCTACTGGCGCATCGCGCAATTCCTGATGCCATTCCACGCCTACGCGCCGAGCGCGATGCCGGGCGAGAGCATTTTTGGCCAGACCTTCGTGCCTGTGACCGACACCAATTGCTGGATCTACACCTATGCCTGGAATCCGGAGCGGCCGTTGTCGCAAGCGGAGCGCGATGCCTACGACCGCGGCAACGGCGTGATCGCGGAGGTCGACGACAATTACGTGCCGCTGCGCCATAAGGGCAACGACTATCTGATCGATCGCAAGCTGCAGAAGACCAGGAGCTACACCGGCATCAAGGGTGTCTCCGAGCAGGACGCCGCCGTGCAGGACAGCCAGGGGCCGATCGCCGACCGCACCCGCGAGCATCTCGGGCCGACCGATCTCGGCATCATGCATTTTCGTAAAGTGGTGATGGATCTGGCGCGGGCGCTGCAGCAGGGTGAGCCGCCCCCGCAGGCGGCGCATCAGGATCGCTATGCGGTGCGCTCCGGCGCCTGCGTCACCAGCAAGTCGAAGGATCTGCCCGCGGTCATGCTCGAACGATTCGGCGACGTCGCGGGCTTCGTCGGCCGGCCACGCATCGCGGCAGCGGAGTAGGATTTGTCGTCAGGGCGGGACATCGTCGCAATTCTCCTGGTGTCGCTGGTCGCGTTATTGCTTCCGTCCATCGATGCGGGGCAGGCTGCCCCGGCCCGAAAGGTCGCGAAAGCAAGGCTCAAGCCTTCGCCCGCGCCGGCCAAATGTGAGATGCCGAAATTCCGGATCGTCGTGGATGTCGGGCATACGCCGGACTCCTACGGCGCGTTGAGCGCGCGCAACGATCCGGAGTTCGGCTTCAACTTCCGTCTCGCAAGACTCATCACGGCGAAACTCAAGTCCGAAGGCTTTGCCGCAACACGTCTGCTCGTCACGGACGGCAAGGCTAGGCCCAGCCTGTTTAAACGTGTCGGCAGCGCCAATGGGTCGCACGCCGATCTCTTCCTGTCGATCCATCATGATTCGGTGCCGGACAAGCTGCTCGAGACCTGGGAATTCGATGGTGCGAAGAGCTATTTCAGCGATCGCTTTTCGGGCCACTCGCTGTTCGTGTCGCAGCGGAATTCGCACTTCGCCAGCAGCCTGATGCTGGCCCGGATGATCGGCAGGCAGTTGAAGGAGCAAGGCCTGCACTATGCCAGCCAATACACTTTGCCGCTGATGGGCCGTTACCGGCGCCAGTTGCTCGACAAGGACGTCGGCGTCTACCGCTATGACGGGCTCGTCGTCCTGTCGCGGACCAGCAGTGCCGCAGTGCTGCTCGAGGCCGGCTCCATCATCAACCGCGACGAGGAAATGGCGATGAACGCACCCGAGCGGCATGAAACGATTGCGGCGGCCGTGGCGTCCGCCATAGCGGAGTTTTGCGCAAGGCGGTAGTTGCTCCCGCCGTCATTGCGAGCCAACGGGTCCGCGCCTAGCGCGGCCCGAGGACAGACTCCGCGAAGCAATCCAGAGTCTTTCCGTGGAGGCGGTCTGGATTGCTTCGTCGCAACGGCTCCTCGCAGTGACGGGAGGCTACAGCGGCGTCCGCCGATACTCCCGGTTCGCCAGGCTCGCTTCCTCCAGATCCAGGTCGCGCTCGATTCGCCGCCGCGTCTCGTCGGTGATCTGGCCGTCGCGCAGCAGGTTGTGAATGAATTTGCGTTCGGCGGCGATCAGGTCGCGGGTCAGCGCGGTACCGGCGGCGGAGACGTCGTGGTGGGTGGGATCGAGTGAATCAGGCAGTTGGTTGACGCGGATGTCGTGGCGGGCACGCAGGAGCCGCATCACTTCGTCGGACACCTCCTTCTCCTCGGTCAGCGCGTCGAGCGATTTCAGCGCTGCATCCAGCGCCTGACGGCGCGCGGCGATCTCGGCTTCGTGCTCGGCGGCATGCTCGTTACGGCCGGCCTCGGCGACGCCGAGCCATCTCACCACCGGCGGCAGCGTCAGCCCGACGCCGATCAGCGTGACGAAGATGACGCCGAAGGCCACGAACAGGATCAGGTCGCGATACGGAAATGCATCGCCATCCGGCAGCGTGAACGGCAGTGCCAGCGCGGCCGCCAGCGACACCGCGCCGCGCACGCCGGTGAAGGCGAGCACGAACGGCCATTGCCAGGGTGGCGACGGATCGCGCTGGCGCAGCGATTTGCTGAGCATGCGCGGCAGATAGGTTGCAGGATAGAGCCAGGCGAAGCGCGCGACCACGACGATCACCAGGACCACGGCAGTTGCGATCAGGATGTCGTCGAGCGGGAACGCCTTCGATTTCTCGTAGAGCGCGCGCATCTGGAATCCGGTGAGCAGGAACAGCACCCCCTCGATCAGGTAGATCACGAGGTCCCAGAAGAAGATGCCCTGCAGGCGCGTTGCCGACGAGATCAGCAGCGGGCCGTTCCAGCTCACATAGAGGCCGCAGGCCACCGTCGCGATCACCCCGGAGCCACCGATATGCTCGGGCAGCCAGTAGGAGACGTAGGGGGTGATCAGCGACAGCGTCAGCTCGACCTGCGGATCTCCGGACCATTTGCGGAAGCGAAGGGAGAGCCAACCGACGCCGATGCCGAAGGCGATCTCGCTGGCGACAATGAGGAGGAATTCGCCGGCGGCGAGCGGCAGCGAGAAATGTCCGACCATGATGGCGGCCAGCGCGAAGCGGTAAAGGATCAGCGCGGTGGCATCATTGGCGAGCCCTTCACCCTCGAGGATGACGAGGAGCCGCCGCGGCATGTTGAGCCGGCGCGCGATCGCGAGTGGTGCCACCACGTCGGGCGGCGCGACGATGGCGCCGAGCAGGAAGCCGATGGTCCAGGGCAGGCCGATCATGTAGTGCGTGGCGGCCGCCACCATCGCTGCGGTGAAGATCACCGCGCCAACCGCGAGCAGCACGATCGGGCGCAAATTGTTCTTGAACTCACGCCAGCTCATGGCGACGCTCGCCGAGTAGATCAGCGGCGGCAGCACCATCAGCAGCACCAGCTCGGGAGGCAATTCCACCGGGGGCATGCCAGGCACGAAGGCGAGGCCGACGCCGGCCAGCATCAGCAGGATGGCGGGGGCGACGTTGAAGCGGCGTGCGGCCAGCGCCACGCCTGCCAGCACGGCGAGCAGGATGAGAAAGGTCTGAAACTTCGCTTCCATGATAGTCTGTCTTGACCCGGAAGCGACGGCTACGTCAATGCGCGCGGCTTACGCCAGCCGCTCGGCCACCATCCGCCCGATGCGTGCAAAGGCGGCTTCGATCTGCGCCGGATTCGGCGTGCCGCCCTGGGTATAGACCGCGATCAGGATCGGCGTCCCGGGCTTGGGCCAGGCGACCGCGATATCACCCGAAGCGTCCTTGCCGTTGTTGCCGGTCTTGTCGCCGATGGTCCAGCTTGCGGGCAGGCCGCCGCGCAGCCGGTTCGCCCCAGTCTTGCAGTTCACCATCCAGTCGGTGAGCAGGGCCCGCGAGGCTGGCGACAGCGCTTCGCCCACCACCAGGCGCTGCAAATTTCCCGCCATTGCTGCCGGCGTCGTGGTGTCGCGGGGATTGCCCGGCGGCGAGCGGTTGAGTTCTGGCTCGTTGTGGTCGAGCCGGGAGGTGGTGTCGCCGAGCGATCGCCAGAAGGCGGTGAGGGCGGCGGGTCCGCCGATCCGCGCCAGCAGCAGATTGGCGCAGGTATTGTCGCTGAGCTCGACGATCGCCTTGCACATGTCGCTGACCGACATCGCGCCGGCCGCAAGATTCTGTTTGGCGACCGGCGCGTAGTCCAAGAGGTCGGGCTTGCCGTAAGCGATCATGGCCGCAAGCTGGTCCTCGGCGCGGTCGACCCGGGCCAGCATGCAAGCCGCAAGCGAGGCCTTGAAGGTCGAGCACATGACGAAGCGCTCGTCGGCGCGCCAAGCGAGCTTTTTGCCGGTCGCAAGGTTCTCTGCATAGACCCCGATCCGTCCACCGCTCTCGCGCTCATAGGTTTCGAGCTCAGGCGGTGCCTCAGCGGCCAACGCAGGAGAGGCGGCGATCCAGCACAGCGAAGCGAGCAGGGAACGGCGGTCGAGTGGCATGGGGGAGCTTTCAGACAGGTGGGGGCGAGAAATGTGGCGGATGCTGTATCCGCCTCGTCATTGCGAGGCGCGAAGCGACGAAGCAACCCAGTCTGTCTCCGCGGAGGGTCTCTCGATTGCTTCGCTTGCAACGACGGAGGATGGATATCGAGCGCGGCAGATATGGGGCAGCGGAACGTCGAGCAGCCTCACTCCCTCAGGTCATACCGATACGATTTCGACACGATCTGCCAGCCGTCGGCGAGCTTCATCGCCACCAGATAATCGGTGAAGAAACGTGGCGGCAGTTGGCAACGGACCTTGATGAAGGCGGTCTTGTCGTCCGAACGGTCGATGGTGACGATGAAATCCTCGCGCGGCTTGCCTTCGGCCTTGGCGGAGGCGCGCTTGCGGACGCGGTCGAGCCAGTCGGGTACGGTCAGGACCTGGAGCTCGCCCTTCTCGACCCAGCGCAAGTCAGCGGAGGGATGGAAGATGGTGCCGAGCTTCTCGGCGTCGCCCTCGTAAAGCCCGTCGAAATAGGATTGCACGACGGCTTCGACACTCGAACGGTTCTGGTTCATAGGTCATCCTGTTGCATGATGGCTTGGGCGGAACTTAGTCGTACACACCGAAATGCGCTATGGGTGTCTCTTGCCAATCGCGCAAGGACGCTGGAATGACCGGATCAGAAACTTCGAACGCTCGTATCCTGATCGGCGAATGCTACTGCCGCGCCGTGCGGTTTGAGGTGGCCGACGCGTTCTCCTATGCGATGAACTGCCACTGTTCGAACTGCCGTCGCACCACCGGCTCCGCCTTCAAGCCCTTCGCCGGCATCGCGCAGGACAAGCTCCGCATTGTCCGGGGAGGGGACCAGCGGATGATTTTCGGCGATGACACCACCCATGACGCCCATTGCTCCCGGTGCGGCTCGCTGCTTTATTCCCGGGTACGTGAAGGACAATGGGTCCATGTCGCCATGGGAACCCTGGTTGATGCCCCCTCGATCCGGCCGAGCGCCCACATCTTCGTGGCCTCGAAGGCGCCCTGGCACGAAATTACGGACAATCTGCCGCAATATCGGGGGCATATCGGCGATCCCTAGGGGAATTCGGTCTGCTTGCCTGTTTGGCAGCGAACCGTGACCGCGCTGGCGCGACAAACAAAGGGGGTCCTTCGGGCTGTCGCCGGCGCGGCCTTGGTGACCTCCATCACAAGCGCCGGCACCGGATCCTGCTAAAGCGGTCCCAAGGGGGACCGAAACGTCCCGAACTTCGGAAGTCGTGTCATGCGCAACCTGCTCAGACTCTGCCCGCTTCTCCTCGTCGCCGTGCTGCTGTTCGGCATGGATCCCGCTTTTGCCGGCAACCGCGTCGCGCTGGTGATTGCCAACTCGGCCTATCAGCACGCGCCGTCGCTCGCCAATCCCGTCAATGACGGTGCGGTGATGGCGAAGACGCTGAAAGAGGCCGGTTTCAACAGCGTCGATTTCCGGCACGACCTGTCAGCCCTGGATACGCGGCGCGTGCTGCGCGACTTTGCCGATGCGACCCGCAATGCCGACATCGCCGTGGTCTACTATGCCGGCCACGGCATCGAGGTCGAGGGCTCGAATTATCTGATCCCCGTCGACGCCAAGCTCGAGCGCGACACCGACGTCTATGACGAGGCGCTCTCGCTCGACCGCGTCCTGGTCGCCGTCGAACCGGCAAAACAGCTTCGGCTGGTGATCCTGGATGCCTGCCGCGACAATCCGTTCGGCAAGACCATGAAGCGCACGGTGGCCGCGCGCGGTATCGGCCGGGGCCTCGCCCAGGTCGAGCCGACCAGCCCCAATACGCTGATCGCCTATTCGGCGAAGGCCGGCTTCACCGCTCAGGACGGCGACGGCGCCAACAGCCCCTTTACGGTCGCGCTGTCGAAGCATCTGACGACGCCGGGCCTCGACGTCCGCCGTGCCTTCGGCTTCGTGCGCGACGACGTGCTCAAGTCGACCGGCAACAAGCAGGAGCCGTTCGTCTACGGCTCGCTCGGTGGCGAGGACGTGCCGCTGGTTCCGGTCAAGGTGACGGCCGCAGCAACGGTTGCGCCCGCGCCGAACCCGCAGGCCGATATCCGCCGCGATTACGAGCTCGCGCTCCAGGTCGGCAACAAGGCGGCGTGGGCCGCTTTCCTCGCCCAGCATCCCGATGGCTTCTATGCGAGCCTCGCCAAGCTTCAGGTCGAGAAAATTGGTGCCGAGCAGGCCCATGCGGCTGCCACCGAGAAGGCGAAACAGGCCGAGGCAGAACGCGATCGTCTTGCCGCCCTCGGCGCACAGAAGGATGCGCAGGCCAAGGCCGCGGCCGATGCGAAGGCCGCCGAGCAGGCGCAGCTCGCTGCGCAGAAGGCCAAGGAGCAGGCGCAACAGCAGGCAGCTGCCGCCGAGCAGCAGCGCGTCAATCTCGCCGCTGCGGCCCCGAGCGCGGCGCCGGCCAGCACGGCGAGCCCCGCCGGCACCAACGTTGCCTCTCTGACGCCGGCGACCGCGCCGGCGGATCTCAGCCGTTCGGTGCAGACCGAGCTCGGCCGCGTCGGCTGCTTCTCGGGCACTGCCGACGGCAATTGGAGCACATCCTCGCAGCGCTCGCTGTCGCAGTTCAACCGCTATGCCGGCACCAAGCTCGACGTGAAGGTGGCGAGCACGGACGCGCTGGATGCGGTCAAGGCCAAGCCGTCACGCGTCTGCCCGCTGGTCTGCGAGCACGGCTTCAAGGCCGATGGCGACAAGTGCACCAAGATCGTCTGCCGTGAGGGCTATGCGGTCAACGACGACAATGAGTGCGAGAAGAAGCGCGCCGCCAAGCCGGCCAAGCCTGCAACGGCGAAGCGCGATGATGGCGACGAACGTCCCGCCCGGCAGCGTCCTCAGGCCGGCGGCGCGGCGGGCGGCTATGGTGCCGCGGCCGGCATTGCGGCCGCTGCGGGCGCCGGTCGCGCCGCAGGTGGCGGGCAAGTCATCTGCAATAGCACCGGCTGCCGCCCGGTCAGCCGCGGTTGCCACCTCGAATATCGCGGCGGCGGCGGTCCCGGCAACGACGCCAATGCCGAGGTGTGTCGCTAGGGCATGCATGAGCCAGATCGTCGTCCCGAAAGGCCGGGACGACGTCAGGTCGCAATCGCGCTCGCCGCGATGTTGACCGTCAGTGCCAGCAAGGCCGTGTTGTAGATGAACGATACGATCCCGTGCGCCGTGGCCGTGCGGCGGATCGTCTTGTCGGTGATGCCGACGTCGGAGACCTGCGCGGTCATGCCGATCACGAACGAGAAATAGACGAAGTCCCAGTAGTCGGCGTGGTCTTCCTTGTCGCCGCTCGGGAACTGAAGGCCGCCCGGCTTGGCGTTCCGATAATAATCATGCGCGTAGTGCAGCGCGAAGGTCGTGTGCACGGCGGCCCATGACATGGCGATGGTGCTGATTGCGATGGTCAGCTCCAACACGCCCCGATGCGGTGTGCCGAGTTCTGAGACGATCGCGGCGATGCTGGCGAAGGCGCCGGTCGCCGTCACCAGCAGGATCACGAAACGGCCGTCGTCCTGCATCGCGGCGGCGCGCCGGATATGGTGATGGTCGTTGCAAAGCATCATTGCGTAGACCAGCACGAGATAGACCGCGATCAGCGCATCCCAGCCGAACAGGAGCCGTGTCACCAGCCGGTGCGAGCCCGGCAGCAGCAGACAGACCAGGACGCCAGCCGCGAGCGCGATGAAGGTCCGCGGCCGCGCGTAAAGCAGCCGCATCGGCCGCGACATCTGGCGGAAGCGGACGAGGACGGGATCTTCTTTGCCCTCGGCCGCCATCGATGCGTGTCAGCTCTTCCGCTCGGCGACAAACCGCGCGGCGGCCTGCAGCACGGCGGCGCGATCGCCGAAGATCGAGACCGCGCTGTCGGCCCGGGCGAGCAGGTCGCGCACGCGCTGCTTGGCGCCTTCGATGCCGAGCTGGGTGACGAAGGTGGTCTTGCCGAGCGCGGCATCGGCGCCGGCCGGCTTGCCGAGGGCCGCCGCATCGCCCTCGACATCGAGCAGATCATCGGCGATCTGGAAGGCTTCGCCGAGCGCGCGGCCGTAATCGTCGAGTGCCTGATATTCTTTCTGCGAGGCCTGGCCAAGGATCGCGCCGGCGATGCAGCCGTAACGCAAGAGCGCGCCGGTCTTCATCTGCTGAATGCGGGCGACATCGATCGGCTCGTTGCCGCCAAAGCGGCCTTCGCCGGCGAGGTCGAGGATCTGGCCGCCGACCATGCCGCCGATGCCGGCGCAGCGCGCCAGCGCGCGCGTCAGCAGCAGCCGCACATTGGCGTCGCGATGGATTTCGTCACGGGTGACGATGTCGAAGGCCAGCGTCAGCAGACCGTCGCCGGCGAGGATCGCGGTCGCGTCATCGGTCTGCTTGTGCAGGGTGGGGCGGCCGCGGCGCAGGTCCGAATTGTCCATGGCGGGCAGATCGTCGTGGATCAGCGAATAGCAGTGGATGCATTCGAGCGCGGCGCCGACCAGCAACGCTGCTTCACGGGGAACACCGAACACGGCCGCGCTCTCGACCACCAGGAACGGGCGCAGACGCTTGCCGCCGTTCAGGCTCGAGTAGCGCATTGCGTCCATCAGTCGCTTGGGCCGGGCGATCTCATCGTGCAGGATGTCGTCCGACAACAGGCGCCCGAGCAGGGCCTCGGTGTCATCAGCGGTCTTGTCCAGACGCTTGGCGAAATCGGACGGGGACGTGCCGGTCATCAAGAAGGGCTCCAGAACTAAAATTCGGCGGGACAATCCTTTATGCGCCCGCCCCAGTCAATCGTTTGGAAGGCCTAAAAAGTGCTGGAAAAGGCCCGAATTATCACAGACTTAATGGGGAGAGCCGTGGCCGCGTTTCGTTCCATGCCGGAAAGGTCGATTTGCGCATCGTCAAAATCCTGCTGGTAGCGCTCGCGGTCGTCATTCTCGCGCCCTATGTGATCGCGCCGTTCTATCGGACCGGCCATCCGGTTTCGACACTGATGGCGTGGCGTTCGCTTCGCGGCGCGCCAATGCAGCGGGAATGGATCGATCTGGCGGCGATGTCGCCCTATCTGCCGCGCGCGGTGGTGGCGGCTGAGGACGCACATTTCTGCAAGCATCACGGCATCGATTGGGGGGCGCTGCGCGAGGCGATCGATGACGCGCAGGAGGACGGCACGCCGTTCCGGGGCGCCTCCACCATTACCCAGCAGGTCGCAAAAAACCTGTTCCTCTGGCAGGGGCGGGATTTCGTCCGCAAGGCGCTGGAATTCCCGTTGGCGCTCTGGATCGATCTCGTCCTGCCCAAGCCGCGGATCCTGGAGATTTACCTCAACATCGCCGAGCTCGGCCCGCAGGGCCAGTTCGGGGTGGGGGCGGCCAGCGCCTATGCCTTCGGCAAATCGGCCGCCGCCCTCTCTCCGCGTGAGGCGGCCCTTCTAGCCTCGATCCTGCCGAATCCGGTCAAACGCAGCGCCAAAACCCCCGGTCCGGGCGTCCGGCGGCTGGCAGGGACCTATGTGGCAAGGGCGCAGGCCTCTTCGCTTGCGACCTGCTGGCGGGAAAATCGCTGATTTTGGGCTCTTTTCGGGCGCATTTTCCGGCCCAAGAGCCTAGCTTTGCAGCCAGCCTTCCTCTATAAGCGCGACCTTGATCGGCATTCAGCTCGCCTCGGATTGCGGGTGCTGAGCCGTCCCTCGCGGACGATGCCCTGATAACACCAATCCCTAGAGGATATTGAAATGGCCGTTCCGAGAAGAAAAACCTCGCCGTCGCGCCGTGGCATGCGCCGCTCGGCAGACGCCATCAAGAAGCCGACCTATGTGGAAGACAAGGACTCCGGCGAGCTGCGTCGTCCGCACCATCTCGACCTCAAGACCGGCATGTACAAGGGCCGCCAGGTCCTGAAGAAGAAAGAGTCCTGAGTTAAGGACCTTTCTCCAGGCGGGATGATTGCGCCTGCCTGATTTCGGCCAACCCATGAGATATGACAGTGGCGGCGGCGGAGCTAATGCTTCGCCGCCGCATTGTCCTGTCTGGATATCTTGATCGAGAAGGCATTTCGCCGATGGTCGGCTTCCCGCTGCTTCTCATTCCGCTCGCGGTCTACAACATCATCGCCTTCCTGATGCCGACCGTGTCCTTCACGGACGTGCTGTTCAAGGTGCCGATGGTCTCAGGCGAGACCTGGCCGGTCACGCTCGCCGATGTGATGCTGGCGCTCGGTATCGTGCTGCTGCTGCTCGAAGTGGTGAAGGGCGCGCGGCCGGGCTCGAAATTCCTGATGGATCATCTGCTGTCACTGATCCTGTTTGGTGCTGCCGCTGCCGAATTCGTGATGTGGCCCAAATTCGGCAACTCGACCTATTTCCTGCTGGTGCTGCTCGCGATGGCCGATTTCCTCGGCGGTATTGCCCAGCGCACGCGCCGCCGCGTCACTTATGTCGCCGAGACAACGGTGCCGGCGTCACGCAAGGCCAAGCGCCAGGTGGAAGCTCCGGATGCCGTGGCCGAGCCCAAGTTCGAACCGGTGTCCGCGCCGATCGCAGCACCGGCGGCACCGCCCGCGCCCTCGGCACAGTCGGTCGCCGAATCCGTGCTGATGGATCCTCCCGCGCCGAAGCCGGTGCAGAGCACGCCCTCGCCGGAAGTCCCCTCGCCGCATTTGCAGCCGGGCGACGGCACGTCTCCGTCCCCCGACACGCCGCCGCGCTGACCGATCTCAAGCCACCTGCCGCGTGCGCGCGCTGACGCTTTGCAGCGGGCGCTTGTCGCCATAGGCCGTCTGCGCATCTTCGGAAGAGGCGCGGCGCAGCCGGCTCGCCTGGGGCAGATGTTCGGCATTGGCGATCAGCTGGGCGACGAAGCTGGGATCGGGGCGCGGCAACGGCGTCTTGTGGACCCATTGCAAAATCGGCAGTACCGGCACCAGGGCCGTGCCTGTGCCGCTATCCGCCGCGTCCGATCGATCGGTACTCAACATCGCTATCACCGTTGATCCGGCAGAGCCTGTCGCGTTTCGGGACGCTGGTGCCGGGTGCGTGTCAGTACTCGCAAGGCCTATGCCGGACGGGCCGGTTTGGTTCCCCCGGCCTGTAGAAACGTGGTTTCCAAATTGTTTATCAACTTTGCCTAGGGTTGGGGGCGAATCTAGCTCTATCCTGTGTCAGCTCAGGACTTTCCCGCTGTCCCGAAACGAGGCGATTTTGATCCCCGCATTACCGCAAGCCTCCGACATCCTGGCCGCCCTCGGCCAGGCCGTGTTTGCCTGGGACATTGGCAGTGATGCGATCGTCTGGGGTGACCAGGTCGGCAGCGTCTTTCCCGGCATTCCCGCCGAGCGGCTGGCGACGGGAGCCGAATTTGCCAAGCTGATCGAGCCCTCGCCAACGCTGCGGAGCGCCGCGCTGGCGCAAGCCTATGCCGTGCATGGTGCCGACGGCACGCCCTACCGGGTCGAGTACGGGGTGCGCATGAGCGCCGCCGATCCCGTGATCTGGATCGAGGAGACCGGCCGCTGGTTCGCCGGCCCCGACGGCCGCCCGGTGCGCGCGATCGGCTCGGTCCGAATCAACAATGAACGCCACGCCCGCGACGAGGAGCTGACCAAGCTGGCCCGGCTCGATCCGCTGACCGGCGAGCTCAACCGCTCTCATCTGATTGCCGCGCTGGCCGAGGCGATCGAGGAGACGACCCGCTTCCGTTCGACCGCGGCCTTCATGCTGGTCGGTATCGACCATCTTGCCCGCGTCAACGACGCCTTT
This sequence comes from Bradyrhizobium sp. CIR18, assembly GCF_014198295.1. Lineage (NCBI taxonomy): Bacteria > Pseudomonadati > Pseudomonadota > Alphaproteobacteria > Hyphomicrobiales > Nitrobacteraceae > Bradyrhizobium > Bradyrhizobium sp. CIR18. The sequence continues at coordinate 460,784 of NZ_JACIHF010000003.1, read as the reverse complement.
GGCTTCGACGTTGCCGACGCCGTGATCCTCGACATCGCCAAGCGCATCCGCTCGCGCCTGCGTGGCGGCGACGTGCTCGGCCGCTTTTCCGGCAACAAGTTCGGCCTGATCCTGAAGAACTGCACCGTCGACGACATGAATGTCGCCGCCGAGCGCTTCCTCGCCGGCATTCGCGACGAGGTGGTGCCGACCAAATCCGGTCCGGTCTCGGTCACCGCCTCGATCGGCGCGGTCAGCGTACCGCGCTATGCCCGCAACACCGACGAGGCCGTCAACCGCGCCCATGAGACGCTGGATGCCGCCAAGCGCCGCCGCGTCGGCTCGTTCGCGGCATGGCGTCCGGATGCCATACGCGACGCGCAGCGCCGCGTCAACATCCGCGTCACCGACGAGATCGTCACCGCGCTGAACGAGCGCCGCATCAAGCTCGCCTATGAGCCGGTGGTCTCGGCCGTCTCCCGCGAGCGCGCATTCCATGAATGCCTGGTGCGGATGGACCAGGGCGACGGCCAGGTGCTGCTCGCGCCCGACATCGTGCCGGTCGCCGAACGGCTCGGCCTGATCCGCCTGGTCGATCACCGCGTGCTCGAGCTCGTGGTCGCCGAACTCGCCGCCGCGCCCGACATCTGCCTCAGCCTCAACATCTCGCCTGATACGACCATGGACCCGGACTGGTGGGCGGGCATCGAATCGCTGATGCAGGCCCATCCCGGCGTTGCCGAGCGGCTGATCGTCGAGATCACCGAGACGGTCGCGATCCAGGACATCGATGACGTCCGCGCCTTCGTTGGCCGCCTCAAGCATTTCGGCAGCCGCATCGCCATCGACGATTTCGGCGCCGGCTACACCTCGTTCCGAAACTTGCGCAAGCTCGGCGTGGATATCGTGAAGATCGATGGCGCGTTCGTGCAGAACATCACTCATTCCGCCGACGACCGCGCCTTCGTGCAGACCCTGATCGATCTCGCCCGCCGCCTCGACATCAAGACCGTCGCCGAATGGGTGCAGGACGAGGAAGCCGCAAGCATGCTGCGCGATTGGGGCTGCGACTACATCCAGGGCCGCCTGATCGGGCTTGCGTCTGGCGAGCGTCCGTGGGGGACTTCAACGGATAGTGCGCTTCCTGCTGCATGCTGAGGTCTCGTAGGGCGGGCAAAGGCGCACTTGCGCCGTGCCCACCATTCCTCCGTGATGGATATAGATCGTGGGTACGCTTCCGCCTTCGCTCTTCGAGCTACGGCGGACAAGTCGCTTTGCCCACCCTGCGAAACTTCACGCCCCCTCATCCAGCGCCACCAGCTCGCGCTTCTTGCGCAGCGACGGCAATAGCGGCGCGATCAGCAGCACCAGGGCAAACACGAGACAGACCCCCGAGATCGGCCGCTGTACGAAGGTCCAGAGATCGCCCTGCGACAGGATCAGTGACTTGCGCAGATTGTTCTCCATCATCGGTCCCAGCACGAAAGCCAGCACAAGCGGCGCTGGCTCGTAACCGAGCTTGCGCATGAAATAGCCGATGATCCCGAACGCGATCATCACATAGACGTCGAACACGTTGTTGCTGGAGCAGTAGACGCCCAGGATCGTGAACAGGATGATCAGGGGGAACAGGATGTTGTACGGCAGCTTGAGCAGCTGCACCCACATGCCGATCATCGGCAGGTTCAGGATCAGCAGCATGACGTTGCCGATATACATGCTGGCGACGATGCCCCAGAACAGGCCGGGGTTCTTCGTGATCAGCAGCGGTCCCGGCTGCAGGCCGTGGATAACGAAGGCGCCGAGCAGCAGCGCCATCACCACGTTCGGCGGAATACCGAGCGTCATCAGCGGAATGAAGGCGCCGCCCGCCGCGGCGTTGTTCGCCGATTCCGGTCCGGCAACGCCTTCGATCGCGCCATGGCCGAAGCGCTCCGGCGTCTTCGACAGCCGCTTCTCCAGCGCGTAGGAGGCAAAGGACGCCACCACCGCGCCGCCGCCCGGCAGGATGCCGAGGAAGAAGCCGAGGATGGTGCCGCGGCCGACTGGACCTGCGCTCGCCTTCCAGTCCTCCCTGGTGGGCAGCAGATGGGTGATCTTGGTGTTGATGATGTCGCGCTTGATCGCCTGCTCGGTGTTGAGCAGCACCTCCGCAACGCCGAACAGGCCCATCACGACGGGCACCAGCCCGATGCCGTCGATCAGCTCCATGCGGCCGAAGGTCAGACGCGGCTGCGCCGTGATGCTGTCGAGCCCGATCAGTCCGAGCACGACGCCGATGCACGCCATCAGCAATGCCTTCGGCATCGAACCCTGGGTCAGGAAGGTGAGCACCACGAGGCCGAGCACCATCAGGCTGAAATATTCGGCCGGGCCGAACGCGATGGCGACGCTGGCGAGCTTCGGCGCCACCAGCATCAAGGCGATCAGCGCGAACGTGCCGGCAATGAAGGAGCCGAAGGCGGAAATGCCGAGTGCAGGGCCAGCGCGTCCCTGCTTCGCCATCTGGTGGCCGTCGATGCAGGTGACGACGGAGGCCGCCTCGCCGGGGATGTTGACCAGGATCGAGGTGGTCGAGCCGCCATACATCGAGCCGTAATAGATCCCGGCCATCATGATGATGCCGGATTCCGGCGTGCCCGACAGCGTCACGGGCAGCAGCAGCGACATCGCCGAGATCGGCCCGATGCCCGGCAGCACGCCGACCAGCGTGCCGATGAAGACGCCGATGAAGCAGTAGAGCAGGTTGACTGGCAGCAGCGCGACGCCGAACCCATGCGCGACATTGAATAGCGTATCCATAGGGTCAGCCGATCCCGAACAGGCCCGAGGGCAGCTGGATCAGCAGCAGCCGCTTGAGCACCCACCACATGCCTGATGGCACCAGCACGGCGATCGGGATCGCCAGCGTCCAGCGAACGGGATCGATCAGCCGCAACAGCAGCAGCACCAGGGGGATCGACGACAGCAGGAAGCCGAGTGGTTCCAGCGCAATGGAGAATGCCACGAGACAGGCAATCAGCAGGAGCGGCTTGCTCCAGCGCACATTCTCCCAGCGCGAGGCCAGCGTCGGCGCGCCCTCGGTGACCGCCGAGACGATGATGGCGCCTGCGAACACGCACATCAGGATGCCCGTGTAGAACAGCACGTAGCCGGAGCCGGGATCGTTGATGGTGCCGAGCTTGAGCTTCATGCCGGACCAGATCACGAATCCGCCCAGCGCGAGCCCGATCAGCCCGCCCCAGAGCTCGGAGTTGCTGAGGCGGAGTTTGACGTTGGTGTCGTTGTTCATGTGAAGCGCCTTGAGATCACCGTCGTCCTGAGGTGGCGGAGCGCAGCGTAGCCCTCGAAGGGCGACGGTGCCCCGATCCATCCTTCGAGGCGAGCCGCAAGCGCGGCTCGCACCTCAGGATGAGGTCAGCATGTGTGGTGGGACAAGCTACTTCTTCGCGAGCCCGAGCGTATCGATCACCTTGCGCTCGGACTCCGTGACCTCGACGACGAACTTCTTGTAGTCCTCGGTGTTCTTGTAGTTCGGCACCATGTCGTATTTGGCGAGCGTCGCGACCACCGCTGGATCCTCGACCGCCTTCTTGAAGGCATCGTGCAGCTTGGCGACGATCTTTGGATCCATGCCTTTCGGGCCGGCGATGCCGAAGGGGGAATCGTAAACCATGGGATAGCCGAGCTCCTTCAGCGTCGGCGCGTCGGGATAGTTCGGCGAGCGTGCGCCGGTCCACACCATCAGCAGCCGCAGCTTGCCGGCGTCGACCAGCGGCCGCCATCCCGTGGAGTCCGCCTGAAGCATCGTGTGCTGCCCCAGCACCGCGGCGTTGGTCTCCGCGCCGCCCTTGAAAGGAACTTGCGTCAGCTTGATTCCGGACATTCCGGCGATCTGCTCCATGCCGATATGCAGCGAGGTGCCGGCGCCCGGCGTGGCATAGGTCACCTTGCCCGGATTCGCCTTGGCGAACTCCACGACGTCCTTCCAGCTCTTGAACTGCGACTCCGCGCTGGTGGTCACGCCGAAGGTGTAGCCGGTGAGATGGATGATGTAGGTGAAGTCCTTGGCCGGATCCCACGACACTTCCTGCATCAAGGGCAGGCGGAACACGGTGATCGGAATCTGCGAGATGGTGTAGCCGTCCGGCTTCGCGGCCGCCGCCATGGTCGCGGGGCCCACCGTGCCGCCGCCGCCGGCCTTGTTGTCGATCACGATCGGCTGCCCCAGCACCTTCGAGGCGCTGTCGGCGATGGCGCGCATCGAGATATCGGTCGATCCGCCGGCCGGCCATGGCACGATCAGCGTGATCGGCTTGCTGGGATAGTCCTGCGCGCTGGCGGCAGTCGAGAGCAATGCGCCCATGACAGCATGCATCGCGGCAAATGCGATCGTCTTCAGCCCGTATCGCGGCATCGAAACTCCTCCCCTCGCGGCGGCCTCTTTGCGGGCCGCCGTTTCTCGTTCTTGCGCGGCGATTGTTCCTGAAATCGAGGGAGAAGAAAAGCGCATTGCGCGGACCGCGGACGCCGGGCGATGCGGCAATCCCGGTCGAGGCGGCACATGCGACAATTCGTCGTTTGGTCGTGTGCCGAGAGACGGAATTTGAGGGAGCAGAAAGCCGCTACGCCACGCGCCGGACCGTGTTCAGCGTCTCGATGGTGCGGCCGACCTCCGATGCGGGGCACGGCCTGCCGAAATAATAGCCCTGTACGGCGGTGCAGCCGCATTCGCGGACGAAGTCGAGTTGCTCCTCGGTCTCCACACCCTCCGCCGTCGTCTCGACGCCGAGCACGGAACCGAGGCTTGCGATGGTGCGGACGATGGCAACGCTCTCCGGACTTTCGCCGAGCGTGCCGACGAAGGAACGATCGATCTTGATGCGATCGAACGGAAACTTGCGTAAATAGCTCAGCGAGGAATAGCCGACGCCGAAATCGTCGAGGCTGACGCGCACGCCTAACGCGCGAAGCTGGTGCAGGATCTCGATCGTCGCCTCGCTGTCGTCGAGCAGCGCCGTCTCGGTGACCTCGAGCTCGAGCCGTTGCGGCGGCAGGGCGGCTTCGGCAAGTGCGCTCGTGACCATCGCCACCAGCCCGCGCGAACGGAACTGCACCGGCGACAGATTTACCGCGACGTTGACATCGGGCCAGGACGCGGCGGTCGCACAGGCGCTGCGGAGTACCCATTCGCCGATCGGAACGATCAGCCCGGTCTCTTCAGCGATCGGAATGAACTCGGCCGGCGAGACGAAGCCGCGCGAGGGATGTTTCCAGCGCAGGAGTGCCTCGAACCCGGTGAGCTCGGACGAATCGAGCCGCAGCTGCGGCTGGAATACCAGATGGAATTGACGCGCCTCGAGCGCGCCGCGCAGATCGTGCTCCAGCGCGTGCCGGCTGCGCGCCTCTTCCTCCATCTCGGGCTCGAACAGCTGATAGGCGCCGCGCCCCTTGGCCTTGGCCTGGTACAGCGCGAGATCTGCGCATTTCATCAGTTCGTCGGCATCGAGCCCGTGGTCGGGTGCGATCGCGATGCCGACGGAGGCGCCGACATGGATCGACTGATTTTCCAGTGGCGGCGGATGACCAAGAACCTCGACCAGACGCCGGGCCAGCTTTTCCGCCGCTTGCGGCTGCGGTCCGCGCTGGAGCACGGCGAACTCGTCGCCGCCGAGCCGTGCGACGGTATCGTGCTCGCCGACATTCTCCTTCAGCCGCGCCGCGACCCAGCGCAGCAGCCGGTCGCCGGCGGCGTGGCCGAGGCGGTCGTTGACGGTCTTGAAATTGTCGAGGTCGAAGCACAGCACGGCCATGGCGCCGCCGGCGATCGCGACCTGGTTCAGTCCCTCGCCCATCTTTTCGCGGAACAGCGTGCGGTTGGGCAGGTCGGTCAACGAATCGTGCCGCGCCATATGCGCGACGCGCGCCTGGGCCTTGTGGCGCTCGGTGACGTCCTCGTAGGTGACGACCCAGCCGCCATGCTCCATCCGCTTGTGATTGAGCTTGATGATGCGGCCGTCGCTCAAATGGCGATGCAGCGTATGCTCGCCCTCGCGCAGCCGCTCGACGTAATCGGCATAAAGCCGCGCGGCTGTGGTGTTCTGATGGATGCCCAGCTCGCAGCTATGCTCCATGATCTCGCGCATCGAGACGCCGGGCTTCACGATGTCAGGCGACAGGCCGTACATCTCGATGTAGCGGCGATTGCACACGATGACGCGCAGGCTCGCGTCGAGCATGCACAGGCCCTGGCTCATGTTATTCAGCGCCGCGTCGAAGCGGCGATACTGCTCGCTCAGCTCCTCGATCGCGTGCTCGCGTTCGGTGATGTCCTCGTAAGTGGCGACGAAGCCGCCCTCGGGCAGCGCGCAATAGCGCACCGAGATCACGGTATCGTTCGACATGCGCCGGCGCATCGGCGAGGAATCGCGGTTCGCGATCCTGGCGCTGGCGGCTTCCAAGAGCTGCCGGGGGCTGTACTCGGACGAGAACGCGCCGTTCGCCATCGAGCGCTCGATCAGCTCCGCGAGATGCGTGCCGGGCCTGGTCTCCTCCGGCGACAACAGGTAGATCTTGCGGTAGGTGGTATTGCAGACGCGAAGGCGCATGTCGCTGTCATAGAAGGCGAGCCCGTGCGCCATGTTCTCCATCGCGGCATCGAGAATAAAATTCTGTTGCCGCAGCGTCTCTTCATATTGCAGCCGCTCCGTGACGTCCTCATGCACGGTCACCCAGCCGCCGTCGGGCAGGAAGCGCGAGACCGTCTGCACCATGCGTCCGTCATAACGCATCACCAGCAGGGACTTCGCCTTTCTGGTGCGCACGTCCTCCAGCCTGGATTTATGGAATTCGTCTGTCGGCATGCCCGGCAAATTGCCGCGCGATACCCAATGATCGAGCACCTCGCGATGCGAGGCGCCCGGGCTTACGATGCTGGGATCGAGGTTGTAGAGGTTCAGGAAACGTTCGTTGCAGACGACGACGCAACTGTCGGCATCATACATGATGAGGCCGTGCGACATGTTGGCGAGCGCGTGCTGGCTGCGCTCGGTCTGCACGCGCAATTCCGCCTCGAGCCGGGCGAGGCGGGTGACATCGTCGCAGATCGTCATCCAGCCGCCGCCGGGAAGCGGCTTGAGCTCGAGCGACATGACGAGGCCGCTCGCAAGCTGCTGCTCGGTCCGGAACGGCTTTCCCCCTGCGATCTGCGCGATCCGCGCCGAATACAGCGTGTCGAGCTGGTCCTGGGGAAAGTTGCCGCGCATCGCACTATGCGCAAGTACCTCGCGGTAGCTCGTGCCCACGCGCACGATGTCGGCCGACATGTCGAACAGCGACAAGTAACGCTGGTTGACCAGCACGATCCGGTTGTCGGCATCGTAGACGCAGACGCCCTGTTCCATGTGGTCGAGCGCAAGCTGGCTCAGCGCGACCAAGGCCTCCGGGCCCTGCTCGCGGCGTGCACCAAGCTCGTTGTCGCGGGTCGACGTCATGGGATCGGCGGGATCTCGGCGAGCAATAGACTTAACGCAACCTAATTCAGCCGCCGAGGGTAGCGAAGAGGCCGGAAAATTCCCTTAAGCGCAGTAGTTTACGGAGGGTGACTGGCGATGGAGAGCGCGTCGGAAATGCGGAGGTGCGCGCGAGAGTTGGGCGGGAGGGCGCGTCAAATGAAGTGTCGTCCCTGCGAAAGCAGGGACCCATAACCACAGGGAAAGGTTTGACGAAGATTGGAAGTGAAGGGGCCTTCCCGTGGTACCAGCATTGCGGCTTAGAGACAGATCACGCGGTATGGGTCCCTGCGTTCGCAGGGACGACAGCGGTGGTCTGGTCCGACGGCCTCCCTCACGGCCCGTACAACACCAGTTCCGTATCGGTGAGATCGCCGAGCTGCGGCCGATCCGGGCCCTTGAAGTATTTGCGACCGCGCCGCTCGGTATAAATACCGACCAGGCCGGGAAGCGGTCCATTGGAATCGATCGCCACCGCGATCTTGCCGAGCCGAAGCAGCAGCCGGCCGATGCGGCCTGCGCAGGCGGCGTATTCCGCGGCGCTGCGGCAATAGATCAGCTTCATCGCAGGAGGTGCAATGAAGCCGCGGCGGATGCGCACCGGCTGCAGGATGAAGGGGAATGTTCCCTTCGGCGTGCGGCAGACGAGGCTGAGGCAATTGTAGCGCGCATGCCGCGTCAAGAGCTCGGTTTCGGCTTCGGATAGCCCCTCGATCGTTTTGGCGTGAGGCGAGATGACCTCGATCTCGCTCCAGCGCGGAGGTCGCGCCAGGGCAGGAACCGAGAAGAATATGCCGCGGCAATAGGCACGAAAGCCCTGCGTCTCGATGATCGGCCAGGTCCACGGGGCCGGGCTGATGTTGAAATAGGTCACGTCCTTGTGCCGCTGCGCGATCTTGGTCAGCAGCGGGGCATAGTTGCGGTAGGCCGGATCGACATACCAGCTCGACAGATTGCACTGGATGGCGGTCTCTTCGCCGTTCTTCCGCGCCGTGTAGATCAGCAGCAGCACGCCGACCGGCGTGCCGTCACTCTCGAGCATGTAGCCGAAGCGCGGATAGCCCTCCGGCACGGACCGGAAGGCCTGCCGGCGCAGACCCTGGATCCAGTAGTTCCGCGAGCGGCCGACGAAGCCGCGCGTCAGCAGGTCCGCGACCGCTTCGGCGTCGGACTCGGTGATCTCGCGGCATCGCACCTTGGTGTGAATCACGCTCGTCTTACCCGTGGAAATGACAGGCCTCGTTTGGTTTATTGTTTCAGCATGATCTTGTCGGAAGACCGCTTTGCACTCTTCGCAGACGCGGTCCTTCGGATCCGGATCATGCTGCTAGCGCCAGCCTTCGACATGGGCGTCGGCCGTGACCCGCGGCTGCAGGCCCAGGACGTCCCGCACCTTGGCGGGCCAGGCGGAAAGGTCCGTGCCGTGGGTGTGGAACATGGCGACCGCCAGCCGGTCCATGCCGAAGGCGACGCAGCCGGTATGGGCTGGCTCGCCGCCGGCATCCTGGATTCCCCAGGTCGTGCCGAAATGCTCGCGGTGATAGTTGAAGCTCATGCAGGCCGTCGGCTGCTCTTCCGAGCGCAGCGGAATGAGCAGCTCGAACTTGAGCTGCTGCTGCTTCTGGCTCACCGCCTTCATTTGGCCGACACGACCGAAGAAGGGATCGCTGGCATAGTCGACGCGGAAGGTGAGGCCGAGGTCGGTCGCGATCTTCTGCGCGCGCACCATCCAGCGCTCGCGGAAATCGGCGACGTCGTCGGGGGTGCCGATGCAGACATATTCGCGCATCCGGAATGATTGCAGCCGGTCGAGATGTTTCGACGGCTCGCGGCGGAAGCAATCAGCGGCAACGTCGAAGCGCAGGCCGCCCTTCGGCAAGGGGCCGCGGCTCGCCGCGATCGGATAGACCGGATAGCAGGCGGCGGGCGACAGCACGAGATCGGCGGGAGACAGTGAGGTGGTCCAGTCGCCGCCGGCATCGAAGCGGCTCACCGCGGCGTTGATCTCGCGCTCGGTCCCGTGCAGACCGCAAACGCAGCCGAGCAGGTTCGGAAAGCTCTTGAGATAGCCGGATTTTTCCAGCTGGGCCCGGCTCATCACCGGCGGGAAACGCATCACCTCGGTGCCGCTCTCGCGATGGCTGGTGATCAGCGCGGCGAGCTTCTCGACGACGCCTTCATAGAGCGCGGTGCGGGCGTAGACGCCATCGGCGCCCATGCGGTGGAACAGCTTGTCGGCGAGATGATCGAGCGGATCGATCAACTGCGGCGCGGTCGCGGGCGAGTCGGGGAGGATGGCAATGTTCATGGAGCGATGTCCTGCTATCTCAAAATTGTTGTTGTTGATTCAGTCGTGAAGGCTTGTCGGCACGCCGCTCATCAGCGTCGAAGTCGCGGCATTGGCCAGAATACGGTCGTTGTTGATCATGATCGGGGACGACAGCACGTCGCGGAGGTGCCGGCCCATAGTGAACTCGCCGTCGTTGCGGTAGCCGGAGAGGCCGGCTGTGCGCATCGCATGCATCACGGTCTCGACCGCGAGCTCGGAGGCCTGCACCTTCAGCAGCGTGATCGAGGACTGGAAGTCGAGCGAGCCGAGGGCGCGCTCGTCATGCTCGGCGCGGGCAAAGGCATCGATATTGGCCGACAGCAGCGCGCGCAGCTTCGCCAGCGACATCTTGGCGGCGGTGAAATGCGCCGCGGCCGGCGGCATCTGGCCGCCGGAGGTGCGGGCCGCCTTGCGGATGAAGGCCTGCGCGCGGGTCACCGCTGCGGCGGCGATGCCGGCCCAGGCCGACGACCAGCACAGATGCGCGAACGGCGTCATGGTCTGGGCGTGGATCTTGTCATAGGATTCCGGGAAGACGCGATCGGCGGGGCAATCGACCTTCAGCTCGAAGCCGGTCGAGCAGGTGCCGCGCATGCCGAGCGTTTCCCAGCCCAGCGTCCGCTTCAGCGAATAATCGTCCTTGGCGAGCGCCAGCAGCACCTGGTCGGAGGCGGCGGCCTCGGTAGCGCGGCGGGCGATGGTGACGAGCCCGTCGGCTTCGGCGCCGTAGGAGATCACGGTGGCGTCGCGAACCAGCGAGACGGTGTCGCCGGCGTGATCGACGGCAGCGGTGCTGGCGCGGATGTTGCCGCCGTTCTGGCCTTCGGTGGTGGAGGAGGCGAGCAACCACTGGTCGCGGGCGACCCGGCGCATCATGGTTTCCATCCAGGGGATGCCGTGGCCGTGCCTGACGACGCACGCAACCTTGGTCTGGTGCATCGCATAGATCATCGCGGTCGAGGCGCAGGCGCGTCCGAGCGTGTAGCAGATGTCGGTGACGTCGTAGATGGAGGCACCGAAGCCGCCGAATTCGACCGGGATCATGACGCCGAGCAGCTTCTGCTCGCGCGCGACCTCGAAAGCCTTGTGCGGGAAACGGGCGTCGCGATCGACCCCGTCGGCGTCGGCCGCGGCAGCTGCGGCGGTCCGGGCGGCGCGCTCGGTCAGGGAGGGACCCTGCTCGAGGAAGCCCGTCTGCGTTTCGTCGACAGTGAGGACTGCTTCACGCACGTTCATACTCGTCCGCCTCCGGTTTGCCGTTCGAGATCGCCGGCATCATTCGCGATGCGCGTAAGCGATCCTCCGGCCATCTTTGCTTGTGAGACGAGGCTACGGATTTAATTCAAATTCGTCGATGAAATAGAGGGTAAACAAAGCCCAATTCCGAACGAACAGTTAAGGTCCGGTTGTTTGCATCACCCGTTTTTCCAGCATCGCGTTAGGACTCTGGAAGAAGCCTGAATTTCAGACAATCTGAGTCATCGTTTACTAAGAAACGCGAAGTATTGGTGTCGCCCATTGCGGGACCGGCAGGCCGTGCCCATCGTAGCGGCAAGCCGGTTCGACCTTTGACAGACAGACGGGAATTTGCCGATGCAATCCTTTGATACCGACGTACGCAATCGCATCATCAAGCTGGTGAAGGGCATCCTCGAGCAGAATTCGCTCATGGCCGATGTCACGTCGTCTGCAAAGCTGGTCGACGTCGGCCTGACCTCGATGGACATGGTCAATCTGATGCTCGCCGTCGAAGCCGAGTTCGACTTCACCATCCCGCAAGCCGAGATCACGCCGGAGAATTTCCAGTCCGTCGAGACGCTGGAGCGGATGGTGGCGACCCAGCTTCAGCTGGCGAACGCGGCTTAAGCCGCGCGCCGACCTCTCTCCGGGTCGTCCCTGCGAACGCAGGGACCCATTACCCCAGGGAGAGGTTTTGCGAAGGCTGGTCGTTCTGGATTGCGACCAAGCACCTCGAAAGAATCCGCGGTATGGGTCCCTGCGTGCGCAGGGACGAGTTCGAGTGAGAGGCGAGCGCGCCCGCGCCCCTCACACCACCGACATCGCCCCACCACCCCGTTCCAAAACCGCCGCAAAACTGGCATAGCTTAACCATGTCGCACGTGGCGAACAGGGTGGAGCAGGCATGACGCAGGCGGTATTGGGCATCATCGGCGGCTCGGGCATCTATGATTTGCCGGGCCTCGAGGGTGCGCGCGAAGAGGTGATCGAGAGCCCCTGGGGCGAGCCATCGGCGCCCGTGCGTCGCGGCACCATCGCAGGGTTGCCGATCGTATTCCTGCCGCGGCACGACAAGGGGCACCGCCTGTCGCCCTCCGACATCAACTACCGCGCCAATATCGACGTCTTGAAGCGGGCCGGCGTCACCGATCTGATCTCGCTGTCGGCCTGCGGTTCCTTCAGGGAGGAGCTGCCGCCGGGCACCTTCGTTCTCGTCGATCAGTTCGTCGACCGCACCCACAAACGCGAAAGCTCGTTCTTCGGCCGGGGCTGTGTCGCGCATGTGTCGATGGCGCATCCTGTCTCTCCACGTTTGCGTATCCATCTTGCCGCGGCCGCTGAAGCCGAGAGCATCGCGATCGCGCGTGGCGGCACTTACGTCTGCATGGAGGGGCCGCAATTCTCCACCTATGCGGAGAGCATGACCTACAAGACGCTGGGCTATTCCGTGATCGGCATGACCAACATGCCGGAGGCGAAGCTCGCGCGTGAGGCGGAAATCTGTTACGCCACGGTGGCGATGGTGACGGATTTCGACTGCTGGCATCCCGATCACGATGCCGTCACCGTGCAGGACATCATCCGCGTGCTGACCTCGAACGCCGACAAGGCGAAGGCGCTGGTGGCGCGGCTGGCAATGGACTTTCCGCGCGAGCATGAGTCGTGTCCGATCGGTTCGGACCGCGCGCTCGACACCGCGCTGATTACGGCGCCCGAGGCGCGCGATCCCGAGCTTCTGAAGAAGCTCGATGCGGTGGCCGGGCGCATCCTGCGAGTATGAGAAAGGCAGAATGCCATGAAGGTCGACGGCAAGCATTTCCGCAGCATCTGGCGCGAGCATGACGGCTGGACAATCGGCGCGATCGACCAGCGCCGGCTGCCGCATGAGTTCGTCGTCGCGAAGCTCACATCCTGCGAAGACGCAGCCGTCGCCATCCGCGACATGCTGGTGCGAGGCGCGCCGCTGATCGGTGCCACCGCGGCCTATGGCATGGCGCTCGCCATGCGCGAGGACGCTTCCGACGCCGGCTTGAAGCGCGCTTACGACACGCTCGTGGTGGCGCGGCCGACGGCGATCAATCTGAAATGGGCGCTGGACGAGATGCGCATGGCGCTCGCGCCGATCGACCCGATTGAAAGGGCGGAGGCGGCCTATGCGCGCGCCGACGAAATCGTCGAGCAGGATGTCGAGATCAACCGCGGCATCGCCGGCAACGGCTTGAAGCTGATCGAGGCAATCGCATCGAAGAAGCGGGGCGAGACCGTCAACGTGTTGACCCATTGCAACGCCGGTTGGCTCGCCACCGTCGACTGGGGCACGGCGACGGCGCCGATCTATCTTGCGCATGAACGCGGCATCAAGATCCATGTCTGGGTCGACGAGACACGTCCGCGCAACCAGGGCGCCTCGCTCACGGCCTGGGAGCTCGGTCATCACGGCGTACCGCACACGGTGATCCCCGACAACACCGGCGGGCACCTGATGCAGCACGGCATGGTCGACCTCGCCATCGTCGGTACCGACCGCGTCGCCGCCAATGGCGATGTCTGCAACAAGATCGGCACCTATCTGAAGGCGCTCGCCGCCCACGACAACGGCGTGCCGTTCTATGTCGCGCTGCCGTCGCCGACGATCGATTTTGCCGTCCATGACGGCATCCGCGATATCCCCATCGAGCAGCGCAGCGGCACTGAGGTCACCGATATGACCGGCCGCACCGCGGATGGAAGGCTGGAGACGGTGCGCATCGTGCCGGAGGGATCGCCGGTCGCGAATTACGCTTTCGACGTGACGCCGGCGCGGCTCGTGACCGGCCTCATCACCGAGCGCGGCGTGCTGAAGCCGGATCGCGACGAGCTGGCGGCGGCGTTTCCGGAGCGAATCGCGGCGGGGGAGTAGGCTCCGCCGTCATTGCGAGTTCTCGTAGGGTGGGCAAAGGCGCGGAAGCGCCGTGCCCACCATCTGCTTGTGGTGGGCACGCTCCGCTTTGCCCACCCTGCGGCATTTGCGAATTAAGTCAGCTTCAGCCCAGTTGCTTTCTCAAGCTCGGCGATCGCCTGCGCGCCGCTCGTCACCTTGATCGTGGTCATGCCCATCTCGCGCGCGGGCTTCAGATTGACGCCGAGATCGTCGAGATAGACGCAATTGTTCGGATCGACCTTCAGCGTCTCGACCATCAGCCGGTAGATGCGCGGATCAGGCTTGCGCAGGCCGATCTTGGCGGACTCGATCACGTGGTCGAACAGCACCATGACTTCGGCGATGTAGAGCGAGCGCCCGGTCATGCTGCCGATCGCATTGGCCGGCAGGTTGTTGGTGATGCAGCCGGTCTTGAATTGCGCCTTGATGCGCTTCAGCGCCTCGACCATCTCGGGGCGCAGATCGCCCTGCAGCAGCGGCAGCACGTCGCGGCCGCGCACCTCCGCGCCGAGTGCGAGCGATTCCGTGGCGAACAATTCGTCGAAGGTGTCGATATCGACCTCGGCCCGCTCGAACTTGGCCCAGGCGTTCTCCAGGTGGTTGGCGGCGTTGGTCCGCCGGATGATGTCGACGGGCAGGCCGCGCTCGGTCTCGAACCGCGCGAATGCCTCGAACGGCGAACTCGTCAGCACGCCGCCAAAATCAAAGATCACCGCCTCGATCGCCAATGTCCTGCCCTCGTCAATTCCTTTCCAAGAGGGCTAGCATGCGCTATCGGCAAGGACCAGTCCGAAGCAATCTGCCGCCGCCAATACCGAAGCGTGTTCCCATGAAGAAGCTTGCCACGTTCATCACGACTGCGCTGCTGCTCGCCACACCCGCCCATGCCATCGTCGGCGGTGGCACGCCGCAGGCCGATGGCGTGGCGCGCGCCGTCGTCACCATCGTCGGCTCGCGCGGCAATTCCTGCACCGGCACTCTGATCGCGCCGAAGATCGTGTTGACCGGCGCTCACTGCGTGCCGCCGGGCGCGGACTACAAGATCGTCGATCGCAGCGGTGGCGCACCGCAATTGCTGAACGTGCGCACCATCGCGATCCATCCGGGCTACAAAGCGCAGGTTCATCGCGCCGGCGCAGACGTGGCGCTGCTGCAACTGGAAATTCCACTCAAGGGAAAATCGGCGGTGCCGGTCGGCGCGCCGAATATTCCGATCCAGGTCGGTAGCCGTTTCGTCATTGCCGGTACCGGTGTCACCGTGCGCGGTGATGGCAGGAGCGGCGGGGCCACGCGCGTCGCGGGCCTTGTCGTCACAGGCCAGCCCGGCACGCTCCAGATCCGCCTGGTCGATCCCGTAACCAACGGTGTTCGCGACGGAATTGGCGCTTGTACCGGCGATTCCGGTGGTCCTGTGTTCGAGGACAAGCCGAACGGCGCCGTGCTTGTCGGTGTCATCAGCTGGGCGACGGGACCGAACGCCGGCGATGGCTGTGGCGGATTGACCGGCGTCACACCGCTCACGCTCTACCGCGACTGGATCTTGCAGACCGCGCGGAGCTGGGGTGCGGCGCTGTGATTTGACCGCGGCTTGATCTATGTCATTTTGAAGCGGAAGCGCGGCGGGTGATCATGCCGGCCGCGGAGGAAACGCGTCGTCCGTCAAGGGCGGCCACAAAAACAAGCAAGGCATAGAAGCAACAATGAATGTCGCTGTTCGCAGTCACGCCACCGCCAAACAGGCTTCTGAACATTTCGACGTGCTGATCGTCGGCGCCGGCATCTCCGGCATCGGCAGCGCCTATCACATCGAGAAGCAGCTTCCGGGCACGAGCTATGTCATCCTGGAGACGCAGGCGACGTTCGGCGGCACCTGGAGCACGCATCGTTATCCCGGCATCCGCTCGGACAGTGATCTCCATACGTTCGGCTATAGCTTCAAGCCCTGGGTCGGGCCGCCGATCGCGACCGCCGAAGAAATCCTCACCTATATGAAAGAGGTGATCGACGACAACGGTATCGCCAAGCACATCCGCTACAAGCACAAGATCAATTCCGCCAGCTGGTCGAGCGAGCAGAATCTCTGGACTATTGAGGCGGTGACGACCGACACCGGCGAGCCGAGGACGTTCACGGCGAACTTCCTCTGGATGTGCCAGGGCTATTACCGTCATTCGGAAGGCTACACGCCGGAATGGAAGGGCACCGATCGCTTCAAGGGCCGCATCGTCCATCCGCAGACATGGCCCGATGACGTCGACCTCACGAACAAGAGGGTCGTTGTGATCGGCTCGGGCGCCACAGCGGCGACGCTGGTGCCGAACATCGCTGACCAATGCGCGCATGTCACCATGCTGCAGCGTTCGCCGACCTATTTTCGCCTCGGCCGGAACGCCATCGAGATCGCGGAAGAGCTGCGCCGGCTTCAGGTCGATGAGGCCTGGATCCACGAGATCGTTCGGCGCAAGATCCTGTTCGAGCAGGATGCCTTCACGAAACTCTGCGTGTCCAAGCCAGAACAGGTCAAGAAGGACCTGATCGGCCAGATCAGCGCGGTGCTCGGTCCCGACTACGACGTCGGGACGCATTTCACGCCGACTTACCGGCCGTGGCGGCAGCGCATCGCCTTCGTGCCCGATGCCGATCTGTTCAAGGGCATCGCCAGCGGCAAGGCCTCCGTCGTGACCGACGAGATCGAATGCTTCGTCGAGAACGGCATTCAGCTCAAGTCCGGCAAGCTGCTGGAAGCCGATGTCATCGTCACCGCGACCGGCTTCAATCTCGCCGCGCTCGGCGACATCGCCTTCGAGATCGACGGCAAGCCGCTCGCCTTCGGCGATACCGTCACCTATCGCGGCATGATGTTCACGGGCGTTCCGAACATGGTCTGGGTGTTCGGCTATTTCCGCGCCAGCTGGACGCTGCGCGTCGATCTCGTCGCCGACTTCGTCTGCCGGCTGCTTGGTCACATGAAGGACAAGGGTGCGAAGAAGGTCGAGGTACGCTTGCGCGCCGAAGACCACAACATGCCGATCCTGCCCTGGATCGATCCAGAAAACTTCAACCCCGGCTATATGATGCGCAACATGGATTTGTTGCCCAAGCGCGGCGACAAGCCGGAATGGCAGCACAGCCAGGATTACTGGACGGAGAAGGACGAGATCCCGAAGACGGATCTGGATGACAAGGCGTTTGTGTACGGGTGAGGGCGCTCGGGGGTGTAAGGGGCGGTAACGATTGCCACATCCTCCACTGTCGTCCCCGCGAAGGCGGGGACCCATAACCACAGGGAGTAGTTATGGAGCGAGCTGCTAACTCCGAGCCTTCGCCAAACATCGGCTGTGGCTATGGGTCCCGGATCTGCGCTTCGCTTGTCCGGGACGACACCGGTTGTTGCGTGAACAGCCTCCCAACCCACCCCAGCAGCTCTACGAATTCCTTCGCGTCGCATTCGCCGCAATCGCCGCCGCGGCGGTCCGGTTCTCCACGCCGAGTTTTGCGTAGATCTGCTCGAGATGCTTGTCGACCGTGCGCGGGCTGAGGCCCAGGATTTGCGCGATGTCGCGATTGGTCTTGCCCTTGCTGAGCCAGGCCAGCACCTCGCCCTCGCGGGTGGTGAGGCCGAGCTCGCTGGTGAATTCTGGCGGCAGCGCGGTGCCGGACTCCCTGGAGAGCCGCAGCAGGAATTCGTTCGGCGCAGTTTCGCCCATGTAATAGAGCCGCAGCTGCGGATTGTCGGGCAAGCAAGCCGCCTGGGATTTCGAGCTGCCCTTGGCTTTGGCCTGCTCCAGCCATAGCAGCAGCGATGGCGGCAGGACGAAATCGTCGGCCTGTGCGCCGTGATGATCGGACAGCAGCTTCTGCGCCTGCGGCGTTGCCCACAGCAGATTGCCATGGCGGTCGACCGCGAACAGGAAGCGGCCGGAGACGTCGAGCGCGGCGCGCGCACTCTGGGTCAGCCGGGCATTGCCGAGATGGACGCGGATGCGTGCCAGCATTTCCTCGATCACGATCGGCTTTGTCACGTAATCGACGCCGCCCGCCTCGAGCCCGCGCACGATATGCTCGGTTTCGGCGAGGCCCGTCATGAAGATCACGGGGACATTGGCAAGACCCGCATCGCGCTTGAGCCGACGGCAGGTCTCGAAGCCGTCGATGCCGGGCATCACGGCATCGAGCAGAACGATATCGGGCGTGATCTGGTCGATGATGCGTATCGCGGCCGCGCCGTCGAGCGCCACCATCACCGTCATTCCGGCGCCGTCGAGCGCGTCGGTGAGCAGCCGCAGCGTCTCGGGAGAGTCATCTACAACGAGCGCGACGTCGCGCTTTTTCGACTCAATGTTCATGCGCATGCAACGTCTTCAATGTGGCCATGTACTGCTCGAGATCGAACCGGTCGACCAGCGACCGCATCTGCGCGACGAAGTCGGCGTGCTCCGGATGCTCGCTGCCGATCTCGTCCAGCTTCAATTGTATGCCCCTGACGTAGCCGATCTGGCCGAGCCCGATCAGCGCCTCGATGTGCCGCGCCGGCGGCCTCGATCCGCTTTCGGGGCGCCAGAACGGCACCGCGATCTCGTCCGAGCCGTATTGCCATTCGATCTTGAGGAGCTGGCGGATCGTCTCCAGGAGCCTCGGGATGTCGATCGGCTTCATCAAATAGCCGTCATGGAAGGGCTGCGCCAGCGGCGCCCCGTGAGCCTCGATCGCGCTGGCCGACACCATCAGGATGCGGGCCTGGTGATGGCCGCTCGCGCGCAAGGCCTCCGCGACGGCCCAGCCGTCCATGGCGGGCATCGAGATGTCGAGCAGGAACAGATCGGGCCGGCAATGCTGCGCCAATGCGAGGCAGCCGGGGCCATCCGGCGCGCTGAGCAGGATGAAGCCGAGCGGGGTCAGCACCTCGCGCAGGAGGTCGCGATGCACGGGGTCGTCGTCGGTGATGAGGATGGTCTTGCGCGCGCCGTGATAGCCGGAGACCGGGGCCTCCACCGGCGCGATGAGCTGCGGATTGGTGACCTCCGAGAGCAGGATCTTGACCTTGAACGTTGAGCCGGTGCCGACCGTGGCCATGACCTTGATATCGCCGCCCATTACGCCGGCGAGCAGACGGCTGATGGTCAGGCCGAGGCCGGTGCCGGTTTGCGGCTGCGAGACGCCGAGCGCACCACGCTCGAACGGCGCGAAGATGCGTTCGAGATCGTCGCCCTGGATGCCGGGACCGGTGTCGATCACCTCGAACTCGGCAACGGGGCTGCGATAGTGCACGACGAACTGCACGCTGCCGGTCTGGGTGAACTTGATGGCGTTCGAGAGCAAATTGATCAATACCTGGCGCAGCCGTTTCTCATCGGCATAGACCACCAGCGGTAAATACGCCGGCCGCCGGAACACGAAGTCGATGCCCTTGGCGGCGGCCTGAAGGCGGAACATGCCCACCAGCTGATCGAGGAACTCGCTGAAGCGCACCTCGTCGCGCGACAGATACAGCCGTCCGGCCTCGATCTTGGAGATGTCCAGAATGCCGTCGATCAGGCCGGAGAGGTGGTCGGCACTGCGGCGAACGACGCGGACCTGATCGCGCGGCTTGGTGTTGAGCGTCGTGTCCTGCTCCAGGAGTTGGGCATAGCCGCTGATCGCGTTCAGCGGTGAGCGCAGCTCGTGGCTCAGGCCCACCACGTAGCGGCTCTTGGCGAGGTTGGCGGATTCGGCAACCTCCTTGGCGCGCTGCAGCTCGGCGTCGGTGCGCTTGTGGGCGTCGATCTCCTGGATCAGCAGCGCGGTCTGCCGTCGCGTCTCGGCTTCCGCCGCCCGGCGGCTCTGCTGCGCCAGCACGAACAGCCACGCCACCACGCCGATGATGATGCTGAGCGAGAAGAAAACCTTCCAGAGCACGTCGGAGACGAGCGCGTTCTCGCCATGCACGCTCGCCGAGGTCTGCAGATAGATCAGGCCCAGCACCAGCGCGACGAGGCCGGCGGAGACCACGAACACGCCGACATAGTGGCCGAGTTGCGAGTTGATGCGCGCGTAGATCGGTTGCGGCATCAGCTTGCCCAGCGTCTCCGATACCTGCGCCTGGATCCGCGCGTGCGGCTTGCAGAGATCGTGGCAGCGGGCATCCAGCGAGCAGCACAGAGAGCAGATCGGGCCGGCATAAGCGGGGCACGAGGCCATGTCCTCCGGCTCGAACGCGTGCTCGCAGATGCAGCACTGGATCGCCTCGATGTCCTGCCAGCTCCGTTTCGGCTTGCGCGCGATGTAATATTTGCCGTCCGTGGCCCAGGCAATCAACGGTGCGGTGAGGAAGGCAACCGCCAGCGCTATGAAGGCCGACAGCGCCTTCGCGGTCGGCCCGAACAGGCCGTAAAAGGCGCTGATGGAAACAATGGTCGCGATCGTCATCGCACCGACGCCGACCGGATTGACGTCGTAGAGATGCGCGCGTTTGAATTCGATCTGCTGTGGCCGCAATCCAAGCGGCTTGTTGACGACGAGGTCAGCGACCAGCGCGCCGACCCAGGCGATCGCGACGTTCGAATAGAGCGCGAGCGTCTGCTCCAGGGCCTTGTAGACGCCGATCTCCATCAACAGCAGCGCCACGATGACGTTGAAGACCAGCCAGACGACGCGGCCGGGATGGCTGTGGGTCAGGCGCGAGAAGAAGTTCGACCAGGCGATCGAGCCGGCATAGGCGTTGGTGACGTTGATCTTCACCTGGGACAGGATCACGAATGTGCCGGTCAACGCCAGCGCGAGGTCAGGCTGGGACAGCACATAGCGGAACGCTTCGAGATACATATGGGCGGGCTCGGCGGCCTCCTCGGGCGGCACCCCGTGGCTGAGCGCGAAGAACGCGAGGAACGAACCCGCTAGGAGCTTCAGCGCGCCCAGCACGATCCAGCCCGGTCCCGCGCTCATCAGCGCCACCCACCAGGACGCCCTGGAGGCGCGGCGGTCGCGCGGCAAAAATCGCAGGAAGTCGACCTGCTCGCCGATCTGCGCCACCAGCGAAAACACCACGGAAGCCGCAACTCCGAACAGCAGCAGGTCAAAATGCCCGCTGAGGTCGCCGTGCTCGCCCGAGAACTTACGCCACTCCGTGAAGGAATGCGGGTTGTGCCAGGCGATCGCCGCGAACGGAATGATGTGGAGCACGATCCACAGCGGCTGCGTCCACAATTGGAAGCGGCTGATCAGCGTGATGCCGTAGGCCACCAGCGGGATGATGACGACGGCGCTGATGAGATAGCCGATCGGCCGCGGAATCCCGAAGCACATTTCGAGGGCGGACGCGAGGATCACGGCTTCGATCGCAAAGAAGATGAAGGTGAAGGACGCGTAGATCAGCGAGGTGACGGTGGAGCCGATGTAGCCGAAGCCGGCGCCGCGCGTGAGCAGGTCGATGTCGATGCCGCATTTGGCGGCATAATAGGCGATCGGTACGCCACAGCAGAAGATGATGAGGGAGACCACGAGGATGGCGGCGGTCGCATTGGTGACGCCATAGTTCAGCGTGATGGTGCCGCCGATCGCCTCCATCGCCAGGAACGAGATCGCGCCCAGCGCCGTGTTGGCGACCCGGGCGGCGGACCAGCGGCGCGCGCTCTTCGCCGTGAAGCGCAGCGCATAGTCCTCCAGGGTCTGGTTGGCGACCCATTGGTTGTACTGGCGCCTGACGCGGTCTATTCGCTGCCGCCCTGCCACGCTTTACCCCACTCCTGATACGGACCCGGAGCCCTCGCAAATTCCGTACCAAAAGCCTACGTCGGCATTTTGCGGTGCAGTATACGCGATCTTGCGTATGCTGGCACTGCATCAATCCGAGCCATCCTCACGGCACCAATCGCGTGTACTCGAACAAAAGTGGGGTGCTCATGTCAGACGAACCAAACAAGGGACTTTTGTCGCCGCTCCGGCGCAAACTATTGATGGGAATGGCCGCCGTGCCGGCCATCACGATGCTGCCGCGGGCGTCCTTTGCGCAGGCTCCCGCGACCTCGGCGGTCAACACCACCGGCCTTGCAGTCACCGATACCGAGGTCACGGTCGGCATCCTGCACTCGGCGACCGGCACCATGGCCATCTCCGAGACCGGGTCGATCGAGGCCGAAAAGCTTGCCATCGAGCAGATCAATGCCGCCGGCGGCGTGCTCGGCCGCAAGATCAAGTTCATCCAGGAAGACGGCGCCAGCGACTGGCCGACTTTCGCGGAAAAGGCCAAGAAGCTGCTGGTCAACGACAAGGTCGCGGCGATCATGGGCTGCTGGACCTCGGCCTCGCGCAAGGCGGTGCTGCCGGTCATGGAGCAGTATAACGGCATGCTCTATTACCCGACCTTCTACGAAGGCCTCGAGCAGTCCAAGAACGTCATCTACACCGGTCAGGAAGCGACTCAGCAGATTCTCGCCGGCCTGAACTGGATCGCCAAGGAAAAGGGCGCGAAGTCGTTCTTCTTCATCGGCTCCGACTACATCTGGCCGCGCACCTCGAACAAGATCGCGCGCAAGCACGTCGAGAACGTGCTGAAGGGCAAGGTGGTCGGCGAGGAGTACTATCCGCTCGGCAACACCCAGTTCAACTCGGTCATCAACAAGATCAAGCTGACCAAGCCCGACGTGATCTTCACCGACGTCGTGGGCGGCTCCAACGTCGCCTTCTACAAGCAGCTCAAGGCCGCCGGCATCGACCTCTCCAAGCAGGCGCTGCTGACGATCTCGGTGACCGAAGACGAGATCGACGGCATCGGCGGCGAGAACATCGCGGGTGCCTATGCCTGCATGAAGTACTTCCAGTCGCTCGACAATCCGAACAACAAGGCGTTCGTGCCGGCGTTCAAGAAAGCGTGGGGCGAGAAGACGGTGATCGGAGACGTCACCCAGGCTGCCTATCTCGGCCCGTGGCTGTGGAAGTTGACGGTGGAGAAGGCGGGCTCCTTCGACGTCGACAAGATCGCGGCGGCCTCGCCCGGCGTCGAGTTCAAGGGCGCGCCGGAAGGCTATGTGCGCATCCACGAGAACCATCATCTCTGGTCGAAGACCCGGGTGGGGCGCGCCAAGCTCGATGGCCAGTTCGAGCTGATCTACGAGACCGCCGATCTCGTCGAGCCCGATCCGTTCCCGAAGGGTTACCAATAAAGAAGCGCGCCCAGTCGCGCTTTCTTCCAACCACCAAGCCTCTCCCTGGCGTGGACCGCAAATCCACGCCCAAGACCCCCGCGTCGCGAACCTGCTCGCGACGCGGGACCCTTAACCCCGACGGAGGACATCGATGTTCGGCGACTACTCGCTTGGTGACCTTGGCTCCATCTTCGTCATGCAGGGCTTTGCAGGACTGATCCTGTTCTCGGTCTACGTCCTGATGGCGCTCGGGCTTGCCATCATCTTCGGCCAGATGGGCGTCATCAACATGGCCCATGGCGAGTTCATGATCCTCGGCGCCTACGTCACCTGGATGACCTCGAATGTCTTCCAGTCCTATTTGCCGGGCTTGTTCAGCGGCTATTTCTTCCTTGCGATGATCCTGGCCTTTGTCGCGTCCGGCGCATTGGGGATGCTGGTGGAGTGGGTGCTGATACGGCATCTCTACAAGCGCCCGCTGGATACGCTGCTTGCCACCTGGGGCCTCAGCCTGATGCTGCAGCAGGCCTATCGCTCCGTGTTCGGCGCGCGTGAGGTCGGCGTCGAGCTGCCGCAATGGATGCTGGGCTCGCTGCACGTAACCGACAGCATCGAAGTGCCGATCAACGGCGTCTTCGTGATGTGTCTCACCGTGTTGATCACTCTCTCGGTCGCGTACGTCATGTACATGTCGCGCTGGGGCCGCCAGGTCCGTGCGGTGGTGCAGAACCGCATCATGGCCGGCGCGGTCGGCATCAATACCGAGAAGGTCGACCGCTACACCTTCGGGCTTGGTTGCGGCATTGCCGGAATCGCCGGAAGCGCCTTCACCATGATCGGCTCGACCGGGCCGACCTCCGGACAGCTCTACATCGTCGACACGTTCCTCGTCGTCGTATTCGGCGGCGCGGCCAGCCTGCTCGGCACCATCGCCTCCGCGTTCTCGATCTCGCAGACGCAATCGACGCTCGAATTCTTCATGTCGGGCTCGATGGCCAAGGTCCTGACGCTGCTCGCTGTCGTCGGCATCCTGATGCTGCGGCCGCAGGGTCTCTTTGCCCTCAAAGTCCGCAAGTAAGGAGAAGCAGGCAAGTCATGATCATCAACTCACGCTTCTTCAATCGCTCCGAGCTCATCGGCTTCATCGTTCTGGCCGCCGTGCTGTTCGTGATCCTGCCGCTGTCGCTGGATGTGTTCCGCCTCAACCTGGTCGCGAAATACCTCACCTACGCCTTTGTCGCGCTCGGCCTCGTGCTGTGCTGGGGCTATGGCGGCATCTTGAGCCTGGGGCAGGGCGTGTTCTTCGGTCTCGGCGGCTACTGCATGGCGATGTTTCTCAAGCTGGAGGCTTCCAGCGTCGAGAACACGAAGATCCAGTCGACGCCCGGCATCCCCGATTTCATGGACTGGAATCAGATCACGTCGCTGCCGCTGTTCTGGCAGCCGTTTCACAGCCTCACCTTCACCATCCTCGCCATCATCCTGGTCCCCGGCCTGTTCGCCCTGATCATCGGCACCGCGATGTTCAAGCGCCGAGTCGGCGGCACCTATTTCGCGATCATCACCCAGGCCGTCGCCGCCATCCTCACCATCCTGATCGTCGGGCAGCAGGGCTACACCGGCGGCATCAACGGCATGACCGACCTGCGCACCCTCAAGGGCTGGGACATCCGGCCCGACCACGCCAAGGTCATCCTGTACTTCGTCGAGGTGGTGCTGCTGTTCGCCTGCATCGGCATCGCCCAGTTCACCCGCCTGACCAAGCTCGGCCGCATCCTGGTGGCGATGCGCGAACAGGAGGATCGCGTCCGCTTCTCCGGCTACAGCG
The DNA here is from genome assembly GCF_014198295.1 of Bradyrhizobium sp. CIR18. Classification (NCBI taxonomy): domain Bacteria; kingdom Pseudomonadati; phylum Pseudomonadota; class Alphaproteobacteria; order Hyphomicrobiales; family Nitrobacteraceae; genus Bradyrhizobium; species Bradyrhizobium sp. CIR18. The sequence continues at coordinate 435,859 of NZ_JACIHF010000003.1, read as the reverse complement.
TCGCCAACTTCAAGATCTTCGCCTTCTGCATGGCCGCGGTCTTCGCCGCGATCGGTGGCGCAATGTTCGCGCTCAATGTCGGTTTCATGTCGCCGTCCTTTGTCGGCATCGTGCCGTCGATCGAGATGGTGATCTACACCGCGGTCGGCGGACGCATGTCGATCTTCGGCGCGATCTGGGGCGCCATCCTGGTGAATTTCGCCAAGACCAGCCTGTCGGAATCCTTCCCGCAACTCTGGCTGTTCGGCCTCGGCGCGCTGTTCATCGCCGTCGTGCTCGCCTTCCCGAACGGTTTGTCCGGGCTCTGGGCCGATTACGTGCAGCCGAGGATTGATCGGCTGTTCGCCTCGCGCAAGCGGAAGCCGGGCTGGAACGACAATTCGGTCGCCGACGGCGCACCGGCAGAGTGAGGAGGCCATCATGCTCGTTGGACACCAGCCCAAGGAATTCCTGCTCGCTGTCTCCGGACTGACCGTCTCGTTCGACGGGTTCAAGGCGGTCAATGATCTCTCCTTTTACGTCGAGGAGAACGAGATCCGCGTCATCATCGGTCCCAACGGCGCCGGCAAGACCACGGTGCTCGATCTGATCTGCGGCAAGACCAAGGCGACCTCGGGCTCGATCCAGTTTCGTGGCAAGGAGCTCACGAAGATGAAAGAAAACGAGATCGTGCAGACCGGCGTCGGGCGCAAATTCCAGACGCCGTCGGTGTTCGAGGATCTCACCGTGTTCGAGAACCTCGAGATCTCGTTTCCACGCGGCCGCACCGTGTTCGGCTCGCTGACCTTTCAGCGCGACCAGCTGGTGAAGGACCGGGTCGAGGAGGTCGCGGAGATGATCTTCCTCAAGGACAAGCTCAACACCTATGCCGACGAGCTCAGCCATGGCCAGAAGCAATGGCTCGAGATCGGCATGCTGCTGATCCAGGACCCGGACCTCCTGATGCTCGACGAGCCGGTCGCCGGCATGAGCGTGTCCGAGCGCGCCAAGACCGCCGAGCTGCTCAACCGCATCATCAAGAACCGCTCGGTGCTGGTGATCGAGCACGACATGAAGTTCGTCGAGGACATCGCCCACAAGGTCACCGTGCTGCACCAGGGCCAGATCCTCTCCGAGGGGACCATGGAGAAGGTCAAGAACGATCCCAAGGTCATCGAAGTCTATCTGGGGCACTGACGATGGCGAAAACCAATGAATCCGTCGCGGCATCGACGATGCACCTCTCCCCTTGTGGGAGAGGTCGGATCGCATCGTCAGATGCGATCCGGGTGAGGGGTCTCTCTCCGCGGATCAAGCTGCCGCTCGGATCCGCTGATGCATACCCCTCATCCGTCGCGGGCTCCGCCCGCGCCACCTTCTCCCACAAGGGGAGAAGGAAGACGTACCGAGCCTAGGAGCGCTTCATGCTGGCAATTTCCGATCTTCACGTCGCCTACGGCCAGAGCGAGGTGCTGCACGGGCTCAACGTCAAGGTCGCGCCCAACGAGATCGTGGCGATCATGGGCCGCAACGGCATGGGCAAGACCACGCTGATGAAGTCGCTGATGGGCATCCTGCCGGCCAGGAGCGGCTCGGTGACCATGGACGGCGCCGAGCTCGGCAACCTCAAGAGCTACGAGCGCGTCGCCAAGGGCCTCGCCTATGTGCCGCAGGGCCGCATGATCTTCTCCACCATGACGGTGAAGGAGAACATCGAGACCGGCCTCGTCGTTGCGGGCGAATCCGAGGTACCCGGCGACATCTACGAATTGTTTCCGGTCCTGCTGGAGATGAAGGGCCGCCGCGGCGGCAATCTCTCCGGCGGCCAGCAGCAGCAGCTCGCCATTGCGCGTGCGCTCGCCACCAAGCCGAAGGTGTTGCTGCTGGATGAGCCGACCGAAGGCATCCAGCCCTCCATCATCAAGGAGATGGCGCGGACCCTGAAACGCATCCGCGACGAGAAGGGGCTCTCGATCGTCGTGTCCGAGCAGGTCCTGAGCTTCGCGCTCGACATCGCCGACCGCGTGCTGGTGATCGAGAACGGCGAGATCGTGCGCGACGATCCGCGCCACGCCGTCGATGCCGCGCAGGTCTCGAAATATCTGTCCGTCTAACCAACCGTGTAAAAGGGGAGCATCTCGATGCCAGAGACACTGATCAAGGTCGATCTGACCAAGTCGGCTTACGAAAATGACATGGTGCACAACCGCTGGCACCCCGACATCCCGATCGTGGCCTGGGTCAATCCCGGAGACGATTTCATCATCGAGACCTATGACTGGACCGGTGGCTTCATCAAGAACAACGATTCCGCCGATGACGTGCGCGACATCGACCTGTCGATCGTGCACTTCCTGTCCGGTCCGATCGGCGTCAAGGGCGCCGAGCCCGGCGATCTCCTCGTCGTCGATCTGCTCGACGTCGGCCCGATGAAAGAGAGCCTGTGGGGCTTCAACGGCTTCTTCTCCAAGCAGAACGGCGGCGGCTTCCTCACCGACCATTTCCCGCTGGCGCAGAAATCGATCTGGGACATCAAGGGCCTCTACACCTCGTCCCGCCACGTGCCCGGCGTGAACTTCGCCGGCCTGATCCATCCCGGCCTGATCGGCTGTCTGCCCGATCCGAAGATGCTGGAGACCTGGAACAAGCGTGAGGCCGAGTTGATCTCGACCAATCCGACCCGCGTGCCGGGCCTTGCCAATCCGCCGTTCGCGGCGACCGCCCATGGCGGCCGCGCCAAGGGCGACGTGAAAGCCAAGATCGGCGCCGAGGGCGCGCGCACGGTGCCGCCGCGCGAGCACGGCGGCAATTGCGACATCAAGGATCTCTCGCGCGGCTCGAAGATCTACTTCCCGGTCTATGTGCCGGGCGCGGGTCTTTCGATGGGCGATCTGCACTTCAGCCAGGGCGACGGCGAGATCACCTTCTGCGGCGCCATCGAGATGGCGGGATGGCTGCATCTGAAGGTCGAGGTGATCAAGGACGGCATGTCGAAGTACGGCATCAAGAACCCGATCTTCAAGCCGTCCCCGATCACGCCGAACTACAAGGATTATCTGATCTTCGAAGGCATCTCGGTGGATGAAGCCGGCAAGCAGCACTATCTCGATGTTCACATCGCCTATCGCCAGGCCTGTCTCAACGCCATCGAATACCTGAAGAAGTTCGGCTACTCCGGCGCACAGGCCTATTCGATCCTCGGCACCGCGCCATGTCAGGGCCACATCTCCGGCGTGGTCGACGTGCCCAACGCCTGCGCCACGCTGTGGCTGCCGACCGAGATCTTCGACTTCGACGTGATGCCGTCGGCGGCAGGTCCCATCAAGCACATCACCGGCGATATCCAGATGCCGATCTCGCCGGACAAGTAGTCGGTGTGCTCCCTCTCCCCGTCCTTACGGGGAGAGGGTTGGGGTGAGGAGTTATCTCCGCACGAACAGTGCGAGCGAGCCTCCGTTGAACAGGCAAGAGTGTAGGGATGATGCGATGCCGGTCTATGAATATCTCTGTGACGATTGCGGCCCGTTCAAGGACCTGCGCCCGATGGCCGAGTGCGACGATCCACAAAGCTGCCCGCATTGCGAGACCATTGCGCCGCGCGTCATTCTGACCGCGCCGAATTTCTTCTGCATGCCGTCAGACAAGCGCAAGGCGCATGCCGTCAACGAGCGCAGCTCGCACGCGCCGCAGACGCTCGCGCAATACAAGGCCTCGCACGGTCCCGGCTGCGGCTGCTGCTTTTCGGGCAAGTCCGTGAAGGACAAGAACGCGATCGACAAGAAGAAGCCGGCGCGGCTGGTGACCAAGACGAAGAGCGGCGCCAAGGGCTTTCCGACTGCGCGGCCGTGGATGATCAGCCACTAACGCACCTCAAACCAATAAACGACAGGAGCGCCCAACATGCTTCACGGTGACATTTCCAGCAGTAACGATACCGTCGGCGTCGCCGTGGTGAACTACAAGATGCCCCGCCTGCACACCAAGGCCGAGGTGCTCGATAACGCCCGCAAGATCGCCGACATGGTGGTGGGCATGAAGACTGGCCTGCCCGGCATGGACCTCGTGATCTTCCCGGAATATTCCACGCAAGGCATCATGTACGACTCCAAGGAGATGTACGAGACGGCGTGCGCGGTGCCGGGTGAAGAGACAGCGATCTTCGCCGAGGCCTGCCGCAGGGCCAAGGTGTGGGGCGTGTTCTCGCTGACCGGCGAGCGACATGAGGAGCATCCGCACAAGGCGCCCTACAACACCCTCATCCTGATGAACGACAAGGGCGAGATCGTGCAGAAGTATCGCAAGATCATGCCATGGGTGCCGATCGAGGGCTGGTATCCCGGCAATTGCACCTATGTCTCCGACGGCCCCAAGGGGATGAAGGTCAGCCTGATCATCTGCGACGATGGCAATTTCCCGGAGATCTGGCGTGATTGTGCCATGAAGGGCGCCGAGTTGATCGTGCGCTGCCAGGGCTACATGTATCCGGCCAAGGAGCAGCAGGTCCTTATTTCCAAGGCGATGGCGTGGGCCAACAACGTCTATGTCGCTGTCGCCAATGCCGCAGGCTTCGACGGCGTCTACTCCTATTTCGGCCACTCCGCGATCATCGGCTTCGATGGCCGTACGCTCGGCGAGTGCGGCGAGGAGGATTACGGCATCCAGTACGCACAGCTGTCGAAACATCTGATCCGCGATGCGCGCCGCAACGGCCAGTCACAGAACCATCTCTACAAGCTGGTCCACCGCGGCTACACCGGCATGATCAATTCCGGCGAAAGCCCGCGCGGCGTCGCGGCGTGCCCCTATGACTTCTACAAGAACTGGATCAAGGATCCCGAAGGCACGCGTGACATGGTCGAGGCGATGACCCGCTCGACCCCCGGCACGGACGAATGTCCGATCGACGGCATCCCGAATGGGTCGTCGCCGAGCAATTACTGAGCCCTTGCCGGCTCCATGAGTTGGACGGGTCAACCCCTTGATGTGAACGGCCGTCCACAAATGCGGACGTTCTGATCCGTCCGTAGGTGTGCGGAATGGGAATGGCGCCCGGCAAAACCGTGGCGCGGTTACAACATGGACTGTTGAATCTGCCCGAGTTGGGGGGCAGTTGGGCGGATTCTCGATGCCCCGTAGTTCTACCGCCCATCCTCTTCGCCTAAGTTCCCCGCGGCGCCGCTGGGGAGCGCCGCGGGGTGGGGAACGAGCGTGGGGGCTTGGTTGCGATCGAGCGGGGGGAGTTGCCCGCGCCGGAGTGCTGCGGCAAAGCGCGCGGCATTCGGGGCCGGCCTCGTCGTGACCGCGATCGCTGTGGCGAGCCCGGTCGGGGCCCAGCAGGTTTTCAACGGATCACAGACCACGCCGAACGGCACCGTCAACGGTGGGGGCGGCGTCTGGGACAACACGACGACCAACTGGACCGACGTCTTTGGCGCGACCAGCACCGCCTATGATCCCGCGTCAGCCGGCACGCTGTTCGGAAGCAGCGCTCCCTCGACGCCGGCGACGGGCGGCACGGTGACGGTTACGCCGGGCGGCGTGCAGCTCACCAGCCTCGTGGGCTTCGACCTGACCGCCGACGGCTCGATCTATACCATTCAGGGCGGCGACCTCAGGCTGGCTGCGGGCGGCACCACGTTCGTCACCAACGATGTGACCGGCACCAGCGATCCCTCGGCCGCGATCGTTTCGCGCATTGTCGGCAGCGACGGCATCAATGTTCAGGGACCAGGTACCCTGGCGCTGCTCGGCGCGAACTCCTATACCGGCGGCACCTTCATCTGCAATTGCGGATCCCTGCGGCTCGGTGACGCGACCCACACCGCGAGCATGGTCGGCGCCGTCACCAACGAGGGCCTCTTCAGCATCGTCAATGCCGACACGTCGGGGATCACGTCGATCCTGAACGCCTTCTCCGGCACCACGATGTTTCTCAACGCAAGCTCCGCCAGCTCGATCGTGATCACCAACAACGGCCAGGTGTATTTCGGCGATCCGCTCGGGGGCGGCTCCGACACCGCCACGGCCGGTCGGGCCACCATCATCAATGACAGCGGCCTGATCGGCTTCTTCGGACGGACTAATGCAGGCGCGGCCAACATCACCAACCAGAATGGCGGCGGCACGATATTCATCGAGCAATCTTCGGCGGGCTCGGCGACGATCGTGAACAAGGATTTTGGCGGGACCGTGTTCGGGACGTTCGCCGGCTCCGACACGGCGACCGCCGGCAATGCAACCATCATCAATGAAGCCGACGGTCTCACCAATTTCGGCGCGTTCACGACGGCCGGCAATGCCACGATCATCACCAAGGACGGCGGCAGGACCGAATTCTTCGACAACTCCACCGGCGGCAACGCACGCTTCATCACCACCGGGACCGGCGTCGTCGATTTCGGTGGAGGCACCGGTCCGGCCGGCGATGGTCGCATCACCGCAGGATCGATCGAAGGCAGCGGCTTCTACTACATCGGCGGCGGCAATACCCTCGTCGTCGGCGGTAACAACCTCTCGACCGAGGTCAGCGGCGTCATCGGTGATACCTGCGGTTGCGGTCCCGCTGGCCCCGGCTCGCTGGAAAAGGTCGGCAGCGGCACGTTGATCCTCTCGGGCGCGAATACCTACACCGGCACGACCACGGTGAACGGCGGCATCCTGCGGGTCGATGGTGACATCTCGCAGTCGAGCCTGACCACCGTGAATGCCGGTGGTGCGTTGTTCGGCGCCGGAATCGTTGGCAATACGGTTATCGCCAACGGCGGTATCTATGCGCCCGGCGACGGCGGCCCGGGCTCGAGCATGCAGGTTCAGGGCGATCTCACGCTTCAGTCCGGCTCGGTCTATGTGGTGCAGGTCGGTAGCGGATCCAGCACGAGCCACGCGCTCGTCACCGGCAATGTCGCGCTGGACGGCACTGTCGGCGTCGCGCTGTATCCGGGCGCCGCGGTGATGAAGCACTATTCGATCATGAACTTCTTCGGCACCTCCGGCGGGAATTTTTCGGGCGTTGCCGCGCCGGGTGGCCTCATCGGCACGACGACCGTCGGATCGAACGAGGTCTTCCTCGATTTCACGCTGAACTACGGCGCGAAATACGCGCTCAACGTCAACCAGCAGAACGTTGCCACGACGCTTCAGAATTTCTTCAACACCAACGGCTTCCTGCAGGCCGAACTCGCGGGTCTTGGTCCCGGGGGCCTGACGCAGGCCTCGGGTGAATCCGCAACGGGATCGCAGCAGACGACGTTCAATGCGATGAACCTGTTCATGAGCCTGTTGACCGACGTCTTCAGCTCTGGACGCAGCGGCACCCCTGGCGCCTCGCCATTTGCCGCGGACGCAAATGCGCGCGACAAGAGCGCGCGCGACGCCTTCGCCTCGATTTACCGCAAGGCACCAGGTGCAACGTTCGAGCAGCGCTGGGATGTGTGGACGGCCGGCTACGGCGGCTCGCAGACCACGGACGGCAATTCCGGCCTCGGCTCGAACAACACGAGCAGCAGTGTCTACGGCACTGCCGTGGGCCTCGATTACCGCTTCTCGCCATCGACGATTGCGGGCTTTGCACTCGCAGGCGGCGGGACCGCCTTGAACGTCAACGGGCTCGGCTGGGGTCGCTCCGACCTTTTCCAGGCCGGTGCCTTCGTGCGTCATACGGCGGGACCGGCCTACATCACGGCGGCGCTCGCCTATGGCTGGCAGGACGTCACGACCAACCGCATCGTGACGGCTGCCGGTTATGACCAGCTGCGTGCGCAGTTCAACGCCAACGCGTTCTCGGGCCGCATCGAGGGCGGCTATCGCTATGCCATGCAGTGGGCTGGCCTCACGCCGTATGCGGCGCTCCAGGCCACCTTGTTCAGCCTTCCGACCTATGCAGAGGCTGCCGTGGTCGGCAGCAACGTCTTCGCTCTCAACTATGCCGCCAAGGACGTGACCAGCACGCGCACCGAACTCGGCCTGCGCGCGGACAGATCGTTTGCCGCGGCCGGTGGCCTCATGACCCTGCGCGGCCGCCTCGCCTGGGCGCATGATTACAATCCGGACCGCACCGTCGGCGCGGTGTTCCAGACCCTGCCGGGATCGGCTTTCGTCGTGAACGGTGCCGCCCAGGCGCGCGATTCGGCTCTGACCACGGCATCAGCGCAGATGAACTGGATGAACGGCTGGTCTGCATCGGCGACGTTCGAGGGAGAGTTCTCGAACCTCACCCGTTCCTACGCCGGCAAGGGCGTCGTGCGCTACGCATGGTGAGACATGGTCGCCTCCCTTGAGAGGGAGGATAGGGGAGGCGTCACTGCTTCTTCTGCGGCGGCTTGCGCGGCGGGCGCGGGGCGGCAGTGGGGGCCGGCGTCCCGCTCATCTTGTTGGCGGCCTCGCTGACGTCGAGCAGCGAGCGACGGATGTCCTCGAGGTAGCCGGCCGATTTCTTTCTCATGGTGTCGGCGAGCTCGTGCAGCCCCTGTATCTTCTCGAACAGCTCGTCGGCCTTGCCGTCGACGAAGCCGGGCACCACGCCCTCGATCTTCGTGACTGCCTTATCAAAGCCCGCGAAGGCGGTGTCGACCTTGGCCATGACGGAGTCGATTTCGCCACCCTTGCTCCGGAGGTCGGCGGTGTAGTCCTCGAACGTGCGCAGGCCTTCCTTGATCGCGGGGGCGTTGCTGACGATGGTGCGGTCGACACTGTGCAGGGTGTCGACGATGGACTCGGCGTCGCTGAGATCGGCGGTCAGCACGGGGATGCCGTCCGAGTCCAGCGGCACCGGCGGCGCGGAGGGCGCGCCCCCGATCAGCGAGATCGCGGCGACGCCGGTGAGGCCCTGGAACTCGATGCCCGCCACGGTGTCCTTGCGGATCGGCGCGGTGTTGTCGAGCATCACCAGCGCCACGATCCTGCGCGGATTGTCCAGCTTGATCGAGAGGATCTGGCCGGCGGGCACGCCGTCGAAATTGACCGGTCCGCCGCGGCGCAGGCCGCTGGCCGAGCCGCCTTCGAACACCACGCGCAACTGGCTGCGGCTCTGGATGGTGCGCCATTTCTGCACGCCGAGCAGGCCGCCGAACGCCACGGCAATCACCGTCAGCGTTGCCGTTCCGATCACCAGATTACTCGCGCGTGCCATCAGGCGATTCTACGGCCAAAGCGGGGAAGTTGGAAGGAGGCCCCAATGGTACGTAGGGCGGGTTAGCGAAGCGTAACCCGCCGTTTTCGCCGCAGCAGTCGTGTAAATTGGCGGATTACGCTGGCGCTAATCCGCCCTACGGCCTCAATGCCCGGCAACTCGCCTAGCAGCAGCATTGTTCAGCACGATCAGAGCGTCGACCGCTACGCCCGTCCTGGTGTTGATCAGGAACGGGTTGATATCGATCGAGGCGATCCGGTCGTCGGCATCCGCGATCAAATTGGACAGGCCGACCAGCGTCTTCACCGCGGAGGCCTCGTGCAGGGCCGGCTTGCCGCGATAGCCGCGCAGCTTGATCCCAGCCTTGGTGCGGCCGATCAGGAGCCGCGCCTCGGCCTCGTCCAGCGGCGCGCCGGCAAGCGCGACGTCTTTCATCAGCTCGATGTCGATGCCGCCGGTGCCGAACAGCACGACAGGTCCCATCTCGGCATCGAGCGAGGCGCCGACGACGAGCTCGAGCTCGGCCTTGACCTGCTGCGCGATCAAAATGCCGTCCAGCTTCGGCTTGCCCTTCAGCTTCGCGACCCGTGCGGTGATGTCGGCGAACGCCGTCTTCACCTCGGCCGCGCTGTTGAGGTTCAACACCACGCCGCCGATGTCGGATTTGTGCAGGATCTCGGCGCTGACGAGTTTTGCCACGACCGGAAAGCCGATCTGCTTGGCGATCTTCACCGCCTCGGCTGCGGTCTGTGCGATCGCCTCCTTCGAGATCGGAATGCCATAGGCCTTCAGGAGCTTCTTCGAGGCGACCTCGTCGAGCGCGGCGCCGCTCGCCGATTTCAGCGCCTTCTCCAGCACGGCGCGCGCGGCAGGTTTCGAGCTCGAGACGATATCGGGCACCTCCTTGCGCAGCCTGGCGTAGTCGAGCAGCGACTTGATCGCGGTCACCGCCCGGTCCATGCCCTGCATGACCGCGAGATGCGGCAGCGATTTGCGCAAGGTCTTGGTGAACTCGGTGAAGCCGATCGACATCGCGCTGATATAGATCACAGGCTTGCCGCCCTGGCGCGCCATGTCGTCGACGATACGCAAATTGCGCTCGCGAAGCTCGTGCGGGGCTTTCGGCAGCTCGGCATCGACGATGACAATGTCGATATCGGGGTCGTCGATCATCAGCTTGATCGACTTCATGTAGACGGAGGGATCGACCACCGCGGCAAAGCCGGCGTCGAGCGGGTTACCAACGATCGACCCCGGGCCGAGCATCTTTGCCAGCTCGGAGCCGACGTGCGGGCTGAGCGGCGCAAAGTTCAGGCCCTCGGCATAGAAGGCGTCCAGCAGCATGCCGCGCTTGCCGCCGGACAGCGTGACCGCCGCGAGCCGGTCGCCCTTGGGCACGCCGCAATGAACGAAGCATTCCGTGGTCTCGATCAGCTCGTCGAGCCCGCCGACGCGGATGACGCCTTCGCGCGTTGCAATGGCGTCGAACGTCTCGATCGAGCCTGCAAGCGCACCCGTATGTGCCATCGCCGCGGCGCGGCCACCCTCGGACGAACCAAGCTTGAGTGCGATCACGGGTTTGCTGGCAGCGCGCGCTGCCTTGCAGGCCTCGCGGAACGCCTTGGTATTGCGTACGCCTTCGAGGTAGACGACGATCACCTTGATGCTCGGATCCTCGGCGAAATAGCGCATCAGGTCCGGCGTCTCGAGCCCGGCCTCATTGCCTGATGTCACCATGTAGCCGACGCCGACACCTCGATCCTCCAGCGCTTGGCGGATCGCCATGACGATCGCGCCGGACTGTCCGGCGATCGCTACCGCGCCCTGTTCCATGGTGACGATGCGGTCGTCGATGTTGGTGAAAAGCTTCTCGCCGGCGCTCAGATTGCCGAGGCAGTTCGGGCCGGTGACGGCAAGTCCCGTCTCGCGTATCGCCGCCTGCAATTCGGCCGCGAGCTTCTGGCTTTCCTCGTCCTGCAACTCGCTGAAGCCCGAGGTGACGATGGTGGCCGACCGTGCGCCGGCGGCCGCGGCATCGCGGATCACCTGTACGGCAAAGCGCGCCGGCACCAGCACCAGAACGTGATCCGGCTTTTCCGGGAGGCTCGCAAAATCCTTGTAGCAGGGGACGCCCCAGATGGTTTCCCGCTTGGCGTTGACCGGATAGAGGCCGCCCTCGTAACCGTACTTGATCAGGTTATTCCAGATGCGTTCGGCATAGTTGCCGGGCTTGTCGGTCGCGCCCACCAGCACGATGTTGTGCGGGTGCAGCATGGCGTGGATGCCCTTGACGATCTCTCCGGCATCGGGCGATGGAGACCATGGGCGCGGAGAAACCGATGCGGCGGGCACTTGAGCTTCCATGCGCTTCCCTCACTTCTTGTTCTTGTTGCAACGCGCGCCGCGCGCCGGCTTCGGGGGCTGATCGTGGCCGCTCCATGCCGCGAGACGGAATGGGCAGGATCTGACGATAAGGCTAGCATCACGAGACTTTTGGCGAAAGTGCGAACGGTCCGGCAAGATGCTAGGAAACCGTGACCCTCATTCTCGCAAATGGTGATCATGCCGCTGCTGTCCATCGTGGTGCCGACCCTCGATCGTCCCGACACGCTTCGCCACGCGCTCGCGACCATGGCGTGCCAGCCTGCGCATGCAGATTGCGAGTTCATCGTTCAGAACAATGGCGGCAATCCCGAGATTGAGAAGATCGTCGCAGACCTCCAGGACGATCGCTTCAGGCATTTTGCCAGCGAGGTCGTTCTGACCATGACGGACAATTGGGAGACGGCGCTCGGCCACGCCTCGGGCGAGTACGTCGCCTTCATCGGCGACGACGACGGGCTGATGCCCTATGCATGCGCCGCGGCATCGGCGATGCTCTCCGGCCGAAACATCGATCTCCTGAGCTGGAGCGCCTACACCTATCACTGGCCGAGCTACTACCACCCGGCCTTCCGCAACCGGCTGCTTGCCGAGATCGACCTCACCTCGTCCGCACAGCGAGTTTCGTCGCGCGACGAACTGAGGCGCATCTTCGGTTTCCAGGCGAACTATGCGCATCTGCCGATGATCTACAATTCGTTCGTCCGCCGCAGCGTCATCGATCGAATGCGTGCGATCGGCGGCCGCTATTTCATCGGTCTATCGCCCGATGTGGCGTCCGGTATCGCCAACGCTGCGCTGACCGACAGTTTCATCCGGCTGTCGCGGCCGCTCAGCATGGCCGGATTCTCGCAGCACAGCACCGGTCACGCGCTGTTCTTCGAGACCACTGATCTGCTCGAGACGCCGCGAGGAGCGCGCGATTTCGGACCTATTGACGAGGATCTCCAACTTCCCGATCTCAACGCGCTCCAGCTCTTCATCGCCAAGGACATGCTTGTCCTCAAGCGTCTGCTGCTGGCGGATCACGACGAGGTGCGGCTCGACTTCAAGGCGCTGGCACAGGCGCTCGCGACCGACATCAACCATCGGCCGCCCCTGTATGATCGGACCGTGCAGACCATCGGCGAACTCGCGCGCACGCATGGGTTCGACGTCGCCGACATCATCATTCCTGCCCGCCTTGCGGACCGGCCGCCACCCGGCCGGGGTGTTAGCGTGACCGGACCGAACCGTGTGGCTTACGAGCTGGATGGTTCTGCGCTTGGGCTCAATTCGATTGCGGATGCAGTGCGCGTGATCGCGCAGTTCGTTCCGGATCAGGGGCCGTTCGATCCGGCCGCTCTGAAGGCTCCCGTGTCCTCGCCGATCCTCGGCGCAAAGCAGCTCGAATTCGCGCATGGCGGAGCGGGCGTCGCCGCGTTGATCGAGGGATGGAGCGAGCCGGAGCAATGGGGCACCTGGTCCATTGCCAGGAATTGCGTGCTCCGGTTCGAGGTCCATCCCATTCCGTCACGGCCGGTTGAGCTTGTGCTGGCGTGCCGGGCCTTCGTTTCCGAGAGGAATCCGCAATTGCAGGCGGCATGCCGCGTCGGCAATGGAGCGCCGCAGCAACTGACATTCTCGAGAGAGGCGTTCGCGGGCTTGCGCAGGTTGATGCTCGATCCCGCCGCGATTGCCGCCGACGGGACGCTGACCATCAGCCTGTCGCTATCCGATCCACGCTCGCCCGCGGATCTCGGACTGAGCCCCGACGCGCGACCTCTCGGCATCGGGCTCGAGCGGATCTGGCTCGATCACGATGTCCATGCGGCACGAGGTGGGTGATCGCCGCCCGCTCAGTATCCCAGCAGGCTCAGCTTGTGGGCGTAGTGAAAGATGACCTGCCTCGCGAGATAGGGGGCGATGGCGCGGCGAATCTGAATCTGTGTCGGATCGAAGCCGAGAGCGCGGCGCCGCAGGATGCCCATCTCCCGGACGCCGATCGCGTAGGTCGATGCCGTCTTCTGGGCATCATGGATTCGGAAGCAGGCGAGAAATCGCGGCAGGCGCACGAATTTGAATCCCGCGGCCTGCGCCCGCAGGATGAAGTCCCAATCCATCGCGTAGTGGAAGCTCTCGTCGATCGGACCGATCCTGTCCCATACGCGCCTGCGCCAGAACATCGTCTCCTGCGGGATATAGTCGGCATATTGCAGCGCGCGCCCGTCATGGGGCGGCAGCACGGCACGGCCCACCTCGAGTCCCTCGCGATCGACGAAGACGCGATGGCCATAGACGATGTCGACATGCGGATGCGACGTGAAGTAGTTGGCGACATAGGCCAGCGTCCCCGGCAGCAGCATGTCGTCGCTGTTGAGATAGGCCATGATCTCGCTGTCGACGCCGGCGAAGCCGAGATTGATGGCGTTCGATTGCCCGCTGTCAGGTTCGCTCTTCCAGCTGATGCTCTCGCCGCGGCCCTTCAGGAGATCAGCCGTGCCGTCGATCGAGGCGCCGTCCTGCACGTGGTAATACAGGTTCGGATAGTTCTGGCTCACGATGCTGTCGATCGTGGCGCCGAGATATTGCGCGTGGTTGTAGCTCGGCGTGACCATCGCGATCCGCGGTGCATTCTCATGGATCGAGGGTGCTGGCGGGAAAGCCATCAGGTTGAGCAGGCGCGGTGGATATTGCTCGAAGGTCCACATCGGCGGACGCCGCCAGAGGCTCCGAAGCGAAGATCTTCTTTGCCCGGCGGCGATGAGATCCTGATTCCTTTCGAGCAGCGCGACGCGATTTTCGAGCTGCTCCAATCGCTGTTCGAGGCGCTGCCTGAACTCGTCGTCCATCTATCGAGCTTTCGCAAATTACAACGTCCAAAACAATGGAATCTTCTTACAGGTCTCTGGTCGACGGCGCCAGTTCACGGTCGCGTCAAACGCGATGGACCCGGCGTGTCCGGCGCGGTTTGAGAAGGCTCGATCGTTCCCGGATGGGTCGATTGCGAACCGCTATTCACGCGTTTCGATCAAGGTGGCATGCAGGACGTAGCGCTCCGGGCCGGACGTAACGGCGTCGAACGGCCAGCAGGTCGCGAGCACGAGTTCCACGCCCTGCGTCGAGGGGGCGATGCCCGACGCGTCGAAACGGACAACGGCCGAAGAATCCGCCCGATAGTGAAAATGCTTGCCGTCGCGGCGGGTGACCTCAATGACGTCTCCGACGGCAACATTCCGCAAGAAGCGGAAATGGGTGTCACGATGCGCTGCGTATACGGCAACTCCCCGCTCGCCGGCATCAACCGTTTGATGGATGTGGCCCGGTCCGAAGGCGAGCGCCTGGCCGCTCGTACCTTCCAGCACGATTGCGCTGGCGCCAATCCGCTTCACTTCGATCCGCGCGACCGGCCAGGTATCGGCCCATGCCCATGGTTTGATCGCCTCGCCCGTCGCAAGGCTCTTGTCGAACGCGCGCTCCAGCAGCACCTGCGCCAGCCACGCCTTGGCATGGATGTAGGCGCCGTCGCCGAACAGGATGAGTCCGATCAGTGCCAGAACCAGGGGAGATAAGAGGCGGAGCATGACATCTACTCTCGTCACTTCGCTCTTCACAATGACAGAGAAAAAGGCGCGCGCGGCCGTTGGTATGGGACGGGCAGCCGCGCGCGCTAACAGAGGAGCTCGGGGAGGCTCCTCTCTCAAGCGGCGTCGGTGAGCAAGAGCCGACGCCGGTTGAACACGAACAGGATCAGGGCGAGCACGATCAGGACCAGGCCTGCGATCATCTTCAGCTCGGCTGAAGTTGCTGTCTTGGGCAGACGGATCGCGTCAGGCCCTGCGGGTGTCGGACGCCGCGCGGCCGGTGAGGTGCGCGCATCGGCGTGGCGTTCACGCAAGTGTGCCGGGACCTGCGGCCGTTCGCCGAACACCTTCTCGAACTCCCAGCCGGCCGGCAGGTTGATCGGCAATTCGCTGAGCTTGAGCGGCGCGCCTTCGGGCCGGCTCGGCGTCTTGTCGACGGCGACAAGGCTGGTCAGGCGCGTGACGATCTGATGGTCGAGCGCCAGCGCCAGGATCGCCTTGTCGGCCTCCTCGGGCGCGAGCTCCCGCATGGCGCGCGCCACTTCGGCATCACCGATCTTGCGCCTGGCCCAGAGTTTCGACAGGCCGTTGCCTTCGGCGGCATTTTGCAGCGGCAGGGTTACCGACCATGGACGATCGCCGACCCGCCCCTTGATCTCGAGCGAGCCTGCGAGCTTGTCGAGCTTTGCTGCCAGCACCAGCGGCTCGTCGCGATAGACGTCGGGGATGATCGTCGGGGTGATGTCGGCGTTGGCCTCGGAGAATTTCGCGGTAAGGCCGGTTACGGCGGGGTTTTCCAGCTTGGCAAACAAGCCACGCATGCGCTCCTCCACCTGCTCGACGGAGCCGATGTGGGTGAAGGCACCACGGCCGAGCTCGGCGGCGCGTGTCATGAGATAGGTGTTGGGCGCCGACCCGATGCCGACCATGAAGACGCGCGAGCGGCCGCGCATCGCCGTGATCGTTTCGAACAATTGCTGTTCGTTGCCGATTGCGCCGTCGGTCAGGAAGACGACCTGGCGAACCATGCCGGTGTCGCCGAGCTTGTCGGCCAGCGCGGCGCGCATTGCCGGCACCATCTCGGTGCCGCCGCGCGCCTGCAACGCGCTCACGAACGAGGTGGCATCACCGACATGGGCCGCGTCTGCCGGCACGGAATCGGGAAACAGCACATCCATGGTATCGTCGAAACGGATGACGTTGAAGTGGTCGGTCGGCTGGAGCCGCGACAGAGCGTAGGCGAGGCTCGCCTTGGCCTGGACGATCGACGTGCCGCCCATCGAGCCCGAATTGTCGATCACGAACACGACCTCACGCGGCAATGGCTTTTGTGTCGTCTGTTCTGCGCTGGGCGGAGTGACGAAGGCGAGCAGGTAGTCGGCGTCGCCGACATGTTCGCGGAACAGGCCGACCGACGGCGCCTTCTCGGCGGCGGGCTTCCAGGTCAGCTCGAAGTCGCGGTCGGCGGGGACCGCGCCGTCGGCGAGCGTAATGACGCGATCCGTGTTGTCCGGACTTTCGACCTTGACCTTATGGTGGTGGCTCTTGACCTCGCCGAGCGCGAAGCCGGCCTTCAGGCGCACCGTGATGCTGGTCGGATTGACCGGTGCATTCCTGGCGGGATCCAGCACAGGCGGCGAGATACGGTCACTGTCCGGGACCGGGTCCGAGGTCGCCGCGCCCCAGCCCGATCCGTCCTTGCGGAAGTCGACGCTCTGGACGATCGGCGCCGGATTGTAGCGCGGTCCGACCACCAGCGGCAGGCGCAGCGAATATTCGTTGCCGGATTGATGCACGGGTTCCTGATATTCGATCTGCACCAGCACGGTCTCGCCGGGGCCGATATTGGCAACCGAATTGGTGAAGATGTTCGGCCGCTCCTGCTCGGTGAGCGCAGCTCTCTGACCGGTGCGGCGCGCCTCTTCGTAGATCACGCGGGCCTGCTGCCGCTCCTTGATGTCTCCGACGATGACGCGGTCGCCGACCACCATCTTCAGCGTATCGACGGCGCCGCTGGTCGCGAGCGGATAGACATAGGTTGCTTCGACCCAGTCCTTGGTCGGATTGCGGAAGATTTGGGTGACGCGCGCGCGCAGCGTCGGGCCCGAGACGGTGATGTCGATGTCGGTGCCGAGGCGGATCGCTTCGGTGGTGGCGCCATCCTCCTTCAGGAGGAGGGAGCCGGACTTGGCGTCGCCGGGCTGGAGCAGGCTGGCCTGCTCTGTCGTGGCCGACCAACTGGTCCCGAAGCTGACGAGCAGGGCTATGAAGGCCATCAGCATCACCGCGATGCCCTGCGCGAGAAGAAACAATCCGAGCTTGATCAGCCCCTTCAACATGGGGTGCTCGTCGTTGTCGGCTGTGTCGTAGGTGTCCATTGGCCTGCTCCCGAAAGGACGTTTGCTGGCTCTGAGCATTCGCTGGGAGGGGCCGATTTTGCGAGCAGAATGATCGGTCATGTTCCGCCGCGGCCGGCCCGCGCAGGCCGCCGTGGGGGCGCCCATGTGCGGTTTTGTGCTGGTTTGTCCGCCCTGCTAGAATGGCCGTGCTGGAGCAGGGTTAGCGATGCAGATTCAGGACAAATCCGCCGACAAGCAGCTTTCGGACGAGCAGAGCCGCGAGATCGCCGAGACCATTCGCGAGGAGCTCGCCAGATGCCGGATCTCCCGGCAGGCGCTGGCCGAGCAGGCCAAGCTCAGCCTGTCGACGCTGGAGAAGGTGCTCGGCGGCCGACGCCCGTTTACGCTGGCGACGACGGTCCGGCTGGAGCAGGCGCTGGGCGTCTCCTTGCGGAAGAGTCCCGTCGTGGCGGCGCCTCAGGCCGCCAACGATGTCGCTCCCGACAGTCTTGGCTCCTATGCGCATCGCGCCGTGACCTGGCTCGAGGACGTCTACATCACGCTGCGGCCGTCGTTCGGCGACAAGGACGCGATCTTCGCGTACCGCACCGAGATCGTCTGGGAGCCGAAGGTGTCTTCGCTGGTCTTTCGGGAGGGCGATCGCACCGATACCGCCTACGAGCATACCGGCGAGGTCGCCGTCCCGCATCAGTCAGGCTTCATCTACCTCGTCATCATCAAGCACGGCCAGCATCGCGTGATCACAGTGTCGCGGCCGACGGTCGCCGGCGAGATGTACGGCATCATCTCGACGCTCCGCGCCGGGCCTGGTTCACAGCTCACGCCGATCGCAGCGCCGATCGCCTACGTACCGCTCCGGAACGTCCCGAAGCCGTCGCTGGGGAGGGTCGGGCCCGGCGACGCCAACCATGCGTTGTACGGAAAGCATCTGCGCCGCACGGTGGAAGAATCCTTCGCACTGTTTCTGTCGGTATAGTCCGCAAGAAAGAATCCGGAATGGCGTTGCCTGCGTCTATAAGGGGGTATGCAGAACGCGCGCGCCCCATGCCTCGGCGAATCTCCGCTGTTCTCCATCATCATCCCGCTCGAATATCATCGCGGGCAATGGGAGCAGTCCTGGCTCGGCTGGACATCGCAGACCGCGGACAAGTCGCTTTACGAAATCATCCTGGTCGTGCCACCGGATTTCAAGACGCGCGAGGCGTTGAAGGCGCTGGCCGGCGACGAGGCTCGCCTCGAGTTCACTGATTCCGAACACGATATCGGGCTGTGCGCATTCGGCGCAACCAAAGCCCGCGGCAGCTATCTGTTCTTCACCGAATCGCACTGCTGGCCCGCGCCCGATGTGATCGAGCTGTGTATCCGCGCCATCGAGGCTCATCCCGAGTGGGCCGGCTTTTCCTGCCATTCGGTTCCGATCTGCCACAATCGATTGTCCGTGGCGGAGGCTGCGATGTACCAGGCCGACATCGAGTTCGGCATGAAGCGGCATCCCTGGCGCAAAGTGCTTGATCAGTGCTTCGTGACGCGGCGCGACGTCTATTGGGAATGCGGCGGCCTGCGCGAGGAGCTCGGCCATTTCGCCGAATGGGTGCTGGCTGCGGCATATCACGCGAGAGGCCATGCCATTGGTTATCTGCAAGAGGCGCGCTTCCATCACTATTACATAGGCAAGATCGGCGAGCTTAAGACTTTCACGCTCGATTTCGTTCGGGGCGAGATCCGCTATCTTGGCGAGGCGCACCGTGATCCCGGTAGCGAGCTGCTGGAAGTGCCCACCGAGTGGAGCAAGCGCGACGATTTCGACACCGCGCTTGCGCGGAGTGCCCTCGGCGCACGGATGCGATCCGCTCGAGTGAACGGCGAAAGCGTGCAGGCGCTCGGGCGCTGGGGCGTGATCGCGTTGGTCGGCGGCCGCTCTGCGCGCAGTTCAGCGCGCCTCTCCGCAGTCTATGCCCGCTGTGTGCTGACCATGCTCACCATGGGCGGCTCTCCCGACAGCATCGCGCGTTGGCTGAAGCGCTATATCGCCTCACTGATTCACTTTCAGCGCCTCGATTGCATTCAGGGCGGCAGCGAGCCCGCTGGCACGAAGCTGTCGCGTCTCGGGGATGAGGTGATGGCGCAAGCCGGCTTCCACGCGTGCGAGGTCTGGCAGGGCCACAGCTTTCGCTGGAGTGAGCCGGAAGCTGCCTTGCGGATCAAGGTGTCGCCCGGACGCAGCATCATCCGCATCGTATCGCCCGAGATTCGCGAGCCTTTGGATCGAATCGGGGTAAGATTTTATCTCGACGGCGTACGAGTCGCCGATGCAGCGATCGCGATCGACGCCGGTGCTTTCGTCCTGCAACTCGATCGACCGTCATCAGGCACGGCGATACTGGCATGGACATGTCCGCGCTTTGCGGCCGCCGGCGACGATCGCCGGCTGGGTTTGCCGGTGGCGGAGATCCGCATGGCGGCGGGCGAAGGCGCGAGCTGCGCGCCATCGCCCACGGCCATCATGTGCAACTAACCGCCCGTTTCGGCGCTGATGATATCGCCGAACAGCTCCCACTGGCCGGCCTTGAAGCGGATCATCTTGAGCTGCTCGATCGGCGCGAAATCGTTGGCGCCGGTGTTGATCTTGATGCCGGGGATCAGCGTATCGGGCGTAAAGTCCTTCAGGCTGGCGGCCTGCTTCATCACGTTCTCTCGCGTCAGATTGTCTCCGCACTGCTTCAGGGTCTGCGCCAGGGTCTGCGCTGCGGCATAGCCGTAGACGAGGTTGGTGTCGGAGACGTTGGCGCCCGGCATGTATTTGTCGATGAAGGCGAGAAATTTCTTCATGCCTTCGTCGTCCTTCCATTGCGGATCGGACGCGTCCTTCAGATAGGTCGCCGACAGCACGCCTTCCGACGCGTCGAGGCCCGCGGGTCTCATCACGGCGCCGATCGAGATCGAGACGTCGGTCATCACATGCATCGGCTTCCATTCGAGCTCGGCGATCTTCTTGATCGCCTGTGCCGCGAATTTCGGCGTCGAGATGTTGACGAAGACGTTGGCGCCGGTTCCCTTCAGCTTGACGATGTGGGAATCGATCGACGGCTCGGTGGTCTCATAGCTCTCCTCCGCGACGACCAGCGAGGAGGCCTTGTCGCCGAAGATCTCCTTGATGCCGGCGACGTAGTCCTTGCCGAAATCGTCATTGGCATAGAAGATCGCGACCTTGGCATCTGGCTTGGCCTGCAGGATGTATTTGGCGAAGATCCGCGCCTCGACCCGGTAGCTGGGCTGGAAGCCCATGGTCCAGGGAAAATTCTTCGGGTCGTTCCACTTGCTGGCGCCGGTGGCGAGGAACAGCTGCGGCACCTTCTTGGCATTGTGATATTTCTGCACGGCGGTCTGGGTCGGGGTGCCCAGCGCGTTGAAGATCAGGAATACTTCGTCGCTCTCGATCAGCTTGCGGACCTGCTCCACGGTCTTGGGCGGCGAATAGCCGTCATCGTAGGAGATCCAGTTGATCTTGCGGCCGTTGATGCCGCCCTGGTCGTTGACCATCTTGAAATAGGCTTCCTCTGTCTTGCCGATGATGCCGTAGGCGGAGGCCGGACCGGAATAGGCCTCGACGTTGCCGATCTTGATCTCGGTGTCGCTGGCGCCGGTGTCGTATTTCTTCTGCGCGAAAGCGCCCTGGGTGGAGAGTAGCGTCAGGGCAGTTGCCGCGGCGAGCAGGACGAGTTTCTTGTTCTTCATGGAAATTCCTTGGGGTTTCTTGTTGGGTCGAGCAGGCACTTCAAAAAAGAAAAAGCGCCCGCGAGGGGCGCTTGGGTCAGGCGTTGGCGACTTTCTTGTCGACTTCGGAGGCCACCGAGAACTCCTTGCGCAAGGTCGGCTTGTGGATCTTGCCCGTGGCGTTGCGCGGCAGCGCGTCGACGAAGCGGATCTGGCGCGGACATTTGAAGCGCGCCAGATTGGCCGCGCAATGCGCGAGGACATCGACCTCGGTCAGCTTTTGGCCCGGCTTGACCGCGACGATAGCAAGGCCCACTTCGCCCCATTGCGGATCGGAAATGCCGATCACGGCAGCTTCGGCAACGGCCGCGAGCTGATGCAGGACGTTCTCGACCTCGGCCGGATAGACGTTCTCGCCGCCGGAGATGTACATGTCCTTCCAGCGGTCGACGATGTAGTAGAAGCCCTCCTCGTCGACGCGCGTCGCGTCACCGGTGTGCAGCCAGCCGTCGGTGAAGGAGGTCTTGTTCGCCTCCGGCCTGTTCCAGTAGCCCGGCGTGATGTTCGGCCCCTTGACCCAGAGCTCACCGAGCTCGCCGACATCGGCATCGCTGCCGTCAGGACGCACGATGCGCACTTCGGTGTGCAGCACGGGCTTGCCGGCGGAGCCGGCCTTTCGCGCCGCATCCTCGCGGTCGAGCACCAGCACGGCCGGCGAGGTCTCGGTCATGCCGTAGCCCTGCTGGAGCGCGACTCCGCGCGCCTCCCACACTTTCAACAGCGGCACCGGCATCGGCGCGCCGCCGACGCCGCCGACGATCAGCCGGCCGAGATCGGTCGTCGCGAAGGCGGGGTGCTGCGCCATGAACTGGTAGATCGCGGGCACGCCGAAGAACACGTTGATGCCCTGCGCGGGGTCGTTGATCAGGCCGAGCGCGGTGCCGGGATCGAACGCGCGCATGATCATCACGGTGCCGCCGGCATGCAGCACCGGATTGGTGTAGCAATTCAGCCCGCCGGTGTGGAACAGCGGCAGCACGGTGAGCAGCACCGAGGACGGCCCGATGCAGGCGGGGCCGCCGAGATTGACGCAATTCCAGAAGGTCATGCCATGGGTGATGGTCGCGCCCTTCGGATGTCCCGTCGTGCCCGACGTGTACATGATGGTCGAGACGTCATCGAGCGTGACCTGCTCGATCGCCTCGAGCGGCTTTGCGCCGGCGATGCCGGCCTCATAGGCCCCGCCGGGCCCGAGCAGCAGGCTGGTCGCAATGCCGCACAGCTTTGCGACGCTGAGCGCGGTCTCGGCCAGATCGGTGTCGTGGATCATCACCTTCGGTGCGCAATCGCTGGTGATGAACTGAAGCTCGGGAACGGTGAGGCGGGTGTTCAGCGGCACGAAGATCGCGCCCAGGCGGCCGCAGGCGAACTGCACCTCCAGCGTATCGGTCGTGTTCAGGGCCAGCACCGCGACGCGGTCGCCGCGTGAGACGTTCAGCGTATGGCGCAGGAATGAGGCGAGGCGCGAGACGCGGGCGTCCAGCTGTGCATAGGTGAAGCGGCGCTCGCTCGCAAGATCGACCAGCGCGACCTTGTCAGGCGTGCGGCGGCCATGGTGAACGATCCAGTCGTAGTAACGAACGGCCAAGAATTCCTCCCTCGGCGGCCTTTGCCGCCTGCATCGCTGTTGCCGTGCACCATGCCCGGCGTGGCCCTGGGGACCAGCCGGAGTTGGTGCATCGACGTTTTTTGACTTGGAGTTGGCGCGCGAGGGGTCAAAATCGTCTTGCGTTGAGTTGCTAGGCCATGGCCTGCGCCGCAGTGGTTCTTTGGTCAGCCACTCTGCGCAAGTGAGCAGCCGATGTTCCGGCCATGGTGAACGAGACGAATCCGTCCGCGAGGCGAGACTGCGATGAAGAGCCCGTTCTATACCGCCGAGCACGATGCCTTCCGCGAAATGATGCGCCGCTTCGTCGAGAAGGAGATCTCCCCGTTCGCCCATGAGTGGGACGAGGCCGGCGAATTCCCGCGCGCGCTCTATCGCAAGGCGGCCGAGATCGGCCTGTTGGGGCTGGGATTCCCCGAGGAATATGGTGGGATCGCCGCCGACCAGTTCATGAAGATCGTGGCCAGTCAGGAGCTGGCGCGCGCGGGCGCCGGCGGCGTCAGCGCCAGCCTGATGAGTCACACCATCGGCTCGCCACCGATTGCGCGGGCGGCACGGCCGGAGGTAAAGGCACGCGTGCTGCCGCAGGTGCTGTCAGGCGACAAGATCTCCGCGCTCGCGATCACCGAGCCGGGCGGCGGCTCCGATGTCGCGAACCTCGCCACAAGGGCGCGGCGCGACGGCGATCACTACGTCGTGAGCGGCGAGAAGACCTTCATCACCTCGGGGATGCGCGCCGACTATCTGACCGTTGCGGTGCGCACGGGCGGCGAAGGTGCCGGCGGCGTCAGCCTGCTCCTGATCGAGGGCGATACGCCCGGCCTGTCGCGCACCAGGCTGAAGAAGATGGGCTGGTGGGCCTCCGATACCGCGACGCTGCATTTCGACCAATGCCGCGTGCCGGCCGAAAACTTGATCGGCGAGGAAGGCCAGGGCTTCAAGATCATCATGCAGAATTTCAACAGCGAGCGCATGGGCATGGCGGCCGCCTGCACCGCCTTCGCGCGGGTTTGCCTGGACGAGGCGATCGCCTACGCCAAGGAGCGCAAGACTTTTGGCAAGCCGCTGGCGCAGCACCAGGTCATCAGGCACAAGATCGTCGACATGGCGCAGAAGGTGGCGGCGTCACAGGCGATGCTGGAGATGCTGGCCTGGCGGCTCGAGCAGGGCGAGAGCCCGGTCGCCGAAATCTGCATGATGAAGAACCAGGCGACGCAGACCATGGCCTTCTGCGCCTCGGAAGCCGTACAGATCTTCGGCGGCGCCGGCTTCATGCGCGGCATCAAGGCCGAGCGCATCTACCGCGAGGTCAAGGTCAACGCCATCGGCGGCGGCACCGAGGAGATCATGAAGGATCTGGCCAGCCGGCAGATGGGGTTGTGATCACCACCGTGGGGCGATGCCAAGCGCCGAACTACGATGCGCAATTGCGCATCGGAGAATCTCGACATTGTAGGACTGATCTCTGGTTTCCGGGTTCGCGCTTCGCGCGCCCCGGAATGACAAAGGGGAAAGAATGCTATTCACCGCCGACCACGACGACATTCGCCGTAGCTTACAAAAGTTCATCGCCAACGAGATCAATCCTCATGTCGATGAATGGGAAAAGGCCGACATCTTCCCGGCGCACGAGCTGTTCAAGAAGATGGGCAGCCTCGGCTTCCTCGGCCTGAACAAGCCCGTGGAGTTCGGCGGCTCCGGCCTCGACTACTCCTACGCGCTGATGATGGCGGAGGAGCTGGGTGCCATCACCTGCGGCGGCGTGCCGATGGCGATCGGGGTGCAGACCGACATGGCGACGCCCGCGCTGGCGCGGTTCGGCTCGGATGAGGTGCGCCGCGAGTTCCTGGCGCCCTCGATCTCGGGCGATTTCGTCGCCTGCATCGGCGTCTCCGAGCCCGGTGCGGGCTCCGACGTGGCCTCGATCAAGACCCAGGCGCGCTCCGACGGCGACGATTATGTCATCACCGGCGGCAAGATGTGGATCACCAACGGCACCCAGGCCGACTGGATCTGCCTGCTCGCCAACACCGGCGACGGGCCCGTTCACCGCAACAAGTCGCTGATCTGCGTGCCCATGAAGAGCAAGGGCGTCACCGTCGCCCGCAAGCTCGACAAGATGGGCATGCGCTCCTCCGACACCGCGCAGATCTTCTTCGACAATGTCCGCGTGCCCAAGCGCAACCGGATCGGCGAGGAGGGCAAGGGCTTTACCTACCAGATGATCCAGTTCCAGGAGGAGCGGCTCTGGGGTGCGGCGGCCTGCCTGAAGGCGCATGAATACATCATCGATCAGACCATCGAATATACCCGCAACCGCAAGGCCTTCGGGAAGTCGATCCTCGACAACCAGGTGGTGCACTTCAAGCTGGCGGAGATGCAGACCGAGGTCGAGCTGCTGCGCGCGCTGATCTATCGGGCCGCCGAGCAGCTGGTGGCCGGCGAGGACGTGACGAAGCTCGCCACCATGGCCAAGCTCAAGGCCGGCCGGCTCGGCCGCGAGCTCACCGACGCCTGCTTGCAATATTGGGGCGGAATGGGCTTTACCAACGAGACGCCGGTCAGCCGCGCCTATCGCGACAGCCGCCTGACCTCGATCGGCGGCGGTGCCGACGAGGTCATGCTGATGGTCCTGTGCAAGATGATGGGCACGCTGCCCGGCAGCAAAGGAAACGCCTGATGATCACGCTCTATCACTGCGACGCCGCGCGCTCGTTCCGCCCGCTCTGGATGCTGGAGGAGATGGGGCTGCCGTATGAGCTGAAGATGCTGCCATTCCCGCCGCGGGTCTTCGCCAAGGAATATCTCGCGCTCAATCCGCTCGGCACGATTCCCTTCATGGTCGACGGCGAGACGAAGATGACCGAATCCTCCGGCATCTGCCACTATCTCGGCATCAAGCATGGCCCGACGCCGCTGATGGTCGGGCCGGAAGATCCCGCCTATGGCGCGTTCTTGAACTGGATGTATTTCAGCGACGCCACGTTAACCTTCCCGCAGACGCTGGTGCTCCGATACACCCAGCTCGAGCCGGAGGAGCGGCGCAATCCGCAGGTCGCCGGCGACTATGCAAAATGGTTCCTCGGCCGGTTGCGCGCTGTCGAAGCCGCGACGGCCAATGCCGAAACATTATGCGCCGGCCGCTTCACCGCCGCTGACATTGTCATCGGTTATGCGCTTCGGCTGGCCGACAACATCGGGCTTGCCAAGGATTTTGGGCCAAATGTCGCAGCCTATTGGGCCCGCCTGCAGCAGCGCGACGGTTTCAAGCGTGCGGTTGCTGCGGAACAGAAGGCTGGCGCCGAGCAGAATGTTGCACCGCGCGTGAGGGCGTAAACCTCCGCGCGTCGAGACTATAGTCTCACGATGGTTCCGGACCGGCGCATCGCTGTCCTGGAATGCCAACGCTTTGCGCTCGATGACAGCGCTATCCCGTCGTGACAGCGCCCAAATTTCCGCTAAGGTGACCTCCGTCCGCAGCGGCCAGAGAGCCGCGCGAGGAGGATCCCCAATGGAAGATAAAGGTCGCGAATCCGACCATCTGATGCTGATCACGCCGGAGCGGGTATTCTATGCCGGCCTGCTCGGGCGCCCTCGCAAGCGGACCCCCGGCTGCTGCCATATCTACGTCGCGGTGAAAGGCAGCCTGCACCTGACGATCGACGACGTCCACACGTCGGACGAACTGATCGTGACCCTGCCGAACCAGCGGCATTCCATCGCCAGCGACTACCGCACTGCAATCAGCGTGACCCTCGAGCCGGAAAGCATGCCGGATGGCGTGATCGAGGCTTTGGCCGAGCGGCTGCGCGGGCCAGACAAGGCTCTCTATGCCCGCAAGATCCTGGCCGCTTACGCATTGCTGCGCCAGCGCCGTTATGGCGACATCACCACCGCCGAGTTCGACGAGATGTGCTTTGGCGAGGCGCTTGCTCGCCGCGAGCTCGATCCGCGCGTGACCCGCGCCGTCGCCCGCATCGAGCGTTTCTCCGGCGAGCCGGTGACGGCCGACACCTGTGCGGCGGAAGCAGGGCTCTCGGCCTCGCGCTTCCTGCATCTGTTCAAGGAAGAGACCGGCATCTCGTTCCGCTCCTTCCGCGCCTGGAAGCGCGCACGGCATCTGCTGCACTTCGCCAACCAGGACCTCAACCTCGCCCATCTCGCGCAGGACATCGGCTATCCCGACTCCACGCATTTCAGCCATTCGATCCGCCGCTTCTACGGATTGAAGCCGCGCGCGATCTTCGTCGGCTCGCGCGACCTTGCGATCTATCGCAGCACCGAGACGGTGAGGCTCGCGGAGGCGAGTTAGGCTCGCACTCGTAGGGTGGGCAAAGGCGCTCTTGCGCCGTGCCCACCACCTCTCGGCAACTGGCAAAGATGGTGGGCACGCTTCGCTTTGCCCACCCTACGAATTCGTCGTGTTTTCCAGCTTCTCCGCGCAAGAAGCCGCATGCCACCCATCCCATGATCGCAAGCGTTGAATTCTCAACGTGCGAGATATCCAAGGCATGAGCGACAAGGCCGTCATCACCTGCGCGCTGAACGGCGTGCTCACCGACCCCAAGCAGCACAATGTGCCCGTGACGCCCGAGCAGATGGCGCGCGAGGCCAAGGCTGCGTTCGACGCCGGTGCGTCCGTCATGCACATCCACCTGCGTCAGCAGGCGCCGGGCAAGGGCCATCTGCCGTCCTGGGAGGTCGCCGTCAGCAGGGAGATCCAGCAGGCGATCCGTGAAGCCTGTCCCGGCGTGATCATCAATCACACCTCGGGCGTGTCAGGGCCGAACTACTCCGGCGCGCTCGACTGCATCCGTGAGACCAAGCCGGAGATCGCCGCCTGCAACGCCGGCTCGCTGAATTATCTGAAGGTGAAGGCCGACAATACCTGGGCCTGGCCACCGATGATGTTCGACAACGCGGTCGAGAAGGTGAAGGACTATCTCGACGTCATGAACGCGGTCGGCACCATTCCCGAGTTCGAATGCTTCGACGTCGGCATCGTCCGCTGCGTCGGCATGTACACGCAGGTCGGCATGTACAAGGGACCGCTCGAGTATAATTTTGTGATGGGCGTCGCTTCGGGAATGCCTTCGGATCCGGAGCTGCTGCCGATCCTGATCAAGCTGAAACGTCCCGAGGCGCATTTTCAGGTCACCGCGATCGGCCGCGAGGAGATCTGGCCGCTGCACCAGCGCTGCGCCGAGCTCGGTGGCCACCTGCGCACCGGTCTCGAGGACACCTTCTATCTCGCCGACGGCAAGAAGGTGACATCGAACGGCCAGCTGATCGAAGCCGTCGCCGCCTGTGCCCGCCGTGCCGGCCGCGAGATCGCGAGCCCCGCCGAGGCGCGGAAGATCTTTGGGACGAATCGCTGAATGTAGCCCCAGCCATCATTGCGAGCGAAGCGAAGCAATCCAGAGTACATCCGCGGAAACAGACTGAATTGCTTCGTCGCTTCGCTCCTCGCAATGACGGGTAGGATAGAGTCATGTCCATTCTCGAAAACACCATCTCCCCCGGCGGCGCCGCCTACCACGCCAACCGCGACGGCATGCTCGGCCTGATCGATCGCATGCGCGCGCTGGAAGAGCGCACCCGCGCGGCGTCGGCGGCGGCGAAGGATCGCTTTCACAAGCGCGGCCAACTGCTGCCGCGCGAGCGCGTCGCGCTGGTGCTCGATCCCGGCGCGCCCTTCATCGAGCTGTCGACGCTCGCCGGCTACATGTTCGATGTACCCGACGCGACCAAGAGCGTGCCCGGCGGCGGCGTCATCGCGGGCATCGGCTTCGTCTCGGGCATTCGCTGCATGGTCAGCGCCAGCGATTCCGGCATCGATGCCGGTGCGCTGCAGCCTTACGGTCTCGACAAGACGTTGCGGGTGCAGGAGCTCGCGCTGGAGAACAAGCTGCCCTACGTGCAACTGGTCGAAAGCGCCGGCGCCAACCTGTTGCGCTACCGCGTCGAGGACTTTGTCCGCGGCGGCAACATTTTTCGCAATCTGGCGCGGCTCTCTGCGGCAGGCCTGCCCGTCGTCACCGTCACGCACGGTTCCTCGACTGCCGGCGGCGCCTATCAGACGGGTCTCTCCGACTACATCGTCATGGTGCGCGGCCGTACCCGCGCCTTCCTCGCGGGGCCGCCGCTGCTGAAGGCCGCGACCGGCGAGATCGCTACGGAAGAAGAGCTCGGTGGCGCCGAGATGCACACGCAAGTGTCTGGTCTCGGCGACTACCTCGCCGAGGACGACCGCGATGCACTGCGCATCGCGCGCGAGATCATGGTGGCGCTGCAATGGGAGCGACCGGGCAGGACGGCGTCGGAATTCAAGCCGCCGCGCTACGACCAGGACGAGCTGCTCGGCATCATGCCGATGGACCACAAGCGCTCCGTCGACATGAAGCAGGTGATCGCACGTATCGTCGACGATTCCGATTTCACCGAGATGGCACCGAACTACGGACCCGCCACCGTCTGCGGCCACGCCCGCATCGAAGGACAAGCGATCGGCATCATCACCAACAACGGGCCGCTCGATCCCGCCGGCGCCAACAAGGCGACGCATTTCATCCAGGCCTGCTGCCAGACCCGCACGCCAATCCTCTATCTCAACAACACCACCGGCTACATGGTCGGCAAGGCCTATGAAGAAGCTGGCATGATCAAGCACGGCTCGAAGATGATCCAGGCGGTGACCTCGGCGACGGTGCCGCAGATCACCATCTATTGCGGCGCCTCGTTCGGCGCCGGCAATTACGGCATGTGCGGCCGCGGCTTCCATCCGCGCTTCTGCTTCTCCTGGCCGAACGCCAAGACCGCGGTGATGGGCGGCGAGCAGGCCGCCGAGACCATGGCTATCGTGACGGAAGCGGCCGCCGCGAGGCGCGGGAAGCCGGTCGAAAAGGACAAGCTCGATGCCATGAAGGCGCAGATCATCGGCGTGTTCGACGGCCAGATGGATGTATTCTCGACCAGCGCGCGCGTGCTCGACGACGGGGTGATCGATCCGCGCGACACCCGCGCGGTGCTGTCCGAAGTGCTCGCGATCTGCCGCGAAGGCGACGCGCGGAATCCCCAGCGCATGCAGTTCTCGGTGGCCCGCCCATGAGGAACGGATCAGTGCAGCACCGGCCGTTCTTCAAGGTCCTGGTCGCCAATCGCGGCGAGATCGCATTGCGCGTGATGCGCAGCGCCCGGCAGCTCGGCCTTGGCGTCGTCGCGGTCTATTCGGATGCGGATCGCGATGCGATCCATGTGCAGCAGGCGGATCAGGCCGTGCGCATCGGCGAACCCTTGCCGGCGCAATCCTATCTCAACATCCCCGCGATCATCGCCGCGGCGAAAGCGAGCGGCGCAGATGCGGTTCATCCCGGCTACGGCTTCCTCGCCGAGAACGAGGATTTTGCGCGCGCCTGCAAGGATGCGGGCCTGGTCTTCATCGGCCCGTCGCCACAGGCGATCGAGGCGATGGGCAACAAGGCCGGCGCCAAGGAGATCATGAGGGAGGCCGGCGTGCCCTGCGTGCCCGGCTATCAGGGTGCCGATCAAGGCGATGAAGTCATGCTGGCGGAGGCCAGGAAGATCGGCTTTCCCGTGATGATCAAGGCGGTCGCCGGCGGCGGCGGTCGTGGCATGCGGCTCGTGACGGACGCGGCGTCCTTCCCGGATGCGCTGCGCAGTGCGCGGTCGGAGGCGAAGGCGGCGTTCGGCGACCCCACCGTCATTCTCGAACGCGCCATTCAGAACCCGCGCCATATCGAGATCCAGGTGTTCGGCGACAGCCATGGCAACGCCATCCATCTCGGCGAGCGTGACTGCTCGGTGCAGCGGCGGCACCAGAAGTTGATCGAGGAGGCGCCGTCGCCTGCGGTGACGCCGGTGTTGCGCGCGAAGATGGGTGAAGTCGCGGTCGCCGCGGTGAAGGCGCTGCGTTACGAAGGCGCCGGCACGCTGGAATTCCTGCTCGATGCCAGTGGCGAATTCTACTTCATGGAGATGAACACGCGTCTCCAGGTCGAGCATCCCGTGACAGAGGCGATCACCGGGCTGGATCTGGTCGAGCTGCAGCTGCGCGTCGCGCGCGGCGAGCCGTTGCCGGTGAAGCAGCAGGACGTCAAGTTCTCCGGCCATGCCATCGAAGTGCGGCTGTGCTCGGAAGATGCCGCGCACGACTTCATGCCGCAGTCGGGCCGCATGGCGCGCTGGCAGGTGCCTGACGGCATCCGCGTCGAGCACGCGCTGCGATCGGGCTCGGAGATCCCGCCGTTCTACGATTCCATGATCGCCAAGGTCATCAGCCACGGCGCGAGCCGCGAGGAGGCGCGGGGGCGACTGATCGTCGGCCTCGAGCAGCTGACCGCGTTCGGCGTGACCACCAACCAGTCGTTTCTGATGTCCTGCCTCCGTCATCCCGGCTTTGCCAGGGGCGAGGCGACGACGGCCTTCATCGGCACGCATCGCGACGAGCTGCTGGCACCGCGCGCGAACGCGGCATTTGACTTGGCGCTGGCGGGCCTGCTGCTCTATATCACCAACCCGCGCACACCGTCATGGCAGGGCGGGCGGAGCCTCGCTGCCACCTTTCCGCTGCCAGCGAAGATCGAGATCGCCGGTCAGACATACGAACTCGAAGTCACGCGCGAGCGCGATGGTAGCTACACCGTTGCCATCGACGGCCGGCGAAACACATTCGAAATTGATCAACTCGACGCCGACGCCGTCCGCTTCCGCCACGATGGCTTGATGGATAGTGCAAAATTCCTGCGCGACGGCGACCGCCTCTATCTCCAGCACCGTGGCATCCCGCTCGCGGTCAGCGATCTCACGCTCGCCGCGCCGAAGGCCACTGCTGCCAATGGCGGCGACGGCAAGGTGCGCGCCGCCATGAACGGCCGCGTCGTCGCCGTCCTGGTCAAGCCGGGTGACCGCGTCACCGCTGGCCAACCGGTTCTGACGCTTGAAGCGATGAAGATGGAGCACGTCCACAAGGCCGGCGTCGACGGCGTGGTGGCGGCTATCGACGTCGCCGAAGGCGAGCAGGTGACGACGGGCAGGATCGTTGCGGAAATCGGGGCATAGTCGGCGCCACGAACTCCGCAATCGTAGGGTGGGCAAAGGCGCAAAGCGCCGTGCCCACCATCTCGCGCTAATCGCAGAAAAGCCGTGGGCACGCTCCGCTTTGCCCACCCTACGGCATCTCGCGTGCGATAAAAATTCCCTTATTAATTCAGTCGCTTAATTGCGTATTGGCGCAAGGGGAGAAATTCAATTTGAACGGCGTTCATTTTCCAGCTACAAATAATGAACATTGTTCAATTTTGGAGCCGGCATGTTGCGCGTCAATGATCCCGCCCAAGCGACCAATCCGACGCTCTCGTCGGTATCCCGCCGCTTCTCGTTCGCCGCCCCACAACTCCGCGAGAGATACCTGATTGGGGCCCTCTGCGTTCTGGCGCTGTCGGCGCTCCTTGCCCCCGCGCTGCCCGCCGCCGCTTGGCACATCCCGCACTTCGTCGACAGTCGCACCTGGCTCGGCGTGCCCAACGCAGGCGATGTGCTGAGCAATCTCGCCTTTCTCGCGATGGGCGTCTGGGGCTCGGAGCGGCTGCGCGCCCGCCATGATGCGCCAGTGGGTGCAAGCTGGTTTTTCGTCGGCCTGATCCTCACCTGCCTGGGCTCAGGCTTCTATCATCTGGACCCCGACATGCCACAACGGCTCGTGGCTGATCGTCTCGGCATGGCGGTGGCATTCGCAGGCTTTCTGGGCATCGCGGCCAGTGAGCGCGTCAGTGTGCGCGCCGGCGAGGCGGTGCTGGTGCTGATGATGGTTGCGGGCTTGCTTGCTGCCTGGGTGGCACGCGAGAATCTCACGCCATGGGTGGTCGTGCAGTTCGGCGGCATGGCACTTGCCGTGGGACTGGCGTTGACGCGGCCGCAGCCTGGCGCGCTCGGCGTGCCGCTCGGCGGCGTGATCTTCTTTTATGTGCTGGCGAAGCTTTTCGAACTCGGTGACGCGCTCATTTTCGAAGCGACAGGACACATCGTCTCGGGCCACACGCTCAAGCATCTGGCCGCAGCGCTGGCGGCCTGGCCGGTGATCAGCACGCTCCGCAATCGTACCGAGCGTAGGGTGGATTAGCCGGCGGCCGCGCGAAGCGCGGTCCGCTGGCGTAATCCACCTCTTTGAGCTCCGCGGAAACAGAAGTGATGGGTTAGCCTTGCGGACCACGCTTCGCGAAGTCCGCAAGGCTAACCCACCCTACGGGACTGTGTTGCTCCGCCCCGTGCCCTCATTGAGCAGACATGCCACCTGATGCCCGTCGCCCGCGTCCAGCAGCGCCGGCCGCTCCGTCCTGCAACGCTCCATCGCAAATCGGCAGCGGGTGTGAAACGCGCAGCCTGAGGGTGGATTGACCGGGCTCGGCACATCGCCGTCGACCAGCGGCGCGAGCTTCTTCGCGAGCGGATTGGCGACCGGAACTGAGGCGAGCAGGGCCTGCGTGTAGGGATGGCGCGGATTGCGGAACAGCTCGTCCTTGCCCGCGATCTCGACGATGCGGCCGAGATACATCACGGCGACGCGGTGGCTGATGTGCGCGACCACGGCGAGGTCGTGCGCGATGAACAGATAGGAGAAGCCGTGCTGGCGCTGCAGGTCGATCAGCAGGTTGATCACCTGCGCCTGGATCGAGACGTCGAGCGCGGAGACCGGCTCGTCGCAGACGATCAGGCGCGGCTCCAGCGCCAGTGCGCGCGCGATGCAGATGCGCTGGCGCTGGCCGCCGGAGAATTGATGCGGGAAGTTGTGCATCTGATCGGCTCGCAAGCCCACCTGCTCGAACAGCGTTGCGACCCGCGCCTCCAGTTCCTTGCCGCTGGCGAGCCCGTGCACCGCAAGCGGCTCGCCAACGATGTCGCCGGCGGTCATGCGCGGATTGAGCGAGGCGAACGGGTCCTGGAAGACGATCTGCATCGAGCGCCGGTGCGGGCGCAGTGCTGCCTTGGACAGATGGGTGATATCCTCGCCGTCGAGGCGAATCTGGCCCGAGGTCGGCTCGACCAGCCGCAACACGCTGCGCGCCACCGTCGACTTGCCGCAACCGGACTCGCCGACGAGCCCGAGTGTCTCGCCGGCATGCAGCGAGAACGAGACGCCGTCGACCGAGTGCACGGTGCCGACCTGCCGGCGCAGCACGCCGGCCCGCACCGGGTAGTGCTTCTTGAGGTTGGTGACTTCGAGCAGAACGTCGCTCATGCCACCTCCGCGACTTCTTCCGCACGCCAGCAGGCGGCAAGATGTCCGCCGCCCCAATCCGCCAGCGGTGGATATTCAGCCTCGCAGCGCTTGATCGCGAGCTTGCAGCGCGGTGCGAAGGCGCATCCCTTCGGTAGCCGCACCAGCGACGGCACGGTGCCGGGAATTTCATTCAGCCGTGCCGGCGCCGCGACGCCGGATGCCGGCACCGCCGGGATCGAGGCCATCAGCCCGCGCGTATAAGGGTGCTTCGGCGCGGCGAACAGCGCTTCGACGCTGGCTTCCTCGACCTTGCGGCCCGCATACATCACGATCACGCGCTGCGCCGTCTGCGCGACCACGCCGAGATCATGCGTGATCAGCACGAGCCCGGTGCCGAGCTCCTTCTGCAGATCGAGGATCAGCGCCAGAATCTGCGCCTGGATGGTGACGTCGAGCGCCGTGGTCGGCTCGTCCGCGATCAGCAGCGCCGGTCGGCAGGCCAGCGCCATCGCGATCATCGCGCGCTGGCGCATGCCGCCGGAGAGTTGATGCGGATATTCCTTCGCGCGTCGCGCCGGCTCGGGAATGCGGACCAGGCGCAGCATCTCGACGGCGATATTCTGGGCCTCTTTGGCCGGGATGTTCCGGTGCAGCCGCACCGCCTCGACGATCTGGTCGCCGATCCGCATCACCGGATTGAGCGAGGTCATCGGCTCCTGGAAGATCATCGAGATGCGGTTGCCCCTGATGGCACGCATCTCCGCCTCGTCCAGCGCCAGCAGATCGGTGCCTTCGAGCGAGACGGAGCCGCCGACGATGCGGCCGGGCGGGTCGGGCACCAGCCGCATCAGCGACAGCGCGGTGACGCTCTTGCCGCAGCCGGATTCGCCGACGATCGCCAGCGTCTCGCCGCGCTTCACGGTAAAGGAGACGTCGTCGACCGCTTTGAACAGGCCGGAATTGGTGAAGAATACCGTTTTCAGGTTCTTCACATCGAGCACGAGGTCGGGTTTGTCAGCCATCAGCCGCGTTGCCTCGGATCAAGAATGTCGCGCAAGGCGTCGCCGAACAGGTTGGCGCCGAACACGGCGAGGCTGATCGCGATGCCCGGGAAGATCACCAGCCACGGCGCGGTGCGGACATATTCGGCGGCGGACTCCGAGAGCATGCGGCCCCATGATGGATAAGGCTCGGGAATGCCGAGGCCGAGGAAGGAGAGCGAGGCCTCGGTGAGGATGGTCGAGCCGAGCTGGGCGGTCGCGAGTACGATCAGCGGCGCCAGCGTGTTCGGCAGCACGTGGCGGAGCGCGATGCGCACTTCGCTCATGCCGATCGACTTGGCGGCTTCGATAAAGGGGAGTTCGCGCAGCGCCAGCGTGTTGGCGCGGATGACACGCGCGACCGTCGGGATCAGCGGAATGGCAATCGCAATGATCACGTTCGGCAGCGATGGGCCGAGCGCCGCCGTCATCACCAGCGCCAGGACCAGCAGCGGCAGCGCCTGGAGGACGTCGGAGACGCGCTGGAACACGAGATCGACCCAGCCGGAGAGATAGCCGGAGGTGAGGCCGACGATGACGCCGATCGTGCCGCCAAGCGCGGTCGAGCCGATCCCGACCGCCAGCGAGATCCGCGCGCCGTGGATGATGCGGCTGAACACGTCGCGGCCGAAGGAGTCCGTTCCCATCCAGTGCGCCAGGCTCGGGCGGGCGAGAGCGCGGGCCGAATCGATCGACAGGGGATCGTAGCGCGCGATGAAATCGGCGAAGACGGCCGTGAATACGAACACGGTCATGATGACGAGGCCCGCGGCACCCAGCACATGCCGCTGTGCCAAAAACAGTACGCGGCGCCAGCCCCCGGTCGCATGCGCGCCGGCCCGCCTCAGTTCAACGTCGAAGTCGATCGCGGCCAAATTGATCCCCTAATCCGTGTATCTGATGCGCGGATCGAACACGGCGTAGAGCATGTCGACGATGAAATTCGCGCTCACCACCACGACGGCGATCAGCATCACGAGGTTCTGCACGATCGGATAGTCACGCCAGCGGATCGCCTCGACCAGGAAGCGGGCGACGCCGGGGATGTTGAACACCGTCTCGGTGACGATCAGGCCGCCGATCAGGAACGCAGCCTCGATGCCGATCACGGTGATCACCGGCAGGATCGCGTTCTTCAGCGCGTGGTGATAGTTCACGGCGGCATCGGAGGCGCCCTTGGCGCGCGCGGTGCGGATGTAGTCCTGCCGCAGCACCTCCAGCATCGAGGATCGCGTGATGCGCATGGTCAGCGCGGCGCTGCGGAAACCGACCGCGGCGGCCGGTACGGCGTAGGTTGCGAACGCCTCGAGCCAGGTCTTCGGGTTTGGATTGAAGATCGGCATCTGGCCGAACATCGCCACCGACGCAGTCAGGATGAGCAGGCCGAGCCAGAACGAGGGCAGCGACAAGCCGCTCAAGCTGACGACACGCAATGCGTAATCCAGCCGTGTGCCCTGCTTCACCGCGCTGATGACGCCGAGCGGAATACCGATCGAGGCCGAGAATAGCAGCGCGAGGCCGGCTAGCTTTGCCGTGATCGGAATCCGCGGCAATATCTCCTGCAGCGCGGGCTTTTCGGAGACGTAGGAGTAGCCGAAGTCGCCGTGCAGAAAACCGCTGATCCAATGCCAATATTGCACGATCAGCGGCTGGTCGATGCCGAGCTCCTTCTCCAGATTGGCCTTGTCGGCGGGGTCGACATAGCCGGCGGCTGCGAACAGGATGTCGACGATGTTACCGGGCACGATGCGCAGCAGGACGAAGATGACGACCGAGATCCCAAACAGGGTCACGAGCATCAGGAACAGGCGTCGCACCAGATAGGCAAACATCCTTCGCCCTCCGCGAGCCGCTAGAGCATGATCCGGAAAGGTGCGCAGCGGTTTTCCGACAAGATCATGCTCAAAACCAAAATCCCGAAGCCTTCAGCCTGCCGCGCTACTTGTCGAGCCACGCGTCCTCGTAGCGAAAGCCGTTATAGGAGCTGTTCGACATGATCGTGATGCCCTTGACGTAGGGCTGCCAGCAGGTGCCGGCCCGTGCATGGAAGATGATCGGACGGGCAACGTCCTCCTGCAGCTTCTTGTCGATGTCCCACACCAGCGGCTTGCGCTTGGCGGTGTCGGTCTCCTGCGACTGCACGTCGAACAGCTTCTCGATCTCCTTGTTGCAGTAATTGGTGTAGTTCCGTTCCGAGCCGCAGGAATAGTTTTCGTAGAAGGACTGATCGGGGTCGTCGACGGAGTTGCCGGTCAGATTGAGGCCCAGCATGTAATCCTTGCGCGCGACTTTCGGGAACCAGTTCGCAGTTTCCACGACGTCGAGCTCGCCATCGATATAGATGCTCTTGAGCTGGTCGATCAGGATGACGGCGGGGTCGCGATATTCCGCCAGATTGCGCGTCGAGACCTTCACCGCGAGATGCTTGTCAGGACCGTAGCCCGCCTTCTGCATCAGCTTCTTTGCCTCTTCCCGATTCGCGTTCACGTCCCGGCCGTAGCCCGGAATGGTCTCAAGCTTGTCCTTGGGCATGCCCCAGATGCCCTGAGGCGGTGGCAGCATGGTGCCGCCGATATCGGCCTGGCCTTCGAACAGGATGTCGACGAAGGCCTTGCGGTCGAGCGCAAGCGCCACCGCCCGGCGAATATCGATGTTGTCGAATGGCGCCGAGGTCGAATTGACGATGATGTTGGTCGAAACGTTGGTCGGCTCGACCACGCAAGTCGCGTTCGGCGCCTGCGACTTGATGTCCTTCAGGAGCGGAATCGTGATGTGCGTCGGGAAGGTCATGTCGAACTTGCCGGCGACGAAAGCGAGAATCGCGGTCGAGCGGTTCGTGATGATCGTGTATTCAATGCCGTCGAGATAGGGCAGGCCCTTCTTCCAATAGTCCGGATTTCGCGTCAGCTTGATCGATTCATTGGCCTTGAACTCGACGAATTTAAACGGTCCGGTCCCGATCGGATGGGTGCGCATGTCCGCCGGCGAGACGTGACAGGGATAGACCGGCGTATAGCCGGACGCGAGCATCGCCAGCAGTGACGGCTGTGGCCGCTTCAGGTCGAAGGAGACCTCGAAATCGCCACTCGTCGTGATCTCGTTGACTTCGTTGTACCAGGCCTTGCGCGGATTCTGCCGAAGCTTCTGCTGCGATTTGCCCATCAGCAGATCGAAGCTGCATTTGACGTCGGCCGATGTGAACGGCTTGCCGTCGTGCCATTTGACGCCCTGGCGCAGCTTGAACGTCAGCTTCTTGTTGTCGCTGCTCCAGGACCAGCTTTCGGCGAGCTCAGGCCGCAGGGTCTCAGGACTGTTCTGCGCGATGTGCTGGTCGTAAATGACGAGGTTATTGAAGACGCCCATGAACGGCACGTTGACCGAATAGGTCGCGCCCTCGAGGATCGATGCGTTGGCCGGGCTGTCGCGGTGATACATTCGCAGGACGCCGCCCTGCTTGGGCTCGCCGGCGAGCGTGGTGGTTGAGGCCGTCAGCACAGATAGCGCCGCCATTGCGGCGAGCGCCCACACGCTCCGCATGCTCATCCTCCCTGGACGTCAGTCTTTTGGGCCTTTGCGGCCTGTTTGTCGCGACGATAGCACGCGAGTCGAGGGAGGCAACCGGTAAGGCCGCATGCCGCCTCGACAATTCGGATGACCGAAGGCCGCAGGTCTTCATGCTCTCACGATGTGAGAGTGCAGGTGCGAAGAGATGGTTCCGGTGCTGGTGTTGCGCGCAATCGTATCAACAAGCTCGCCGCCGCGCCCTCACACAATCCGCGACGCCTTGTTCCCCCAATACCGGTCCCGCAGCAGCCGCTTGTACAACTTCCCGGTCGGCAGCCGCGGCAATTCCTTCTCGAAATCGACCGAGCGCGGCACCTTCTGCCGTGACAGCGATTTTGCGCAGAATGCGATCAGCTCTTCGGCGAGCGCCTCGTCCGGCACGACATCAGGCATCGGCTGCACCACCGCCTTCACCTCTTCGCCGAGATCGGGATTGGGCACGCCGAACACCGCGGCATCGGCGACCTTGGGATGGGTGATCAGCAAATTCTCGCATTCCTGCGGGTAGATGTTCACGCCACCGGAGATGATCATGAAGGTGGCACGATCGGTGAGGTAGAGAAACCGGTCGGCATCGACATAGCCGACATCGCCGACCGTGCTCATGCTGCCGTCGGCCGAGCGCGCCTCCTTGGTCTTCTCCGGATCGTTGAAATATTCGAATGGCGAGGCGGTCTTGAACCAGACCTGGCCCGGAGTTCCGGTCGGACATTCCCGCATGCTCTCGTCGAGGATGTGGAGGTCGCCGAGCAGCACCTTGCCGACGGTGCCGCGATGGCTAAGCCATTCCTCGCTGTTGCAGGCGGTGAAGCCGAGGCCCTCCGTGGCGCCGTAATATTCGTGGATGATCGGTCCCCACCATTTGATGATGTCGTCCTTGACCAGGGCCGGGCAGGGCGCGGCGGCGTGGATCGCGATCTCCAGCGAGGACAGGTCGTAGCGCTTGCGCACCTCCTCCGGCAACTTCAGCATGCGCGAGAACATGGTCGGCACCAGCTGGGTGTGGGTGATGCCCCACCGCTGGACGAGCTCGAGGTAACGCTCGGGATCGAAGCTCTCCATGATGATCACGGTGCCGCCCATGCGGATCGTGAGGTTCACGGCCGCCTGCGGCGCCGAGTGATAGAGCGGGGCCGGCGAGAGGTAGACCATGCCCTCGCGGTAGTGCCAGAGCTTGGTCAGGAAATCGAACAGCGGCAGATTATGCTTCGGCGGCTCCTCCGGCAGCGGCCGCAGAATGCCTTTCGGCCGTCCCGTCGTGCCGGACGAATAGAGCATGGCGGTGCCGAGCCACTCATCCGCGATCGGCGTCGCCGGCAGACCAGCGGTCACGTCCGCGAGCCCGACGATGCGTTCGCTCTCGCCGGGCCCGTCGGCCACGATGCAGAGCTTGATGTCGGGGCAGGCCTTGATCGCCTCGCGGGCGATGGCGAGCTTCGCCACCGAGGTGATCAGGATCTTCGACTGGCTGTTGACCAGCAGATAGGCGAGCTCGCCCGGCGTCAGGAAGGAGTTGATGCAGGTGTAGTACAGCCCGGAGCGTTCGCCGGCGCCGCAGGCCTCCAGATAGCGCGAATTGTTCTCCATGAAGATCGAGTAATGGTCGAGCCGCTTCAGGCCGTGCTGGCGGAACAGATGGGCCAGCCGGTTGCTGCGCGCATCGAGCTCGCGATAGGTGACGGCCTCGCCTGTGGCCGCCATGATGAAGGCGGGCTGCAGCGGGCGTAGGCGGGCATGCTGACCTGGGTACATTTATCCTCCGGCTTTGGACTATGCGGCGAGAAGCAGGATTTCGCGCACCTGCGCCGGGCCTTCGATCTTGCGCGGGTTGCGCGGGATCCAGTTGGTGCGCATCGCCTGCTCGGCGATTGTCTCGAAATGCTCGGGCGATACACGCACCTCCGCGAGGCTGCGCGGCATGCCGAGCGAGCGGATGAAGGCATCGAGCACGTCGGCGGCGTTGAGGCCGGGATAGCCCATGGCAGCGGCGACGATCATCTGCCGCTCGGCATTGGCGCTCGCATTCCAGCGCATCACCGCCGGCAGCATGATGCAGGAGGTGTAGCCGTGCGGCACGTCGAAGGCCGCGCCCAGCACGTAGCCGATGCCGTGGCTCGCGCCCATGGGAACGCCGGCCGCGAGCGCGCCCATCGACAGCCAGGTGCCGATCTGCGCATCCATCCGCGCGTCGAGATCGGCGGGGTCGGCTTTTACCCGCGGCAGCGCGTCGGCGAGCATGGCGAGGCCCTTCACCGCTTGCGCGTCGGCATAGGGATGCGTCTCGCGCGAGCAGATCGCTTCGACGCAATGGTCGATGGCGCGGATGCCGGTCGACAGGAACAGCCATTCCGGGGTGTGCACGGTGATGGCGGGATCGAGGATGGTCGCGCGCGGCACGGCGAGCGGATGCCGCAGCATCTGCTTCACATGGGTGCTGAGGTCGGTAACCCCCGCGATTGAGCTGAACTCGCCGCCGGCGATCGTGGTGGGCACGCTGACCTGGCGC
The DNA here is from genome assembly GCF_014198295.1 of Bradyrhizobium sp. CIR18. Lineage (NCBI taxonomy): Bacteria > Pseudomonadati > Pseudomonadota > Alphaproteobacteria > Hyphomicrobiales > Nitrobacteraceae > Bradyrhizobium > Bradyrhizobium sp. CIR18. The sequence continues at coordinate 394,722 of NZ_JACIHF010000003.1, read as the reverse complement.
ACGGTCGGCGCCGTCATCTCCGGTGCGACGCCCTTGTGCACGCGGATCCGCTCGATGCCGTCGATATCGTCGATGCCGTTGGCGAGGCAAAGCTGCACCGCCTTGGCGCCGTCGGTGATCGAGCCGCCGCCGACGGTGACGATCAAATCGGCGCCGGTCTCGCGCGCCGCGTTGGTTGCCGCGATCACCGCCTCGCGCGGCGTGTGCGCCGGCATGGCATCGAACAGGCCGGCGCAGCGGGGGCCCAAAGCCTGCTTGATTTTCTCGATTTCGTCGGTCTGCCGGTTCAGCGTGCCCGAAACCATCAGGAAGGCGCGGCGCGTTCCCAGCCGGTCCATCTGCGCGACGATGGCCTCAGTTGCAGGATGGCCGAACACGACCTCCTCGATCGCGCCGAAAACGACACGTCCCTGGTGCACGCCTGTCCTCCCGGACAATTCGTCTTGTTCTTGTGAGGGCAATCTAGCCGAGCGGATGGCGTTCGTCATGTGCGAAGGCGCTGGCTCTCTCTCTTACCCTCCCTCCAGGAGAGTAGGGCGATCGCATATGGTGTGCACGATGCGGCGGCATTGGCGGTCGGCTCCCTCTCCCGCTTGCGGGGGAGGGCTGGGGTGGGGGCTGTCTCCGCATTGGGATTGTTGAGAATTGCGGACGATGTCCCCGAGTGGTGACAACCCTCACCCGCCGCGCTCTGCGAGCGCTTCGGCCTCTCCCGCAAGCGGGAGAGGCCGAGCAAGCCCGCGGCCCTCACGAAATCCATACGCGATAGCCCTACCCAGGGGAGGGTGGCGTCGTGCCTTCGTCACCGGTCTCGTATCGCCCGAGAGAGCTCCACTCACCCCCTGTCAACCCGCCATCCGGTCAGGGCGCGCTCGGAAGCCCTGCACGCGCTTTGGTCTTGAAGTGGTCATCAACTCCACCCATCTTGGGACGCCCGCGGGTAAATGCCTACCCTGCTTTTTCTGCGGCTTTTGACATGCGGACGATGCGAGGACCTGGGATGGCTGGACCGGATGGAAGCGAGCGACTTGTCAAAAAGCACGAATTCGTCCAGCCGCGGCATTGCGCACTAGCGGGTCTCCTCGTCGCTTCATTCGCGCTCACCGGTTGCGGGCAGCCCGCCTCGCAAGGTGCTGCCCCGCCGCCGGCGCCCGTGACGGTCGCCCAGCCGGTCAAGCGCACCGTTACAGATTGGGACGAGTTCACCGGCCGCTTTGAGGCGGTGGAGGAGGTGCAGGTGCGCCCGCGCGTCGGCGGCTTCGTCAACTCGGTCGAATTCCAGGACGGCGCCATCGTGCGTCAGGGCGACCTGCTCTACGTGATCGACCCGCGTCCGTTCGAGGCGGTGGCCACGCAGGCGGAAGGGCAGCTGTCGGATGCCCGCGCCAAGGTGGAGCTTGCCAAGCGCGAGCTCGACCGCGGCCTCAGCCTGGTGCAGACCAGCGCCGTCTCCGAGCAGGTCGTCGACCAGCGCCGCCAGGCCCTGCAAGCTGCGCATGCGGCGGAGGTGCAGGCTGAAGGCGCGCTGAAAGCCGCCAGATTGAACATCGAATTCACCCATGTGGCGGCGCCGTTGACCGGCCGCGTCAGCCGCCATCTCGTCAGCCCCGGCAATCTCGTGCAGGGCAGCGACAATGGCTCTTCGACCCTCCTGACCTCGATCGTCACGCTCGACCCGATCTACGTCTATTTCGACATGGATGAGGCGACTTTCATCAAATATAGCAAGCTGTGGTTCGAGGGGCGGCGTCCGAGCTCGCGCGATACGGCCAATCCCGTGCAGGTGACGCTGGCCGGCGAAACCAAGCCGTCGCATGAAGGCACCATCAACTTCCTCGACAACCGGCTCGACGTTTCCACCGGCACGCTACGCAGCCGTGCCGTGGTCAAGAATACCGATCTGTCGATCCTGCCGGGCCAGTTCGGGCGTGTCAGGCTGATCGGCAGCGCGCCCTATGAGGCGTTGCTTATTCCGGATGCTGCCGTCGCGACCGACCAGTCCCGCAAGATCGTGTTCGTGGTGAAACCCGACGACACCGTCGAGGCGCGTCCCGTGGTGCTCGGGCCGCTCGATGACGGCCTGCGCGTGATCCGCGAAGGATTGAAGGCCGAGGATCGCGTCATCGTCAACGGCATCCAGCGTGCCCGTGTCGGAGCCAAGGTTGCCCCGCAGACCGCGCAAGCCCCGGCCGGTGGCAAGTCATGAATCTCGGTCGTCTCTCCATCAACCAGCCCATCCTGGCGATGGTGCTGTCGATCGTTCTCCTGATCGTCGGCGCGATCGCCTACACCACGCTGCCGGTCTCCGAATATCCGCAAGTGGTGCCGCCGACCGTCGTCGTCACCACGCAATATCCCGGCGCTTCCGCGCAGACCGTGTCCGACACGGTCGCAGCTCCGATCGAGCAGGAGATCAACGGCGTCGAGGACATGCTGTATCTCTACAGCCAGGCAACCTCGAACGGCCAGCTCACCATCACCGTCACCTTCAAGCTCGGCACCGATCTCGACAAGGCCCAGGTGCTGGTGCAGAACCGCGTCGCGATCGCGCAGCCGCGCTTGCCCGAGGAGGTCCAGCGCAACGGCGTCACCACCCGCAAGAACTCGCCCGACATCCTGATGGTCGTGTTCATGCTGTCGCCGGACGACACCTTCGACCAGCTCTACATCTCCAACTACGCGCTGCTGCAGGTCCGCGACCAGCTGCTGCGTCTCGACGGCGTCGGCGACATCCAGATCTTTGGCGCGCGCGACTATTCGATGCGGCTGTGGCTCGACCCCGATAGAATTGCCAATCTCGGTCTGACCTCGGCCGAGGTTCTGGCCGCGATCCGCGCCCAGAACGTGCAGATTGCGGGCGGCCAGATCGCCGAGCCGCCGATTGCCGACCGCGCCTTCCAGCCTAACCTCACCTTCACCGGCCGCCTGAAGGACCAGAAGCAGTTCGAGGACATCCTGATCAAGGCCGGCTCCGACGGCCGCGTGGTGCGGTTGCGCGACGTCGCCCGCATCGAGCTCGGTGCGCTCGCCTACAGCACCAACAGCTTCCTGCTGCGTAAATCCGCCGTCGCCATGCTGGTGACGCAGCGGCCGGGATCGAACGCGCTCGCGACGGCAAAGAACATCTCCGACACCATGACGAGGCTGAAGGAGAGCTTCCCGAAAGGTCTCGACTACAATATCGGCTATAACCCGACCGAGTTCATCGCCCAGTCCGTCCACGAGCTGATCAAGACCATCTACGAGGCGATGCTGCTCGTGGTCATCGTCGTGCTGGTGTTCCTGCAGGGCTGGCGGCCCGCGATCATTCCGATCATCGCGATCCCGGTGTCGCTGGTCGGCACTTTCGCGGTGATGGCGGCGCTGGGCTTCTCGATCAACAATCTCACTTTGTTCGGTCTCGTCCTCGCGGTCGGCATCGTGGTCGACGATGCCATCGTGGTGGTCGAGAACGTCGAGCGCCATCTCGAGCACGGCATGAGCCGGCGCGACGCCGCGCTCAAGACCATGGAGGAGGTCGGCGGCGCGCTGGTGTCGATCGCGCTGGTGCTGTGCGCGGTGTTCGTCCCGACCGCGTTTCTGGGCGGTATTTCCGGGCAGTTCTTCCAGCAATTCGCCGTCACCATTGCGGTCGCGACGGCGATCTCCTGCTTCTGCTCGCTGACACTGTCGCCGGCGCTGGCCTCGCAGATCCTGGTGCCGCACGAGGAGAAGCGGCCGCCGGCAAGCTGGAATGTCGTCGCGCGGGCGTGGGGCGCCTTCACCGCGGTCTTCAACCGTGTGTTCGACCGGCTGGCGCACGGCTATGCCGGCCTCGCCGATTTCGTCATCCGCCATGCGGTGGTGATGATCCTGATCTACGTCGCGCTGATCGGCAGCGCCGGCTGGCTGATCGTGACGACGCCGCAGGGCTTCATCCCCGCGCAGGACCGCGGTTATGTCATCGTCTCCGTGCAATTGCCCGGAGCGGCATCGCTGGCGCGCACCACCGAGGTCGTGCGCGAGATCGAGCGGATCGCGCTGGACACGCCTGGCATCGTCCGCGTCGCGGCCTTTGCCGGCTTTTCCGGCGCGACGCGCACGCAGGCGGGTAATGCCGCGGCGCTGTTCCCGGTGTTCGATGAACCGGAGGCGCGGATCAAGAAAGGATTGACGGCCAACGCCATCACCGGCGAGCTGCGCAAGCGGCTGCAGGCGATCCAGGGCGCCTTCATCATCGTGATTCCGCCGCCGGCCGTGCCTGGCATCGGCACCGGCGGCGGCTTTACCATCCGCATCCAGGACCGCCAGGGCCGCGGGCCTGAGTTGCTCGCCGCGGCCACCGACGAGCTGGTCGCCGCGGCGCGCAAATCGCCGTCGCTGCTCGGCCCCACGGTGTTCTCGCCGTTCTCGGCCAACACGCCGCAGCTCTTCGTCGACATCGACCGCACCAAGGCGCAGAAGCTCGGTGTTCCCATCTCCAATATCAACGACACGATCCAGAGCTATTTCGGATCGACCTATGTCAACGACTTCAACCTGTTCGGCCGCACCTATCACGTCACCGCGCAAGCCGACTTCCCGTTCCGGAAAGAGCCCAGCGACCTCGCACGCCTGCGCACGCGCAACGCCGCCGGCGACATGGTGATGCTCGGCAGCGTGGTCGAGTTCAGGGACGTCTCGGGTCCCGACCGCGTCGCGCGCTACAATCTCTATGCGGCGTCCGAGCTCCAGGGCGAGCCGGCACCGGGCACCAGCTCGACCACGGCGCTCAACACCATCAAGAAGCTGGCGGACGACACCTTGCCGAGCGGCTTCACCTTCGAATGGACCGATCTGTCCTATCAGCAGATCACCGGCGGCAATGCCGGCCTCTACGTGTTTCCGATCTGCGTGCTGTTCGTCTACCTCGTGCTCGCTGCGCAATATGGCAGCTGGACACTGCCGTTCGCGGTGATTTTGATCGTGCCGATGTGCCTGCTCGCTGCCACCATCGGCGTGCGCATCATGGGCCAGGACGTCAACATCCTCACCCAGATCGGCTTCGTCGTGCTGGTGGGGCTGGCGGCCAAGAACGCGATTCTGATCGTCGAGTTCGCGCGCGACATCGAGAACGAAGGCAAGCCGCGGCTGGAGGCGGTGATCGACGCCTGCCGCTTGCGCCTGCGACCGATCCTGATGACGTCCTTCGCCTTCATCCTCGGCGTGCTGCCATTGGTGATATCGAGCGGCTCCGGCTCGGAAATGCGGCAGGCCGTCGGCGTCGCCGTCTTCTTCGGCATGATCGGCGTCACCCTGTTCGGCCTGTTGTTCACGCCGATCTTCTACGTGGTGGTGCGGAACCTGGCGGAAGGGCGGAATGAGGGGAAGAAGCCGCAGGTGGCGGGCCCCTAGTTGTCGGTGGCGGCCACTTGCGTCCCCTCACTCCCAGTGTCGTCCCCGCGAAAGCGGGGATCCAAAGCCACAGGGAGCAGTTTGGCGAAGACTCGGAGCTGCGAGCTTCGCCCCAAACCTCTCCCTGTGGTTATGGCGACGAGCGCAAGCGCTCGCGCCGGGATCCCGGATCTTCGCTTCGCTCGTCCGGGACGACAGCTCATTTTGTCGCGCCATCCGCGATGCCAATTGGCACACGCCCATACTAACGACCAACGCGAAATGGATGGGCAGGCGCGGGGTTCTTCACTAGTATCCGCGCGATTTCAAAACAGAAAACTGCTGGGAGCTAACAGATGAAATCAGCACTTTTGGCCGCCGTCGCAACCTCTGCTCTGGTGCTGGCAGCGCCGGCCTCCGCGCAAGGCGTCAAGATCGGCATCCTCAACGACCAATCCGGCGTCTATGCCGATTACGGCGGCAAATGGTCGGTCGAGGCGGCCAGGATGGCGATCGAGGATTTTGGCGGCGAGGTGCTCGGCCAGAAGATCGAGCTCGTCACCGCCGACCACCAGAACAAGCCTGACCTCGCGAGCTCGATCGCGCGGCGCTGGTACGACGTCGAGAACGTCGACATGATCACGGAGCTGACGACCTCCTCGGTCGCGCTCGCGATCCACGAGCTCTCCAAGGAAAAGAAGAAGATCGACATCGTCGTCGGCGCGGCGACCTCGCGACTCACCGGCGATGCGTGCCAGCCCTACGGCTTCCACTGGGCTTATGACACCCGCGCGCTCGGCGTCGGCACCGGTGGTGCGCTGACCAAGGCCGGCGGCGACACCTGGTTCTTCCTCACCGCGGACTACGCCTTCGGCTACGCGCTGGAGAAGGACACCAGCGAGATCGTCACCGCCAATGGCGGCAAGGTGGTCGGCTCGGTGCGCGTGCCGCTCAACTCGTCGGACTTCTCCTCCTTCCTGCTGCAGGCGCAGAGCTCGAAGGCGAAGATCGTCGGTCTCGCCAATGCCGGCCTCGACACCACCAACTCGATCAAGCAGGCGTCCGAGTTCGGCATAGTCGCCAGCGGGCAGAAGCTTGCCGGCCTGCTGATGACGCTTGCCGAAGTGAACGGCCTCGGCCTGCAGGCCGCGCAAGGCCTGGTGCTGACCGAGGGCTATTACTGGGATCTCAATGACAAGACCCGCAATCTCGGCGAACGCTTCCTCAAGCGCACCGGCCGGATGCCGAGCATGATCCACGCCGGCACCTACTCCGCGACGCTGAGCTATCTCAAGGCGGTCAAGGCCGCCGGCACCAAGGATCCGGAAGCCGTCGCCAAGAAGCTGAAGGAACTCCCGGTCAACGATGACTTCGCGCAGGGCGGCAAGGTGCTCGAGAACGGCCGCATGGTCCACGACATGTATCTGTTCGAGGTCAAGAAACCCTCGGAATCGAAGAAGCCCTGGGACTATTACAAGCTGCTCGCCACCGTCCCCGGCGACAAGGCCTTCTTCACGGCCAAGGAAAGCGGCTGCCCGCTGACGAAGTGACGGCTCTCGTGTCCCGGACGGGCTGCAGCGTGAAACGCTGCTGCGCAGAGCCGGGACCCACGCTCGTGCCACAAACTCTCTGTCGTCCCCGCGAACGCGGGGACCCATAACCCCAGGGGGAAGTTGTCGCGCGGGCTGATAACTTCGAGTCTTCGCCAAACCTCTCCCTGTGAGTATGGGTCCCGGATCAGCGCTCCGCTTCGCTACGCTTGTCCGGGACGACGCGAAACGTGGGGCCGCAGATCATCCCTCACACCATCCGCAACACCACCGCTCCAAGCGCCCCCGCCCACAGCGCCATGGCGGCGAGCGCCTGGATCGCAAAGCCGGTGCCGCGCTTGGCTGCCGCCTTCGTATAGCCGATGAAGTAGACGACGCGGCCGATGATCCAGACCGCGCCGATCGCTGCCGCGATGCCGTCGCCGATATAGATCGCGAATAGCCAGAGCGCCGGCAGGACAATCGGCATCCATTCCAGCGTGTTCATCTGGATGCGGAAGGCGCGTTCGAAATCCGGATGGCCGGACATCGCCGGCACCTTGACGCCGGTCTTGGTGCGCGAGCGCGACACGTTGATGGCGGTGAAGAAATAAAACGCGATCGCCAGCAGCGTGACGAGGGCGGTGAAATGATACATCGCTGGTTCCTTCAAACAGACCGCGCTTCAATACCCGGTCAGCTCGAGATAGCCAACGCCGTCATGCGTCCCGGCAAAGCTGATCGGCCCCTCCCAATAGGAGAAGCCGGTCCCCATCCAGGCCCTGGGATTGAGCGGCTTGCAGTGGATCGAGAACGATCGCGACGGGATCGCGATCTGCCACTCCACCGGCAGCTTGCGTCCCGCAACCTCCGCCGTCGCCTTCGGGATCATCTGGATGTCGTCGCCCGCGATCATCTGCGTTTCGCCGGCAGCGCTGATCCAGTTGCCGAACGGATAGTCTTTGCCGTCCTTCTGTCGCAGCCGATACAGCATCAGCTTGTCGCCTGACGACAGATGCAGCGACAGCCAGTCCCAGCCGGTCTGGTCGGCGTCGAGCGGCTGGCTGCTCCATTCGCGGTCCATCCAGGCCTGGCCCGTCACGTCCACCGGTTTGTCGTCGATGGTGAGCGTGCCGCGGGCGCGGTAGAACGGCTGGCTGTAATAATAGGACGCCTGCCCACGCTCCGACTTGCGGCTGTAGCCGCGATCGCCCTGTAAGATGACCGGCCGGTCGGCCTCCAGCGTCAGCGCGTAGCTAAAATCGGTGCTGGACGCCTTCAGCGCCACCGGCGCCAAAGTGCGATCGTCGGTGCGCTCAAAACCCTTCATCTCCCAATCATCGATCCAGGCATCGAACGGCTTTGCCGTGACGCCGGCCTGCCCCACGCCGCCGCGTGAAAAGACTTCGTTGAAGCGGTGGGTGTCGGCGCGCGTCACCGCGGCGTGCGCCATCCACACCTGTTGATTGGCCCAGCCTTCGCCTTGCGGGCCCGGCTGCGCCGCCTGACGGAACAGCGTCCATTGCAGGCCGCACGCCGCGCCGCTGCCGTCGACGAGGTTTGCCGTCAGATACCACCATTCGATACGAAACTCCGGATGCGGCCCGTGATCGCCAGGAAAGGCAAACAGCTTTCCCGGCGTCACCTTCCCAAAGCCATCCGCTTTCTCACCGAGCCCGGCATAGCCCTGCGCGCTGGCGCGGCGTGCGAGCACCAGCGCGGCGATGCCGCTGGCGAAGGCGCGGCGCGACATGCGATCAGCGCTCATTGGCAAACACCTTGACGAGATTTTCCGGCTGCATCCGCGCCAGCCGTGCCACCGGCAACAGCGCCGCAAGCAGCGACGCGAGCAGCGCGACCGCGACCAGCTCAACCAGCTGCAGCGGGAATACGTGGAAAGGCAGCCGCCAGCCGAACGCCTTCACGTTCACGATCGCGATCAGGCACCACGCCACCAGGAGGCCGAGCGGCACGGCGAGCAGCGCCGTGAACAGCGCCACCGACAGCGTCTTGGTCAATTCGATCGCGGCCAGGCGCGGCCGGGTGATGCCGATCGCCCACAGTGGCGCGAGGTGCGGCAGGCGGGAGTTCGCCAGCGTGAGCAGGCTCGTGAACAGCGCGATCCCGGCGACACCGAGCGTGAATGCGTTCAGCGCCGATGTCACCGCAAAGGTGCGGTTGAAGATGCGGATCGATTCCGCCTTCACCGTCGCCTGGTCGGCCACACTGCGGTCGTCGAGTGCGAATTGCTTCTGCAAGGCCGCGATCAGGCCGGGAATGTTCTCCTTCGCGACGATCAGGCCGATCCGCGTCTGTGGCGTCTGCGGAAACTGCCGGATCAGCGCCGCGACGTTGACGGTGAGTTGCCCCCTGGGATTGCCGTAATCGGCATAGATGCCGACGATGTCGAGCTCCCATGTCCCGCTAGGTGCCGGCACCTCGACGACGTCGCCGATGCGGACGTTGAGGCGGCGGCTGAGCTGCTCGCTGATGAAGGCGGCATTGCCCGGCACGAGCCGGCTCCAGCCGCGCGGCGCGGCTTCCAGCAGCGGCCAGCGCTCGCGATAGAGCGCGTGGTCGGGCAGGCCGAGCAATTCCACCGGTTGGCCCTGAACCTGCGCCTCGGCACGGCCGCCCGACAGGATCGCCTGCACGTCGCTGCGCTCGCGCAGCCAGTTGCGGATGGCAACGCCTTGCGCATTGTCGGAGGCGCTGATGTAGACGTCGGCTGCGAGCCGTCCGTTCAGCCAGCCGAGGAAGGTGCGGCTGAAGGTTTCCACCATGGTGGACACCCCGACATTGACGGCGAGCGCGAGCAGCAGCGCCATCAGCGCGAGCGACAATCCGGAAAGCTGCTGCCGGCTGTCCGCCCAGAACCACAGCGCAAGCGGCTTTCTCGCGGCGCGCTGACCCGCGAGCAGGATGATCTCGAGCAGCGCCGGCAGGATCAGCGCCGCGCCGAACATCAGCGCCGCCAGCACGCCAAAGCCCGCGATCAGGGATTGCCCGTACTGAAGCAACAGCAGCGCGACCGCGAACACGGCGCAGGCCGCACAGCTCTGCAGGATCAGCCAGCGGCGCTGCCTCTGCTGCCAGGCGTGCGGCTGCGCGGTCGCCAGCACCGGCATCCTGATCGCCTTGATCAGGCTGGTCGCCGCCGCAACGAGCGCGCCCGCAATGCTGATGCCGATGCCGGCGAGCCACCATTCAGGCTGTAAGGTCAGCTGCCCCGGGATCTGAGCGCCATAGAGCCCGCGCAGTGACGCCGCGACGTCGGGCAGCAGCACGGCCGCGATGAAATAGCCGCAGACGAGCCCGATCAGGCCGGCGATCAGCGCCAGCGCCACGAGCTCGATCACCAGCACGGTGTTGACCAGCCGCGCCGAGGCGCCGCAGGCGCGCAGCGTTCGCAACATCGGCAGCCGCTGCTCGAAAGCGAGGCCGACGGCCGAGTTGACGATGAACAGCCCGACGAAGAACGACAACAGGCCGAACGCCGTGAGGTTGAGATGAAAGCTGTCGGTGAGGCGCTCCAGCTCGGTCTCCGCGTTCGGCTCGACCAGCTGCAATCGGTCGCCGACCACGCTTGCCAGCGGCGCAGGCTTGCTCTTGGGCTTGCCGATCAGAAGCCGCGACAGCTGATCCGGCTTGTTCAGCAGACGCTGCGCCACGCCGATATCGACCACCAGCACGCCGGGCGCGAGCTGCGGCAGCACGCGCAGCGGCGGCAATTTCGCGCCGTTGCTGATCGGTGGCGCAGCGCCATCCGCTTCCTGCAAGTCGCTCAGCGTCTCCCGCCCCACCAATGTCTGGCCCGGCGGTGCAACAAAACTGCCCAAATCCGCAGCACCGAGACGCGGTGCGTTGCCGATTTCGAGCGGCAGCGTCACCGGCTCGACCCCGAGCAGCCGCACCGAGCGTCCGTTGATCTGGACCCGGCCCTCCAGCGCCGGCGACACCGACCAGCCGGCGCGGCGGAGCTTGATGAACAGCTCCTGGGGAAATGTCGAGCTAGCAGGCGCGACCAGCATGGCGGTGCGGACGCCGCCGAACGTCGCGGCGGCGCGGTCATAGGCGTTGCGGGCCTGCTGGTTGATGGCCTGCACGCCGCTCCACAGCGCGGTCGCCGCGATCAGCCCGACCAGCAGCGTCGCGAACTGCATCTTGTGACGCCGCCAATGGCTGAGCAGCACCGCGAGGACCCAGAGCGCGCGTCTCATGCGATCCGCCCCGCATGCAGGCTGAGATGGCGGTCGAGCGTGCCGGCCAGATGCAGGCTATGGGTCACCATCAGGAAGCCGCAGCCGGTGCGCGCGACCAGGTCGCGCGTCAGCGCCAGCACGTTCTCGGCGGTGGCCTCATCGAGATTGCCGGTCGGCTCATCCGCCAGCAGTAGCGACGGCCTTGTCGCCAGCGCCCGGCCGATCGCGACCCGTTGCTGCTGGCCGCCGGACAATTGCTCGGGATAGCGCTTCAGGAGAGCGCCGAGCCCGAGCCGTTCGACCAGCTCCTTGGTCCAGGCTGCATCGTGACGGTCGGCGATCCGCGCCTGAAAGGCCAGATTGTCCGCGACCGACAGGCTCGGGATCAGGTTGAATTGCTGAAAAACCAGACCGATCCGGTCGCGCCGCAAGCTGGCGCGCCCTGCATCGGACAGCGCGGTGACCTCAATGTCCTCTAGCCGGATCGCGCCGCCATCGGCGGCATCGAGTCCCGCGATCAGGTGCAACAATGTGCTCTTGCCGCTGCCGGACTCACCCGTCAGCGCGACGCGTTCGCCGGCCCTGAGGTCGAGATCGACGCCGCGCAGCACATGGACCGGCTCGCCGGCCGAGGAGAAGGTCTTGGAGAGATTCTTGATGCTCAACACGATGAATGGCGCCGGGCGGAATGAGCGGAATTGCTGCGTAGCACACTTGCTGCGGAAATGCCGGGTTGCGTTGGTCTCGAAGCCGTTGTTAGCTCCCAAGACAGCCAAATCAGAAAAGTGCCAAAAACCAAAAGACATCGACGGGGGAGAATCATGAGCGTTGAGGGAACGACGGAGGTAGCCGGCAAGGCGATCGGGACCAAGGGAACGCCAAAGGGCGCCTGGACCGTCACGTTTCTCCTCTTCCTCTTCATGGTCGTGAACTTCGCTGACAAGATCGTCGTCGGTCTCGCCGGCGTGCCGATCATGACCGATCTGAAGCTCACCCCGGAGCAGTTCGGCCTGCTCGGCTCCTCGTTCTTCTTCCTGTTCTCGATCGCCGCCATCGTGGTCGGCTTCATCGTCAACAAGGTGCCGACGCGCTGGGTGCTGCTCGTGCTCGCAGTGATCTGGGCGCTGGCGCAGTTTCCGATGGTTGGCACCGTCTCCTTCACCACGCTGCTGATTTGCCGCATCGTGCTGGGTGCCGGCGAAGGCCCGGCCTTCTCCGTCGCCGCGCACGCCATCTACAAATGGTTTCCCGACGAGAAGCGCACGCTGCCGACCGCGATCCTGTCGCAGGGCTCGGCCTTCGGCGTCATCCTCGCGGTGCCGGCGCTGAACTGGATCATCGTCAACCATTCCTGGCACTACGCCTTCGGCGCGCTCGGCGTCGTCGGCCTGATCTGGGTGTGTGCCTGGCTCGCGCTCGGCAAGGAAGGCCCGCTGGAGGACACGCAGGTCCTCGCCGCGACCGAGCAGAAGATCCCTTACTTGCAGCTTCTCACCTCTCGCACCTTCATCGGCTGTGTCGCCGCGACCTTCGGTGCTTATTGGGCGCTCTCGCTCGGCCTGACCTGGTTCACGCCGTTCATCGTCAAGGGGCTCGGCTTCTCGCAGAGCCAGGCCGGCTTCATCTCGATCCTGCCCTGGGTGTTCGGCGCCACCATCGTCATTCTCACCGGGTGGATCTCGCAGGTGATGATGGCGCGCGGCTACAACACCCGCGTGGCGCGCGGCGTGCTCGGTTCGGTGCCGCTGGTGATCGGCGGGTTGATTCTGGCGACGATGCCGCACGTTCAGGGCGCGGGCCTCCAGATCGCGCTGCTCGTGGTCGGCTCTGGCCTGTGCGGGGCGATCTATGTGGTCTGCCCGCCGATGCTCGGCGAGTTCACGCCGACGTCGCAGCGTGGCGCGATCCTTGCGATCTACGGTGCGCTCTACACGCTGGCCGGCATCATCGCGCCGGCCGTGATGGGGGCGATGATCCAGCGTGCCGGCAGCACGGTCGATGGTTACATGGCCGGCTTCACCATCAACGCCGTGATCATGGTCGGCTCCGGCCTGCTCGGCCTGCTGCTGCTGTGGCCGAACTCGGAAAAGGCCAGGCTGACGCGCGGTGCCGCCCCGCAGCCAGCTGCGCTGAAGGGCGTGGTGTCGCCGACGTAAGGGGCTGCTCTCTTACCCTCCCCTGGAGGGGGAGAGCGCGAAGCGCGAGCGGGGTGGGGTGATCTCTCCGCTCGGGCACCGTTGGTTGGGGAGAGACTGTCACCCCACCCCGTCTCACATTTCGCCTGCGCTCCGTGTGAGCCGACCTACGGGCGAGCTACGGTCGTCCCGGACCCCTCCAGGGGAGGGTAAGCAACAACGCCGCTAGCTCGCGAGCCCCTGCGCCCCACGAATCAACTTCCCCGGCCGCCTGCCCGTGGCCTCGCCGTGCCGCCGCGTCACCACGCCTGAGACGATCGTCGCCTCGTAGCCGTCGACGTCCTGCAACAGCCGCCGCCCGCCGACCGGCAGATCGTAGTGCACCTTCGGCGGATGCAGATGCAGACGGTCATAGTCGATCACGTTGACGTCGGCCTTGTAGCCGGGCGCAATCAGGCCGCGATCGGTGAGACCGACCGAGAGTGCGGTCTTGCGCGACTGCGCCGCGACCACGAATGGGATCGACAGTTTCTCGCCGCGCGTGCGGTCGCGCGTCCAGTGCGTCAGCAGATAGGTCGGGAAGCTCGCATCGCAGATGATGCCGCCGCCGTCGGACAGGCCCGGCACCGATTGCGGGTCGATCAGCATCTCGCGGGTCGCGTCGAGATTGCCGTCGGCATAGTTGAGGAACGGCACGTAGAGCATGCCGCGGCCCTCGTCCGACAGCATCGCATCATAGGCGAGCTCTTCCGGCTGACGGCCCTGCTTGCGCGCCTGCGGCCCCAGCGCGTTCTCCGGCGGCTGCTCGTAATCGGGGGGATCGCCGAGCAGAAACATCTTGTCGTAGTTGGGCCGGAAGAACAGTGGATCGTCGGTGGCGGTTGCCGTCTCGCTCAGGATCGCCTTGCGCACATCGCTCTGTTGCAGCCGTGCCAGCCGCTCCTTCAAGGGAAGATGCGCGATCGCCCTGTAGCTCGGATGGGTCTGGAACGGATTGCGCGACAGCTCGAGCCCGAGCAGCAGGCCGACCGGGCGCGCTGCGATCTGCGCGGTGATGGAGAGGCCGCGCTTCGCCGCTGCATTGATCTCGTCCAGCGTCTGGCGCCAGCGGTTTGGCGATCTGTCGTTCTGTGTGATCGAGAACGAGATCGGGCACTTCGTCGGGTCGGCGACCCGCAACATCATCGGCAAATCTTCGTGGATAGTGGAGAGATCGAGCACGAATTGCAGCACGCTGCGGCCCTGGCTGTGCATCGCCTCGGCGATCGCGGTGAGCTCGTCCTCGCCGGCCTTCAGCGTCGGTGTGAAGTCGCCGGTCGAGGTGCGGTGGTTGAGCGTGCGCGAGGTCGAGAAGCCGAGCGCGCCGGAGCGCACCGCCTCGCCCGCGAGCTTGGCCATCGCCGCATTATCCTCGGCGGTCGATGGATCGCGGCGCGCGCCGCGCTCGCCCATGACATAGACCCGCAGCGCCGCATGCGGCAGCTGCGCGCCGACATCGATGTCGAAATCGCGCTTGGAGAGCCAGTTCATGTAGTCCGGAAAGCTCTCCCACGCCCACGGAATGCCGGCGCTCAGGACAGGCTCGGGAATGTCCTCGACGCCTTCCATCAACTGGATCAGGCGGGTGTGGTCGGCGGGCTTGCACGGCGCGAAGCCGACGCCGCAATTGCCCATGATCGCGGTGGTGACGCCGTTCTGCGAGGACGGCGTGATGTCCTGGCTCCAGGTGACCTGGCCATCGTAATGGGTGTGCACGTCGACGAAACCCGGCGTCACCAGTTTTCCGCGGGCGTCGATTTCCTCGGCACCTTTGCCAGAGACCTTGCCGACCTCGCTGACCTTCCCGCCGGTGATGGCGACATCAGCCTCGAACAGCTCGCCGCCGCGACCGTCCGCGACGGTGCCGCCGCGGATCACCAGATCAGGATTGCTCATGTGTTTCTTCCCGTTTTGTTTCTTGTTTCTTGTCGTCGTCCCGGACAAGCGCGCCCTAAGCGCGCGCAGATCCGGGACCCATAACCACGGGGAGATGTTTTGCGACGACTCGGAGTGACCACCTCGTGCCGCAACTTCTCCCTGTGGTTATGGGTCCCCGCGTTCGCGGGGACGACAGCTCAATTTGTGGCGATACCGGCGACTCAATTTGCCTTGGCCCGCTTCCGCTCCGTGAACGGCGACAGCGCCACCGTCGCGACCATGAAGATCACCGACGCGCCGAATACCCAGTGCGGTGCGCTCTGGTCCATGATCCAGCCGAACAGTAGCGGGCTGATAATGCCGCCGAGATTGAAGCCGGTGGAGACGATGCCGAAGGCGCGCCCCGCGGCGCCGGGAGGTGCTGCGTTGCGCACCAGCATGTCGCGCGAGGGAGCGATTACGCCGGAGAGGAAGCCTGCGAGCGTCATCGCGGCAGTCAGCGCCCAACCGGGCAGCGTCACGAGCGCGATCAGCAGCACGATTGCCGCGTTCACGGCAAAGCAGGCCGCGGCGACATAGCCGTGGCGTTCGGTGTGGTCGGCGAGAAAACCGCCGGCCAGCACGCCGGCGGCGCTGGCGCCAAGGAATGCCGTCAGCATGACGTTGGCGGCCGAATAGGACGTGCCATAGCCGCTCATCAGCGCGACAACGCCGAAATTGTTGATACCGGCGACCGACAGGCTGAGCAGCATGAACAGCGCCGTCAGCACGATCAGCGCCGGCGTGATGACAGCCTGCTTCGGTGCGTTCTCCGCGCCCGGCTTCTTCTTGCTGGCGCCGGCGTCGGGAATGTTCATGACGAGCAGCAGCATCGCCACCGCAATGCCGATCGCACCCGAGGCGATCAGCGCGCCGACGCCGCCGGACAGGGTGACGAGTGCAGCCACGATCGCCGGCGCCACCGCGCCGCCGAGAAACCCGGCAAAGGTGTGGATCGAGAAGGCGCGGCCCATCCGTGCCTCGTCCATGTGCTCGGCCAGGATCGCGTAGTCGGCGGGGTGGTAGACGCTGTTGGCGAGGCCCAGCAGCACGGCGCAGGCGATCAGCGAGGCGTAGCTGAGGTGCAGACCAAGCAGGATCAGCGCGAAGCCGCCGAGCGTGAGGCCGGCCAGCAGAATTCGCCGCGCGCCAAAATGGTCGACGAGATAGCCGGTCGGTGCCTGCGTCAGTCCGGACACCACCGCGAACACGGTGAGCGCGAAGCCGAGCTCGATATAGCCAACGCCGAGCTGCGCCTTGAGGAACGGGAACAGCATCGGCAGGACCAGCAGATGGAAATGGCTGACCCAATGCGCGATCGAGATTCCGGTCAGCGTGCGTAGTGCGGTGTCCGCCTTGCCTTGCTGCGGTGCGGCGAGAACGTCGACCATTGCAATTCCGGTTTCACTCCCTGGAAGGCGCGCAAACTATCGGGGAGAGCGGTTATTTGTCCATGAACGCAGGCGCATGGCAGGTAGTGCGGGTGGTAGAAGAGCGCGTTGAGGTGCCTCCACGCCGTCGTCCCTGCGAAAGCAGGGACCCCCATACCGCGTGATGTCTCGATTGTGATCGGTTGAAGTGCCGAACGACGATCTCCGCAAAACTCCTCCCTGTGGCTACGGGTCCCTGCGCCCCGTGCGCAATTGCGCACTAGGCATGGACGACAGCGGAGTTTGGGGCCGCCCTCACAACGGGTCGTCATCCGGACCGTAGCGGTCGCGTTTGGGCGTCGCGATGTCGCCGTCCTCGTAGTCATCGTCATCGAGAGGAGGCGGCGGTATCTTCACCTTGTCTTCCGCCCGCTTTTTGTCAGCGATTTTGGGCGGCTCGCTTGGCTTGCCGATCTTGGCCATGGCTGTTCCCGGATGGTGATGCTGCATCCGATCCTATACGGAACATATGTGTAGTTTCTGACCTATCGCAAGCAGGCCGTCAGTGCACCAGCGGCCCGCCCGCCTTCTTCCAGGCATCCACGCCGCCGGCGATATGGGCGGTGTTGGAAAGGCCGGCCGCCTTGGCGGCGGCCACCGCCATCGCCGAGCGCTCGCCGAAGGCGCAGAAGAACACGATGCGGCGGCCGGTGGCGGCGGCGACCTCGCGCAGCATGCCGCCGGGCTTGAGGCTCTCCTCGACGGACGGATAGGGCGTATGCAGCGCGCCTTCGAGCATGCCGTGCTTCATCCGCTCGTTGGTCTCGCGCAGATCGACCAGCAGCATATCGGGCCGGCCGAGAATGCGGATCGCCTCGACCGCGCTGAGCGCGCGGCCTTCCTTCTCCAGCTCCTCCTGATGCAGGCCGACATGCATGTTGGCGGGCACCGCCACGTCCATCATCTTCGGATTGGGCAGCTTCAGGTTGGCCATCAGCTCGATATATTCGTCGACCGAGCGCACCTGGAGCCGCGGGTTGTAGCGCTTCTCCTCGCCGATGGTGGAGACGGTGTCGCCCTTGTAGTCGTGCGCCGGGAATACCATCGTCTCGTCCGGCAGCTTGAGCAGGCGGTTGAAGATCGATTCGTATTGCGCGCGCGATGAGCCGTTCTGGAAATCGGTGCGGCCGGTGCCGCGGATCAGCAGCGTATCGCCGGTGAAGACGCGATCGCCCATCAGATAGGAATAGGAATCGTCGGTGTGGCCGGGCGTGTACATCACGTCGAGCGACAGGCCCTCGATCGTCACCTTGTCGCCGTCGGCGACCCGCATCGCCACCACGTCGGCCTTGGTCTGGTCGCCCATCACGGTCATGCAATGGGTGCGGTCGCGCAGCTCGCCGAGGCCGGTGACGTGGTCGGCATGCAGATGAGTGTCGACCGCCTTGACCAGCTTGAGGTCGAGCTCGCGCAGCAATTGGCAGTAGCGGTCGACTTTCTCAAGCACGGGATCGAGGATCAGCGCCTCGCCGCCGGGGCGGCTGGCGAGGACGTAACTGTAGGTGCCCGAAACGCTGTCGAAGAGCTGGCGGAAGATCATGGCGGGAAGTCCGGCGGTGGAACTGGTTTCGAGGATTCTACTACGTTCCGGGCCGGAAAGAGAAGTAATTCACTGGGCGGATCGCAAGTTTTGGAAGATTTTTGCTTTGCAGGATCGAATCTCCGATTGGACGCGATGGCCGTCCCACAAGTTCAGTGTCGTCCCTGCGAACGCAGGGACCCATCACCCCAGGGTGGAGTTTGGCGAAGACCAGCCGTTCGGTGCGCCTGCCGCCGCGATCGAGAGATCACGCGGTTTGGGTCCCTGCGTTCGCAGGGACGACAGCTGAGTGCGACGCGGGAGCGCAGCGCCCCCTCAGGAGCCTCACCACCGTATATCCATTCTCCGTCAGGAACAGGATCTGCCCCGACGCCCACCTGCACCGGGGTCGCGGCCTGGATGAACTCCGGCCGCTTGCCGGTCTCGCGCTCGATCGTATCCACCGTGTTGAGGCAGATGTCGAAGCGCACGCCTTGCGCGATCAGGCTTTCGACCTGCTTGCGACGCTCGCTGCTGGACAACAGGAGATTGATGCCGGGGCCGAACGCGACGACCTCGATCGCGATCTTGTCGGGGTCGTAGGCCTTCAGGAGATTATTGGCGACGCTGAGCACCAGCGCCTGCTTCCTGGCGTCGCCGTCGGAGAGTCGCAGCACGATCTTGTGCTCGGCGAACGGCTTGTCCTGCAGCGGTACCTGCTGTGCCGAGGCCGTTGGGATCGCGACCCGGACCAGCAGCGCCAGCATCAGCGCGCAAAAGATCGGACCTCGAATCATCCCTGTCCCGCAATGCCTGGATTGTCCTCGACGCCCTTCAGCGTGACACCGGGGCCAAGCCGCTTCTCGTCGGCTTATCAGGGTGGGCCGGACGTGAGCGGACGGCCGGTGGCGATGGGGCGGGCTTGAAAAACGCTGTCAGCGGCGGCAGTCTCGGCCTGATTGAGGCTTCGATCTGACGAATCTCGGCTTATGCCGACCGATGCGAGGATCGACGATGAAGCAGCGGCCGATAGTGTGGCTTGCCGTTGTCGCGGGCGTGGTCCTGGTGCTTGCTGTCGCCTGGGCCGCCATCCTCTGGACGCGCCCAGAGCCTATTCGCATCGCGTTCGCCAATTCGCTCTCTGGCCCGTCCGCCCCGATCGGGGCGGAAAGCCTGGTCGCTACGCAGCTTGCAATCGACGAGGTGAACGCCAAGGGCGGTGTCAACGGACGGCTGATTGAGCTCGTTCTGTTCGACGACGCAAGCAATCCAGCTGTGGCGCGCGCGAATGCGCAGGCGATTGCCGACAGCCCGTGCGTCGCTGTGCTCGGACATTATCTTAGTTCCGCGTCGCTCGCGGCGGCGCCGATATACAAGGATGCGCGGATACCGGCACTCACGGGAAGCTCGGCTGCCGACGATCTGACAAACAACAGTGAATATTATTTTCGTGCGCTGTCGCCGGTCTCCGTGCAGGCGCGCTCGATCGCGGAACATCTGCGCGCCGTGATGAGGGAGCCAAAAGTCCGTCTCGTTCACACGCGCGATTCCTACGGCAAGAGTTTTGAGCATGGATTTGCGACGGCCTATCCGGCGGAGCAGTTGCGTGTGTTCGGACTGGACGTCGCAGCCGGTCAGATCGGATCGACGGATGAGGCGCTGGACGCTGCCGCGCAGGAGCCCGGGCCCGGTGTTATTGTCGTCGGCGCGGCAACCGATTTTAGCGCAGACATCGTCAAGGCGCTCCGCCGCCGCGGTATCAAGGGAATGATCATTGCATCCCAAGCCGCGGCCCGCGAAAGCTATTTGCAGAATTTCGCCAATGAGCCCGAGGAAAAAGCGCAGCCGGGTTTCTTCAGCGAGAATCTGTATGCTGCTTCCTCGCTGATGTTCGACAGTGCCGGCGTGGCAGCGCAGGTCTTTGCCGCCGACTACAAAGCGAAAGCGGGAACCTTGCCAAGCTGGGTTGCCGGCGGCTCGTATGACGCTGCGCGCCTGATGATCGATGCGCTAAAACGAGCCGCCGTACATCCCCGGTTTATGGGGCAGGGAATTCAGAAACGATCCGACAGCAAGGTCGCAGATCGCGACCGTGTGCGCGTCGCGCTCGCCGCGATCAACGATCCGAAATCGGCGGTCGTCGGGCTGACTGGGCGGCTCTATTTCAACACGAACCGCGACATTCTGCGCCCGATTCGACTGGGTTTCTTCCGTTACGGTTTGTTCGTCACTGCGCCGCTGCAACTCGTGCGCATCGATCAGCCCAAAGGAATCGATCTCGCCGCGGAACGAGAGAAGGGCCATGTCGTCACGTTCGGCGACCGACACTACTGGATTCAGCGCGTCGTTTATACCGGCATCGACATCATTCGCGTCAGCCGGGTCGACGTGAAGCAAAATTCGTTCAACGTCGACTTCTATCTCTGGATGCGGTTCGCCGGGGACGATGAGGCGCAGACGCACGTCGAATTCCCGGCCTTGCTGGATCGCGGGGCGTTCGATCCGGCTCGGCCGATTCAGATTGGACAGGAAGACGGCCTGAGCTATCGGCTCTATCGAATCAACGGCGATTTCAAAGCCCGTTTCGATCTCCATGATTATCCGTTCGACACGCAGGAATTGCGTCTACGTTTCCAGAACACGGAGCAGCGGCGGGAACTCATCACCTATGTCATCGATCGGTTCGGCTTGCGCCTCGCCGGCGACGGAAGCTCGCGGGCCGAGGATGGGGCCTATTCCGGACTTCAGCTCTGGCGATTTCTCGGACTGAACTATTTCGTTGAATCTCAGTCCAGCGGATCGACGCTCGGAAAGGCGTCCTCGTTTGGTGCCGAGGCAATGACGGAATTCGCAGGCTTCGATGCGACCATCATGCTGCGCCGCAGCTCCGCCATCTACATGCTGAAGAACCTATTGCCGCTGTTTCTGCTCGTGCTCGTCGTGTTCGCGACGCTGTTCTTTCCCGAAACCATGTTTCGTGAACGCGTGACGATTCCAGTGACCTCGATCCTGGCGAGCGCGGTGCTGCTCGTGACGGTCGCCAGTCAGGTCGGCGATGTCGGATATACGGTGGTCGTCGAAGAGATGTTCTACATTTTCTTCATACTATGCCTGATGACGATATTGGCGGGCTACAAACATGAAAAACTTCGAGACGCCGGCCGAAAGCGCGCCGCTATTGTTTTGGATCACGCAGCGCGGATCATTTATGCCGGGACGGTACTCGCTGTAATCGTTGTGCTCTACCGGCGTTATGCCGTGTGAGGCAAGCGTGGATACCTCGCCGGGTCCGCCACACCTTCTTGAAATTCGCAGCATGAGTCCGGATCTGGTCCTTGGCCGACATGACCAAGCGCGCCTCCTTTGTCTGTTTCCGACGGTCATGCGGACGTCGTCCGCCGGACGGATTGGGTACACGCGTGTTCGGCGGGACAACGCCCCCTACGGCCGCACCAGCGTGTAGCCATTCTCCGCCAGGAAGAGGATCTGCCCGACGCCCACCTGCACCGGGGTCGCGGCCTGGATGAACTCCGGCCGCTTGCCGGTCTCGCGCTCGATCGTATCCACCGTGTTGAGGCAGATGTCGAAGCGCACGCCTTGCGCGATCAGGCTTTCGACCTGCTTGCGGCGCTCGCTGCCGGACAGCAGGAGATCGACGCCGGGGCCGAACGCGACGACCTCGATCGCGATCTTGTCGGGGTCGTACGCCTTCAGAAGATTGTTGGCGACGCTCAGCACCAGCGCCTGCTTCTTCGCATCACCGTCGGAAAGCTGCAGCACGATCTTGTGCTCGGCGAACGGCTTGTCCTGAAGCGGCATCTGCTGCGCAAATGCTGGCGGCACCGCGGCCCAGGCCAGCAGCGTCAGTAGCATCGCGCGAAACATTTGCGCCCGCATCATCCTTGTCCCGCAATGCCCGGATTGTCCTCGACGCCCTTCAGCGTCACGCCGGAGCCGAGCCGCTCCTGGAACATCCGGCCCGAGCGCAGATATTTGCCGACGACGTCCCACACCGGCGCGCCTTGCTGGCCGTTGACCGAAGCCCAGCCTGCGACCTTGTAGCGGTGGCTGGCGCTGAACGCCTTGCCGCCATGGAGCTTCACTTCCGAGATGCGGCCGCCGATCGCGGCGGTCGGCGTGCAGGTGTAGCTGAGCCCGCCGGCACGCACCATGTCGCCGCCCTGCTGATAATAGGGATCGGCGTTGAAGAGATTGTCGCAGACGTCTTCCAGCACGTCCTTGATCTGGGCGCCCGTCATCTCCTGCACATAGGTCTCGGGATAGGTGATCGCCGTCTCCGTGAGCAGATCCTCCATGGTCAGCGCCTGGCCCGACAGCGCGGTGACGCCCCAGCGGAACCCCGGCGACAGCGCGATCTCGGCATCGAGCTCGGTGCGCAGCGCCGTGCAGATCAGCTCGTCGACGGGCCCGGAGAAATTGCCGCGCCGATAGAGCAGGCGGTCAGGCGTTGCGATCTTTGCCGACCAGTCGGTCACATGCGGCGCGCGCAGCCGGCCGATCAGCTCGGCCATTCCAGGATCGGGCTTCAGCAGTTCGGAATAAACAGGAAGCAGATGATAATGAATGTCGCTGACCTTGCCCTTGTCGATCGCAAGATCGAGCACGGCGAGGAATTTTCCGTTGGAGCCGGCATTGGTGACGAGCGTGGTCCCGCCCGCGTTCTTCACGGCAATCGGCTGCGGTACGGCGTCATGGGTATGGCCGCCAAGAATGACGTCGATGCCCGTGACGCGGCTTGCGAGCTTGAGGTCGACATCCATGCCGTTGTGCGACAGCAGGATGACGGCGTCGACCTTATCGGTGCCGCGCAAGGCATCGACATGCTTCTGCAACTCCTCCTCGCGGATGCCGAAGGTCCAGTCCGGCGTGAACCGCTTGGGGTGCGCGATCGGCACGTAAGGGAAGGCCTGGCCGACGATCGCGACCCGATGGCCGCCGATCTCCTTGATGACAGACGGCTTGAACACGCGCCCGGTGGCCTTGTCGAATGCGGGGGCATCGTTGAACGCGGCTTCCTCGGTCAGGAACACGTTCTGCGCCAGGAACTCGCCCTTGAAGCGCTCGAGATTGTCGCGCAGCGCCTGCTCGCCATAGGTGAATTCCCAGTGCCCGGTCATCGCTTCGATGCCGAGCAGATTGGCGACCTCGACCATGTCGCGGCCCTGCATGACGTTGGCGAGCCCGGTGCCCTGCCAGAGATCGCCGCCGTCGACCAGCAGCGAACGCTTCTCGCCGACATCGCCACGCAAGCGATCGACCAGCGTCTTCAGATGGGCAAAGCCGCCGAGCTTGCCGAAGCGGCCTGCCGACTTCTCGAACTCGACGCAGGTGAATGCATAGGCATCGGCGCTGTCGGGACGGATGCCGAAACGATCGAGGAAGGCGCGGCCGACCAGATGCGGTGGCCGCCCGGCCATCTCACCGACGCCGATATTGATGCTGGGCTCGCGGAAATAAACCGGGTTGAGCTGCGCATGCGTGTCGGTGATGTGCAGGATGCGCGCGTTGCCGAAGCGCTCGAGGTCGTAAATGCTCGCGGACTCAGTGCCCCGCGCAAGCCGCGGCAGACTGAGCGATGCAGCGGCAAGGCCTGCGCTCTTCAGGAAATCGCGGCGGCGGATCGCCATACCAAAATTCTCCGCGCCCTCAATGTCGCAAGACTGTTTCAGTTCAGGCCAGTCTAGCGGATTTCCATCGCCTTCCAGGCTTCTTTTTCGGACGCCGCCTGGAAGATCGACGCCTTTGCCAGCGCCTCGGCCTCCCTGGCCGCGGCGGTGGCGCGGTCGAAATCGCCGCCATCCGCCGCTTTCTTGGCCGCGGCCAGCGTCGAGACGGTCACGGTCCACTGGTTGCGCAAGCCGGCAGCCTCCTTCGATGCGGCTTCCGCGGTGGCGTAGGCCGCCTTGTAGTCCGCTTCATTTGCCGCGCGCGCCGCTGGCGCGAGGCCGAACGCCAGCAGCATGGCGAGGGGAAGTGACCGCTTCATGGCCGCGCTCCCGGGCCAGATATCGGCAGGCCGTTGGCGACATAGGACAGGAAATATTCGACGTCGCGATATTCGTCCGATTGCGGCTCCAGCGGAACCGCGCGGGTTTGGCTGTTGCAGGTGACGAAGCGGCGGCTGGTCGTGCCCATGCCGCTCCATTCGGAGCGGTAGATCGGCATCGCGTTCAGGATGCCGAGCGCCGGCGCCAGGACCTCGGCGCGGATGCGCTCGCCCGGGCTCTGCACATGGCAACTGGCGCAGGAGAAATTCATCTGGCCGCGCCGCGTATAGAAGTAGCGCTTGCCGTTCTCGAATGCCGCGAGCGCACGAGGATCGTCGGGAATCTTGATGTCCATCGGCTTGCCGCGCGAGGTGAAGGCCATGTAGGCGGTGAGCGAGGCCATCTCGTCCTTGACGTAGGAGTAGGGCGCCTCGCCATTGGCCTCGCGGCAGCGGTTGAGCGCGAGCTCCAGCGTGACGACCTTGCCTTCCTTCTCGTCGAAGTAGGGATAGTTCTGGCGGATGCCGACGCCCCCGTTGGGGAAGCAATCGGCATAGGTCTTGCCGTTCTTGAACGGGGTGGCGAACATCTCCTTGCCGGCGTCGAGCGCGAACTCGTAAGGCGGGAATTCTTCCTTCTCCTGCCACTGCCGCTTCATGTCCGCGTTCATGGAATACGGACCGTTGACGAAGTCCTCGTGCTTTACGTCGGGAAACTTCTGGAAGAAGAAGTTCTGGAACGCCTTGGCGTCGGCAACGGGATCGACCTTGTCGGCCGCGACGACGCGCGGAGAGGTGAGGGCGAACGCAACGAGTGCGGCGCTGAGCGAGCCAAGCAGCAATGCAGACCGGGTCTTCATCACGCGATCTTCGCGGTGGTCGTATCCGACGCACCCTTGTTGTCGGTCCAGGAGATCTTGAGGTCGTCGCCCTTCTTGGCGCCCTTGAAGCTGAACTTCACATAGGGGTCCTTGGAGACCGCAGTGCCCCACTCGGCGACGAAGACGTCCTTGCCGTTACATTCGAATTTCAGCTGCTGGATGTAGTGCGCGGGGATCAGCTCCCCCTTGGGATCCTTGACCAGGCCGGTATCCATGGGGTGCTGGATCAGCGCCTGCACCTCGGTGATGTCGCCGTTGGATGTTGCGCGCACGCGAATGCTTGATGCCATCGGACCGATCCTCCTAGCCGCCGCAGCCGCCGACGGTGACCTTCACTTCCTTGGTCGCGCTGTAGAGCTTGCCGTCAGCCTCGACGATGGCGACCAGTTTGGTGGTCTTGGCCATTTTCAGCCGGTTGGCGACGTGCGGAATGGTGCCGTCGGCGACCTTGTAGGACGCTGCGAGCGCGTACGGGTTCTCGGTCACGAGGAACGAGATCGAGGTCACCTTGTCGAGCGTCGTCGTCACCGAGACCGGCACCACGCCGCCGTTCTCGGCGATCTCGGGCGCATCCAGCTTGACCTTGTCGGAGGGCTCGGCGGTCTTGCCATAGAGCGCCTTGATCGCGTCGGCCTCGTTCTTCTGCTTGAAGGCTTCGTCCGGATATTTGTCGTTGGCCGCGGCGCGCGCGGGCGCCGCCGCGAACGGCAGATTGCCAAGGCCGAGCAGGGCGACAGAGGCCGCGCCCTGAAGGATCAGGCGCCTTGTCGCAAGCGGGCCGGTGGTCGTGGTCATCTCAAATCTCCTGGCAGCCGGCCGTTACAGCGTCTGCAGGAAATCAACGATCGCGCTGATCTCCTGTTCGGTCAAAATCCGGTTCCGGCCGAACGGCGGCATCATGGTCTGCGGATTGCGCTTGGTCTCGTCGAAGATGATCGCGGTGAGCTCGTTGCGATCAGGGTATTTGGCCTTGAGGTCCTTCAGTTCCGGCCCGATTGTTCCCGGCAGGTCGCCGCCTTTGATGACGTGGCAGGTCAGGCAATTGCCCTTGCCGCGATCGAAGGCGAGCTTCTGGCCGTCGGCGACAGCGGATTGTGCCCGCGCCGGAGCCACAGCCGCGCCGGCGGAAAGGACCAGCGCCACCAGGACGGCAAGCTTGCAAGGAAAGGCGGTCAAGGCATCGTCCCAGGCGTTATGTCGATGATCTCGTTTGCGGAAATATAAGCGTTCCAAAGCACAAAGGGCATCGCCTGACAATCAAGACTATGCACGCGGCAAAATGGAGTTAATATCCTGCGCATTGCAACCGATGAGATAGTTTGTTCATCCTAACAGGTTGGCACTAGCAAATTATTCTAGGGCGTTTGGCCCTTACGGGCCGTCTTTTCTGTTTCACATTCATTGGGGACTGACTTGGCTGAATATGTCGTCGAATTTGGCAGGGATGGCGGACGGGTCGAGCCGGATGGACGGCTCGATGCACCGGCGTTCCATCGCAACCATGTGCCGATCTGGGCGGCGCTGGAAAAGCACCTCACCGGGCTGACCGGCAACGTGGTCGAGCTCGGCAGCGGAACCGGCCAGCACGTGGTCTATTTCGCCCGCCACACGCCCGGCCTGATCTGGTGGCCGAGCGACCTCAACCAGCGCCACCTCAAGAGCATTGAGGCCTGGCGCGTCCATACAGGCCTCGCGAACATCCGCAGCCCCCTGCGGATCGATCTCACCGATCCCGACTGGTGCGAAGAGATGAAAAGCGGACAGGCGCCGACGAGCCTTGCGGCGGTGTTCTGCGCCAATGTCATTCACATCGCGCCCTGGGCCGTGGCCGAGGGCCTGTTCGCCGGCGCCGGCCGCTACATACGCCCCGACGGCAAGCTGTTCCTCTATGGCCCGTTCAAGCGCGACGGCAAGCACACCGCGCTCAGCAATGCGGTGTTCGACACCTCCTTGCGTGAAGGCAATCCCGAATGGGGCGTGCGCGACATCAGCGATGTCGAAACGCTCGCGAAGGCTGCAGGTCTTCGCCTCGTCGATACGATCGACATGCCCGCGAACAATCTGACGCTGGTGTTCGAGCGGTAAGCGACTCGGAAGGTGTGCTCCCTCCCCCGCCTGCGGGGGAGGGTTGGGGAGAGGGTGTCTCCGCAACGGGACATCCCCCAGAGGAGAAAACCCTCACCCGCCACGCTCTTCGAGCGCGTCGACCTCTCCCGCAAGCGGGAGAGGTAAGAGCCGGCCTTGGTCTGCACCGACCAAACGAGTCCCATCACCCTTCATCCCTCCACCCGATCTTCTCCTTCAAGAACCGGAAGCCGAGCACCTCGAAGCCGGCGCGTTCCCTGTTGTCCTTGCCGTAGCCGTGGCCGCCGGCTTCCGGCTCGTAGAACCAGGCCTCATAGCCCATGGCCTGCAGCTTGGCCGTCATCTTGCGGGCGTGGCCGGGATGAACGCGGTCATCGCGCCGCGTGGTGGCGATCAGGATCGGCGGATAGGTCTGGCCGGCTTTCACATTGTGGTAGGCCGAGTAGGTTTTCAGCCACTCCCATTCCTCGGGCTTGTCGGGATCGCCGTATTCCGCGATCCAGCTCGCGCCCGCGAGCAGTTTTGTGTAGCGGCGCATGTCGATCAGCGGGATGGTGCAGAACAGCGCGCCGAAGTGCTCGGGGTAGCGCACCAGCATGTTGGTGATGAGGATGCCGCCGTTCGAGCCGCCCTGTGCCGCAATGCGCTTCGGCTGCGTCACGCCGCGGCGGACGAGATCGGCCGCAACCGCGGCGAAATCGTCGTGCGAGAGTTTCTTGCCGGCGAGGCGGCCGGCGTCGTGCCAGCGCGTGCCGAACTCGCCGCCGCCGCGCAAGTTCGCCTGCACAATGGTGCCGCCGCGCTCCAGCCACAGCTTGCCGAGCGAGGAATTGTAGTACGGCTTCACAGAATGGGCGAAGCCGCCATAGGCGCTCATATAGACCGGCGTGTCGCCGGTCTCGCCTGCCGGCCCGGTCTGGACATAGGGAATGCGCTCGCCGTCAACAGAGACCGCCTCGTGCTGCGTCACCACGAGCCCGTCGGCGGTGAACGTCTTCGGCGCCTGCTTCAGGACGATCGGGCTGGCGACGCCGCGCTCTATCAACAGCAGTGACGGCGGGGTGAGTGGATCCTGCACATTGGCGAGCAGATCGCCGTTGCTCTCGCTGGGATGACGATCGAGCGGCCAGACGTCGACGACGCCGATTTGCGGCAGGCCGGCAAGCGTCTCGCGGCTCCAGCCCGCGGCGGACGGCGCACAGATCTCGAAGCGCGGGCGCAGCTCGTCGAGGATCGACAGCACGAGCTTGCCCGCGGCCCAGAACAGGCCTTGCAACGCGCGCCGCGGCGCCGGCTCGAACAGCACCGCAAAATCGCGGCTGCCGTTCAGGAACGCCGACAGCGAGATGCCGAGCACGGTGTCGGTGGCGTAGGTCCGCCCGCCGGCCGTCCAGCCCTTGCGCAGCTTCATCGCGAACCAGTCGCCATGGGCCTGCAGCCAGATGCCGGTCGGCAGATCGAGCTTGGTCATGCGACCGGCGGCATCGCGCAGCCAGACCGCGTGATTGAAGAAGTCGATTTGCTCGACGATCCAGACCCGCGGCTCAGGTCCGGTGTCGTCGGCGCCGCCATAGATCATCATGTGATCGGCGGTGGTCTCGGCGATCATCTCAGCCTGATCGACCGGCTGGCCGCGCCGCCACAGGCGAACTGTCCGCGAGTATCCGGAGTCCGTCACCATACCCTCGCCATGGGCGCTCGACAGCAGCAGCGTATCGGCATCGAGCCAGTCCGCGCCGCCCTTGGCTTCCGGCAGTGTAAAGCCGTCCGCCACGAAGCCCTTCGCAACGAGGTCGAATTCGCGCAAGGTCACGGCGTCGCTGCCCCCGCGCGACAGGCTCAAAATGGCGCGCGAGCTTCCCGGCGTCGTGGCGATCCCGCTCAGCAGCCAATCCTCGCCTTCGCGCGCTGCGAGCTGGTCGATATCCAGCATGGTCTCCCACGCAGGAGTAGCTTTGCGAAATTCCGTCAGCGTGGTCCGCCGCCACAGGCCGCGCGGGTTGGCAGCGTCCTTCCAGAGATTGTGCAGGTCGCTGCCGCGTCGGCTGACATAGGGAATGTTGTCGGGACGATCGTAGATCGCTGCGAGGATGTCGCGGTCATGCCCGAAGGCTTTGCCGCCGAACGCCGCGAGCGTCAGCTGGTTCTGCCGCTCGACGAAATCGAGCGCTTGCGTGCCCTCGATCTCCTCCAGCCAGAGCCAGGGATCGTCGTCGGGAGCGCTGAGCGTGGGCCTGTCGTCGACGGTCATGAACGAAACTCCGAAAAATAGCGGCGGATAGGATTTGATCGAGCGCAAGCCGTCAAGTGCGCGGCCTGCTATGATCGCACCGATTGCGTCAGAGGCATGGCCAGCGCCCGTTTGCGCCGGTTGTCCGGCCACTCGCGTCCCTCCATAGTGCCGGGAATCAACCAGCCCTTGAGCCCGTTCGGGCAGAAAAAGCCGATGCTTGACGTGACTTCTGCCCATGCAATCGCCGACGACGCCCGCGTGCGCGCCAATGTGGTGCGCCTGGCTGCAGCCCAGGCGCTGACCGGTGCCAATTCGGCGGTGATCTTCGCTACCGGCGCGATCGTCGGCTCCACGCTCGCGCCCGACATGTCGTTCGCGACGGTGCCGATCTCGATGTATGTGGTCGGACTCGCCGCCGGAACGCTGCCGACCGGCGCGATCTCGCACCGCTTCGGCCGCCGCGCGGCCTTCGTCATCGGCACCGCTCTCGGCACGCTCACCGGCGTGCTCGGCTCGTTCGCGATCCTGCACGGCTCGTTCGCGCTGTTCTGCATCGCGACCTTCCTCGGCGGCCTCTACGGCTCCGTGGCGCAATCCTATCGCTTCGCGGCCGCCGACGGCGCCAGCGCGGCCTACCGGCCGAAAGCTGTATCCTGGGTGATGGCCGGCGGCGTGTTCGCCGGTGTGCTCGGTCCGCAGCTCGTGCAATGGACCATGGACGTCTGGCAGCCTTATCTGTTCGCCTTCAGCTTCCTGGTGCAGGCCGCCGTGGCGCTGATCGCGATGGGCATCGTCGCCGGCGTCGATATGCCCAAGCCCGCACCGGCCGATCTGCATGGTGGCCGGCCGCTGCTCACCATCGTGAGCCAGCCGCGCTTCATCGCCGCGGCGCTGTGCGGCATCATCTCCTATCCCATGATGAACCTCGTCATGACTTCGGCGCCGCTCGCCATGAAGATGTGCGGCCTGTCCGTGTCCGATTCCAATTTCGGCATTCAATGGCACATCGTCGCGATGTACGGGCCGAGCTTCTTCACGGGCACGCTGATCGCCCGCTTCGGCGCACCGAAAGTCGTGGCCGCCGGCCTGCTGCTGGAGGCCGGCGCTGCCGGCATCGGCCTCTCCGGTCTCACCGCGATGCATTTCTGGGCCACGCTGATCGTGCTCGGCGTCGGCTGGAATTTCTCCTTCATCGGCGCCTCCGCCCTGGTGCTGGAGACGCACCGCCCGCAGGAGCGCAACAAGGTGCAGGCCTTCAACGATTTCCTGGTGTTCGGCATGATGGCGATCGGCTCGTTCTCCTCCGGGCAATTGCTCGCCAGCTACGGCTGGTCGGCGGTGAACCTGGTGGTGTTCCCGCCGGTGGCGCTGGGCCTTGCCGTGCTCTCGCTGGTCTCCTGGGCCCGCCGCCGCAAGGCGCGGCTGGAGGCGGCGATGGGCGAGTTCCCGGATGCGATCTGACTGGCAGGAGGCTGTCAGCAACCTTGATACTTCGATCCAGGTCGAAGTGATTTTAAGGTAAGGGCCATTTAGATGTCGTCATGGCCGGGCTTGTCCCGGCCATCCACGTCTTAGGTGCTCGGATCGAACAACGTGGATGCCCGGGATGACGGAGTAAGCGGCGATGCTCGACAATCCTCAGACCCCAGCGCTCGATGAATCCTCCCTCCGCTACGAAGGCTGGCGCATCGTTGCGGTCTGCTTCCTGCTCGCGACCTTCGGCTGGGGGCTCGGCTTCTACGGCCAGAGCGTCTATGTCGCCGAGCTGCAGCGCGCGCGGGGCTGGCCGACCACGCTGATCTCGTCAGGCACCACGTTCTTCTATCTGTTCGGCGCGCTGCTCGTCGTGTTCGTCGGCGAAGCCGTCAGGAGATACGGCCCGCGCCTCTGCCTGATCGCCGGCACGCTGGCGATGGCGGCAGCTAGCGTCGCGATCGGCGCGGTGCGCGAGCCCTGGCAGCTTTATCTCGCCAACGCCGTGCTCGCCTTCGGCTGGGCCGGCACCAGTCTCGCCATGATCACCAACACGATCAGCCTGTGGTTCGACCACAAGCGCGGCATGGCGATCAGCCTGGCGCTCAATGGCGCCAGCTTCGGCGGCATCGTCGGCGTGCCGCTGCTGGTGACCCTGATCGGCCATGTCGGCTTCGCCAGCGCGATGTACGACGCCGCCGGCGCCATGCTGGTGCTGCTGCTGCCGGTGATCCTTGTTCTCGTCGGCCGGCCGCCCGATCACCATGGCTGGCACGCGGCGGCGAAGGCGAAGCCGCAATCATCGACGCAGATTCGCGCATGGGCGCTGCGCGACGTCGGCTTCCTCACGGTGACGATTGCGTTTGCGCTGGTGCTGTTCGCGCAGGTCGGCTTCATCGTGCATCTGATCTCGTTCCTCGATCCCGTGATCGGCCGCGAACGCGCCGCGGTCGCCGTCGCGGTGCTGACTGCGATGGCGGTGGTCGGCCGCGTGCTGTTCTCGCTGGTGATCGATCGTCTCAACCAGCGGCTGGCCTCCGCGCTGTCGTTCCTCAGCCAGGCCGCGGCGCTTCTGGTCGTTATCAACCTGCACAACGATTACGTGCTGATCGCGGCTTGCGCGGTGTTCGGCTTCTCCGTCGGCAACCTCATCACCCTGCCGTCGCTGATCGTGCAGCGGGAGTTCGATTCGGCCTCGTTCGGCGTGCTGATCAGCCTCAACACCGCGATCAACCAGGTGACGTATGCTTTCGGCCCCGGTGTCGTCGGGGCCTTGCGCGATTGGTCCGGTGGCTACGCGTTGCCGTTCTATCTCTGTATCGCGCTGGAAGTGGCGGCCGCCGCGTTGATCATGGTGCGCGGGACGCCGCGGACGAAGCTCGCGTAGGGTGGGCAAAGGCGCAAAGCGCCGTGCCCACGATTTTTCGATGAGTCAGCAGGGTTTCGTGGGCACGCTTCGCTTTGCCCACCCTACGAGACTATCCTTGCCGGTCCCTCAGCAGTCCCTCCACATCCAGCCGTTTGGTGAACATCGCGAGCTTGCCATCCGGCTCGAACGGCCATTGTTCCCTCGGCTTGTCCCAGTACAGCTCGACACCATTCTCGTCGGGATCGCGCAAATACAGCGCCTCGCTGACGCCGTGGTCGCTGGCGCCATCCAGCGCAATGCCGGCCGAGCGCACGCGGTGCAGCGCATCAGCGAGCGCGGCGCGCGTCGGATAGAGGATCGCGGTGTGATAGAGCCCGGTCGTGCCCGGCGGCGGCGGCGAGCCGCCCTTGCTTTCCCAGGTGTTGAGCCCGATGTGGTGATGATAGCCGCCGGCCGAGATGAAGGCGGCGCCCGAGCCCATCCGCTGCATCAGCTCGAAGCCGAGCACGCCGCAATAGAAGCCGAGCGCGCGATCGAGATCGGCGACCTTGAGGTGAACGTGGCCGATCCTGGTGCCGGCGGCGACAGCTGGGCTTTGCGACATGGGAATGCTCCGTTGAAAGCATGCACATAGGGCGGGCTCCGGGGCTCTGCTACGGCCGTTCCCGAAACCCAGCGTTTCCTGATGCGCAATTGCGCATCAGGATCGGAAACTAAGCCAGTTCCGGCACCTCACCCTCGGGGAGCTCGAACTCGAACGTGTTCAGCGTCATCGACACCATCGTGTAATAGCCGCACAGCCCGATCACCTCGACCACGCCGCGTTCGCCGAGAAGCTTCACCGCCTCATCATACAGACCCTTCTCGACGCCGTGGCCCTCGTGCAGCGATTTCGCCACGTCGTAGACCATCTTGCCCTTGGGATCGTCGAACTCGGGCGTGCGACGGTCGCGGATCGCGTCGATGATCTCAGGCTTCATGCCGCCCGCCAGTGCCAGCCGCTTATGCGCGTACCATTCGTAATGCGCGGTCCAGTGCCGCGCCGTCACCAGGATCGCAATCTCCGAGAGCTTTGCCGGGAAGATGGTATCGTAACGCAGCACCTCGCCGAGCCGCGTGGCGTGACGGGCCATGTCGGGGCTGTTCAGCCAGGCCATCATCGGCGCCGGCGGCTTGCCGCGCTTGCCGGCAATCGACTCGTCGTAGGTCTGCCGCTGGCTATCGTTCATTTCGCCAGGCGAAAGAAGTTTCAGGCGCATCGTCGTTTCCTCTTTGTTTTCAAGCACCGTCTTGGTCGCGACTATAGCGGAATGCGGGCTCGCGGAAGTGGTTGAATTCCGCGGGAGCTTGGCCCAGAGTCGCGCCCAACAAGTCGATTGATTGATGGAAACGACCAATGACTGACTCCAAAACCAGCGAATCTGAGACCGCCGATCTCGAATCATTCCGCAACGAGACGCGCGCCTGGCTGGAAGCCAATTGCCCGCCGGAGATGCGCAAGCCCGCAACGTCGGATGCCGACGTGTTCTGGGGCGGACGTAACGCAAAGTTCTCGTCCGAGCCGCAGCGCATCTGGTTCGAGCGCATGCGCGACAAGGGCTGGACCGTGCCGGATTGGCCTAGGGAATATGGCGGTGGTGGCCTCAGCGCGGCCGAGCACAAGGTGCTGCGCGCCGAGATGGCACGGATCGGCGCGCGCCCGCCGCTGTCGAGCTTCGGCATCTGGATGCTCGGGCCGGCGCTGCTCAAATACGGCAACGAGGCCCAGAAGAAGGAGCACCTGCCGAAAATCGCGGCGGGCGAGATTCGCTGGTGCCAGGGTTATTCCGAGCCGAACGCCGGCTCTGATTTGGCTTCGCTGCAGACCCGCGCCGAAAGCGATGACGACGATTTCGTCATCACGGGATCGAAGATCTGGACCTCCTACGCCAATTACGCCGATTGGATCTTCTGCCTGGTGCGCACCGATCCCGCCGCCAAGAAACATGACGGCATCAGCTTCATCCTGTTCGACATGACCTCGAAGGGCGTGACGACCAAGCCGATCCTCTTGATCTCCGGCTATTCGCCGTTCTGCGAGACCTTCTTCGATGGCGTCCGCGTGCCGAAATCGCATGTGGTCGGCACCGTCAACCGCGGCTGGGACGTCGCGAAATACCTGCTGCAGCACGAGCGCGCGATGATTTCCGGCATGGGCGAGCGCGGCGTCGGCCGTCCGCTCGGTCAGATCGCGGCCGATTCCGTCGGCACCGATGCGCAGGGGCGGCTCGATGATTCCATGCTGCGCGGCAAGATCGCCAGCTTCGACGTCGATGAAGCCGCGCTTGCGGCCTGCGCCGAGCGCGCGGTCGATCTCGCCAAGGCGGGACAGGCGCATCCGGCGTTCTCCTCCGCGATGAAATATTACGGCACCGAGCTCAACAAGCGCCGCTACGAGATCCTGATGTCAGCCGGCGGCGTCGATGCACTGGAATGGGAGAGCGAGCGCTCCAAGCAGGGCGCCCGCCCGCGCGCCTGGCTGCGCACCAAGGCCAACTCGATCGAGGGCGGCACCACCGAGGTGATGCTCGGCATCGTCGCCAAGCGCATCCTGGATTTGCCGGGGGCTTAGGGCGCACGTTCTCACCACCCGTCATTCCGGGGCGCGCGCAGCGCGAGCCCGGAATCCATACTCCCGATCGTGGTTATGGATTCCGGGCCTGGCCCTTCGGGCCATCCCGGAATGACGAACCAAATAGATTTCGAATCGGAAACACACCATGGCCCTCGTCCTCACCGAAGAACAATCAATGCTCCGCGATAGCGCGCACGGGCTGATCAGCGACAAGGCGCCGGTGTCGCACCTGCGCCATTTGCGCGACAGCAAAGACCCCACCGGCTTCTCCAAGGAATTTTGGCATTCCTTTGCCGAGATGGGCTTTGCCGGCCTTTTGGTGCCGGAAGAATTCGGCGGCAGCGGGCTCGGCTATGTCGAGGCCGGTGTCGTGATGGAGGAGATCGGCCGCACCTTGATGCCGTCGCCGTTTCTCGCCACCAGCGTGGTCGCGGCCTCGGCGCTGAACCGCGGCGGCAATGCTGCGCAGAAGTCGGAATATCTGCCGAAGATCGCGAGCGGCTCGCTGCTCGCGACGCTGGCGATCGACGAAGGCCCCAAGCATCGTCCGCTGCAGACCAGTCTGCAGGCCGTGCGCGCCGGCAACGGCTTCAAGCTCTCCGGCGCCAAGGCGCTGGTCGTCGATGGCCATGTTGCTGATTTGCTCATCGTGGCCGCGCGCACTGCCGGCTCCGCCGGCGAGCGCGAAGGCTTGACGCTGTTCCTGGTCAACCCCAAAGCCAAGGGCGTCGCAATCGAGCGCACCATCATGGTCGATTCGCACAATGCGGCGCGGATCGCGCTCGCGAATGTGGAGGTCAATGCCGACAGCGTGCTCGGCGAGGTCGATCAGGGCGCCGCGCTGCTCGACGGCGTGCTCGACATCGGCCGTGGCGCGGTCGCGTCCGAAATGGTGGGCTTGAGCGACGAGGTCTTTAACCGCACCGTCGAGTACCTCAAAAACAGAAAGCAGTTCGGCAAGCTGATCGGCGAATTCCAGGCGCTGCAGCACCGCGCCGCCGAGCTCTATGTCGACATCGAGATCACCCGCGCCGCCACCATGAAGGCGCTGCAGGCGCTGGACGGCGATGTCGCGAAGGCGGCCTCAGCCGTCGCCGTGGCAAAGGCCCGCGCCGGCACCACCGCCACCCGCGCGGTGCAGGAAGGCGTGCAGATGCATGGCGGCATGGGCATGACCGACCAATTCGACATCGGCTTCTTCATGAAGCGCGCCCGGGTGTGCGAGGAATTGTTCGGCGACGCCAATTACCACACCGAGCAGCTGGCGCGGGCGCGGGGGTATTGAGGCGATAGACGTGAGACGCGAGCGCGCGCCTCACCCCTCGGTGTCGTCCCGGCGAACGCCGGGACCCATAACCCCAGGAAGTACTTTGACGAAGGCTCGGAGTTTAAAGAGTCTCTCCGCGGTACTGTTACCTGTGCTTATCGATAGATCACGCGGTACGGGTCCCGGCGTTCGCCGGGACGACAGCGGAGAGAGCCGCCTCTTCCTTACCTCATCGGCGGCGCGTACTGCACGCCACCGGCGTTCCACAGCTGGTTCATGCCGCGCGGGATCTTCAGCTTGGACTTCTCGCCGATGTTGCGTTCGTACATCTCGCCGTAATTGCCGACGTGGCGGATGATGCGGACGGCCCAGTCCTTGGTGAGGCCGAGCTGCTCGCCGTAATTGCCTTCGGTGCCGACGAGCCGCATCACTTCCGGCTTCTTCGACTTCAGGGCCTCGTCGATGTTCTCCGAGGTGACACCCAGCTCTTCGGCGTTGATCATCGCATAGAGCGTCCACTTCACGATCATCATCCAGTCGTCGTCGCGCTGGCGCACCACGGGGGCGAGCGGCTCCTTGGAGATCATATCCGGCAGGATCATGTGGTCGCCGGGCTTCGCCAGGTTGATCCGCAGCGCGTAGAGCTGGGAAACGTCGGCGGAGAGCGTGTCGCACTTGCCGGTGTCGTAGGCCTTCACGACGTCGTCGAGCTTGTCGAACTTCACCTCGTCATACTTCATGTTGTTGGCACGGAAGTAATCGGTGACGTTGAGTGCCGTCGTGGTGCCGGCCTGGACGCAGACCTTGCTGCCGGTCAGGTCCAGCGAGGTCTCCTTGTTGCGCGAACGCGGCAGCATGAAGCCCGCACCGTCGTAATAGGCAACCGCGGGGAAATAGAGGTCGTAGTCGAGCTCGCGCGCCATGCTCCAGGTCGAGTTGCGCGAGAGGATGTCCACCTTCCGGCTCTGCAATTCCTTGAAGCGCTCGCCTGCATCGAGCGGGATGAACTTCGCCTTGCCCGGGTCGTTGAAGATCGCCGCGGCCACCGCGCGGCAGAAATCGACGTCGAAGCCGGTCCAGTTCTTGTTGTCCTCGGAGTACGAGAAGCCCGGCAGGCCCTTGTTGACGCCGCACAGCACCTCGCCGCGGCGAACGGTGCGCTTCAGCGTACGGGTATCGTAGAACTCGTAGATGATGGCCAGAACGGCGACCAGCACGGCGACCGCGAGCCCGATCAGCAGGCCGCCTCGAAAAGTGCGCATCATGTTGCTCTCTCGAAAAATCGGGAAAAGGAATCAGGAGGGAAGGCGACAAGCATGGTCCGGAGGACCATGCCCGGATCAAAAACCTCAGAGCTCGGGCTTCTGCCGGATCACCACTTTGGTGCCGACGGGGACGCGCTCATAGAGATCGGCGACGTCGTTGTTGACGAGACGGAAGCAGCCCGAGGACACCTTGGTGCCGATCGTGTCGGGGCGGTTGGTGCCGTGGATGCGGTAGACGGTGGTGCCGAGATACATGGCGCGGGCCCCGAGCGGATTGCCGGGGCCGCCGGCCATGAAGCGCGGCAGATAGGGCTGGCGCTGGATCATTTCCGGCGGCGGCGTCCAGTCCGGCCATTCCTTCTTGTTGGTGATGGTCACGAGGCCTTGCCACTGGAAGCCGTCGCGGCCGACGCCGATGCCGTAGCGGATCGCACGCCCGCCCGGCTGCACCAGATAGAGGTGCCGTTCGGCGGTCGAGACGATGATGGTGCCCGGTGCCTCGGTGGTGCGGAAGTAGACGACCTGCTTCTGCCATTCCGGCTCGAGCTGGTAGCCGTCGTCGGCGACCAAGCCCGGCTCGTCGCCGCGGTCGGGCTGCTGCGCGATGGCCTGTGGTGCGGACAGGATCAGGCCGATCGCGGCCACGAACATCCCGGTCAGGCGACGAAAATCCGTCATTTCAAGCTCTCCCCACTGCCACGGCGCAAATCATTCGGAACCATCAAACCTGAGGGGCATGTTCATGGCAAGTTGATGGCGCGCCGTCCTGATATGTCACGAGAATGCTTTGGTTTTTTGACGCCCGCCCGGCAATGCCACAAACAGGGGATGGCGCGAAAAGCCTAGGATGTTGCGGCTGGGCGGGGTGCGCTCCCTCCCCCGCTTGCGGGGGAGGGTTGGGGAGAGGGTGTCTCCTCTAGGGAGACTCCCCAGAGGAGAGAGCCCCCACCCGGCGCTACGCGCCGACCTCCCCCGCAAGCGGGAGAGGTTGCAGCGAGCCCGCAGCTAGATCACCTGAGCCAACAGGCATCGATGTCAGATCTTGTTGCTCTCCG
The DNA here is from genome assembly GCF_014198295.1 of Bradyrhizobium sp. CIR18. Taxonomy (NCBI): domain Bacteria; kingdom Pseudomonadati; phylum Pseudomonadota; class Alphaproteobacteria; order Hyphomicrobiales; family Nitrobacteraceae; genus Bradyrhizobium; species Bradyrhizobium sp. CIR18. The sequence continues at coordinate 356,350 of NZ_JACIHF010000003.1, read as the reverse complement.
GCGCGATCCCCAGCCGCCGCACAATCTCCGTCCCCACCGCGCGCGCTTCCACCCGCGAGCCGATCCGCGGGCTGCGAAACCTTCGCCCCGAGTGCAACCGGATCGTGACAATGCAGTGCTCGTCCTCGGACCGGCCGCGACGGTCGACCGTGATCGTCTTCACGTCGTGCCCTTCGATATGATCGGCGCGCGGCGTGCCGTCGCCCCACAGGCGTTCGACGCGGATGTCGTGCTCGCGGATGATCCAGAACGCGCCGGTGACGAGGTTGGCATAGCGATGCACGGCGAACGCCGCGATCACACCAAGCGGAAGCAGCAGGATATCGACATGGGTGGGCGGCCATCCGCGCCACAGCTTGTAGGCATAGGGCAGGGCGGACAATGCGACGGCGATCAGGGACACGATGCGGATGTCCCGCGCGGAAAATGCCTCGAGCGGCTCGCCGAGCTGCATCTCGGGATTGCTGGCATCGAGCGGGTTGACGGGCTCCTCGACATTGGGAACCTCGAACTGCGTCGCGATCCGGGCCACGGTATCGCGAACATGGGTGACGTCGGAGATCGGCGGCGACGTCAGGCGCTCTCCCGAGGCCAGCGTGAAGACGAGTTGAAAGCGGGCCTTCACCCGCTTGCTGCCGGGAACCTGCAACGCCGTGATGTCGTCTTTCGCGACGATCCGCGTGCGCAGCTTGCCGAACGGACTTTGCCGCCCGATCAGGATCTCGTTCGCCGTGATGATCCACACCACCGCCGGCGCCATCATGATGCCGACGACGAATCCCGCTCCCACCAGCAGCGCGACCACCGAGATGATGATCTCCAGCGTGTCGCGCGTGAACAGGCCGGGCGTGAAGCACAGCGCAACGGCCGCCGCAAAAGCGGACATCACCAGCCGCTGCGCGATCGAGGAGCCTTCACGAAGGCGGATGTCGGGAGCGGTCGTTGTATCGTCCATCGCGGGCGGCTGATTCCGTCGCGTTGGAAACTCCACGGACGGGTCCGTGGAGTCAAGCAACAAGGGCGAGACTCGCGCCGGTCATGTGACTCAGCGGCACACCCCTTCAGGAGCGATCCCCAGCCGTCGGGCAATCTCGTCGCTCACCGCCTGCGTCTCTTCCTTCGTTCCGATGCTCTGGCTGAGGAACTTCTGCCCACTCAAAAGGTCGATCCTGACGACGTAGAGCTCCCCCTCGGCCCTGCTGTCGGGCGCCAGCCCAATCGTAGCAACGTCGCTGCCTGTGATCGTATCAACAATTGGCTTGCCGTCACGTGTCAGCCGTTCGACGCGCAGTTCGCCGTGGTGGACAATCCAGAATGCGCCGGCGGACGTGTGCGCATATCGAAAAGAGAGGAGGGCAATGACGGCGACGGCCACCCCGAATATGATTTCGGCAGTCGTGAGAGGCGCGCCGTTCCAGAATCTGTACGCATAGCGAATGGCGCAGAGGCCCGCGATGATCAGGGCGACGATTCGCCGCTCCGTGCCGGCGGCCTTTCGGACAGGTTCGCCGATCCGCATCTCCAAATTGGTGGCGTCAAGCGGGTTCACCGGAGGGTCGATATCGACGAAGCTTAGCTGTTCGGCGATCCGCGCTGTGGTCTCACGGACGTGCGTGACCTCCGGAAGCTGCGGCGAGATCAGGCGCTCACCTGACGTCAGCTGCAAAGCGAGGCGGAAGCACGTTGGGTCGGCCTTGTCGCGATTGATCCGAATTCCAGATATCTCCTCTCTCCGGATGAATCGGGTGTTAGGCTGGCCGAATGGTCGCGTCTTTTCGACGACGATCATGTCTAGGGCGATGGTCCAAAGCTCATCGGCGCCGAAGGCTGCTTCGTAGAGCATTGCAACGCCGATCACCAGGCCGACCAACGCTGCAACGATTTCTGCGTATCCGTTCCAGGTTGCGAGGTTGCAAACAGAAATAAACAATACGAAGGTCGCCAAGCCAGCCCCAACAAGGCGACCTTCGGAAGATGTATTCTTGCGGAGACGAACTTCGCTTCCGGTCGTTACGTCGGTCATTGCGTGCGTCAAACTCCCCCGTCGCGGCGGAAGCTCCGCGAACGGCCCGGGGGAGTCAAGCAAGAAGAGTGTCTGGTCCCTGCCGCAACCTCAGGATTGGCCGTCGTGCTCAGCTGCTGGCGTTGAGCAGCTTCGCCACGGTGCGGTCGATCTCGTCGTAGCGGCCTTCGCCGGCGTGCTGGAACACGATCTTGCCGTGCTGGTCGATGATGTATTGCGCCGGCCAATACTGGTTGCTGTAGGCGTTCCAGGTCTTCGAATCGTTATCCTGCGCCACCGGATAGGTGATGCCGTGGCGCTTGAGCGCGGCCTGCACGTTGGAGGCCGAGCGCTCGAACGGGAATTCCGGCGTGTGCACGCCGACCACGACCAGGCCCTTGTCCCTGTATTTGGCGTAGAGTTCGGTGACGTGCGGCAGCGTGTTGACGCAGTTGACGCAGCCATAGGTCCAGAAATCGACCAGCACGACCTTGCCGCGGAGGCCGGCCATGCTCAGTGGTTTCGAGTTGAACCAGTTGGTGATGCCGGTGAAGTCGGGCGCGGTCTGCTGGCCTGCGGCGGTGACGATTGGCGCGGCGCGCGCGGCCTCCTCGCAGATGCCGGGAATGACGGCGCCGGTAACGGTGAAGCCGATCAGGGCGGCCGAGACGGCAAGCAGCTTGAAAGTCATGGAAGCGTCCTCCGGTGAAGATGAGGGATGATCACAGGCCGATCTGGCCGGTGGGATAGAAGCCGGTGAGCCACGCCACGATCAGCGTGTCGTATTGGAAATAGGCGGCGAGCGCGAAGCCGATCACGACGATGCCAAAGCCCTGCTGCAGCCGCGGCGAGATCCGCGCCAGGCTGCGCACCCGCGTGGTCGCGGCCTGCCCGCCATAGGCTATTCCCAGCATCGGGATCGCGGCGCCGATCGCATAGGCGATCAGCAGCGTGCCGGCCCAGCTGAGGTTCTTCGAGGTCGCAACCAGCGTCAGGATCGATCCGAGCACCGGGCCGGCGCATGGCGTCCAGACCAGGCCCAGCGTGGTGCCGAGGATGAGCCCGCCGAGCGCACCCTCGCGCTGGGTAGCGCCGGTGTTGCCGAGATCGAGCCAGCCATTGAGCCGGCTCGACAGCCATTCGAACGGCGCCGGCCACAGCATCAGCAGGCCAAAGCCGAGCAGCAGGATCGCGGCGGCTTCGCGCAGCACGTTCGGATCGAAATCGAACAGGCGGGTGATTGCGCCCAGCAGCAGCGCGGTCGCCGAGAAGGAGATGACGAAGCCGAGCGCGATCATCGCAGGGCGCAGATGTCCCGCGCGCCCGATCGAGGCGCCAAGCAGGATCGGCAGCATCGGCAGCGTGCAGGGCGCGGCGATGGTGAGGATGCCGGCAAGGACGGCGAAGACAAGTTCGAGCATGGGGCACTCGTGAAGGAGGTCACGAGGATGGTTCGGGCGGCATGGAGCGGTCGTTACGGAGCGTCACGGCTTCGTGACGGGAGCTGCCAATCGCACGGCCGGTGCGCTCCCTCTCCCGCTTGCGGAGGAGGGCTGGGGTGGGGGTCTCTCCGCGACGGGACATCCCCCCAGAGGAAAGAACCCTCACCCGCCGCGCGCGGGACGATGCTTCGCATCGCCCGGGGCGCGTCGGCCTCTCCCGCAGGCGGGAGAGGCGGGAGCCCGAGGCTGCCACTTCAAGCCCAAACACAAAACGACCCGGAGGGGGGCATCCCGTCCGGGTCGCTGGAAGTCTTGGGAGGTTTAACGAAACCGTATGTGAGCTTTATAGGAGGGAAGTTTTTCCGCCTGATGTTGTGCTTTGTTTCAATTGTTTCGTCGGCAGTAACACTTCCGTGTCCCGGGAGAGGGCCAGATCGGCGGCCCTATCCCTTTGAGTTCATTTAACTTAGGCAGCGAAGCGCTCGACGCCGCAACCCTTAAGCAATTCGGCCAGCTGCTTGCGGGCGTAGAACATCCGCGTCTTCACGGTGCTCTGGGGGATGCCGATGATCTGCCCGACCTCCTCCACCGACTTCTCGTGGTAGTAGACGAGGGTGATGATCTCGCGATGCGCGGGCGACAGCTTCTGCACGCAGGCGCGCAGGATGGCGCTGGTGTCGCTGCGGTCGAGCGAGGTCTCCGGCGTGTCGGAATCGTCGGGGATCTGGCGCACGTCCTCCTGGTCGATGTCCTCGAAGCGGCGCTGGCGCATCGCGGTCAGCGCCTTGAAGCGGGCGATCGAGAGCAGCCAGGTCGAAACCTGCGAGCGGCCCTGGAATTGGCCGGCGGTCCGCCACACGTCCAGGAACACCTGGCTGACGAGGTCTTCGGCCGCGGTAGCGTCGCGCACGATGCGCAGGATGAAGCGGTACACCCGCACGCTGTGCCGGCAATAAAGGATGTGCATCGACGTCCGGTTGCCGTCGGCAATGCTTTCGAGAAGCATGTCGTCCGAAGTCGCCTGAGCGGCGATGATGCTCTGGCTGGCCTGGGCGTTGATGGCGATGACGTTCCGCATTGACTTGGCTCCCCGTAGCGCCGCGACCGAGCGGCGTTTCCTTGGACCAAAGTGTTAATGAGCCAACGTTTCGGGACGTCTGCACGAAAAGCGGAAAATGGTTTCGTGCGCCGCCAAATTGTTTCGTCGGAGAAGGGATGACGAAACATTCGGGACGAAAAAGCGTGGAATTTCAATGTACGGAAAATACGGGGGTAGGGTTTTGAGCCGGACGGAGGCGCCACGGAACGAATCTCGGTGACTTGCGTTCGGTCGCGCCAGACCCACTGCCGTCGTCCCGGGGCCGGCACAGGCAGCCGGGACGGTGATCTCGTAGGGTGGGCAAAGGCGCGCGTTTGCGCGCCGTGCCCACGATCTTTCCGATATGGCGACAGACGCGTGGGCACGCTTCGCTTTGCCCACCCTACGGCACCGCGGCTGCCGCCCGCGCGACTTACGCCTTCTCGCCCGCCGGCGAGAACAGATAGCCGCCGCCGCGGATGGTGCGGATCACGGCGGGTTTTGCCGGATCGGGCTCGATCTTGCGGCGGATGCGCATGATGCGCAGGTCGACGGCGCGGTCGAAGGCTTCGGCGTCGCGCGCGTTAGCCAATTCCAGCAGGCGCTCGCGCGATAGCACGCGCTTCGGATTGGCCGCGAACACTTTCAGCAATCCGAACTCGGAGGCGGTCAGCGGATGCTCGTTGCCCTCGTCGTCGCGCAAGGCCTGGGCTTCGAGGTCGAGCCACTTTGTCCCGAACCGTACCAGCTGCTCCTTGTCGGATTTCGCCGCCGCCGCATCAGGCGCGGCGGCCTTGGCCGGCCCGCTCCGCCGCAGCACCGAGCGGATGCGCGCCATCAGCTCGCGCAGCTCGCAGGGCTTGGCTACGTAATCGTCGGCGCCGAGCTCGAGCCCCACCACGCGGTCGATCGGGCTCGCGGTTGCCGTCAGCATGATGACGGGCACGTTGATGCGGCTCTTGAGATCGCGGATGATCGAGAGGCCGTCTTCCTCGGGCATGTTGAGGTCGAGCACGACGAGATCAGGCATGCTGCCCTGGATCGCGGCGCGCAAGGACTTGCCGCCGTCGCACAGCGTCACGGTGAAGCCGTGCATCTTGAGATAATCGCCGACCATCTCCCGGGCCGGGGCTTCATCGTCGACGATCATGATGTGCTGGCTTTGGGTCATGGTCTTGAGATCACGGCATTTCGGTCGCGGGAAGGGTGATGGTGAAGGTCGAGCCTTTGCCGGGCCCTTCGCTGTCGGCGGTCACCTCGCCGCCATGCATGTCGACAATACGCTTGACGATGGAGAGCCCAAGCCCCGTCGAGCTCTCGCCTGCGGTCGGCTTGGCCGACAGCCGCTGGAACCGGCCGAACAGGCGGCCGAGATCTTCCGGCGACAGGCCGGCGCCCTCGTCGCTGACGCGGACGACGGTGTCGCTGCCCTCGTGGCTGACGACCACGTCGATCTTGCCGCCGATTGGTGAGTATTTGATGGCGTTGCTGATGAGATTGTCGATGGCTTCGCGGATGCGGTCGGTGTCGCACATGGTGACGATGTTGGCCGGCGCGGCGACGCTGATCGCCTGCTGCTTGTTGACGGCGAGCGGCTGGTTGGCCTCGGCGACCTCCTTGACCAGGGCGGCGACGTCGACCGGCTCGCGGCGGATGGTGATGTCGAAGGCGTCAGCCATCGCATCCGAGATCAGATGGTCGACCATCGTGGTCAGGCGCTTGGTGGCGTCGCGGATGTGGTCGACCTGGGCGACCACGCCGTTTTCCGAGGCGCCGGTCGAGATCAGCTCCTTCAGCATCTCGGTGCGGCCGAGGATGACGCCGAGCGGGTTCTTCAGATCGTGCGCGACCGTGCCCAAAATCTCGTTCTTGAAGCCGTTGGCGCGCTGCAGCCGCAGCCATTGCGCCGAGAGGCGGCGATTGGCCTGCATCAGCGCGCGGGTGCGCTGGGCGACGCGGTCCTCCAGCTGGGTGTTGGCGGCCTGGAGCTGCTGGTAGAGGATGACGTTGTCGAAGGCGATCGAGAGCCTTGAGGAGAAGATCTCGACCAGCGAGCGATCGGTCTCGGACAATTCGCGCTCGGCCTGCAGCAGCACCACCACCTCGCGGCCGGATCCGGTGCGCAAATAGATCACGCTGCGGTGGTCGGCGAATTCGTTCTTGCGGCGCTGGAACGCGGCCTCCACCATCTCGCGCAGCTCGGGGTCGAGCGCCTTCGACGTCGTGGTGCCGATGAAGCGGCTGTAGCAGCCGCTGCCGGCGAGCACCGAGAGCTCCGGGTCGATGCCGCCATTGTCGCGCAAGACCAGTATACCGGCGCAATCGACGTTGAGCAGCGAGGCGAGCTGGGTCAGCACGCCCTCGGCGAGCCGCTGCATCGACTTGAAGTCGTACAGCGTCGAGGCCGCGTCGATGATGATCTCGAGCCCGCGCCTTGTCTGCACCATGCGCTCAAGCTGCTGATAGGAGCGCAGCGCCGCGGTCAGCGAGGTGAACAGCTTGTCGGCGGTGAGCTCGGTCTTGGCCTTGTAGTCGTTGATGTCGTACTGCACGATCACGCGCCGCTCGGGCGCCTGGCCGGGCTGTCCCGTGCGCAGGATGATGCGCACCGTCTCGTTCCGGATCTCGTTGCGGATGAACTCGACCAGCTCGAGGCCGGCGACGTCGGTCTCCATGATGACGTCGAGCAGCACGGCGGCGATGTCGCTGTGCTCGGCCATCAGCTTGCGGCCTTCCGCCGCGGAATAGGCCGACAGGATCTCCAGGCTCTGGCCGTTGAGGCTATAGTCGGACAGCGCAAAACGGGTGCCGTCATGCACGGCCGGATCGTCGTCGATGACGGCGATCTTCCATTTCCGGGCGTTGGCATCCTCCGACGCGGTACCGGTATCGTCGATCAGGTGGAGGACATCGTCCTGTTCGGCCATTGAGAAGTCCCGTCACTTTCTGTGCTTTGCGCGCCGCCCTTGGCGACCCGGGGCATGATAATGCGAAAAGTGGTGCCTTGTCCCAGCTTGGATTCCAGCATCATGCGCCCGCCGAGCTGCTGGGTGACGAGGTTATAGACGATATGAAGCCCGAGTCCCGTGCCGCCTTCATTGCGCCGGGTGGTAAAGAAAGGGTCAAAGGCCTGGCGCTGCACGTCGGGGGTCATGCCGGCCCCGTCGTCGGTGAAGATAAGCTCGACGTCCTCGGTCCCGCGCGGCCGCGCCTGGATGATGATCGTGCCGGCACGCCCGTCGGCGAAGGCGTGATTGGCGGCGTTGAGGAAGAGGTTGGTCAGGATCTGGCCATAGGAGCCGGGATAGCCGTCGAGCAGCAGCCCCTCCGGCACGTCGACCTGCAGCGTGATCGGCGAGCGCTTCAGCACCGGGCGCAGGCTGGCGATGATCTGGTCGGTGGCCTCGCTGAGCGAGAACTGCCGCCGCTCGGCATGGGAGCGGTCGACCGCGACCTGCTTGAACGACTGGATCAGCTCGCCGGCGCGCTGCAGATTGGCGACCAGTTGCTGCGAGGCGTCGCGCGAGGACTGCACGAACTCCTCCAGCTGCGAGCGGCGCAGGCCCCCGTCGCCCTTGAGCTGGGCCTCGAAGATCTCGGTGCGCCGGGCAAAGCTCGAGGCAACTGTGAGGCTGATGCCGATCGGGTTGTTGACCTCATGCGCGACGCCGGCGACGAGGCCGCCGAGCGCCGCCAGCCGTTCGGCATCGATCAAATTCTGCTGCGCGGTATTGAGCTCGAGCAGCGCGCTCTCGGCCTTCTCCTTCGACGCGCGCAGCTCGTCCTCGGTCTCGCGCTTTGCGATCGCGTTCTCGCGGAACACCTCCACCGCGCGCGCCATGGCCCCGACCTCGTCGCGGGCCTTGGTGCCCTGCACCTCGCGGTCGAGGTCGCCGAGCGTGATCGCGCGCATCGCCGCCATGATCTGCTGCAGCGGCAGCCGGATCGACAGCGCGATCATCACGCCGGCGGTGAGGATGATGCCGAGGAAGATCACCGCGATGGAAAGGACGCGGCGGGAAATGTCCGCCAGCGTGCGGTCAAATGTCTCCTGCGCCTTCTGCTCGCGCTTGCGCATCTTGGTGGAGAGGTCGTCGATGGCGCCGATCGCCTCGGCCTGGCTGGCGTCGATGCTATTGCGGAGCAGCTCGGTGCGGCTGGCAAGCTGCTCGGAGAGCTTTGCAAAGCCCTCGCGCAGTGCGGCGGTGCGGGCCCCGAGCCGCCGCAAGGCCATCTTCTGCAGATCGTTGTCGGCGAGATCGATCATGACGGGGATGGTCTTCTCGATCGTCTCGGTGTTGCGGCGCGCGTCGTCGGCCGCGCCCGCTGACAGCGACAGATAATAGGAATTGGCCGCCACCAGCATCGCGGTGAAGGCCTCGCGGGATTTTCCGAGCGAGGGCCAGATCAGCGCGTCGCGATGGCCGGTGGCGCCTTCGATGATGGAATAGAGGCCGGCCATGTCCCTGGCCGGGCCCTGCACCTGATCCTCATAGGTCTTGGCAATGGTGGCCTGCACGCTGCGCAGCTCGCCGAAACCGTTGAGGAAGCGGTCGGTGGTGCGCTCCAGCTCCTCGACCGAGCCCGACAGCATCGGGTCCTTGGCGGCGCGGTTGGTCAGCGTGCCCAACACCGCCTCGCGCAGCAGCAGGATTTCGGCGAACAGGTCGGGGCTCGGCTGGTTGATGTAGCGGTGGATCAGATTGTGCAGGCGCCCGGTCTCGCTTTCGAGCAGCGCCAGGATCCGGTCGGACTCGCGCACCTGGCGGACGTCGCCCCAGGCCGAGCCCAGCACCTGCGCGCCGTTCCAGATCATCCCCACCAGCACCACCACCACGGCGGAGTTCAGCGCCGCGATCGACAGGATGCGCCAGCGGATCGGCACCGCGCGCAGCACGCCGACCAGCCGTGCGCGCAGCCGTCCGATCGGGCCGGACGGCCGGTCTGGGTGCTCGGTATGTCCAAGTGCAGCCAACGCGGCTCACTCCACCTTGCGAATACGTTCGATCAGCGCGGCCGCGGCGGGATCGCGCCCGGCCTTGGCGTAGATCGGGGCCATCGCGTCCTCAAACGGCTTGCGGTCGATATCCCTGATGATGGTGACGCCGGCCTCCTGCGCCTTGCGCTGCGACTGCTCCTCGAGGTCGCGCCATTTCTCGCGCATGAACCGGCTGGAGCGCTGCGCAGCCTCCCGGAAGATTTTCTGGTCGTCCGGCGACAGGCTCTGCCAGGCCTTCAGCGAGATCACCAGCACTTCGGGGCTCATCGTATGTTCGGTGAGCGTATAATGCCCGGCATGCGTGTAATGATCCGTCGTCACGAAAGATGGCCAATTGTTTTCGGCGCCGTCGATCAGATGGTTGGCGAGCCCGGTGAGCACCTGCCCATAGGGCATCTCGACCGGCTCGGCGCCGAGCGAGCGGATCATCTGGCTCATCAACTCCGACTGCTGCACCCGGATCCGCAATCCCTTGAGATCCGCGATGGTCTTCACCGGGCGGGCGCCATTGTAGATCGACCGCGCCCCGGAATCGTAGAAGGCGAGCCCGACGAAGCCATAGGGCTCGAAGCTGTTCAGAATCTCGCTGCCGATCGGGCCGTCCAGCACCTTCTGCATGTGCTCGATGGACCGGAACAGGAACGGCATGGCGAGCACGTTCATCGCCGGAACGAAGTTGCCGATCAGCGCGACATTGGTCCGGTTGAGGTCGATCGCGCCGGCCCGGGTCTGCTCGATGGTCTCCTTTTCCTCGCCAAGCTGGCGGGAATGGAACACCTTGATCTCGTGGCGGCCGCCGCTGCGCTCGGCGATCAGCGCGCCCATGTAGCGCAGCGCCTGGACGGTCGGGTAATCCTCGGTCTGGGTATCGGCGGCGCGAAATTCGCGTGCGACGGCGCCCGTCGCACAGACGGCAAGCAGAAGCGCGACGACGATCACTCCGGTCCGCGAGAGTTCGGCACGGCTCAACACTGGCACACTCAACCCCTCAGTGGTGGAGTCTATGGCGGAGGCAAAAGGTTCAATGCAATCTAGCAGATGGTCGGGGGAAGGCCATCCCGCCCGGCGCGGCCGTGTAATTGTGCGGCGCGGCCGGCGCTCATTCCCGGTTGAAACCGCAAATGCCGCGCCTTAAGCAGGGCAGCCGCCTTTGTCGCGCGGCATGGGAAGCGCCATCGTGACTTCAGCATTGCGCCTTTTGCAGCTCGTCGCCGCCTTGGCGGCCCTCTCATTGGCCGCGCCCGTGCGCGCCGCCACCGACATCGCGTGGTGGCACGCCATGTCCGGCGAGCTTGGGCGGCAATTGGAAAAGCTCGCCTCGGACTTCAACGCCTCGCAGTCCGATTACCGCATCGTGCCCGCTTACAAGGGCAACTACACCGAGACGGTGACGGCGGCGATCTTCGCCTTCCGCTCGCGCAGCCAGCCCGCGATCGTCCAGGTCAACGAGGTCGCCACCGCCACCATGACCGCGGCCAAGGGCGCGATCTATCCGGTGTTCAGCCTGATGCGGGACCAGGGCGAGCCGTTCTCGCTCAATGACTACCTGCCAGCCGTCTCCGGCTACTACACCGATGCGGCCGGCAACCTGCTGTCGTTCCCGTTCAACTCCTCGACGCCGATCCTCTACTACAACAAGACCATGTTCCGCGACGCGGGCCTCGATCCGGAGACGCCGCCGAAGACCTGGCCGGAATTGGGGGCCGCTGCAAAGCGCCTGCGCGACCGCGGCGCTGCTTGCGGCTTCACCACATCATGGCCGTCCTGGATCCATGTCGAGAATTTTTCCGCCTTCCACAATCTGCCGCTGGCGACGCGCGGGAACGGCTTTGCCGGGCTCGATGCCGAGCTGACCATCAACAATCCGGTCGTGGTCAAGCACATCGCCCAGCTCGCCGAATGGCAAAAGACAAAACTGTTCGACTATGGCGGCCGCGGCCAAGCGGCCGAGCCGCGCTTCCAGAGCGGCGAATGCGGCATCTTCATCGGCTCCTCGGCGACGCGCGCCGACATCAAGGCGAATTCGAAATTCGAGATCGGCTACGGCATGATGCCGTATTGGCCCGACGTGAAGGGCGCGCCGCAGAACTCGATCATAGGCGGCGCCACGCTTTGGGTGCTGCGCGACCGGCCGCGCGAGGAATACAAGGGCGTGGCGCGGTTCTTCGCCTATCTGTCACAGCCCGGCGTGCAGGCCGCCTGGCATCAGAACACGGGGTACTTGCCGATCACCCGCGCCGCCTCCGAGTTGACGCGCGCGCAGGGCTTTTACGAGCGCAACCCGGGCTCGTCGATCTCGTTCGAGGAGATCACGCTCAACCCGCCGACGGAGAATTCGAAGGGCATCCGGCTCGGCTCCTTCGTCCTGATCCGCGGCGCGATCGAGGACGAGCTGGAGCAGGCCTTTTCCGGCCAGAAGAGCGCGCAATCCGCCCTGGATTCCGCCGTCGAGCGCGGCAACAAACTGCTGCGCCAGTTCGAGCGCGCCAGCCCGGAACGGTAGTGCATGTTGCGATTGGGCTTCGCTGTGGCCGCGCGGGAGGCGCTCCCTCCCCCGCTTGCGGGGGAGGGTTGGGGAGAGGGCGCTCTCCACGCTGGGATTGCCTGACGTCTGCGGAGAGTGTCCCCGCGGGGAGAGAGCCCCCACCCGACGCTTCGCGTCGACCTCCCCGCAAGCGGAAGAGGTGCACCGTCTCCTCGGCTCGCACTGACGAATCAATCAAGCTCGTAACGATGATGACTAACGCTCCATCGCAACAACTCCCGGCTTTCACCGACGCCGAAAGCTTCCGCGCCTTTCGCTCCGCTTCCTCGCAATGGCTTCCGATCGCGCTCGACATTGCGCGCAGCCACGGTCTCGATATCAGCGCGCCGCATGTGTTCGCGACCGGCACCAACCTCGTCGTCGGCCTCGGCGAGGGGCCGATCCTCAAAATCTTCCCGCCGATGCTGTACGCACAATTCGTCTCCGAGCGCGGCTCGCTGATGCAGCTCAAAGGCCATCTCGATCTGCCGATCCCCGAGATCGTCGCGGAAGGGATACGCGACGGCTGGCCCTATCTCGTCATCACGCGGCTATCAGGCACGCTCGGCTCGGAGGTGTGGCCGCACCTGCCGGAAGCGCAGAAGGAACGCCTGCTGCGCCAGATCGGCGAGACCATTGCGAGCGTCCAGCGCGCCCCGCTCGGGCCGCTTGCAGAGATCGAGCCGCGCTGGGACGATTTCATGCGTGCCCAGATGCAGGGCTGCAGGGCGCGGCACACGCGTCTCGGCCTCGCGCCGAAATTTCTTGCCGGCCTCGATGATCTCCTGTGCGATGCGGAAAAGCTCATCCCGCTGGATGCGCCGCCGGTCTTTCTGGTCGGCGAGTACATTCCGGAGAACTTCCTGCTCGCCTGCGATGACGGCCAGTGGTCGCTCAAAGGCCTGTTCGACTTCGGGGACGTGCTGGCGGGATGGCGCGATTACGACCTGCTCGGCCCCGGGGCGTTCATGGCGGCGGGCCGGCCGGGAAGGGTGAAGAGCCTGCTCAAAGGCTTCGGCTATGCGAAGCTCGACTACACGCTCAAGCGCCGGCTGATGGCCCTGATGCTGCTGCACCGCGCCAGCGACCTCAACAGCCACATCTGCATCGCGGGCTGGCAGGAGCAGGCGGACGATCTGGTCGAGCTGCAGGAGCTGATCTGGGCGGGGTGAGCGCCGGCCCCACCTCTCTCCGTCATTCCGGGGCGCCGCGGAGCGGCGAGCCCGGAATCCATGATCCTGTGCGTGCTGCCGCCCGATGGATTCCGGGCTCGATGCTGCGCATCGCCCCGGATGGCAGCCGTGCTTATTGGGCGGGCGCCAATCAAATTAAGCTCATTGAATAGGCAAATCTGTATCTTTGTATGCAATATCGGGAGATCGAGACGAAGGCCGCGACGCGCCTAAATCGACATTTCATAAGCGATATCAGTTCATTAACTTGATCGTAAACATCCGTTAAGCTCTGGCACGAACCTTGCGAATCCGGTTCCAACCAAAAACGTTGTGTTGGAGCGATTTCATGAAGCGCCGCGATTTCCTCAAGTCCGTTTCCGGATTGGCCGCCGGAGCGGCGCTTCCGGCCATGCCCCAGGTCATCTCTTCCGCTTATGCCGACGCCCGTTCGGAGACGCTGCTGATCGTCTCGGAAGGCGGCCCCAACAATCTCGACATCCACGGCGTCGGCACCAACGTGCCCGGCTATGAGGTGTCCTGGAATTGCTACGACCGCCTGATCAGCCACGCGATGAAGAGCGGCCCGGGCGGCGTGCCCTATTACGACCGCGACAAGTTCAAGGGCGAGCTCGCCGAAGATTTCAGGATCGACGACATGTCGGTCACCTTCAAGCTGAAGAAGAACGCCAAATTCCACGACGGCGCGCCGGTGACCGCCAAGGACGTGAAATGGTCGCTCGACCGCGCCGTCAGCGTCGGCGGCTTCCCGACCTTCCAGATGAGCGCGGGCTCGCTGACCAAGCCGGAGCAGTTCGTCGTGATCGACGACTACACCGTGCGCGTCGACTTCCTGAAAAAGGACAAGCTCACGATCCCCGATCTCGCCGTGATCGTGCCCTGCATCGTCAACTCCGAGCTGGTGAAGAAGAACGCCAGCGAGAAGGACCCCTGGGGTCTCGAGTTCACAAAACAGCAGACCGCTGGCTCCGGCGCCTACAAGGTGACGAAATGGACCGCGGGCACCGAAGTCATCATGGAGCGCAACGAGGATTGGGTCGGCGGCCCCTTGCCGAAGATCAAGCGCGTGATCTGGCGCATGGTGCCGCAGGCCGGCAACCGCCGCGCGCTCTTGGAACGCGGCGATGCCGACATCTCCTACGAACTGCCGAACAAGGACTTTCAGGAGATGAAGGCCAACGGCAAGCTCAACGTGGTGTCGCTGCCGTTCTCCAACGGCATCCAGTATATCGGCATGAACGTCACCAAGCCGCCCTTCGACAATCCGAAGGTGCGTCAGGCGGTCGCCTATGCGCTGCCCTATCAGAAGATCATGGAGGCCGTGATGTTCGGCCTTGCCAACCCGATGTTCGGCGCACCTGCGGACAAGGCCACCGAAGTCGCCTGGCCGCAGCCGCACAAATACAACACCGACATGGACAAGGCGAAGGCGCTGCTTAGCGAAGCCGGCTACGCAGGCGGCTTCGAGACCACGATCTCGTTCGATCTGAATTTCGCCGGCGTCAACGAGCCGCTCTGCGTGCTGGTGCAGGAGAGCCTCGCGCAGATCGGGATCAAGACCACCATCAACAAGGTGCCCGGCGCCAACTGGCGCACCGAATTGAACAAGAAGGAGATGCCGCTCTTCACCAACGTATTCTCGGGCTGGCTCGATTACCCCGAATACTTCTTCTACTGGTGCTATCACGGCAACAATTCCGTCTTCAACACCATGAGCTACAAGTCGGCGGAGATGGACAAGTTGATCGACGGCGCGCGCACCGCCGCTGCGGCCGGCGATACAGCGGCCTACGACAAGGACGTGAAGGGCTTCGTCGATCTCGCCTACACCGACATCCCGCGTATCCCGCTGTACCAGCCCTTCGTCAACGTCGCGATGCAGAAGAACATCAGCGGCTATCAGTATTGGTTCCACCGGCGGCTCGATTATCGCGCGATGGCGAAGGGGTGAGGGTAGCGAATAGCGAGAGCGCTAGGCAGTCGAACATGATGTTCAAAAGCTTGTCGGCTGGCTCCGTCCGCCTCTCCCGCTTGCGGGGGAGGCCGACGCGCTCGAAGAGCGCGGCGGGTGGGGGCTCTCTCCACACGGAGAACCCCAATGCGGAAGCACTCCCACCCCAACCCTCCCCCGCAAGCGGGAGAGGGGGCGCAGTTGTGCCTGTTGCGTCATCTCCTCTCATCACGGGAAGTCGCCCATGCTGACCATGATCGGCAAGCGCTTGATGTTCGCGATTCCCTCGCTGATCGGCGTGGTCATCGTCACCTTCCTGCTGACACGCGCGCTGCCCGGTGATCCCGCCGCTTATTTCGCCGGTCCCGCCGCGACCAAGGAAGCCGTCGAGCAGATCCGCAAGAAGCTCGGCCTCGACAAGCCGCTGATCGAGCAGTTCTTCCGCTACACCAATGATCTTGCCCACGGCGATTTCGGCAACTCGCTGACGACGGGTCAGCCGGTCGCGGCCGAGATCCGCAACCGCCTGCCGGCCTCGGCTGAACTCACGCTGCTCGGCCTCATCGTCTCCGTCGTGATTGCAATTCCGCTCGGCGTCCTCGCGGCGACGCGGCCGGGATCGTGGGTCGATCATTTATGCCGCGTCACGACGACGGCCGGCGTCTCGCTGCCGGTGTTCTTCACTGGCCTCGTGCTGGTCTATGTCTTCTATTTCCGGCTCGGCTGGTCGCCGGCGCCGCTCGGGCGTCTCGACGTGTTCACCAGCGCGCCGCCGACGGTGACCGGCTTCTATCTGATCGACACCCTGATCGCGCGCGATCTCGAAGCGTTCCGCTCGGCGCTGAGCCAGCTCATCTTGCCGGCGACCACGCTGGCGATCTTCTCGCTGGCGCCGATCGCGCGCATGACGCGCGCCTCGATGCTGGCGGTGCTCGCGTCCGAATTCGTCCGCACCGCGCGCGCCAGTGGCCTGTCGCCGTCGACCGTCATCGTCACCTACGCGTTTCGGAACGCGATGCTGCCCGTGATCACCACGCTCAGCATGGTGTTCTCGTTCCTGCTCGGCGCCAACGTGCTGGTGGAGAAAGTGTTCGCCTGGCCGGGCATCGGCTCCTATGCGGTGGAAGCGCTGATCTCGTCGGACTTCGCGCCGGTGCAGGGTTTTGTGCTCACCATGGCGGTCATGTACGTGCTGCTCAATCTCGTGATCGACATTTTGTACGGCGTGATCGATCCGCGCGTGCGGTTGGAAGGGTAGACCGTCATGATCTCGCCCAATACGAGCCACGCGAGCGGTCCGCTCCCTCTCCCGCTTGCGGGGGAGGGCTGGGGAGGGGGGTCTCCGCGGGCGAGAGCCCCCAAGAGGAGAGAGCCCTCACCCGCGCCTTTGGCGCGACCTCTCCCGCAAGCGGGAGAGGTGAAGCGCGCTCGCCGCTTGGCCGTTCGTCCCCACGCTCAGAAGCTCCAGGAGTAAAGCCATGAGCTCCGTTGCGCCTGCTGTTGAACCCGTCGGTCCCGCGCGCACCTCCGGCCTCGTCGCGGTGCTCGAACAGACCCGCTACGTCCTCAGCGAAAACAAGGTCACCGGTTTTGCCTTCGCATTGCTGATCCTGATCCTCGCCGCCGCGATCGTCGGCCCTTATCTCGTGCCGTACGATCCGCTCGCCTCCGACACCGCCGCGGCGCTGAAGCCGCCGTCGGCCGCGCACTGGTTCGGCACCGACCAGCTGGGGCGCGACATCTTCAGCCGCGTCGTCGTCGCGACACGGCTCGATACGTTCATCGCGGTCGCCTCGGTCGCGCTGGTGTTCCTGATGGGCGGCCTTGCCGGTATCGCGGCCGGCTATTTCGGCGGCTGGACCGATCGCATCGTCGGCCGCATCGCCGACACCATCATGGCCTTCCCGCTGTTCGTGCTGGCCATGGGCATCGTCGCCGCGCTCGGCAACACCGTGCAGAACATCATCCTGGCCACCGCCATCGTGAATTTCCCGCTCTACGCCCGCGTCGCGCGCGCCGAGGCCAATGTCCGCCGCAATGCCGGCTTCGTGCAGGCCGCGCGCCTGTCGGGCAACGGCGAATTCCGCATCCTCCTGGTGCATATCCTGCCGAACATCATGCCGATCATGATCGTGCAGATGTCGCTGACCATGGGCTACGCCATCCTCAACGCCGCGGGCCTGTCCTTCATCGGCCTTGGCGTTCGCCCGCCGACCGCCGAATGGGGCATCATGGTCGCCGAGGGCGCCGGCTTCATGGTGTCAGGCGAATGGTGGATCGCACTCTTCCCCGGTCTCGCGCTGATGATTGCCGTGTTCTGCTTCAATCTCCTCGGCGACGGCCTGCGCGACATCGTCGACCCCCAGCGGAGGACGTGATGATGGTTGGGGGCAGAGAGAAGATCGGGACGCTTGGGAGTGTGGTTGCCACGGCTCTCTCATTCCCTCCCCCCTTGTGGGGGAGGGGAAGGGAGGGGGGTAGCCACGAACTCCGACTTCGCTTGGAGCCACCCCTCTCCCCAACCCTCCCCCGCAAGGGGGGAGGGAGCGAGAGGCCGGTGCCTGCCTCACGCGTAAATCTACGTCAAAAATTCCCCAACGAATCCAACCTCTTTCTACTGCGCATGGGGTTGTTTTCGCGTTTTTTGATCGGCAGGCCCGCATGACCGCCCAGCCGCTGCTCGATGTCCAGGACCTCACCGTCGAATTCACCACCCGCCGCGGCATCGTCAAGGCCGTACAGCACGTCAATATTTCCGTCGCCAAGGGCGAGACGCTCGCCATCGTCGGTGAATCAGGCTCGGGCAAGTCGGTGACGTCCTACGCGGTGATGCGCATTCTCGATCGCGCCGGCAAGATCGCCGAGGGCTCGGTGATGTTCTCCGGCATCGACGTGAAGGCTGCGACCGAAGACCAGATGCGCGACCTGCGCGGCCGCGAAGTCTCGATGATCTTTCAGAACCCGCGCGCGGCGCTGAACCCGATCCGAAAAGTCGGCGACCAGATCGAGGACGTCTTGCGCACCCATGTGCAGCAGGCCCAGGTCAAGGATCACGGCGAGAAGGCGATCGAGGCGCTGGAGCAGGTCAAGATCGCCCGTCCGCGCGAGCGCTACCACGCCTATCCGTTCGAGCTCTCGGGCGGCATGTGCCAGCGCGTCGTTATCGCGCTCGCGCTCGCCTGCAATCCGCAGCTGCTGATCGCGGACGAGCCGACCACCGGCCTCGACGTCACCACACAGAAAGCGGTGATGGACCTGATCGTCGAGCTCACAAAACGCAAGGCGATGTCGACCATCCTGATCACCCACGATCTCGGCCTCGCCGCCGCCCATTGCGACCGCGTCGTGGTGATGGAGAAGGGCCGCGTGGTCGAGACCGCCAAGGCCGCCGACATTTTTGCGAACCCGCAACACCCCTACACCAAGAAGCTGATGCGCGCGACGCCGCGGCTGGGTGTGAGCTTGCGGGATCTGTTGCCGGAGGAGGAGGGTGCTTCACCTGCCGCGAGCGCGTTGCTCGTGGAAACCGCTCCCGCCGCCGAGGAGCGGCAGAAACCCCTCCTCCTCGTC
Source organism: Bradyrhizobium sp. CIR18 (assembly GCF_014198295.1). Classification (NCBI taxonomy): domain Bacteria; kingdom Pseudomonadati; phylum Pseudomonadota; class Alphaproteobacteria; order Hyphomicrobiales; family Nitrobacteraceae; genus Bradyrhizobium; species Bradyrhizobium sp. CIR18. The sequence continues at coordinate 337,591 of NZ_JACIHF010000003.1, read as the reverse complement.
GAAAAGCTCGTCAAGGAATACCCGCGCCAGGGTGCCACCGCGACGCTCGGAAAACTGTTCGGCCGCAAGCCGCCGCTGGAGCCGGACGTGTTCCGCGCCGTCGACGGCATCAGCTTTTCGATCGGCCATGGCGAGAGCGTCGGCCTCGTCGGCGAGTCCGGCTGCGGCAAGTCGACCACGTCGATGATGGTGATGCGGCTCCTGGACCAGACCTCCGGCCTGATCCAGTTCGACGGCGAGGACATCGGCGCCATCCAGCCTGCGTCCTTCGCCCGACTGCCGCAGCGCAGCCGCATCCAGATGGTGTTCCAGGATCCGACCGACAGCCTCAACCCGCGCTTCACCGCTGCGCGCGCCATCGCCGACCCGATCATGCAATTGGGCGACATCAGGGGACGCGATGCGCTTCGCGCCCGCTGTGAGGAGCTGGCCACCATGGTCGGCCTGCCGCACAACCTGCTGGATCGTTTCCCGCACCAGCTCTCCGGCGGCCAGAAGGCGCGCGTCGGCATTGCCCGCGCCATTGCGCTGCATCCAAAACTGGTCATCCTGGATGAGCCGACGGCGGCGCTGGACGTCTCTGTGCAGGCTGTCGTTCTGAACCTGCTTCAGGATCTCAAGGCGCGGCTAGGTATGAGCTATCTGTTCGTCTCGCATGATTTGAACGTAGTGCGCTTGCTGTGCGATCGTGTCATTGTGATGCGGACCGGTCGAATCGTCGAAGAGGGCTCTTCCGAGCAGGTCCTCAGCGATCCGCAGGACGACTACACCAAGGAGCTGCTGACGGCGATCCCGCATCCGCCGTTGCAGGTACACTAGAGCATGATCCGGAAAAGTGCGCAGCGGTTTTCCGAAAAGATCATGCTCAAATAACAACCTAGAGAGATAGTTTGGGAGCGTGATGGCCGAGCCGCTGGACGACTATATCGACGCCGTATCGAAAGCGCTGGCGCTGCCGGTCGAGGAGGCCTGGAGGCCGGCGGTGCGCGCCAACCTCGAAGTCTCGCTGCGGCTCGCCCGCCTCGTCGACGAATTCGCGTTGCCGGACGAGACCGAGCCGGCACCGATTTTCACGGCGTGATGCTGCCATGACCAGCAAGCCAGAGATGACGGGCGCCGAAATCGCGAGTGCAGTCGCGGGCCGCAGGATGTCCGCGCTCGACGCCACGGAAGCCGCGCTGTCGCGCATCAAGCAGCACGACGGCATCCTCAATTCCTTCACCGACGTCACCGCCGATCGCGCTCGTGCGAAGGCGCGTGCCATCGACGCCGACATCGCCGCCGGCAAGGAAGTCGGCCCGCTCGCCGGCGTGCCTTTCGCGGTGAAGAACCTGTTTGACGTCGCGGGCCTTTCGACGCGCGCGGGCTCGAAGATCAACCGGGATCGCGTCCCCGCAGCGCGCGATGCGACGCTGATCGAGCGCATGGAGGCGGCCGGCGCGGTGCTGGTCGGTGCGCTCAACATGGGCGAATACGCCTACGACTTCACCGGCGAGAACGTCCATGACGGTCCCTCGCGCAATCCGCATGACACAACGCGGATGACCGGCGGCTCCTCCGGCGGCTCGGGCAGCGCCGTCGGCGGCGCGCTGGTGCCGATCGCGCTCGGCTCGGACACCAACGGCTCGATCCGCGTGCCGTCCTCGTTTTGCGGCATTTTTGGTTTGAAGCCGACCTATGGCCGGCTGTCGCGGGCGCGCTCGTTCCCGTTCGTCGCGAGCCTCGATCATCTCGGCCCGTTCGCGCGCTCGGCCGCCGATCTCGCGCTCGCCTATGACGCGATGCAGGGCCCGGACGCGGAGGACAGCGCCTGCACGACGCGCGGTCTGGAGCCGACGCTGCCGCTGATCGCCAACCCGGTCTCGGATCTGCGCATCGCCATCGCCGGCGGGTATTTCCAGAAGAACGTGTTTCCGGAAGCGGTCGAGGCCGTCAGCCGCGTTGCCAAGGCGCTTGGCGCAACCAAGGTGGTCGATATCCCCGAAGCCGCGCGCGCCCGCGCGGCGGCTTATGTCATCACCACCACCGAGGGCGCTTCGCTGCATCTCGATCGCCTGCGCAAGCGGCCGAACGATTTCGATCCGGCCGTGCGCGACCGGCTGATCGCGGGTGCGATGGTGCCTGCGCCGATGGTCGATCGGGCGCAAAAATTCCGCCGCTGGTATCGCGCGCAGCTCGCCGAGATCTTCAAGACCGTCGACGTGCTGCTCGCGCCGGCGACGCCCTGCACCGCGCCAAAGCTCGGTCAGGTGAATTTCAACCTCGACGGCGTCGAGCTGCCGGTGCGCGCCAATATCGGCATCCACACCCAGCCGATCTCCTTCATCGGCCTGCCGGTGGTCGCCGTGCCAGTGCCGCTCGAGCCGCTGCCGATCGGCGTGCAGATCATCGCGGCGCCCTGGCGCGAGGACATTGCGCTCCGCGTTGCCTACGCCCTGGAAAAGATGGGCGTCGCCGCAGCGCCCGCGCCGAGAGGAGTCTGACATGGAGATCGATCTCCCCGAGGTGATCGCGGAAGTCAAAGCCGCGTTCGATCGCTATGAGCAGGCCCTCGTCAGCAACGACGTGGCCGTGCTCGGCGAGCTCTTCCGCAACGATCCCCGCACGCTGCGTTACGGCATCGGCGAGAATCTCTATGGCTATGAGGCGATCAGCGGTTTCCGCGCCGGCCGCTCGCCGGTCGGCCTGAACCGCCGCACCGCAAAGACCGTCATCTCCAGCTACGGCCGCGACACGGCCGTGGCCTCCACTTTGTTCTATCGCGACACCGCGCCCGGCAAGGTCGGCCGGCAGATGCAGACCTGGATTCGCTTCCCGGAGGGCTGGCGCGTCGTCGCTGCCCATGTCAGCATCATCGACGAGCCGAAAGAGACCTGACCGCATGACGCTTGAGGATCTTCCGCAGGGAGCACTGCCGGCCGAGCCGGTGGTGCCGCGCGTCGACCGCGCCTCGCCATCGGTGCTGAAGGTCACGCGCGCCGAGGAGTTGCGCCTGCAGCTCGCCGACGAGATCGTGCGCGGCACCCTGGCGCCCGGCGCGCCCTTGGACGAGACCGACATCGCGCGCCGCTTCAGCGTCTCGCGCACGCCGGTACGCGAAGCGCTGCGTCAGCTCGTGGCCAGCGGCCTCGTCGAAGCGCGTGCCCATCGCGGCGCGGTGGTGGCGCAGCCCTCGATCGAGCGTCTGACGAGCATGTTCGAGGCGATGGCCGAACTCGAGGCGCTGTGCGCCGGGCTCGCCGCCGAGCGCATGTCCGCGGCCGAGCGCCACGGCCTGGAGGCCATCCACGAGGAGCTGCGGGTGCTGAGCTACACCGGCAATCCCGATCGCTTTCACGAGGTCAACGAACGCTTCCACAACGCGATCTATGCCGGATCGCAGAACGGCTACATCGCCGAGATCACGCTGGCGACGCGGGTACGCGTGCAACCGTTCCGTCGCGCCCAGTTCCGCAACCTCGGCCGTCTCGCAAAATCGCAAGCCGAGCACGACCGCGTCGTCGTCGCCATCATGCGCGGCGACAAGCAGGGCGCAGCCGCCGCGATGCGCGCGCATATCGAATTGGTGCGCGGGGAGTACGAGATTTACGCGGTGTCGGTGTAGCGCCGCGCGATCGGTGCTGTAGGGTGGGCAAAGGCGCAAAGCGCCGTGCCCACGGTTTTTCATGAAGGTCGGGATCGTGGGCACGCTTCGCTTTGCCCACCCTACGAGACCTACTTTGTCGCAGCTTCCTTCATATACGCGCGCCATCCCCCATACGCGGTGATGTCGCGCGCGTCACCCAGCACTTCGGGCTCGACGAGAAACCCCTTTACGCTGCGTCCGTCCGCCAGCCGCACCGCGCCGATCGCCATCGGCGAAGGAATCGCATTGACGAACTTGCCGAAGGCGGACGGCGACAGCGACCAGATCTCCAGCTCGATCGAAGCGCCCTTGCCGGCTTCGACGCGCAGCATGCCGGGCTTCGGCGGCGTGGTCTTGAGCGCGTAGAGCTTGTAGTCGGGCGCGGTTCTTGTCGCCTCGATCAGCTTTGCATCCAGCGCCTTCAATTCGCCGTTGAGCACCATGCCGGATAGATGTGCGCCGACCACGGCGATGGGGATCTCGTCGCCGCTGCTTGCCGGCAGCGACGGAAGCGGCGCTGGCGCCGTGCCGTTCGCGCCGAGGCTCAGCTTGGTATCGGCATGGAAGACGCGGCCGATGCTCGCGAGCCGCGCGTCATGTCCCGCGGGCGCCAGCAGCGTGATGCCGAACGGAATGCCGTCAGCGCGCATCGATGCCGGCACGGCGAGGCCGCAGAGGTCGAGCAGATTGACGAAATTGGTGTAGGTGCCGAGCCGGCTGTTGAGCTCGATCGGATTGGCCAGCACCTGCGCGGTCGTATAGGCTGTCGGCGCCGTCGGCAACACCAGCGCGTCGATATTGGCGAACGTGCGCTCGGCGATCTTGCGCAGGCCCTGCAGGCGATAGAGCGCCGAGAACGTGTCCGCAGCGGTGAGCCGCGCGCCGGCCGCGGTGATCTCGCGCGTCACCGGATGGATCGTATCAGGCGCGGACGCGAGCAAGTCCTTGATCACCAGATAGCGCTCGGCGACCCAGGGGCCCTCGTAGAGCAGCCGCGCGGTCTCATAGAACGGCTCGAGATCGAACTCGAGGAGCCTGGCTCCAAGCGCAGTCCAGCGCTTCAGCGCATCGGCGTAGGCGGTTTCCGATTTCTTGTCGCCGAAGAAGATCAGCTGTCCGTTGCGCGGCACGCCGAGGCGCAAGCCTGCCTGGAACGGCGTGAGCGCGCCCAGTGGCCGGTCGCGCGAGAAGGGATCGGCCGGGTCCGGCCCCGCCATCACGGAGAGCGCGAGCGCAGCATCATCCACCGTCAAGGCGAACACCGAGATGCAGTCCAGCGTGCGGCAGGCCGGCACGAGGCCCGCGTTCGAGATCATGCCGAGGCTCGGCTTCAGCCCGACGATGTTGTTGACCATCGCCGGCACGCGGCCGGAGCCGGCCGTGTCGGTCCCCAGCGACAGCGGTACGAGCCCCGCGCCGACCGCCACAGCGGAGCCCGAACTGGAGCCGCCGGGAATGAGATCGTCGCGGATCGAATTTTTGGGAATGCCGTAAGGCGAGCGCACGCCGACGAGGCCGGTGGCGAACTGGTCGAGATTGGTCTTGCCGATGATGATCGCGCCGGCGGCACGCAGCCGCGCCACCGCAGTCGAGTCATGCGTCGGCGTGGTGGAGAAGGCCGGGCAGGCCGCCGTGGTCGGAAAGCCCAGCGCGTCGATATTGTCCTTCACCGCAACGGGCACGCCGTAGAGTGGCAGGTTGGCGGCGTCCTTCGGAGCAAGCCTCTCGGCCTCGGCGATCGCATCCTTTTCGTCGCGCAGGCTGATGAAGATGGCGGGGTCATTGTGGTCGCGGATGCGCTGATAGGTCCGCGCGATCGTCTGCGCCGGCGTCAGCGTGCCCGCGCGATGCGCGGCCACAATCGCGGCGATCGTTTCAGGCTGCTCAGCCCCCATTTCAGCCCTCATGGCGACAAAAACTCCGGCAACTGCTTCATCCGGAGTGAAGCAAGCGATGTGCCATTGTGTACATTATCCGGGCAGGAATCCTGCTGCGGATATTATCCGTGTGATCAGTGGCTTGGGGGATATTTCGACAGGCGGGCGGGCAGCGATGTCAGCGCCCTGTGACGGGCATCTGCTCAAATCATGGGCAGTCGAGATCAGGTGAAGCCAGCGAGGATCCGCAGCAGCTGCGCCCGGTTTTCCTTGCCGATCTTCTCTTCGACATGTCGCTCGTGCTCGGCCGCAAGCCGCTTGAATTTCGCCAGCGCCGTCTCGCCCTGGGTCGTCAGATGCAGCGCGTGGGAGCGACGATCCGCCTTCGATTTGACCCGCTTCACCAGCTTGCGCTGCTCGAGGCTGTCGAGCAGATGCACCAGCCGGGCGCGCTCGATGCCGAGGCGCTTTGCCACCGCCATCTGCGACAGGCCCGGATTGGTGCCGATCACCGTCAGCACCGAATATTGCGTCGGCCGGATGTCGACATCGCCGAGCGTCCTGATGAAGTCCTGAAAGATCCAGATCTGGAAGCGCCGCACCGCATAGCCGGCGTGCCCGACCAGCGCGTCGAGGCCGACATCGTCGGCGATATCGCGCGGCGCCGCGCCGTTGCCGGCGCGCTTGCGTGCGGAGGTCTGGGCTGCGGTGGCTGTCAAATCGCGTCTCCTGCCGCACCTGTTGTAGCGTCTCTGTTGCCCGGGCGAAAGATTGTTGTTGACGACAACAATTGTCATGCCCAACATTATGGCCAAAGCAGCCCGGAACGAGGCTGCGGCCGATCCCGGGGGCCGGGCGGAGGAGGAAACACATGACAGTCGCGCCACACGGCGACGCTGCAAGCCTGTTCGCAACACCCAGAACCGTCGCCGAGCATCGCGCCGACGGCAGCATCGTGCTGCGCTCGCCCGAACCGTTGCGCGATGGCGCGCGCTGTGTCGGCGACTGGCTGGAGCAATGGGCGCGGCAAACGCCTGACACGATCTTCCTTGCCGAGCGCGGCCACGTCGATGCACCCTGGACCAACGTCACCTATGCGCAGGCGCTGCGCCAGGTGCGTGCGGCGGCGTCCTGGATTCTGGCGCAGGGCCTCAGCGCCGAGCGCCCGCTCGCGATCCTCTCCGACAACAGCATCGACCACGCGCTGCTCGCGCTCGCCGCCCAGCATGTCGGCGTGCCCTCGGCCGCGATCTCGCCGGCCTATTCGCTGATGTCGAAAGACTTTGACAAGCTCAAGAGTATGATCGCGCTGCTCGAGCCGGGCGCGATCTATGTCTCCGCCACGAAACCATTTGCGGCAGCGCTGGCGGCGATCAAGCCGCTGCACAAGGCGCAGATCATCAGCGGGAACGCTGACGATGTCGGTGCGCTCGCGTTCCACACCATCGCCGCGACGCCCGAAACGCCCAACGTCGCAACGGCGTTCGCCGCGGTGACGCCGGATACGATCGCAAAACTCCTGTTCACCTCGGGGTCAACCGGTGCGCCCAAGGCCGTCATCAACACTCAACGCATGCTGACCTCGAGCCAGCAGGCCAAGGCGCAGACCTGGACCTTCCTCGAACAAAGCCGCGGCGACCTCGTCATCCTCGACTGGCTGCCCTGGAGCCACACTTTCGGCGCCAACCACAATTTCAATCTCGTGCTGCGCAATGGCGGCTCGCTCTATATCGACGGCGGCAAGCCGGCGCCCGGGTTGTTTGCGACGTCGCTGGCCAATCTGAAAAGCGTGATGCCGACGGTCTATTTCAACGTGCCGCGCGGCTTCGACATGCTGATCGCGGCACTGCGCGGCGACGAGGAATTGCGCCGCCGCTTCTTCAGCGAGGTGAAGTTCGCCTTCTATGCCGGCGCGGCACTGCCGCAGAATCTCTGGGATGCGCTCGAAGACCTCTCGATTAAGACCGTGGGCCGCGCGATGCCGATGGTTTCGGCCTGGGGCTCGACCGAGACGTCGCCGCTGGCGGCCGACTGCCATTTCCTCGCGGAGCGCTCCGGCAATATCGGTGTCCCCATTCCCGGCACCGAGTTGAAGCTCGTCCCCTCCGGCGACAAGCTGGAGGTGCGGGTGCGCGGTCCCAACGTCACGCCGGGCTATTGGAAGGCGCCGGAGCTGACGAAGCAGGCCTTTGATGAAGAGGGTTTTTATCTCATCGGCGATGCGGTGAAGCTTGCCGATCACGCGCGGCCGGAGCGCGGACTGTTCTTCGACGGCCGCGTCGCCGAGGATTTCAAGCTCAATTCCGGCACCTGGGTCAGCGTCGGCACACTGCGTGTCGCCGGCATCGCCGCGCTGGCACCGCTGGCGCAGGACATCGTCGTCGCAGGTCATGGCGGCGACGAGGTGCGCTTTCTGGTGTTCCCGAACATCGCGGCCTGCCGTGCCCATGCCGGCTTGGGCGAGACGGCGGATCTGCACGAGGTGCTCGCGCATGACAAGGTCAGGAGCGCGATCGCACACGGCCTGGCGAAACTCAGGCAGCAGGGCCCCAACTCCTCCGGCCACGCCACGCGCGCGCTGCTTCTCGCCGAGCCGCCATCGGTCGATGGCGGCGAGATCACCGATAAGGGCTACATCAACCAGCGCGCCGTGCTGACGCGCCGCGCCGATGCGGTGGCGCGGTTGAATGATGATGCGTCGGCGGAGTGGATCGGGCTGTAGCTGGCCGCGTTTCCCTCTCCCTTGTGGGAGAGGGTGGCTCGCCGCGCAGCGGCGAGACGGGTGAGGGGTTCTCTCCGGGTCTCACACTGCCACGTGTAGTCGCGGAGACAACCCCTCATCCGGCGCTTCGCGCCATCTTCTCCCACAAGGGGAGAAGGAAGCAAGCGAGACATCTCACCCATAGGCCAGTTACCCTGCCGCAATATATTGCTGATTCGTTTGTTGCCTAAGCAACTAATTTATGCGAACCGTTCCAGAGAGCGATGACGGCGGGAAAACTGCCGCGTCTGATCCTGGAGGAAACGATGCTCGGCCCGAACGGTGCCGTCGGCAAGCGCCGGCGCATGCCTGGACGTGACGGAGGACGGTGCCTGAAGCGCGCCCCGTCAGGTCTCGGTGCCGCCGGTGACCGCGCCGAGATTCTCGTGCAGCCGGCGGAGCAGGCCGATCAGCACCTCGCGCTCGTCCTTGTTGAGGCAGGACAACAGCCGCCGCTCGCGTTCGAGCGCCGCGGCGATCACCTTGTCATGGGTGGCGCGGCCCCTCGCCGTCAGGGAAATCGAATGGGTGCGGCCGTCGTTCGGGTCGGTGCGGATCGAGATCAGCCCGCGCTTCTCGAGGCCCGCCAGCGTCCGGCTCACGGGCCCCTTGTCGAAGCCGATGACGTGACAGATGCGCGAGGCCGGAATGCCGGGCTCGATTGCCAGCAGCGACATGACCCGCCATTCCGTGACGTTGACGCCGAACTCGCGCTGATAGAGCGCGGTTGCGCTGTTCGAGAGCTTGTTGGCGATGAAGGTGACGAAGGCCGGGACGTAACGCTCGAGATCGAGCGTCGGTCCGGCCTCTGCGGGCGCAGGCTTGTGGCGGGGTTTGGTCGAAGGCGCAGGCATGTCGGCGTTCTGTCTCGCGGTGAGGCCACCGACCTAAAGGCATGCGCTGCGCTTTCACAAGATCAAAATGAGAGAGGTCTCCCATGACCGCATCCGGCAGCCCTGCATCGACAGGCTCTGCGGCCGTTCCGCAAATCGACGTCGATCCCTTCGACATGAATTTCTTCGCCGACCCGTATCCGACGCATCACCGGCTGCGGGAGGCCGGTCCGGTGGTCTATCTCGACAAGTGGAACGTCTATGGCGTGGCGCGCTATGCCGAGGTCCATGCGGTACTGAACGATCCCGCGACCTTCTGCTCCAGCCGCGGCGTCGGCCTGTCTGACTTCAAGAAGGAGACGCCGTGGCGGCCGCCGAGCCTGATCCTCGAGGCCGATCCGCCTGCGCACACCCGCACCCGCGCCGTGCTGTCGAAGGTGCTGTCGCCGACCGTGATGAAGCAGGTGCGCGATCGCTTTGCCGCCGCGGCGGAGGAGCGCGTGAACGCACTGCTGGACAAGCGCAGCTTCGATGCGATCACCGATCTTGCCGAGGCCTATCCGCTCTCGATCTTTCCGGATGCGCTGGGCCTGAAGGTGGAGGGGCGCGAGCATCTGATTCCCTACGCGAGCGTCGTGTTCAACGCGTTCGGCCCGCCCAACCAGTTGCGCCAGGAGGCGATCGCGCGCTCGACGCCGCACCAGGCCTATGTTGCCGAGCAATGCCAGCGCGACAACCTAGCGCCCGGCGGCTTCGGTGCTTGTATCCACGCCCGCGTCGACGACGGCGAGATCACCGCGACCGAGGCTCCGCTGCTGGTGCGTTCGCTGCTGTCGGCCGGTCTCGACACCACCGTCAACGGCATCGGTGCTGCCGTCTATTGCCTCGCGCGCTTCCCCGACCAGTGGCAGCGCCTGCGCGCTGATCTGACGTTGGCGCGCAACGCCTTCGAGGAGGCCGTGCGGTTCGAAAGCCCGGTGCAGACCTTCTTCCGCACCACGACGCGGGAGGTCGAGCTCTCAGGCGCGACGATCGGCGAGGGCGAGAAAGTGCTGATGTTTCTCGCCGCCGCCAATCGCGATCCCAGACGCTGGGACGAGCCTGATAGTTACGACATCACCCGCCGCACTTCCGGTCATGTCGGCTTCGGCTCGGGCATCCACATGTGCGTCGGCCAGCTCGTCGCCCGCCTCGAAGGTGAGGTGATGCTGACGGCGCTGGCCCGGCGCATCGCGAAGATCGAGATCACGGGCGAGCCGAAGCGCCGCTTTAACAACACGCTGCGCGGGCTCGACAGCCTGCCCGTCACCATCACCCCGGCTTGACCAGGAGCTTTGATGCCCGCCATCACTTTCATCCATCCCGACGGCAAGTCCGACCGCGTCGAGACCGCGGACGGCGAGAGCGCCATGCAGGCGGCGACCCGACACGGTCTCGACGGCATTCTGGCCGAATGCGGCGGCAACGCCATGTGCGCGACCTGTCACGTCTATGTCGACGAGAGCTGGCTCGTGCGGCTTCCCGCGGTGGCTGACGATGAGGATGCGCTGCTCGACGGCACTGCGAGCGAGCGGCTGCCCAACAGCCGGCTGTCCTGCCAGATCACAATCACGCCGGAGCTCGACGGGCTCGTGGTGAAGCTGCCGCAGCGGCAAGTCTGAGTCTCGACGCGCCGGCAGCGACCGGCGCGGCAATCCATCAAACAGGGGAGGGAACGATGAAACATCTGAAATGGACGCTTGCGCTGGCCGCCAGCCTGGTGACCGGCGCGGCGAGCGCCGAGATCTCGGACAATGTCGTGCGCGTCGGCGTGCTCAACGACATCTCCGGCATCTTCCAGGACACCAACGGAATGGGCTCGGTGGAAGCCGCGCGCATGGCGGCGGAGGATTTCAACGGCGGCGGCAAGAACATCAAGGTCGAGATCGTCTATGCCGACCACCAGAACAAGGCCGATGTCGGCAACGCCATTGCGCGCAAATGGCTCGATGTCGAGGGCGTCGATGCCATTGTCGACGTGCCGAACTCGGCCGTAGGCCTCTCCATCAACACGCTGCTGCGCGACAGCCGCATGACGTTCCTGGCGTCATCGACCGCAAGCTCGGATCTCACCGGCAAGGCCTGCTCGCCCAACACCATTCAGTGGGTCAACGACACCTGGGCAACCGGCAACACCACCGCGGCCGCGATGATGTCGCGCGGCGGCAAGGACTGGTATTTCCTGACCGTCGACTACGCGCTCGGCAAGGGCATCGAGGCGGAGGCGCAGAAATTTATCGAGGGGCATGGCGGCAAGGTGCTGGGCTCTTCCAAGCACCCGCTCGGCACCTCCGACTTCGCCTCCTTCCTGTTGCAGGCGCAGAGCTCGAAGGCTCAGGTGATCGGCCTCGCCAATGCCGGCGGTGACACCATCAACGCGGTGAAGCAGGCCGCCGAGTTCGGCATCCAGCAGAGCGGCCAGAAGCTCGTCGCCTTCCTGCTCTTCATCAACGACGTCCACGGCATGGGCATCAAGGTCGCCCAGGGCCTCCAGCTCATGGAAGCCTTCTACTGGGACATGAACGATGACACCCGCGCCTTTGCCAAACGTTTCGCCGCGCGGCCGGGCATGAACGGCAAGATGCCGAGCGGCAACCAGGCCGGCGTCTATGCCTCGACGCTCGCTTATCTCAACGCGGTCGCCGCGACCGGCAGCGACAATGCCAAGGACGCCGTGCCCGAGATGAAGAAGTTCAAAGGCAAGGACAAACTGTTCGGCGACACCACCATCCGCCAGGACGGCCGCGTCGTGCATCCGATGTACTTGTTTGAGGTGAAGAAGCCGGAGGAGTCGAAATACCCGTACGATTATTACAAGCTGGTCTCGACGATTCCCGCGGAGCAGGCGTTTCGGCCGCTGGCGGAGGGTGGATGCGAGCTGGTGAAGTGAATTTAGCGAAGGGCACCGCTGCACCCTCTCCCCTTGTGGGAGAGGGTGGCTTCGCAAAGCGAAGCCGGGTGAGGGGTCTCTCTCTTCACGAGCGGCCGTGCGAGTGGACACATACCCCTCATCCGGCGCTTCGCGCCACCTTCTCCCACAAGGGGAGAAGGAAGAAGGCTACACCACCTTGCTTGACCCCTGCGTGATCAATCGCGCCGCGCGCTGGTCCCGCGCGTAGATCCACAGCCAGCTCAGCGCGACACTGAGGCGGTGGCGCAGGCCGATCAGGAAGTAGATGTGGGCGATGCCCCAGATCCACCATGCGATCGCGCCGCGCAGCTTGAAGCGGCCGAAGTCGATCACGGCGAGGCGCTTGCCGATCTGGGCGAGGCTGCCGGCATGCTTGTAGCGGAACGCGCCCTTCGTCTCGCCTCGCAGCCGCGCCTTGATGGTCTCGGCGACGTGACGGCCCTGCTGCTTCGCAGCCGGCGCGATGCCGGGCACCGGCTTGCCGTCCCAGGCGTTGATCAAGACGGTGTCGCCGATCGCAAAGATCTCGGGATGGCCCGGTATCGTCAGGTCGTCTTCCACCTGCACGCGCCCGGCGCGATCGGCTGGCGCGTCCAGCCATTCTGCGGCGGGCGAGGCGCGCACGCCGGCCGCCCAGATTCGGGTCTTGGCCTCGAGCAGCTTGCCGCCGAACACCACGCCCTCACGATTGATCTCGGTGACGGCCTGTCCCAGCACGACCTCGACGCCGATCTTCTCCAGCGAGGCCTGCGCATAGGCCGAGAGGTCGTCGGCAAAGCCTGCGAGCACGCGGGGCCCCGCCTCGATCAGCACCACGCGCGCCTTGGTCGTGTCGATGTTGCGGAAATCGCCGGGCAGCGTGTGGCGCGCCATCTCGGCGATGGTGCCGGCGAGTTCGACGCCGGTCGGGCCGGCGCCGACGATGACGAAGGTCAGCCGCGCCGCGCGCTTGGCTGGATCGGTCTCGCGCTCGGCGCGCTCGAACGCCACCAGGATGTGCCGGCGCAGCGTGGTGCCGTCCTCCAGCGTCTTCAAGCCAGGTGCGAACTGCTCCCATTCGTCATGGCCGAAATAGGCGTGCCGCGCGCCGGTGGCGAGCACCAGCGTGTCGTAAGGCACCTCGCTGCCGTCGTCGATCAGCACGCAGCGCCTTGCCGCATCGACGCCGCTGACGGTCGCGAACAGCGTCGTCACCTCGGGCCTGTCTCGCATCAGGTGGCGGATCGGCCAGGCGATCTCGCTGGTCGCGAGCGAGGCAGTTGCGACCTGATACAGCAGCGGCTGGAACAGATGATGATTGCGGCGGTCGATCAGCGTGATCTCGACCGGCGCACCCGCAAGCCGGTAGGTCGTCTCCAGCCCGCCGAAGCCGGCGCCGACGATGACGACGCGATGCGGTGTCGTGGTCATGATGTGCCCTCGAATCTCGCTGCTCCACACTCCCATTTAAGTGCGGATCGGACACTGCGGTCCAATAGCTGTCATCAATCGCCGCATAGGCCGGATGTATCGATCGGGCGCGAAAAAGCGCCGCAGGGTTGGTCGAAGTGAGTAGAATTATATTTCTTGCCATCGCCGATTGGAGCGAAATATGGTGCAGCAGCGGCCGCTGAGCCATTGGCGGCGCGACAGATTTTGCGTTCAATAGAGACAGGCCCGGGGCGGCGATCACCCCGTTTTCCGGGACCGATAATAAGGAGGGGAGTGGTTATGAGGACGGCATTCTGGCTGGCGGGCGCAGCGGCGCTGGTGCTGGCGAGCCCGGCATTCGCCGGCGACACCATCAAGATCGGTTTCGTTTCGACCTTCAGCGGCCCGACCGCCGTGATCGGCAACGACATGCGCAACTCCTTCGAGCTCGCGCTGGACCACATGGGCCGCAAGATGGACGGCAAGCCGGTCGAGGTCATCTACGAGGATGACGGGCAGAAGCCCGATGTCGGCAAGCAGAAGACCGAGAAGCTGGTGCAGTCGGACAAGGTCGATTTCATCGTCGGCTACATCTGGTCGAACGTGCTTTTGGCCTCGCTGAAGACCGCGGTCGACTCGCAGACCTTCCTGATCTCGGCCAATGCCGGCCCGTCGCAGCTCGCCGGCGAACTCTGTTCGCCTTACGTGTTCTCGACCTCCTGGCAGAACGACCAGACGCCGCAGGCGATGGGCCTCTACATGAACCAGAAAGGCGTCAAGAGCGTGTTCCTGATCGGGCCGAACTACGCGGCCGGCAAGGACATGCTCGCGGGCCTGAAGAACACGTTCAAGGGCGAGATCAAGGGCGAGGAATACACGGTGTGGCCGAGCCAGCTGGATTTCTCCGCCGAGCTCTCCAAGGCGCGCGCCTCGGGCGCGGAGTCGATCTTCGTGTTCTATCCGGGCGCAGCCGGCGTGCAGTTCCTCAACCAATATGCGCAGGCCGGCCTGAAGAGCACGATGCCGCTCTACACCGCCTTCACCGTCGACGAGCTCTCGCTGCCGCTGCAGAAGGAGAACGCGCTCGGCGTTCCCGGCGCGCAGGAATGGGTCAACGACCTCCCGAACGAGCAGAACAAGCGCTTCGTCGCCGACTACCGCAAGAAATATCCCGGCCTGCGCCCGACCTATTACGGCGCGCAATCCTATGACGCCGCCCAGCTCATCAACAGCGCGGTGGTCGCGGTGAAGGGCGACACCAGCAAAAAGGACGCAATGAAGGCCGAGATGGAGAAGGCCAACTTCAAGTCGCTGCGCGGCGCGTTCAAATACGGCAAGAACCACATCCCGGTGCAGAGCTTCTATCTCCAGGACGTCGTGAAGGACGCCGAAGGCCAGCTCTCGCTGAAGACTGTCGCGACCATCGTGGAGAATGACCAGGATCGTTTCCACGACAAGTGCAAGATGAAGTGAGGTGTTAGCCACGCGCGACGTTGCCCCTTCTCCCCTTGTGGGAGAAGGTGGCACGAAGCGCCGGATGAGGGGTATCTCTCCGCAGATTCCCTGCGAGGTGATCGCACGGATAGAGACCCCTCACCCGTCTCGCCGCTTTGCGGCGAGCCACCCTCTCGCACAAGGGGAGAGGGGAAGAAGTGCCTACACTCTTGGCATGCTGACGGGCCGCACTTCGCGGGCCTGGGCTGCGAGCCTGATCCCGGCATTCGCCGCGCCGAACCCCTGATAATCCCTGCGCTCGACGATCTCGAAGAAAAACCGCTCGTCGAAAATGTGGGTGTAGACCTGGAAGAACTCGCCGTCGCCCTCGCGGTCGTAGAGGATGTGATTGGCGCGCAGCTGCGCCATCAGGTCGGGTGCGAGGTCGTATTTGGCCTCGATGTCGTCGTAGTAATTGGCGGGGATATCCAGGAAATCGGCGCCGCGCCTGCGCATCTCCGCGACCGTCGCAAAGATGTCCCGGCACGAGAACGCGACGTGCTGCACGCCCGAGCCGAAGAACTCCGAGATGAAACGTGCCGGCAACGTCCGGTTGGCGGAGGAGCCGTTGAGCACGAAGCACAGGCTCTGGTCGGCGTTGATGATGGCCTGGCTCTGCACGAGGCCTCGGGGATCGGCGATCTCCATCTGCGGCAGGCGCTTGAGGTCGAGGATGCCGGTGTAGAACAACAGCCAGGACAGCATCTCGTCATAGGGCATCGACTGCGCGATGTGATCGACCGCGAGCAGCGCGTCCGCGCCTTCGTCGCTCGCAACAGGCTCGAAATCCGTGTCCCAGTTCTTGCCGGCCTGGTCCAGGAAATACAGCAGGCTGCCGCCAACGCCGTGGATCGCCGGGATCTCGAGTTCGCCCGGTCCGACCGGCTGGTAGAAGGTGCGCGCCTTCAGCATCTCGGCGCGCTGCATGGCAAGGCCGGCATTGTCGACATCGAGCGCAATCGCGCAGACGCCGGGCCCGTGCGTCACATAGTGCGAATGCGCAAAGCCGTCGGTCTCGCTGTTGATGACGAGCTCGACCTTGCCCTGCGACCAGCGCTCCACCGCCTTGCTGCGATGCGCGCCGGTCTTGCGGAAACCGAGTTGCGAAAACAGGCGGCCGAGCTCGCCCGCCTTGGTCTCATTGACAGCAAATTCGACGAACCCGGTGCCGCGGCTCTTCGCCTTCGGCGCCAGCGGCTCGGCGGCGAATCTCGGCCAATCCGGCGCAAGCTGGTCTTCCAGCAGGATCAGCGAGCGCAGGCCGTCGAGCGCGGTCTGCGCGGCCGAGCCGGCGCGGAACTGGTCGTTGAATATCTCCAGTGACAGCGGCCCGGCATAGCCGGTTGCCGCGATCGCCGCCATGAACTCGCCGACCGGCAGATCGCCCTGGCCGGGGAAGGAGCGGAAGTGCCGGCTCCACGACAGGATATCGAGATCGAGCTTCGGCGCGTCGGCAAGCTGGACCAGAAAAATCTTGTCGCCGGGGATCGAGGCCATCGCACGGGTCGGAAAGCCCGGTGCCAGGGCATGAAAGCTGTCGAGGATGACGCCAATCGCGGGATGATCGGCGCGGCGTACGATTTCCCAGGCGTCGCGATAGTCGTTGACATGGCGTCCCCAGGCCAAGGCCTCGTAGCCGACGCGCAAGCCGCGCTTGGCGGCGCGCTCGCCGAGCTCACGAAAATCGTCCGCAGCACGATCGATGCCGCCGAGCGAGGCGGGCGAGGCGTTGGAGCAGATCAGCAGCAGATCGGTGCCGAGCTCCTGCATCAGATCGAACTTGCGTTCCGCGCGGGCAAAGTTGCGCGCGCGCTGCGGCTCGGGCACACCTTCGAAATCGCGGAACGGCTGGAACGCGCAGATCTTCAGGTTAAGATCGCGGCAGAGCTTTGCGATGTCGCGTGGGCCGGCGCCGAACGACAGCAGATCGTTCTCGAAGATCTCGACCCCGTCGAAGCCGGCGGATGCGATGGCGCGGAGCTTCTCGTCGAGGGCGCCTGAGAGGGAGACGGTTGCGATCGAGCGCTTGTTCATGTTGCCTGCTCCATGATCCGCCCCGGTGAGATTTTTTGGCCCGTGCGTGCCGCTTCGCTGACGGCTTCGACGACGGCGAGTGTCGCTGTCGCATCCTCGACCGGAATCAGAGGCTGTTCGCGGCCTGCGATCACCGCCAGGAAATGCCGGAGCTGTTCAACGAGTGGATCGTAAGCGGAGAGTGCGACGGGCGCGCGAACCAGCGCTGCGTGCCAGCCGGGATTTTGTGGATAGGACCACAGCTCCATGTTCGGCACCGACAGCGAGCCGCCCGTGCCGGCGAGGATGTAGCAGGGCTGATCCTGCTTCGGATACGCGGCGTTCTCGCCCGAGGTCAGCTCCCAGCTCCATGGTGCGGGCGTCGCATCCGAGACCGTCATGGTTCCGAGCGCGCCATTGGCGAAGCGCAGCAGCAGCGCGGCCGTGTCCTCGACGGCAAAGCCGCGCACCATGTTCGACGTCAGCGCCTGCACCTCGGCGATCTCGCCGCAGATGAAGCGGAGATTGTCGATGTCGTGGATCAGGTTGATCAGCAGCGGCCCGCCGCCGTGCTCGCGCCGCCAGGCGATCTCGAAGTAATCGTCGGGCTTCTTCAGCAGCCACAGCCCGGCCACGGCGGTGAGCTGGCCGAGCTTGCCGGCCACGACGGCCTCGCGGGCGGCCTTGATGATGGGATTGTGGCGGCGATGGTGGCCGACCAGCATCGGCACGCCGCTGCGCTTGGCTGCCTCGCAGAGACGACGTGCCGCCGCGACGCTGTCGGTCACCGGCTTCTCGATCAGCGCGGGCACGCCCGCCTCCACGCAGTCGAGCGCCATCTGAAGATGGAGCGCGTTGGGCGAGGCGATGATCAGGCCATCGGGCTTTTCCTGCTCCAGCAATGCGCGATGATCGGCGTACCAGGGAGCGTTGCGTGCTTGCGCGAATTCCCTGGCCGCAGGCGAGGGGTCGGCAATGCCGGCCAGCACGCAATCCCCGGAGGACTGGATCAGTTCAATGTGGCGGCGGCCGATGAGGCCGGCGCCGGCGACGGCGATGCGCATACGCCCGCTCATGCCGCGCTCTCCTCCATGGCACCGCCGAGGAAGAGCTGGCCGATGCGCGGATCGTTCAGGATGCGCTTGGCGTCGTCGACCATGCGGGTCTGGCCGAGCTCGAGCACGATGCCGATGTCGGAGATCTCCAGCGCCGAGCGCGCGTTCTGCTCGATCATCAGGATGGTGACACCACGGTCGCGCAGGCTCTTGAGGATGTCGAAGGTCTGCTGCACCATCAGCGGCGACAGGCCGATCGAGGGTTCGTCGATCAGCACCAGTTTTGGCTCGAGCAGCAGCGAGCGGGCAATCTCGAGCTGCTTCTGCTCGCCGCCTGATAGCGTGGACGCCTGCTGCGTCGATTTGCGGCGCAAGGCGGGGAATAGATCGAGGGCCGCCTCGATCCGCCTGGGCAGGTCGAGGCCTTTGCCTGCGGCGACGCCGCCGAGCTCGATATTGTGGCGCACCGACAGCTCGGGGAAGATGTTGCGGCCCTGCGGCACGTAGCAGATGCCGGCATTGAGCAGCGCGCGTTGGCTCAGATTGGTGACGTCGCGGCCGGCAAAGCTGATCTTGCCCTCGCGCAGCTTCAACAAGCCGAAGATCGCCTTGAACACGGTGGATTTGCCGGCGCCGTTCGGGCCGATGATCGTGGTGATGGTCGCCTGCGGCACGGCGAAATTCGTGCCGTTCAGGATCGTCATCTTGCCGTAGCCGCCGACGAGATTGTGAACCGAGAGGATTGGCTCGCTCATGATCGGCTCCTCAATGTCCGAGATAGGCTTCGATCACGGCGGGGTTCTTGCGGACCTCGTCGGGCCGTCCCATCGCCAGCACCTTGCCTTCCGCCATCACCATCACGCGCGAGCACAGCGACATCACGAACTCCATGTTGTGCTCGATCACGACGAAGGTGGCGTTCTTCTCGCGGTTGATCGCGACCAGGCGGTCCTTCAGGTCCGCCAGCATCGACGGGTTGACGCCGCCGGCGGGCTCGTCGAGCAGCACCAGGCGCGGGCCGCCCATGAAGGTCATGGCGGCGTCTAGCAGTTTTTGCTGGCCGTAGGACAATCCGCCGGCCGGCTCGTCGGCGAGATGATCGAGCTTGAAGAAGCCGATCATCTGGTTGGCGGTCTCGGTCAACCCGGCATCGGAGCGGCCGACCAGGCGCGAGGCCATGTTGCCCTGGTGCTCCTGGCCCGCGAGGATCAGGTTCTCGCGCACCGAGAGCTTTGGAAACACCTGCAGCAGCTGGAAGGTGCGGCTAACGCCGAGCTTGTTGAGCTCGGACGGGCGGAGGCCCGTGACGAGCTTGCCGTCGAGCCTGACCTCACCGCCCGACGGCGTGAGCTGGCCGAGGATGCAGTTGAACAGCGTGGACTTGCCGCAGCCGTTCGGACCGATCAGGCCGAGGATCTCGCCCTCGCGCACGTCGAAGGAGACACCGTCGACGGCGCTGATACCGCCAAAGTTCTTCTTGATATCGGAGACTTCGAGCACCGCACTCATTGCACCGTCTCCAGGCGGGATTTTGCGACGGCGCGCAGCGCGGAGGCCGCCTTGGTCCGGCGTTCGGCGAGATAGCGGTCGAGGATTCCCAGAATGCCGGTCGGCGACCAGATCAGCAGCAGTATCACCGCCACCGCGTAGAGCATCAGATAATAGCCTTCGGTGAAGCGTAGCCATTCCGGCAGCAGCACCGCGATCATCGCGCCGAGGAAGGGACCGAAATAGAAGCCCGCGCCGCCGACGATCACCATCATCAGGAGGTCAAGCGAGAGCGACAGGTTGAAGGGCACGGGGTCGATATATTGCGTCAGCGGCGCATAGAGCGCGCCGGCGACGCCGCCGAGCGCCGAGCCGATCGCGAACGCCATCAGCGTGTAGCGCCTTGTGTCGATGCCGAGCGATTGCGCGCGCAGCGGATTCTCGCGCAGCGCCATGAAGGCGCGGCCCCAGGGCGAGCGGATCAGCCACCACACCGCCAGCGACACGATCGCGAGCGAGCCGAGGCAGACATAGTAGAACGGCAGCGGCTTGTTGGTCGCGAAACCGAAGATATGCGGACGCGGGATGTTGGAGATGCCGTAGATGCCGCCGGTGAGCCAGCTCTCGTTGCGGAACACGAGGAAGGCGAGGGTGGAGAAGGCCAGGGTGACGAAGGCGAGGTAGTGATGCTGCACGCGCAGCGCGGGATAGCCGAGCACCCAGCCGACCGCGAAGCTGAGCACGATCGCAACCAGGATCGCCGCCGGCAGCGGCCAGCCATGGGTGGTCATGATCGCTGCCGCATAGGCGCCGATGCCGACGAACGCGCCCTGCGCCAGCGAGACCTGGCCGGCATAGCCGAGCGTGAGGTTCAGCCCCATCGCGGCGATGGTCATCACCGCCCATTGGCTCAGGATGAACAAGCCGTAGCGGTTGAAGTTCATGGGAACGATGATCAGGCCGGCGATGACAATGAGGCCGAGCGCGATCTTCAGGGGCTTGGCAAAGCTGCTCATACCGTGCGCTCCTCGGCGCGGCCGAGCAGTCCTTGCGGCCGGAACAGGATGACGACGATCAGGAAGATCATCGGCACGGCGGCGCGGTACTGCGTCGAGACATAGGCGGCCGCGAGATTGTCGAGCACGCCGATCAAAAGACCGCCGGCGATAGCGCCGCGGACCTGGTTGAAGCCGCCGACGATCGCCGCGATGAAAGCCGCCTGTCCCAGCACCTCGCCGGAGGAGAATTTTGCGAGGTAAATCGGTGTGATCAAAAGCGACGCCAGCGCGACCAGGAAGGCGTTGATCAGGAACGTCAGCAGGATCATCCGCTCCACGGGCACGCCGATGATGCGCGCGACCGTCGGGTTCTGCGCCGCCGCCTGCATCTGGTGGCCGAGCGAGGTGCGGTTGAGAAGGGCGGTCAAGCCGAACACGGCAACGATGGCAACGGCGAGGACGCCGATGCTTTGCAGCGACACCGCGTGTCCGAGGATGGAGATGTCACCGGTCGGCACGATCGAGGGAAAGGGCGAGGCCTCGGCGCTGAAGAACTGCTTGACGGCTTCCTTGAGGCCGATCGCGAGCGCCATGGTCGCGATCGCCAGCGGCAGCACGCCATGGCGCATCATCGGATCGACCAGCAGCATCTTGAAAGCGAGCCCGAGCAGGATCATCGACAAGAGGATGCCGAGGATGATCGCGAGCCAGAACGGCGCGCCGGCATGCATCGCCGCCAGCATCAGGAACGCCGGCAGCATCACGAACTCGCCTTGCGCGAAATTGATGGTCTGCGAAGTCTGCCACAGCAGCGTGAAGCCGACCGCGACCAGCGCATAGATCGCGCCGGTGGCCAGTCCCGCGACCAGAAGATCGAATAGGTTGGACATGTTCCCCTCTCGTGTCCCGTCTCCCTCGCCCCGCTTGCGGGGAGAGGGGGAATCTCCGCGAGGTCGCTGATGGTTGGACTCGCGGAGGCTCCCCCTCACCCGGATCGCATCTTGATGCGATCCGACCTCTCCCCGCAGGCGGGGAGAGGTGAAGAAGACCTCACTTCACCTTGGGCAGCACCTGCTTCACCACCTGCTTGCCTTCGACCACCTCGACCAGGAAGCTCTGGCGGTCGATGTCACCGGTGTCGCTGAAGGTGACGTCCATCAGGATGCCCGGCTCGTCCGCGGCCTTGATGGTGAGGCCGTGCAGCGTCTCGGCAAACTTCTTCGGGTCGACCTTGCCCATCTTCTCGGTGGTGGCTTTCACCATGTAGACGGCGAGATAGCCCTTCAGGCCGTTATGGTCAGGCACGTAATTGTACTTCTTGGAGAACTTCTCGCGGAATACCTTGATCAGATCGACCGGTGCATCGGTGGTGAGGCCGACATGGCCGCGTGCGCCGTTGGCGGCGTCGCCGGCGAGCTCGATCACCTTCTGGCCGATCAGCGTGGTCTCGCCCATCAGTGGCGCGGTGACGCCCTGGCGCTTCAGCTCCTTCAGGATGCGCGCGCTCTCTTCCTCGTTCAGGTAGACGAACACGGCATCCGGATTGGCGGCCTTGATCTTGCCGACGTCGGCGGCGAAATCGGCCTGGCCCGCCTCGGTCGAGAGGTCGGCGACCACCTTGGAGCCGAGCCGGTCGAGCTCCTTGACGACGACGTCGCGTCCGCCGCGGCCGAAGTCGTTGTTGACCCAGACCACCGCGACCGTCTTCGCCTTCATCTCGTCGTGGATGTATTTCGCGACCTTCGGCATCGAGGATTGCTGGCCGAACGAGGTGCGGAACAGGAATTTGTTGCCGGCCTGCGTCAACTCGGCGGCCTCACCACCCATGATCTGCGCGATGCCCGCTTCGGCGGCGAGCGGCGCGGTGACCTTGACCGAGCCGGAATAGCCGGGTCCGAGCAGCACATAGGGCTCGGCGTCGAGCGCCTTCTGCACCTGGGCGCGGGCGACGCCGGGGTTGGATTGCGAGTCGGCATGGCTGACTTCCAGCTTGCGGCCGAGCACGCCGCCCTTGGCGTTGATCTCCTCGATCGCGAGATCGATGCCGTTCTTCCAGTTGGTGCCGACGGTGGCGCCGCCGCCCGAGAGCTCGGCGACGTTGGCGAGCTTGATGGCCTGGGCGTGGACGCTGGTTGCAGTCGCGAAGGCAAGCAGGGCGCCTGCCAGCAGGGTCGATTTCATGGTTTCTCCTCCCATTTTTCGTCGAGATTGTCCGCGGCCTTGTGTCGGCCGCTTCGGTTACGCAGCGTGATAGGCCGAGCTTCGTGCCGCCATCACCTCGTCGAATGCCTGTCCCATGATCTCGGTCGATGGGGCAAGGCCCGTGAACAGTTCGAAGGCGTCGGCCGCCTGATAGATCGCGAGCTCCCGCCCGGTCATGATCCGCGCGCCCTTGGCTTGCGCCGCCGCCAGCAGCGGCGTGATCAACGGCGAGTAGACGGCGTCGGCGACCCACAGGTTCTCGCGCAGCAGCGAGGCTGGGACCGGGATGTCCCGGTTCGGCAGCATGCCGACCGGCGTGCCGTTGACGAGGCCGGTTGCGCCACGAAGCGCGTCTTCCACGCTCGTAGCCACCCGCGCGCCGCCATGCCTGGCCAGCAGCGCGGCGAGTTTTTCGGCGCGTGCCGGCTCGCTGTCGAAGATTCGGAGGTTCGTCACTTTCAGGCTCGCCAGCGCAAAGGCAATCGCCTTGCCGACGCCGCCGGTGCCGATCACGGCCACCGCATTTCCGGAAGACGCCAGCAGCGGCGCGACGGCGCGGGCAAAGCCGGTCGTGTCGGTGTTGTGGCCGATCAGCCGGCCGTCTCTCACGACGACGGTGTTGACCGCCGCCATGGTCGCCGCAGCCGGTGCCAGCTCGTCGAGCAGCGGCACCACGGCCTCCTTGTAGGGGTAGGTGACGTTGACGCCGGCAAAGCCGAGCCGCCGCACGCCCTCGAGCATCATGCGAAGCCCGGCCGCATCGGCGCCGGCGACCTCGATGAGCTGGTAGTGGCCGCGCAGGCCAAGCGCTTCGGCGGCGCGCTCATGCATGGCGGGGGACGCGGAATGCACGATCGGCGCGCCGATCAGGCCGGTGAGGAGCTTCTTGCTGGCGGCGTATCCGCGCTTGGACATGGTTCGCTATCGTCTCGTTGGGCCCGTTCGGTCCCGGCCATTAGCGGGGAAATCTCCGCAAGTCCAAGGGAGTTCCAGCTGCGACGATAGTCTTTCCCCCGCCTAACACAATTACCCTTTTATCCGACAAACCTAACATGATGTTATTTCTTCCGTCCGCGCGCACCGGCGGCCTTGCCGTTGCCGCGGGATGGCTCGACCGCCCGCATCTCCGCGCGCAGCGACTCGATGAAAGACTCGGCATGGAGCGACAGCGGCGCGCCGCGCTTGACCGCGATGTAAGTATCGAACCGCGTCGGCTCGGTGATCTTCAGAAGCTCGATCCCGGGATAGCCGCCATGGGCCACGGTGAACTGGTCGATGATGGCGATGCCGAGGCCCGCCTTCACCAGCGCGCAGACCGTGGTGCCGAAGCGCGCGCGGATGGTGATGTTGTAGGCGAGACGGTTGCGGGCAAAGATCTCGGCCATGATCCGGCCGTAGGGATCGTTGGGATCGATGCCGATCAGCGGATAGCGGGTGATCTCGGCGGCCGAGACCTGCTTGCGGCCGGCGAGTTCGTGCCCCGGCGGCACGATGCAGTACAGCTCGCCCGAGGCCAGCGGCATGAAGTCGAGTCCGGAATGCTCCAGCCGGTAGCTCATCGCCACGCATTCGCCGCGGCCGAGCATGAGATAGTCGATGGCCTCCTCGAGCTTGAGGATGTTGATGTCGATGCCGAGATCGGGATAGCGGCGGCGGACGCGCTCGATCGCGCGGGGCACCATCACCTGCGAGATGCTGGGCACCGAGCCGATGCGCAGCTCCGACAGGCCGCCACGGCCGATCTTGGAGATGATCTCTGAGAGATCGTCGACCTTCTTGTAGACGCCGTTGATCTGCTCGAAGATGTTCTCGGCTTCCGGCGTCGGGAAGTATCGCCCGTTCTGGCGCTGGAAGAAGCGGATGCCGAGCGAGCGCTCGGTGTATTTGACGAGGCGGCTGATCCCGGGCGCCGAGACGTTGAGCAGCTTCGCCGCACCGCCGATGGTGCCCGTCACCATCACGGCACGGATCACTTCAACCTGGCGCAGCGTCATCATGCTCGTGAAATGTCCTTGGCATCCGAAAGATGATCATGGCGGCAATCATCTCACGAGAGCTGCGCTGTCATCCAGCGGCAAGTGTGGGTGGATGTGGATGGCGGAGGGGAGCTTTTACCCTCTGCCCCTGGGGGAGAGGGTGGCTCGCCGCGAAAGCGGCGAGACGGGCGAGGGGTCTCTCTCAGCGAGTCCGGAATCGCAGGGTGGGCAAAGGCGCACTTGCGCCGTGCCCACGTCGTCTCACCAAACAGGCAGGACGTGGGCGCGCTTCCGCCGTCGCTCTTCGAGCTATGGCGGACAAGTCGCTTTGCCCACCCTACGATACTGCACTTGTGGATAGAGACCCTCATCCGGCGCCATAGCCGAAGTGTCGCTTCGGCGTCCATTTAGAACGGCGGCCGAAGGCCGCCTATGCCACGTTCTCCCACAAGGGAAGAAGGGAAACTCAAGTTCGCTGTCAGATTGTTTTCGACTAAAATCAGCGCGTTCGAACAGAAGGGCGGCGGCGCTCGAATTGGTTCGTCGGCGCTGCGGCTGTGTCTCAGCTCGCCGGGCCCTCGGGCAATACGCTCTCGGCCAGCTCCTCGCGCTCGCTTTCCAGCACCGCGCGCGCGAACTCGATGATCTTCTGCTTGTTTGCCGTTTCGCGGACGGCGAAAAACACGCGGTTCAATTCCAGGCCGAGCACGCTGTTGAGGGCAATATCCTCGTCTTCCATCGTGGTGTTCCCGCTTCGGTCGTCTCAGGTGTATCGTGAGGCCAATTCTGCCACAAGTAGTTTAAATCTTCAGGGCAGATGAGCACCGGGAAACTACGGCCGCAGCGAATTGAGGCAGTCCCCAAATACGTGCTATACGAGGCGGTGTGGGGCAGGAAACGCACCGATGTCCGCCGTAGATTATGGCCGGGAGGCGCTCGACTTCATTGAAGGCCTGGGGACCTATCGCAAGGTGCCCGATGCCATGAATGCGCTCGAGACGGCGTTCGGTCGTTTCGGCTTCGAAACCATCATCGTGACGGGATTGCCCAATCCCGACCAGCGGTTTGCGCAGATGGTGCTTGCCAAGCGCTGGCCGGCGGGCTGGTTCAGCCTCTACACCCAGAACAATTACGACCGCTTCGATCCGGTGGTGCGGCTGTGTCGGCAATCGGTCAATCCGTTCGAATGGTCGGAAGCGCCCTATGACGCCGAACTCGAGCCGAACGCGGCCGAGGTGATGAACCGCGCCACCGATTTTCGCATGTCGCGGGGCTTCATCGTGCCGATCCACGGGCTCACCGGCTATGAAGCGGCGGTGTCGCTTGGCGGCGTTCATCTCGACCTCAATCCGCGCAGCAAGCCGGCACTGCATCTGATGGCGATGTATGGCTTCGACCACATACGCCGTCTGCTCGAGCCGACGCCTTATCCCTCGACGCGCCTCACCCCGCGCGAGCGCGAGGTGATCTCCTGGGCCTCGCAGGGCAAGTCGGCCTGGGAGATCGGCGAGATCTTGCACATCACGCAGCGCACGGCCGAAGAGCATCTTGCAACTGCCGCGCGCAAGCTCGGTGCCGTCAACCGCACGCATGCGGTAGCGCTGGCGATTCGGAACAAAATCATCAATCCGTAAGCGCCGTACTGGGAAATTTCCCAATATCGAATCCGGCTCTTTTCGCAGACTCTGCCCCCATTGAGGATGATTGGGGGTTTTCATGATTCACGCAATTTCTGCGGTAAATCGTCACCTTTATGAAGACGTGATCGAGCAGCATTTCCGATTGCGCCACGATATCTTCGTCGAGGAGCGGCGCTGGGAGACGCTGCGCAGGCCGGATTGCCGCGAGATCGATTCCTATGACGACGAGGATACCGTCTATCTGCTTGCGTTGGAGGGACGGCGCGTCATC
The DNA here is from genome assembly GCF_014198295.1 of Bradyrhizobium sp. CIR18. NCBI lineage: Bacteria > Pseudomonadati > Pseudomonadota > Alphaproteobacteria > Hyphomicrobiales > Nitrobacteraceae > Bradyrhizobium > Bradyrhizobium sp. CIR18. The sequence continues at coordinate 310,998 of NZ_JACIHF010000003.1, read as the reverse complement.
GGTGGCCACCGGCTCTACCCGACGACCAAGCCCTCGATGATGAGCGAGGTGTTCCCGCATCTGGCGTCGGTGCGCGGCTGCCCCGCGGATCCGCTGGTCTGGGAATGGTCGCGCTACTTCGTCGTGCGTGATCGCCGCGACGGCGCGCTCAACCTGCAACTGATGGCGGCGGTGCAGGAGTTCTGCCTCAATCAGGGGATCGCGCAGGTCAGCGCGATCATGGAGACCTGGTGGCTGCCGCGCTTCCACGAGGCCGGCTTCATGGTGACCCCGCTTGGCCTGCCGGCTCTGGTGGAGGATGCATGGACCATGGCGGCGACCATCGACATTCGTCGCGAGACCCTCGATGCCCTGCACGATCGTATCGGCATGACCTCGGTCGTGCGCCAGGACGGCCCGCGTCTGGACGCCGTCGCCCGTGCCAACCTCTGCGGCGCTGCTGCCGCACAACGAAAGAGCGCCTGAGATGTCGAACATGATGCGGGACAGCCAGATCATGGCGCAGATCAGGGACGAGAATCTCGGCTACATGTCCGACATGGCGCTCGAGCTGGCGCAGATGGCGGAAGACACCGGATTGGCGACGCTCGCCTATCTGTTCCGGATGGCGGCGCTGGAGGCCTCGACGGCCAACAGCGTGCTCGCCGAACCGGACGATCTTCCCCAGCAGATGACGTCGCACTAGACGTAATCCTTCCTTGCATTCCGACGAAGTCGCACCCTCTCGCCGGCCACCGGCGAGGGGGTCATCGTTTGGGTGCGGCAGGTTGCCCCAGCCTGCACGGCAGCCTTCTTGCAGGAGCGTCTCGACCGCATGCACCCGCATGCAACAAAGTGCATGTTTGGTGTCGAATCGCTCTTGCCTCTGAACGATACTGCCATTACCCATTTTTCCGCCTTGAACAGGCAGGGGGAGCTCTTTCACTGATGGCGACCGTGTTCGAACATCGGCGCGACACCGCGTGCGCCTGAAAGAGTCTTGATGCTGCTCGTCGTCGAACAGTTCCTGAACGGATTGCAGTTCGGCCTGCTGCTGTTCCTGCTCGCCGCCGGCCTGACGCTGGTGTTCGGGATCATGGATCTCGTCAACCTCGCGCACGGCTCGCTCTACATGATGGGCGCCTATTTCGCCGCGACTTTCGCGGCGTGGACCGGCAGCTTCCTGCTCGGGGCGCTGATGGCGCTGGGGGCTACGCTGGTGCTCGGCATCGTGCTCGAGATGAGCGCGCTGCGGCATCTCTACGGCCGCGACCATCTCGACCATGTGCTGGCGACCTTCGGCCTGATCCTGTTCTTCAACGAAGCCGTGCGGCTGATCTGGGGCCCGGCCGGCCTTGCGCTGCCGCTGCCGGCCTGGCTCACCGTGCCGGTGCCAATCCTGCCCGGTATTCATTATCCCGCCTATCGCCTCGCCATCATCATCGTGGCGCTGCTGGTGGCGCTGCTGCTCTATCTCGGCGTGATGCGCACCCGCATCGGCATGCTGATCCGCGCCGGCGCCTCCAACCGCGAGATGATCGGCGCGCTCGGCATCAACATCAAGCTGCTCTACACGCTGGTGTTCGGCCTGGGGGCCGCGCTCGCCGGCCTTGCGGGCCTGATGCAGGCGCCGATCCTCACCGTGCAGATCGGCATGGGCGAGAACATTTTGATCCTCGCTTTCGTCATCATCGTGATCGGCGGCATCGGCTCGATCCGCGGCGCGTTCCTGGCCGCGATCTTCGTCGGCATGATCGACACGCTCGGTCGCGCCTTCCTGCCCAATCTGCTGCGGCAGGTGCTGAGCGGCGCCGCCGCCTCCACCGCAGCGCCCGCGCTGTCCTCCATGCTGATCTATCTCCTGATGGCGATCGTGCTGGTGGTGCGGCCGGAGGGGCTGTTTCCGGCCAACCGTCGATGAAGTCTTTCACTGTGAGCAAGGCCGTCACGGCCATGGTGCTGGCGGGCCTCGTGCTGCTGCCGCTCTATTCGCAGCTCTCCGGCAACATCTTCATCCTGACGCTGTTCACCCGCATCATCATCCTGGCGCTGGCGGCCGCGAGCCTCAACCTCATCATGGGTTTTGGCGGCATGATGAGCTTCGGCCACGCCGCCTATCTCGGCATCGGCGGCTACGCCGTCGGCATGCTGGCACAGGAGGGCGTCGGTTCCGGCTTCATCCAGTTTCCGGTCGCGCTCGCGGCCTCCGCGATCTATGCGCTCGTGATCGGCGCGCTCTCTTTGCGCACCCGCGGCGTCTATTTCATCATGATCACGCTGGCCTTTGCGCAGATGGCCTATTACGTCGCCTCGGGGCTGGCGCGCTACGGCGGCGATGACGGCCTCACCGTCTACAAGCGCAGCGACTTCTCCGGGCTGATCGACCTGTCCAACCGCACGCAGTTCTATTATCTCTGCCTCGCCTGCCTCCTCGGCGTCGTCTTCCTGATCTGGCGCATCGTCAATTCGCGCTTCGGCCTCGTCGTGCAGGGGCTGCGCTCCAACGAGCAGCGCATGCAGGCGATCGGCTTCCCGGCAAAGCGCTACCAGCTGGTCTGCTTCGTCATCTCAGGCACGATGTGCGGCCTCGCCGGCGCGCTGCTCGCCAACAACACCGACTTCGTCAGCCCGGCCGTGATGTACTGGACGCGCTCGGGCGATCTCATGGTGATGGTGATCCTGGGCGGCATGGGCACGCTGTTCGGCCCGATCATGGGCGCGGTGGTGTTCCTGCTGCTGGAGGAATTCCTGTCGCAGATCACCGAATATTGGGCGCTGATCATGGGCCCGCTGCTGCTGCTGATCGTGCTGTTCGGGCGCGGCGGCATCATGGGCATGCTCGGGAGGGCCGGCCGTGGCTGAACCCTTGCTTCGCGTCGAAAAGCTGGTGCGTCGCTTCGGCGGCATCGTTGCGACGGACAATGTCTCGCTCGACGTCGCCGCGGGCGAGCTGCACGCCATCATCGGCCCGAACGGCGCCGGCAAGACCACGCTGATCAGCCAGCTCACCGGACATCTCGAGCCGCATTCCGGCAGCGTCTCGCTGGCGGGACGCGACATCACCTATTTGCCGGCCTATCGCCGCTGCGCGCTGGGCCTGGCACGTTCGTTCCAGATCACCTCGCTGCTGCTCGGCTTCACCGCCGCCGACAACGTCGCGCTGGCGGCGCAAGCCCATGCCGGCACCTCGTTTCGCTTCTTTGCCAATGCGCGCAAGGAGCGATCCCTGCGCGATGCCGCCCACGCCGCGCTCGATCGCGTCGGCCTGTTGCATCGTGCCGATGTCGTGGTGAACCGGCTCAGCCATGGCGAGCGCCGCGAGCTCGAGCTCGCGGTGGCGCTCGCGAGCAAGCCGAAGCTCCTGCTGCTCGACGAGCCGATGGCGGGCTTGGGGGTCACCGAATCCCAGCGCATGGTGAAGCTGCTCCAGGAGCTGCGCAAGGAAGTCTCGATCGTGCTGGTCGAGCACGACATGCCGGCGGTGTTCGCGCTTGCCGACCGCATCACGGTGCTGGTCTATGGCCGCGTCATCGCCTCGGGCGATCCGGCCGCGATCCGGGCCAACGAGGACGTCAAGCGCGCCTATCTCGGCGACCAGCACGTGGTGACGCATCATGGCTGACACGCTGCTCGAGGTCGACGGCATCGAGACCTGCTACGGCCTCTCCCAGGTGCTGTTCGGCCTGTCGCTGTCGATCAAGCCGGGCGAGATGGTCTCGCTGATGGGCCGCAACGGCATGGGCAAGACCACGACCATCCGCTCCATCATGGGCCTGACGCCGGCGCGCGCCGGCAGCATTCGTTTCGCGGGCGCCGAGGTCAGGCAGCTTCCCTCCTACAGGATCGCAAAGCTCGGCGTCGGCCTGGTCCCCGAGGGACGCCAGATCTTCCCGAACCTCACCGTGCGCGAAAACCTGGTCGCGGCCGCCGCCGACCGCTTCGGCAGCCCCAATCCCTGGACGCTGGCCGCGATCTACGTGTTGTTTCCGCGCCTTGCCGAACGCGCCGCCAACATGGGCAACCAGCTCTCCGGCGGCGAGCAGCAGATGCTCGCGATCGGCCGCGCGCTGATGACCAATCCAAAACTCCTGATTCTGGACGAAGCGACCGAAGGCCTCGCGCCGCTGATCCGCGAGGAAATCTGGAACTGCCTGTCGCTGCTCAAGAGCCGCGGACAGTCGATCCTGGTCGTCGACAAGAACGTCGACCATCTCGCTCGCATCTGCGACCGCCACACCATCATCGAGCGCGGCAAGACGGTGTGGAGCGGCACGTCCGATCAGCTGATGGCGGAACCGGATCTCCAGCACAAATATCTCGGCATCTGAGGCGCGTTCCTGCCGACCGCGCGCGACGCGCAAGATTCTCTTCGAGCAAATCCAGTTTCGAATCCCTCCAAACCGCGCGTAGAGCTCTTGAGCGCGCCGCCGTCAAGCGGTCAAAGAAGCCGCGGCGTAAGCGGATTCGATGCGGGACTTCTACGATCAAATTGTCGGACGGCCTCAAGACGACATCGGTTCCGCACAGCCGGGCGCTTCGACAGCGCAATGGCTGGATTTTCCGGGCTGCGTGTTTGTCAGAGGCGAGTTTCGAGCCGATGCCGAAGGCTCTGCGATCGCAGCCCCGGGTCTGTTCATCTCGGTCTCCGTTGATGGTGGCGCAGGCCGCGGCATTCTGACGCGCAGCGCTGGCTGCGACGGGCAGATGACGGCAATTGCCGTGCGCGAGACCTGCGCAGCGGAACGCGCGGTTCATTCCGGCGAGCGTTCCGCAATCGGCCTGGCGTTTCCCCAAACCTCGATCGATGGACTTGGACTCGGCGATGAGTTTCGGGCGCTGTTTGCGAACGACGTCTCGGGCGCAGCGATCGTCTCGCTGAGGGCATCTGCGCGCATACAGGCGGTCGCGGCAGAAATGTTTTCGCCGCCGGTCACCGGCAGCGCGGCGCAATTGCTGCTGTCGGCGCATGCCGCCGAGATCGTGGTCCACGCCCTGTTCGGCGAGCGCGGCCGGATTGCGGCCGATCCCGCCACCGATCTGCAGTGGACGCGGCTGCAATCGGTGAAGCAGCGGATGGATGCCGATCTCGCCTATCCCTGGAGCATCGACGAACTGGCGCGGAACGCGGGGCTGAGCCGCAGGTCCTTCAACCAGAAATTCCGGATGGCATATGGCCAGAGCGCGATCGACTATCTCAGGGCTCAGCGGCTCGATGCCGCACGTGCCTATTTGATTCACCAGCGCTTGTCCGTCACCGAAGCGGCCTATCGGGTCGGCTACGCCCATCCGGCAAATTTCGCGACGGCTTTCCGCAGGCGCTTTGGCCATTCGCCGAGCCGCTATCAGTAAACTTGAAAGCCTCCACGTGGGATCAAAGGTGATTTGCGCGCGCGCAAAGGCGGCGGCCGCTTTGATCTGGTTACACCCGGGTTGTTGAACACGGAACTCGGGGAAGACGATGAGGCGGAACGACGGGCAGACGCTCGGCTGGGAACGGTTGGTGAGAACTGGTCTGGGAGCGGCCGGTTTGGGAATGGTCCTGCACGCGACGCCCTCGGCCGCACAGGTCTCCGGAACCAATTCGCCTTCGACGGCGGGCACATTGCCGCCGGTCACGGTGGAGGCACCGAGCCAGGCGCGTCCGCGTGCCCAATCTGTCCAGCGCGCCTCACAATCGCAGCGTGGCCGCGCCGCGACGCCGCGCAATGCCGGGTCCGGACAAGCCAGAAACGCGGACACGCGCGAGGCGGGAAGCGGCCGCGCCAATCCGTCGAGCGAGAACAGCTATGTCGCAAGCAGCAGCTCGGCGGGCACCAAGACGAACACGCCATTGCTCCAGACGCCGCAGTCGATTTCGGTCGTGACCCGCAAGGAGCTCAACGATCGCGCCGTGCAGACGCTGACCGAGGCGGTCGGCTATGAACCGGGCGTCCGCATCGATGCTTCAGGTTACGATCCGCGCTTCGATGCCATCTCGATCCGCGGCTTCGACATCACCTATAACGGCATCTATCTCGACGGCTTGCGCCTCGTCGGCGCCGGTCTCGGCGTGTTCAAGACCGAGCCCTATGGCGTCGACAGCATCACCGTGGTCCGCGGGCCGAGCTCGGCCCTCTACGGCCTCGGCTCGCCCGGCGGATTGATCGACCTGCAAAGCAAGCTGCCGACCAGCCAGCCGTTCCACGAGGTGCAGACGGTGTTCGGCGACCGCGAGCGCGTGCAGGGCAATTTCGATTTCTCGGGTCCGGTCGATCCCAACGGTCAATTTTCCTATCGATTGACCGGCGTCGTGCGCGACGCCGACGTGTTCGTGCCCGGCGGCAAGGACAATCGTGTCTATGTCGCTCCCGCCGTCACCTGGAAGCCGGACCAATCGACGACCCTCACCATTCTCGGCGCCTACCAGAAATCGAAGACGCCGGGCTCGATGTTCACCTATTCCACGGGCACCGGCACCACGACGGACATCTTCACCGGCAGTCCGTCCTACAATTCGCTCGACCAGGAGCAGGGACGCGTCGGCTATTTGTTCGAGCATGCGTTCAACAACGCCGTGACCGTTCGCCAGAAATTCCGCTATGTCGATGTCGATGCGGTCACGCGCTATGTCGGCTTTCTCGGCGCTCCCGTCGGCAATGTCGTCTCGCGCTATACCGGCTACGTCCACGACACGCTGCAATCGGCCATCATGGACAACCAGGTCGAGGCAAAGCTCTCGACCGGCCCGGTGCAGCACACGCTCCTGGTCGGCACCGATTACACGGCGTCGAAATTCAACGACAAGCAGGGATTTGGCTTCGGGGTTTCCCCCCTCAATCTGGCCGCCCCGGTCTACGCGCCGGAATCCATTCCCGATCCCGCGATCTCGTCCTCGACGCAGCAGCGGCAGACCCAATCCGGCGTGTACATTCAGGACCAGGCCAAGCTCGACCACTGGATCCTGACACTGAGCGGCCGCAGCGACTGGGTTCGCACCACGGGCGAGGATCAGTTCGCGCTGACCCGCCAGCAGCAGTCCGAACAGGCCTATAGCGGGCGCGCCGGGCTGACCTATGTATTCGATTCCGGGGTTGCGCCTTATGTCGCCTATTCAACCTCGTTCTTTCCCAATCTCGGCGTCGATCCCACCGGCGCCTTCTTCAAGCCTACCACCGGCAAGCAGACCGAGATCGGCGTCAAGTACCAGCCGCTGGGGACGAGGAGCTTCATCACTGCTGCGGTGTTCGACCTGACCCAGAGCGGGGGCCTCGTCACGACCGGGACCGGCGTCACGGTCCAGCGCGGCGAGATTCAAAGCCGCGGCTTCGAATTGCAGGCGCTGGCGAGCCTCGGCGGTGGTTTCGACATCACCTCGTCCTACACCTATCTCGACATGGTCACCAAGCAGGCCGGCGACAGCGCGCAGATCGGCAAGTTTCCGTCGGGCAATCCGCCGCACACCGCGACGCTGTGGGGCAATTATGCCCTGCCGCTCGCCGGCCCGTTTGCCGGCTTGAGCATCGGTGGCGGCGTGCGATACATGTCCTGGAGCTATGGTGACGATCTGAACACGTTCAAGAACAGCTCGGTGACCTTGGTTGATGCTGCGCTGAAATATGATTTTGGCCAGGCGGCGAAGGAGCTGAAGGGCCTGCAGTTCCAGGTCAACGCCAAGAACCTGTTCAATCTGCACTACACGACGTGCCAGGTTGGGTACTGCTACCGCGGCGCACCACTGACCGTCATCGCAACGCTCGGCTATCGCTGGTGAGTATGGCGATGGTGAAGACCGGAGCCGGCCGCCGATCTCACCAATAGATCCCGTGGCGATGAAGCGCGCGGACGATTTGGGCTTCGGTGGACAGCTGGCGGCGCTTCGGCTTGGTCGTTCCGGCCGTGCTTGCCGGCGGCGGTGATGGCGTGGCTGATGCTGGTGCCGTCGTGGCCGCCGGTGCCGTCGCTGAGGTTGGTGCGGTGGTCGCAGTCTGGATGTCTGCCGGCTGCGACGGCGCCTGGGTGGTTTGCGGCGAGACCGTTGCCGCCGTGGCGGCTTGCTCGGTCGCCGGCTGGCTTGAATTGCTCGCTGCGAGACTGAGGCTCCGCGACCCACCCGCATAGGCCTGGCTTGTAAGCAGGGATACCGTCGCGATCAGGATCAGCTTGCGCATGGAAACGCTCCTAATCTGGTCAATCCGTCTTACCTATCGCGCATCCATTGAGTTTCAGCGCGCCAGACGATGCACACCGATGTTGATCAAGGTTGTCCGGCAGGACAGACGGTAGATCAGACTGAATAATTGTTCCCACATGATCGAACTCCACTGTTGATCACATGCAGCAATCCTAGCGCAGGAGTCTTTCCATGGGTTTTCGCGGGGATGGAAAATGGCTTCGTCCGGCAGCGGTGCGATGTCGTCGGAACCGGCGCGACGAAGTCGCTTCACACGGCCGTGAGCCGTACTCGCCTTGAGAGGAATCCCCAGACAGGATGTCAAAACACCTCGAAATATTCGCGGTGCTCCCAGTCGGTCACTTCAGACAGGAAGCGGTCGATCTCGGCGTTCTTGATGTGGGTGTAATAGTCGACGAACTCCGGCCCAAACTTCTCGCGGAAGAACGGATCGTCCTTCAGCGCGCTGACCGCATCGCGCAGCGATTTCGGCAGCAGCGGCGCCTTGGTCTCGTAGGGCGTGTCGGCGGAGGGACCGGGATCGAGCTTGCGGTCGACGCCGTCGAGGCCCGAGAGGATCTGCGAGGCCATGTAGAGATAGGGATTGGCGGCGGGCTCGCCGATGCGGTTCTCCAGGCGCGTTGCGGCATCATTGGCGCCGCCGAGCACGCGGATCATCACGCCGCGATTGTCGCGGCCCCAGATCGCGCGGTCCGGCGCCAGCGAGTAGGAACGGTAGCGCTTGTAGCCGTTGATGGTCGGGGTGGTGAACAATGTCGAGGCGCGGGCGTGGTCGAGCAGGCCGGCGAGGTATGAGCGGCCGAAGGCGCTGAGCGGCTCGCCGCCGTCTTTCACCATGAACAGATTCTCGCCGCTGGCGCGCGAGACGATCGACTGGTGCAGATGCCAGCCGCTCGCGAACACGTTCGGCAGTTTCGGCCGGCACATGAAGGTGGCGTGATAGCCGTGCCGCCGCGCGATCTGCTTCACGGCGCTCCGAAACAGCACCATGTTGTCGGCGGGCTCGATCCCCTTCCGCGGCGCGAAGGTGAACTCGCACTGGCTCGGCCCGAACTCGACCTCGACCGAGCGCAAGGGCAGTCCGAGCGCCACGATGTCGCGGCGCAGGATCTCCAGCACCGGCTCCATCTGATCGAAGCGCTGCTCGGTGAGATATTGATAGCCGTGGCTGAGCAGGCTCACTGATGGTGGCGTGCCCGGCTGGCCGGCGTCCTCGGGGCGCATATGCGGGTCGTCGAGCTTGAAGATGTGGAATTCGACCTCGAGGCCGGCGACGAAATCGTGGCCGCGGCCCGCGAGCTCGTCGAGCACCTTGCGATAGAGCCCGCGCGTCGCGAACGGCACCGGGCGGCCGTCATTGAAGCAGAGGTCGCACAGCACCCAGCCCGTGGTCGGCGCCCATGGCAAAACCCGAAACGTGGTGGGGTCGGCGACCATCAGCACGTCGGCCGCGCCTTCCATCTCCTTCATGCCGAAGCCGCCGCCCGCGGTGAACACCGGGAATACCGTGCGGTGCGAAGTATCCTTGGCCAGCATGGTGGTGGTGATGGAGCAGCCGCTCTCCAGCGAGGCGATGGCCTCGGAGGCGATGATGGTCTTGCCGCGCAAGATCCCGTGCTGGTCGGGGAAGGCGAGGCGGATGACCTCGAGATTCTTGTCCTCGACGATGCGGCGCATGCGCGTCGCCGCGTCCCTCTGCTCATCCGACCACAGCGCATGACGCGCGACGAAAGTCACTGTGCTACTCCCTCAACTGCCGTAGGGTGGGCAAAGCGAAGCGTGCCCACGCAGTCTGTCATCTGAACGAAAGCATGGTGGGCACGGCGCTTTGCGCCTTTGCCCACCCTACGGGGTCCGTGCACGAACGTCACTCCGCCGCCGTTAGCCGGTGCACGTTGTCGGCGATCTCCTTCGGCACCGGTGCGGCCCAAGGTGCGCCGCGGCGGCGCTTGACGTCGACCTCCATCCAGTAGAGCTCCCACCCCTGGGTCGGCCCGATGCCGTCCATGGTGGCCGGTCCCTGGATGCTGCGTGCTCTGCTCTCGTCCAGAAACAGCATCGGCTTCTCGCCGCCGCCGACCTTCTCGATCTCCTGTCGCAGCAGGCGGCGATATTGCACAATCGCCTTGTCGCTCGAGCCGAGATGCTCCTTGGTGCGATCCTGAATCGCGCCCATCGATTCCACCGCCCATTGGTCGTGGACGTTGATGTCGGTGCCCATGCCGGTATAGGTCGCGGTCTGCTGCTCGTGCGGATCGAAACCGTAATCGTTGCTACGGTTCTTGCGCGAGACGTAGTCGGGCAGCTCATAGAGCTCGAGCCGCTGGTCGCGCATCTTCTGCTTGTCGACCGGATTCGAATAGCTGGTGAAGATCGCGTACCAGTAGCAGTTTTCGTCGTCGACCGGCACGTGCCACTGCGTGATCGTCATCTCCGTGCTCATGGGAATGACGAAGCCGTGCGGGAAGAGCTGGTTAGTGACGCGCACATGGGTGCGCTCCTCGTCGATCTCGCGCAGCGCGATCAGCCGCAGGCCATATTCGGTGTGCTCGACATTGATGATCGGGCGGTCGTATTCGCGCAGGATTTTCGTCATCGGCAGGTCGGAGCCCGCGGAGGCGCCGCGGAACTGCTTGCCGTAGGCGGTAGAGGTGTCCTCGTCCTCGAAGAAGCGATGCAGGTAGGAGGCGTGCGCGGGATCGATGCCGACTTCGAGCGCCTGCAGCCAGTTGCAGGCCATGTGGCCCTTGAACGCAAAGGTGTGAGTATCAGGGGCGACGAAACAGTCGAGCTCCGGAAAAGCCGGCGGCTCACCCTCGCCGAGATAGGCCCAGAGGATGCCGCTCTTCTCCACCACGGGATAGGAGCGCTGGCGGATGTTCTGGCAGAGTTTTGAGTCCTTCGGCTCGGCCGGCGTCTCGATGCACTGGCCGGTCGCGTCGAACAGCCAGCCATGGAAGGCGCAGCGCAGACCGCCATGCTCGAGCCGTCCGAAGGCGAGGTCGGCGCCGCGATGGGCGCAGTGGCGGTCGATCAGGCCGTAGCGTCCGGTCTCGTCGCGAAACAGCACCAGGTTCTCGCCGAGCAGCTTGATGGGACGGATCGGCCGCTCGCCCTCCAGCTCATCCACCAGCGCCGCCGGCTGCCAGTAGCTCCGCATCAGCTTGCCACACGGGTCCTTCGGCCCGGTGCGGGTGATCAGGTCGTTCTGCTCCTGGCTCATCATGGCGGTGCATCCTTGTGGAGTGGCGCTTGTTCGCCTATTGAACGAATGGGCGAATTATGACATGCCTTGGAAAGGCAGCAAGCACTATTTTGCAGGATTGTCCCGGACATGCCCAAGCTGAAGCGCAGTGAGAGCGATGAGCGCGCGACGGATTTCGTCGAGGCGCTCGATCGCGGCCTGCGCCTGCTGCAATGTTTCGGCAGCAATGCAGGCCCGATGACGCTGAGCGATCTCGCCCGCGCCGCGGACCTGCCGCGCGCGACCGCCCGGCGCATGCTGTTCACGCTGCAGCGCGGCGGTTTTGTCAGCGGCGATGGCAAGCTGTTCTCGCTCACGCCGCACGTGCTGACGCTGGCGGCATCTTACTTGCGTTCCAATCAGCTCGTTGCGGTGCTCCAACCCGTGCTCGATCGCGTTGCGACCGCGGCGAACGAAATCTCCTCGCTCGCCGTGCTCGACGGTGATGATGTCGTGTTCATTGCCCGAGGCAGCCCGGCGCGCGTTTTCTCGGGCGGGTTGGAGATCGGCTATCGGCTGCCTTCGTTCTGCACCTCGGTCGGCCGCGCCATGCTGGGCCAGCTCGACGATGCCGACCTTGCCGCGCGCCTGAAGGCGATGACGCGCGGGGCGCTGACGCCGCAGACGCAGACCGACCCGAAGGCGCTGCTCGCGCGCATCGCCGCCGATCGCACGCAAGGCTATTCACTGGTCGACCGCGAGGCCGAGCCGCATTTCCGCTCGATCTCGGTTCCGGTGCGCCGCTACGACGACGTGATCGTCGCCGCCATCAACATGGGCGCCCATGTCGACCGCGTGCCGGCGCAGGAATTGATCGACCGGTTCCTGCCGCTGTTGCGGGAAGGCGCGGACTCCGTGCGTTCGCAACTGCTCTAGCTGTAGCCCGGGCGAGCGTCGCGATACCCCGGGAAGCATCGCAAGGCCCCGGATGTCGCTTCGCTGATCCGGGCTACAGGACTATAATGCCCGCAACGCAAGAACCCAGGGAGCACGCCATGCAACACACCATGGTTCCCAGTGATCGCGTCGAGCACGTCGCCGTCTATGGGTGTGACGGCACGAAGCTCGGCACGATCGAGCGATTGATGCTCGACAAGGTCAGTGGAACGGTCGCTTACGCGGTGGTCAAGACCGGCAGGCTGCTCGGGACACATCATCATTATCCCGTGCAGTGGAGCGCGTTGAAATATGATCCGGGACGCCAGGCCTTCCAGGCCGACCTGACGCCGGAGCAATTGAGCAGCGGTCCCTGCGAATTCGATGGCGATGAGTTCGACTGGGGCGACCGCTCGCGGCCCTACCAGCATCCGAACTACTGGTCGATCTAGCAAGCAAGACGGCCGGGCCGCCCGCATTCCCGGCGCGGACGCGGCTGGGCTCGAGCCGCGGCCGCCGAGCAGTCGCTGACGTGAGCGTCCACCTATCCGGCGAGCGGCTGTTCGCCGACCTTGGGCCAATAGGTGCCAAAGCTCCAGAGGCCGCCCTCCGGATCGCGCGCGGCGAAATCGCGGCTGCCATAATCGGTCGTGTAGGGCTCCATCTCGATCTCTGCACCAGCGGCTTTCACCTTCGCATAGAGCGCGTCGGGATCATCAACGGCCATGTAGACGGCATCCGTCCGCCGGCCGCCGATATCGCCAACCAGTTTGCCGTAGGCATCGTCGCGATGCGCGCCCAGCATGAGGATCGACGATCCGAACGCCAGCTCGGCGTGAACGACCGTGCCCTCGTTGCGGTACACTACGCGTTCGGCGAAGCCGAGAACGTTCTTCAGCCAGGCGATCATCGCCTCCGCATCCCTGCAGCGCATGGTGTGGTAGAGGCGCGGCGCTTCATAGCCGTTCGGCTGGTTCATGAAACTCTCCAGGTTTGATGCAAGACGTTCGATGCAAGTGCGTGCAAGCTTGCTGCAGAGCTGACCCTAGTTCGGATCGCGGCGGCCGGCTTGAACAAATGGGACCTGACCGTCTCGCGCCGTCCTGGCCGCTGTTTGGCGCTAGCCGCCGCCGTCGCGCATCAGGCGGGGATCGACGACGTCGAGCCGCGCGGCCCATCCGGTCGGCGTCTCGCCGCTGAAGATCCGGAAATCGCGCGCGAGATGTGCCTGGTCGGCATAGCCGGCGTCCGTGGCAATGGCTGCCCAGCCGCCCGTGCCGTCCGTCCGGGCCAGCGCGCAGGCTCGATGAAAGCGCAGCATCTGGGCCAGCGTTTTCGGCGCAACGCCGATCTCGTTGTGGAAGCGGCGCGTGAGATGCTTGCGGCTCCAGCCGATGTCTGAGGCGATGTCGGCGATCCTGACCGCGCCCGCGCCTCGCCAGAGCATCTCCAGGGCGAAAGCCACCGCAGGCGAGGGCTCGTGCACGGCGCGGCCAAGCACGAAGTCTTCCACGATCTCGAACCGCCGTTGCCAGCCGACCGCCTCGGCGACCCTGGCGCGGAGGTTCTCGCCATCCCGTCCCAGAATGTCGTCGAGGCCGACCATGCGCGCGGTCAGGTCGGGCACGGCGCCTCCGAAGAAGCGATACGCCCCGAGCGGCGTGAAATCGACCTGAACGCATTCGGCGCGGCCGTCGGATTCGATCACGACCGGTCCGGGAAACAGACCCGCCGCGAAGCTCGGCTGCGCGTCGGCACGATCCGGTTGGTGTCCGAGCGCAATGCGGAAGGGCGTTCCCAGATTCACCAGGAGCGGCAGCGCAAGCGGCGCGGCGTGCCGGAAGGCGGAAAGGCCGAGGCCGCGCTCGCGATAGAACGAGATGCTCGAGATCAGCCGTGCAAGGCGCGGCGAGGCCGGTCGACGGATGACATCGGCAGGTGCGTCCATCGTGTGCTACCGCTCCGCCGCTTCGCGCTCCATGTCACGGCCCGACAGATCTTCGCCCTGCATGTTGGCGTAGTCGCGCGCCATTTCGCGCATCAGGAATTTTGCGGGCACGTCGTGATAGGTGCCGCGGTCATTGACATATTGCATGTAGGCGCGCCCCTCGCCGTCGAAGGGATGCAGCAGTGCGTCGGTATGACCGTCGAAATCGAGCGGGGCTACGCCGACCTTGGCGCAGAGCGTGTCGTTGAAGGTCGGCGTCGCCTTGCGCCAGGCGCCATCGACATGCACCTCCGTAAAGCCGTGCCAGGTGAAGATGTCCGTGCCCATGCTCGTGCGCAGCTTCTCGGTGGTGAGATGGTTCTTCACGTCCGCAAAGCCGACCCGTGCCGGAATGCCGCGCGCGCGGCAGGCGGCGGCATAGAGCGCGGCCTTGCCGACGCAATAGCCCTGGCCCGCGGCGAGAACGCTCGAAGCACGAAACGTCTCGGCGAGGCGCATGCTGACGTAAGGATTGTAGCGGATACCATCGCGCACCGCCTTGTAGAGCACGCTCGCTTTTTCGCGCGCGCTCGCATCCGCGCACACGGCGTTGGCCGCAAATTGCTGCACGGCCGGATGATCGCTGTCGATGTACTCGCCGGGATCGGTGTAGAGGCGGCGGATGGTATCGGGAAGGATGTCGGTCATGTCTGGAGCTTAGCAGGCGATCGCCGCGGAACTCAAATCACGCGATGCGGGTCCATGATACGCCTTCGAATTGCGTCGAGGCGCTGCCGCCCTGTCACTGCCGGTTACGCATCCAGTCGGCGAGGCCCGATATCGCCTTGTCGAGCTCCAGCCGCGCCGCCGTGTCGGTCACCGTCTCCTCCATCGCGCCGCGCATGCAGAGCATCCACGCATCGCGCTCGGCATCGCCGATGGCAAAGCCGATGTGGCGCTGGCGCAGCCGCGGATGGCCCTTCTCGGGGGTATAGAGCCGCGGGCCGCCGGTCCATTCGGTGAGATAGCGCTTCAGCACATCCCTGATCAGGCCGAGGTCGTCCGTATGCATTGCGCGGATGATCTTCGCCTCCGGCAGCGTGTCCATGCGTTCGTAGAAGCGGTCGACGAGAGCGTCGATCGTCGCACTGCCGCCGATCCGATCGAACATGGAGGTGGTGACGTCGGTGGAGGTCATTGGTGGTCCGGATGTTTGCTGCTGGGCCAGCATATATGATGATCGCAGCTCGATCACAAATCTCCGCTGTCGTCCCTGCGAACGCAGGGACCCATTACCCCAGCGAGGAGTTTGGCGAAGACTGGTCGTTCGGGATGGGCGGCGCGCGCTACCGATAGATCACGCGGTATGGGTCCCTGCTTTCGCAGGGACGACAGCGGAGAGTGTAGCTCCAGCGAGATCCAATCGCCCTACAGCGCCACACTCCGCAGGCCGAAGCTGCGGGCCTCGTTCTGCAGCACGGGCCGTACCGCATCGATCAGCCGTGCGGCCGCCGCATCGACGGAGAGACCTGCCGTGTCCACCACCGCCGTCGCGCGCGAGTACAGCGGCTCGCGGCTGAGCAGGATGTTGCGCAGCTCCGCCATGGCGGAGCGGTCGTCGGCCATCGGGCGCAAATCGCCCTGGCGACGGACGCGGGCCATGTGCTCCTCGGGCTCGGCCTTCAGCCAGATCGTGTAGAACGAGGTCAGGATCTGGTCGAACGTCAAAGGCTCGGACACGATGCCGCCGCCGGTCGCCAGCACCATCAGCTCGTTGCGCGCGAGCAGCTGCTGCAGCGCCGCCTGCTCCATGCGGCGAAAACCTTCCTGGCCGTACAGCGCGATGATCTCGGCGACCGAGAGCCCATTCTGCTGCTCGACCTCCTTGTTGAGCTCGACGAAGCTCCAGCCGATCTTTTTCGCCAGCATGCGCCCCAGCGTCGACTTGCCGGCGCCGCGCAGGCCGATCAGCGCGATGCCGCAGAACGGCGCGCGTCGCGGTGCCGACGCGCTGCCCCCAGTGAGCAGATCTTTTGCCTGCGCGATCTGCGCAGGCGTGGCCTTGCGCAACAGATCGCGAAACATCTGCCAGTCCGGCGTCGGGTCGGCGCTGGGAAGCAGATCTTCGAGATGAGCGCCCATCGCGTCCGAGACGCGGCGCAAGAGCACGATGGAGACATTGCCCTTACCGCTTTCGAGCTGCGCGATGTAGCGCTCCGAAATCCCCGATACCTTGGCGAGCACTTTGCGCGACATGCCGCGCAACGCGCGCATGGTGCGCACGCGCTGGCCGAGCTGTTCGAGAAATCGGGATTCGGCGTCGGGACTTTCGGTCATGAGCCTTCTTTAAGGGATGTCTTTTTGAAGGGTGTCCTGCGGCGCATTTTAATGAAACATAATGCCTGCTAGCATTGACAGCAAGCCGCTGCGGTGTCTTTCTATGAATTATAATTCTAAATTCGGGGAGAAGTCCGTGAGCGAGGGATCCTATAACGCGGTGACCTGGCTGCTCGACCGTAACGTCGAGGAGGGCCGCGGCAACAAGCTGGCCTTCGACGACACCGTCTCGCGGCTCACCTATGGCGAGCTTCAGCGCGAGAGCCGACGCGCCGCCAACATGCTGCGCCGGCTCGGCGTCCGCCGCGAGGAGCGCGTGGCGATGATCATGCTGGATACGATCGACTTTCCGGTCGTGTTCCTGGGCGCGATCCGCGCCGGCATCGTGCCCGTGCCGTTGAACACGCTGCTGACCGCGGATCAATACGCCTACATCCTCGCCGACTGCCGCGCGCGTGTGCTGTTCGTCTCCGAGGCGCTCTACCCTGTCATCAAGGACGTGGTCGGCCGCATGCTCGACCTCGAGCATGTCGTGGTCTCCGGCGCCAAGCAGAACGGGCACAAGCAGCTCGCTGAAGAGCTTGCGGGCGAGAGCGATCAGTTCACCACCGCCGCGACGCATCCTGACGAGCCGGCGTTCTGGCTCTATTCGTCCGGCTCGACCGGCATGCCCAAGGGCGTGCGCCATATCCATTCGAATTTGCAGGCGACCGCCGACACCTACGCAAAACAGGTGCTCGGCATCCGCGAGAGCGACGTGTGTCTTTCCGCGGCAAAGCTGTTCTTTGCCTATGGCCTCGGCAACGCGCTGACCTTCCCGATGTCGGTCGGCGCCAGCGTGATCCTCAACAGCGAACGGCCGACGCCGGCGCGGATGTTCGATCTGATGAACCGCTACAGGCCGTCGATCTTCTACGGCGTGCCGACCTTGTTCGCGGCCATGCTCAACGACGAGACCATGAAGGCCGAGCGTGGCGGCAGCGCCTTGCGCATCTGCACCTCGGCCGGCGAGGCGCTGCCGGAATCCGTCGGCACCAGCTGGAAGGCGCGCTTCGGCGTCGACATTCTCGACGGCGTCGGCTCGACCGAGCTGTTGCACATCTTCCTGTCGAACGCGCCCGGCGACATCAAATACGGCTCCTCCGGCAAGCCGGTGCCGGGCTATGCGGTGCGGCTGGTCAACGAGGCCGGCCAGGATGTCGCCGACGGCGAGGTCGGCGAGCTCCTGGTCGATGCGCCCTCCGCCGGCGAAGGCTACTGGAATCAGCGCCACAAGAGCCGCCGCACCTTTGAGGGACCGTGGACCCGCACCGGCGACAAATATGTTCGCGATGGAGACGGCCGCTACACCTTCTGCGGCCGCGCCGACGACATGTTCAAGGTCTCCGGCATCTGGGTCTCGCCGTTCGAGGTCGAGAGCGCGCTGATCACCCATCCGGCCGTGCTGGAGGCCGCCGTCGTGCCCGAGGCCGATCCGGAAGGATTGCTCAAGCCGAAGGCCTTCGTCGTGCTGCGCCCCGGCGCGACGACTAGCGATCTTCAGGAAATGCTGAAGGAGCACGTCAAGCAGAAGATCGGCCCGTGGAAATATCCGCGCTGGATCGACGTGGTGGAGTCCCTGCCGAAGACGGCGACGGGAAAGATCCAGCGGTTCAAGCTGCGGGCAGGGGCGAATTGACAACGCAGACGCCGGACACGCTTGCTTACCCTCCCCTGGAGGGGGAGGGTCGCTCGCATGGAGCGAAGCGCAATGCGAAGCGGGGTGGGGTGATCTCTCCACACGGGCACCGCATCCGCTGAGAGACTGTCACCCCACCCCGTCTCACATCTCGCTGCGCTCGATGTGACCGACCCTCCCCCTCCAGGGGAGGGTGCAGACGGAGCGAACAGGAAGAAGACCATGACCAACCTCACCCCCACCGGCTTCCTCAGCATCGGCGGCGCCAGCCTCGAATACAAATGGCTCGCGCCTGCATCGGCCGACGCCCCCACCATCGTCATGCTGCATGAGGGCCTCGGCTCGGTTGGGCTCTGGGGCGATTTTCCCGAGAAGCTGCAGCAAGCCACCGGTGCCGGCATCTTCGCCTATTCGCGGGCAGGCTACGGCCAGTCGAGCCCGGTGACATTGCCGCGGCCGCTCGACTACATGCAGCGCGAGGCGCTGGACGTGTTGCCGAAAATCCTCGACGCAGTTCCCTTCAAGCGCGGCCTGCTGCTCGGCCATTCCGACGGCGGCTCGATCGCGACGATCTATGCCGGCGCGCATCAGGATCACCGCCTGAGCGGCCTCGTGCTGATCGCGCCGCACTTCATCGTCGAGGACATCTCGGTGAAATCCATCGCGGAGATCAAGACCAGCTTCGAGACCACCGACCTCAAGGCCAAGCTGTCGCGCTGGCACAAGGATGTCGACAACGCCTTCTACGGCTGGAACGGCGCCTGGCTCGATCCGAAATTCCGCGATTGGGACATCTCGGAATATCTGGCCTATATCCGCGTCCCCATGATGGTCCTGCAAGGTGCAGGCGACCAATATGGGACATTGCGTCAGGTCGAAATTGCGCAGGAAGAGTGTTACTGTCCGATAGATTTTAAAGTCATTTCAGACGCGGGCCATTCCCCGCATCGTGAAGCGCCGGGGGCGACGCTTGACGCGATTGAGCAATTTGCAAAAGCGGCCCTGCGCGACGATCAGGGATTCCAGGGACGCGCCGCATGACCATGCGGAGGCACATCGATGAATGTGCCTTCACATGCGAGCGGCCAATTGCCATGGCCGCAATGGGCCTATGTGCCGGGCGAGACCGGCGCCATCGAGGCCGATGACGAGACGCTTCGCTTGGCCAAGGCGCTGGTGCCCTCGGCCTTTCGCGGCTACGTGCCGGCCCGCCATCCGGCGCTGCGCTACGGGCTCGCGCTCAACGATCGCGGCTATTTCTGGGAAGCGCAGGAGGTGCTGGAGACGGTGTGGGCCGCAGCCCCGCAGAGCGGCCGCGAACGCATCCTGCTGCGCGCCTGCATCCACATCGCCAATGCCAATTTGCGCCTGCGCATGCAGAAGGCGCATTCGGCCGCGCGCCTGTTCGGCGACGCTCTGACCGAGCTACGCGCGTTGAGCGCACGCAAGGTCGCCAGCGGCGGCGACGGTTTCGTCGAGAGCTTTCCGGTCGCGGCCCTGATGGCGCTGCTTCAGGCCAAGATCGGCCGCCCGCAGCTCGCAAAAGCCGACTGGATCGCGCTTGGCGCGATCGTGCGGTCTTGGCCCGCTGCATGAAACAAAGTGCATGCGCCGGCGGTTAAGGGCTAGACGCATCCAAAAAGATGCACTATTGTGCATCTAACGCTAAACCAAAACGAGCTCAAGGGTGGCCCATGGCCGGGGAAGATCGGCGCCTCGCAGGCGGCGCGACATTCATCGATTTCCAGACCGAACCGTCCCGCTACAAGCACTGGAAGCTCGCGGTCGAGGGTGACGTCGCGACCCTGACCATGGACGTCGACGAGAATGGCGGCCTGTTCGAGGGCTATCTGCTCAAGCTCAATTCCTACGATCTCGGCGTCGACATCGAGCTGGCGGATGCGGTCCAGCGGCTGCGCTTCGAGCATCCCGAGGTGAAGGTCGTGGTGATGCGCTCGGCCAAGAACCGCGTGTTCTGCGCCGGCGCCAACATCCGCATGCTCGCGGGCTCGACCCATGCCCACAAGGTGAACTTCTGCAAGTTCACCAACGAGACCCGTAACGGCATGGAAGATTCGTCGGAGAATTCCGGCCAGCGTTTCATCACGGTGGTGAACGGCTCCGCCGCCGGCGGCGGCTACGAGCTGGCGCTCGCGACCGACCACATCATCCTCGCCGACGACGGCTCCTCTGCCGTTGCTTTGCCTGAGGTGCCGCTGCTCGCGGTGCTGCCGGGCACCGGCGGTCTCACCCGCGTCGTCGACAAGCGCAAGGTGCGCCGCGACCATGCCGATTTCTTCTGCACCATCGAGGAAGGCGTCAAGGGCAAGCGCGCCGTGCAATGGCGTCTCGTCGACGAGATTGCGCCGAACTCGAAGTTAGAGGCCAAGATCGCCGAGCGTGCCAAGGAGTTCGCGGCCGCCTCGAAGCGCAAGGGCAGCGGCAAGGGCATCGCGCTGACGCAGCTCAAGCGCCTCATCGACGAAAACAGCATCCGCTACGGCTTCGTCACGGTCGATATCGACCGCACGGCCCGCATCGCTACCATCTCGATCAAGGCGCCGGAGGTGGCACCGCCCGCCGATATCGACGGCATGATGGCGCAAGGCGCCTCGTTCTGGCCGTTGCAAGTGGCGCGTGAGCTCGACGACGCCATCCTTCATCTGCGCATCAACGAGCTCGAGATCGCGATGCTGGTGTTCAAGAGCCATGGCGACCGCGCCCATGTGCTCGCGCACGACGCGTTCCTCGAAGCCAACAAGGCGCATTGGCTGGTCAACGAAATCAGGCACTATTGGAAGCGCGTGCTCAAGCGCATCGACGTCACCTCGCGCACGCTGGTGACGCTGGTCGAGCCAGGCTCCTGCTTTGCCGGCACGCTCGCCGAGCTCGTCTTCGCCGCCGACCGCTCCTACATGCTGATCGGCACGCGCCAGGGCGACAACCGTCCGCCGCCGTCGATCGAGCTCTCCGCCATGAATTTCGGCCCGTATCCGATGAGCCACGGCCTGACGCGGCTGGAGTCGCGCTTCCAGGCCGATCCGTCGGATGTGGAGCGCGCCGAAGCCACGATGGGCACCGCGCTCGACGCCGAGCAGGCCGAGGAGCTCGGCCTGGTCACCTTCGCGCTCGACGACATCGACTGGGACGACGAGGTCCGCGTGTTCCTGGAGGAGCGCGCCAGCTTCTCGCCGGACAGCCTCACCGGCATGGAAGCAAGCCTGCGCTTCGTCGGCCCGGAGACGATGGAATCGAAAATCTTCTCGCGCCTGACCGCGTGGCAGAACTGGATCTTCCAGCGCCCCAACGCGGTCGGCGAGGAAGGCGCGCTGCGCCGCTATGGCAGCGGCCAGAAGCCGAAATTCGATATGACGCGAGTCTAGCGAGTAGGGAGTGGCGAATGGCGAATAGGAGTTTCCATTCGCTACTCGCCATTCGCCATTCGCCCCTTTAACGAGCTAGTCCCCCACGGGAGGTCCACATGAACATGAACATCATGAACGTCGACTACTCGACCAAGATTCCCAACAACGTCAATCTCGCCGAAGACCGCCAGGTGCTCAAAGCACTCGAGGGCTGGCATCCCGGCTACATGGATTGGTGGAGCGACATGGGGCCGGAAGGCTTCCAGGAATCGCTGGTGTATCTGCGCACCGCCTATTCGGTCGATCCGCGCGGCTGGGCCAAGTTCGACTACGTCCGCATGCCCGACTATCGCTGGGGCATTCTGCTTGCGCCGCAGGAAGAGAACCGCGTCGTGCCGTTCGGCGAGCATTATGGCGAGCCGGCCTGGCAGGAAGTCCCGGGCGAGCATCGCGCCATGCTGCGCCGCCTGATCGTGATCCAGGGCGACACCGAGCCAGCCTCGGTCGAGCAGCAGCGCCATCTCGGCAAGACCGCGCCCTCGCTCTACGACATGCGCAACCTGTTCCAGGTCAATGTCGAGGAAGGCCGCCACCTCTGGGCGATGGTCTATCTGCTGCAGAAATATTTTGGCCGCGACGGCCGTGAGGAAGCAGATGATTTGCTGCGCCGCCGCTCCGGCGATGCCGATGCGCCGCGCATGCTCGGCGCCTTCAACGAGGCGACGCCGGACTGGCTGTCCTTCTTCATGTTCACCTATTTCACCGACCGTGACGGCAAGATGCAGCTACACTCGCTCGCGCAGTCCGGCTTCGATCCGCTGTCGCGCACCTGCCGCTTCATGCTCACGGAAGAAGCGCACCACATGTTCGTCGGCGAGACCGGCATCACCCGCGTCGTGCAGCGCACCTGCGATGCGATGCGCGAGGCCGGCATCACCGATCCGACCGACATCGCCAAAGTCCGCGCGCTCGGCGTGATCGACTTGCCGACCATCCAGAAGAAGCTGAACCTGCACTACACGCTGTCGCTCGATCTGTTTGGCTCGGAGGTCTCGACCAACGCAGCCAACGCCTTCAATGCCGGCATCAAGGGCCGCTATCACGAGACCCAGATCGAGGACGATCACCAGCTCAAGAACGCCACCTATCCGGTGCTGAAGTTCATCAACGGCGAGATCAAGCTGGTCGACGAGCCGGCGCTGACCGCGCTCAACATGCGCCTGCGCGACGATTACAGCCAGGATTGCGTCAAGGGCATGCTGCGCTGGAACAAGGTGATCTCGACCGCGGGCTACGACTTCAAGCTGACCCTGCCCAACGTCGCCTTCCACCGCCACATCGGCGAGTTCAAGGACGTGCACGCGACGCCCGACGGCCTTCTGATCGACGATGCCACCTGGGCGAAGCGCAAGGACGAATGGCTGCCCTCGACCGCCGACGGCGACTTCATCACCTCCCTGATGCAGCCCGTCACCGAGAGCGGCAAGTTCGCCTCCTGGATCTCGCCGCCGAAGGTCGGTATCGACAACAAGCCCGGCGATTTCGAGTACGTGAAGATCGAGTCGTAGGCGTCAGGGCCGCCGCCGGCGCAACACAAATGGTGTCATCACCCGCGAAAGCGGGTGATCCAGAATTCCAGAGGCGTCAGAGATAAATCGAGAGGCCGCGGCGTACTGGATGCCCGGTCAAGCCGGGGCATGACCGCGGAGGGTGAGGTGAGGGCGAACTACCATTCGCCCCCTCAGCTATCCCACCCGCTCCCCTTGATCCCCGGGTTGGCATAGACGATGCCTCCGTCCACCGCGATGGTCGCGCCCACCACGTAATCGCCCGCGCGCGAGGCGAGATAGATTGCGGCGCCCGCCATGTCCTCGTCGGTGCCGATGCGCCCCGCAGGCACGCGCGTTGCGACTTCGTCGCCATGGTCGCGCGCGGCGCGGTTCATGTCGGACTGGAACGGGCCCGGCGCAATCGCCGTGACCACGACGTGGTCGGAGATCAGCTTCACCGCCATGCGCCGGGTCAGATGGATCAGCCCGGCCTTGCTCGCGGCGTAGGAATAGGTCTCCATCGGGTTGACGAAGATGCCGTCGATCGAGGCGATGTTGATCACCTTCGCCGGCCGCTCCGCGCTTGCGGCTGCGCGCAGCGGGCCGGCCAGCGCCTTGGTCAGGAAGAACGGCGCCTTGACGTTGAGGTTCATCACCTTGTCCCAGCCGCTCTCCGGGAATTCGTCGAACTCCGCGCCCCAGGCGGCACCGGCATTGTTGACGAGGATGTCGAGCTTCGGCTCGCGCTTCTTGAACTCGGTTGCCAGCAGCTCGGCGCCGGCGAGCGTCGAGATGTCGATCGGCAGCGCGATGCACTCGCCGTCATATTGCGCGGTGAGCGCCTTGGCGGTCTCCTCGCACGGTCCCGCCTTGCGCGCGGTGATGTAGACCTTCGCGGCGCCGGCGCTGAGAAATCCTGCCGCGATCATTTTGCCGATGCCGCGCGAGCCGCCGGTCACCAGTGCGACGCGGCCTTTGAGCGAGAACAGATTGTTGAACATGGTGCCTCCTCCCTTGGTTGGCGATGTTTTGGGCGGGGAGGGGTGGGGAGTCAAGAAAGGCGCTGGATGCGATAGGAGTGTAGCGCGAGAGCGCTCCATCCAAGGCGGTGTCGTCCCCGCGAACGCGGGGACCCATACCCACAGGGAGTAGTTTGGCGAAGGCTGGTCGTTCGGTAGGTCTTCGATCGCAATCGATAGATCACGCGGTATGGGTCCCTGCTTTCGCAGGGACGACGGCGGAGATTGGAGCAGCGCCTACGCCGCTGCGATCCGGCGGAAGCCGTTCCACATCGCGGTCGCCGCGCCCGAGGTCAGAACGGGGAGGATTCTTGCGTCCTGGTAATTGCCGTTGAGCGAGACGCGCGGCAGCGCCGTCATGTGGGCGGCATTGTCGGCGAACAGCATGCCGGGCCGCGTCGTCACCGCGGTCTTGAAGCCCGCGGTTGCAGCAAGGCCGAATTCGCGCATCCCCGCGGCCTCGCGGTCGCCATAGGGATAGGCGAGATGCAGCACCGGGCGCTGCAGCGCCTGCTCGATCCGCGCGCGGCTCGTGGCGATCTCCTGCGCGGCGACGTCTTCGGCCACCTTGGCGAGATTGCAATGGCTGACGCTATGCGCCCCGATCGTGACCAGCGGGTCGGCGGCAAAGCTCTTCACCTCGGCCCAGGACAGGCAGAGGCTGCGGCACAGCGCTGCCATGTCGACGTCGTATGTCGTGCAGAGCGCCTCGATCTCTCGCGCCAGATCGTGGTCGCCCGGCAGCGCGCGCAGCCAGTCGTGCAGGCGGTCGAAGGTTGCCTGCTTGGCGGCGGGGCTCGTCGCATCGAGCCGCAGCGCGGAATTGCCTATTCTGACGTCGACCTGCTCGGCCTTGGCGATCACGGCCTCCAGCGCCACCCACCACAACCGTCCAGTGCCCTCGGCAAAATCGCTCGCGACATAGACCGCCAGAGGCGCGTCAAATTCCCGCAGCACGGGCAGCGCGTAGTCCAGATTATCGCGATAGCCGTCATCGAAGGTGAAGGCGGCGAAGCGGCGGTCGAACCGGCCCTGCACCAGCCGCTCATGCAGATCGTCCATGCTGACGATGTCGATGTCGCGCGAGCGCAGATGGCACAGCGTCGCTCGCAGGAATTCGGGGGTGACTTCGAGATGCCGGTTCGGCTGGAACACGGCCTCGCGGGCCGGTCGCACGTGGTGCAGCATGAAAATGGCGCCGACGCCCGACAAAAGCGGGCGCAGCAGGTGGTGCGCCCCGCTGAAATAGAGTGCTCCCAGCCCGGCGCGGATGACGTTGTTACGCAGTTGTTTCATGACCCGCTGGCGGACTCTGGCATTCCGCTTTCAACTTACGGAAGAACCCTTGAAGAAAAAGTTATTCCGATTGTCCGGCTAAGGCCTTCGCAAGGGCAACATTTCCGGTTTGACAGCCTGCCAAGGGTTTGTTTTGTCTCCGGTTCCAGAGTTCGGGTCGTCGAATGAAGAAGCTTTTTAGGTGGGCCAGCAAATGGTGGCCCGGGCTGATCCCCTTGGCCGTCATGTGGGGATTTGCGGCTTGGAATAATACCTTACCGGTCGAAGCCGACCTGTCGGCGCGCAGCTCGGCTGCGCTGAAGGACACCGTCCTGGACAAGACCCGGATCGCGGTCGATGGCCGCGATGTCAGCCTGGCCGCGGACGCCTTCTCCGAGGAGGGGCGGCGGGATGCCGTGATGGCGGTGGAGACCGTCCCCGGCGTCCGCCTGGTCGACGACCGGACCCGCCTTGTTCCCGAGGCCAAACCCTTCGTCTGGAACGCCGAGCGCGACGTGGTGCGGGTGACGCTGTCAGGCTCCGCGCCCTTGCCGTCGATGAAGGGCCGGCTGACCGAGGCGGCCCGCAAGGAAGTCGGCGGCGTCGAGGTGGCCGACCAGATGGGGCTGGCGCGCGGTGCGCCGCCGCGGTTCGAGGCCGCAGCGACGCTGTTGCTGGACCAGATCGGCAAGCTGAAGGACGGCAAGATCACGATCACGGACACCAAGGTCAATCTGTCGGGCATGGCGCGCGATCTCGGTGGCCGCGAGGCCATCGTGGCAGCTTTGAAGAACCTGCCCGAGGGCTTTTCGATCGCCGCCAACGACGTCAAGGCGCCGCCCTATATCTTCCAGGCCTACAAGGATCCGGTCGCCGCGACCGTGACGCTGACCGGCTACGTTCCCGACAACACCATCCACGCCGCAATCGCCACCAGCGCCGCGCGAAAGTTCTTCACCGAGAAGGTCGTCGACAATCTCAAGGCCAGCATCGGCGCGCCCGGCTCCTTCAACACCGCCGTGATCGCCGCGCTCGGCGCGCTGTCGCGGCTGTCGACCGGCACGCTCGTCGTCTCCGACCGCGAGGTGAAGCTGTCGGGCGATGCGCTCTACGAGGGCGCCGCCAACGACATCCGCGCGGGCCTCGGCAAGGACTTCCCGAAAAACTGGCAGTACAAGCCGGAGATCACCGTGAAGCCCGCGGCAGGCCCGGTCGATGGCACCGTGTGCCAGCAATTGTTCACGGACCTTCTGGCCAAGGGCAAGATCCGCTTCGCGGCCAAGCGCGCCGACATCGATCCGGATTCCGCCGCCATTCTCGATCATCTGATCGAGACGGCGCTGCGCTGCCCCACCACCAATGTCGAGGTCGCCGGGCATACCGATGCCGACGGCGAGGACGGCTTCAACCGCGCTCTCTCGGAAAAGCGCGCACAGGCGGTGATCGACTATCTGGTCAAGGCCGGCCTGCCCGCCAGCCGCTTCACCGCGGTCGGCCATGGCAGCACGCAGCCGCTTGCCGGCAACGACACCGACGAAGGCAAGGCGCAGAACCGCCGTATCGAATTCCTGGTGAGGTGACGATGCCCTATCTCGTCTCGTTCCATCTGGGCTGGCTGATCGGCTCGCTGCTGCTGGGCTTTTGCATGGGCTGGATCTCGGTGGTCCAGCGCGGCAACGGCACCTCGAAGGTGACGGCGCGCTGGCTCGCCGCGCTTGCTGCCGCCCTGGTCGCGGCCTCGTTCGCACACATCGTCCCCGGCCGCTTCGGCTACTGGCTCGACCTCGGCCTGATCATGTTCGCCTGCTATCTGGTCGGCTGCACCATCGGCGCCTGGCTGCGCGACCGCGTGGTCTCGCGCAGCATGCGGACCGGCTGAAGCTCCGCCGCCAACCCCCTTTTTCTCTTTGGACACGTCGTTGAGAGAGACGTCAAACGCTCCGCTTGACAATAATACGTACGTACGTATTATTCCGCCATGTCCAAGCCCTCACTCAAAGACGCCATCCTCGACGCCGGTCTCAAGGTCATGTTCCGGACCGGCTATCACGGCACCAGCGTGCGCGATGTCACCACTGCGGCAGGCGCCCCGCAGGGGTCCTTCACCAATCATTTTCGCTCCAAGGAAGCGTTCGCCTCGGAGGTGCTCGATCGCTATTTCGAGATCACGAAGGGATTGGTCGCGGAGGCCCTTGAAGACGCCTCCCTGACCCCGCGGGCGCGGCTCAAACGCTATCTCGACATCATCACCGGCCGGCTCGAAGCCGACGGCTATGGACGCGGCTGCCTGATCGGCGATCTCAGCCTGGAGGCGGCCGGCAGCAGCGAGATGCTGCGCAGCCGCCTTGCCGAAATTTTCGCCGAATGGCGCATGCCCTTCGCCGCCTGCATCAGCGAGGCGCAGAGAAGCGGCGAGATCGATTCCGAGTTCGAGCCCGAGGAGCTCGCCGATTTCCTGCTCGCGTCCTGGCAGGGCGCGATCCTGCGCATGAAGGTCGACCGCACGCCCAAGGCGCTCGAGCGCTTCAAGACCATCGCATTCAAGACCGTCTTCAAGGAGCCGACATGAGCCAGCATTCCGAGATCCAGATCCGCAGCGCCGCCGTGCTGGGAAGCACGATGGCCTATCGCGACACGGGCACGCAGGATGCGCCGGTCGCGCTCTTCCTTCACGGCAATCCGACGTCGTCGCATATCTGGCGAAACATCCTGCCGCTGGTGGCGCCTGTGGCGCGTTGCATCGCGCCCGATCTCATCGGTTTCGGCCGCTCCGGCAAGCCCGACATCGCCTACCGCTTCTTCGACCATGTCCGCTATCTCGACGCGTTGATCGACGAGCTCGGCCTCACCTCGGCCTATCTCGTTGCGCAGGATTGGGGCACGGCGCTCGCATTTCATCTCGCGGCGCGCCGGCCGGCCTTCGTGCGCGGGCTCGCCTTCATGGAGTTCATCCGGCCGATGCCGACCTGGCAGGATTTCCACCAGACCGAACCCGCGCGCCAGGCTTTCCGCAAATTCAGGACGCAAGGCGAGGGAGAGGCCATGATCCTGGAGGCGAACGCCTTCGTCGAACGCGTGCTGCCCGGCGGCATCATGCGCACCCTGAGCGACGACGAGATGGAGCCGTATCGCGCGCCCTTTCCGACGCCGGACAGCCGCCGTCCCGTTCTTGCATTCCCTCGGGAATTGCCGATCGCGGGCGAACCCGCCGATGTCTATGAAGCGCTGCAATCGGCTCATGCGTCGCTTAAGGCGTCTGCATATCCGAAGCTGCTGTTCGCAGGGGAGCCGGGGGCCGTCGTCGCTCCCGAATTTGCCGAGACCTTTGCGGCCTCGCTGCAGCACTGCGCGCTCGTCCGCCTCGGGCCTGGCAGGCATTACCTCCAGGAGGATCACCCCGACGCGATCGGCCGTTCCGTTGCCGGCTGGATCGCCGGCATTGAAGCGGTGCGTCCCCAGCTTGCGGCCTGAAGGAGGACGAGATGTCCGAGGTAACCATCATCTATTGCCGGCCGTGCGGATACGAGAAGCGTGCCAAGGAGGCGGCCGCGGCGTTGCGCCGGCAGCTCGGGCTGGAAGCGGATCTCGTCGCCGGCAAGGGCGGCGTTTTCCAGGTCAAGCTCGGCGACCGGATCGTCGCCAGCCGCAGCAAAGGACATTTTCCGGATGGCGACGAAATCGTCGCTGCCGTCACCGCCGCGCGGGACTGAGGAGGGCCTTTGCGATGTCGATTGTCTGGGCCGACGATCTCGCCGGGATCGACTGGGATGAGCTATCCGAGCTCTATCGCATCGCGCCGCTGGGCAACAAGGCGCCGGCCGATCTCGCGCTGGTGTTCGGCAACAGCATGTTTCGCGCCTTCGCCAATGAGGATGGTCGCATCGTGGCTGCGGGACGCGTCCTGGCCGACGGCCGCGACTGCGCCTATCTCTGTGATATCGCCGTGCACCCGGACCGCCAGGGGCGAGGTCTCGGCCGCGACATTATCGAGCGTTTGCTTGTGCGTTGCCGCGGCCATCGCAAGATCATCCTCTACGCCGTCCCGGGCAAGGAAGGGTTTTATGAACGCCTGGGTTTCAGGCGGATGACCACGGCCATGGCGATCTTCGAGGATCAGGCCGGCGCCTATGGCCGCGGCTATTTGACCGCGCCTTGAGGCCGCGCCCGGGGCCCGCGACCTTCCGGCGCATCGGACAACCCGTCGGACGGACGCCGGGATTGCCCCCTCTTTCAACAGGCGGGCGCGGTCCATAGATTGACGTCGGCTTAAGGCGTGAAGGAACATTGTGCGGCCGAAATCATCAAAACTTCATGGCGCCTGCGCAGGATCGCCATGGAGATTCGCCTCAAGTCCTGCCGCCGAAGGCGCCAAACCGTGCATCAGGAGCCCGCAACCCTGCCTAAAATATTGAATGCACGTGTTTTTGTTCGAATTGGCGAATTCCACTTCGTCCCAAAACGCGCTAGTGGAGGGGCAGGGGGCATGCGCGATACCGGAGCCGGCGGCGAGGGTTCGTTGAGTGCCAGTGCGTCGTCCGCCTGTTCGCCGGCCACCCTGGCCGCTGAAGCGTTGTTCGAGGTCTAGATGCTGGAAGCCATACGCAGGGCGACGTCGTTTCTGCGCCAGAAGCAAGTCCTGCATAAGCTTGGCGTTGTGATCAGCGTCGCGGTCATCGGCATCGCTTGCTATGTGCTCTACCACATGTTGCGAGGCATCGATTTCAACGAAGTCCTCGAAGCGATCAAGAGCACCGAGCCGACCCAGATCGCGATGGCGGCGCTGTTCGTCACCGCGGGCTATTTCACCCTGACCTTCTACGACCTGTTCGCCGTGCGCGCGATTGGCCATGCCCATGTGCCCTATCGCGTCAACGCGCTCGCGGCCTTCACCAGCTATTCGATCGGCCACAATGTCGGCGCATCCGTTTTCACCGGCGGCGCGGTGCGCTATCGCATCTATTCGGCCTACGGGCTGAACGCGATCGACGTCGCGAAGATCTGCTTCCTCGCCGGCCTGACCTTCTGGCTCGGCAATGCCGCCGTGCTCGGCCTCGGCATCTCCTATCATCCGGAGGCCGCCGCCTCGATCGACCAGCTGCCGCCATGGCTGAACCGGACGCTGGCGCTGATGATCATCGTCGGGCTGGTCGGCTACGTGGTCTGGGTCTGGACCCAGCCGCGCGTGGTCGGCCGCGGGCCCTGGACCGTGGTGCTGCCGGGCGGCCCGCTGACGCTGCTGCAGATCGCGATCGGCATCGTCGATCTCGGCTTCTGCGCGCTCGCGATGTACGTGCTGGTCCCGGACGAGCCCAATCTCGGCTTCGTGGTCGTCGCGGTGATCTTCGTCTCGGCCACCCTGCTCGGCTTCGCCAGCCACTCGCCCGGCGGGCTCGGGGTGTTCGACGCCGCCATGCTGGTCGGTCTCTGGCAGATGGATCGCGAGGAACTTCTGGGCGGCATGCTGCTGTTCCGCGTCCTCTATTATCTGTCGCCCTTCGTCATATCTGTAATCTTGCTGACGTTTCGCGAAGTTATCATCGGCGCACGATCGAAGCGCTTGCAGCAGGCGGCGCTCAAGCTCGACCCCGGCCCGGCGCGTGAAGCCGCTTATGTGAGAGAGCGCAGCGACAGCGGTGCCTGACGGCGCCAAGCCTTATTTGGACAGGCCTTCAGACAAGCCCCAGGAGAAGTCCGCCCCGATGGCGATCGACGCCCCATCTTCTCCCTCCGCCCAGCCCTGGTCCGACCGGCTGCGGCATTCGACCGTGATCCTGATCGCCGCGGCGCTGGCGCTGTCCGTCGTCGTCTCGCTCGGCGAATTGTCGGCGCTGCACGCCGCGATCGTGTTCCTCTGTATCGCGGCGGCGGCGCTGGTCCCGTGGCGACTGCATGATCCCGCCGCCTCGCGCGACGACGTCAGGCGCATCAACCCGGTCGAGAGCGCGGCGGTGGCCGCGGTCGTCGCCGGCATGCCGGATCCGGCGGTGCTGCTCGACCGCGCCGGCCGCGTCATCCACCTCAACGCCGCCGCCGCTCAGCTCGCGCCGGCGCTGCGCCGGAACGAGCTCGCCCAGTTCGCGCTGCGCTCGCCGGAGATCATCACGGCGCTGCGCGAAGCGATCGCGACCACCGAGCCGCGGCGCGCGACCTATCTCGACCACGTCCCGGTCGACCGCTGGCTGGAGCTCATGATCACGCCGGTGCCGGTGCCGACCAGCTTCGGCGGCGCCGACAAATGCATGCTGATGACCTTCCACGACCAGACGCCGCTGCGCCGGGTCGAGGAGATGCGCGCCGACTTCGTCGCCAATGCCAGCCACGAGCTGCGCACGCCGCTGGCCGCGCTGTCGGGCTTCATCGACACGCTGCAGGGCCAGGCCAAGGACGATCCCAAGGCGCGCGAGCGCTTCCTCGGCATCATGCACAACCAGGCCACCCGCATGGCGCGCCTGATCGACGACCTGTTGTCGCTGTCGCGGGTCGAGCTGTCGGCCCATGTCCGGCCCGACACCTTGGTCGACCTGCTGCCGATCATCCGCCAGGTCGCCGACGGGCTCGAGCCGCTGGCGCGCGAGCGTCAGGTCGAGGTCGAGATCCATCTGCCCGAGGGACCGGTGATGATCGCGGGCGACCGCGAGGAGCTGCTCCGCCTGTTCGAGAATTTGATCGAGAACGCGCTCAAATACGGCGCCTCCGGCGGACGCGTCATCGTGTCGCTGACCTCAGCCGCAGCCACTGATGGAACTCAGGAAATCCGGATCATAGTCCGCGATTTCGGCCCCGGCATCGCGCCCGAGCACCTGCCGCGGCTGACCGAGCGGTTCTACCGGGTCGACGTCGGCGACAGTCGCTCGCAGGGCGGCACCGGGCTCGGATTATCGCTGGTGAAACATATTCTTAACCGCCATCGCGGCCGCCTTTTGATCGAAAGCGTGCCCCGTCAGGGGGCCACTTTCACCGCCTGTTTTCCCCAGGCTAAGACTTAGTTTAAGCCTGAAACTCCAGCGATTTCAATCGCTTGAGTGTGTCATCCGACTGTCACGAAACCTTCGTAAAAGCACAGCCGACCGCTCCTAAAGGGGCGGCGCGGGGAGCGCGATCGGGCGCGGTTGGCGCTTCGCTCCCCTGTATGGAGACCAGCATGAATTTCATCAAAACCATGGTCGCTGCCGGCTTGCTCGCCGCATCGACGACGGTGGCCTTCGCTGCCGACATCACGGGTGCCGGTGCCACCTTCCCGTTCCCGATCTATTCCAAATGGGCTGACGCCTACAAGAAGGAGACCGGCAACGGTCTGAACTACCAGTCGATCGGCTCCGGCGGCGGCATCAAGCAGATCCAGGCCAAGACCGTGACCTTCGGCGCCAGCGACGCGCCGCTCAAGGCCGAGCAGCTCGAGAAGGACGGCCTCGTCCAGTGGCCGATGGTGATGGGCGCCATCGTCCCCGTCGTCAACCTCGAGGGCGTGAAGCCCGGCGAGATGGTGTTCGACGGCGAGACGCTCGCCAGCATCTATCTCGGCAAGATCACCAAGTGGGACGACGCCGCGATCAAGAAGCTCAATCCGAACGTGAAGCTGCCCTCGGACGCCATCACCGTGGTCCGCCGCTCGGACGGTTCGGGCACCACCTTCAACTTCACCAACTACCTCTCCAAGGCCAGCGCGGACTGGAAGAGCAAGGTCGGTGAGGGCACCGCGGTCGAGTGGCCGGTCGGCGTCGGCGCCAAGGGCAATGAAGGCGTGTCGGGCAACATCAGCCAGACCAAGAACTCGATCGGCTATGTCGAGTACGCCTATGCCAAGCAGAACAAGCTGACCTACACCGGTCTCGTCAACAAGGCCGGCAAGCCGGTGCAGCCGACCGTCGAAGCCTTCCAGGCGGCCGCCTCCAACGCCGACTGGGCCAAGGCGCCCGGCTACTACGTCATCCTGACCGACCAGCCCGGCGAGAAGTCCTGGCCGATCACCGCGGCGACCTTCATCCTCATGCACAAGGACGCCACCGACAAGGCGGCCTCGCAGGAAGCCATCAAGTTCTTCCGCTGGGCCTTCAAGAGCGGCGGCAAGGCGGCTGAAGAGCTCGACTACATCCCGATGCCCGAAGGCGTCGTGACCCTGATCGAGAAGACCTGGGCTGCCGAGATCAAGAGCTAAGTAGGGCTCTCGCGTCCCGGACGCGGCGCGGCCCTGGCGATGCGAAGCATCGTCCAGGTGCCGCTCCGCGAGAGCCGGGACCCGCAAGACTTCCGCTCCGGATCGGTCATGCCGTGTCCGGAGCGCGAGACCGACAAAAAGACTGACAACAAGCGTATATTATCGGGCACAGGGGATCGGCGTGGCAGAAATGGCCGTTCAGAGCGATGTAATCGACGACGCCGGACCGTATGACCGCGCCAAGGCCTTGAGTGCGTTCAAGCTCGGCGACGTCACCTTCTACTGGATCACGCGGCTGTCCGCGATCTCGGTGCTCCTCATTCTCGGTGGCATCATCGTCTCGCTGATCGTCGGCGCGTTCCCGGCGATGAAGGAATACGGCTTCTCCTTCCTGTGGACGCAGCGCTGGGCGCCGTCGGCCGATCCGCCCGTGCTCGGCGCGCTCGGGCCGATGTATGGCACGCTCGTCACCTCCTTCATCGCGATGCTGATCGCCATTCCCGTCGGTCTCGGCATTGCGATCTTCCTCACTGAGCTCTGCCCGCAATGGCTGCGTCGCCCGATCGGCATGGCGATCGAGCTGCTCGCCGGCATTCCCTCGATCATCTACGGCATGTGGGGCTTCTTCGTGCTGGGCCCGTTCCTGGCCAACACCTTCCAGCCCTTCATGATCAGGATCTTCGACGGCGTGCCCGTGCTGGGCGCGATCTTCGCAGGTCCGCCGTCCTATCTCAGCACGTTCAACGCCGCGCTGATCCTCGCCATCATGGTGCTGCCCTTCATCACCTCGATCTCGGTCGACGTGTTCAAGACGGTGCCGCCGGTGCTGAAGGAGGCCGCCTACGGCGTCGGCTGCACCACCTGGGAAGTCGTCCGCAGCGTGGTGATCCCCTACACCCGCGTCGGCATCATCGGCGGCGTCATGCTGGCGCTGGGCCGCGCGCTCGGCGAGACCATGGCGGTGACCTTCATCATCGGCAATTCGTTCCGCATCTCCTCATCGATCTTCGCGCCGGGCACCACGATCTCGGCGGCGATCGCATCCGAGTTCGCCGAGAGCGACGGCCTGCACCAGTCCGGCCTGATCCTGCTCGGCCTCTTGCTGTTCGTGCTGACGTTCTTCGTGCTGGCCGCAGCGCGGCTGATGCTGATGCGGCTGGACAAGAAGGCGGGGAAGTAACGTCATGGCGCTCAATCCGATCTATTCGCGTCGTCGCCGCAAGGATATCGTCATCCGCGGGCTCTGCTTCGCCGCGGCCGCCTTCGGCGTCACCTGGCTCGCGCTGATCCTGGTCACGCTGCTCTTCAACGGCCTGGCCGGCCTCAATCTTCAGATCTTCGTCGCGGATACGCCGCCGCCCGGTTCGACCGAAGGCGGCCTGCGCAACGCGATCGTCGGTTCGATCATCATGACGTTGATCGGCGTCGGCATCGGCGCGCCGCTCGGCCTGTTCGCCGGCACCTACCTTGCCGAATACGGCCGCAACGACAAGCTGACCTCGGTGATCCGCTTCATCAACGACATCCTGCTCTCGGCGCCTTCGATCATCATCGGCCTGTTCATCTATGGCGCGGTGGTGGTGCCGATGCGTGGCTTCTCCGCGATCGCGGGCGCGCTCGCGCTCGCCGTCATCGTGATCCCGGTCGTGCTGCGCACCACCGAGGACATGCTGCTGCTGGTGCCGAATCCCCTGCGCGAGGCGGCCTCGGCGCTCGGCCTGCCGCGCTCGCTGGTGATCAAGCGTATCGCCTATCGTGCGGCCCGGTCGGGCCTCATCACCGGCGTGCTGCTCGCCACCGCCCGCGTCGCCGGCGAGACCGCGCCGCTGCTCTTCACCGCGCTGTCGAACCAGTTCTTCAGCCTCGGCCTGAACAAGACGATGGCCAACCTGCCGGTTACCATCAACAACTTCGTCCAGAGCCCCTACGCCTATTGGAAGCAGCTCGCCTGGAGCGGCGCGCTGCTGATCACGCTCACCGTGCTTGCCCTGAACATTGGCGCGCGCATCCTCGGCGCCGAGAGGACTGCAAAATGACCGACCTGTCCGTATCCATGAGTTCCAACGCTCATCTGGCCTCGCAGCCGCTGCCGGAAGCCCCGGCCAAGGTGACGGTGCGCAATCTCAATTTCTATTACGGCGAGCACCACGCGCTGAAGAACATCAACCTGACGCTGGGCGCCAACCGCGTCACGGCGTTCATCGGCCCGTCGGGCTGCGGCAAGTCGACCCTGCTGCGCATCTTCAACCGGATGTACGATCTCTATCCGGGCCAGCGCGCCACCGGCCAGCTCATGCTGGACCAGACCAACGTCCTCGACCCCAGGCTCGACCTCAATCTGCTGCGCGCCCGGGTCGGCATGGTGTTCCAGAAGCCGACGCCATTCCCGATGACGATCTACGAGAACATCGCCTTCGGCATCCGCCTCTACGAGAAGATCTCGAAGTCCGAGATGGACGACCGCGTCGAGAAGGCGCTGCGCGGCGGCGCGCTGTGGAACGAGGTCAAGGACAAGCTCAACGCCTCCGGCCTGTCGCTCTCCGGCGGCCAGCAGCAGCGCCTGTGCATCGCCCGCACCGTCGCGGTGCGCCCTGAAGTGATTTTGTTCGACGAGCCCTGCTCGGCGCTCGATCCGATCTCGACCGCCAAGGTCGAGGAGCTGATCCAGGAACTGTCCGAGAACTACACGATCGCGATCGTCACCCACAACATGCAGCAGGCGGCGCGCGTCTCCGACAAGACCGCCTTCATGTATCTCGGCGAGCTGATCGAGTTCGACGACACCAGCAAGATCTTCACGTCGCCGAGCGACCGGCGCACGCAGGATTACATCACCGGCCGGTTCGGCTGAGGAGACGCGACATGGGTACTGAACATACCGCAAAGGCTTTCGACACCGACCTCCAGGAGCTCACCCGCCTGGTCGCCGAGATGGGCGGCATCGCCGAGCGCATGATCGTCGATTCCGTCGACGCGCTGATCCGCCGCGACGTCGCGCTCGGCCAGCGCGTCGTCACCATCGACGCCGAGCTCGACGCGCTGCAGAAGCGCATCGAGGAACGCGCGGTGCTCACCATCGCCCGCCGCCAGCCGATGGCGGTGGACCTGCGCGAGATCGTCGGCGCCATGCGCGTTGCGACCGACCTCGAGCGCATCGGCGACCTCGCCAAGAACATGGGCAAGCGCGTCGCCGCGCTGGAGACCGACTTCCATCCGCTGAAGCTGTTCCGCGGCCTGGAGCACATGACCGACCTCGTGCAGCAGCAGGTCAAGTCGGTGCTGGACGCCTATGCCGCGCATGACCTGCCGGCGGCGATGGCGGTGTGGAAGGGCGACGAGGAGGTCGACGCGATCTGCACCTCGCTGTTCCGCGAGCTCCTCACCTACATGATGGAGGATCCGCGCAACATCTCGTTCTGCATCCATCTGATGTTCTGCGCCAAGAACATCGAGCGGATCGGCGACCACGCCACCAACATCGCCGAGACCGTGTTCTACATGATCGAGGGCCAGGCGATCACCGACAAGCGGCCGAAGGGCGACATGACCACCTTCGCCACGACGGTCCCGAATACCTGAAGACTTGAAGGAGCGACGACCCGATGGGCGCACGCATTATGGTGGTTGAGGACGAGGAAGCTCTCACCGAGCTGCTTCGCTACAACCTCGAAGGCGACGGCTATGACGTCGAGACGGTCATGCGCGGCGACGACGCCGACACCCGCCTCAAGGAGCACATCCCGGACCTGATCGTGCTCGACTGGATGCTGCCGGGCCTGTCGGGCATCGAGCTGTGCCGCCGCCTGCGCACCCGCCCCGACACCAAGCAGCTCCCGATCATCATGCTCACCGCGCGCGGCGAGGAGAGCGAGCGGGTGCGGGGGCTTGCGACCGGCGCCGACGACTACATCGTCAAGCCGTTCTCGGTGCCGGAG
Source organism: Bradyrhizobium sp. CIR18 (assembly GCF_014198295.1). NCBI lineage: Bacteria > Pseudomonadati > Pseudomonadota > Alphaproteobacteria > Hyphomicrobiales > Nitrobacteraceae > Bradyrhizobium > Bradyrhizobium sp. CIR18. Next base: position 273,488 of record NZ_JACIHF010000003.1, on the reverse strand, counting down.
CTTTTGGCGCGCGTGAAGGGCCTGCTGCGGCGCGCCAGTCCTGAGCGGCTCGCGACAGTGCTGGCCTATGGCGACATCGAGCTCGACCGCGACAAGCGCCGCGTGGCGCGCTCGGGCCGGCCGATCGATCTCGGCCCGACCGAATATCGCCTGCTGGAGTTCTTCCTGGAGCATCCCGGCCGCGTGTTCTCGCGCGAGCAGCTGCTCGACAGCGTCTGGGGTCGCGACATCTACATCGATGAGCGCACTGTCGACGTCCATATCGGCCGCTTGCGCAAGCTGCTCAATCTCGGCCGCGAGCAGGACCCGATCCGCACCGTCCGCGGCGCCGGCTACGCGCTCGACGACCGCTTCGCGAAGGCGGAGCAGACGTAAGGTTTGCTGGCGTTGGCTTTGGCGGGCTGCCGCCGCATTCTCCGGTGTCGTCCCTGCAAAAGCAGGGACCCATAACCACAGGCAGTGGTTTGGCGAAGACTCGGAGTGACCATCTCGCGCGACAACTGCGCCTTGTGGTTATGGATCCCCGCGTTCGCGGGGATGACACCGAGTTGGTGGAGCCGTCATCGTGTGACGGCTGCAGTCTTGACGATCAGAGAATTCCGCGAACTCAGCGCGGACCCGGCTTCGCCGGCGCGCGCCGGCGATCCGCCGCCGGCTGATACGCCACGCGCGAGTGCTGGGCGCAGTAGGGCAGGCCGGACAGTGCCTTGCCGCCGCAGAAGAAGAAATCCGGGCTCGAGGGATCGCCGACCGGCCAGTGGCAGGTCGCCTCGTTGAGCTCGAGCAGCGACAGCCGCTGGCCCATCGGCACCACGTTGTCGTAGGTGACGGGTTCAGCCTCCACCTCGACCTCGAAGGCCTGCGCCAGCGCGGTGTTGCCGCGCGCGATGGGGCGGGTCACCCGCATCATGTGCTGCGCAGGACGCGCCTTGCGCGGCCGGGGCGCTGCCGATGAAGGGCTCTTGGCGCGGCCGGACAGACCCAGCCTGTGCACTTTGCCGATCACGGCATTGCGGGTCACATTGCCGAGCTCAGCTGCGATCTGGCTGGCCGAAAGTCCGGCCTCCCAGAGCTTTTTCAGCTGCTCGACGCGATCGTCGGACCAGGTCAAAACCGTCATTGCACCCTTTCCCTCGCTACGCGCCAGCCATCCTGGGGCCTCGCAGCGATTGCCTAAGCCTTCAAAAACCCGTGCCGTCAGAATCCCTTAAGGCTCGCCGGGCGCGTGACTGACGCCCGAACGTTTACGCCGGTACAAGAGGACTCTTGGGATCAGAACCGCTGCACGAGATGTCGTATCTGACAATCCAAACGCTACAATATGGCGTGACTCCCGCGCAAGAGTCCGCCGACTCGCTTCCACATGTTCCGTGGTGAAAACCCGCAAAATCGGCACCGCAAGACTACGGATTCAGCGTTTCCTGAGGCTTTCCGGGCGGCATTGACACCCGTCTTGCCAAGCATAAGATAGTCCCGCGTGCCGCCCTTAAAAGGCGGCACGTTTCGTTTTCCGGGCCGGTCGATGGTGCGTTGCGCAATGCACGCGTCACACCGTCCGCAACATTCAAGTGACATCATGACTAACAGCGCAGCGCCGCATTTGCTCCCCGTTTTCGCCAGAGCCGACCTCGGCTTCGAGCGCGGCGAAGGCTGCTGGCTGATCGCGACCAATGGCGATCGCTATCTCGATTTCACCTCGGGCGTAGCTGTGAATGCGCTCGGCCATTGCCACCCGCATCTGATCAAGGCGCTGCAGGAGCAGGCGACGAAGCTCTGGCACATGTCGAACCTGTTCCAGAGCCCGGACGGCGAGAAGCTCGCGAGCCGGCTTTGCAACGAGAGCTTTGCCGACTTCGTGTTCTTCTGCAATTCGGGCGCCGAAGCGCTGGAAGGTGTGATCAAGCTGGTCCGCCATCATCACTTCTCCAAGGGGCATCCGGAACGTTATCGCATCATCACCTTCGAAGGCGCCTTTCACGGCCGCACGCTGGCAACGCTGGCCGCGACCGGCTCTGCAAAATATCTCGAAGGCTTCGGCCCGCCCATGGAAGGCTTCGACCAGGTGCCGCATGGCGATATCGAGGCCGTCAAGAAGGCGATCAGCCCGCACACCGCCGGCATCCTGATCGAGCCGATCCAGGGCGAGGGCGGCGTGCGCTCGGCAACGCCGACCTTCCTCAAGGCGTTGCGCCAGCTTTGCGACGAGAAGGGCCTGCTGCTGGCCTTCGACGAGGTGCAGACCGGCATGGGCCGCAGCGGCGATCTGTTCGCCTATCGGCGCACCGGCGTCACGCCTGACGTGATGTCGCTGGCAAAGGCGCTCGGCGGCGGCTTCCCGATCGGCGCTGTGCTGGCGACCGCGGATGCGGCAGCCGGCATGGGGCCCGGCTCGCACGGCTCGACCTTCGGCGGCAATCCGCTGGCGATCTCCGCGGCCAATGCGGTGCTCGACGTCATGCTCAAGCCCGGCTTCTTCGACCACGTGCAGAAGATGTCGCTGCTGCTGAAGCAGAAGCTCGCCGCCGTGATCGACCGTCATGGCGATGTCGTCAGCGAAGTGCGCGGCGAGGGCCTTCTGATCGGCATCAAGGCCGTGGTGCCCTCCGGCGATCTCGTCGCGGCGCTGCGCAATGAAAAACTGCTCACGGTCGGGGCCGGAGACAATGTCGTGCGTTTCCTGCCACCGCTGATCGTGACCGAAGCCGAGATCGAGGACAGCGTCGGGCGGTTAGAGCGCGCCTGCGCCGCGATCTCGTCCAGCCAGACCAAGCGGGCGGCAAGCTGATGAGCAAGTCCCCGAAGCACTTCCTGGATATCAACGAGCTGCCGCTGTCGGAGCTCAAGACCATGCTCGCGGCGTCCTCCGCCATGAAGGCGAAGCAGAAGGCGCAGCAGCCGGTGCGGCCGCTCGAAGGCAAGACGCTGGCGATGATCTTCGAGCGCCCGTCGACCCGGACACGCGTGTCGTTCGACGTCGCGATGCGTCAGCTCGGCGGCGAGCCCATCATGCTCACCGGTGCCGAGATGCAGCTCGGCCGCGGCGAGACCATCGCCGACACCGCGCGCGTGCTGTCGCGCTATGTCGACGCCATCATGATCCGTATCCTCAACCATGACGCGCTGCTGGAGCTTGCGGCCAACGCGACGGTGCCCGTCATCAACGGCCTGACGCGGCGCTCGCACCCCTGCCAGGTGATGGCCGATCTCATGACCTATGAGGAGCATCGCGGCCCGATCGAGGGCAAGACGGTGGCCTGGACCGGCGACGACAATAATGTGCTGGCGTCCTGGGCTCACGCCGCCGAGCGCTTCAAGTTTCAGCTCAATGTCGCGACGCCGCCGGAGCTCGCGCCGAAAAAAGTGATGCGCGACTTCATCAAGGCGACCGGCGCGCCGATCATGCTCGGCACCGATCCGGAAGCCGCCGTGCGCGGCGCCGACTGTGTCGTCACCGACACCTGGGTGTCGATGGGCGACAAGGAAGGCGAGCACCGCCACAACGTGCTCAAGCCCTATCAGGTCAACGGCAAGCTGATGTCGCTGGCCAAGCCCGATGCGCTGTTCATGCACTGCCTGCCCGCCCATCGCGGCGAGGAAGTCACCGACGACGTGATCGACGGTCCGCAATCGGTCGTGTTCGACGAGGCCGAAAACCGCCTGCACGCGCAGAAGGGCATCCTGGCCTGGTGCTTCGATGCGGTGAAGTAAGGGCGCTGCAAGCCCGACGGCCGCCTCACACACAACTGTCGTCCCTGCGAACGCAGGGACCCATACCGCGGAATCTCTCTTGTGGCGGGCTGGCGGAGGCGAGCGGTCTTCGCCAAACCGCATCCTGTGGTTATGGGCCCCGGAGCTGCGCTTACGGTTGTCCGGGACGACATCGAATTTGCCGCAACGTTGTGCAACCTTATCGCCCCCGAACCCACCACCCCGCGCCCCTTCCATTTCCCACCGACCGACCCCAGATAACGACCCATGGTTTCCCAATCCCCTCAGATGAAAGCCGGCCCCGAAGGCCCGGTTCGCGCGCCATCAGCGGTTCCGATCGATGACGCCGTGTTGCCCTACGAGGTCGACGCGCTCGACGTGCGCGGGCGCCTGGTGCGGCTTGGCCCGGCGCTCGACGAGATCCTGACCAAGCACGATTACCCCGCGCCGGTCGGCAAGCTGCTCGGCGAGGCCATCGTGCTGACGACGCTGCTCGGCTCGGCGCTGAAATTCGAGGGGCGCTTCATCCTGCAGGCCCAGACCGACGGCCCGGTGTCGTTCCTGGTCGTCGACTACATGGCGCCGGATCGCCTGCGGGCCTATGCGCGCTTCGATGCCGCGCGTCTCGGCGATACCAAAGATTCCGGCACGCTGCTCGGCCGCGGCCATCTCGCCATGACCATCGACCAGGGCCCCGACATGAGTCGCTACCAGGGTCTGGTCGCGCTCGACGGCGGCAGCCTCGAAGACGCCGCCCACGAATATTTCCTGCGCTCCGAGCAGATCCCGACGCGCGTGCGCCTCGCGGTTGGCGAGGAGTGGCGCTCCAACGACGGCGGCAAGCATCGCTGGCGCGCCGGCGGCATGCTGATGCAGTTTCTGCCCAAGGCGGCGGAGCGCGCGCGGCAGGCTGATCTGCATCCCGGCGATGCCCCCGATGGCGTCGAGGTGCACAGCGTTGCCGAAGACGACGCCTGGGTCGAGGCGCGTTCGCTGATCGAGACCGTCGAGGACGTCGAGCTGATTGATCCCGAGCTCTCCGGCGAGCGGCTGCTGTTCCGCCTGTTTCACGAGCGCGGCGTGCGCGTGTTCAATCCGATGGTCCTCAAGGCGCAATGCTCCTGCTCGCGCGATGCGGTCGCCGCGATGCTGAAGAGCTTCTCGCCCGACGACCGCGCCGCCATGGTCAAGGACGACAAGGTCGTCGTCACCTGCGAGTTCTGCAGCTCGGTGTATGATTTCACGCCGGACGAGGCGGGCGTCGAAGGCGCGTAGCGAGCTCTCGTAGGGTGGGCAAAGGCGCACTTGCGCCGTGCCCACGAGCTCTCGACGGCGGCGAAAGACGTGGGCACGCTTCGCTTTGCCCACCCTACGGCGCCTGCCCTGTGTCGCGCTCTGTCAATCCGCTTCGCTAAAAATATTCCACTTTACCGAAATTCGGTTTCGGCGTATGTGTTGCCCATCCCGGCTCACCCAAGAGGGGCGACTATGTGTCGTCACTGTCGCGAGCCGGGCTTGCGGTGGACGCGGCAGCGTCGGCACGAGAGGTGCGGGCAGGGCGGGTAGTCCCTGTGAGCCCGAAACCGCGTGTAGATGAGCGGCGCTGTTCAGTTCGTCTCGCCACATTCTTTCGGCAACGTCGACAAGGCCGGGAGATAATGTGGTGACCAGCGAACGCGCGTACGGCAAAACCGTGTGGTCCTGGCCGTCGTTGCTACGGTCAAGCTGTTCGAAGATGCGCGCGAGCCCAACCGGGTGGACGGCATCGTCAATTCGAACGGCGAGGGAGGCCAGAAGGAATGGTCGGCTCCCGGGAGATCACGGCATAAGCCGTCCAACCATCGCGCAGGGAAGGCCGAGTGATCGGCGACACCTGTATGCTGCTGTGCGGTCTTCTTGCGTGCGCTTTTCGCGCAGCAGACCGCGGGTGCCAGCCGGCACCCGGCCTTCCCTGCGCCCTCTTGGCTTTAGAGGGTAGCGAGACCAAGCAAATCTCGGGCGATTCAAGCCGCGAGGCCGCCAAGGCGTGTCTGCAAGCTGAGCTGCGTGCCACAAACTCGATATCGTAGGGTGGGCAAAGCGCAGCGTGCCCACGCCTTGTTGTTGATGGAAAGAGATCGTGGGCACGGCGCTATGCGCCTTTGCCCACCCTACGGCAGCGCCGCTGGGATGTGCAGGGGAGCATCGCAATGCATGCGCCCTCTCCGATCTCGTGCCCCGGACGCTGCGCAGCACGAAGTGATGCGCTGCAGAGCCCGGGCCCATCTCGCCGCGTGCCGTGGCGCTCCTTTGTCCCGGCTCTGCGCAGCGCCACTACGTGCCGCAGCGCGTCCGGGACACGAGAGCGAGGCCCTAATTCAGCACCCTCTTATTGTCCGGGCTATCCAGCGAAAACGCCGGCACGTCGATCTCGAAGCGCTCGCCGCTTTCGGTGACCATCTGGTAGCGGCCGGTCATGAAGCCGGAGGCGGTCGAGAGCGGGACGCCGGAGGTGTATTCGAAGCGCTCGCCGGGGGCCAGGATCGGCTGCTCGCCGACCACGCCCTCGCCCTTCACCTCCTGCTGGCGCCCGGAGGCGTCGGTGATGATCCAGTGCCGCGTCTTGAGCTGCACGGTCTCCTCGCCCGAATTGACGATGACGATGGTGTAGGACCAGAAGTAGCGGGAGCGGTCGGCCGACGACTGCTCCGGAACAAAGTTCGGCTCGACGGTCACTTCGATCTGGCGGGTCACGGCGCGGTACATGATTGCTATCATACCGAAATCCGGCGCTGGAACCAAACGCCGGAGGCGGCTTTGGCGACATCGTCCCGCCAGAATTCGAAGGGAATGACACCCGGACGTGATCCGGCGGCTTTGCGAGATGACGACCGGACCGGTACACTCCTCAACGTCGCGATTTGCGGAAGGGTTTCTAGGCCCCGATGACCATTGCCGACCATGTGACGGGATCGACGATCGCGGGAACCGCCAAGCCTGCAGACGCCAAGCCTGTAGACAGCAAGCCTGTAGATTGCACGCCTGGGGACAGCAAGCCCGCGGGGGCGAAGCCGCGCGCGACCGCGCCGGCCATCACGCTGCCTGCCATCGGCGAGCGCGAGCTCCGGCTCGACCTGTTTCGCGGGCTGGCGCTGTGGCTGATCTTCATCGACCATCTGCCGCCGAGCCTGCTGACCTGGTTCACGATCCGCAATTACGGCTTCAGCGACGCCACCGAGATCTTCATCTTCATCTCCGGCTACACCGCCGCCTTCGTCTACGGAAGGGCGATGCTGGAGAGTGGCGTCGTCATCGCCACCGCGCGCATCCTGCGCCGGGTCTGGCAGATCTACGTCGCCCACGTCTTCCTGTTCACGATCTTCCTCGCCGAAATCTCCTATGTCGCGACCAGGTTCGAGAACCCGCTCTACACCGAAGAGATGGGCATCATGGATTTCCTCAAGCAGCCCGACGTCACCATCGTGCAGGCGCTGTTGCTGCGTTTCCGCCCCGTCAATATGGACGTGCTGCCGCTCTACATCGTGCTGATGCTGGCGCTGCCGCTGATCCTGTGGTCGATGAAATGGCGTCCCGACGTCACGCTCGGCCTCTCGGTCGCGCTCTACGCGGTCACGTGGGAATACGATCTTTACCTGTCGGCCTATCCCAACGGCTTCTGGGCCTTCAATCCCTTCGCCTGGCAATTGCTGTTCGTCTTCGGTGCATGGTGCGCGCTCGGAGGTGCGCGACGGATGTCGCGTATCCTGGCTTCGCCCGTGACAATGTGGATCGCGATCGCATACCTCGCCGCGGCGTTCTACGTGACGCTGACCTGGTACGTGCCGCAGCTCTCCCAATTCATGCCGAAGCGGGTCGAGAAGTGGATGTATCCGATCGACAAGACCGATCTCGACGTGCTGCGCTTCACGCATTTCCTGGCGCTGGCCGCGCTCACCGTACGCTTCCTACCCCGGGATTGGCCGGGCTTGAAATCGCGCTGGCTACGACCATTGATTCTATGTGGCCAGCATTCTCTCGAGATCTTCTGCCTCGGCGTCTTCCTGGCCTTCGCCGGGCATTTCATTCTCGCCGAAGTCTCCGGCGGCGCAGCCATGCATGCGCTGATTAGTCTCTCCGGGGTCCTGATCATGTGGGGCGTGGCCTGGGTGATTTCGTGGTACAAGCGCGTGGCTGACAAGAGCGGTGCGAAAACCAAAAACGCCGTCGGCAACGCCGATCTGGCGGGAGGGGGCTGATGAAGGCGAAGGTTCTCCTGAGCCTGGTCCTGCTATGCGGTAGCCTCGCCGCGCCTGTGGCGCGCGCGGGCGATGCTGCGTCTGGCGCTGCCACCGCGCCCGCGGCGTGCGAATTGCCGTCTTATCTGCTTACCAGCGAAAGCCAGCTTCCCAAGGTCGCCGAGGCCGTCAAGGCTGGCAAGCCGCTCGAAATCCTGGTCGTCGGCAGCCGCTCGACCACGATTCCATCCTCGGAGGGCAGCTCCTATCCGGCGCGTATGGAAGCGATTCTGAAGGAAAAGCTGCCGCCGTCGGAAGCAGTGCACGTCTCCGTAGAAATACAGAGCAAGCGAACGGCGGAGGAGGCCGCCTCGACCTTCGTTAAGCTGATGGAAGCAAAAACGCCTACTTTGGTCGTCTGGCAGACCGGGACCGTGGATGCCATCCGATCCATCGATCCCGACGAATTTCGCAGCGCCGTCACCGAGGGGGTTATTGCGTTGCAAAAGGCAGGGGCCGACGTCGTCTTGATGAATTTGCAGTACAGCCCGCGTACCGAAACGATGATCTCGGCCCAACCGTTTCTCGATAATATGCGCGTCGTGGCGCAGGAGCATGATATTCCGCTGTTCGATCGTTTCACGATCATGCGGCAGTGGAATGATCAGGGTCAGTTCGACCTGTTCAGCCCGTCCCGCGGGCCCGAACTGGCGAAGCAGGTTCATGATTGCCTTGGCCGGGCGTTGGCACAGTTCGTGATCGACGCAGCCCATCTGGAGCCGGCCCAGCAGCAAAATTGAGGTCTAGTGTTAATGAGTTCTCTCCGCCCTTTTTGCCTGACGGCATGGCTGGCCGCGCCTGCAGCAGCAGTGCTGTTGTTGCTGGCGCCGGCCCCGCGGTCCCATGCGCAGACCCAAGCCGCGCAGGCGACACAAGCACCGGCGCAGTCGGCTGATCCCGCTCCCGCTTCGCCGTCCCAGACCACCGTTGCCGTGACCTCGCCCGAGCAGCGCGGCATCACCGCGCGCGCCATCGACAAGGTGAAGCAGGTCGCCAAATCCGCCGGCGACGTCTTCAACCGCGTGCCCTGCCTGCCGCCGAAGGGCGGCTCGAAGGCGATGGGCTCGCTGCCGCATGTCGCGGGCAAGCTCGTCGCCGGCCAGCCCGTCCTCATCGTCGCGTTCGGCTCGTCGTCGACCGCAGGATTCGGCGCGAGCTCGCCGGAGTTCAACTATCCGAACCGTCTCGCCGCCCAGCTGCGCCGACACTATCCGACCGCCGACATCACCGTCGTCAATGCCGGCGTCGGCGGCGAGGATGCGCCCGAGATGATGAAGCGCCTCCAGACCCAGGTGATCGACGTGCATCCGGATCTCGTGATCTGGCAGGTCGGCACCAACGCGGTGCTGCGCAATCTCGATCCCGGCGACACCGCCAAACTGGTCGAGGACGGCATCAGCCGCATCCAGGCCGCCGGCGGCGCCGACATCGTGCTGGTCGATCCGCAATATTCGCCGGCCGTCAACCAGCGCGGCGAAAGCGCCGGCAAGATGGTGAAGCTGCTCGGCAAGGTCGCCGAGCTTCGTCACGTCGGCATCTTCCCGCGCTTCGAGGTGATGCGCGACTGGCACGAGAACCAGTCGATTCCGGTCGAGAGCTTCGTCATCGCCGACGGTCTGCACATGAACGATTGGGGCTATGCCTGCTTCGCCCAGCTGCTCGGCGACGACATCATCCGCTCGGTGGGGCAGATCAAGCTGGGCGTGAACGTGCCCGCGGACGTAAGAACGTATCGGCCGATGTAGGCACGCTGCCGTAGGGTGGGCAAAGGCGCAAAGCGCCGTGCCCACCATCGCTCAGTGATACGAAGGAAGAAGACGTGGGCACGCTTCGCTTTGCCCACCCTACGAGATCTCGCTTCGCCTCACGCCTTCTCCAGCGCCGCAGTCAGATCCTCGATCAGGTCGTCGGCATGCTCGAGCCCCGCCGAGAAGCGGATGAACCCTTCGCTGATGCCGAGCGCGGCGCGGTCCTCCGGCTTCAGGCGCTGATGCGTCGTGGTCGCCGGATGCGTGACGAGGCTCTTGGCGTCGCCGAGATTGTTGGAGATCTTCGCCAGCTTCAATTCATTGAGCACGCGGAACGCCGCGGCCTTGCCGCCCTTCACCTCGAAGCCGACCAGCGTCGAGCCGCCGCGCATCTGCTTTTTCACCAGTGCTGCCTGCGGATGATCGGCGCGGCCCGGGAAAATCAGTCGCGAGATCTTCGGATGGCTCGCCAGCACGTCGGCGATGCGCGCGGCCGTTTCGGTCTGCGCGCGCACGCGCACGCCCAGCGTCTCCAGGCCCTTGAGCAGGACCCAGGCGTTGAACGGCGAGATCGACGGGCCGGTCTGGCGCATGAAATTGTGGATGTGCTCGGCGATGAAGGCTTCCGACGACAGGATGATGCCGCCGAGACAGCGCCCCTGGCCGTCGATATGCTTGGTCGCGGAATAGACCACGACGTCGGCCCCGAGCGCGAGCGGGCTCTGCCAGATCGGGGTCGCGAACACGTTGTCGACGACGAGTCGCGCGCCGCCCTTGTGCGCGATCTCGGCAATCCCGGGAATGTCGAGCACGTCCAGCGTCGGGTTGGTCGGGCTCTCCAGGAAGAACGTCTTGGTGTTGGGCTTCACCGCGCGTTGCCATTCATCGAGATTGGCTCCGTCGACCAGCGTGGTCTCGATGCCGTAGCGCGGCAGCAGGTCCTGGACGACGTAGAGGCACGAGCCGAACAGGGCGCGCGAGGCCACCACGTGGTCGCCGGCCTTGAGTGGCGCCAGGATCGCCGTCGTCACCGCGGCCATGCCGGTCGCCGCCGAGCGTGCGGCTTCGGCGCCTTCGAGCTCGATCATGCGGCGCTCGAACATCGCGATGGTGGGATTGGAGTAGCGCGAATAGATGAAGCCGGGATCCTCGCCCTTGAACCGCGCCTCGCACTCCTCGGCGCTGTTGTAGACGTAGCCCTGGGTCAGGAACAGCGCCTCCGACGTCTCGCCATATTGCGAGCGCAGGGTGCCGGAATGGACCAGGCGGGTTTCGGGACGGTAGTTGGTGGTCGACTTCGACATAGGTACCTCCGACATGACCGTCTCGTCGAAAACGGTCACAAAAAAACCGGCCTGGATATATCCACGGGCCGGGATCACAGAGGTCCCCGGCCTGTTTAGCGACTTATTTAACGTGGCTGCAAGCCGGCCGGCTCAAATCACCACGGGATAAGTGATGCTCATATTCCGCAATGCCCTTTCCGTCAAGGCGTCCATCGGATAGCCGTAAAAGACTTGTATTTCCGGCATGTCCGGATGCATCTGACCCCTGATGAGGACCCCCGGTTGACGTTCACGGTTGCGCCCGACGCCAATGGTATCCTGCCCGACCGCATGATCGCGGCGATGGCGGCGGCGGGGCTCATCCTGCCCGCCTATGACTTCGTCGAGAGCCAGATCCAGCCGGCGAGCCTTGATCTGCGTCTCGGTGACATCGCCTATCGCGTCCGCGCCAGCTTCCTGCCCGGTCCCGGCGCCACCGTCGCCGAGCGCATCGACGAATTGAAGCTGCACGAGTTCAGCCTCGCCGACGGCGCCGTGCTGGAGACCAACTGCGTCTACATCGTGCCGCTGCTGGAGAGCCTCGCGCTGCCGCCGGAGATCGTCGCGGCGGCGAACCCGAAGAGCTCGACCGGCCGGCTCGACGTCTTCACCCGCGTCATCGCCGACGGCACCCGCCGCTTCGATATGATCGGCGCCGGCTATCACGGCCCGCTCTATGCCGAGATCAGCCCGAAGACGTTTCCGGTGCTGGTCAGCGAGGGCTCGCGTCTGTCGCAGGTGCGCTTCCGCACCGGCGACGCCATCCTCAACGCCGACGAGCTCGATGGCCTGCATGCCGCCGAGCGCCTCGTCGACATCGACGATGCTGATCTCTCGGGCGGCGTCGCCGTCTCCGTCGATCTCTCCGGCGAGAAGGCAAACGGCTTCGTCGGCTACCGCGCCAAGCGCCACACCGGCGTCGTCGACGTCGATCGTCGCTCCGGCTACGCGGTGGAAGATTTCTGGGAGCCGATCTCGGCCCGCCCCGACGGCAGCCTGATCCTCGATCCCGGCGAGTTCTACATCCTGGCGTCGAAGGAAGCCGTGCAGGTGCCGCCCGATTACGCCGCGGAGATGGTGCCGTTCGATCCGCTGGTCGGCGAATTCCGCGTGCACTATGCCGGATTCTTCGATCCCGGCTTCGGCTATGCCGGCGCCGGCGGGCAAGGCGCGCGCGCCGTGCTGGAAGTGCGCTCGCGCGAAGTGCCGTTCATCCTTGAGCACGGCCAGATCGTCGGCCGCCTCGTCTACGAGAAGATGCTGGCCCGTCCCGACGCGATGTACGGCCAGCGCATCGGCTCGAACTACCAGGCCCAGGGCCTGAAGCTGAGCAAGCATTTTCGGGTGTAATTCCGTAGCCCGGATGGAGCGAAGCGCAATCCGGGACACCCTCGCTTGTGGCACGATCCCGGATTACGCTTCGCTCCATCCGGGCTACAGTCCACACGAGGTGGTGACATGACCGATCAATCCCAGCTCGACGCAAACATCCTCAACGACGTCGCGGATGCGCTGATCTATTCGGATCGCTCCGGCACGATCATGCGGTGGAACCGTGCAGCGGCGGCGCTGTTCGGCTTCTCCGCGACGGAAGCGCTCGGCCAGAATCTCGACCTGATCATTCCCGAGCATCTGCGCGCCGCGCACTGGAAGGGCTTTGAAGCTGCGCTGGCCAGCGGCAGCATGAAGCTTGCGGGCAGGCCGACCCTGACCCGCGCGCTGCACAAGAGCGGGCGCAAGCTCTACATCGAGATGACGTTCGCACTGGTGCGGGATTCCGGCGGCACCGTCCTGGGATCGGTCGCGATGGCGCGCGATGTCACCGAACGGGTCGAGCGAGAGCGCGCGGCCAAGACGCCACCGCAGCAAACTTCGTGATGCGGAATTGGCGGGTGGCCGCGCAGGGCGCCCTGCACGGGCGTCATGTTGCCTGCCGGAAGGCGCGGTGACACACTCGATCGCAACAACGATCGGGAGCGAAACGAATGACCGCCGCAGCTGACGCAGCGCAGGAAGCCCAATGGAAGCGCTGGCGGGCGGTCGCCGACCTCTACCACGCCTATTTCACCGGCCTCATCCTCACCGTCGTCACGCGGCGCGGCACTGCGGATGCAGCGGAGTTCGTCTTCCGCGTATTCCGCCGCCAGCAGCAGGAGCGCTTCCTGCCCGGGCTTAGGAAGCTCGGGATCGATCATCTGCCGCCGGCGGTGGCGGCCGCGCAATATCACTATCTCTCGAACTGGATCGGCGGCGTGCATGTCGAATACATGTATGAGAGCGACGCCAAGGCCTGGATCCGTTATCCGCCGCCGCGCTGGATCTGGAAGGGCACCGCGATCTGCGGCGTGCCGGGCGAGGTCTCCCGCGCGATGCTGCGGGGATGGCACGCCAATAATGGCGTTGCGCTCGGCGATCTCAGGCTCGGCTTCGTCTGCACCAAGCAGAGCGTCGACGGCCAGGATGGGCTGGAAGGCTATTACCACCAGTACGACCATCCGCTCGAGCTCGATCAGCGGCTCGTGTTCGCGCGCCACCTCGAAGCGCCGCTGTTCGATGCGAAGACTGCGCCGGCTTTGCCGGTTGCGAGCTGGCCAAAACCGCGCCTCGAAAAGGCCTACCGCAAGTACGCGATGGAATATGTCCGCACCGCCGCGCCCGTGATGGTGCAGCTGTTTGGCCCGGAAGACGCCGGTTATCTGCTGCACCTCACCGGTAAGCTGATCGGCATGCAATATTTCGACGAAGTCGCCGCCGCGCTGGCGATGAGCCGCGGCGGGGCAAGCGCGTTCGCGTCATTCCTGGGCGCCCTGTTCGCGGCGCAGGATGACACGGCCGAGACCTCGCAATCCGAAGGCACGTTCGAAATCCACCAGCAGAGCTGGAAGCTGATGGACGACGTCGCCGACTATCACGGCGCCTGCGCCAAGGTCCTGGAGGGATTGTTCGAAGGCCTGGCTGCGGGATGCGGGCGGCACATCGGCGTGCACATGCGCACTGCTGCTGGCGGCCGTCCTCCGCTGGTTTGGGTCGTGGAATAGGCGATGGCGCCGCCGCGCGCTTCGCCTCTCCCCGCGTGCGGGGAGAGGGAGAACAACAGGCGCAATTTCACGGGCTGAAATGCGCTGCCGCAGGGCACGCCTGCAACTGGCGCAGGAGAAATCGCTGCGGGCCGTGCTAACAAGCCTCTCGCCGCGCCTTCTGCGCGAAGAAAATAATTGGCACAGCTACGCATTGCCGCGCCGCAAATGGCGCCCCGTGCCCCGGAGAGGACATGTCCGACATCGCCGAAATCCCGGTCGATGAGCAAGAGCGTCCGCTGCCGCCGCCCCCGCGGCCGGTGCGAAGCGCGCTTGTAGACGGGCCGATCCTGCGCACGCTGCTCTCCCTCGCCTGGCCCAACGTGATCGCGCTCTCGGCCGGCACCTGTACGGTAATCGCGGAGACCTCCTATATCGGCCGGCTCGGCGTCGAGGCATTGGCGGCGATGGCGCTGGTGTTTCCGACAATCATTCTGACCATGACGATGTCGGGCGGCGCCATGGGCGGTGCGGTCGCGTCCGCCATTGCACGCGCGCTCGGTGCTGGCGATCGCGAGCGTGCCGGCACGCTTGCCATGCATGCGATCCTGATCGGCATCAGCTTCGGCCTCGTCTTCATGCTGGGCATGCTGATCTTCGGGCCGCGGGTGCTGGAAATGCTCGGCGGCCGCGGCGATGTGCTGACTCATGCGGTCGCCTACACGCAGGTATTTTTCGGCGGCGCCGTGCTGCCCTGGCTGCTCAACACCATGGCCGGCGTGCTGCGTGGCACCGGCAACATGAAGCTGCCGTCGTTCCTGATCCTCAATTCGGCGGCCTGGCAGATCGTGCTCGGCGGCACGCTCGGCCTTGGGCTCGGGCCGGTGCCGCAGTTCGGCATGCGCGGCGTCGCGGCCGGCGCGCTGATCGCCTATTCCATGAATATCTGCATCATGGGCTGGTACCTGTTCTCCGGCCGCGCCCGGGTTACACCAAAGCTGCGTGGCCTGCGCATTCAGTGGGCGATGTTTTTCGACATCCTGAAGGTCGGCGCGATCGCCTGCTTCTCGCCGCTGCAATCGGTGCTGACGATCTCGATCTTCACCCACATGCTGGCAACATTCGGCACCACGATCCTCGCCGGCTACGGCATCGGCGCGCGGCTGGAATTTTTGCTGACCTCGATCGCGTTCTCGTTCGGTATCGCCTGCGTGCCGATGGTGGGCATGGCAATCGGCGCAGGCAACATCGCGCGTGCGCGGCGCGTCGCCTGGATCGCCAGTGCTGCCGCCTTCGTGGCCGTCGGCGCGCCGGCATGCGTCGTTGCGATGTTCCCCGATCTCTGGATCAACATCTTCACCGACAGCGCGGCCGTGCGCGCGGCGAGCCATCAATATCTCTCGACGGTCGGACCGTTCTACGCCTTTTTCGGCATTGCCACGACGATGTATTTCTCGTCGCAAGGCGCGGCCAAGGTGATCGGTCCGGTGCTGGCGCAGACGGCGCGACTGATCTACATCTCGGCGGCGGGCTGGTGGCTGTCGACCCACGAGGCGACCGCACAGAGCTTTTTCTGGCTGGCCGCAAGCTCGATGGTCGTGCTCGGCCTGCTCTCATTCTCCAGCGTGGTGCTGACGCGCTGGGGACCGCGCGCGAGCAAGGCTGCGATCAAGCCGGCTCTCTCGGGCGCTGCCGACTAGCGATGTTTGTGGCGGCGATGGCCGCCGCCGACATTGGCGAGCCGCATCAATTGCGGGATCATCGCCATCATGTCGCCGCCTCCGGCACCACCGAGCATGCCCATGACGTCGCCGCCACCAACGCCGCCATAACCGGCCGGCATGGTGCCGCCAGCCATCGGGGTGTAGCCGCCGTAATTAGGTGCGCCAAAGCCGCCGCCGAGATGGCCGCCGAGGCCACTGCCCATCATGCCACCAAGCCCTCCTCCGCCATTCTCCATCATGCGGCTCATCATTGGGCCCATGGTCTGCATCATCATGGCGAAGCGGCGCTTGCCCATCTTCGCCTTCATCATCTCCAGCATCGGGGCCATCTGGGTCATCATGTCCTCGCCGCCGGCACCTCCGCCGCCGAAGAACTGCGCCTTCGCCGGCGAGCTCGCGACGGAAAACAGCAGCAGCACGGCGGCCGCCTGGCAAATCACCTTGTCCGCACCTCGCATGACATGCTCCTCGCGTGCGTGGCGCCGCCGGGAGAGTGGAGCCAACAGGACGCACGCCGCGATGGTTACGGCTGGCGAGGGCGGAGCTCTGTGAGAAAACTCACAGAGCCGCGCGGACCGCCGCTAGGCTGCAGCGGGCGGAAACGCTTTATGTATCGCAACGACGGCGTCCTTGGTCTGGCCCTGGACGTAGGCTGCAAGCTCGTTCGGCAGCATGTCGATGATCCACACCAGGCGGCTTCTCCGCTCGCCGTCGGCGATCACCTGCACCGACGCGCTGTAGTGCCTCAGCCGCTCGTTGTTGATGGCATAGACGAGGCGCTGCCGCGCGTCGTCGCAATCGACCAGCACCTCGCGCGCCACCGAGCCGTTGGCGAAGGTGACGATACGCGCATCGCCGTCGAGCGTGCAGGCGGTGACGAAGCCGGGTGCCAGCCGTTCATGCAGCGCGCCGAAATCGCGCACCGCATCCCAGACGTCGCGCGCCGGGGCGTTGATGGAGATGTCGTTGTGGATGGAGGCCATGGAGTTTCCTCAAAAGCAATTTTGTAGGGTGGGCAAAGGCGCGTAGCGCCGTGCCCACCATTTGGATTGACGGGACAGTTGGTGGGCACGCTTCCGCCTTCGCTCTTCGAGCTACGTCGGACAAGTCGCTTTGCCCACCCTACGAGTGCTCGTGCGCGGCGGCTTCTACACACAGACCGCCTCGACATTGTTGCCATCGGGGTCGATCAGGAACGCCGCGTAATAGGTCGGGCTGTAATCCTTGCGCGGCCCGGCGCCGCCATTGTCGCGGCCGCCGGTCTTCAGACCTTCGCTGTGGAACGCCTTGACCGCGTCATGATTTCCGGCGCGGAACGCGATGTGCGCGCCGTCGGCCTTGCGGCCCTTGTTCAGGTGCAACCACAGCGCCGGCTGGCCCTTCGGCCCGAAGCCGGCATAGCCGTCGCCGCTGGAGCACAGGACGTAACCGAGCGGCGCCAGCACCGCGGTATAGAAGCGCGTGGCGGCGTCGAGATCGGCAACGCGAAGTCCGATGTGGTCGTACATGATCGTCTCCATTTGCAAAGCGTGCCGAAAATGGCGCGCGCCGGAGACAACCCTAGTCGGGGTGAGGCGGGCGACTCTTGGAGAATCTTGCGCTCGGCAGCCGGCTAAAGCATGTTCCGGAAAAGTGCGCAGCGGTTTTCCGAAAAGATCATGCTCAAACAATAAACCAAAGCGCGATGACGATTCATCCTCATCGCATCGCGCTTTAGCTCGCCGGCACCTCCGACTGCCACCGGATCACCCGTTTCAGGTGATAGACGTGAACCCACATGTTCGTTCCGATCACGCTGACCGTTGCGACGATCAGGGCCGTGAGCTTCTGCGGGTCATGAAGGGCGAGGACGAGCAGGAACGCGGAGAGGGCGGCCGTGACGCCGAAGCTGAACCAGAGCCCGATGAGGCGTGGTGCAAACCAGGCCGGCTGACCGTCGGTGCCCCATTGCATCGGAATCCTGCGCGAGGTGATCTGGCGGCCATAATAGACGGCACAGCCGGCGATGAAGGCGAGGCCGACGGCAAGCGCGATCAGTGTGGCCGCAATCACGTCACTCGGGGCACTGTTCATCTGCCGGGTCGCCGCACTCAAAGAGCGTTGATTCGCTCTTTGGTTGTAATATCGCGCGGCGTGCCGTAAGCCCAGTACGACGCGCCCGTCTGGTCAACAGACTATTACCCCGCCATTCCGCCGACCTGTCTCAGTTGAGGACGAGGCGTTCAGCGAAGATTCTGCGCTCCCCGCGCGAGGCCTGGCGGAACTTGGTCGGCGATACGCCGGCAGCGCGGTGGAAGGTGCGGACGAAGTTGGAGAGATCGCCGAAGCCGACGTCGTAGGCGACATCAGTGACCGCGATGTCGTCATCGGTGAGCAGCCGCGCGGCGTGCCGCAGCCGCGAGCGCAACAGATATTGATGCGGGGTGACGCCGAGCACGCTCGAGAACAGCCGCAGGAAATGGAACGGGCTGAGGCCCGCCTGCTTGGCGGCCTGTTCGAGATCGACCTCGGCATGCGAGTTGTCGTCGATCCACAGCGCGGCCTCGACCGCGCGGCGGCGGTCGCGGGCGGTGGGGGTGGCCGGCTTGCGCGCCCTGCCCGAAACGACGTCGATAAAACGGCCGGCCAGGATCTGGCCGACTTCGTCGAGGCCGATATCGCTGTTGCCATCTGCCGCCGTCTGGGCGAGCTCGCCCAGCACCATCAATTCGGGCAGCGGGGGCGTGGCACCGACCTGCCAGATCTCGCGCCTCCCGCCGAGGGCATCGACCATGTCCGCGCTGAGGAAGAACGACAGGCAGACATCGCCGCTGACATGCTCATGCGTGCAGGTGTATTCCTCGCCGGGCGCCCCGACCAGCATCGACCCCGCCACCAGATCGAAGAAGCCGGCGCGGCAATGGCAGCCGAAGCTGCCCGAGCGGACATAGGCAATGGAATGCCCGGTGCGGCATTCGGCAAATGGCGTGTCGTCCGGTCCCGCGTCGCAGCGAAACTCGGAAACGATCATCGATTGTGACGTCAGCAGTGTGGTCGCGTCCATCCCGCCTATCTAGGCATGATCCGGACAAGTGTGTAGCGGTTGTCCGATAAGATCATGCCCAAAAAAGCTAGGGTGCGACCATGATCGCGCCCTAGCTGGGCGCGCGCGGCGGAGCAACGGGGAGCAGCACCTCGAACAGCGTCTTGCTGGCGACCGGTTGGGCGCCCTCGAGCGCCAGCAGCCGCCGCTTGGAGATCACCCCGCCATACGGCGAGAGCCGATCGGTGTAATTGCCGTCCTCCAGCACCCGGTGGCAGGGCACGATCAGCATGTAGGGATTTTTGGCGATGGCCTGTGCCACCGAATGTGCCGCGCCTGAAGCCCCCAGCGCCTTGGCGACCTCGTGATAGGTCCGCGTCTCCCCGCGCGGAATGGAGCAGGCGAACTCATAGACGCGGCGGTTGAAGCCGGGCACCCCGCCGGCATCCAGGCTGACCTCGGAAAAATCGGGATCATTGCCCTGCAGCAGGCTCACGATGCCCTCGATCGCAAGCTCGGCATTGTTGGAAGGGCGCTGCTCGCGCGCCTCGGGATGGATCGCAAAAATGCGGCGGCGAGTGTCGATCTCCCGCGCCTCCGGCAATTGCACAGCCACCACGCCGGTGTCGCTCCAGATGATGCCGCAGCGTCCGATCGCCGTGTCGAATATCGTGTAGCCACGCCCCACCATGCACACGCCCCACTCAGTGCACGTCTCTCCCCAGACACGCGATCATAACACCGCCACAATCCGACGCACCCAAAATCTTGCCAAGACGTTAATAACCGGCCGGCTGGCTGCGCCAAACCGCTTGGCGGGAGGCGCCGTCTCGGCTAATCAGGACGGGCGCGCAAGCCGCGCATAAGCGGGCGTAGTTCAATGGTAGAACGGCAGCTTCCCAAGCTGCATACGAGGGTTCGATTCCCTTCGCCCGCTCCAAGCTTCCCCGATTGAAATGTCCCGTTCGACAACCTGACAATGCGCGCATTCGCGGTGCATGAGATTCCAATATCTTAGCTCCTCGCTCCCGGCGCTGACTGCTTACTCGCCCTAAGCTGCTCTCGCCCGGCGGCTTGTGGTCCTTGTGCCGGGCCATGTTCGGATGAAGGCCAAGACCGGAAAAAATGGACCAGCAGAAACTCGACCGTGCGATCGGTCGCCGCCTGAAGACGCTGAGGACGCAGGCCGGCATGACCTTGAACGAGCTCGCCGCGCGTTCCGGCGTCAGCCGCGCCATGATCGGGCGGGTGGAGCGGGCGCAGAGCAGCGCGACGGCTGCGCTGCTGGGACGACTCTGCGCGGCGCTCGACGTGTCGCTCAGCGATGTCGTCGCGCTCGCCGAGAAGCCGCCGGAGCGGCTGGTGCAGCTTGCCGACCAGCCGCACTGGCGTGACCCCGACAGCGGCTATCGCCGCCGGCACGCCTCGCCGACGGATGCGGCGAGCGGCATCGAGATCATCGTCGTCGATCTGCCGGCCGGCGCGCGGGTGCCGTACAGCCCCTGGGGCCGCAACGCCTTTACCCAGCAGTTGCTGATGCTGGAGGGGGCGATCGCCGTGCACATCGACGCCAAGGCGGTGCGGCTGCGCGAAGGCGATTGCCTGGATTTCGACGTGATGCGCGCGGTGATCTTCGAGAACGAAACCAGGCAGGACGCGCGCTACGTCATCATCACGCGGCGCGGCGCCTCCTACGGGAAGATGTGAGATCAGAGCAGGCCCTGTGGCTGTCGACAAGTCCGGTCAACGCTCTGGCTGGCTGCGGGAGCGGCTGACCCGCTTGCCGACCAGGCAAGGCGGTGGTAGCCGCGCGTCCAGGGTTCGAGCGAGACGGGTCGGGCAGGGGGCGTGTTTACCTCTGTGGTTACAACCGCAACTCGAGGCGCTGCGGCGACGATCCTCAAAATGAGTTGCGTACCTCAAAACACCTCTGCTAACCTTCAGCGATGGCCGAGACCCTCACCGCGACCGCGCTGACGCTGAAGGACATCGCCCGCGAGGCGGGCGTTAGCCTGGCGACGGTCGATCGCGTGCTGCACAATCGCCCGGGGGTGCGGCCGGACACGGTGCGGCGCGTCCAGGCGGCCATTGAGCGCAACGCGTTCCAGCCGCACGTCGCCGCCGCCGAGCTCGCCCGTGGCCGCGCCCGCCGCTTTGCCTTCGTGATGCCCTCGGGGCCGAACCCGTTCATGCAGCAGATCGAGGCCTATCTCGGCGAGATGTCCGCCTGGCTGTCGGCCCGCCGGCTCAGCGTCGAGATGGTCGCGACCGACGTGTTTGACCCCTCCGTGCTCGCGGCCTCATTGGAGGCGCTGTCGGGCGATTACGATGGCGTCGCCGTGGTGGCGCTGGATCATCCGAGCGTCCGTGCCGCGATCAACGATCTCGTCGATGCCGGCACCAAGGTGGTGACGCTGGTTTCGGACGTGCCGTCGTCGCGCCGCCACCATTATGTCGGCATCGACAACATCGCGGCGGGCCGCACCGCCGGCGCGCTGGTCGGACGGCTGGTCGGCCAAAGATCCGGCAAGGTTGCGATCGTCGCGGGCTCGCAGGGCCTGCGCGACCATGCCGAGCGCATTTTCGGCTTCAACCAGGTGATGGCGTCGGAATTTTCCGGCCTCAGCGTGCTGCCGGTGCTGGAAGGGCGCGACGAGGACGATCGTTCCGAACAGGTGCTGGCGCGGCTGCTCGGCAAGCATGCCGACATCGTCGGCCTCTATAACGTCGGCGCCGGCACCCAGGGCGTCGCCAAGGCCTTGAGTGACAAGGCGTTGAGCGATGCCGGCCGCGACAAGGTCGTGTTTGTCGGTCATGACGTCACCGTGCTGACCCGCCGGCTGCTGCTGCAGGGCGTGATGGATGCCGCGATCTCGCAGAACCCCGGACACGAAGCGCGCGCCGCCGTGCGCGTGCTGCTCGCACTCGCCCGCGGCGAGCCGATCTTGCGCGAGCAGGAGAAGATCAGGATCGACATCGTGATGCGGGACAATCTGCCTTAGCGGCAGGTGGATATCGAACGGCCGTGGCGGAGAGCGTGACGTCAAGATCGCGCCTCGCAAAAGGGCAAAGAGGAGGACGATTTGTATCTCGGACTGGACATCGGCACGTCCGGCGTGAAAGCGGTGCTCGTGAGCGAAGCCGGCGCGATCCTCGCGACGGCGGCGCGCGAGCTTGCGCTGTCGCATCCGGCGCCGTTGTGGTCCGAGCAGGATCCCGATTCCTGGGTCGATGCTGCCATCGGTGCGGTCGACGATCTCGCCGCCCGCCATCCACGCGAGGTCACGCGGATCCGCGGCATCGGCCTGTCGGGCCAGATGCATGGCGCGACGTTGCTCGACGAGGATGGACGGCCGCTGCGTCCGGCGATCCTCTGGAACGACGGCCGCTCGCAGGCCGAATGCGCCGTGCTGGAGCAGCGGTGCCCCTCGCTGCATGCGATTGCCGGCAATCTCGCGATGCCGGGTTTCACCGCGCCGAAGCTGTTGTGGCTCGCGCGGCATGAGCCAAAAATCTTCGCGCGCGTCGCAAAGGTGCTGCTGCCCAAGGCCTATGTACGCTATCGCCTGACCGGCGAGATGATCGAGGATATGTCGGATGCGGCCGGCACGCTGTGGCTCGATGTCGGTCTGCGCCGCTGGTCGCCGCTGTTGCTGCATGCCACCGGGCTCGATCTCCACCACATGCCGCGCCTCGTCGAGGGCAGCGCGGTCAGCGCGATGCTCGCGCCGGAATTCACGCAGCGCTGGGGCATGGCGAAGGACGTCGTTGTCGCCGGAGGCGCCGGCGACAATGCCGCGAGCGCGATCGGGCTCGGCGCGATCGCGCCGGGCGATGCGTTCCTGTCGCTGGGAACGTCCGGCGTGGTGTTCCGCGTCACCGACCGCTTCGCGCCGGCACCGGCCTCGGCGGTGCATGCGTTCTGTCACGCGCTGCCCGGCCTCTGGCACCAGATGGGCGTGATGCTCTCGGCGGCGGCCTCGCTGGCCTGGCTTGCCGGTGTGATGGAGACGCCGGCCCCAGCGCTGCTGGCGCCGCTCGGCGAGCGCGTCGATGGGCCGAGCCCGATCAAATTCCTGCCCTATCTCGACGGCGAGCGCACGCCGCACAACGATGCCGCCGCCAGCGGCGCCTTCGTCGGCCTGCGCGGTGCGACCGGGCGGACGCAGATCGTGCAGGCCGTGCTCGAAGGCGTCGCCTTCGCCGCGCGCGACAATCTGGCGGCGCTGAGCGCGGCAGGCGGGGCGATCACCGAGCTCGATCTCGTCGGCGGCGGCTCGCGCTCACCGCTATGGGCGCAGATCTGTGCCGACGTGCTCGGCGTTCCCGTCCATCGCATCGAGGAAGGCGAGGTGGGGGCGGCGCTCGGTGCCTCCAGGCTCGGCCGGCTCGCCGCCACCGGCGAAAGACCCGCAGCTGTCTGCACCCACCCGCGGCGGCTCGCGAGCTTCACGCCCCGCGCATCCGTCACGGAAGCCTATGACGAGGCCTACCGGCGATGGCGCGAGCTTTATCCCGCATTGAAGGAGTCTCCTTAAGTGAACGCGTCAGCCAAATTCTTCGATGCAACCACACCTGTCGCCTTCGCCGGCAAGGACGCGGGACAGGCGCCCGCGTTCCGCTGGTACGACAAGGATCGCCTCGTACACGGCCGCAGGCTCGAGGATCATTTGCGCTTTGCGGTCTGCTATTGGCATTCGTTCTGCTGGCCGGGCGGCGATCCCTTCGGCGGCGAGACCTTCCTGAGGCCGTGGCACCAGGGCGGTGACGCGATGGCGCAGGCGCGGGCCAAGGCCGATATCGCCTTCGAGCTGTTTCGCCTGCTCGACGTGCCCTACTTCACCTTCCACGACGTCGATGCAGCGCCGGAGGGCGCTTCGCTCGCCGAGTCCGTCGCCAATCTCAATGCGATCGCCGATCTGTTCGAAGCGAAGATGGCATCGAGCAAGGTCCGCCTGCTCTGGGGCACCGCCAACCTGTTCACGCATCGCCGCTACATGGCGGGCGCGGCGACCAATCCGGACCCGGAGATATTCACCTATGCCGCCGGCCAGGTCCGCGCCGCGCTGGAGGTGACGCACCGGCTCGGCGGCCAGAACTACGTGCTGTGGGGCGGGCGCGAGGGCTACGAGACGCTGCTCAACACCGATCTCAAGCGCGAGCTCGACCAGCTCGGCCGCTTCATCTCGCTGGTCGTCGAGCACAAGCACAAGATCGGCTTCAAGGGGCCGATCCTGATCGAGCCGAAGCCCAAGGAGCCGACCAAGCATCAATATGATTTCGACGTCGCCACCTGCTACGGCTTCCTTGCGCGCTACGACCTCTTGAAAGACGTCAAGCTCAACATCGAGCAGAACCACGCCATCCTCGCCGGTCACTCCTTCCACCATGAGGTCGCGCTGGCCGAGGCGCTCGGCGTGTTCGGCTCGCTCGACGTCAACCGGGGCGACGATCTGCTCGGCTGGGATACCGACCAGTTCGCGATGAACGTCCCGGAGCTGGCGCTGGTGTTTCACGAGATCCTGAACCGTGGCGGCTTCACCACCGGCGGGCTCAATTTCGATGCCAAGATCCGGCGGCAGTCGATCGACCCGGACGATCTGATCCACGCCCATGTCGGCTCGATGGATGCCTGTGCGCGCGCGTTCCTCGCCGCCGCCGACATGCTCGATGCCGGCGCCCTCACGGCGCCGCTCACCGAGCGATACGAGGGATGGGCCGGCACCGAGGGCCGCGCCATTCTTGGTGGCCAGCGTTCGCTCGCCGATCTCGCCGACCGTGCGCTTCGTCCCGGCTTCGACCCGCAGCCGCGCTCGGGCCGGCAGGAATATCTGGAATCCCTGGTCAACCGCTATGTCTGAGCGAGGCTGCTGATGGCAAACGCTGACGCGACACCGGTCCTCGAGCTGACCGGCATCGGCAAGGAGTTCGGCGCGATCCGCGCGCTGCATGGCGTCGACATGCAGGTCATGCCGGGCGAGGTGGTCGGCCTGATGGGCGACAACGGTGCCGGCAAGTCGACGCTGGTCAAGATCATCGCCGGCAATTTCCGCCCCAGCCACGGCGAGATCCGCTTTGCCGGCAACGCGGTTCATTTCAACCGGCCGGTCGATGCCCGCGCCGTCGGCATCGAGGTCGTCTACCAGGACCTCGCGCTATCGGACAACCTCACGGCGGCGGCCAACGTGTTCCTCGGCCGCGAGCTGAAGCGCAGGTTCGGGCCCATCGCATTGCTCGACCACAAGGCGATGGCGGCGCGTGCGCTGGAATTGTTCGGCGAGCTGCGCTCGGAGACGCGTCCCGACGATCTCGTCAAGCAGATGTCGGGCGGCCAGCGCCAGGCGGTCGCGATCGCGCGGACGCGGCTCTCCAATGCGCGGCTGGTGATGATGGACGAGCCCACCGCCGCGATCTCGGTGCGCCAGGTCGAGCAGGTGCTCGGCCTGATCCACCGGCTGAAGGAGCAGGGCGTCGCCGTGATGCTGATCTCGCACCGCATGCCTGACGTGTTCGCGGTCTGCGACCGCGTCATCGTCATGCGCCGCGGCGAGAAGCGGGCCGACAAGCCGATCCACCAGACCTCGCCAGAGGAAGTCACCGCGCTCATCACCGGCGCGAAGGAGGCGGCGTGATGGCCATGCCCATGGAATCCCCGATCAGCTTCACCAATGTCGGCCGGATCAGATGGTGGCAGCGCGGCATCTTCGCCTCCCAGACCGGCTACGTGCTGCTCGCGCTCGCGGTGCTGCTGGTGATCATGCATTTCGCCAGCCCCTATTTCTTCACCGAAGGCAATATACAGAACGTGGCGAAGAATTTTTCCTTCATCGCCATTGCGACGCTCGGCGTCACCTTCGTGATCATCACCGGCGGCATCGATCTGTCGGTGGGATCGATGATGTGCTTCTCGGCCATGATCACCTCGATGGTGATGACCGAGCTGTCGGCGCCCGGCTCGCCGGCGGGCGCGCTGTTCGTGCATCTGGCGGCCGACGGCAAGACCGTAATTGCCAACGTGCCGGGCCTGATCCTGCTGATCTCGATCCTCGCCGGCCTCGGCGTCGCGCTGATCGCCGGCCTCGTCAACGGCTTCTGCATCGCCGTGCTCGGCCTGTCGCCCTTCGTCACCACGCTCGGCATGCTCTCGATCGTGCGCGGGCTCGGCTATGTCGTCTCCAACGGCCGCGGCAGCTTTCCGGGCGGGCCCGATGCCGATCGTTTCTACGCGCTCACCTCGGGCGACGTGCTCGGCGTGCCCGTGCCTTTCATTTATCTCGTGATCCTCGCACTGACGATGGCCGTGGTCCTGCATCACACCTCGTTCGGCCGCCACGTCTTCGCACTCGGCGGCAACGAGAAGGCGGCGGAGCTGACCGGCATCCCGGTCGTGCGGGTGAAGATCGAGGTCTATGTGATCTGCGCCCTCGCCGCAGGCCTCCAGGGCATCATCATCTCCGGCTGGCTCGGATCGGCGCCCGCCAACATGGCGACGTCCTACGAACTCAACGTGATCGCGGCGGCCGTGATCGGCGGCGCGAACCTCGCCGGCGGCATCGGCGGTCCGCTCGGGGCCATCGTCGGCTGCGTGCTGCTGGAAGTGATCCGCAATGGCCTCGTGCTGGCGCAGGTCTCCTCCTACTGGCAGCAGACGCTGGTAGGCGTGATCATCATCCTGGCCGTGCTGGTCGACCGCATCCGCTCGCAGATGAGCTGAAGGTGACGTCGTTCCGGGAAAACAACGAAGATGCCGCCTGTCCGCTTCCCGGACGTTTCAAAGAGGACGGGCGCCAGAGAAGGGTGGAGGAGACAATGAGGAAACTTCTTCTTGCCGGCATCGCCGTCGCAATGATGGCAACGCCGGCGTTGGCCGCGAACTACCGCTTCGTCATCGTGCCCAAGGCGATGAACAATCCGTTCTTCGACTTCGCGCGCGACGGCTGCCTGAAGCGCGCCAAGGAGCTCGGCAATATCGAGTGCATCTACAAGGGACCGGTCGAGCACGAGCCGGCGACGCAGGCCCAGATCATCCAGGACTTCGTCACGCAGAAGGTCGACGGTCTCGCCATCTCGGTCGCCGACGTCGCGGCCATGACCAAGTCGATCGAGGCGGCGACGGCCGCCGGCATCCCCGTCATCACCTTCGATGCCGATGCGCCGGGCTCCAAGCGCATCGCCTATATCGGCACCAACAATAAGGAGTTCGGCGTCGCGCTTGGCAAGCAGCTGGTGAAGATGCGGCCCGATGGCGGCAAATACGCCATGGTCTCGGGCGGCCCCGGCGCCAAGAACCTCGCCGAGCGTGTCGACGGCGTGCGCGAGGCGCTGAAGGGCTCGAAATGGACGGAGGTCGCGGGCTCTCCGACCTTCTGCAACGACGATCCGGCACTCGCGGTCCAGCAGATGACGGATATGCGCACCGCAACGCCGGATCTTGCCGCCATCGTTCCTATCGGCGGCTGGCCGATGTTCGCCCCTGAAGGCTTCAAGGCCTTCGCGTCGAGGAACAAGAAGGACATTGACTCCGGCAAGTTCACGCTGGTCGTCGCCGACACGCTGAAGATGCAGCTCGAGCTGCTGCGCGACGGCTATGCCAACGCGCTGGTCGGCCAGCGTCCGTTCGAGATGGGCGAGAAGGCGATGGACACGCTGCTCGCCATCAAGAAGGGCGAGAAGGTGCCGGAGATCGTCTACACCGGCCTCGATCTCGTCACCAAGGACAACGTCGCGCAGATGTTGAAGTAGGAGCGTCCGCCAGCCCCGCGCTCCTGCATGCCTCCCCCGCTTGCGATTTTTGCAAGCGGGGGAGATGATCTGGACTGTTGGAATGAAGACAAGGCAATGGGAATGAAACGGTCGCGGCTCGGCTCGCTCGACGTCACTTCAATCGGTCTCGGTTCCGCCCCGCTCGGCGGATTGTTCAGCCCGGTCAGCGATGCCGATGCGGAAGCGACGATCGCGCGCGCCTGGTCGCTTGGGGTGCGCTTCTTCGATACGGCGCCGCTCTACGGCTTCGGCCTCGCCGAGCGGCGATTAGGGGCCTTCCTGCGACAGCAGAAGCGCGAGTCTTACGCCATCTCGACCAAGGTCGGCCGCCTGCTGCGCGCGCCAGATGGCGGCGCCGCCGAGGACGAGCACTATAAGGGTACGCCGCGCGAGCGGCCCGTGTTCGATTTCAGCTATGACGGCGTGCTGCGATCGGTGGAGGAGAGCCTGGGTCGCCTTGGGCTCGACCGTGTCGACGTCCTCCTGGTGCACGATCCCGACGATCACTATGACGAGGCGGTCAATGGTGCCTTTCGCGCGCTCCAGCGCTTGCGCGAGGACGGCACCGTCAAGGCGATCGGCGCCGGCATGAACCAGTCGGAGATGCAGGTCCGTTTCGCCGAGGCCGTGCCGGTCGACTGCTTCCTGCTCGCCGGGCGCTACACGCTGCTCGACCAGGGGGCGCTGGATGCGCTATTTCCGCTCTGCGCGGCGAAAGGCATCGGCATCCTGCTCGGCGGCATCTACAACAGCGGCATTTTGGCCAATCCGCACACCAGTGCGAAGTTCAATTATCAGGACGCCGACGCAACGCTGGTGGCGCGAGCGCTGGAGCTCGACGCGCTCTGCCGCAAGCATGGCACCGAGCTGAAGGCCGCCGCGCTCCAGTTCTGCACGGCGCATCCGGCCGTCACGGTCGCCGTGATGGGCGCGCGCAATGCCGCTGAAGTTTCCGACAACATCGCGATGTCGGAGAGTGCGGTGCCGGCCGCGTTCTGACACGAGCTGCGGGCACGGAACCTCGTCGATGCGCGCTCGCCGCTGCCGGGCGGGGCGTAAGGCATGATCATCGACGCCCATCAACACTTCTGGGATCCTGCACGCGCCGATTATCCCTGGATGGCAGCGGACGAGCTGACGCCGATCCGCCGCGCCTTCGGTCCGGCCGATCTCGCGCCACTGTTGAAAGCGAACGGCATCGACGCCAGCATCGTGGTGCAATGTCGCTCCGCGCTGGAGGAGACCGAGGAATTCTTGCGCATTGCGCACGAAAATCCCTTCGTCGTTGGTGTGGTCGGCTGGGCTGATCTGACGGATGGTACGCTTGGCGAAACCCTTGATCGGCTTCGCGCTTCACCCGGCGGCGGCAAGCTGGTCGGCATCCGCCACCAGGTCCACGATGAAGCCGATCCCGATTGGCTGCTGCGCGAGGACGTCCAGCGCGGCCTCACCGCATTGTTCGCCCGCGATCTCACCTACGATTTCCTCGTCCGCGCCCGCGAGCTGCCGCCGGCGATCGCAACCGCTCAGGCGTTTCCGCAAGCGCGGTTCGTGCTCGACCACGCGGCCAAGCCGCCGATCGCCGACGGCGGCAGCGACGAGTGGGCCGATCGCATCAAGGCGCTCGCGGCTTGCGGCAATGTCTGGTGCAAGATCTCAGGGCTTGCGACCGAAGCGGTCTGGAACGACTGGGATGCGGAGCGGCTGTTTCCATTCGTCGCGCACGCCGCGAGGTGTTTTGGCGAAGACAGGCTGATCTTCGGCTCGGACTGGCCGGTGTGCCTGCTTGCGGGGAGCTATGGCGAGATCAAGAGCGCGCTGGAAGCCTGCCTGGCGAAGCTTGGCCCGCAGCTGCGGGACAAGGCTTTTGGGGCGAATGCCAAGGCTGCGTATCGGTTAAGTTAATTGCAGCAAATGCGCGCTCTTACCCTCTCCCCTTGTGGGAGAGGGTGGCTCACCGCGGAGCGGCGAGACGGGTGAGGGGTCTCTCTCCGCGAGCTATCGTTTGCATTTGAGTTTGCTGAAGCAACCCCTCATCCGGCGCTTCGCGCCACCTTCTCCCACAAGGGGAGAAGGGAGGAAGCCGCGGCGTGCGCCTCAGCCTATTCCGACGTCGGCTTGTCGGAGATGTCCCAGTCCTTGCCGGTGAAGGTGGAGATGAAGAGCGTCTTCATCGGCGTGTAGTCCCCGGGCGTATAGCTGTAGGTGACGCCGTCGAGGAAGTAGGGCGAGTGGAAGCCCGCCAGCGTCGAAGCCTGCTTCAGCACGTTGGCGCGGGTGAGGTCGTCGCCGCAGCGGCGCAGGATCTCGCCCATGGTCACGGCCTGGCCATAGCCGGCGAAGGCGATGGTGTTGTCGGGGTCGATGGCCGGCGTGTACTTCTTGCGCAATTCCTCGAACGCCATCACGTCGGGGTCCTTCTCCCATTTGGGCAGGCCGACCTCCTTGTTGTAGCGGATGGCGACGATGCCGGTGGCATTCTCGAGGCCCGCGGCATTGAGGATCGAGCGGCCGGTCGAGCCGGCGGAAAGAAGCTGCAGCGGCTTCCAGCCGAGCTCGGCGACCTTGCGGATCGACTGCGACGACGCCTTGCCGGTGGAGATGTTGTAGAAAACGTCGGCGCCCGACTTGGAGAGATTGATGAGCTGGGAATCGACGGTCGGCTCGGTGAGATCGTAGGTTTGCTCCATGATCACCTTTGCGGTGCCGCCGGCGTCCTCCAAAACCTTCTTGAAGGGACCGAGAAAGTCGCGGCCGAAATCGTCGTTCTGGTAGAGGATGCCGATCTTGGCATTCGGCTTCACGCTGACGACGTGCCGCGCCAGGACGCGCGCCTCGGTCGGATAGAGCGGCAGGCCCGCCATCGTCCATTTGAACTCTTTCGGGTTATTCCACTTCGACGCGCCGGTGTTGAGCAGCAGTTGAGGCACGCCCTTGGAGTTCAGGTATTTGTGCACGGCGGTCTGCGGCGCGGTGCCGAGCGAGCCGTACAGCGCGAGCACCTCTTCCTGCTCGACCAGGCGCCGCGTCGCCTCGACGCATTTCGGGGCGCTATAGGCATCGTCCATGGTGAGAAACTTGACCTTGCGCCCGTTGATGCCGCCCTTCTCGTTCAGCATCTGGAAATAGGCCTCGCCGATGCGCCCGAGCACGCCGTAGAGCGAGCCGGGGCCGGAATGCGGCACGGTCTGGCCGATCTTGATCTCGGTGTCGCTGGCGCCCGCATCATATTTCTTCTCCGCAGCCCAGACGTAAGGCGCGGGCAAGGTGGATGCGGCGATGGTGGCGAGCGCGGCGGCGCTGAAATCGCGCCGCGATGGATTCTTGGTCATTGTTGTTTTCTCCCTGATGCGCGCATTGTGCTGGGAACGCAGCACGGCTCGCAAGTGGGAAGTCACGGCTTTGCGACGCAATGACGCTCAAATCACGGGGCGTTAGCGCCTAAACTCAAGTTTTTTCGGCAACGATCACAAGGCCGCGCACCGGCTCGTTGTTCTCGATCCGCGGCGAGGCCGGCTCCAGTGTCAGCAGCTTGAGGCCGGCCTTGGCGATGGCGCCGCGCACATATTCCGCCGAATGGGCATAGCGCAGGCCTTCGCCGAGAACGATGCCGCTGCCGTCATGCGTCTCCAGCGTGAAGGCGAGCACGCCGCCGGATACGAGCACGCGCTTGGCTTCGCTCAGCACCGGCGCGAGATCGGAGAGATAGACGAACGCATCCGCGGCGACGACGAGGTTCGCGCATCCGTCGTCCTTGCTGCGCAGGCCGTCGATCATGTCGGCGACTTCGAGCTCGGCGTAGAGGTTGGTGGCGCGCCCCTCCTTGATCATGCCGGGCGACAGATCAATGCCGATGAAATGGTCGACCTGTTTGGCGAAGGCGGCGGCCGCGAGGCCGGTGCCGCAGCCGAGATCGATGGTGCGCTTGAAGAAGGCTGGCTTCTTCGCCGCGACGCGCGCGGCCAGCACCGCCTTGAAGATCAATCCGGGGGCGCGGTAGCCGAGATCGTTGATCAGCGCATGCTCGAAGCGTGGCGCGTATTGATCGAACAGCGCCTGCACGTAAGCCTTGGGCATCTCCGACATCTCGGCGTCGCCGAGCCGCATCAGATGCAGGCCGGCGCCGTGCTGGTCATCAGGATCGGAATCGCGCGCCTTGCGGAAAGCCTCGATCGCCTTGTCGCGCTCGCCGAGCTGCTGACGGATCTCGCCGAGCGTGAACCAGGCCGAGGTGAAGTTCGGCGCAAGCTCGATCGCCTGCTCTATGAGGTCAGCGGCGGCGGGCAGGTCGCCCTTGAGCTGGAGGTCGCGCGCGAACTCGAAGCGGCGGTCGGCCATGAGATCGCCGGAGGTCTGGAACAGGCGGAGGGGCATTGGGAACCAACACTCGTCGTGCCGGCTCGCCGGCAATCCATCAAAAAAGCAACTGTTTAAGTGGATGGAGGCGCGGGTCAAGTCCGCGCATGACGGGTGAATTGGAGGCGCTCGCTTCCTATATGACCACCATGCGCCCCCAAGACATCCTGCTGCCAGTTGCTGCCGGCCTGTGCTGCAAGCCCGGCGGCTTCCATATCGACCCCGTTCGCCCGGTCGAGCGGGCCGTGATTACCCACGGCCATTCCGACCATGCCCGCGCCGGCCATGGTGCGGTGCTGGCGACGCAGGAAACGCTGGACATGATGCGGCTGCGCTACGGCGAGAATTTTGCCGGATCGACGCAAGTCATCAACTATGGCGAGGAGATCCGGCTCGGCGACGTCTGCGTGAAATTCCACCCGGCCGGCCATGTGCTGGGTTCGGCACAGATTGCTGTGACCTGCAAGGACACCTGCATCGTCGCTTCCGGCGACTACAAGGACGCGCCCGATCCGACCTGCACGCCGTTCGAGCTGGTGCCCTGCGACGTCTTCATCACCGAGGCGACGTTCGGGTTGCCGGTATTCCGGCATGGCGATGCGAGCGACGAGGTGAAGAAGCTGCTGGCCTCGGTCACGCTGTTTCCGGAGCGCGCGCATCTCGTTGGGGCCTATTCGCTCGGCAAGGCGCAGCGAGTGATCGCGCTGCTGCGGCAGGCCGGCTATGACGCACCGATCTATCTGCATGGCGCGATGGAGAAGATCACCGAGTACTACCAGAGCCGCGGCATCGATCTCGGCGAGCTCAGGCCAGTGAAGGGCGTGAAGAAGGCGGCGCTCGCCGGCACCATCACGCTGGCGCCGCCCTCGGCGACCTCCGATCTCTGGACGCGGCGGTTTCCCGATCCCGTCACCGCGTTTGCCTCGGGATGGATGCGCGTGCGCGCCCGGGCGCGGCAGCGTGGCATCGAGCTGCCGCTGGTGATCTCCGATCATGCTGACTGGGACGGACTCACCGCCACCATCGCCGCGACCGGCGCCGGCGAGATCTGGGTCACGCACGGCCAGGAAGATGCGCTGGTGCATTGGTGCCAGAGCAGGGGCCTGCGCGCGCAGCCGCTCGATCTCGTCGGCTATGGCGACGAGGAGGAGAGCGAGACACCGGCCACAGACGAGGCCGAGGCATGAACCGCTTCGCCGAACTCCTGGACCGTCTCGCCTACGAGCCCGGCCGCAACAACAAGCTGCGGCTGCTCACCGGTTATTTCCGCGAGGTTGGAGACCCCGACCGCGGCTACGCGCTGGCCGCGCTCACCGGCGCGCTCAGCTTCAAGCACGCCAAGCCCGCCTTGATCCGCGATCTCATCGCCGCGCGCACCGATCCGGTGCTGTTCGGTTTGAGCTACGACTATGTCGGCGATCTCTCGGAGACGGTGGCGCTGATGTGGCCGAAGGCGCAAAACAATTCGCAGTCTTTTCCGGGCCACCCCTCTCCCCCGCCCTCCCCCACAAGGGGGGAGGGAGCGCAGCGCAGTGCGGCGTTGTCAGCGAGCACAATATCTCTCAGCGATTTCCAAAGTGAGGGACGCACGAGCCTCTCCGTTCCCTCCCCCCTTGTGGGGGAGGGTCAGGGAGGGGGGTCCCGCGGGCGAGATGCCAATGAGTCCCCTCACGCCCGCAACCACAACAATCCACCGCCGCCGACCCTGACCGAAGTCGTCACCACGTTGCGCACGCTCGGCAAGACCGAGCTGCCGAAGCAGCTCGAGCGCTGGCTCGACGAGCTTGATGAGACCGGCCGCTGGGCGCTGCTGAAGCTCGTCACTGGCGCGCTTCGGATTGGTATCTCCGCGCGGCTGGCGAAGACCGCGGCGGCCGCGCTCGGCGACAAGGATCCGCATGAGGTCGAGCTGATCTGGCCTGGCCTTGCGCCACCCTATCTCGACCTGTTCGCATGGCTGGAAGGCCGTGCCGAAAAGCCGGTCAACCGCGATCCCGCGCCGTTCCGGCCCGTGATGCTGGCGCATGCGATCGAGGACAGCGATTTCCAAAGCCTTGATCCCGCCGACTACATCGCCGAGTGGAAATGGGACGGCATCCGCGTGCAGGCGGTGGCGGGCCGCGATGATCGCGGCCACATCACGGCGCGGCTCTATTCACGCACCGGCGAGGACATCACGGGGAGCTTTCCCGATCTCGTGCCGTCGCTGCGCCTGCCCGGCGCGATCGACGGCGAGCTCTTGATCCTGCGCGAGGGCCGTGTGCAGAGCTTCAACGTCCTGCAGCAGCGGCTGAATCGCAAGGTCGTCTCGCCAAAGCTGATCAAGGAATTTCCGATTCACCTGCGCGCTTACGATCTGCTCGGCGACGACGAGAACGATTTGCGCGAGCTGCCGTTCGCGGAACGGCGCGAATGGTTGGAGACCTTCATCAAGAAGCTCGACGATCCCCGCATCGATCTGTCGCCCACCGTCGCCTTCGCAAGCTGGGACGCGCTCACCGCCGCACGCGCCGATCCCGCAAGCGCCGGTGCCGGCGAAGACGCGGACGCCGTCGAGGGCGTGATGCTGAAGCGGCGCGATGCGCCTTATTTGCCGGGCCGGCCGAAGGGGCAGTGGTGGAAGTGGAAGCGCGATCCGCACATCATCGATGCCGTGCTGATGTATGCGCAGCGCGGTCACGGCAAGCGCTCGTCCTTTTATTCCGACTACACCTTCGGCGTCTGGACCGCGGGCGAGGGCGGCGACGAGCTGGTGCCGGTCGGCAAGGCCTATTTTGGCTTCACCGACGAGGAGCTCTTGCAGATCGACCGCTTCGTCCGCCGCAACACCACGGAAAAATTCGGCCCCGTCCGCCATGTCGTGCACGAGGGCGACAAGGGCTTGGTGCTGGAGGTGGCGTTCGAGGGCCTGCAGCGCTCGCCGCGCCATAAATCCGGCGTCGCCATGCGCTTCCCCCGCATCAGCCGCCTGCGCTGGGACAAGCCGCCGCGCGAGGCCGATCGGCTGGAGACGCTGGAGAGGATGCTGAAGGCGGAGGCGGCGGAGATTGAGATGTGAGTGCGTTTTATGAGAGCGCTCGATTGTCGCCAAGGCGGAGATGCGCTCTCTCTCCCGCCTGCGGGAGAGGGTTGGGGAGAGGGCTGTCCCCGCGATGGGACAATCCCCTAGAGGAGAAAGCCCTCACCCGCGCCTTCGGCGCGACCTCTCCCGCAAGCGGGAGAGGTTGGCGACCGCGGCCGGCAGCGCTCCCAAACCGAGGCTACCCGAATTAAACTCCCGTAACCCGATTGACGGTCCGTCACGGGTTCCCCATCTGCCTCGCCGTGCCCTATAATGGGTCGGATCCGCCTACAGGAGTTTGAGATGGTCCAAGACGTCAGAGATTTGCCGGCCGGCCGCAACGACGGGCTGAACCGCTTTCTCGGCGGCTCGCCGCTGGCGGTCGCGTTTCGCCTGGTCCTGCTCTCGATCCTGGTCGGCGTCGTGCTCGCCGCGATCGGCTTCGATCCCTGGAACATCCTCACCAGCATTCGCCTGTTGTTCCAGCGGCTCTGGGATCTCGGCTTCGACACCATCAACTGGCTGTGGCGCTACTTCCTGCTCGGCGCAGTCATCGTGATCCCGATCTGGCTGCTCTCGCGCGTGTTCGGCACGCCGCGCGGCCGGTGAGATTTTGAAGGTCCGCAGCCGATGCAATTGCGTTTTGTCGGCTGCGGCGATGCTTTCGGCTCCGGCGGCAGGCTCAATACCTGCTTCCATGTCTCGGGGCGCGAGGCCAACTTCCTGATCGACTGCGGTGCGTCGGCTCTGCCGGCGCTGAAGCGGCTCGAGATCGCGTGCGAGGACATCGATCTCATCCTGATCACGCATTTCCACGGTGATCATTTTGCCGGGCTGCCGTTTGTCCTGCTCGACGCGCAATTCTCGCGGCGGACGCGGCCGCTCACGATCGCCGGCCCGCAAGGCATCGAGACGCGGCTCGGCGAGGTGATGGATGTGTTGTTCGAGCATTCCTCAAAGACGAAGCAGCGCTTCGAGCTCTCCGTCGTCGAGCTCTCGCCCGAGCAAAGCCGGACTTTCGGTGCCGTGACGGTGACGCCCTATCCGGTCGTGCACGGCGAATCCGGCGGCCCCTTCCTCGCCTACCGCGTCGAGGCCGAGGGCCGCACGCTCGCCTATAGCGCCGATACCGAATGGACGGAGACGCTCATTCCGCTGGCGCATGGCGCGGATATTTTCATCGCTGAAGCCTATATGTACGAGAAGGTGGTGAAGAACCATCTCAGCCTGAAGACCTTGGAACAGCATCTGCCCGACATCCGCGCCAAGCGGCTCGTCCTCACCCATATGAGCGACGACATGCTGTCGCGCCTCGACACGCTGCCCCATATGGCGGCCGAGGACGGCATGGTCGTCGTGTTCTGAACCATGCACGCGCCCGTCCATCCCAAAGTCGGCACACGTGAAGTGTTCGCCATCGCCGGGCCGGCGATGGTCGCGAACCTGACCACGCCACTGATCGGCATTGTCTCGACCACGGCGATCGGCCGCCTCGACGATGCCGCGCTGCTTGGCGGCGTCGCGATGGCCTCGGTGATCTTCGACTGCCTGTTCTGGCTGTTCGGCTTCCTGCGGATGAGCACGCTCGCCTTCACCGCGCAATCGCTGGGCGCGGGCGACACGCGCGAGCCGACCGCGATCCTGGCGCGCGGCTTCATCGTTGCCGGCCTGATCGGCGCCGCGCTGATCGTGCTGCAACTGCCGCTGGCCGCATTGCTGTTCGATCTCATGGGCGGCAGCGAGGGTGTGACGCAGGCCGCGAAGACCTACTTCAAGATCCGGATCTGGTCGTCGCCGTTCGCGCTCGCCAATTACGTCATCCTCGGCTGGCTGATCGGCCAGACGCGTGCCAATTCGGCCTTGATGCTTCAGGTCGTCATCAACCTCGTCAACATGGCGGCGACGATCCTGCTGGTGCTGATCTACGACACCGGCATCGCCGGTGCCGCGATCGCCGCGCTGTTGTCGGAAGCGGTCGGGTTCGCCCTCGGCGTGATCGTCTGCCGCCATTATGCCGATGGCGGCTTTGCCGTGCCGTACGCGACCCTGCTCGACCGCGACAAGCTGTTGCGGATGCTGGCGGTGAACACCGACATCCTGATCCGCACTGCGGCGCTGATCGCCGTATTCCTGTTCTTCACCGCCAAGGGCGCGCAGGCCGGCGACGTCACGCTGGCCGCCAACTCCGTGCTCAACAATTTCCTGCTGGTCAGCGCTTTCTTCCTCGACGGTCTCGCCAACGCAGCGCAGCAGCTGTGCGGCCGCGCCGTTGGCGCGCGCGATGCAAAGGGCTTTGCGGATTCGACCCGGCTGGTGCTGCTATGGGGGCTCGGCTTCGCGCTGGTGGTGTCGGGACTGTTCGCGCTGTTCGGGCCCGCCTTGATCGATTTCATGACGGCGAGTGACGACGTCCGCCGTGCCGCGCGCGAATTCCTGCCGTTCGTCGTGCTCGTGCCCATCCCCGGCGTGTTCGCCTTCGGCTTCGACGGCATCTATATCGGCGCGACCTGGGCGCGCGAGATGCGCAATCTGATGCTGGCTTCGCTGCTGATCTTCCTCGCCGCCTGGTGGGCGCTGCAATCGCTCGGCAATGCCGGATTGTGGTCGGCGCTGATGGCCTCCTACCTCTCGCGCGGCGGCTTGCAGGCCGCACGCTATCCCGCGCAGTTCAGGGCGACGTTTTCGAAATCGTAGAAGAACCGTAGCCCGGACGATGACTGCGTCCGGGGCGCGAGACCGCCTTACATCCCCGGCCAGTCTTCCGCGGTCAGCGTCGCGGCGTCCGCGCCAACGATCTCGGACAGGGAATCCCGGCCGGTGCGGAGCAGCGTCGAGGTGAGGTCGCGCTTGATCTCGTCGACGAGGCCGAGGCCCTTGTAGATCAGCGACGAATAGAGCTGGATCAGGCTCGCGCCGGCACGGATCTTGGTCAGCGCGGCACCGCCTGAATCGACGCCGCCGACGCCGATCAGCGGGAATGCGCCCTCGACGCGCACATAGGTCTCCGCGACCATCCGCGTCGACAGGCGGAACAGCGGCCGGCCCGACAGACCGCCTTGCTCCTTGGCGCGCATCTCCTCGCGCAGCGTGCTCGGCCGCGCGATCGTCGTGTTCGACACGATCATGCCGTCGACCCGGCGCGAGCGCGCCACCTGCACGACGTCGTCGAGCTGGGCGAGGCTGAGGTCAGGCGCGATCTTGAGCAGCACCGGCGTGTCGCCGGCCTTCTGACGCACACGCTCGCGGGCGTCGATCACCCGGGCGAGGAGATCGTCGAGCAGGGCGCCTTCCTGCAAATTGCGCAGGCCCGGCGTGTTCGGCGAGGAGACGTTGACGGTGAAATAGCTCGCGACCGGCGCAAAGGTCTCGATCAGCTTGACGTAATCGGCGACGCGGTCCGGCGAATCCTTGTTGGCGCCGACATTGACGCCGACGATGCCGCCATGCTGCGCGCGCGCGGCGAGCCGGCGCAAGGCAACGTCCGCGCCGTCATTGTTGAAACCCATGCGGTTGATGACGGCCTCATCGCGCTCCAAACGAAACAGCCGCGGCCGCGGATTGCCGCTCTGCGGCCTCGGCGTCACCGAGCCGATCTCGACGAAGCCGAAGCCGAGCCGCAGCAGCGCGTCGGGCACCTCGGCGCTCTTGTCGAAGCCCGCGGCCATGCCGATCGGATTGGGAAAGTTGAGCCCGAAGGCGCGCATCGCAAGCTTGGGATCGTCAGCGCGCGGCTTGACCGGCGGCAGGAAGCGCAATCCCTGGATCGCGAGGCGATGGGCGTCTTCCGGATCGAGCCAGCGCAGCACCGGCAGCGAAAAGGCGTCGAAAGCGCGGATCACGGCAGCAGCTCCGGAGTGTCGTGGCCGCCGTCCGAGCGGATGTTGAGGTTCATCACCGACAGCACCGCGCCGAGGTCGAGCTCGCCATAGAGATGTGGAAACAGCTCGTCATTGCGCGAGCGCTCCCAGCGCAATTCGCTGCCGAGCGCGTCGCCATCGACCTCGACCAGGAACAGCGCGCGCTGTCCGACATAGTGCTTGCGCAAGGTCTCGGGAACCTGGGCAGCGGTGGAGAAATGGATGAAGCCGTCGCGCGCATCGTCCGCGCTGCCCCGGTAGACACCCTGCCGTTCCGCCTCACGCCAGGCCGAGGCCGGACAGATTTTGTAGATCTTGACCACCGCTTGCGCAGCCCTGTTTGCTCTTTGAGTCAGCTCGTTGAGTTTCTTGGGTTTTTTCGCCGCGTGCGGGTCCCCGAAACCCGGGCGCGACCGTAAAGGCCGCCCCTTCCGAACTCAAGGCTTAGAGCCTATTCCGCTCCGATGAAATCGGAACGGGTCTCTAAATTCCTGTTTTGGTGCGTTTTCTTGCGGCGTTTTCCTGGGGCCAGCCGGTATCCATTTCGCTTGAGGGCGGCTGCCCCGCCGCCTCTTGCGCGAAAAACGGAAAACCGGTTGATTTGAGGAT
The DNA here is from genome assembly GCF_014198295.1 of Bradyrhizobium sp. CIR18. Classification (NCBI taxonomy): domain Bacteria; kingdom Pseudomonadati; phylum Pseudomonadota; class Alphaproteobacteria; order Hyphomicrobiales; family Nitrobacteraceae; genus Bradyrhizobium; species Bradyrhizobium sp. CIR18. The sequence goes on along the minus strand of NZ_JACIHF010000003.1, from coordinate 234,024 downwards.
AGTTTTCCTGAGTTGCGACGGGCTGGACCTTGCATGGTCAGGCAGGCCAAAGCGCAGAGGATACTGACGCACGACCAGATCTGGGTCGCCCTGGATCGGTTGGCGGCGCGCGCCGGTCTGTCGCCGTCCGGTCTTGCGAAGCGCGCCGGGCTCGATCCCACCACCTTCAACAGGTCCAAGCGCGTCACCTCCAACGGCCGCGAGCGCTGGCCCTCGACCGAATCGATCGCAAAGGCGCTGGCCGCGGCCGAGTCCTCGATCGAGAGCTTTGCGCGGCTGATCGACGATGACGCCGGCGACGGCCGCTCGGTACCGCTGCTCGGCTTCGCGCTGGCCGGCGCGAGCGGCGCTTTCGATGAGGCCGGCCTTCCATCCGGCAAGGGCTGGACCGAAATCGCGCTTCCCACCGAGGACAGCCACACCTTTGCGCTGGAGATTTCCGGCGATGCGCTGCTACCTGCCTATCGCGATGGCGACCTCATTCTGGTCTCACCCGGCGCGCCGATCCGCAAAGGCGATCGCGTGGTGGTGAAAACCAGGGCGGGCGAGGTGATGGTCGCGACGCTGGGGCGCCGCACCGCGAAGGCGCTGGAGCTTCAATCGCTCGATGCGTCGCAGGCCAGGCGCACCATGGCGGCGAGTGATGTGGCGTGGATGGCGCGCATCATGTGGGCGAGCCAGTGAAGGCGAGGGGGTTACTCACGTGCACCGCACTCAACGCATCCACGGAAGCTCTCACAGCACCTCGAAGACCTTGTAGGCGACGGCGCCCTCGACGAGATAACCCTTGCCGACACAGACGATGTCATTGAGCCAGGCGTAGGTCTGCGAGCCGGTCTCGAACAGCGGATTGGTGCGGAAGTAATATCCGGCGGGATCGACCTTGGTGCGTTGCGCGGGATCCGCCATCTCGGCGCGCAAAGCCTGCGGCGTCACCCAGCGGCCGCCATAGGTCATGTAGATCAGCTCGCCATCATGCGTCCGCAGCGACAGGCGCACATCGAGCGTCATGGTGCCATCGGCGCGGAACAAGGCCCAGTCGCCGCCGCCCCGCAGCACCTCGCCGCGCAGGCGCGGGCCTTCGAACGAGCCCTTGGCCGCCCCGAACAGCACGCGCTGCCCGACCGGCCCGGCGCCGAAATTAAGGCGCGGATCGAGGTCGACAACGATGTCGAAGAGAAGTCTGGTCGCGAGGTCACCGACGGGCTTGATGCGGGGATCGGCCATGGTCTGACGCTCCTGTTGCGTGGATGGAGTTACGCCGCCTGCGTCGCTTCGCCGAACAGCTTGCGCCTGACCGCGTCGGTCGAGACGCCGGATTGGGCGCAGAGCTCGGAGAGATCGAAGACGAAGCGCTCATATGCGATCTTGTCGTCGCGAAAGGCGAAGGCGATGAACACCGGCAGCTCGGCGCGACGGCCGTTCGGCACGGCCCCGAAGCGATCCCCCGTCATCGTCATCCGCGCGGTGCCCCAGCAGACCAGCGTGTCGGCGGAATTGGCGTGGCCGTCGAGGGTGACGTGATAGTCCGGGAATGACTTGAAGAAGCTTGTCAGGATGCGCTCGTTTTCGGCAAGACCCTGCGCCCTCGTGCCGAAGGCCGGCGTCTCCAGCACCATGTCGGGATGCAGAACCTCCAGCGCCGCAGCGACGTCCTGCCGGCTCTTCGCGATCGCCAGCCCTTCCGCCAGCTCGAACATGCGTTTGCCGTCCATGGCTACCTCGACAACTTTTACATTCTGTGCGTATAATACATACGTCATGTATGTTATATGCGATTTGATACCGACGCGTCAAGCATTAGGTTGCGCGCGATGCGGGCGAAGGATCCTCCGAGAAGTCGTCGGGAAGAGTACAGCGAGGCCACCAGGCAGGCGCTGCTCGATGCCGGCCGCGAAGCGTTTGCAGCCCACGGATTTCAGGCCGCCGGCATGGAGGCGATCTCGCGGGCGGCGCGGGTCACGCGCGGCGCGTTCTACCATCACTTCGAGGACAAGAAGGCGCTGTTCGACGCCGTCGTCGTCGCCATGCAGCGCGAGGCGGCCGGCAGAATCGAGATCGCGGCGCGCAATGAGCGCAAGATCTGGGATCGTCTCAGCGCCGGCATCGACGCCTATCTCGACGCCTGCGAAGAGCCGGACTACGCGCGCATCGTCATCCAGGAAGCGCAGGCCGTGCTCGGCGAGCCGCGCTATCGCGAGATCGAGGAGACCTACCCGACCGCGCTCCTGATCGCGACGCTGCGTGCGCTGAAGCGCGATGGGGAGTTGCACGCGGACGATGTCGATCTGCTCAGCCGGATGATCGACGCGATGATCTGCAAGATCGGACTGCTGCTGCCCCACGCCGAGGATTCCAGGAAGCTGCGCAGAAACGGGCAGAAGATCGTCGCGGCCGTGCTGGAGACCTTTCGCCAGAAGGTCTGAATCCGCTTCCGGCTCGCGTCACTCTTGCATCGCCATTGCGACTCACCGCCGCTCTCGCATAGGTTGCGGCCGATATTGCCAGTCAAATTCATCTCTGGGGGAATACGATGAATCGCCGTCACGCATTGAAGGCTCTCGCGGGTCTTGCGCTCTGTCCGCTCTGCAAGCCGGCCTTCGCAGCCGAAGGCGCGCATTGGAGCTATGAGGGCGTCGGCGGACCGGCCAAATGGGGCGATCTCGATGCGGCCAACAAGGCCTGCGCGGTCGGCCTGCAGCAATCGCCGATCGACATCGAGGGGACGATCAAGTCGCAATTGCCGGTTCTGAAGCTGAACTGGGGCAAGAGCGCCGACACCATCGTCAACAACGGACACACGATCCAGCTCAACTTCGCCGAGGGCAGCACGTTGATGCTCGGCGACGTCAAGTACAAGCTGCTCCAGGTGCACTTCCACCGGCCGAGCGAGCACATGATCGGCGGCAAGAATTTTCCGATGGAGGCGCATTTCGTCCATCGCAACGAAGCCGGCGGCCTCGCCGTGGTCGGCGTGCTGATGGCCGAGGGCAGGCCGAACCCGGCGTTCGGCAAGATCGTCAAGACCATGCCGGCGGCGGAAGGCCCGGCGGTGAAGGCGGATGCGAGCATCGATCCGCACGCCATGCTGCCGCAAAAGCTGAGCTACTTCCGCTATCCCGGCTCGCTGACGACCCCGCCCTGTTCGGAAGTGGTCGAATGGTTGCTGCTGACCACCCCGATTCAGGTGTCCGCCGCTGACGTCGCTGCGTTCGCAAAACTCTATCCGATGAACGCGCGCCCGGTGCAGAAGGACAACCGGCGCTACGTGCTGAAATCGATTTGAGCTGAAGCAAACGGTCCGTAGCCCGGATGGAGCGCAGCGTAATCCGGGACCAGGCGTGCAATTTGCGAGAACCCCGGATTGCGCTTCGCTCCATCCGGGCTACCTCTTGCCTCACGCGCTCCGCGCCAGCGCGCCGTCGATCATGTTGACCGCGTTCTGCACCCCGTACACCGCGACGAAGGAGCCGAAGCGCGGGCCCTTCTCCTGGCCAAGCAGGACCTGATAGAGCATGTTGAACCAGTCCAGCGTGACGCCGGGACGGCCGTCCTTGCCCTTCTTGACCTGATCGAGGAACGGCTCGCGGCGGCCGATCTCGTAGACGACGTTCTGGATGTCCTCGGCAGATGCGTCCTGCGCAAGCTGTGACAGCGCATCGCGCAAATCCTGCAGCGCGCTGCGCTCGGTGTCCGAGGGCACGCGGAACTGCTTCGTCGGCGCGACGAAGTCGCGGTAGTAATTGATGGCGTAGCCGACCATCGCATCGAGCTTGGGATGCGTCTGCGGCGAGACGCCCGGACGATAACGGCCGATGAAACCCCACAGCGTCTCGGCATTCTCCGCGTTCGACGACGACACCAGCGTCAGCAGGAGCTGGAAGGTGACGGGCATGTCGCCCTGCGGCGGCTTGCCGTTGTGGATGTGCCAAACCGGATTGCCGAGCTGCTGCTTGCCATCCTGCCTGGCGAAGCCGTCGATGAACTGCTGATAATCGTCGACGTTGCGCGGGATGACGTCGAAATACAGCCGCTTGGCCGCCTTGGGCTCGCGATACATGAACAGCGACAGCGATTCCGGCGAGGCGTAGCGCAGCCACTCGTCGATGGTGAGGCCGTTGCCCTTCGACTTCGAGATCTTCTGGCCCTGCTCGTCGAGGAAGAGCTCGTAGTTGAAACCTTCGGGCGGCGTGCCGCCGAGCGCCCTGGCGATCGCGCCCGAGAGCTTCACCGAATCGATCAAATCCTTGCCGGCCATCTCGTAATCGACGCCGAGCGCGACCCAGCGCATCGCCCAGTCGGCCTTCCACTGACACTTGACGTTGCCGCCGGTGACGGGCGTCTCCACTTCCTGGTTCGTGTCGGGGTCGACATAGGTCACGGTGCCGGCGGCGACGTCGCGGCGGATCATCGGCACTTGCAGCACGACACCATTGGTCTTGCTGATCGGCAGGAACGGCGAATAGGTCGCGCGGCGATCGGGTCCCAGCGTCGGCAGAATGATCGCCATCACCTTGTCGTAGGCAGCCAACATCTTGAGCAGCGTCGCGTCGAAGCGGCCGGACGTATAATAGTCGGTCGAGCTCGCGAACTCGTAGTCGAAGCCGAAATGATCCAGAAACGCGCGCAGGCGCGCGTTGTTGTGTGCACCGAACGAGGGGTACTCGTTGGAGAACGGATCCGGCACCCGCGTCAGCGGCTTGCCGAGATGCGCGGCTAGCATCTCCTTGTTGGGGACGTTGTCTGGCACCTTGCGAAACCCGTCCATGTCGTCGGAGAACGCCAGGAGGCGCGTCTTGACCTTGTCCTCGGTCAGCACGCGGAAGGCATGGCGCACCATCGAGGTGCGCGCGACCTCGCCGAACGTGCCGATATGCGGCAGGCCTGACGGCCCGTAGCCGGTCTCGAACAGCACCTCGTCCTTCGGGCTTTTCTTCAGCCGCGCGACAATGGCCTTCGCCTGTTCGAACGGCCAGGCGTTGGATTGTTCGGCGAGCGCGCGCAAATCGCTCGGGCTCATGTTGGGATCGATAACGGACATCAAGGGGGCCTCCGGGCCGCGGAAAATAGCGATTTCCGGGCAGAATGCAAAAGTTGCGGAGCAACTATCGCGGGGATCGTAGGGTGGGCAAAGCGAAGCGTGCCCACCACCTCAAAGACGTGGGACACGGCGCTGACGCGCCTTTGCCCACCCAACGGCAGTTTGCTCGTCGCGAGCGCAGGGCTAAAACGGGCTCACCGAGAAATACCGCAGCCACAGATCGGTGTAGCGGCCTTTTTCCCAGACGCGGAACAGGGCCCAATTCAGGGCCTGGCGCAGCACGTCGTTGCCCTTGCGCACGGCGATGCCGATGCCTTCGCCGAAGAAGCGGCTCTCGACGAAGGGGCCGCCGGAGAAGGCGCAGCAATCGCCGGAATCGGTGCCGTTGATCCAGAACGCCAGCGAGATGGCGTCGCCGAATATGAAATCGACCTCACCCTTGCGAAGGGCGGCGCGCATCGCGTCGTCGTTGGGATACGGGTGCAGCTCGGCGTCGGTGAACATCGCCTTGAGATAGGCCTCGTGCGCGGAGCCGGCGATGACGCCGACTTTCTTGCCCTCGAGATATTCCGGGCGGATCTCCGGCATCACCGCGTCCTTGCGCGAGGCGAAGCGCGCCGGCACGCGGTAATAGGGGTCGGTGAAGTCGACGCGGGCGCGCAGCTGCGGGCTGACCGCCATCGAGGCGATGATGGCATCGCCGCGGTTGGAGGAGAGCGCGTCGACCAGCGTCTCGAAGCGGCGCATCTGCACGGTGCAGGTGACCTTGATCTCCTCGCACAGCGCGCGGGCCAGATCGACGTTGAAGCCGGCCGGGTTGCCGTCGGCGCCGGTGAAATTGAACGGCGGATAGTCGGTCTCGGTCAGGAAGCGGATCACGGTCAGGCGCGACAGGTCCGGCCGCTCCGGTCGCCGCCGCGGGTCCCAGAACCCGGGCACGGCCTGCGGGGCGGCCTGGGGCGCGACCTGCGGCGTGGCCTGAGGCGCCGCCGGGGGCCGCTTGGCGGGCGCCTGGGCCTGGGCGTCGGGCAAGCCCATGAGCAGGCAGGCGCCGACGGCTAGCCCCGCCAGCAAGCTACGGGCAGATTTGGGCGATTTCGCCTGTTGCGATGGAGCCATCGGCCGGAAATGAACGAATTTCATTGGGATCGGAGGGCGTTATAGACGATCCCGACGGGAACGCGAGCATGGAATGCAGCCAAGTCGAGGTGCGCCCCCCCTCCCGCTTGCGGGGAAGGGCCGGGGTGGGTATCTCCGCGGGCGAGAGCCCCAATGTGGAGAGAGCCCCCACCCGGCGCGCTGTGCGCGCCGACCTCCCCCGCAAGCGGGAGAGGTTGCACCGAGAATGCCGCTCGATCCTGCGCTCTTCTCAGAGATACTTCTTCAAATCCGCCGCCGCCTCGTCCGGCGTCCGCTTCAAATTGAACGGCGAGACGAACCGGCCGTCGCGGTCCATCAGATAGATCAGCGCGGTGTGGTCCATGGTGTAGTCGCCGTCCTTGGTCGGGACCTTCTTGGCGTAAACCCGGTAGGAGGTGATGACCTTGGCGGTCTCGGCGGGATCGCCGCTGAGGCCCTCGAGGTGCGGATCGAAGCTCGACAGATACTCCTTCATGGTCGCCGGCGTATCGCGCTCGGGATCAACCGAGATGAAGACGGCATTGACCTTGTCGGCATCCTTGCCCATCGCGCGCAGCACTTCCGAGATCTCGAACAGCGAGGTCGGGCAAACATCTGGGCAATGGGTGTAGCCGAAGAAGATCAGGGTCGGCTTGCCCTTCAGGCTCTTGTCGGTGACGGCCTTGCCGTTCTGGTCGGTCAGCTGGAACGGGCCGCCGATCGCGGCCGGCTGCGCCACCTTGCTGACACCGCCCATGGCCCAGAACATGATCAGGAGGCCGACAACGAGGCTTGCAGCGAAGGCGGTCGCAATCACCAGCGGACGGGCGGCGGAACTCATGAGCGGAAAACTTCCTGTGGCGGATCAGAAGCAGGCGGCGAAACCGGTCCTGATCATTTCGAAGAACATCTGCGGGCCGTAGTGGAACCACAGCGCCAGCGCGCCGAGCACGAGCAATCCGCTGAGCCCCGCGCCCGCCAACAGCAGCACGAACGGCGTGCGGCCGGCAGTGGGCGAATTGTCCTGTAGCGGATGCGAGGGGTGCAGCGGTTGAGCCATGGCAACGATCGGGGCGAAGGTCGGGGTTCCCTGCCTTTCAAATAGGCGCTGGGGCGTGGCCGGGCAAGCGCGGCGGCCGGGAGGGGGATCACGGGGTGCGGAAGTACGTCCCATTCTCGTCATGCCCGGGCTTGTCCCGCCTGCGCGGCCGAAGCCGCTTCGGCGCGGCGAAGGGCCGGGCATCCACGCGCTTTTCACCGAGCCCAAAAACGTCGATGGCCGGGACAAGCCCGGCCGTGACGAAAGAACAGCGCTGGAAGGGACGAATGTGCGCCTACCGCGACGACGGCTTGTTGGCCGAGGCTTGCGCGTCCAGGTAGCAGGGCTTGTACATGGCCTGGAGCTGCTTGCCCTTCAGGAACAGCATGTGCGGGGTGAGGCCGCCGCGCTGACTAATCCAGCGTTTCACCTGCGACGGATACATCGCGTAGAGCATCTGGGTGGCTTCGGCGTTGGTGACGGCTCGGCCGTTGGTGCCGAAATCCCACGCGGCGTGGAAGCCGAGCGTCGCGTGCGAGGTCACGCAGATGCGGTCGTGCGGGATGGCGCCGAGGACGATGGTGCAGGCCGAGGCGCAGAGGCCGTCGATGATGACGGTGTCACCTGACTGCCGCAGGTCCTGGTATTTGTCGACATAGGTTCCGATCCGGCCACCGCGGTCATCCGCGATCCGAACCACCGCGTGAGAAGCCCCCATGCAAGCGATCAGGAGAACCGCCGCAAGCAACCCCGTCAGAAACTTCATTGTCCCCCGCCCCAGTCGAATTCGAATCTGCGTGTTCGGTGGTGATGCGCGACTAGCGTCTGTCGTAACCGCGGTTTTGTCTAGGCAGGCCGGCTCGCTCAAAACAAATTCAAATCCAGTGTTGCGTCCGCGCTGCACCCGATGGGTCTCTATCCCAAAGTGGAACAAGTTAATGATGTCTTATGCGCCACACCCTTGATCTCAGTTACAACCGCTGGCTTCAATCCGGGCGACTACAGGGAGGAACCTGTGGCGGGGGAATCATGGAGGGGGAAACACATGGCTGAAGATGCTGACGTCATCGTTATCGGCTCGGGCCTATCGGGACTGGTTGCCGCAACCGAGATCGCGGATGCGGGCAAGCGCGTGATCGTGGTCGACCAGGAAGGCGAGCAGTCGATCGGCGGCCAGGCGTTCTGGTCGTTCGGCGGATTGTTCCTGGTCGATTCGCCGGAGCAGCGCCGGCTCGGCATCAAGGATTCCTTCGACCTGGCCATGCAGGACTGGATCGGGGCCGCCGGCTTCGACCGCGACGAGGACTTCTGGCCGCGGCAATGGGCCGAGGCCTATGTGGCATTCGCGGCCGGCGAGAAGCGCGCCTGGCTGCGGGCGATGGGCCATCGCATCTTCCCGGTGGTCGGCTGGGCCGAACGCGGCGGCTATGACGCGATGAGCCACGGCAATTCGGTGCCGCGCTTTCACGTCACCTGGGGCACCGGGCCCGGGCTCGTAGAGCCGTTCGAGCGCCGTGCGCGCGAGGCAATGAAAAGCGGCCGGCTGAGCTTCAGGTTCCGCCACCGCGTCGACGCGCTCTCGATCACCAACGGCACCGTGGATGGCGTCAGCGGCGCCGTCCTCGCGCCTGACAACGTCGAGCGCGGCAAGAGCTCCTCGCGCAACGTCGTCGGCGAGTTTGCGCTGAAGGCGCAGGCCGTGATCGTGGCGTCCGGCGGCATCGGCGGCAATCACGAGCTGGTGCGACAGAACTGGCCGAAGCGGCTCGGTGATCCCCCGAAGTTCATGATCTCCGGCGTGCCCGAACATGTCGACGGCCGCATGATCGGTATCACCGAGAAATCAGGCGCGCGGCTGATCAATCGCGACCGCATGTGGCATTATGTCGAGGGTATCCAGAACTGGAATCCCATCTGGCCGCGCCACGGCATCCGCATCCTGCCCGGCCCGTCCTCAATGTGGTTCGACGCCACAGGCACGCGGCTGCCGGCGCCGCTGTTCCCGGGCTCCGACACGCTCGGCCAGCTCAAATACATCATGTCGACCGGCTATGATTATTCCTGGTTCATCCTGACCCAGAGCATCATCAAGAAGGAGTTTGCGCTGTCGGGCTCGGAGCAGAATCCCGACCTCACCGGCAAGAGCTGGCGCATGACCTTGCGCCGCGCCACCAACAAGGGCGCCCCCGCGCCGGTCGAAGCATTCAAAAGCCATGGTGTCGACTTCATCGTGCGCGACAAGATCGAGGACCTTGTTGCGGAGATGAACAAGCTTGCCGGCAGCGACCTTCTCAAGCTCGAGCACATCAGGATGCAGATCGAGGCGCGCGACCGCGAGATCGCCAACGCTTACGTCAAGGACGCGCAGGTGATGAACATCCACAATGCGCGCCGATATATCGGCGACAGGCTGATCCGCACCGCCTCCCCGCACAGGATCCTGGATCCCGCGCAAGGGCCGCTGATCGCGGTCAAGCTCAACATCCTCACCCGCAAGACGCTGGGGGGCTTCGAGACCGATCTCGACTCGCGTGTGTTCGGCGGCGAGGGCGCCGTCATTCCCGGTCTCTATGCGGTCGGCGAGGCCGCCGGCTTCGGCGGCGGCGGCGTGCATGGTTATCGCTCGCTGGAAGGCACCTTCCTCGGCGGCTGCCTGTTCTCAGGCCGCAATGCCGGCCGGGCCGCGGCGAAAGCGGTGGGGTAGGTCATGCGGCGGTGGATGCTGCGCATCGGCGCGCTGCTCGCGGCATTGGCTGCCGCGTCGGTCGCATCCGCCGAGACGATCGACGTCAACGGCGTGAAGCGGTCCTACACCGCGCAGCTTCCCGCGAAGAAGCCGGCACCGCTCGTGATCGTGCTGCACGGCAAGACCCAGCGCGGCGCCGACATGATCTCGCGGACGGCCTGGCCGCAGGTCGCAAAGCGCGAGGGCCTGGCCGTGGTCTTTCCGGACGGGCTCAACAATGCCTGGGCGGACGCGCGAACCAAGGCGGGGCCTGCGCTGCGCGGACCGCCCGCGGGCACCGACGACGTCGCCTTCCTCGCAAAGCTCGTCGAGAAGCTGGTGGCCGACGGCACGGCCGATGCAAAGCGCGTCTTCGTCGCGGGCGTCTCCAATGGCGGCGCCATGGCGATGACCATGGTCTGCGCCCGCGCCGATCTGTTTGCGGCCGGTGCGAGCGTGATCATGAATCTCACCGATGAGGCCGCCGTCACTTGCCATCCGTCAAGGCCTCTGCCGATGCTGCTCATGAACGGAACGGCCGACCAGCTGGTCCCGTATGAGGGCGGTCGCGGATCGAGCTATTTTGCCGCGGACGGGTTTTGGTCGACCGAGGAGACGCTGGCGTTCTGGCGCAAGCTCAATGGTTGTGAGACCGACGATGCCAGCGTGACCGACTTGCCCGACAAGGCGCCTGCAGACCAATCGACAGTGACCCGGATCTCATCGCGCTGCCCGAGGGGACACGACGTCGTGCTCTATCGCATCAACCATGGCGGCCACCGCATGCCTGGATTTTCTCCGGATGCCCGCTTCCCGAGGGTCGCAGCCGGCCTGCTCGGGCCGCAGAACGGCGACATCGATGGCGCCGAGACGATCTGGGCTTTTTTCAGTCGGTTTCCATGAGGCGCACATGCTCGGCGTTGACGGCATGCGTGCCCGGCAACGCATGCGCCGCAGGCAACGCATGCGTGCCCGGGGTGGCACGGCGCGAGGTGCTGGGCTAGACAGGGCCGCCATTCCAGTGAGGAGATCCGTAAATGAGCATTCAGCGTTTCGAAACCGGCCCGCGCATGAGCCAGGTCGTCGTGCATGGCAACACCGTCTATCTCGCCGGCGTCGTCGCCAACAAGGCCGCCGGCGAAAGCGTGACGAAGCAGACCCAGGACATCCTGGCGACCATCGACGGCCATCTCGCCAAGGCCGGCACCGACAAGTCGAAGCTGCTCTCGGCCACGATCTACATCACCGACATGAAGACGTTCGGCGAGATGAACGCAGTGTGGGACGCCTGGGTCTCGGCCGGCAATACCCCCGCCCGCGCCACCGTCGAAGCCAAGCTGGCGGCGCCGCAATACACCGTCGAGATCATGGTCACGGCCGCGAAGTAATCTTCACGATCAATTCGCATGCGAATGGAGCGCGATGACAACATCATCGCGCTCCATTTTTTTCGCGCGGCTCAGTTCTTTTTGCGCATGATCTGGCCGGAAAACCGCTCTACACTTTTCCGGATCATGCGCATGACCTGCGAGGTAATCGATCGGCGCGCGCGATCCTTCGATAGTCAGGGACAGCCAACCACGGCGTCATTGAAGGAGAGCACCATGACCGACCCCATCACCATCGCCCGCCGCTACATCGAGCTCTGGAACGAGCGCACCGCCGGCCGGCGCCGCGAGCTGCTCAGCGAAAACTGGACGAGCGATGCGAGCTATGTCGATCCCCTGATGAAGGGCGACGGCCGCGACGGCATCGAGGCGCTGATCGCAGGCGTGCAGCAGCGCTTTCCCGATTTCAGGTTCAAGCTGATCGGCGAGCCCAACGGCTACGGTGATCACATCCGCTTTTCATGGGGACTTGGTGCCGATGGCACCGACAGCCCGATCAAGGGCACGGATTTCGCGGTGCTGAAGGACGGCCGCATCAGAAGCGTGACCGGATTTCTGGATCAGGTGCCGGCCGGGGCGTGAGACCGCTGGCCCTCCTCGTGCAGGCGGGGAGGGCGGCACCCCTCGACGAAGTGATCTTCACGGCTTACCTGTCATGCCGTGCCGCCCCGTATCCTCCAAACATCGGCCGAGCCGGCCACGCTGCTGCCGAGCCGCTTCCAGCAATGGTTCGCAGCCCGCGGCTGGTCGCCGCGCGCGCACCAATTGGCGCTGCTGGAGAAGGCGCGCGAGGACGCTAGCGCGCTGCTGATCGCGCCGACCGGCGCCGGCAAGACGCTGGCGGGATTCCTGCCGACGCTGGTGGAGCTTTCGACCGAGGCGGCCGAACGGAAGGCGGGTCAGAAGCAAAGCCTCGTCTCCACCGGCCGCAGCGTGCAGCGGACCGGCGGCCTGCACACCCTCTACATCTCGCCGCTGAAGGCGCTTGCCGTCGACATCGCGCGCAATCTGGAGCGGCCGATCGCGGAGATGGCGCTGCCGATCAAGGTCGAGACCCGCACCGGCGACACGCCGGTGTCGCGGCGGCAGCGGCAGCGGCGCTATCCGCCTGATGTGTTGCTGACGACGCCCGAGCAGCTTGCCCTGCTGCTGTCCTCGGATGACGCGCCGTTCCTGTTCTCCTCGCTGAAGCGGATCGTGCTCGACGAGCTGCACGCGCTGGTGACGTCCAAGCGCGGCGATCTGCTCTCGCTCGGGCTGGCGCGGCTGTGGCGGCTGGCCCCGCAGATGCGTGCGATCGGCCTGTCGGCGACGGTCGCTGAGCCGGATCAGCTCGCGCGCTTCCTGGTGCCGCAGCCCGACGGCGAGGAGCGAGCAGCCGACATCGTCATCGCCGGCGGCGCGGCGCCGCCGCTGGTCGAGATGCTGGATACGCGCGAGCGCCTGCCCTGGGCGGGCCACAGCGCGCGCCATGCGCTCCCTGAGATCTACGAGCTGATCAAGGCGAACAAGACCACGCTGGTCTTCGTCAACACCCGCAGCCAGGCCGAGATGCTGTTCCAGAATCTCTGGAGCATGAATGACGACGGGCTCGCGATTGCGCTGCATCACGGCTCGCTCGACGTCGCCCAGCGCCGCAAGGTCGAGGACGCGATGTCGGCGGGGCGCCTGCGCGGCGTGGTCTGCACCTCCTCGCTCGACCTCGGCGTCGACTGGGGGGATGTCGATCTCGTCGTCAATATCGGCGCGCCAAAGGGCTCCTCGCGCCTGATGCAGCGGATAGGCCGCGCCAATCACCGTCTCGACGAAGCTTCGCGCGCGGTGCTGGTGCCGGCCAATCGTTTCGAAGTGCTGGAGTGCCGCGTCGCTATCGATGCCATTGCCGAGAACGCGCAGGACACGCCGCCCCTGCGCACCGGTGCGCTCGACGTGCTGGCCCAGCACGTGCTCGGCTGTGCCTGCGGCGAGCCGTTCCTCTCTGATGAACTCTATGCCGAAGTGCGCACCGCAGCGCCATACGCCGACTTGTCGCGGCCGGATTTCGACGACGTCGTCGATTTCGTCGCCTCCGGCGGCTACGCGCTGAAGACCTATGAACGCTTTGCCCGCATCAAGCAGGACAAGGAGGGGCGCTGGCGCGTCGCCAATCCCAAGGTGCGGCAGAGCTACCGGATGAATGTTGGCACCATCGTCGAGGATGACATGCTGAAGGTGCGCCTGGTGCGCTCGCGCGGCGGCGGAGCGGGCTCGACCGGCGTCATCGCGCGCGGGGGTCGGTTGCTCGGCGAGATCGAGGAGGCCTTCATCGAGGGCTTGAGCCCCGGCGACACCTTCGTGTTCTCAGGCGAGGTGGTGCGCTATGAAACGCTGGTCGAGGACCAGGTCTATGTCTCCCGCGCCAACGACAAGGACCCGAAAGTGCCGTCCTATATGGGCGGCAAGTTTCCGCTCTCGACCTATCTCGCCGAGCGCGTGCGCCGGCTGCTCGATGACGGCCGCGCCTGGGGCGGCTTGCCGGAGCAGGTGCGCGACTGGCTGTCGCTGCAAAAGGACGTCTCGCGCGTGCCGGCGGTGCGCGAGCTCCTGGTCGAGAGTTTTCCGCGCGCCAACAAGCACTACATCGTTTGCTATCCGTTCGAGGGCCGTCTCGCGCATCAGACCCTCGGCATGCTGCTGACGCGCCGGCTGGAGCGCGCCCGCGCCCGGCCGCTCGGCTTCGTCGCCAACGAATATGCGGTCGCGATCTGGGCGCTCGGTGATCTCTCCTTCATGATCCGTGATGGCCGGATCGACCTCAACGCGCTGTTCGACCCTGATATGCTCGGTGACGATCTGGAGGCCTGGCTCGCCGAGTCAGCACTGATGAAGCGCACGTTCCGCAACTGCGCGATCATCTCCGGGCTGATCGCGCGCCGGCATACCGGCGAGGAGAAGAGCCGCCGCCAGGTGCTGTTCTCGACCGATCTGGTCTACGACGTGCTGCGCAAGCACCAGGCCGATCACGTCCTGCTGCGCGCCGCCCGCGCCGATGCCGCCACCGGCCTGCTCGATCTGCGCCGCCTCAGCGACATGCTGACGCGCATCCACGGCCGCATCACCCACCGGGAACTCGACCGCGTCTCTCCGCTCGCCGTGCCCGTGATGCTGGAAATCGGCCGCGAGTCAGTTTATGGCGAAGCTGCAGACGAACTCTTGGCCGAAGCCGCCGATGAGCTCGTCAAAGAGGCGATGGATAGAAGCGGGTAAGACGTGACGATTGGCGCGCAGGTTTCAGGAGATGTCGACGACATGCGCGTGTCAACAGTCACCATCAGCGATGTAACCTTCGCCGCCGATCTCTCCGGCGCGCTGTTCTGGGACGAGCAGCGCCTGCTCGTGGTCTCCGACCTGCATCTGGAAAAAGGCTCCAGCTTCGCCACCCGCGGCGTGCTGCTGCCGCCTTACGATACGCTCGCGACCCTGAGCCGTCTCGCTGCTGTCATCTCCCGCCATGATCCGCGCACCGTCATCGCACTCGGCGACAGCTTTCACGACCGCACGGCGCATGAGCGGTTGTCGGTCGACGATCGCGATGCCGTCGCCGCCCTCCAGACCGGCCGAGACTGGATCTGGATCTCCGGCAATCACGATCCCATGCTGCCGCGCGATCTCGGCGGCACCGTCGCGGACGAGGTCGCGATCGGCCCGATCACCTTCCGTCACGAGCCGACCGGTGCGTGCGGCGAGATCGCCGGCCATCTCCATCCCAAGGCGCGCGTCTCCGCGCGCGGCCGCTCGTTGGAGCGCCGCTGCTTCGCCTCCGACGGGATGCGTGCGGTGATGCCGGCGTTCGGCGCCTATGCCGGCGGCCTCAGCATCCGCGACGTCGCCTTCGCGAAGATCTTTCCGGCCAATGGTTTTGTCGCCCATTTGCTGGGCGACCGCCGCGTCCACGCCATTGCGGCTTCACGCTGCTTCTGACGCCAAAAATTGGGACAGCACTACGTTCAGTAGTTTTCCGGAATCGCCCAAGCCCGTTGCCGGTTCTAACGTTACGCTTGCCGGGGCTGGAATTTCTCATCCCGAACAAGAATTGTAACCGGCGAGGGGCCGCTGCGAAGCGGCCCCTTTCGATTCTGGCAGCCCGTAGCCGGCTTCGGGGCCGTCTCCCGCTCCGCCATAGAACGAATTAAGAACACTTTAGCAAGTCTTTGATATATCATTGTGATTCGGCGCGTCGCCGACACAATATCTAGCGTCTGTCAGACTTTGCGAGGACTACATGTCCACCATCGCCTTCGATCAATTTGCCCTCACCCGGATCGCCGATTTCGCGCGCTCGCTGTCGCGCCTGCATCAGGCGGCACGACGCCAGAGGGTCGACGACGACCAGTTCGACCGCGAGTTCAACGCGGTGTGCCAGTCGATCTGGGGCTACACCATCGACGACGTCAGCGACGATCTGTTCTCGGCCGAGGATCATCTGTTTCTGGACACGCTGGATGAAGCGCAGGCGCGCATCTTCGCGGCCGAGCAGGGCTACGACCTCGTCGGCGATCAGGGCATGCTGACGGACTGGTGGGGCTTCTGCTGGATGATCCTGGCCGAGAAGCGCGGGCTGCTGACGGCGGAAAACCGCGCCGCCGCGCGCGCGGCGATCGAGGAGAAATATCTGGCAGCGCCGAACGTGATCGGGGTGATTATCGGACGATAGTCTCGTGCCCCGGACGCAGTGCAACGCTCTCCCGGCGATGCGAAGCATCGTCCGGTTCAGCGGTGCGCTGCAGAGCCGGGCCCATGCTCGCGGCATTCTGGGTCCCGGCTCTGCGCAGCAACGTCAATTAGCGTTGCAGCGCGTCCGGGACACGAAAGCGACTTTAATCCAGCCCCGCCCGCTTCGCCGGCTTCTGCGCCGCCGACTTCGGCACCGTCACATCGGGCAGCGTCTCACGCACGATCTCCGCAGCCGGCGCATCTGCCGACACCGTCTCCGCCCGCACCGGGGCCACCTTCATCTCGCCGAGGCGGGCGCGGACTTGCGCGGTGAGGCCGGGATAGGAGGCGACCGGGGTGAAGTCCGCAGCCTGGTCGTTGCCGACGCGGATGCCGGTATAGGCGACGAGGCCGTCGGTGGTGGCGATCACGTCGCCGGCCTTCAGCGATGAGTCCAGCGCGAGATCGACCGGGGCAAGGCCGACCGGCTCGCGGCCGTTGCAGGTGCAATCGGCGCGCAGCGCCTTGCGATAGGCGAACGCGTTCTCGCTGTCGGCGTAGCGCTCGCCGGTTTGCGAGGCGGCACCGTCGATCGAGGAGCCGAAATAGACCTTGGTCGCGCTGGCAGGACAGAACGCCTGACACATCTGGGCCGGCGAGGCGAGGCCGCGCATCAGCGGAAAATATTTGCCGTCGCAGCTGCGTACGCAGAAGGCCGGACCGGAGCCGCCGGCCGCCGCCGCGCGGGTCGGCGGCACATATTGCGGGGTTGCGGCATTTTGCTGCCCGGTGAAGGGATCGGCGTAGGAGCTAGACTGTTGCGGCACCTCGCGCTGCGGCCGCTGCTGCTGCATGCCGCCGAAGAAGAAATCGAACAGGCCCTCGGCCGAAACCGGGGCCGGAGCCGCAAGTGCTCCAAGGGTGGCGGCCACAAGCATCGCGCGACGCC
Source organism: Bradyrhizobium sp. CIR18 (assembly GCF_014198295.1). Classification (NCBI taxonomy): domain Bacteria; kingdom Pseudomonadati; phylum Pseudomonadota; class Alphaproteobacteria; order Hyphomicrobiales; family Nitrobacteraceae; genus Bradyrhizobium; species Bradyrhizobium sp. CIR18. Next base: position 217,071 of record NZ_JACIHF010000003.1, on the reverse strand, counting down.
GCCGGCGCGCATGGGACAGGACTGTACGCAAACGCTTACTCCACCCGACGCTTCCGAACCGGCTGGGACCTCAAGGGGTCTCAGCACATGATTCACCATAAGGCGCGATGGTAAATGAGCAGTTGAGCGGAGGCGGTTTCAAGACGAGGCGGTGGCCTCTTTAGGGCCGGGCGCAGCTTTGGACGGATGGTTGCGTCCGGGGCACACTGAGGCATGACGGCAAGGGATGTTTCGCCGCGTCAGGCCTTCAAGAATTCCGAGGCCTTGTACAGCGAGCGGAACGGCAGGCCGGCCGCACCGAACGTGTCGGTGGCGCCTTCCTCGCGGTCGACCATGGTCAGCACCAGCACCACCTCGGCGCCGGTCTCGCGCACCGATTCCACCGCCTTCATCGCCGAGCCGCCTGTCGTGGTGACGTCCTCGACGATCACGACACGTTTGCCGGCGAGCGTCTCGCCCTTGGGCAGGCCCTCGATCGCGAGTTTCGCGCCATGCTCCTTCGGCTTCTTGCGCACGAAGAACGCCGCGATCGGATGGCCCTTGATCCAGGAGATCTGCGCCAGCGCGCCGGCGAGCGGCACCGCGCCCATCTCGAGGCCACCGATGAAATCGAGATTGTCGTCCTTCAGCGCCTCATAGGTCAGCTCGGCGAGCAGGGTCGCCCCCTCGGGGTCGAGCATGGTCGGCTTGAGGTTGAAGTAGAAATCGCTCTTGCGGCCCGACGCGAGCGTCACCTCGCCGCGGCCGAATGAGCGCCGGCGGATGATTTCGAACAGGCGAGCGCGGGAGGCTGATTTCGACACGGCGGTCCCTCGGGAGCGTTTTTGGAGGAGGCGGAATTTATCCGCGACGGCCGCGACATTCCAGAGGGGGCGTCCCTCGTCAACAGGGATCGGCCATCCCGGACCGCCGGTTGTGGGGGCGCGACCTTCTGGAGTAGGTGGAATGCCAATCTGTTGGGGAAGGACATGGGAATGACCATTGAGCTGCACACCTGGAACACGCCGAACGGCCGCAAGATCTCGGTCGCGCTGGAGGAGATGGGGCTGTCCTACAAGGTGATCCCGGTGAACATCACCAAGGGCGAGCAGATGGCACCGGGGTTCCTCAAGCTCTCCCCGAACAACAAGATCCCGGCGATCGTCGATCCCGAGGGCCCGGACGGCAAGCCCGTCAGCATCTTCGAATCAGGCGCGATCCTGCTCTATCTCGGTGAAAAGACCGGCAAATTCCTGCCGAAATCGCTGGGCGCCCGCATCCCGGTCTATGAATGGCTGATGTGGCAGATGGGCGGCTTCGGCCCGATGCCGGGCCAGGTGCACCATTTCATCGCACTCGAGAACGAGCACGACCGCGCCTACGGCCTGAAGCGCTACATGGCCGAGACCCGCCGGCTCTACGGCGTGCTCGACCGCCAGCTGGACGGCCGCGACTTCGTCGCCGGCGAGCTCTCGATTGCCGATTTTGCCATCCTGGGCTGGGCCTGGCGCCACCCTCGCCACAAGGTTGAGCTGGCGGACTTCCCCAACGTCAAGCGCTGGTACGAGACCCTGATGGCCCGCCCGGCGGTGAAGCGGGGCATGGACGCGAAGCTGGATTGATCTTCGCTTACCCTCCCCTGGAGGGGGAGGGTCGATCGCGCGCAGCGCGAGCGGGGTGGGGTGGTCTCTCCGCTCGGGCACCGTTGGATGGGGAGAGACCGTCACCCCACCCCGTCTCACGTTTCGCTCCGCTCCACGTGAGCCGACCCTCCCCCTCCAGGGGAGGGTGAAGAAAGAACATCACACCTTCTTCGCTTCGACCGCCATCCGCACCGCGAGGCCGGCCAGCACCGTGCCCATCAGCCAGCGCTGCACCAGCATCCAGCTTGGCCGGTTCGCCAGGAATAGCGCGATCGATCCCGCCGCGAGCGCGATCATCGCGTTGACGCTGACGCTGATCGCAATCTGGATTGCGCCGAGCACGACCGACTGCGTCAGCACGCTGCCGGCGGTGGGATCGATGAACTGCGGCAGCAGCGCCAGATAAAGCATCGCGATCTTCGGGTTGAGCAGGTTGGTGACAAAACCCATCGCGAACAATTTGCGCGGGCTGTCGATCGCGAGCTGCTTCACCTGGAATGGCGAGCGTCCGCCCGGCTTCACCGCCTGCCAGGCAAGCCACAACAGATAGCCCGCGCCGGCAAAGCGCAGCGCGTCATAGGCGAAGGGAATGGCGAGCAGCAGCGCCGTGATGCCGAACGCCGCGCACAGCATGTAGAACACGAAGCCGAGCGCCACGCCGCCGAGCGAGACGATGCCCGCCGCCGGTCCTTGCGTGATCGAGCGCGAGATCAGGTAGATCATGTTCGGCCCCGGCGTGAGCACGAGGCCAAGGCAGACGAGGGCGAAGCCGAGCAGGGCAGAGGTGTGGGGCATGGGTGAACCGGTGCGGGAGATGGCACGGTTCTAATATGCGAGGCGAGTTGGGGCCATCGCGCAATTGCTCGGAGGACAATTCAGGTTCTCGCATGTCACTCCAACGTCGTCCCCGCGAACGCGGGGACGACACCGACTGTGTGGCGTCAGCGAGCGCAAGCGGGGAGAAGTAAAAGAAGAACTAATGCGCCTCGTCCCAATTATTCGCGGCGCGCGCATCGACATGCAGCGGCACCGACAGCAGCACCGCCGGGAACGGCGCGTCCTGCATCACGTGCTGCACGACCGGCAGCGTCGCCTCGACCTCGGCGTCGGGGACCTCGAAGATCAATTCGTCATGCACCTGCAGCAGCATTTGCGCCGACAGCTTCTTCTCGGCGAGGGCATCCTCCACCCGCGTCATGGCGCGGCGGATGATGTCGGCCGCGGTGCCCTGCAGCCGCGCGTTGATCGCGGCGCGCTCGTTGAAGGCGCGCACCGAGGCGTTTGAGGCCTTGATGTCGGGATAGTGGCATTTGCGGCCGAACAGCGTGGTGACGTAGCCATTCTGTCGGCAGAAATCGCGCGTCTCGTCCATATAGGCGCGGATGCCGGGGAAGCGCTCGAAATATTTCTTGATGTAGGCCGAGGCTTCCTCGCGGGCGATGCCGAGCTGGTTGGCGAGGCCAAAGGCCGAGATGCCGTAGATGATACCGAAATTGATCGCCTTGGCGCGGCGGCGGATCTCGCTCGGCATGCCCTTGATCGGCACGCCGAACATCTCCGACGCCGTCATGGCGTGAATGTCGAGACCGTCGCGGAACGCCTGCTTCAGCACGGGAATGTCGGCGATCTCCGCCAGCAGCCGCAGCTCGATCTGCGAATAATCGGCGGACACCAGCTTGTGCCCCGGTGTTGCGATGAAGGCGCGGCGGATTTTTCTGCCATCCTCGGTGCGCACCGGAATGTTCTGCAAATTCGGCTCGTTCGACGACAACCGGCCCGTCGTGGTCGCCGCCAGCGCGTAAGTCGTGTGCACGCGATGGGTCTGCGGATTGACGTAGGTCGGCAGCGCGTCGGTGTAGGTCGATTTCAGCTTCGAGACCTGGCGCCACTCCAGGATCTTCTTCGGGAAGTCGTGGCCCTGCTCGGCGAGCTCGTCCAGCACCTGCGCGGTGGTCGACCAGGCCCCGGTCTTGGTCTTGGTGCCGCCTGACAGTCCCATCTTGCCGAACAGGATGTCGCCGATCTGCTTCGGGCTGCCGACATTGACCGGCTCGCCCGCGATCTCCTGGATCTCGGCCTCGACGCGCGCTGCGGTCTGGGCAAAGTCGCCGGACAGGCGCGACAGCACCTGGCGGTCGATCGAGATGCCGCGCCGCTCCATGCGCGCAAGCACCGCGACCAGCGGCCGCTCCAGCGTCTCGTAGACCGCGGTCATGTGCTCGGCGACGAGGCGCGGCTTAAGCACGCGCCAGACGCGCAAGGCGACATCGGCGCTTTCGGCCGACAGCGCCGCGGCCTTGTCGATCGGCACCTGGTCGAAGGTGATCTTGCCCTTGCCGCTGCCCAGCAGCTCGCTCTCCTTCAGCATGGCGTGTCCGAACCAGCGCTCGGACAGCGATTCGATCGCATGCGAGCCGCGGCCGGCATCGAGCACGTAGGAGATCAGCTGCGCATCGTCGGTGTTGTGCAAGGTGATGCCGTGCTGCGCCAGCATGACGGCGGTGAATTTGAGGTCGAAGCCGATCTTGAGAATGCCCGCCGATTCCAGCACCGGCCGCAGCGCTTCGATCGCATCCGTGTGCCTGACCTGATCCGGCGCAAGGCCGGCGTCGAACAGGCCGGCGCCGCCGCCGGACTGCTTGTGCGCCAGCGGCACATAGCAGGCCTCGTTCGGCGCCAGCGCCAGCGCGATGCCGCAGAAGTCGGCCTGCATCGGATCGATCGAGTTTCCGCGGATTTCGACCGCGACATGACCGGTATCGTGGATGCGCGCGATGAAGGCGTTGAGCTCCTTGAGCGACTTGATCGTTTGATATTTGGCGCGATCGACCGGAAGCTTGCGCAGCGCCTCTTCGCGCGCGGCGGCCAGCGAGATCGGGGCGCCCTTCGCGCTCGCAGCCTTGTCCTCCTTGCCCGCTGACTTGTTGGGCTCTTTCGCCCGGGCTTGCGCCGACGTATCGCCGCCCGGCGCAGGCACGACATCCGAGGGCGGCAGCGTCGTGAACACGCTGGCGCCGCTGGCATAGCCAGGGTCGGCATCGACATTGGCGGGATCGATTTGCGAATATTCGGCGACGCGCCGCGTCAGCGTCGTGAATTCCATGGCTTTCAGGAAGGCGACCAGCTTGCGTGCGTCGGGCTCATGGACCACGAGGTCGTCCAGCGGCACCTCGAGGTCGACCTTGTCGTCGAGTAGCACGAGCTGCCGCGAGATCCGCGCTTTCTCGGCATTCTCGAGCAGCGCCTCGCGCCGCTTGGGCTGCTTGATCTCGCCGGCGCGGAACAACAGTTGATCGAGGTCGCCATATTCGGTGATCAGCTGCGCCGCCGTCTTGATGCCGATGCCGGGCACGCCGGGCACGTTGTCGGTGGAATCGCCGGCCAAAGCCTGCACCTCGACGACCTTGTTCGGCGGCACGCCGAATTTCTCGATCACCTCGGGGATGCCGATGCGGCGATCCTTCATGGTGTCGTACATGGTGACGCAATCGGTGACGAGCTGCATCAAATCCTTGTCGGAGGACACGATGGTCGCGCTGGCGCCGCGCTCGCAGGCCTGTCGCACATAGGTTGCGATCAGGTCATCGGCCTCGAAGCCCACTTGTTCCAGGCAGGGCAGGTCGAAGGCGCGGACCGCCTCGCGGATCAGCGCAAATTGCGGGATGAGATCGTCAGGCGCCGGCGCCCGGTGGGCCTTGTACTCGGGGTAGATCTTGTTGCGGAACGTGACCTCCGACTTGTCGAAGATGATCGCGAGGTGCGTCGGCCGGTTGTCTTCCGGCATGTCGCGCAGCAGCTTCCACAGCATGTTGCAGAAACCGAGCACGGCGTTGACCTGCAGGCCGTCGGACTTGCGGTTCAGCGGCGGCAGCGCGTGATAGGCGCGGAAGATGTAGCCGGAACCGTCGACCAGGAAGACGTGGTCGCCCTTGCCGGCCGCCTTTGCTGCAACCGGTTTGGCCGCGACAGGTTTGGCAGCAGCTGTCGCGGCAGTGGGGGTATCGGCTTTGGCGGAGGTCTTCGGGGAGGTCTTTGGCATGGCCGCAATGTATGAATTTTTGCGGGCTTTGACAGCCTTGGGAGGGGGATTTTTGGGCGGATTCCCACACCTCTCGTCGTCCCCGCCTAGTGCGCAATTGCGCACGGGGCGCGGGGACCCATAACCACAGGGATTAGTTTGGCGAAGGCTGACTGTGACCAGGCTCCGGTACGAAGACCGCGATCCATCGACAGATCACGCGGTATGGGTCCCTGCGTTCGCAGGGACGACTGCGAGGGCGGCTACTCCGCCGCCTGCAACACCGGCCCGGCCTTCTTTGGCGCGATCCAGAACGCGTCCGGCCGTTCGAACAGGAAGCGGGCATTGAACAGCAAGGCGCCCCGCCAGATCGCGAGCGCTCCGACCACGCCGACAATGGTGACGATTAGCGACACCGTGCCGATATCGGGAATGATGCCGGTGCGCAGCAACAGCGTCCGCGTCGCCGCCATCGGCAGGAAGAAGGCGAGATAGACCACGATCGAATGCTCGCCGCAGAAGCGGAAAAAATTTAGCCACTGCGCGCGCGCGAGCAGCGTGCCCATCGTGATGATGGCGCAGGCACCGGCAAAGCCGAGCACGAGCGAGACGATCTTCCATTCGCTGGCCCCCGACCCGACCAGGCCGGCATTGACCAGCACCCAGGTCGCGAGCGCTGCGAGCGCAAGGGCGGGATGTTTCCGCGCGCGATCCGAAAGCGCGAACACGTAAGGTGCGAACAGATAGCCCGAATAGAAATAGACGAAGCGTGAGCAGAACTCGTCGATCGCGGTCCAGCCGGTCGAGATGCGGGCCGTCTCCAGGGCGGCGGCGACCAGCCAGATCGCGAGCGGCGGGAATTTGCGTGTCAGTTTTGTGACGACGAAGAAGACCGGCAGCAGATAGATGAACCACAGCGTGCCGAACGGCTCGATGAAGGATTCAAGATACAGGAGGCCAACGTGGTGCCAGCTCGACTCCGCCGCGAAAGCCGGCGCCTTGAAGCCGAACTGGATCGTCACCCAGACGACATAGAAATAGGCGAAATGCACCACCTTGCGGTCGAGATAGGTTCGCCAGTCCCGATCGATCACCAGCGGCAGGAACAGGCCCGAGATCAGGAAGAAATCCGGCATCCGGAACGGCTTTGCGAAGGCCACGGCGACATGCATGAAACCGGTCTCGCCGGCGGCGAGCTCGACCCCCAGCACCGAATGCATCATCACGACCATGATGATGCAAATGCCTTTAGCGTAGTCGATCCAGTCGACACGCGCGGCAGAAGGGGCTTGGCTGCCTCCGCTCCCTGCGATTGTGCCAGATGGTGCCATGGTGTCTCTTTTCGAGGCGCGTTCCGCCCGTCCTGTTCGGGGGCGGGGCAGTGTGGGGCCTGCACGGTTTCCGACTTCTTTACCGGTTCAATTCCCATGCCGCTTTTTTGCCTGCGGACTGTTCCCTCCCCTCGGGAAAATGCTAAACCGCCCCGTGTCGGGGTTTCGTTAACCAATCTAAAACAGGGATTTTCATGCGCATCGCGATGATCGGCACGGGTTATGTGGGACTGGTGTCCGGAGCCTGCTTTGCTGATTTCGGTCACGACGTCACCTGCGTCGACAAGGACGAGAAGAAGATTGCGGCGCTCCATCGCGGCGAGATCCCGATCTACGAGCCCGGGCTCGACGAGCTGGTCGCGACCAACGTCAAGGCCAAGCGGCTCGACTTCACCACCGATTTGTCCAAGCCGGTCGCCGATGCTGATGCCGTGTTCATCGCGGTCGGCACGCCGTCGCGGCGCGGCGACGGCCATGCCGACCTCTCCTATGTCTACGCCGCAGCGAAAGAGATAGCGCGGTCGCTCACCGGTTTCACCGTCGTGGTGACGAAGTCGACCGTGCCAGTCGGCACCGGCGACGAGGTCGAGCGCATCATCCGCGAGGCCAATCCCAACGCCGACGTCGTGGTCGCCTCGAACCCCGAGTTCCTGCGCGAAGGCGCGGCGATCCGCGACTTCAAGTTTCCCGATCGCGTCGTGGTCGGCACCTCCGACGAGCGGGGCCGCAAGGTGATGGGCGATATCTACCGTCCGCTGTCGCTGAACCAGGCGCCGCTGATGTTCACGGAGCGTCGCACCGCCGAAATGATCAAATACGCCGCGAACGCGTTCCTCGCGACCAAGATCACCTTCATCAACGAGATCGCCGATCTCTCCGAGAAGGCCGGCGCCAACGTCCAGGAGGTCGCGCGCGGCATTGGCCTCGACAACCGCATCGGCACCAAATTCCTACATGCCGGTCCCGGGTTCGGCGGCTCGTGCTTCCCGAAGGACACCAAGGCCCTGATCAAGATCGCGCAGGACTACGATGTCTCCTTGCGCATCGTCGAATCCGTGCTGGCCGTGAACGAAAATCGCAAGCGCGCGATGGCGCGCAAGGTGAGCCAGGCGCTCGGCGGCTCGCTGCGCGGCAAGACCATTGCGGTGCTCGGCCTCACCTTCAAGCCAGACACCGACGACATGCGCGATGCGCCATCGATCCCGCTGGTGACGGGCCTGATCGACATGGGCGCGAAGGTCAAAGCCTTCGATCCCGTCGGCATGGAGCAGGCCAAGGGCGAGCTGCCCGATATCACCTATTGCGAGGACGCCTATTCCTGCGCGCAAGGCGCTGATGCGCTCGTCATCGTCACCGAATGGGTGCAGTTCCGTGCGCTCGATCTCGACCGGCTGAAGAGCGTCATGGCGCAGCCCGTGATCGTCGACCTGCGCAACATCTACCGCCCCGAGGACATGGAAGCCGCCGGCTTCACCTATGACAGCATCGGCCGGCCGCCTGTGCAGGGCTGATCGCCACACACGATTGTCATACCCCGCGAAGGCGGGGTATCCAGTAATCCCGATCTTCGTGATGATCGGGATCTGAGTTGACTGGATCACCCGCCCGGCGCGCAAGGCGGGTGATGACGGATACGAGATCTTGCCCCGCAGTTTCGACACGCCCCTCCCGATCGATGCCGTGCTCGACGATTTGTCGCGCACGCTGGAGGCCAACAATGCCGCCGTGCTGGTGGCGCCGCCCGGCGCCGGCAAGACCACGCGCGTGCCGCTGGCGCTGCTCGATGCGCCCTGGGCGAAGGACAAGAAGATCATCGTGCTGGAGCCGCGGCGCATCGCGGCGCGAGCCAGTGCCGACCGCATGGCCAAATCGCTGGGCGAACGCGCCGGCGAGACCGTCGGCTACCGCGTCCGGTTCGGCTCGAAGATCTCGCGCACCACGCGCATCGAGGTGGTGACCGAGGGCATCTTCACCCGCCAGATCCTCGACGATCCCGAGCTGTCAGGCGTTGCCGCCGTCCTGTTCGATGAATTCCACGAGCGCTCGCTCGATGCCGACATGGGCCTGGCGCTCGCCCGTGACGCCCAAACCGGCCTGCGCGAGGACTTGCGCATCCTCGTGATGTCGGCCACGCTCGATGGTGCGCGCGTTGCAAAGCTGCTTGGCGATGCGCCCGTCGTCGCGAGCGAGGGCCGCGCCTTCCCCGTCGAGACGCGCTATCTCGGCCGAAAGGCGGACGCGCCGGTGGAGCGGCAGATGGCGGATGCGATTGCATCCGCGCTGCGTGCCGACAGCGGCTCGGTGCTGGCGTTCCTGCCCGGCGCCGCCGAAATCCGTCGCACCCAGAATTTCCTCAGCGAGCGCGTGCAGGACGCCAGCATCGAGATCGTGCCGCTGTTCGGCGCGCTCGATGCCGCCGTGCAGGATCGCGCCATCGCGCCCGCGCCCAAGGGCACGCGCAAGGTGGTGCTGGCGACGTCGATCGCGGAGACCTCGCTGACGATCGAAGGCGTGCGCATCGTGGTCGATTCCGGTCTTGCCCGCGTGCCGCGCTACGAGCCGGACATCGGGCTGACGCGGCTCGAGACCGTGCGCGCCGCGCGCGCGGCAGTGGATCAGCGCCGCGGTCGCGCCGGCCGTACCGAGCCAGGTATCTGCTACCGGCTCTGGGACGAGCCGCAGACGGCTTCACTCGCGCCGTACACGCAACCGGAAATTCTCAGCGCGGATCTCTCCTCGCTGGTGCTCGATCTCGCGCAATGGGGCGTCAGCGATCCTGCCGCGCTGTCGTTCCTCGATCCGCCGCCGGCGCCCGCTTGGAAGGAGGCAAAAAGCCTGCTCTCCGAGCTCAACGCGCTCGATGGCGATGGCCGCATCACCGCAGAGGGAAAAAGCCTGCGTGCACTGGCGCTGCCGCCGCGGCTGGCGCGCATGATCGTGGATTCGCATCGCGCAGGCGAGGGCGAAGCCGCCGCCGAGATCGCGGCCATCATCACCGAGCGCGGGCTTGGCGGTGACAGCGTCGATCTCGAGCACCGGCGCGATCAATTCCGCCGCGACCGCTCGCCCCGCGCCGGCAGCGCCCGCGATCTGGCACGGCGCTGGGCCTCGCAAGTGGCGGCTTCGGAGAAGGCGGGACCGCAGGATGATCTTTCGACGGGTTTGATGCTCGCCTATGCGTTCCCGGACCGCGTCGCGCGCAATCGCGGCAATGGCAGTTTCGTGCTGGCCAACGGCCGCGGCGCCGCCGTCGAGCAAACCTCATCGCTGGCCCGCGCGCCCTACATCGCGATCGGCGAGATGACGGGAACGGCGGCGAGCGGGCGCATCCTGCTCGCTGCGCAGATCACTGAGAGCGAGATCGAGCGGCATTTCGCCGAGCATATCGAGAGCGCCGACGAGATCTCGTTCGATCGCGGGGCGATGGCGCTGCGCGCGCGGCGCAAGCGCGTGCTGCACGCGATCACGCTGTCCGAGGCGACACTGGCCGTGTCGCCCTCCGAGGACACCGCGCGCATTTTCGCGGATGGATTGATCGCCGCCGGCCTCGATCGGCTGCCCTGGTCGAAGGCTGCAAAGCAATGGCGCGACCGGGTGTTGTTCCTGCGCAAGGCCGAGGGCGACAGCTGGCCCGACCTGTCCGACGAGGGATTGATCGCGCGCCGCGACGACTGGCTGGTGCCGGCGCTCTACGACAAGATCGCGCTCAAGGACGTCTCGCCCGGCGATCTCTCCGACGCGCTGATGGCGCTGCTGCCGTGGGAGATGCGCGCGCGGCTCGAGCGCGAGGCGCCGACGCATTTCGAGGCGCCGACAGGAAGCGTGCTCGCGATCGACTACGAGGCCGAGCAGGGGCCGACCATCGCGGTGCGGCTGCAGGAATTGTTCGGCCTCAACAGCCATCCCTCCATCGCGGCCGGCAAGGTGCCGCTGGTGCTGGAATTGCTGTCGCCGGCGCAGCGCCCGGTGCAGGTGACGCGCGACCTTCCCAGTTTCTGGCGCGGCAGCTACGCCGCGGTCCGTTCCGACCTGCGCGGCCGCTATCCCCGTCATCCCTGGCCGGACGATCCGGCCAGCGCAGTGCCGACCCGACGCGCCAAGCCGCGCGGAACGTGAGGGCGCGTTAACCGTCCGCTCATCCTTTTCGTCAAAATAGCATCGCTCTGGCCGCAGCAATGCTCGCGGCCTGGCGTGTCGCGTGTTGAAATCGGGCTTTCCGGCTCGGAAGTGGTGTGATGCGTAACATTATGATCATCGCAGCCGTCATGATCGGCCTCGGCACCTTCATGGCGCAGATGGCGGACAAGATGAGCTCCGCCTCCGCAAGCTCGGTGCCGCGCACCACGATCGCCGTCGCGGCGACTGCACCCGCCGGGGGCCGCAGCCTTGCCATTTCCCGCGATGGCCGCGGTCATTTCCAGACCGAGGGCCGGATCGACGGTCAGCGCATAGGCTTCATGCTCGACACCGGCGCCTCCGTGGTTGCGCTGAATGAGACCTCGGCCGCCCGCTTCGGCCTGCGTCCCTCGCGCGGCGATTACAACGCCACCGTCTCCACCGCGAACGGCACCATCAAGGCCGCGCGCACCCGTATCGCGATGCTCGAGGTCGGCGGTCTGGTCGTGCGCGACGTCGATGCCATGGTGCTGCCCGACGAGGCGCTGTCGGAAAACCTGCTCGGCCTCTCCTTCCTCTCCCGCCTGAAGCGCTTCGAATATTCCAACGGCCAGATGGTGCTGGAGCAATAGGCGGAGCCTTTCGCGATCAAGCGCGGTCCATTTCAAGATAGCTATTTGCCTCGACCGCCCTCGCGGTAACGTTTCTTCGTTACCAAACTGCCGCAATTATCGGCCATAAGCCTTCATTCCCGCCTTCCGCTGCGGCCTGGCATTCGCTAAGGCTGCATCAATTCCTGCCCTTTTTCACGAGACCGTCTCAATGTTCCCCAAGCCGAAATCCGTATTGCTGCCCAACACCTACGCCTTCGAATCCGAGCCGATGGTGAAGCCCACGGGCTTTCGCGAATACGACGCGCGTTGGTTGTTCCAGAAGGAAATCAACCTGATGGGTGTGCAGGCGCTCGGCATGGGGCTGGGCGCGCTGATCGCCGAGCTCGGCGTGAAGCAGGAGATCGTCACTGGCCACGACTTCCGTGGCTATTCGGCCTCGATCAAATACGCGCTGATCTCCGGCCTGATGGCGGCGGGCTGCAAGGTGCACGACATCGGCCTCGCTGTGACGCCGATGGCCTATTTCGCGCAGTTCGATCTCGACGTGCCCGCTGTCGCGATGGTGACCGCCTCGCACAACGACAATGGCTGGACCGGTGTGAAGATGGGCGCCAACCGTCCGCTGACCTTTGGCCCTGACGAGATGACGCGGCTGAAGGAGATCGTGCTGGGCGCCGAATTCAAGAACAAGGCCGGCGGCTCCTACCAGTTCCACGAGAACTACCCGGCGCGCTACATCGCCGATCTCACCTCTCGTCCGAAGCTGAAGCGCAAGCTCAAGGTCGTTGCGGCCTGCGGCAACGGCACCGCCGGCGCCTTCGCGCCGCAGGTGCTGGAGGCGATCGGCTGCGAGGTAATTCCGCTCGACACCGAGCTCGACCACACCTTCCCGAAATACAATCCGAACCCCGAAGACATGGAGATGCTGCACGCGATCCGCGATGCGGTGCTGCATCACAAGGCCGATGTCGGCCTCGGCTTCGACGGCGACGGCGACCGCTGCGGCGTCGTCGACAATACCGGCGAGGAGATCTTTGCCGACAAGGTCGGCGTGATGCTGGCGCGCGACATGTCGGCGATCCACAAGGACGCGCAGTTCATCGTCGACGTGAAATCGACCGGCCTGTTCGTCACCGATCCGGTGCTGCAGAAGCAGGGCGCGAAGGTCGCCTATTGGAAGACCGGCCATTCCTACATGAAGCGCCGCACCAACGAGACCGGCGCGCTGGCGGGCTTCGAGAAGTCCGGCCACTTCTTCTTCAACAAGCCGTATGGACGCGGCTATGACGACGGCCTGGTGTCGGCGATCGCGATCTGCGACATGCTCGACCGCGCGCCGGGCAAGTCGATGGCGGACCTGAAGAACGCGCTGCCGAAGACATGGTCGTCGCCGACCATGTCGCCACATTGCGCCGACGAGACCAAATACGGCGTCATCGACCAGGTGGTGAAGCATTTTGAGGGCTTGCAGGCCAAGGGCGCCAAGATCGGCGGGCAGGCAATCCGCGATCTCGTCACCGTCAATGGCGTGCGCGTCACGGTCGAGGACGGCAGCTGGGGCCTGGTGCGCGCCTCCTCCAACAAGCCCGAGCTCGTCGTCGTGGTCGAGAGCCCGGTATCCGAGCAGCGCATGCACGACATGTTCGAGATGGTGAACAGCGTGCTGCGCACGCATCCCGAGGTCGGCGAGTACAATCAGAAAATTTGAGGTTGCTCGAGTGAGGCACGATCCGTGCCTGTCTCTCCGCTGTCATTCCCCGCGAAAGCGGGGAATCCAGTACGCCGCAGCTTCTCCGTATCCAATCGCTGTCTCTGGAATACTGGATCGCCCGGCCTTCGCCGGGCGATGACAGCGTCTGTGTGGCGCGACCTACGCCGCCACCACCGCCGGGATCGGCAGCGCGGTGACCGACTTGATCTTCTCCATCGCGAAACGCGAGGTGACGTTCTTCAGCGGCACGGCGCTGATCAGCTTCTTGTAGAACACGTCATAGGCCTGCATGTCCGCGACCACGACGCGCAGCATGTAGTCGACGTCGCCGGCCATGCGATAGAATTCCATCACCTCGGGCATGGCGCTGACGGCTTCGGCGAACTTCTTCAGCCAGGCGTCGGAATGATCGGAGCTTTCCACCGACACGAACACGGAGATGCCGAGCCCGATCTTGTTCTGGTCGACCAGGGCCACCCGTTTCAGGATCACGCCGTCAGCCTCCAGGCGCTGGATGCGCTTCCAGCAGGGGGTCGAGGACAGTCCGACGCGGTCGCCGATCTCGGCGACGGACAGGGAGGCATCCTCCTGCAGAACCATCAGGATCTTGCGGTCGATGGCATCGAGGCGGCGGCTGGTCTCGGGGATCTGGACGGCGACGTCGGTCATTTGAAGAACTTTGTTCCATTTCAGGGGCCGATTTCCCTGATATAGAGAAAATCTTTCCCCAGCAAGCCCATAATCTCGGCTCATCCATGGAATTGCTCTAGGGCCTCCCTCGCAAAAACTCTTCAACTTCAATGCGTTGGGGTGCAGCCATGCCACCGCCATGGCGAGTGCATTTCAGTGCTGCCGCGGCCGCGGCGAATCGCAGCGCCTGCCCCACGTCGCCGCTCTCAGCGAGGCCGAGCGCGAAGGCGCCATGAAAGACGTCGCCGGCGCCGAGCGTATCGACAGCCTGGACCGGGAAGGCCGCGGTCTCCTCCAGCTCGCCTGCCTCGTTCAGCCAGATGGTACCGAGCGGGCCGCGGGTTGCGGCAAGGAAGGCGGGCGTCAGCCTGGCCAGGCGTTGCAACGCTTCGGCGTCGTCGGCGATGCCGGCGGTCTCCTGCACCTGCTCGCTGGCGAACAGCAGATGCGAGGCGGCGGTCAGCAGGCCGTCCTGCAACGACATCACGCGATCGACGCCGACGATGACGGGAATGCCACGTCGCCGGGCCTCGGCGCAGAGATCAATGCAGAATGAGGCGCAACGGCTTTCGACGAGGACGGCGCGGCAATCGGCCAGCAATTCGTCGGCATCAGGCAGCGTCACGCTCCACAGGCCGGGATCGCGATAGATCGTGAGCGTCCGTTCCCCCGAGGGCTCGATCATGATCGCCGAGACTGGCGTGGTCACATCAGGCATGCGCACGATGTGCGTGGTGTCGATGCCCTCCTGCGCCATTTGGTCGAGGATGAAGCCGCTCGACGTCTCCCGCGCATCGCCCATGGGACCTGCGAAAAAGACACGGCCACCAAGTCGCGCAATCGCGATGGCGGCATTGAGCGCGTTGCCGCCGCAGATCTCGGCGAGGTGGCTGGCGTTGGCCTTGCTGCCGCGCGCCGGCACGGCCTCGACCCGAAAGGTGAGGTCGCGCACGGGAATGCCGATGCAGAGGATGCGCGGCGCGATCCCAGGTGCGGCCACGGCGGTCAGCTCTTGTCGTGCACCCAGCGGCCGAGCAAATGATGGGCGATGGCGAAGGGATGCGGGCCGGCGAGTCCGTCCGGATGCGTCCGCGTCAGCATCAGGGCGGCCTCCTCGCGCGTGAACCAGCGCGCATCCTCCAGCTCCGAGTGATCGACGACGATGTCCTCGCTCACGGCTCGCGCGCTGCAGCCGATCATCAGCGACGATGGATAGGGCCAGGGCTGCGTCATGTAATATTGCACGTCGGTGCAGCGGATCCCGGATTCTTCCAGGATCTCGCGGCGCACCGCGTCCTCGATGGTCTCGGCGGCCTCGACGAAGCCGGCGAGGCAGGAATACATCCCTGCCGGAAACTGCTTCTGGCGGCCAAGCAGGCACTTGTCGCCGGTGGCCACGTGCATGATCACGACAGGGTCAGTCCGGGGAAAATGCTCGGCCTTGCAAGCCGGGCACTCGCGCTTCCAGCCGCCTTCCTTCATCGCGCTGCGAGAGCCGCAATTGGCGCAATAGCCATGGCGCTGGTGCCAACCGACCATCGACTTCGCCATCGCGATCGCCGACAGCTCCTCGGGCGGAATCGCGCCCTGCATCGCCATGCCGCGCAGCTCGGTCACGGTGTAGTCCTCGCGTCCGACCAGCTTCTCGGCCGCGGCCTGCGACAGCCCCATGCCGAACATCGCAGCGCCGTCCCGCAGCCCCAGGAAGATCGTGCCGGGATTGGCGCCGCACTTCAGCGCCTCGTCGATCGAGAGCAGCGCGCGAATCTTGTCGCCCTCGCGCTTGATCAGGAGCGAGTCGCGGTAAACGACATAAGCGCGCGAGGAGGGCTTCTGCTCCATCGCGAACAGCTTTTGGTCGTCGCGGCGCAGATGCGCGGCGCGATCGAGGATGTTGGTGACGAAGGCCGGCTGTCCCAGCGGAAATGCGTTGAATGCTGACATTATCGTTCTTTCAACCCAACCAGATCTTGCGGCGAAGCGCGCTGATGAAATTCTGAACCTCTGCGGCGTCATGCGCCAATGGCGGCATCACGCCCCAGACCGGCCGCGGCCAGGCCGCATCGCTGGTGCGCCGCGCGATGATGTGGACGTGAAGCTGCGGCACGAGGTTGCCGAGCGCCGCGACATTGAGCTTGTCGCAACTGGTGATCTCCTTCAGCGCGCGCGAGACGCGGGAGATCTCCGTCATCAGCTGCGCCTGCTGCACCTCGTCGAGATCGATGATCTCGACCGCATCAGTGCGCCGCGGCACCAGCAGCAGCCAGGGATAATGCGCGTCCTTGATGACCAGCACCTTCGACAGCGGCAGATCGCCGATGTCGATGGTGTCCTCTTTCAGGCGGGAGTGCAGCGTCCAGGCGGGTTCGGGCATGAAGGTTTCCGGATGGCCCGATCGGCTCGGGCGTGTTTGGCCCGACCATACGATAGGGAGTTGGCAAGGGGAAGGATGGCGCCCCGCTCTTGCTGCATACACGGTCGTCGTTTGAAGCGTCGTTCCGCGGTACAACGACCTGTGTTCATCGTTAGATCACGCGGTCTGGGTCCCGGCGTTCGCCGGGACGACAGCGGAGTTTGTAGCTGCGACCGCAGGCTCACACCTCCGCCAGCACCCTTGCATTGGCGCGGATCGAGGCCTCGCTGACGCGAATGCCGAGGCCGGGGCCGTCGGGCACCACGACATGGCCGGCGCGGTTGGCGACGCGCTCCTCCAGCACGTCCTCGGTCAGCACATGGTGGGGCATGTAGAATTCGCAGCCGAGCGAAATGCCCGGCGTTGCCGCGATCAGCTGCGTGCCGGCGGCTAGGCCAATGCCGCCTTCCCACAGCGTGCCGCCATAGCCGGGCAGGCCGGCGATGTCGGCGATGGCCATGATCGCCTGCGCCTCGAACAGGCCGCCGGCCTTCATCAGCTTGATCGAGACGGCGTCGGCCGCCTCGCGGCACACCACTTCCATCATGTCGCGGCGGTCGAAGCAGCTTTCGTCGGCCAGCACGGGCGTTTCCAGCGCCGCGGTGAGCTGGGCCATCACGTCGAGATATTTGCGCGGCACCGGCTGCTCGATGAAGGTCGGCGCGAACTCTTCGACGTCGCGCAAAATCTTGATGGCGCCGAACGGCGCGAGAGCCTGGTTGTAGTCGACGCGCAGATCGACCTTGTCGCCGAACTCCTTTCGGATCGCTTCGAGATGGTCGAGATCCTCGCGATGCGGCTTCACGCCGGTCTTGACCTTGTAGATGACATTGCCGTCCGGAACCATCTTTCGCATGCGCTCGAGATCGGCGGCGAAATCCGGATCGGCGATGGAGAAGGAGAGGGGAATGGTGTCGCGCACGCGGCCGCCGAGGAGGTCGGCGACCGAGAGCCCCGACGATTTGCCGACGATGTCGAGCAGCGCCATCTCGATGGCGACCTTGGCTTCGGCATGGCCGACCAGCGCGCGGTCGAGCTCGGCCATCAGTGCGCGGATGCGGCGCACCGGCTTGCCGAGGACGATGGGACGCAAGTAGATATCGAGCGCGGCGAACGCGGCTTCCGGCGTTCCCGTGAACACTTCCCACGGCGCCGCCTCGCCCCAGCCGACCACGCCGTCGCTCGCGGTGAGCTCGATCAGCACGCGCTTCACCGTGCCCTTGACGTTGCCGACGCCCTGCAGGCGCGCCATCTTGATCGGGCTCTCGATCAGGAACAGCCTGAGACGTTCGACGGTTGCTTCGCTCATGTCAGGCCTCCATTGACGTGCCAGACCTGGCCGGTGACGTAGGATGCTTTTGGGGATGCCAGGAAGGCGATGATCTCGGCGACCTCTTCCGGTCGCCCGCGGCGGCGCATCGGGATCAGCGCTTCGGTCGCGGCGATCTGCTCGGGCGACAGCCGGCTCTCGCTCGGCTTGTCCTTGACGATGAGGCCGGGCGACACCGCGTTGACGGTGATGCCGTCGCTGGCGAGCTCGATCGCGGTCAGTCGCACCAGCGCTTCCAGCGCGGAACGGCTTGCGGCCGTTGCCGCGAACGGCGCGAATTCGGGCCGGATCGCGTGCGCAACGAAGGAGGACACGGCGACGATCCGTGCATCATGCCCCGCGCGCAGCAGTGGGAGCGCGGCATCAACCAGACGCGTGAAGGCCAGCGCAGACTCGTCCATCGCCTGCCGGAATTGATCCGCCGGCGTGCCGATCGCGCTGCCGCGGCGGGCATGGCCGCCGACCAGGATCAATCCGTCGAGCCGGCCGAAGGCGGCCTTCGCGGCGGCGATGGCGTCGGTGGCCGCGCTCTCCTCGGCGAGATCGCCAAGGCAACTTGCTGCCACGGCGCCCTTCGCTTCAATGTCCGCCGCGGTGGCTTGAAGACCTTCTGCGTTCGATCGCGTGTGGAGCAGAAGCCCTACGCCCGGCGCGGCGAGCAGTTTGGCGGTGGCACGGCCGATGCCGCTGGCGGCACCGGTGACGAGATAGACGCGGTTGATGTCGGACATCACGATGCCGTTGTGGCCGGCGGCAATGCGCCGGTGCGGTGGAAATGGCTGAGGAAGGCGCGGGTGGCGGCCTCCGTTGGGTTGTCGATCACCTGCCGCGCGGGGCCTTCCTCGACCACGACGCCATCGCGCATGAAGATGAGGCGGTCGGCGACCTCGCGGGCAAAGGCGATCTCGTGGGTCACGATCACCATGGTCATGCCTTCGGAGGCCAGTTGCTGGATCACATTCAGCACCTCACCGACCAGTTCGGGATCGAGCGCCGAGGTCGCCTCGTCGAACAGCATCACGTCAGGCTCCATCGCGAGCGCGCGCGCAATCGCGACGCGCTGCTTCTGTCCGCCGGACAGCGTCGCCGGATATTGGTCGGCCTTCTCCGCAAGCCCCACCTTGGCGAGCTGCGTCCGCGCAAGCTTTTCGGCGTCGGCCTTGGCCATGCGCCGCACCGTGACCGGTCCCTCCATCACGTTCTCAAGCGTCGTCATGTGCGGGAACAGATTGAAGTGCTGGAACACCATGCCGGTGGTGGCGCGGAATTTTGCCAGCGTCTTCACGTCGGGCAGCTTCGCACCGTCACCGAACGCAAAGCGCGTGTCGCCGACACGAACGCTGCCGCCATCGGGCACGACCAGCAGATTGATGCAGCGGAGCAGCGTCGACTTGCCCGAGCCTGATGGCCCGATCAGCGCGACCACGCCGCCCTTGGCGACGTCGAGATTGATGTTCTTCAAAACCTCGTTGCTGCCAAAGCTCTTGCGCAGGCTGCGGATCTCGATCTTTTGCGTCTCGCTCATTCGCTGACCGCCAATCGCTTCTCGCCGCGGCGGACGAGGATGGTGAGCGGGATCAGGATCGCCGCATAGGCGACCGCGACCGCGGTGTAGGTCTCCAGCGGCCGGTAGCTGTCATGGGCGGCGACCTGGCTCTGATAGACGAGGTCAGGCACCGCCAGCACCGAGACCAGCGAGGTGTTCTTGAACTGGATGATCGACTGGTTCATCAGCGCCGGGATCATGCGCTTGATCGCCTGCGGCAGCACGATGCGCCGCATGGTCTGGATCGGCGTCATGCCCAGCGCGGCGCCGGCTTCGGACTGGCCGCGGTCGATCGAGATGATGCCGCCGCGGATGATTTCCGAATAGAACGAGCCGCCATAGAGCGAGAGCGCCAGCGCCGAGGCCGTGATCGGCGTCATCTCGACGCCGGCGAGGATCGGCAGCGCGTAATAGAACCAGATCAGCTGCACCAGGATCGGCGTGCAGCGAAACGCCTCGATGAAGGTGAGGGCGAGCAGGCGCAGCGCCTTGAAACGCGACAGGGTGCCGAACGCCCCAAACAGGCCGAACAGCAGCCCGCACACGACGATGACCACGGTGAAGCCGACGGTGACGCCAAGCCCGTTGAGAAAGAGCCAGCGATAGCTCCAGAGGATGCCGAAGTCCCACTGATACATGTGTGTTTTTACTCAGCCGGCGAAAAGCTTGGAACGGTGTTGCGTCGTTCTCGGTGCACCTCTCCCGCTTGCGGGGGAGGTCGACGCGCTCGGCAGCGCACTTGCGCGCCAGAGCGCGGCGGGTGGGGGCTCTCTCCTCTAGGGGAGTCTCTTTGTGAAGAGACCCCCACCCCAACCCTCCCCCGCAAGCGGGAGAGGGGACAGAGCGGAGTGCGCGGAGATAGCCAGCCTAACCTTACCGGTTGTTACAGCGAAACGCCCGGCGGAATGTCCGCTTCGGTCACGCCCACCAGCTCCATGTTGGTGATGATCGCGTTGCGGATGAAGCCGAGGCCCTTGTTGAAGTCGATCCAGGTGTTGACGTAGTCGCGCCAGGTCTTGTCGGTCTCGCGGCGGAAGCCGGCATTCGACGTCGTGGCGAAGATCGGCGTCGGCAGCACGAGCTGGCCGAGCGAGGGGTTCTTCTTCAGCACGGTCAACGACAGCATGGTGATCAGGCACTGCGCGTCGACGCGGCCGGTCTGCAGCGCGGCGGTGGCGTCGTCCGCGGTCTTCAGCCGCGTGATCTGCGCCTTCGGTGTCAGGCGGCTGACGACCTGATCGTGCGAGGAGCCCTGGTCGACCGCGATCTTGATGTCGGGTGAGTTCAG
Source organism: Bradyrhizobium sp. CIR18 (assembly GCF_014198295.1). Taxonomy (NCBI): domain Bacteria; kingdom Pseudomonadati; phylum Pseudomonadota; class Alphaproteobacteria; order Hyphomicrobiales; family Nitrobacteraceae; genus Bradyrhizobium; species Bradyrhizobium sp. CIR18. The sequence continues at coordinate 196,392 of NZ_JACIHF010000003.1, read as the reverse complement.
CTCGGCCCAGCTCTTCGGCTTGAAGTCCTTCTTGCAGAGGATGGCGAAGGCGTTGTTGAACACCGGCACCGAGAAGTCGACCACCAGCGCGCGCTTCGGGGTCGGGTTGAGGCCGAAGAAGATGTCGATCTTGTTGGCCTGCAGATCGAGCACCGAATTGCCCCAGGTGGTCTCGGTGATCTCGAGCTCGGCCTCCATATCGTCGGCGAGCCCCTTGGCGATGTCGATGTAGAAGCCCTTCCACTGACCGCTGGAGAGATCCTTCATGTAATAGGGAGCGCCGCCGCCGACCGCGCCGATCCGCATCTTCTTGGTCCGGCGGATCCGGGCGAAGGTCGATTCGTTCGGATCGGCGGTCTGGGCCACAGCGGGCGAAGCCAGCACGGCCGCGGTCATCGCGCCAAGTCCGACAATCGATGCAACATCACGACGTGTAACCATTGGGATCAATCGCTTTTCTGGTTGAGACAGGTTCCGGCAGGTTCATACCAAGGTCGCACTTTCAGTGAAAGCACAGCCTATCGGCTGGGCAGATCGGGAATTGCCCGGATGCTGGGCAGGCACCGTCGATCAAGGGCGATCGCCGCTTGCTTTCCGACCCTTTTGGCCCCAAATAGGGACCGGGAGATTGGCGGTGGACGAGCCACTCGCCAACCGGGTCAGGTCCGGAAGGAAGCAGCCCTAACGAGGTCCGGATCGGGTCGCTCGTCAGTCTCCTACCTGTTTTTCGAGCGAATCAGCGCCGGCGGCACCAGCCGCCAGCGCGCTCCTTTCCGCAAAAGCCGGCCAAGAGACATTTCATTGCGGATCGACCGATGACCGACGCTGGCGCCCCTCCCAACCCCGACAGCGCCGGCCCGGGCAACGCGCCCTACCGGGTGCTGGCGCGCAAATACCGTCCCTCCAGTTTCGACGATCTGATCGGCCAGGAAGCGGTGGTCCGCACCGTCTCCAATGCGTTCGAGACCGGGCGAATTCCGCAGGCCTGGATCCTCACCGGCGTCCGCGGCGTCGGCAAGACCACCACTGCGCGCATCCTGGCACGTGCACTCAACTACGAGATGCCGGATGGTTCGGTGAAGGGCCCGACCATCCACATGCCGACCCTGGGCGTGCATTGCCAGGCGATCATGGAAAGCCGGCACATGGACGTGCTGGAAATGGACGCGGCCTCGCACACAGGCGTTGACGACGTCCGCCAGATCAATGACAGCGTGCGCTACGCGCCGGCCAGCGCGCGCTACAAGGTCTACATCATCGACGAAGTCCACATGCTGTCGACGGCGGCGTTCAACGCCTTCCTGAAGACGCTGGAGGAACCGCCGGAGCACGCCAAATTCGTGTTCGCGACGACCGAGATCCGCAAGGTTCCCGTCACCGTGCTGTCGCGCTGCCAGCGTTTCGACCTGCGCCGCGTCGAGGCCGACGTGCTGATGAAGCACCTCGCCAATATCGCCGCGAAGGAAAGCGTCGAGATCGAGCCGGAGGCGCTCGGCATCATCGCGCGCGCCGCCGAAGGCTCGGTGCGTGATTCGCTGTCGCTGCTCGATCAAGCCATTGCCCATGCGGCAGGCACGGTGAAGGCCGACGCGGTCAGGCAGATGCTGGGGCTCGCCGACCGCACCCGCGTCATCGACCTCTTCGATTCGCTGGCGCGCGGCGATATCGCCGCCGCCTTCAAGGAGTTCCGCGACCAGTACGACGTCGGCGCCGATCCCATCGTCGTGCTCTCGGACCTTGCCGAATTCGTCAATTTCGTCACCCGCGTGAAGGTCATTCCGGCGATTGCCGACAACGTCGCCTATGGCGAGACCGAGCGGGTTCGCGCCAAGGAGTTCGCCTCGAAAATCTCGATGCGCGTGCTGTCGCGGATGTGGCAGATGCTGCTCAAGGGCATCACCGAGGTGCAGGCCGCAACGCGCCCGGCTGCGGCCGCCGAGATGGTGTTGGTGCGCATCGCCTATGTCGCCGACCTGCCGACGCCGGACGAAGCGATCAGGATGCTGGAGCAGAACGGCGGCGGCTCGCCGGTCGCGAGCGGCGGCGGCGCTGCACGCAGCGTACCGGCCGCGCCGACGGCCTCCGCAGCGCCTGTTCGCATGCCGACCTCGTCGCCTTCATTTGGCGGTGGTGGTGCGCGGCCGCAGATGGCCGCACCTGCGCCGGATCCGCAAGGCGCGGCGCCGGCGTTGCGCATCACGAGTTTCACCCAGCTCGTCGCGCTGGCCGGGCAGAAGCGCGACATCATGACCAAGAGCGCGCTCGAAGGCGACATGCGCCTCGTCCGTTTCGAGGAGGGCCGGCTGGAGGTCGCGCTCGAGCCGAACGCCTCCAAGACCATGATCTCCGAGCTCGCGAGGAAATTCGAGCTGTGGACCGGCCGCCGCTGGACAGTGATTGTCTCCAACGAGCAGGGCCAGCCGACGCTGCGCTCGGTGAACCAGGCGGCGAAGCAGGAGCATGCCCGTACCGCGGAGGCCGATCCGCGCGTGCGGGAGGTGCTGTCGCGTTTCCCTGGCGCCAAGGTTGTCGAGGTCCGCAGGCTTGCCCCCGAGACGCCGGAAGCCAATATAAACGCTGACTATGGCAGTGACGATCCGCCCGACGGTTCCGACGGCGACGATCTCTGAGCCCATCTTTTTCCAAGGACGAGCACCGATGGCTGATTTTCTCGGCATGATGAAGCAGGCGGCGCAGCTGCAATCCAAGATGCAGGAGATGCAGGAGCAGCTGGGCAACGTGGAAGTCGAGGGCATCTCCGGCGGCGGCCTCGTCGCCGTGCGCATGACCGCGAAGATGGACGTCAAGGGCATCAAGATCGACCCCTCGCTGATGAAGCCGGAAGAGCGCGAAGTGCTCGAAGATCTGCTCGTCACCGCGCTCAGTGATGCCCGCCGCAAGGCGGAGACTGCGATGCAGGAGAAGATGCAGTCGCTGACCGGCGGGCTCGGCCTGCCGCCGGGGTTGTTCGGCCAGTAAGATGGGCGCGGTTGCGGGTCCTGAAATCGAGCGGCTGGTGCAGCTTCTCGCGCGGCTGCCGGGCCTCGGTCCGCGCTCGGCGCGGCGCGCGGCGCTGCATCTGATCAAGAAGCGCGAAGCGCTGATGATGCCGCTGGCCTCGGCCATGCAGGTCGCGCTCGACAAGGTCCAGGTCTGCAAGACCTGCGGCAACATCGATACGCAAAATCCCTGCACTGTCTGCACCGATCCGAAGCGCGATGACGCCATCATCGTCGTCGTCGCCGACGTCGCCGATCTCTGGGCGCTGGAGCGCGCCAATGCGACCCAGGGTCGCTATCATGTGCTGGGCGCGACATTGTCGCCGCTCGACGGCGTCGGCCCGCAGGATCTGACCATCGACGCGCTGGTCGCGCGCGCACATGATTCTCGGGTGCATGAAATCATCCTGGCGCTGAATGCGACGGTAGACGGCCAGACCACGGCGCACTACATCACCGACCTGCTTCAGGACGCCAACGTAAAAGTAACCCGGCTGGCCCATGGTGTGCCTGTCGGTGGCGAGCTTGATTATCTCGATGAAGGTACGCTATCGGCCGCGATGCGGCAGCGTACCCTGTTCTAGCCATCCAGACTTTACGGAACGGACGACATGACGAAACTTTTCGCCACACGCTTGGCTTTGGTCGCGACGATGATGCTGCTGGCGAGCCCGGCCATCTCCGCGCAGCAGGACGACGGGGCGCCGCCGCCGTCCAAGCCGGGCAAGCCGATCAACGCCGGCGAGGTGTTGTCCGGCGAGTTGAACGCCTTGAAAGTGCGCGACGTCAAGAATGCCGGCAAGCGGGTTGCGACCTACCAGATCACGTCCGAGCCGCGCCGCCTGCCGCCGCCGAATGGGTTGTGCAATCTCGAGACCGGGCCCGAGACCTTCCAGCTCGTTCCGAGCGGCGATGCGCAAGCGGCGCAGCTGAAGACGTTCGTCGGCAAGGAAATCTCGGTCAAGGTCGACGAAGTCGCCTGCGCCAGCGATCCCGGCCAGATGAGCGAAGCCGTGATCACGAAGTGGAGCCTGATCAAGAAGCAGTAGGGGGCGGCGAGGCGACATGCCGTAGGGTGGGCAAAGCGAAGCGTGCCCACCACCTCTCTGGAATTCCTGGCGCGATGGTGGGCACGGCGCGTCGCGCCTTTGCCCACCCTACGAGACCTTCAAACTACGAGACCATCACACCCTGACTGGCCCCAGCGCCTCAAAATGCCCGCGCTTCTGCAACCAAGCGAGCAGCAGCAGGCTCGGAATCGCCACCAGCACGCAGATCACGAAGAACAGCGGCCAGCCCGTCGTCTCCGCGACATAGCCCGCACTCGACGACAGATAGGTCCGCCCCACCGCCGCGAGCGCGGTCAGCAGCGCATATTGCGTCGCCGTGTGCAGCGGGTTCTGGCAGAGCGCCGACAGGTAGGCCACGAAGATCACGGTGCCGATCGCGCTGGTGAAGTTCTCGGCGCAGATCGCGAGTGCCAGCGCCCATTGATTGGTGCCGACCATTGCGAGCCAGGCAAAGGACAAATTGGCCAGCGCCTGCACCACGCCGCCGATCCAGAGGCTGGTCGCGAGCGAATAACGCCGCGCGACGAAACCGCCGGCAAACCCGCCGATCAGGGTGGCGGCGAGGCCGACGCCCTTCACGATCGCGGCATAATCGTTGCGGGTGAAGCCGAGGTCGATCACGAACGGCGCCGTCATCGTGCCCGAGAAGGCATCGGTGAACTTGAACAGCACGACGAAGGCGAGCGCGGCGAGTGCGTCCTTGCGCGACAGGAATTCGGAGAACGCGCCAATCGCCGCGCTCAACACACGCGCAAATGCGGTCTCGGTTTGTGTCGCAGCTTCCGCCTGTGCGGATTGCGCCGGCTCGGTCGCCGCCAGCGCGGTGATCGTGCCGATCAGCACCATCGCGGCCATCACCACGTAGCCCCACATCCACGCCGAGGTGCGGGCTATGCCGGTGCCTTCGAAGCCCGAGACGATGAACAGCGCGCCCGCGGTCGAGACCAGCATGCCGATGCGGTAGGCCGCAACGTAAGCCGCCATGCCGGCGGCCTGCTCGCTCTCCGGCAAGCTCTCGACGCGGAAGGCGTCGACCACGATGTCCTGCGTCGACGACGTCGTCGCCACCAGCAGCGCGCCCAGCGCGACGTAGAACGGCGAGCTGGCCGGGTCGGTCATCGCCAGCAGCAGGATCGCGACGATCAGCAGTAGTTGCGAAAACACCAGCCAGCCGCGCCGCCGCCCGAACGCCCGGGTGAACAGCGGCACGTGCAGCGCATCCACCAGCGGGGCCCACAAGAATTTCAGCGTGTAGGGCGTGCCGACCAGCGCGAACAGCCCGATCGTCTTCAGATCGACCCCGGCCTCGCGCATCCACACCAGCAGCGTCGAGCCCGACAACGCCAGCGGCAGGCCGGAAGAGAAGCCGAGAAACAGCACGATCAGCACCCGCGGCTGCAGGTAAACGGCAAGGCTATCGCGCCAGGAGGCGGCGGGAGCGGAGGTCGCGGCGGGGGAGGTCGCGTCGGGAGCGGTCATGGGACGGTGTTAGCAGATTCTGGCCGTGATGCCTCGTATCCCTCTCCCCGTTCTTACGGGGAGAGGGCGGGGTGAGGGGCCTCTCTCCGCGGATGAAGTCGCGGAGGGACCCGTACCCCCTCACCCAGATCGCACCGGACGATGCTTTGCATCGCCGAGGCGATCCGACCTCGCCCTGCAAGCGGGGAGAGGTGAAGATGTCACTCCCCCGCCTGGAGCTTCCGCGCGAACAGCTCACCCGCGCCCGTCGCCACCAGCCGCGGCCCTTCCGCATCGCTCTTGCTGAAATCGAGCTCCTCAATCCTTCCGGCACGCTTCTCGATCTTGTCGGCGGAGATCAGGATCTGGCGGACGTCCTCGTTCGCATCGGAAAAGTGTTTCTGCAATTTGACCACGCGATCCCTGAGGCGTCCCAGATCGTCGCCGAGCTTGATCACTTCAGTCTGAATCTGGTCGGCGGCATCGCGCATGCGCGCGTCCTTCATGATCTGCTGCATCACCTGGATCGCGAGCATCAAGAGCGAGGGCGACACCAGCACCACGCGGGCGCGATAGGCCTTCTGGATCACGTCGTCGAAACCGTCGTGGATCTCGGCGTAGACCGATTCCGACGGCACGAACATCAGCGCCATCTCCTGGGTCTCGCCGGTGACGAGATATTTTTCCGCGATGTCGCTGACATGCTTCATCACGTCGCCGCGCAGCCGCTGCGTGGCGACGCGCCGCTCCTCGTCGGTGCGGGCGTCGTGCAGCGCCGTCATCGCCTCCAGCGGAAATTTCGCGTCGATGCAGAGCGGGCGCTGGTCGGGCAGGAACACGACGCAGTCCGGCCGCTTTCCCGTCGAGAGCGTGAACTGGAACTCGTAGGCGCCCTTCGGCAGACCGTCCTGGACGATCGCCTCCATCCGCGCCTGGCCGAAGGCGCCGCGCGACTGCTTGTTGGCGAGCACGTCGCGCAGGGTCGTCACCTGGGTGGTGAGATCGGTGAGGTTCTTGTGGGCGCTGTCGATGATGCCGAGCCGCTCGTGCAGTGCGCGCAGGCTCTCCATGGTGTTGCGGGTCGAATGTTCCATCGACTGGCCGACGCGATGGGTCACCGAATCCAGCCGCTCGTTGACCGCGCGCGCCATCTCGGCCTGGCGTCCCGCCAGCGCCTGGGTCATGGCGTCGACCCGCCCTGAGGATTCGCTCTGGGCGCGCAGCACCTCGCTGAGGCGCTCCTCGAGCTCGTCGGCCCGGATCGCATGCGCCATCGCGAGTTCCGCGCCGCGCCGGCCCGAGCGGGCGATCACGACGGCGATGACCACCAGGAGGATGAGGACGAGCGCGCCGAAGCCGATCAGCGCATCGATCGTGCGCACCGGCCAGTCGCCCAGCATGAAAATGATCTCATTCATGCCGCCCTTCTAGCCGATTCGCTGGCTCCCGCGAACGAAGAGGGAACGTTGACAGTTAATGGTCCCCTAATTTTCATGGTTAATGAAAAGCGAAGTTTTATGGTTAGCGGAGAGTTAACGGGGTTCCCGGCCGCATTGACCGCACCCGGCGCGGGGCTTAAATCGCGGCCATGGCCCTCAGAGAAATCATCATCCTGCCCGACAGGCAGCTGCGTCTGGTCTCCAAGCCGATCGAGAAAGTCACCTCGGAGATCCGCAAGCTTGCCGACGACATGTTCGAGACCATGTACGACGCGCCCGGCATTGGCCTCGCCGCGATCCAGATCGCGCAGCCGTTGCGGCTGATCACCATGGACCTCGCCAAGCGCGACGAGAACGGCGAGACCACGCCGCTTCCGCGCGTCTTCATCAACCCCGAGATCATCGCCTCGTCGGAGGAACTCTCGGTCTACGAGGAAGGCTGCCTCTCGATCCCCGAATACTACGAGGAGGTCGAGCGCCCTGCGAAGGTGCGCGTCCGCTTCACCGATCTCGACGGCAAGGTGCACGAGGAGGACGCAGAAGGCCTCTATGCCACCTGCATCCAGCACGAGATCGACCACCTCAACGGCGTCCTGTTCGTCGACTATCTGTCGAAGCTCAAGCGCGACCGCGTCATGAAGAAGTTCGAGAAAGCCGCCAAGCGCGCGGAGTGAGTTTTGGTGCTGCCCGCATTCCCCTGCGCTCCCTCCCCCCTTGTGGGGGAGGGCGGGGGAGAGGGGTAGCCCAGGCGGAAGTCTATCCGTCATCTGAATCGAGTGCGTGCCGCGAACGCTTGTCCCGAAAGAGCGCGTCGTGTGGCACCCCTCTCCCTAGCCCTCCCCCACAAGGGGGGAGGGAACGCATCGAGTCCTTGTCATGCCCCTCCGCCTGATCTTCATGGGCACGCCCGATTTCTCCGTGCCGACGCTGCTCGAGCTGGTCGCGCACGGCCACGAGATCGTCGCCGTCTACACCCGCGCGCCGAAGCCCGGCGGGCGGCGCGGCCTGCAATTGCAGCCAACCCCGGTCGAAGAAGCTGCGCGAAAGCTCGGCATTCCCGTGCTGACGCCGAAGACGCTGAAGACCCAGGAAGCGCTCGACGAGTTCAGCACGTTCGATGCCGATGCCGCCGTGGTCGTCGCCTACGGCATGATCCTGCCGCAGGCGATCCTCGATGCGCCAAAACTCGGCTGCTACAATCTGCACGCCTCGCTGCTGCCGCGCTGGCGCGGCGCAGCGCCGATCAACCGTGCGATCATGGCTGATGATGCCGAGAGCGGCGTGATGGTGATGAGGATGGATGTCGGCCTCGATACCGGCGATGTCGCCATGGCCGAGCGCCTCGCGATCACCGACAATATGACTGCACTCGATTTACACGATCGTCTCTCCCGCCTCGGCGCCGATCTCATGGTGCGCGCGATGGCCGCACTCGCCCGCGATGGGCTCCAGCTCAAGAAGCAGAGCGAGGACGGCGTCACCTACGCCGCCAAGATCGACAAGGCCGAGGCGCGAATCGACTGGACGGGGCCGGCGCGCGCGGTGCTGCGCCACATCCACGGCCTGTCGCCATTCCCCGGCGCATGGGCCGAGCTTGCCGGCGTCAGCGAGAATGCGCGCGTCAAGATCTTGCGGTGTGAATTGGCAAAGGGGGAGGGCGCTCCGGGCGAAGTGCTCGATGACAAGCTCACCATCGCCTGCGGCGAGGGCGCCATCCGCATCATCGAGCTCCAGCGCGAGGGCAAGGGCCGGATGCAGGCCGCGGACTTCCTGCGCGGCGTGCCGTTGAAGGCGGGAGCGAGGTTCAACTAATCAGCGATGCCCCGCTACAAGCTCACCATCGAATATGACGGCGCGCCGTTCTTCGGCTGGCAGGTGCAGGACACGCTGCCCTCGGTGCAGGGTGCGCTGGAGGCGGCCGTGAAGGCGATGACCGGCGCGGATTTGCGGGTGCACGGCGCCGGCCGCACCGATGCCGGCGTGCACGCGCGTGGCCAGGTCGCGCATGTCGACATCGACAAGCAGTTTCCGCCGGGCCGGTTTCGCGACGGGCTCAACGCGCATCTGCGCCCGCATCCGATCGCGGTGCTGGAGGCGGAGATCGTGCCTGACACCTTCGAAGCGCGCTTCTCGGCGGTGAAGCGCCACTACCGCTACCGCATCGTCAACACCCGCGCCAATCTCGCGCTCGACATCGGCCACGCCTGGCGCGTGCCGCGCCGGCTCGATGCCGATGCGATGCATGCGGCGGCACAGCGCCTGCTCGGCAAGCACGATTTCACCACGTTCCGCGACACCGAGTGCCAGGCCAAGTCGCCGGAGAAGACGCTCGACCAGCTCGACGTGCTGCGTGACGGCCGCGACATCACCATTGTCACCTCGGCGCGCTCGTTCCTGCACAGCCAGGTGCGCTCGATGGTGGGCTCGCTGGTCTGGGTCGGCGAGGGCCGCTGGACCGCCGACGATCTCTCCGCAGCGCTGGAGGCGCGCAACCGCGCCGCCTGCGGCATCGTCGCCCCGCCGGATGGGCTGTATCTGATGAAGGTGGATTATTAGAGGTGTGAGAGCGCAGAGACTGCGCGCTCTCTCCACACCCTCGCTGTCATGCCCCGGCTTGACCGGGGCATCCAGTACGCCGCGGCCTTTCGGTTCGATCACTATCGTCTCTGGAATACTGGATCGCCCGGTCCTAGTGCGCAATTGCGCACTGGCCGGGCGATGACAGCGGAGTATTAAGCAAAATACCGCGTCAAAATCCCGCGATAGACCTGCGTCAATTTTTCCAGATCCTTAACCGGCACCCGCTCGTCGACCTGATGCATGGTCTGGCCGACCAGCCCGAATTCGATCACCGGGCAATAGCTCGAGATGAAGCGCGCGTCCGACGTGCCGCCTGACGTCGACAGCTCGGGCTTCCGCCCCGTCACCTCCTCGATCGCAGAGACCGCGAGATCGGTGAACGGGCCGGGCTTGGTGACGAACACGTTGGAGTTCGAGGGCTCCCAGACGATGCGGGCCCTGATGCGGTTGCCGCAGGCTTTTGTCAGCCGCGTCTCGACCAGCTCGCGCAAGGAGGCCTGGGTGTGGTTGTCGTTGTAGCGGATATTGAACTTGGCGCGGGCCTCGCCGGGGATCACGTTGTTGGCTTTGTTGCCGACGTCGACCGAGGTGAACTCGAGATTGGAGGCCTGGAATTGTGCGCTGCCATGGTCGAGCGGCTCGTCGGAGATCGCCACGATCAGCCTTGCGATGTCAGGCACCGGATTGGAGGCGCGGTGCGGATAGGCGACATGGCCCTGCACGCCATCCACATACAGCGTGCCGGATTGCGAGCCGCGGCGGCCGACCTTGATGGTGTCGCCGAGCGTCTCGACATTGGAGGGCTCGCCCAGCACGCAATGGTCGAATTTTTCGCCGCGCTCGGCCGTCCATTTCAACAGCTTGATGGTGCCGTTGATGGAGACGTCTTCCTCGTCGCCCGTAATCAGGAACGAGATCGAGCCCTTTCCGTCGCTGCGCGGCTGGCCGCCATTGGCGGCGAGATGCTCCAGCACCGCGGCGACCGAGCAGGCGATGCCGCCCTTCATGTCGACCGCGCCGCGGCCGTGCAGGACGCCGTCCCTTACCTCACCGGAGAACGCACCGACGCTCCAGGCGCTCTCGTCACCTGCTGGTACCACGTCGGTGTGGCCGGCAAAGGTGATGTGCGGGCCTTCAGTGCCGATCCGCGCATAGAGATTGTCGACGTCGGCAGTGCCTTCCTCGCTGAAGGTCACGCGGTGGCAAGTGAAGCCGGCGGCGGTGAGGGCTTTTTCGAGCACCCCGAGCGCACCGGCATCTTCAGGGGTTACCGAGGGGCAGCGGATCAGATCGCGGGCAATGGACAGAGCATCGGTCATGCGCCCCGCTTAACATGCATGCCGCCGGGTGGGCTAGCGCGGGGCGGGACAATTTCGATCTCGCGGCTCTGGTCCCAGCTTTTCGCAGGGGGAACGGCGGATGCGGAGCCATCGTCGAAGTCGGCGAGCGGATCGGGGCCGAAGCGGTTGTGGCCCGCAGTGCCGGGCACGATGAACAGCTCGATGATTCCCCACAGCCACAGAGCGGACGCGGCGAGGCTGAAGGGAAGCACCCAACTGGCGTCGGGCAGCAGGTCCGAGAACTGGCTGAACAGCCCGGGCACGAAGAAGAACAGAACGATCCACCAGCCGCTCCTGTCGCGATCGTGCAGCCGCTTGATGGCCGTCGCCAGGAAAATCCATGAGAACAGCGAAAGGCCGGACGACTTCAGGATCAGATTCGTGCGGTCAAAGGAGGCCAGCGACCGATAGGTCCGGGGATCGACCAGCTTGAAGAGGTCGTCGAGGCCGAAGTCGAAATCGAGCTTGATGGATAGCTTCAACGATCCGTCGGCATTGAGGAGGTGGATCACCTGACCGATCACGCCGAGCAAGCCCGCCAGCAGCGCGACGATCAGCAGCGCCTGCCACAGCAGGGCGCGGTTGATGCGACCGTCGAAGCGGAACAGATACCAGGTCCAGTCCATGCGAACGGCTCCGGGCGGGAGGAGCCGCCCGAGGATTGGTCGCGATGGAGGGAGAGGGGGTTCGAACCCGTCATCCTGAGGTGCGAGTGGCGCGATGCAAAGCATCGCGCCGGGAGCCTCGAAGGATGAACGGCCCGCGATGTCGCCGCCAGCCGGGCCGTCGCCCTTCGAGGGCCGCTGAAGGAGCGGCCACCTCAGGGTGACGGGGATGGGTCTGGGATCGTCGCTCTAGCTCAATCCCGCAGCAGCTCGTTGATGCTGGTCTTGGAGCGCGTGCGCTCGTCGACGCGCTTGACGATGACGGCGCAGGCGGTGCTCGGGCCGATCTGGCCGTTCTTCATCGGCTTGCCGGGCAGCGCGCCGGGCACCACCACCGAATATTCGGGCACTTCGCCGATGAAGACCTCGCCGGTCTCGCGGTCGACGATCTTGGTCGAGGCGCCCAGGAACACGCCCATCGCCAGCACCGCGCCCTTGCGCACGATCACGCCCTCGGCGACCTCGGAGCGCGCGCCGATGAAGCAATCGTCCTCGATGATCACGGGCTCGGCCTGGAGCGGCTCGAGCACGCCGCCGATGCCGGCGCCGCCGGAGATGTGCACGCGCTTGCCGATCTGGGCGCAGGAGCCGACCGTGGCCCAGGTGTCGACCATGGTGCTCTCATCGACATAGGCGCCGAGATTGACGAAGGACGGCATCAGCACGACGTTCTTGGCGATGAAGGCCGAGCGGCGGACGACGGCGCCAGGCACCGCGCGAAAACCGGCGTCGCGAAAGCGGTTCGGGCCCCAACCTTCGAACTTCGAGGGCACCTTGTCCCACCAGCTCGCCTGGCCGGGGCCGCCGGGAATGACGTCCATGTCGTTGAGGCGGAACGACAGCAGCACCGCCTTCTTCAGCCATTGATTGACCTTCCACTTGCCGTCGGCCCCGCGCTCGGCAACGCGTGCCTCACCCCTGTCCAGGGTCTCCAGCGCCTGGTCCACGGCTTCGCGCACCTCACCCTTGGTCGACGTCGAGATGCCGTCACGCGCGTCGAAGGCACTGTTGATGGTGGATTCGAGGGCTGCAAGAGACATCGGGATTTCCTCTGGGGGAAGGCGTGGTTTCGTGTGAATTGGAGCGCTTTTTCGGGATTTGGCGGGGGAGAGTCAAGGCATACTCCGCCTTCGTCCCGGGGCGCGAAGCGAGCCCGGGACGACAGCGGTTATTTGGGCGACAACCCCGCCAAAAACCCCGTCAGATCATCCGTGACGTGGTCGACATGGGCGGCATCCCGGCCTTCCAGTTCCCAATCCTCCCGCACCACCTCCTTCGTTCCGTCCGGCACCACCAGCACGGTGGTCATGCCGAGCTGGTGCGGGACGGTGAGGTTGCGGGCGAGGTCCTCGAACATGGCGGCGCGGGTCGGATCGACCGCGTGGTCGGCGAGGAATTTCTGATAGGTCTGCGCCGCCGGCTTCGGCTCGAACTGGGCGGCGATGATGTCGAACACGCCGTCGAAATGCGTTGCCAGGCCGAGACGCGCCAGCACCGCATCGACATGGTCGACCGAGCCATTGGTCAGGATCAGCTTGCGCCCCGTTAATTTTGCGATGGCCTCGCCGAGCGCAGGGTTCGGCTCCAGTGGCGAATGGTCGATCTTGTGGACGTAGGCGAGATAGTCGTCGGCGGACACGCCATGCAGGGTCATCATGCCGCGCATCGTGGTGCCGAAACGCAGGTAATAATCCTTCTGCAGTTTTCGCGCTTCCGTCGGCGTCACCTGCAGCCAGCTCGACACGAACTCGGTGATCCGCACATCGACCTGCTGCCACAGATTGACGTGATGCGGATACAGCGTGTTGTCGAGGTCGAATACCCAGGTGTCGACATGGGCAAAGGTGCGGGGTTGGTTCATATCAACTTTCTCAGCTCGTCGTCCCGGACAAGCGAAGCGCGATCCGGGACCCATCACCACAGGGAGTGGTTTGGCGAAGATTCGGGGTGACCAGCTTCGCGCCACAACCACTCCCTGTGGTTATGGGTCCCTGCATTCGCAGGGACGACAGCGGAGTTTGTGGCGCCGCGACCATCACAGCAACACCATCACGGCACCGCAAAGCGGAGCGTCTTGCCGCCGCTCGACATGTCCACCGCGCCAAATCCCGTCGCCCCGAAACCGCGCGCGCCGCAATCGGTCTGCTCAACGGTCTCGAACTTGGTCTCGCGTGTGCAGAGCTGCCTGTCGCCGCCCCAGTTCAGCGGCCGGTCCTTCAGCTTGACGGCGCGGTTGTCGGCGTCGACGGCCTCCGCGAAGCTGAAGATCTGCTTCGGCTGGCCGGACACGTCAGGATGCAGGCACGTCTTGGGATCGATGCGATACCAGCCGCGACTGGTCACGGACTTGCCGTCGTCGGTCGCGATCGCCGCCATCACCTTGTGCGGCGTATCGTTGCACCAGGTGAGGCCGGTCGCGGACGGCGTCTGCACCGCATCGACCATGGTCTTGAAGAAGTTTTGCGAGCCCACGATGTCCGAGGACAATCCGCGGCTCTTCAGGAACGCGGCCAGGGCTGCCTGCGTCTTCGGCCCGTCGACGCCGTCGATCGGCGCGGCGTCGTAGCCCGCAATGACCAACAGCCGCTGGATGCCGGCGAGGCGGGCCTGCTCGTCGTCATATTCGGAATCCTCGGCGAGATAGGCAATGAGGTTGCCGTCCGCGCTTTGCGTCGGGGTGACTTGCGTAAACGCGGCCTGGATCTGGCCAGTGCGGCATTGCCGGGCCGCAGCAATGACGAAATTGTCCTGCGCGACACAGAGCATGTCGCTGCCGTTCTGCGGGATCGGGGAGGCGCCATAGACACCGAGCGCGCGGGCATTGAGCAGGATGCGGTCGGCGGTCAGCGTGCCCTGCACGACCACGCGGCAGGCGGCGGGATCGACCCTGAACCAGCCGCGCGTCGCGGTCGCCGCCTTGTCGTCGATGCCGATCGCGGCCTCGACGACGTAGGACATGCGGTTGCAGATCTTCAGATCGGCGAAGGCCGGCACCGAGGAGAACAGGAACGAGACGGCCGCCGCCGGCAACGCCATCAGGAAGCGGGTCAGGGGCGAGCGGCGATTTCTCCGCTCTCTCCGCTCGTCATGGCCGGGCTTGTCCCGGCCATCCACGTTCTTGGCGCGGATCGAAAGATCGTGGATGGCCGGGACAAGCCCGGCCATGACGGTTTTCTTTGTCCGCTCGTCTCTCACTTGTGGATCAGTGTTCCCGTGCCCTGGTTGGTGAAGAGCTCGAGCAGCACGGCGTGCTGCATCTTGCCGTCGATGATGACGACGCCCTCGACGCCCTGCTCGAGCGCATAGATGCAGGTCTCGACCTTCGGGATCATGCCGCCGGAAATGGTGCCGTCGGCGATCAGCTTGCGGGCATCCTTCACCGACAATTGCGGGATCAGCTTCTTCGACTTGTCGAGCACGCCGGGCACGTCGGTGAGCAGCAACAGCCGCTTGGCCTTCAGCGCGCCGGCAACCGCACCGGCAAAAGTGTCGGCATTGATGTTCAGCGTCTGGCCTTCCTTCGAGGTTGCGAGCGGCGCCAGCACCGGGATCAGCTCGTAGCCGATCAGCTGGTTGAGCAGCGTGAGGTCGACCTTCTCGGGGTCGCCGACGAAGCCGAGATCGATTGCCTTCTCGATGTTCGAGCCCGGATCGATGATGGTGCGCGTCGTCTTCGACGCCTTCACCATGTTGCCGTCCTTGCCGGACAGCCCCACGGCCTTGCCGCCGGCCTCGTTGATGTAGCCGACGATCTGCTTGTTGACGGAGCCGGCGAGCACCATCTCGACGATCTCGATGGTCGCCGCATCGGTGATGCGCAGGCCGGCGGCGAATTCCGAGACGATGCCGAGACGCTTGAGCATGGTCGCGATCTGCGGCCCGCCGCCATGCACCACCACCGGATTGATCGCGGTCTGCTCCAGCAGCACGATGTCGCGGGCAAAATTCTTCGCGGTCTCCTCGTCGCCCATGGCATGGCCGCCATATTTGATGACGATGGTTTCCTCGTCATACTGCTGCATATGCGGCAGCGCTTCCGACAGGATGCGGGCCTGGTCGAGCGGGGAGATGTCGGTCATGTCGCGGATCTCGCTGGCGGGACTGGAGCGGCCTGCGTTCTATCCGATTGGCGGGCGTGGCGCAAAGTGTGGTGTTCGTTCTTACCCTCCCCTGGAGGGGGAGGGTCGATCGCGCGTAGCGCGAGCGGGGTGGGGTGATCTCTCCACACGGGCACTACTTCTATGGAGAGACTGTCACCCCACCCCGCTACGCATTTCGCTTCGCTGCATGCCTGGCGACCCTCCCCCTCCAGGGGAGGGTAAGAAGGCGTATCACTTCCTCGCCGCCACCGCCGCCGCACTCACCGCCAGCCAGCCCAAAATCATCACCGTCCCGCCCGTCGGCGCCGCCATCGGAAACAGTGAGTGTCCGGCAAATTGCCGCAAGGTGAGGTCGCCCGCGAACAGCATGGCGCCGATCACGAAGCCGAATGCGCCGATCAGGCCAATTCCGCCGTGCAGAAGGCCGCGCGCGAGCAAGGCGACAGCTGCAAGTATGGCAGTTGCATGAAACAGCAGCATCGCGCTGGCCGAGGCCAGCCGGCTCGCATCGCCGCCATGCGCCGAGGCGGCGGCCAGCGCGACGCCGGCGGCGCCCATCAAGCCGGCAAGCCCGATCAGCAGGCGCTGCGCCACCATCACGAGGCCCGCTCTTCCAGCAGCTTGGCCATCGCGGCGCGCAAGCTCTCCATGCCGGTCGAGCTGCGTGACGAGGTCGCGAGCACGTTCGGGAAGGCGGCCGGATGCTTGGCCAGCGCCGCCTCGCTCTCGGCGATGCGCGATTGCAGCTCGGAGGCCTTCACCTGGTCGGCCTTGGTCAGCACGATCTGGTAGCTGACCGCCGAGCGGTCGAGCGTCTTGAGGACCTCGAGGTCGACCTCCTTGAGGCCATGCCGCGCGTCGATCAGCACGTAGACGCGCGCAAGCGAGGCGCGTCCCAGCAGGAATTTGTGGATCAGCTCGGTCCAGGACGCGACCTGGCTCTTGGGCGCTTTGGCATAGCCGTAGCCGGGCATGTCGACCAGGCGCAGGTCGGTCTTGCCGGGCACCTCGAAGAAGATCAGCTCCTGGGTGCGTCCCGGCGTATGCGAGGTGCGCGCCAGCGCGTTGCGCCCCGTCAGCGCGTTGATCAGGCTCGACTTGCCGACATTGGAGCGCCCGGCAAAGGCGACTTCCAGCCCCGCCATCGGCGGCAGCGTCTGGATCGAGGGCGAGGCCCAGATGAACTGCCAGTCGCGTGCGAACAGCTTCCGCCCGGCCTCGATCAGCTTCGCATCTTTGTCGTCGGTCATGCGAAGCTCTTTGCTTCCTGTCATTCCGGGGCGATGCGAAGCATCGAGCTCTGGTGCGCTATTGCGCACTTGAGAATCTCGAGATTCCGGGTCTGGTGCTTCGCACCATCCCGGAATGACAGAGTGTGAGACTTACGTCGCCTTCTTCGCGAACGTCGCCTTGAGATTGTCGAAAAGCTCCACCTTCACCCCGTTGCGGCGCATGATGTAGCTCTGCTGGATCACCGAGAGCAGGTTGTTCCAGGCCCAGTAGATCACGAGGCCCGCGGGGAAGCCCGCCAGCATGAAGGTGAAGATCAGCGGCATCCAGTTGAAGATGATCTGCTGCGTCGGATCCGGCGGCGTCGGGTTCAGCTTCATCTGGAACCACATCGTGATGCCCATGATGATCGGCCAGATGCCGAGCGCGAGGTAATGGCCGAACACCGGGATCGTGGTCGGATCGAACGGGATCAGCCCGAACAGGTTGAAGAGGTTGGTCGGATCCGGCGCCGAGAGGTCCTTGATCCAGCCGTAGAACGGCGCGTGCCGCATCTCGATGGTGACGAACAGCACCTTGTAGAGCGAGAAGAACACGGGGATCTGGATCAGCACGGGAAGACAGCCGGCGACCGGATTGATCTTCTCCTTGCGGTAGATCTCCATCATCTCCTGCTGCTGCTTCACCTTGTCGTCGGGGTAGCGCTCCTTGAGCGCCTGAAGCTGCGGTTGAACCGACTTCATCTTCGCCATCGAGGCGTAGGACTTGTTCGCCAGCGGGAAGAACAGCAGCTTCACGATCACGGTCACGAGCAGGATCGAGATGCCGAAATTGCCGAAGAAGCGGTAGAAGAAGTCGAGGCCGAGGAACATCGGCTTGGTGATGAAGTAGAACCAGCCCCAGTCGATCAAGAGATCGAAATGGTTCAGCCCCAGCTCCTTGTTGTAGCCGCCGAGGCCGGCGAACGGGAATACGCCGACCACGCCGGCTTCCTTGGCGCCGGCGAACAGCCGCGCGTTCGCGGTCGCAGTGCCGCCGATCGCGACGGTGACGGGGTCGAGCAGGTAGTCGGTCTGGTAGGTGTGGACGTTGCCGGATGGGTTCGACGAGAAGCGCGCCTGCAACTGGGCATTGGTATCGGGCAGCAGCGCCGAGGCCCAGTACTTGTCAGTGATGCCGAGCCAGCCGTTGGTGACCTTGAAGTCCACCTTCTTGCTTTCGTCGATCTTCTTGTAGGCATATTCCTGCAGGCCCTGGTCGCCGAGATAGCCGATCAGGCCTTCATGCAGGATGTAGTAGCCGGAGACCTGCGGCGCACCGTGGCGCGAGATCAGCGCGAACGGATAGAGCGTAACCGGCGCATTGCCGACATTGCTCACCTCGTCCTTGATGGTGAAGAGATAATGGTCGTCGACTGCGATGGTGCGGCGGAAGGTGAGGCCATCGCCATTCTCCCATTTCAGCACCACCGGCGTCGTCGGCGTCAGGCTGCCGCTGCCGTCCTGCTGCCAGACGGTCTGGGCATCAGGCATCTTCGCCGTCACGCCCGTTGCCGCCACCCAGCCGAATTCGGCGTAATAGGGCTCCGCGGTGCCCGAGGGCGAATAGAGGATGATCGGCGGCGATTTCGGATCGACCGTTTCGCGGAATTGCACCAGCGCGATGTCGTCGATGCGGCCGCCCTTCAGCGCGATGCTGCCGGCAATCCGCGGCGTGTCGATCTTCACGCGCGGGCTGGCTGCAATGGCGGCCTCGCGCGCCACCACGGGCTGGGCCTGCTGGTTCGCGCCCGGCGTTGCCGGCTGAGCGGCGTTGCCCGGCTGCTGCGGCGCCGCGCCCGGCGTCGCGGAGGCCGACGGCTGCGGCGTGGTCTTCTGGAGCTCGGCCTGCGTCTGCTGCTGGGCGCGCTGCTTCTCCATCTGCGGAACATTGTAGAAATATTGCCAGGCGATCAGGACGAGGCCCGACAGAATGACGGCGAGGATGGTATTGCGATTGTCGGTCATCTCTGGGGTCTCGTCATCAATCCGGTTTGCGGCTGGCAGCAGGAGCGGGGCTGGGCCCGGTACGGTCAGTCCTCGGGCTGCGTCCCTTCGCAGGTCCCTTGGCCGTATGCCGCGCCGGCTTCGTGAACGCCATGCGCAGATCGTCGAGCATGGTGGCGAAGTCGCGCGAGAGCGCGCCGCTTCGTCCGACCAGGACATAATCATGATGGGGCTGCATCGACACCGGATCGAGCCGCTTCACCAGTTCGCGAAGCCGGCGCCGGATACGATTGCGCGCGGGGGCGTTGCCGTTCTTTTTGGTAACGGTGAAGCCAATCCGGATCGGGCCGCCGTCATCGCGGGGGCGGCTTTGCAGGACGAACGCGGGACTGTTCACCCGCGCGCCATTGGCAACGGCGAGGAAATCCGCCCGCTGCCTCAGCCGATCCATGATGAAATCCCGGAAAAGGGGGTCCGGCTCAGGCGCTCAGACGCTTGCGGCCGCGGGCGCGGCGGGCGGCGAGAACCTTGCGGCCGCCGGCAGTGGCGAGACGAGCACGGAAGCCGTGACGGCGCTTGCGCACCAGTTTGCTGGGTTGATAAGTCCGCTTCACGGGTTTTTCTCCGCTGACCGGGCAATTTGCCTGTAGAATTGAAGGTAAAGTCCGGAAGATGCGGCCCAAAACGAGCCGTTTCCGGCCCCAAGAGAGCCGCTCCCGGTGTCGCACCGGGTCATCGCGGACAATTTGCGCGGCTTATAAGGGAGTGCCTTCTTTTCGTCAACGCCGCACAAGCGCACGATTCCGGTGAATATCGCTGTTTGTGCGGGGTTTTTAACCCTTGAGGTGGCGACTCGCGATATCAGCGCTTACATCCCACCTTGGCAGATTAGCGATCCGTAATTTGACCGGACCGGGGTCGGGTCGCATCTTCATACCGCCAATCCTTTACCGGCCAAAGGCAGCGAGGGCGACTTTCGTGGCAGCGACAGACCTCCAGCCGATCCAGGATCAGGATCAGCCGGACCAGCCGGCGATGCGCCCCCGTGGGACGCGCGGCCTCGGGCTGTCAGGCAAGCTGTTGTTGCTCACCGTTCCCCTGGTGATGATCGCGGCCAGCCTGCTCTATGTGCCCGCCATCGCCAACTTCTGGGTCAATCGGCTGAACGACCGCGTCGCCGCCGCCAACACCGCGGCGCTGGTGCTCGATGCGGCTCCGCTCGGCATGGTTCCTGATTCGCTGTCGCGGCAGATCCTGAAGAGCATCAATGCCCGCGCCGTCGCCATCAAGATGGGCCAGCAGCGCCGGCTGCTCGCCAGCGACAACATTCCGGCCGCCATCGAGCATGACATCGACCTGCGCGACATGACGGCATGGGAGGCGATCACCGGCTCGTTCCGGATGATGCTGGAGACCGGCAATCAGGCCATCCGCATCGTCGGGCCCGGCGTCGGCAATGCCCAGTTCATCGAGATCGTCACCGACGAGCTGCCGCTGCGGCAGCAGATGTACCGGTTCTCCCGCAACGTCGTGGTGGTCGCGCTGATCATCGCCGCGCTGACCGCGGGCCTCGTCTATCTCGCGCTTCATTATCTCTTCGTGCGCCCGATGCGGCGGCTGACCGCGAGCCTGGTCGGCTTCCACGAGAACCCCGAAAGCTCAGCGGGGATCATCGTGCCGAGCCAGCGCAGCGACGAGATCGGAGTCGCCGAGCGCGAATTGTCGGACATGCAGCGCGATTTGATGTCGATGCTGCATCAGAAGAGCCGGCTCGCCGCCCTTGGCCTCGCCGTGTCCAAGATCAACCACGATCTGCGCAATCTTCTGGCCTCGGCCCAGCTGCTGTCGGACCAGCTCGCCAGCGTGCCGGATCCGCGGGTGCAGCGCTTTGCGCCAAAGCTGGTGCGCTCGCTTGAGCGCGCCATCGCCTTCTGCCAGTCGACGCTGTCCTACGGCCGCGCCCAGGAGGCCGCACCGGACCGGCGCATGATCCTGATCGAGCCTGTCGTGCTGGAGGTGCGCGAGACCGCGGGCCTCGCCTCCGACGCCTCGATCGCCTGGGTCGCCGCGATCGATCGCGGGCTTGCGGTCGATGCCGATCCCGATCAGCTGTTCCGGGTGCTGCTCAACCTCGTCCGCAACGCCGCCCAGGCGCTGGAAAGTCACGCCTCCGGCGAGGGCGGGGTGCAGCAGATCCGGATCACGGGAAAACGCGAGGGCGCGGTCGCAATTCTCGAGGTTTCCGATACCGGCCCCGGTGTCCCCCCGAAGACCCGGGAGCACCTGTTCGAGGCGTTCCAGACCTCCGGCCGCCCCGGCGGCAGCGGCCTTGGCCTCGCCATCGCCGCCGAGCTGGTCCGCGCCCATGGCGGCGATATCCACCTGGTCGAAGGCACCATCGGCGCCACTTTCCGCATCGTCATTCCCGACCGCCCCGTCGAGCTCCTCTCCATCCGCAACGAGCGGCAGAGGGCCTAGTCGGCCAGAGGCCTATAATCTCCCGTCATTCCGGGGCTCGCGTAGCGAGAACCCTCCCGAGCTTTGGCGCAAGATTTCGGGTTCGACGCTGCGCATCGCCCCGGAATGACATCCAAACCGTCATTTCCCTGCAAAATCTCCCCATCCCGGACCTTGCCAATCGGGGCAAGAGCGGTTAGTCAGAGCGCTCTTTCGCACCCCCTCCGGCTTTGCCGGGGGCTGCCTGCGGGCCAAGCCCGCGCTGTTTGCGAAAAACGCGCCCGTAGCTCAGCTGGATAGAGCATCAGACTACGAATCTGAGGGTCGGACGTTCGAATCGTTCCGGGCGCGCCATTCTTCGCCGAAAGGTCAGGACCTAGCAGCATCTGGTCGCCAGACGGGCCCGAGACCGGATGGCGACGCCGTGTGAGGAGCGGAATGAAGATATCGCAGGCGTTCAAGTTCGAGGCGGCGCATCGGCTGCCGAACGTGCCCGAGACCCATCGATGCCGCCGGCTGCATGGTCATTCCTATCGGGTCGAGGTCCAGTTGGACGGGCCGGTCGACCCGCATACCGGCTTCGTCGCGGATTTCTTCGACATCGAAAAAAGCTTCGCCGACATCCTGGGCGCGCTGGATCACCACTGCCTGAACGAGGTCGAAGGCCTCGAGAACCCGACCGCCGAGAATATCGCGATCTGGATCTGGGACCAGTTGAAGCCGAGCCTTCGACAGCTGTCGGCGGTCCGGGTCTATGAAACGGCGGACTGCTGGGCCGAATATAACGGGCAGTAGCGATGGCCCTGCGCTGATCCGGCGCGGGCCGTCCTTGGCTCGGCTGGATAGAGCATCAAACGACGGATCTGAGGGGCGGACGTTCGAATTGTTCCGGACGCGCCCTTTCGATAGTAAGTACGTCCCATGCGTACCATCGATCGCCTGTTCTCCTGCCTCGTTCTGTTCCTTGCAATCGCAGCCGTCCCCGCGCTTCCCGCGCGCGCGGCCGAAACCTGCCCGTTCATCAGCGCCAAGGATCTCGCCGCCGCGATGCCGGCGCTCAAATGGTCGCTGATTTCAAATCAGGACGGCCGTGGCTGCATCTACCAGGCCGGGCGCGGCGACACGATGATGCTCTCCGTGTTCCGCAACCCGGACAAGGACCGCGCCAGGGAATTGTACGCGACCTTCGTCAAGACGCTTGGCGAGCGCATGCCGCTTAACGCAGTCGCGGGGATCGGCGACGAAGGCCAGGGCGGAACGAGCGCGGCCGGCGCAGAGCGCCAGGAGGCCTCGGTCGTCGCCTTGTCCGGCGATTACATTCTGCAGATCACCGTCTATCCGGTCGGCCGGCGTGCCGACGACGCGCTGCTCGAGCCGGTCACCGAAGCCGCGCGCGTGGCCATCGCCAGCGTGAGCAAGAGCAGCGAGCGGTTCGGCAATTGCGAGTGGCTCACGGCCGCGGATGCCGACGGCTTTCTCGACAAGAGCACGCTGACGGTCCAGCGCACCGGCGCGGGCAGCTGCATGATGTTCGATCGCGACGCCAACACCATGATCGTCGCGGTGATCGCGACCTCGCGCGACACCGCCATCGGCATGATGAAGCGCGCAGGTCCCTGCAAGCACGCGGCGATCCCCGAGCTTGGCAGCGAGGCGTTCGGTGAGCATTCCTGCACCAAGGGCAACGGCAACGCCGTCACCATCTATGTCTGGAAGAACGGCAGGCAGGCTTCGATCGTGTTTGCCCCGGTCAAGCCGCATCCGGAATCCGGCTCGGTCGAGCGCCTGAAGGCGGTCGCCGGGCGGGTCTATGGGAAATTGTAGCGGCGCAATTCCACGCCAGAGCATGCTGGCGTATCCAGAGGCCTCGAGAGCGCTCTCTGAAATGCCGCGAGCCTACTCTGTGCCCTTCGTCGCTGGCGGGTGGAACGTGGCGCCGAAAGTCCATTCTGTCGTGAAGGATGCGCACGATTTCGATCGTGCTGTCCGCCGCGGCCCGATACATCAGGAAATGGCTTCCGCGACGGCCGTGCCGCGCCACGTGAAGCGTGCGAAGGTCTGCCATGATCTCGTCCCGCGGCCTGGAGCCCGCAACATTGGGACCGTCGGCAAGCTCGCCCATCGCCTGAACAAGGGTGTCGCGATAGCTTCGAGATTGTCGCGCGCCAAAATTCTCTGTGGTCCACCTGAGGATGTTGGCGAAATCGACCTCTGCGGCTGCGCCGAGACGAACGCGCCATCTCGGCCCGGCCATGACGGCTCTATTCGGCGGTTCGGGAGATGATCTTCTCCGAGAGATCGTTCAAATAAGTTTGCAGGTCCTCGATACTTCCGAATTCCTTGAAGTCTCCCTGGTCCAATGCCCCGACACCGGCGCGCGCCGCGGCCCGCAGGGCTTTCAGCTTGCCTGCATCCTCCGCCTCGCGTTGCTCCACGAGCCGCAACCCGTCGCGCAGCACCTCACTGGCATTCTGGTAGCGGCCAGACTTGACGAGGGTCTCAAGGAGCTCTTCCTGACGCTCAGTCAGCACGACGTTTCGGGTGGGCATCGGCATTTCCCTGTTGCTCAAAGCCAGGCAACCTATGGCATATCATGCCATAGGCGTGTGATCTCCTCAACCCAGCACCTCCTTGCACTTTGCCGCAAACGCGTTGAGGTACGCGCCGAGTTCGCTGGCCAGCGCAACGGACCGCTCGACATTTTGCAGGCTCATGTTGAGGGCGTAGACCGGAAGCCCGGCCAGCACGATGGGCGTGGCAACGGCGAGAACGCCGGGTTGCCACGACACTGCGCAATAACCGTTGCGTTCGACTGAGCGTATCGATGCCCTGACGTCCGCAAGCAGCGCCTTCGTGGCCGCCGCGCTGCGCCGCTTGAACTGCTTCAGCAATCGCTCGCGCTCGGCCTCGGCAATGCCGGCCAGATAAGCGCGCCCGAGCGACGTCAACTCCATCGGGACCTGCTGACCCGCGACGACGTTCCGCAGTGCCGCTCGGGGGCTGTAGCGGATCGACTCCAGGTAAACCATCATGGCTCGATCCGCCGTCGCGAGGCCCACGTTGAGCCGGCGCTTGGCCGATTCGGCCCGCATTATCGGTCCGATCGCGTTGAGCACCGGTGATCCCGTCCGCATCGCGTGACCGATGCTGATGACGGACGCGGCAAGCCGGTAGGTCCGCTTCGCGCGAACTTCGTCGAGCATCCCGGAGTTGACCAGCGTTCGTGTCAGCCGGCTGACCGTCGATCGCGGCAGTCCTGTTCGCTCCGCAATCTCGCCGTTGCCCAGCGTGTCGACGCCGGGCCGGAACGCCCGGAGGATCTCGATGCCCCGTTCGAGCGACCGGTTGCCGTCAACCCCGCCCGCATATGTGCGCACCTGCGCCACATCCAGCCTCCGTCCAGCGTTTCCACTAAGTGAAATTAGGGGGATGTTCCGGCGGGCGCAAGCCGCTATCAGCACCGGCAAGAAGAATGCCCGGCCGTGCTGGGGCTCAACGAGGAAACGGCACCGCCTGAAATCGGCATTCGACATCCGCAATGCGTCGCGGCGATCGATCCGACTCCAACCAAGGAGCTTGCCATGTCCTATCAGCTCATCGAATTTTCAGTCGCGGCGGGTGTCGCGACGATTGCATTCAACCGGCCGGACCGGCGCAACGCCATGAGCGACGACATGCGCGCCGAGTTCGTTGCTGCGCTCGAAACCGTGGCTCGGGACAAAGCGATCAAGGCTCTGGTGCTGACGGGGCGCGGCAGTGCGTTCTGCGCCGGCGGCGACATCAGCGGAATGAAGCGCCGGCTCGAGGCGCCGCAGGGCGAAGTCGCATTCAACGGATGGAGCCGTCAGCAGGGCGTGCATCACGTGCAGTCGTTCCTGCTCGGGCTGCCGAAACCGACGATCGCCGCCGTCAACGGCGCCGCGGCGGGTCTCGGCGCGGACACTGCGCTCGCCTGCGACTTGGTCATGGCAACGGAGCGATCGAAATTCACCTGGTCCTACATCAAGCGCGGTTTGATCCCCGACGGCGGCGGCCTGTATTTCCTGCCGCGCCGGGTGGGGCTTCCCAAGGCCAAGGAGCTGATCTTCACCGGACGCGTCGTCGAGGCCGACGAAGCGCTCGCGCTCGGCATCGTCGATCGCAAGGTGGCCTCGAGCGAGCTCCTGCCGGCCGCGCAGGCCTGGGCGGCCGAACTGGCTCAAGGCTCTCCCACCGCGCTGGCGCTGGGCAAGAAGATCCTGAACGAGACGTTCGAGCATTCCGCCAACGACATCTTCAGTCTCGGCAGCCAGGCGCAGGCCATCTGCTACACCAGCGCGGAGCATCGCGACGCGGTGACCGCGTTCCTTGCGCAATCCGCGTCGAAGGATTGAGCCATGGATGCGATCGAACGCCTGATCCGGCCCCGCAGCGTCGCCATCATCGGCGCTTCCGCGGACCCGAGTAAGACGTCGGGGCGGCCGGTGTCCTATCTCCGGAAGCATGGCTTTGCGGGCGCGATCTATCCCGTCAATCCGAAGGTCGCAAGCATCGGCGGTCTGACTTGCTACCCCGACATCGCCTCGCTGCCCGATGTGCCTGACGTCGGCCTTGTCCTGCTCGGTGCCGAGCGCGCGCACGTCGCGGTGCGCGAATTGTCCGAGCGGGGGGCCGCCGCGGCGATCGTTCTTGCCAGTGGCTTCACTGAAACAGGGGCGGAAGGCGCCGAGCGGCAGAAGCAGCTCATGCAGGCCGCCGGCTCCATGCGGATCCTCGGGCCGAACACGATCGGCCTCGTCAATCTCACCGACAATATCGTGCTGTCGGCGTCGGGCGCGCTGGCGATGGATGACTTCCCGGCGGGGTCCATCGGATTGATCTCGCAAAGCGGGGGCATTCTCGGCGCCTTGCTGTCGCGCGCCGCGGCGCGCGGGGTCGGTCTGTCCAAGCTGGTGTCGACCAGCAACGAGGCCGATCTCGACCTCGCCGATTTCATCGATTTTCTCGCCGACGACAGCGCAACCAAGGTCATCGCGCTCTATGTCGAGGCGATCCGCAAACCGGCTCGCTTTCGCGAGTCGGTTTTGAAAGCGCGCCGCGCCGGCAAACCCATCGTGGCCTTCAAGATCGGTCGATCGGAAGCGGGCGCACTGGCGGCGGTCTCGCACACCGGCGCGCTGGCCGGCTCCGATCGCATGTATGACGCCTTGTTCAGGCAAGTCGGCGTGATCCGCGCCAAAACGTTCGAAGACCTGCTCGATATTCCCGCAGCCCTTGGTGCGGGACGGAAGCTGTCAGGCCGGCGTGTTGCGATCCTCACCTCGACCGGCGGCGCCGGCACGATCGTATCAGACAGTCTCGGCGTCGCCGGCTTTGTGACACCCGCCCCCGATGCTGAGACGGCCGCGCAATTGCGCGCGCTGCAGTCGGGACCGCAAGCCAACCTCGATCGCAACCCGATCGATGTGACCCTCGCCGGCCTGCAGCCGGATCTGCTGCGCGCCGCCATCCGCATCCTGCTCGCAAGTCCCTCCTACGATGCGCTGGTCGTCATTGCCGGCTCGTCGGCCGTGGGATCGCCGAGCCTGATGGCCGATGCCATCCACGACTGCCTGCCGCTGAGCGACAAGCCCGTCATTGCCTATGTGAGCCCCTACGCGCCCGAGGTGGTTTCCGTCCTCACCCGCCGAGGCGTCCCCGCTTACACATCCGCTGAGAGCTGCACGGCTGCGCTCAACGGGCTCTTGCGGGCCGCAATGCCGGAGCAGGTCCAGACCTCCGGTGCGATCGAGACGATGGTCGACATCGGCGACTTCCCGGCAGGATCGCTGGATGAGGCTCAAGCCAAGGCGTTGTTCGCCCGCTTTGGTGTTCCGGTCGTGGCAGAGAAAGTGGTCGCAACGGCGAGCGAAGCGGAACAGGCCGCACGAGACTTCGGCGGCCGGGTCGTGCTCAAAATTCTCTCTCGCGAGATCGCGCACAAGAGCGATGTCGGCGGCGTCGCGGTCAACCTGACTGCCGAGACGATCGGCGGCCGCCTGACGGCGATGGCAGACGAGGTCGAGGCCAGGGTCGGGACGCGGCCCGACCAATTCCTGGTTCAGGAGATGGTTTCCGATGGCGTCGAGATCATTCTCGGAATGCATCGCGATCCTCTGGGAACGGCCATCCTCCTCGGAATGGGCGGCGTCACGGCCGAACTGTTCAAGGACACGACGATGCGCCTGCTGCCACCGGACGGCAGCCTTGGCCAGGCCGAGGCCCTTGCGATGGTGCGTGATCTCGTCACCTGGCCGTTGCTGGACGGCTTTCGGGGCCGGCCGAAATGCGATGTCGAAGCGCTCGCAGAAGCGGTCGTCGCTTTCTCGCGCATGGTTGCGCAGCTCGGTGATCGCCTCGTCGAGGCCGAAATCAATCCGGTCTTCGTGCTGCCGGCGGGCCGGGGCGTGAAGGCGGCAGACGGATTGGTTGTTCTCAATGTCTGAACAAGATCGGATGGAGCTTCTTATGGCCAATGGCGAAATCATCAATCATGATCGCGCGCGCGGAAAGGGTGTCGTCGTGCGGCGCCGGCGAGGTCTCGTCGTGCTCGCCTGTGCTGTCGTCTCGGGGCTCGGACTGATGCCGGCGCGCGCCGAATATCCCGACAAGATCATCAAGATCGTGGTGCCCTTCGCAGCCGGCGGCGGGACCGACATCATGGCGCGAACGACGGCGCAGGAGATCCAGACGGATCTCGGCAAGTCCGTCATCATCGAGAACAAGCCGGGCGCCGGGACCATCATCGGGACCCAGACGGTGGCGACCAGCGAGCCCGACGGCTATTCGCTCCTGATGGCGACCTTCGCGCACGCGGTCAATCCGAGCCTGTACAAAAAGCTGCCGTTCGATCCGCACAAGGATTTCGCGGCGGTCTCGCTGATCGCGCGATCCTTCAATATCGTCGTCGTCAACCCGGCCTCCAAGATCAACTCGATCTCCGATTTGATCGCAGAAGCCAAGGCCAATCCGGGCAAGCTCAATTTCGGGACATTCGGCACCGGCACCTCGGCCCATCTCGCCGGCGAGCTGTTCAATGCGATGGCCAAGGTCAAGATGACGGCGGTGCCATACAAGGGTGCGGCGCCCGCGATCAGCGATCTGTTGGGCGGCCAGATCGACGTGATGTTCACCACCGTGGCAAGCGCGGCCTCGCTGGTGGCTGCAGGCCAGCTCCGGGCGCTGGCTGTCACGTCCGCCGAACGTTCGGCGGCATTTCCGCAA
The DNA here is from genome assembly GCF_014198295.1 of Bradyrhizobium sp. CIR18. Classification (NCBI taxonomy): domain Bacteria; kingdom Pseudomonadati; phylum Pseudomonadota; class Alphaproteobacteria; order Hyphomicrobiales; family Nitrobacteraceae; genus Bradyrhizobium; species Bradyrhizobium sp. CIR18. The sequence goes on along the minus strand of NZ_JACIHF010000003.1, from coordinate 167,827 downwards.
TTGCCTGCTGTCGCCGAGGCCGGAGTGCCCGGCTATGCCGCCGAATCCTGGTACGGATTGTACGCTCCGGCCAAGACGCCCGCTCCGGTGATTGCGCGTCTCAATCAGGCAATCGCAAAGGCGGTTCAGTCCGGCGCTTTCAAGAAGCTGGAGGCCAACGAAGGCCTCATCATGGTCGGCGGCGCTCCGGAACAGTTCGATCGCTATGTCGGGCAGGAGGAGGAACGCTGGCGCAAGTTGGTCAAGGACGCCAACATCGAGGTGCAATAGGACAGCAGGAGGGCGCCTGCGCATTGCGAAACATTGCGCAAGCACGCTCCGCTCCTATCTGTCCTCACCAGAGTGTTCTGCTCGATCGGATGACAGCCCTCATTCGGAGACGGCGAGAACGGTCAGCCCCCTGGTGCGCTTGTCCGGCGTCTCGAACTCGATCCGCTGCCCTACCGAGAGGCCAATCAGGGCCGCTCCAACGGGCGTCAGGATCGAGACCCGGTTGAGTTCGATGTTCGCCTCGTGCGGATAGACCAGCACGATCTCCCGGCTCGCACCTGTCCCGTCATCGCGATAGGTTACTTTGGAGCCCATCCTGACCACGCCGCGCAAATCGTTCTCTGCGGCGACCGACGCGCGCTCCAGTTCGCGCGCCAGAAACTGGGCGACACGAGGGAATAGATCCATGGTCGAATTCGCCAGCGAGCTGAGACGCCGCGATTCGTCTTCAGTGATCTTGATCGGCGGCAACGCCGGCTGGTCTCGCCGAATCTCGGTTTCGAAGTTGTGCATTTGATGTCTCCTATGCTGCCGTTGGTCCGGGATCGTCATCGATCGGCTTGCGCCGATGAGCCCGGAAGAGCGGAACGACGTTGGGGCTTGATTGGGTCACGTTCTGAACCCTGACGACGTTCAGGCAGCCGGCGAGGATGTATGGCATTTGGTCGCCGACCTGCAGGCCGATCAAGGCTGCCCCCAAAGGTGTCAGAACCGAAATGCGGGCGGGATCCGACCCACACTCCTCGGGCCAGACCAATTGCACGACGCGACGCGGAACGCCCCAATTCGTGCAATAGGTGACCCATGATCCAACGGTCACCCGCGAACGGAGATCGTCCCAATCGTTCGGTACGATGTCAGCGCGGTTGATCTCACTGATGAGAAATATCCCGTCCAAATCGCCTTTTTGGGCGGCAAGGCGGGCAAGCTGTTCGAGTCGCGGATAGTCCGATGCGGTGAGCGCGATTCTTGGAAGAGGCAGCACGGCACACTCCTTCTGCTTCAAGACGACCTCTCAGGGCGAGGTCACGAAAGCTGGAAAAGAGCCCGGACGGTGCAAGCACCGTCCGGCTAACCGCCTGCTTGGAGGCGGCCGGCGTGAAGACCGAAGCGCGCGGTGCGCGCATCTATGTCGACGACATATGCCATGACATTCTGACTATAGTGATTCATTTCGCCAGCAACATTGCGGCTAAACCGCACAGTCGCGAGCGATCGAATCGCTGCAACGGCCATAATTCGACGGTGATATGAGCTTCAGTTTTGACACTGGCCTTTCACCGCAGCCCCTGCTCGTCGATCAGGATGCGGTGGATCTCGATGCGCTCCGGCAGCTCGATTAGGAATTCCGCGTCGCGCGCGAGATGATGGACCTTGGTCGGCTCGCCCTTGGTGAAGGCCGTCATGGCATTGATGTCCGCCCAATAGGAAATGGTCGTGAACCACGTCTCCTCGTCGCGGTCCTCGCGCAATTGCTGCACACCGAGCGCGGTCTTGAGCAGCGGCGCCCTCGGACTGCAGATAGGCTTGGTAGGCATCGGCGAGATCGCGGCGGGTGCGACCGCGCCAGATGCGAGCGATGGTCGGCTTGGTCGGCATGGTGGACTCCTTCCGGGCGAAACGCCGTGCTTCGCAGTCCCGTTCCATGCGCCTCCCTGTCGCTGCCGGCGGCGGAACCTGTGCCGGCTGCTGACGGTCCCGTCTCGGAATTCCCCATCATTGATCTGAAGCAATGATGATCCCGACCACCAATGCTAGAACGACTCGCAAGTCGCGACTCAGGGCTCCCCAGCCGGTCGCGACCATCGCAGCGCGTGTTGGAATCTGAGGGCTCAATGGGACGACTACTGAATATCGTGACGCCGCTGCATACGGCGACGAAGCGCGACTACATGGGCCGCATGAACGACGACAAGATCGGCTGCTCGCTGAAAGCGCGGGAGTACGAGGCTGATTATTGGGATGGCGACCGCCGCTTCGGCTATGGCGGCTATCGCTTCATCGAGGGGCGCTGGGCGCCGGTCGCCAAGGCGCTGATCGAGACCTATGGCCTGAAGGACGGCTCCAGCGTGCTCGACGTCGGCTGCGGCAAGGGCTTCCTGCTGTACGAGATGCAGAAGATCCTGCCGGGCTTGAAGGTCGTCGGCTTCGATATTTCCAAGCACGGCCTCGAAAATGCGCACGAGCAGGTGAAGCCGTACCTCTTCAATTACCGTGCCCAGGACATCTATCCCTATGGCGACGACAGTTTCGATCTCGTCATCTCGCTCGGCACGCTGCACAATCTCCGGCTCTATGAGCTCGAAGCGGCGCTCAAGGAGGTCGAGCGGGTCGGCAAGAACAAATACGTCATGGTCGAGGGCTACCGGAACGTCGCCGAGTTGCACAATCTCGAATGCTGGGCGCTGACGGCGGAGTCCATCCTGCACACGTCAGAATGGATCTGGCTCTACGGCAAGCTCGGTTACACCGGCGATTACGAATTCATCTATTTCGAGTGATCGGGCGCGCCTCATGGATATCAAGACTGCCAAGGCGGCCATTCTCGTCGAATCCGGCAAGCCGCTGATCGTCGACGAGTTCACCTTGCCCGATAGGCTCGAACACGGCCAGGTGCTCGCGCATGTGCATACGTCGAGCATCTGCGGCGCACAGATCAACGAGATCGACGCCGTCAAGGGCGTCGACAAGTTCCTGCCGCATCTTTTGGGGCACGAAGCGCTGGCGACGATCATCGAAACCGGACCCGGCGTCGTCTCGTGCAAGCATGGCGACACCGTCGTCATGCATTGGCGGCCCGGCAAGGGCATCCAGTCCAACACGCCGGCCTATTCCTGGCGCGGCAAGCGCCTCAATGCGGGCTGGGTCACCACCTTCAATGAATATGCCGTGGTGTCGGAGAATCGTGTCACGCCCGTTCCCGCCTCGATCGACCGCACCAGCGCGCCGCTGCTCGGCTGCGCGGTGACGACCGCGCTCGGCGTCGTCAACAACGATGCGCAGATCGCCATCGGCGAGGCCGTCGTCGTGTTCGGCGTCGGCGGCGTCGGGTTGAACATCGCGCAATTCGCCGCGATGGTCGGCGCCTATCCTGTCATTGCGATCGACCGCCTCGACAACAAGCTGGCGATGGCGAAGGATTTCGGCGCCACCCACACCATCAACTCCGAAGCGGTCAAGGATGTCGCTGCCGAGGTTCGCTCCATCACCGGCACTGAGGGACCCGACAAGGTCGTCGAGACCACCGGCGTCAAGAATCTGATCGAGCTCGCCTACGAGATCACGGCGAAGAAAGGCCGTTGCATCCTCGTCGGCGTTCCCCGCGAGAAGGCCGAGATCTATACGCTGCCGCTGCACTTCGAGAAGGTGCTGAAGGGCTCGGAAGGCGGGCAATGCCAGCCGGCGCGCGATATCCCGCGTCTCGTTCGCCTGAGCGACGCCGGCAAGGTGAGCTACCGCGGGATCGTGACCCACGAGTTCGCGCTCGACGACGTCAACGACGCACTGGATTTGATGCGCAGCGGCACATCGGGGCGGATCCTGCTGAACATCAGCTAGGCCGCGGCGAAGGCGCCGACGGCACATCGACGCTGGCGCTGCAGCAGCCAGGCTGTGATCGCCATGTTCACGATATTCCAGGCGATGCCATTGACCAGCGCCGAAGCGTAGGAGCCGGTCCAGTCGTAGATCGCGCCGGCCATCCAGGCCCCCAGCGCCATGCCGGCGAGCGTGACCGAGATGGCGAGGCTGACGCGAAAGCCGGCCTCCCTTGCCGGGAACAGCTCACGGATGATCACCGCATAACTCGGCACGATGCCGCCCTGCGCCAGGCCGAAAATGGCGGACACGACGTAGAGCGAGACCAGCCCGTTGAACGGCAGATAGAGCGCGAGTGCCATGGCCTGCATCGCCGAGCCCAGCAGCAAGGTCGGCAGGCCGCCGATGAGGTTCAACACCCAGCCGAAGATCAGACGGCTCGCCACACCAAAGCCGAGCATCACCGCCAGCATTTCGGCGCCGCGCGCGGAGCCGTAGCCGAGGTCGCCGCAATAGGCGACCAAATGGACCTGCGGCATCGACATGGCAACGCAGCAGCACATGCCGGCCAGGGCCAGCAGGCCCTGGGTGACGCCCGGAGACAGGCCGATGGCCTGCATCGTGTTGCCGCAGCTCGCCGCTTGGTGCGCAACCTTGTGGAATACCGGTCGCCGCCGCAGAACGAGACAAAGCGGCAGCATCGTTGCGAGGCAGAACAGGCCGATGCCGATATGGGTCTGCCGCCAACCATGCCCGGCGATGGCATGCTGGACGATGGGTGGCCAGATCACGCCGGCAAGAGAGCCGCCGGCCGTGGCCAGGGAAATCGCAAGGCCCCGGTGCCTGTCGAACCACAGCGATGCGTCGGCCACCAGGGGCGCGAAGCTCGCCGCGCCGCCGAGCCCGATCGTGACGCCTGAGATCGTCGCGAACACGGACAGGTTAGGGGCAAAGGCGGTCAGGACATAGCCGAGGCTCATCAGGATTGTGCCGCCGGCCAGTGGCGGCAGGATGCCGAAGCGATCCGCCAAGCGGCCGACGATGATGCCACCGATCATGAAGCCGATGATGGCGAGCGTGTAGGGCAGGGTCGCCTCCGCGCGAGGCGCATTGAAATCGGCCTGCAACGCCGGCAATGCCACGATCAGCGACCACATGCCAACGCAGCCCAATGCGCTGAGGGCGATGGAGGCGGTGAGGCGAATCCAGGAATACGAATTTTCGATCGACGGCATGTCGGGCACTGCGGCGGGTTTCCTGGGGCTGCATGGAGATCGGCCCTGGGGTATCGCTCGCCGTCAGCGGCGACAAAGCAGGATTTCTCTTTTGTCGAGCGAGCGAAACTCATGCATCCTCCCGGCCTTCCCGCATCGCCCGGAGCCGGCCATGACGTATCTGCTGCCGCCACTCAATGCCCTGCGCGCCTTCGAGGCCGCCGCCCGCCATCTCAGCTTCAAGCAGGCCGCTCACGAGCTGCACGTCACGGCCGGTGCGGTCAGCCAGCAAGTCCGCCTGCTGGAGGAACGGCTGGGGGTGCAGCTGTTCGAGCGACGGACACGGCAGATCATTCTGACCTCTGCCGGCGAAACCTATCTGGCGCGGGTCCGTGACGCCTTTCGTTGCCTTGCCGAGGCCACCGCCGAGCTCAAGCCCGAGGGCGTTACGAGCCTGCTGCATATCGGGCTCCACGCCAGTTTTGCCGTCGATGCGTTGCGGGCGCGCCTGGCGCAGTTCCGCCGGGCCCAGCCCCAGCTCGCCATTCGCATCAGTCAGCCGGCAGGGCTGCACGAGCTGCTCGAAGGCAAGGTCGACGTCGTGATCGCGGACAGGGTGCAACGCTGTCCCGGCTACAAATGCGAGCCCCTGGAGAGCGGCTTCCTGATCGGGCCGCTGGGCACTGCCGATTGTCCGGAGATCGAAACCTTGCGGTCCTGCCTGCTTGGCGATGTCGAGCGCGCGCGGCCGGCCACGCCGAGGGCGCCGCTGGCCGCCAGTGCGGCAGGTCCGGGACGCAGACCATCCAAGCCGTTCTTTTCCGCCTGAACGGGCCTGTTCTCAGGTTTTGCCATGACCGGCTTCGCGCGCCGGCCGTAACCGGCGGTTAACCATGGATATTTACGGTGTCGAAAGCCTCTGAACTGTGACTGTCAGTTGATTTCGAGTCGAGCCCATGGCGTTCGGTAGCCGCGCAACTCCGCGAAGCATCGCCCCGACGGAGCCTGCGGCTTCGTGGGAAGCGCCGCGGGCTGCGCGGATGAAACCTGACGGCGCCGCGCCGGCGCTGATCAAGGGATCGCTGACCGTCACCGGTGTGCTGTCTTTCCTGCGCGAGAACGGCCGGCGCATTCTGACGCTGGCCCTGGCGCTGTTCGCTCTCGGCGTCGTCGTTCTGATGATTCTGCCGGTCCGGTACGCCGCGACGGCCCTGGTCGTGCTCGATCCCCGGGAGCTGCGCGTGACCTCGGATCAGGAGGTGCTGCCGGGCATCGGCCAGGACGCCGCGGCGCTTCAGAGCCAGATCGAGATCGCCAAATCGGACGGCTTTCTCCGCCCCTTGATCGAGCAGCTCAAGATCGCCGATGACGATGATATCGCGGGCGGTCATACCGACATGACGCGCCTGCTCGAGAAATTCCGCAACCGCCTCGAGATCACGCGGCGCGGGCTCACCTACGTCATTGCGATTTCCTTCACCTCGAACCGCCCCGAGCGGGCCGCTTACTACGCCAACGCCATCGCCGAGGCGTTCGTTGCCAGCCAGGGCCGCGTCCGCACCGAGGCCACGGACGAGGCGGCCGACTGGCTCAAGAACCGGCTGAACACGTTGAACGAGCGGCTGCGCGCATCGGAAGACGCCGTCGCCGCCTTCAGGCTCGAGCACAAGATCCTCAATGCCGGCAAGGATTCGACCACGCAGCAATTGCGGGTGACCGATCTCAATCAGCAGGTCTCCGCCGCTCGTCTTCGCACCGAGGAAGCCAAGGCGCGCTACGAGCAGGTGCAACGCGATCTCAAGGCCAATGTCGAAGGTCCCGTGAAGCAGGACCTGTTGAGCATGCTGCGTGCGCAGCGCTCAACCCTGAACGACCAGATTGCGCAGAAGAAGGCGGTGTACGGCGACCGCCATCCCGACCTCGCGATCTCCTACAGCCAGCTGGCCGATATCAACCGGCAGATCGAGGTCGAGCGGAAAAAGAACATCGACACGGCGAAGTCCGAATATGAGGCCCAGCTGGAGCAGCAGAACGCGCTGGAGAAGCAGCTCAAGGCGGTCGAGACGCAGATGCTGGTCGACGGCCAGGCGCTGGTGAAGCTGCAGGAGCTGCAACGGGACGCCGATGCCAACAGGAACATTTACGAGCAGTTCCTGTCGCGGTTCAAGACGACCAACGAGCAGCGTCAGCTGCAAAACTCCCAGACCAAGATCGCTTCGCCCGCCATTCCGCCGCTGCGCTCGACCCGTCCGCCGCTCGCTCTGCTGCTGGCGGCGCTGGCGATCGGATCGCTGCTGACATCGACCGCCGCCACTGCGGCGATGACGAGCATGTCGGGCGGGCCTGCGCCTGCCGAGGCTGCCGTGCGCGCGGCGGCACAGGACACGCAAGGCGGGCAAGTCCAGCAGCCGCTCCAGCCGCAAGTCCAGCAGCCCGCCGCTGCCGCGCCCCGGCCCGAGGCGATGCCGCGCCTTCCTGTCTGGGCCCGCATCCCCGATCTTTCGTCCGGAGCCGGGACCAACACCAACACCGTCTGGCAAAGACCGATCACTGCCCCAGGGGAGCTCGATCTCGGCGCCTATCTGCGGCCGCTGCTCGAGCGGATCGATCGCGTGCCGGTGCGCGGTTGCAAGGTCGCCCTCGTGCTGTCGGTCGGCAAGAGCGCCGGCGGCAACACCGTTGCGCGCTCGCTCAATCGCGCCGCCGTGAACCGGGGCATGATGAGCGTACTGATCCGGCTGCAGGGCGAATTCGCAGGTCACCAGCCGCCGGTGACCGAATGGAACGACGGCTCGACCACGGCAGGACTCCAGTCGATCGACGAGCTCCTCAGTGCCGGCCGAAAGGCCGATGCGAGGCCCGAGGACGATATTCGTTCGGAGTTCGATCTGATCATCGTCCATGCCGGCAATCTCGCCTTGCAGCCCGACGCCATCGCGCTGGCGGCGCATGCGGACCTGATCGTCCTGGTGACGCGCGCCGGCGAGCTCGGTTCGGCGGCGATGCGCCGGGTGACCGCCGCGCTGTCGCGGTACGAGGGCGTGCCGACGGGGCTGGTCATCAATCACGCGCCTGCGGGCTCGACGGCGCCGCACCCCGAGGGCGGCGCATTGGGCCTTGCGGTTTGACGGTGAAAGCGGCGCGCCGTCGTTGGCTGACTGCTGCGATGCTGCTGTCGATCTCGTTCGGAGCGCCGGCCTTCGCCGACGCTTGCGTGCCCGTGCCGCAGACGGTGGCGCCGGCGAGGCTCACCGCACTGTCGCGCGGCTTCAATGCCGATGGCTGGATCAACGGCGAGGTGCCGAGCCGCGAACTGCTGCAGCAACTGCGCCGCGCTGGAATGACTCACGTCCGGCTGCCGGTGCCGGCCGAGCGCGTGATGCCTCGTTTCGCTGCAAAGGCCGAGCGCGACGAGACGCTGCGTGTGCTCGACAAGGCGCTGAAGCAGCTCGCCTCGCTGGGCTATGCCGTCTCCGTCGATCTTCATCCCGGCGAGCGCTTCAATCGCCTGCACAAGGAAGATCCGGACGCGGCGCTGCGCGAGATGCAGGAGGCCTGGAGTGGTCTTGCAGAGGTCATTCGCTCCTATCCGGCCGATCGCGTCTTCGCCGAGCTGCTCAACGAGCCCGATATCGATGCCGACACATGGCAAAGGCAGGTCGAGACGCTCGCCGGCTTCGTCCGCAAATTGCTTCCCGCCACGACCCTCATTGTCGGCCCCGTCAACTGGCAGCGCGCGGACTCGTTGCCGCGGTTTCGTCCGCTGGACGATCCCGACATCGTCTATGCCATCCACTTCTATGATCCCATGGTGTTCACCCATCAGCGCCACTGGGATGCGCAGGATCCGCTGCACGACATCATCGATCTGCCTTATCCGATCAACGCCGGCGATCCCAAAGTGCAGGCGCTGCGCCAGGATCTGCAGGCGAGGGGCGCGACCAAGGCGCTCGGCATGCTCGACACTGCAATTGCCGCCGCCAAGGACAAGCCGGCGGCCGGTCGCTGGCTCGCGCCCGCGCTCGCATGGCAGCAGCAGTTCAAGCGGCCGATCATCGTCAACGAGTTCGGCGTGCTGAAAGCCGGCGCGCCCAGACAAAGCCGGTTGCGCTGGCTGGCGGACGTCGCCGCTTATGCCAGGGAGCATTGCTGGGGCTGGACGCATTGGGAGCTGGCGCAAGGCTTTGGCCTCGTCGATCGCAGCACGGGCAAGCCCGATCCCGACGTGATGCGGGCGCTGCTTGGCGGCGCGCCCCGGCGCGCCCGGCGCTGACATCGCACGGGTTCGCTATCGTTAAGGAATCCTTACACATCGCCCCGCTATCGTGCTCGACGCGCGCTGCCAAAGGACGATTGATGGGTGCCGGGGACTTGACCCAGGTTCAGACCGTGCCGGCCGAGCCATCGCCGCCGGCCTGGCGCGAGCTGGTTCCGACCCTCTGCATCGCCGTGGCAGCGATCGGCTTTGCTCCGGTCCTGCATTTGGCCTATCCGGCCCTGGCCATCGTGGTCGAGGTCCTCATCGGCATCGCCATCGTGCTGGCGGTCCCGACCTATGCGCCGGCCATCGCGATCTTCGTCCTGTTCTTCCAGAACCTGTTCGTCTCGATCCTGTCGCCGCTGGTCCCGCTGCCGTCCGATCTCGACTTCATCAAGGGCTACAATTTCCTCGTCTGCTCCGTGATGTGGCTGGCGACGTTCGGCCTTTACGTGCTGGGCCAGAGGAATCAATCGGCCGAGGTGAACCAGATCATGCGCTGGGGTGTCGTCACCCTCGCCGTGGTGTCGCTGTATTTCGCGATCGGCTTCATCCAGGACGGACAGCCGGCGGCGGTCTATCTGCGCAATATCGTGCTGCCGCTGTTCCTGTTCCAGCTCTCGCTTCTGACGGCCGCGACCTATGAGGTGCGCATCACGCCGTTCCTGGTGACGCTCGCGGTCATCCTTCTGCTGTGCGGCTATGTCGAACTCGTCTTCCGCGATCTCTGGCTGGCCATCACCAACAGCTATACGTTCTGGGGTTTCGACGAGCTCAAGGCGACCCATTCGGGTGTCTGGGAAGCCCAGATGCGGGCCACCGGCAACGTGCCCGTCGACCTCAAGGACCGCTTCAGCTTCGACTTCCTGAATACACCGCTGCTCGAAGGGTTTGGCCTGTCGAAGATGCTGCGCATCAACGGTCCGAACATGCATCCGATCAGCTTCGCTTACGGCGTCGGCTTTCTCGCCCTGTTCCTGTTCTCGGTGGGACGGCCGCTGCTGGCCCTCGCAGCATTGCCGCTGCTGATCTTTTGCAGCGTGAAGGGCGCGCTCATCGTGGTGATCTTCGTGGTTGCGGCCTGGGTCGCGACCCGTCTGATCGGCGCAGTGGTGACGTTGTTGCTCGGCTTCTTCGGCATGGCCGCCTTCGCGGTTCTGGCGATCCGCCTCGGGCTGCAGATCGGGGACTATCACGTCATCGGACTGATGGGTGGTTTGGACGGCTTCGTGCAGAGACCTTTCGGCCGGGGCCTCGGCATTGGTGGCAATTTGTCGGAGAGCTATTTCTCCATCGACTGGAGTGCCGCACAGGCGGCCGGGACGATCGACGGCGCCGTCGAGAGCGCGATCGGCGTGCTCTTGTACCAGATGGGCGTTGGCGCCTTCGTGCTGCTGGCCTTCTATTTCGCGATGGCGCTTAGGGCATGGCGCCTCTACGCCTCATCGGGCTATCTGACGCAGGGTCTCGCCGGCTTCGGCGTCATGGTCGTGCTGCTCAACGGATTGTTCCAGGAAGAGGCCTTGTTCGCGCCACTCGCGCTCGGGCTCATGCTCTCGCTCACGGGCCTCGTCATCGGCAGCCATGTGAGAATGCAGGCCGTCGCCCGCGAGGATGCGGCAGTCGAGCCTCTCACGCACTGTCAGCCGGTGGCGTAGCCCGGCGGCACGCCGGCCGTCCCTTTCGCAAACGGCACCAGCCACGCGCTTAGTCCGCTCGCGCCGCGGCCTTCAGGGGCCGGCATCATCGAACTGTCATCGCCTTGTCATTCGCGCTCTACTGATCGCTGCTCCTTTCGCCGCGCATCGTGGAGGCTGATATATGCATCTGATCAAGACCATTTGGTCCGACCGCCGGTCGATCCTGAAGGGCCTCGCCGCCGTAGCCATGGCGCCGATGGCTGCGCCGGCGATGGCGGCCGAGGGCCTGCCGGCGCAGCCGACCGGTTCGGCCGCCGCAATCGCCGCCGACAAGACCTATTGGGCGGCGGTGAAGGGGCTCTACGCGGTGACGCCCGATGTCGTCAATTTCGAGAACGGCTATTGGGGCATCATGGCCGAGCCCGTGCGGCGCGAGTTCATCCGCCAGTCCGACATGATCAACTTTCAGAACACCTATTACGCGCGGCAGCGCGCGGGTGCGGATTTCGAGGCGGTGCGCGCCAAGGTGGCGGAGGCGGTCGGCGCGGCGACCGAGGAGATCGCACTCACCCGCGGTGCGACCGAAGCGCTGCAGCTCCTGATCGGCGGCTACAACAGGCTGAAGCCAGGTGATGCCGTGCTCTATGCCGATCTCGACTATGATTCGATGCAGTATGCGATGAACGCGCTGAAGGGGCGCCGCGGCGTCGACGTGGTCAAGTTCGACGTGCCGGAGCCCGCCACCCGCCAGGCGGTGCTCGACGCCTATGCCCGCGCCATCGAGGCGAACCCGAAGACGCGACTTCTGCTCCTGACCCATGTCAGCCACCGCACCGGCTTCGTCATGCCGATCGCCGAGATCGCCCGCATGGCGAAGGCCAAGGGCATCGACACCATCGTCGACGCCGCGCATTCCTGGGGGCAGATCGACTTCCGGGTCGGTGAACTCGAGGCCGATTTCGTCGGCTTCAATCTGCACAAATGGATCGGCGCGCCGCTCGGCGTGGGCTTCCTCTACATCAGGAAGGACCGCCGCGCCGCCATCGACCGCGACATGGGTGACGAGGATTTTGCGGAGGCCGATATCCGCTCGCGGGTTCACACCGGCACAGTCAATTTCGCCACGGTGCTGACGGTGCCGACGGCCGTGGCGTTGCATCAGCAGATCGGCGCCGCGGCAAAGCAGGCCCGCTTGCGCCATTTGCGCGACTATTGGGTGAGCCGTGCCCGCGGATTCAAGGACATCGAGATCCTGACGCCGGACGAAATCGGCTCATACGGCGCGATCACGTCCTTCCGTCTCGCCGGCAAGACCAGCAAGGCCGACAACGAGGCCATCGTGGTAAAGCTGCGGGACAGCCACAAGGTCATGACGGTGCGCCGGGCCGGCGTCGCCAGGGGCCAGTGCATTCGCGTGACGCCGGCGCTCTTTACCGACGAGGCCGATCTCGATCGCCTCGTCGAGGCACTGGCGGTGATCACGGGGACGAAGACGGGGTAAAGCCGGGCGGGGCGCGGTCGCTCGTGTGTCAGCTGCGCTTGGCTGATTGGATCAGGTCCCAGCGGTTGCCACAGAGATCCTCGAAAACCGCCACCACGCCATAGGCCTCATGCCGTGGCGCCTCGACGAAGCGCACGCCGGCGGCGATCATGCGCGCATGATCGCGCTCGAAATCACCCGTCTCCAGGAACAGGAAGACGCGCCCGCCGGTCTGGTCGCCGATGCGTTCCATCTGCGCCGGACCGTCCGCCCGCGCCAGGAGCAAGCCGGAGCCAAAATTGCCCCGCGGCCGCACCACCACCCAGCGCTTGCCGCCACCGAGCGGCGTGTCCTCGCAAAGCTCGAAATTCAGAGCGCGCGTGAAGAAGGCAATCGCTTCATCATAGTCAGCGACCACGAGACTGACGAGGGACAGATGCTGATTCATCACGCAACCTGGTGGATGGCGGGAAGCTCGCTGTCAGGAAGACAAGGGTAGCATCGCATTGGCCCGGCCGGTGCAGCCCTCATGCGCCAAGCATCACGCGCTTGCAATCAAAAATTGTGTTGATAGGATTTGCCCCAAACTTCAGGGCGGGGGGCAGAATGAAGAATTCCTATCAGGTCACGGGCACCAATGCGAACGCGCCATTCACCCTGAAGATTCATCGCGGCGACGGGATGTTGCTGCTCGCGATGAATTGGCGGCAGGGCAAGCCACCGCGCGATTTCGTCGGCTTTGCAATCGAGTACAAGGAGCCGAAGCAAGATCGGTTTTGGCCGGTGCCCAACCGCATCGGCTTTCCGGGTCAGCGCAAGAAGCCGAGCGACCCGATGCTCCCGAGTACGATTGCGCCGATTCAAAAATTCCGCTGGGTGCATTTCCCCTGGCACGCCGACAAGGACGGACAATTTCTCTATCGCGTGACACCCATGTTCATGGACAAGTTGGGAACGCTCAGTCGAGGCGAACCGCAGGAAGCCTCGATCGCCCTGATGCGCGAGACATTACCGGGCAAGCTGAATGTTGCTTTCACGCGCGGTTATGTGTCCTCGCAGTCCTTTGTTGAGAAGTTCGCGCCCGACCGCAAGCTCGGCAGCCTCATTCCAGATGATGCGAAGGATGGTTTGACCTTCAAGCCCACGAACAAGAAGGCCGAGGACGCCTACAAATGGATGGGCTTCGAAGCGCGTGCGTCGATCCTCGACGTGCTTGATGAGGCGATCGCCGCCAAGGCCAATGTTCGCGTCATCGCTTATGACTTCAACATGCCCGAAATCCTGAGCCGTCTCGAAAAGCTCGGAAAAAGGCTGAAGGTCATCATCGACGATTCGACGGCCAAGGGCGGCGGGCACAAAGCCAAGGATTCGCCCGAAAGCGTCGCTGAGAAGCGCTTACGCAAATCGGCCGGGGCTGACAACGTCAAGCGCCAACATATGGCGAACCTGCAGCACCATAAATCCATCGCGGTTTCCGGCAAGGGTGTGCATAAGGTCGTGTACGGCTCCACGAACATGAGCTGGCGCGGGTTCTACGTGCAGTCGAACAATGCGGTCATTGTCAACAGCAAGAATGCTGTCGACGATTACTTCAAGGTTTTCGATAGTTATTTTTCGGCGGAAGCCGCCGGCGACTTTCGCGACTCCGAGGTGGCGACGGGTTGGCGCGATCTGGGAGTGAGCGGACTCGGCGGAAAGGTCGCTTTTTCGCCGCATACCGAAGAGAACGGGCTCCTGGCCGTGGTGGGCAAGGACATAGCCAAGGCGAAATCCAGTGTTCTTTTTTCTTTGGCGTTCCTGGGTCAGATGAAAAATGGACCGATCGGTCCTGCCCTAGGTCGCGCCATCAAGAGCAAGACGGTGTTCGCGCTTGGCATCGCCGATGCGCGCGTGAAGGAAGGGAATTTGGGCGTCACCGTATTGACGGCCGACAACAAGAAGCGCGTCGTTCGTTCGTCGGCGCTGACCGGCAATGTGCCGGCTCCGTTCAGTACGGAACCGTCAGGACTTGCCGGCAGCGACGGTCAGCACCGGGGTACTCGGATGCATCACAAATTCGTCGTGCTCGATTTCGATACCGACGATGCACGCGTTTATCTGGGCTCATACAATTTCTCTGAGCCCGCCGATACTGACAATGGCGAGAACCTGTTGCTGATCAAGGATCGCACGGTCGCGACCAGCTACATGATTGAAGCATTGCGCATCTACGATCACTATCGTTTCCGCTCCGCCCGCGAGGACGCAAAGGGCAAGAGCAAAAAGGTGCTCGAGCTTCAGTTGCCGCCCAAAAAGGCTTCAGAGAAGCCGTGGTGGCAGAAGGATTGGGACGATCCGATCAGCAGGAGAGACCGGGAGCTATTTGCCTAAAGCATGATCCGGGAAAGTGCGCAGCGGCTTTCCGAAAAAATCATGCTTAAACAACGACCTAAAGCGCGGTGACGCTTCATCCTGATGGCGTCGCGCTTTAGCGCCCGGAATCCAGGTCAATGTGGCGCCAAGGTGGACCACTCGCTCACCGCCACCCCAGCGCCGGCGCGACGTGCTTCAGGATCGCCTCGATCGCATGCGCGCAGTAATCGACCCCTAACTGGTTCGGGATCGTCAGCAGCAGTGTATCAGCCTCCGCAATCGCCTCGTCCCGGCGCAGTTGCTCGATCAGCACATCCGGCTCGGCGGCATAACTCCGGCCGAAGATCGCCCGGGTCTGCGGGTCGATGAAGCCGATCTGGTCCTCGCCTTCGCGCTCCCGGCCGAAATAGGCGCGGTCGCGATCGTCCATCAGCGCAAAGATGCTGCGGCTGACGGAGACGCGGGGGGCACGGGCGTGGCCGGCCTCCTTCCAGGCGGCGCGAAAGCTACGGATCTGCGCGGCCTGCTGCACGTGAAAGGCTTCGCCGGTCTCGTCGTTCTTCAGCGTCGAGCTCTGCAGATTCATGCCGAGCTTTGCCGCCCACACCGCGGTGGCGTTGGAGCCGGCGCCCCACCAGATCCGCTCGCGCAGGCCTTGCGCGTGCGGCTCGATGCGCAAGAGGCCCGGCGGGTTCGGAAACATCGGCTGCGGATTGGGCTCGGCAAAGCCTTCGCCCCGGAGCAGGTCGAGAAACACCTCCGCATGGCGCCGGCCCATGTCGGCATCGCTCTGGCCCTCGGCCGGGCGATAACCAAAATAGCGCCAGCCGTCGATCACCTGCTCGGGCGAGCCGCGGCTGATGCCGAGCTGCAGCCGGCCGCCGGCGATGAGATCGGCGCTTCCGGCGTCCTCCACCATGTAGAGGGGGTTCTCGTAGCGCATGTCGATCACGGCCGTGCCGATCTCGATTGTGCTGGTTCTGGCGCCGACCGCCGCGAGCAGCGGAAACGGCGAGGCGAGCTGGCGCGCGAAATGATGCACGCGGAAATAGGCGCCGTCGGCCCCTAACTGCTCGGCCGCGACCGCAAGCTCGATCGATTGCAACAGCGTGTCTGCGGCCGAGCGGGTCTGCGATTGCGGTGAGGGGGTCCAGTGTCCGAAGGAGAGGAAGCCGATCTTTTTCATGAGGGCTAGGTATGCATGACCGGAAGAATTTGCGAGACGTTGGCCGAGGGAAAAGTGGCGGCAAGGCGTGTGCCGGTAAGTGCCTCCAGGAGGAAGCAGGCCCGGGTTCGCACCACGACGTCAGGTCGTTCGACCTTGATCTGCCGTGCCCGGAAGCGGCCTCAGATTTCGCAACCGGTCAAATTCAATGCCTTGAGCAGGCCGCCGAACGCCTTGAGTCGACAGGGCTCGGTCTCGCTGGCGGCCTTTGCACGCTGCGCATTGGCAGTTCGCTTGGCAACAATTGCCTTTGGTTTCGGCCTGGGACGTTCAGCGGTCGCGATCTTCTTCGTATCGCGCCGATGACGGACGATTGGTTCCGGTGCGGTCGAACCGACTTGGATGTCTCGCGGAGCAACGGGGTTCTCGACCGGAGCGTCCTGTGTCGGCATCGCGCTGCTCACAGCGGCAACCTCGAGGCGATCGGCCTTGGGCAACGCGTCATGTGACGCAGAGACGCTAGCGCTCTGCTCGGCAAGCGGCGGGGCGATCGCGACGGCGCGACGCGGTGGAGCGCTCAGCTCCATTGCCGACAGCACGCCTGCGCTCAACAGGATGAGGAGGCCCAACAACGCCATTTTCAGCATAAAGCGCCTCTAACCTAAGTTAGTGCCGCTGAAAATTCTCCGCGCCAATAAGGCAACTTGTCGGCGATTGCCGACCTACGGCGAATCATTTGCCGACAGGGTTAACGTCGGTGCTGCTTCTGCGGCCGCTGAGAATAGACCGTACAGCTGGGCACCGCCTGACCGATTGGGCGACCGCTGCTTTTGACCCAATGCAGACAGGCTCCCCTTCGACGGCAGCGAAGCCTCGCCAAAGTCCCTCTCGTCGCGGACGCTAAGTTGACCGCAGGGTCCGAGGTCAGATCGATCGTTGGCTGGTAAACCCTTCTACCAGAGTCTCCGGCGAGATTTTGATCCGCCGTGTTGCATCGGCGGTCAGCCAGTTCATCGCAGAGGGTCCAACCCATAGCGATCGGTCTGGGCTGCTTGGATTGGCGGATCTGTTTGGTCCAGCCGGGGCTTCCGGAATCCCAGGATTGCGCCAGCGGACGACGGAGTTGACGCAGGTTTTCTTGATCCAACGACGCAGCAAATTGTAACGGCGCTCGACGTTCGCCGCGGTCTTCTCGCTTGCCTGATCAGTCGCGATCGCAAATCGGCCTTGTGTGATCACCGTGCCGGTGATTACGCACCTTATGAATTGAATTGTGGCATGCTCAGCTCTGCAATACCAATCGTTGCACGATGGGATGAATTCGGCCGGTAGCTTTGGCAGGTCCTCGGGGGACCAGATGATGCAGTGGTAACCGACAGAAGCGATATTTCGAGTTGTGGGAGGCGCGGCCGACTTCCACCGCGGACCATCGACGAGAAGAACCACGGGGTCGCGTAACACCTCCGACATCAGCACAGCCTCGTCGTCCGGACCCATCACAATCGAACGTCGCTTCTCACACAGCCCCCTAGTTCCACCATAGCCCGCCCTGCAAGGACGTAGTGTTGCTACTTCCTTTTTGCGGCGCATGAGTCCGGGGCCTGGCCCTTTTCGTCCGCGTTCGACGCTTGGCTCGACGCCAGCTCTCAGGGCATGGCGGGCTAGATTTGCTCATACCAAGTTTCTTCGCAGTTCGGCGGGCATGGGTCGGCGTCCAGCTCAAAATTTCCAGGAACCATTTCCGTTCCGAACCATCCAATGGGTGCGCGGCAATCACCGACAGGCCTCCGGACGGCAACGCGCACGGCGGCCATTGCACGGGATATGCTGGCTGCAATGCCTCAGGAAACCGATGTAAGGAGGTGCCCATGGCAAGGCTTCGTTCGACTTCCATCAGCAGACGAAGTGTGGTCGCAGGACTGGCGCTGACAGCCGCCCCCGTGGCTTTGGCTGGAGCCAATCAAGCGCGTGCGCAGGCCCAGCAAACCACTCCGGATCAAAGCCTGTATGAACGACTTGGCGGCGTCTTCGCCATTGCAGCGGTCGTGGATCACTTCAGCGACGCTGTCGTAAAGAACGCCATCGTCGGTCAGAAGTCAAAAAATCCGCAGTTGAGGGAATGGCACACCAAAAATCTGAAACGCTTGCCTGGTCTCAAGTTCATGCGAACACTTTGGGTCTGTGACGTTTCGGGTGGGCCGTTCCAGTTCAAAGCCACCAGGCCGGGGACGACGCCCCTTGGCCTTGAGGAGGCGCACCGGGGCTTGCGGATCTCCCCGGCGGAATTCGACGAGGTCGCCGCTGAACTCGGACGGACACTTGACTTCGCCAAGGTCCCGAAGCGCGAGAAGACCGAAGTACTAGCTGCGTTCGCCAGCCACAAAGATGAGGTGACCGCCGGTTACGTATCGAGAGCCAAGCGCGGTTGAAGCATCCCGTGGTGCCGAACGACGAATTGCGACCTCACGCATAGGCGACCCAGCCGCGGAAGGCGAAGCCGGTATAGAACAGGGTTGGGTCCGTGAAGCCGGCCTCGCGCAAGATCACCTCGTCCTGCGCGGGCGCCAGAATCTCCAGATGGTTGGTGACGGCGTTCCGCGCGGCGGCCGCCTGCTCGGGCTCGACGCCGGATGCGGCCAGGAACGCCGAGTACCGCGACAGCCACAGCGGGCGCTCCTGCTCGCCATTGGGCGCGCTCAAATGCGCGACCACGAACGGCGCGCGCGGCTTGAGGCGGCGACGGACCTCCGAGGCGATGCGGCGCCGCTCCTCGACGCCGACGAAGTGCAGGGTCAAGAGGCAGGTGGCACCGTCGAACGGTCCCTCCGGGGCATCATCGATATAGCCTTGATGAAGGCGTGCACGGGATGCGAGCGATCCCAGGGTTTGCCCGGCCAGCGCCAGCATCGCCGCGGACGGATCGACGCCGTCGAAGCGCCAGCCGGGATGCGCCTGCGCAAACGCTTTGAGCTCCAGGCCGCCACCGGCGCCGAGGACGAGCACCCGCCCATCGCTTGGGACGCTTTCGGCGAGCAGAATCGCCGTCATGGACTGCATGGCGTCATAGCCCGGCACGAAGCGCCGCGGCCCCTCGGTGTATCTCGCCACGAATTGCGGATCGGAGAATGCGGCTTGCATGTCGGTCATGATGTTGTCCCCGTGAATGGCGCCGTTCACGCGCGATGCGCGCTGATGTCGTGGATCTTTCGGGACCCGAGCCGCTTGCGCAGGTCCTCGCCCACCATCGCCAGCGTCACCTCGCCGAGCCGCGCCAGCAGCAGCGCCTCCGCATCGTCAAAGGCCTGATCGAGGGCGGCATTGACGGCCTGCTCGACCAGACAGCCGGGCGCCTCGGTCCGGTTGCCCATGGCCAGAAGCGGGGGATTGCCGAGCGCGGCATAGACGTCGCGCAGCGTCACCTTCGACAGGTCGCAGGCGATGGTCCAGCCGCCGCCGTGCCCCTTCTCGGAGCGCACGTAACCGATCTCCCGTAGGCCCGCCATGATGCGGCGGATCACCACCGGGTTGGTGTCCATGGCCTTGGCCAGCGTCTCGGACGTGAACGGCCCAGGCTGCTGCGCCATGTGTAGCAGCACGTGCAGAACGCCGGAGAGTCGGGAATCTCGTTTCATGTAACTTTATATGTTACATGATGGCGGCGACGTCAAGCGGGCCCCACGCAGGTCTTTCCGATCCCATAATTCGACCGCGAGCGAAGGACCCGCCGTCAGGCTTGTGCACAATCGCGCCGCGGGGCGCAGGCTGTCGACAAAGATGCAGAACGGGACGTTTTATGGTTGGCGAGTCGTCGCGGCGAGCTTTGGTCTCGCTGTTCTCGGCCTTGGTTTCGGCTTCTATGGTCCGCCGATCTTCCTGAACGCGGTTTGTGAAGCCAGGGGTTGGCCGCTGGCGTTGGTCTCGATGGCCGTCACCGTGCACTTCCTGACTGGATCTATCGTGACCGCCAATCTGCCGGCGCTTTATCGGCGCTTCGGCATTGCGGCCGTGACGAAGGCCGGCGCTCTCTCGCTGGCCGTCGGCATCTCGGGATGGGCGAGCGCGACAACGCCGTGGCAGCTGTTCGGCGCGACGCTGCTGAGCGGCGCGGGCTGGGTGACGATGGGCGTCGCCGCCGTCAACGCCATCGTGTCACCCTGGTTCGTCCGCCGCCGCCCTGCGGCGCTCGCCGTCGCGTATAACGGCGCGAACGTCGGAGGGATCATCTTTCCGCCGCTCTGGGCCGCGGCTATTGCAATGTACGGCTTCGCCATCGCAGCGGCCGTCCTCGGCGTGATCATGGTCATCCTGGTGTGGATGCTCGCAAGCACCGTGCTGTCACGCACGCCTGCGCAGATCGGATTGCTGCCGGACGGAGCGGAGCCAGCCGCGGCGACCGGGCCTGCGGACGCTGCGCGGCGGCTGCCGGGATCGTTGATCTGGCGAGACCGTAAATTCTTGACGCTCGCGGCCGGCATGAGCCTTGGGCTGTTTGCGCAGATCGGTCTGACCGCGCACCTGTTCTCGCTGCTGCTGCCTGCGCTCGGCACGCAATGGGCCGGACTGGTGGTCGGGTTGATCGGCGCTATGGCGATCATGGGTCGAACGCTGCTGGGCTGGCTCATGCCGGAGCGCACCGACCGGCGGCTGATTGCCTGCGCCAGCTACACGGTTCAAATCATGGGCTCGATGATCTTCATCGCCGCGGCTGGAACGAACGTTCCGCTGTTGATTCTTGGCGTCGTCCTGTTCGGTCTCGGATTCGGCAACGGCACGTTCCTGCCGCCGTTGATCGCCCAGGTCGAATTTGCACCAGCGGACGTACCGCGTGTCGTCGCGCTGATCGTTGCGATGTCGCAAGGCGCTTATTCATTCGCGCCGGCGGTCTTTGGCTTGATCCGCGAATGGTTTTCGGCCGCCGCCTCTGGTGCCGCGCCAGGCTTCTATGTTGCCGCGGCGTTGGTGCAGGGATTGGCGATCTACGCTTTCTGGACGGGGCGCCGTGCTGAAGCCGTCAGGGCCGACACGCAACACCGGGCGCGCCGATGATGTCATCCTGCTCCTGTTTTGCCCGACGGATCAATGATCGTCTCGTAAAATCAGGAATTCTCGCCGCGAATTCCGAAAGGATCATGCTCTCTTGCCGCGTCCTATGCTGTTGATTTTGCTGTCCCCGGCTACTGTGCATGGGGTTGTTTTCGCACATTTCTGTCCTGCGATCAGGAGGCCGGGATAGACCATGCTGATTTGTCACGGTGACGCCGCCGCGCGCGGGGACAACAATCGGCCAGGGCGACCGTCTGGACTTTTCGTCCTCACCTCGCACGGCCCCGTTTTCATCAGTCCATTTTTCGGAGGCGCATCATGCAGGTTTATAATGTGGTCAGGTTCAAGGTGAAACCGGGTGAGGAAGCCGCCTTCCTCGACGCGCATCGGAACGGCAAGGCCAAATGGCCGGGGCTGGAGCACGGCGTCATCATCAAGACCGGCGAGCAGACCTTTTGCCTCATCGGCACATGGGCCAGTCAGGACGCGTTGGTCGCGGCGCGACCCGCGATGATCAAGACGCTCGACAGTTTCCGGTCCGTGCTCGAGGACCAGGGCAATGGACGCGGCGTGACGGACGCGGTGTCGGGGCCGGTGGTGCTCGATCTCTAGCAACGCTGCGGCGCGCGTTCACTTCATCACCCGCAGCCCCTTGGTCGTGAACCGCTGGGTCTTGCCGCCCGGCCGCACCGGTCGCCGCGTGCCGGCGGCTTTACCGGTGCCGGGGGGCTGGTGCGCGGGCACGAGCTGATGCGGCTGCGAGCCGATCAGATCGCGGCGGCCCATCTCGATCAAGGCCTCGCGCAGCACCGGCCAATTGTCGGGATCGTGGTAGCGCAGGAACGCCTTGTGCAGGCGGCGCTGGCGCAGGCCCTTGATCGCCTCGACCTTGTCGCTGCCGCCGTGGCGGACGCCGCGCAGCGGATTGACGCCGGTGTGGTACATCGCGGTCGCGGTCGCCATCGGCGAGGGCAGGAAGGTCTGCACCTGATCGGCGCGATAGCGGTTCTTCTTGAGCCACAGCGCGAGGTTCATCATGTCCTCGTCGGTCGTGCCCGGATGCGCCGCGATGAAATACGGGATCAGGTAATATTTCTTGCCCGCCCGTTCGGCCGCTTCGTCGAACATCCGCTTGAACTTGTTGTAGGCGCCGATGCCCGGCTTCATCATCTTGTCGAGCGGACCGCGCTCGGTATGCTCGGGGGCGATCTTCAAGTATCCGCCGACGTGATGGGTGACGAGCTCCTTGATGTATTCGGGGCTCTCGACCGCGAGGTCGTAGCGCACGCCGGAGGCGACCATCACCTTCTTGATGCCGCGGGTCTCGCGCACCTTGCGATAGAGGCGGATCAGGTCGTCATGCGAGGTGTTGAGGTTCGGGCAGATCTCGGGGAAGACGCAGGACGGCCGCCGGCACGCCGCCTCGACCTTCGGGTCCTTGCACGCCATCCGGTACATGTTGGCGGTGGGGCCGCCGATGTCTGAGATCACGCCGGTGAAGCCCGGCGTCTTGTCGCGGATCTTTTCGATCTCGCGCAGGATCGAGCCTTCCGAGCGGTTCTGGATGATGCGGCCTTCGTGCTCGGTGATCGAGCAGAAGGTGCAGCCGCCAAAGCAGCCGCGCATGATCGTCACCGAAAACTTGATCATGTCCCAGGCCGGGATTTTTGCTTCGCCGTAGGACGGATGCGGCGCGCGCGCGTAGGGCAGGTCGTAGACCGCGTCCATCTCGTCGCTGGTCAGCGGGATCGGCGGCGGGTTGAGCCAGAGATCGCGATCGCCATGACGCTGCACCAGCGGCCGCGCATTGCCGGGATTGCTCTCCCGGTGCAGCACGCGCGATGCGCGGGCATAAGCTTCCTTGTCCTGCTCGACCTGCTCCAGCGCCGGCAGGCGGATCACGGTCGCACCCTTCTGGCGCGTCGCGCCCTCGTCGGCGGAATCGAGATCGTCGGCGTGCAGCTCGGTGTAGTCCTCGGGGACCTTGCGGAACAGCGCGACACCCCTGATGTCGTCGAGCGCGCGCGGCGCTTCGCCGGCGGCGAGCCGCTGCGCCACCTCGACGACGGCCCGCTCGGCATTGCCGTAGAGCAGCAGGTCGGCCTTGGCGTCGGCCAGCACCGAGCGGCGCACCTTGTCCGACCAGTAATCGTAATGCGCGATCCGGCGCAGCGAGGCCTCGATGCCGCCGAGCACGATCGGCACGTCCTTGAACGCCTCGCGGCAGCGCTGGGCGTAGACGACGGTGCAGCGGTCCGGCCGCTTGCCGCCTTCGCCGCCGGCCGTATAGGCATCGTCGCTGCGCAGGCGCCGGTCCGCGGTGTAGCGGTTCACCATGGAGTCCATGTTGCCGCCGGTGACGCCGAAGAACACTTTTGGCTTGCCTAATGCCTTGAACGGCTCGGCCGAGTGCCAGTCCGGCTGCGAGATGATGCCGACCCGAAAGCCCTGCGCCTCCAGCAGCCGGCCGATGATCGCCATGCCGAAGCTCGGATGGTCGACATAGGCGTCCCCGGTCACCAGCACGATGTCGCAGGCGTCCCAGCCGAGCGCGTCCATCTCGGCGCGGCTCATCGGGAGGAACGGTGCCGGCTTGCGCGGCTGCGCTCGGGCCATCAGCGGCTTTGCGGCGGTGATCATCTGGGTATCCATGGCGCCAAGGGATAAGTCCCCACGCCTCCGAATTCAACCGACGGGCGCGTGAAAGTTGAGGTTCCCGGGCCGCAGCCGGGGCGTCGTCAGGGTTCTCACCGCGGCCGACATCGGATATCCGGTTGCTCCATGGGCAAGGAAACCTCCGACGGCGGTCATGATGCGGTGGCCGGAATATCGCCGTCCACGAATGTCTGGCTCGGCGTGATTGCGCTGGTCGGCTTCATCCTGGTGGCGACCGCGCAGGCCTCCAATCAGATTCTGGCGCGCGGGCTCGCGGGCTCCGTCCCGCCCTTCGCGCTCGCCTTCTTCCGCTGGAGCATCGTCGCAATCGGGCTCGCGCCGATCGCGCTCAAGGAGATCCAGGGCGGCCGCGTGCCTCTCGGCCGAAACGTCTGGCCGATCCTCGCCGCCGGCTTCATGGGCATGTTCCTGTGCGGCGGTCCGGTCTATGCCGCGGGCGTCTCGACGACGGCGATCCACATCGCGCTGATCATGGCGCTGTCGCCGATCACGGTGCTGCTGATTTCCGCCTTGCGCGGCATGGAGCATGTCGGCCCGCTGCAATGGCTCGGCACCGCGCTGGCGCTCGCAGGCGCGCTGCTCATCATCTCCGGCGGCCATCCGCAGGCGCTGATCGAACTTCAGACTGCGGCGGGCGACGGCCTCGTCGTGATCGCGATGCTCGGCTGGTCCGGCTACACGCTGCTGCAATCGCGCGCCGCGCCGAAGGCGTCGCTGCTGGCACGCATCAGCCTGTTCTCGGGCGCCGGCGCCCTGTTCTCGCTGCCGCTCGCGGCCATGGAGATGTGGGCGACGCCGGGGGAGGTCTTCAGCACCAAGGCGCTGTCGGCCTATGTCTTCGCCGGGATCGTTCCCGGCCTGCTCGCCTATGCCGGCTTTGCCTGGCTCGGCGGCAAGTTCGGCTCGGTGCGGACCTCGCTCGTGCTCTATCTCGGGCCGATCGCCAGCGCGCTGCTGTCTTTCGCCATCCTCGGCGAACCGCCGCAGCTGATCCATCTTTTCGGTGGTTTGCTGATTTTGAGCGGCGTCTGGGCCAGTTTGCGCCGCTAGTTCCATCCGCATGGGTCCGGGTTCACCCGCAGGAACCATCGGCCTTCGCGGACATTCTGATGAGGGGTTGCCGCGAGCCCGGCTCGCGCGCACTCGCGATGTTCGCCTCTGGCGATGGGGGAGCTGTGAGTACAGTCATAGAGAACCTGCTGTTGCGAAAGCAGAAGCTCGTGGAGCAGCTCGAAAAGGCGCCATCGGTCGAGGACCGCGACAGGATCGAGCACCAGCTCGAGCAGATCAATACCGCGCTGGATTTTCTGGACAGGCCGGGACCGAGGGAAGGGCGCTAGAGGCGCTTATTCCACCTTCAGCGCCTCCACCTTCAAGGCCTCCACCTTCAAGGCCTTGGCGTAGACCACGCCCGAATTGGTAATATGCGTGGTCATCAATTCTTCGAAGGCGGCGAACGCGCCGCGCGCGAACAAATCGAGCAGCCTGCGATGCTCGTCGAACGAGGTGCGGGTGCGCACGTCGATCGGCGAGGTCAGATTGGTGCGGAGCGCGGCGACGCGGCCGGAGACCAGCTGATAGGACTCGGCGAGGTAGCGGTTGCCGCAATGGGTGAACAGCGCCTCGTGAAACGCGGCATCGGCGCGGCCATAGGCGATGTTGTCCTTTGCCGTAACCGCCGGCTCCATTGCCGCGATGGCCTCGCCCATTGCGGCGGTTGCACCGTCACGATCGTGACGATAGGCGAGCTCGGCGGCCTTGGGTTCGAGCGCGATGCGGAAGGTGCAGAGCGCGTTGATGTCGTCCGCGCTCGGCGTGAAGACAAAGCTGCCGACCTGCGGGCGGATCACCACGAGGCCTTGCGCCTGCAGCTGGCCCATCGCCTCGCGCACCGGCGTGCGGCTGACGCCGAAGGAATTGGCCACCATCTCCTCGGAGATGGCAGCGCCGAGCGCGAACTCGCCGTCGATGATCGCCTGTCGCAGCCGCTGCATCACCCGCTGCGACAGCGATTTCGGCGTATCGAGCTTGAGCGAGCGCATTGGCGTTTCTCAGACCACCTTGCCGGGATTGAGCAGATGGTCGGGATCGAGCGCCGCTTTCAGCGTCCGCATCAGCGCGATCTCGGCGTCGCTCCTGGCGTGGCCCAGCCATTTCTTCTTCAGCGTGCCGATGCCGTGCTCGGCCGAGATGCTGCCGCCGAGCTCGCGGACCAGACCATAGATGATCGTGTCCATCTCTTCCTTCGGCTGCTGCTCGACGGACAGGCCGGTGACCCAGGAGACCAGATGCAGATTGCCGTCGCCGATATGGCCGTAATAGACGCTCTCGCAGCCCGCGATGCCGGAAGCAAGCGCCGCCTTGCAGCGCGTGACGAACTCGTCCATCCGCGCAACCGCAAGGCCGATGTCGTAGGAGATATGCGGGCCCAGCACCTGGCCGAACTCGGCGCAGATGTCGCGCACCCGCCAGAAGGCCTGCGTCTGCGCCAGCGATTGCGCCACCGCCGCATCGGCCAGCAGCCCGCGCTCCATCAGCTCTTCGAGCCAGGCCTGGAAGCGCGGCGCGTCCAGGCTCTCGTCGGTGCCTTGTGCTTCCACCAGCACATAGAGGCCGTGACCTGCGGCGACCGGCGGCTTCACGCCGGCGCGAGTCGTGATCACGTCCCAATAGTCCGGCCACATCACCTCGAACGCCGACAGCAGCGGCCCGAGCCCGCTGCGCGCCGCATCGAGCAGCGCGATCACCGCGGCGTAATCCTTCAGCGCGCAGAGCGCCGCCATGGTCGAGCGCGGCTTCGGGAACAGTCTTAGCACCACGCGGGTGATGATGCCGAGCGTGCCTTCCGAGCCGATGAACAGATGCTTCAGATCGTAGCCGGCATTGTTCTTCATCAGCTTGTTGAGGCTAGTGATGATGGTGCCGTCGGGCAGCACGACTTCGAGACCGAGCACCAGCTCGCGCGTCATGCCGTAGCGGATCACGCGGTTGCCGCCGGCATTGGTCGAGAGGTTGCCGCCGATGGCGCAGGAGCCGCGCGAGCCGAGATCGAGCGGAAAGAAGAAGCCGGCTTCGTCCGCGGCCTTCTGGATCGTTTCCAGCGGCGTGCCTGCTTTCACCGTCATCGTCGCGGAAGCGCGGTCGATCTCCTCGATGCCGCTCATGCGCTCGAGCGAGATCGCGACCCAGCCGGCTTCGGGCGAAGCGCCGCGGCACAGCCCGGTCAGTCCGCCCTGCGGCACGAACGGCAGCTGCGCCTGCCGGCAGGTCGCAATCGCATCGGCCACGCCCTGCGCATCGATGGGACGGATCACCGCAAGCGGCGTCTGCGGCAGGCTCGCGCTCCAGTCGTTGCAATTGCGCGCCGGCACGTCGGTGCCGATCAGTACGGCGGCTGCGCCGAGCTTGTCGCGCAGGGCGCCGAGCAATTGATCGGGACGCTTCACCGGGGTCACCATGTTCATGCGAGACCTTCCTGAATCTGGCTGCGCCCATGCGCGCCGTGACGGTGGAAAGGATTTGCCTCTTTCTTGTATGTAAGGTACAAGATGGAAAGTAAAGCAAAAACAAGGCTCGGAAGCCCCCTTAAAGACCATTGGGAGATCAGGGGCTTGGTCCGAGATCGCAGCTTAGAGGGCGGTGTGATGACAGAGGCAATTCGCGGGTTCTGGGTGGCATCGGCGACGCCGCTGGCGGCCGACGGCAACGTGGACTCCGCCAAGCTGGCGGCGCACGCCAAGCAGCTGTTCGGCAAGGGGGTCGACGGCGTCGTGCTGTTCGGCACCACCGGCGAGGGCACCTCCTTCAATGTCGCCGAGCGCATCGCGACCATCGAAGCCGTGCTCAAGGCGGGCGTTGCGCCGGAGCGCATCGGCATCGGCGGCGGCTTCCCCGCCATCACCGACGGCATCGCGCTGACGCGCGCCGCGCTCGGCCTCGGCCTGCGCCACGTGCTGGTGCTGCCGCCTTACTTCGATCGCAGCGTCACGGCCGAAGGCATCGAGGATGCCTTTGCCGCGATCATCGACGGCGTCGCCGACGATCGGCTGCGCGCCTATCTCTATCACATCCCGCAGACGTCGGGCGTTGCGATCCCAACCGCCGTCGCCGCGAACTTGCGCAAGCGTTACGGCAAGGTGATTGCCGGCCTGAAGGACTCCAGCGGCGACTTCAAGCAGTTCCAGGCGTTCCGTGCCGCGGCTCCCGAGCTCGCCATCACCGTCGGCAATGAAGCCGATATCACCCGAGCGATCGCCGCCGGCGGTGCCGGCACCATCTGCGGCATGGCCAATGTCGTGCCCGAGCTGGTCAAAGGCATGGTCGAGGGCAAGGATGTCGAAGCGCGCATGCAGGCTGCGATCGACGTCGTGCTCAAGACGCCCTCGTTCACTGCGACGCTGAAAGCGATCCTGGCGGCACAGACCGGCGATGCGGCCTGGCAGCGCGTGCGCCCGCCGCTCCGCGCCTCGTCCGACGGCTCCGCGTTCAAGCGGAAGCTCGACGAGTTGACGGCTCCTGCCATCGCCTGAGATCGCACAGAATCGTGATACGCCGCGAATTCGCGTGTTGCGTGTTGCGACCGGCACGACGGCAATTGAAGATTGCCGTTCGATGTCGCTCCTTCTTAGAACGATTCAACACTAGAGCGATTCAACTCTGCCTGCGGTTCTCTTCGGGCACCGCGGCTGTTAGACGCGCCAGCTTCAATGCTGCGTCTGACCTGGAAGTGAATCGAACGTGCGTGCTCATCTGGATGGCCAGCGTGTCTGCGGCCATCGAACTCATGCCGGCAAGAGCCGTGCGGGTCTTCTCATCGGAGCGGCCGTGCTGCTCGCCGAATGCCCCTCCAACATGACGACCGCGCAGGCGCAATCGGCCCTGCCCCCGGTGACGGTGGAGGCGCCGGCGCAGCGGCCGAAGCCGGTGCGTGCATCGGATCAGACGTCACGCCGCACGCAGGCCGCCGCGCGCCAGCGCAATCGTAACCCTGCGCCGGCCGCACCGACACTCTCGGAGCGCGCGGCCGCGGACGCGGCCGCGCAGCAGGCCGTCAAGCTCGGCTATCGCGCGATGCCGAGCGCGACCACGTTGCGCAGCGGCGCCTCGCCGCTCAATACGTCGCAAGCCGTCAACGTCGTGCCCGAGCAGGTGCTCAAGGACCAGCTCCCGCGCAACATCGACGATGCGCTCATCAACGTCTCCGGCGTCACCCAGACCAACACGCTTGCCGGCAGCCAGGACGCGGTGATCCGGCGCGGCTTCGGCGATAATCGCGACGGCTCGATCATGCGCAACGGCATGCCGCTGGTGCAGGGCCGCAGCCTCAATGCCGCCGTCGAAAGTGTCGAGGTGCTGAAGGGACCAGCCTCGCTGCTCTACGGCATCATGGACCCCGGCGGCATCGTCAATACCATCAGCAAGCGCCCCGAGCTCTACCAGCACGGCTCGGTCACGCTGCTCGGCTCGGCCTTCAACGCCTCCAAGACCGGCGCCGACGGCCTGCTCGACGTCACCGGCCCGATCGGCGACCAAGGTCTCGCCTATCGATTTATCGGCTACGGTGTCAGCGAGGACTATTGGCGCAATTTCGGTCGCCACCGCGAGATGTTGATCGCGCCGTCACTGGCCTGGTACGGCCAGGACACCACGGTCCAGCTCAACTACGAGCATCGCGAGTTCATCTACCCGTTCGATCGCGGCACGGCGTTCAACCCGGTGACCAAGGCGCCGCTCGCGGTGCCCGCCACGCGCCGGTTAGATGAGCCCTTCAACAACACGTGGGGTACGTCCGACCTGATGCAGGCCTCGGTCGAGCATCGCTTCAACCAGGACTGGAAGCTCTACGCTGGCTACAGCTACAACACCGAGACCTTCAGCGCCAACCAGCTCCGTATCACCGGTATTGACTTCACGACCGGCAGGGAGACGCGCAGCAACGATGGCACGGGAAGCTCGCTCAGCAACGTCAGCTACGGAACGTCGTATATTTCCGGCAGCTTCTGGCTCGGCGACATGCGCAATGACGTCGTGTTCGGCGGCGATGGTCAGTATCGCACCATCTACCGCGACACCCTGATTCGGCAGACGACGCCCGCCTTCAATGTCTACAATCCCGTCTATGGGCTGATCGGGCCCGGGACGACGGCGTCGAACAGCGATAGCGCCCAGACCGACAAGCTCGGCCAGTGGTCTCTGTTTGTCCAGGACACGCTGCATCTGACCGAGCGCTTCGCGCTGGTCGGCGGCGCGCGCTACATGGACTATGAGCAGATCGCCGGCCGCGGGAAGCCCTTCAACACCAATACCAATGTGTCACAGGACAAGGTACTTCCGCTCGGCGGCGCCATCTTCAAGCTGACCGACCAGATCTCGCTCTATGCGAGCTACACCCAGTCCTTGAAGCCGAACTCGACCATTGCGCCGATCGGCGTGGTGATCGATTCCAACATCGCTCCGGAAGAGGGCGTGTCATACGAGGCCGGCGTCAAATTCGATCTGAACAAGCGCATCTCCGGTACGCTGGCGCTCTACGATCTCGACAAGAAGAACGTGCAGACGACGAAGACGAACAGCGCGGGCAACGTGGAGCTCCACACCGTCGGCCGGGCTCACTCGCGCGGCGTCGAGCTGGACGTCACCGGCAGGCTCACCGATAGCTGGGCCCTGATCGGCAGTTATGGCTATACTGATGCCCGCGTGACGGCGTCCGAGGATGCGACGCTGCTCGGCAGGAAGTTGCAGAACGTCGCGCTGAACACCGCATCGCTCTATCTGGTGTATGACTTCGGCACCGCATTGCCCGGTCAGCTCCGCCTCGGCGGCGGTGCGCGCTATGTCGGCGACCGTCCCGGCGATTCCACCAACACCTTCTTCTTGCCGTCCTATGTGGTCGCCGACATTTTTGCGACCTATGAGACGAGATACCAGAACACGCCGGTGATCTATCAGTTCAACGTCAAGAACCTGTTCGACACCGTCTACTATCCCTCAGCCGTCAACAATCTCAACGTCGCGATCGGCGATGCGCGGCGCGTCTCGCTGTCGGCCACGGTGAAGTTCTAGCCATGGCCGCGCGGCTCGGACACACCATCAAGGCGGTCCTGTTCCAGGTCCATTCCATCGCGGGCCTGGTCCTTGCGCTGCTGGTGTCCCTGATCGCGCTGACCGGCGCGATCATGAGTTTCGAGGACGAGATCGTCGATCATCTCAACGCCGGCATCATGCAGGTCGCACCGCGTCAGGCACCGGCGTTAATGCCTGATGCGCTGGTTGCGCGGCTGAAGGCCTCGCAGGACCTCGGCAAGGTCGCCGCCGTCACACTGTCGAGCGATCCGTCTGCGGCGGTTCATGTCCGCTTTGCGCGTGACGACCGGGGCGACCGGCCGACTTCGCTCTATGTCGATCCCTATGACGCTAGCGTGCTCGGCGCGCCGCGCGGCGAAGCGTTTTTCGCGACCGTGCGCCGGCTGCATCGCTGGCTGCTCATTCCGGGCGACGGCAAGGGTTGGGGACGTCCGATCACCGGCACGATCGCGCTCGGCCTGATCGTCATGCTGGTCACGGGCCTCGTGCTGCGTTGGCCACGTCGTGCAGGCAGCGTAAAGATGTGGCTGAAGCCGAATCTTGGGCTCGGTGGCCGCGCTCTGCACCGGTCGTTGCACACCGTGATCGGCACCTGGGTCCTTCCGGTCTATCTGACGATGACCCTCACCGGCCTGTATTTCTCCTTCGAATGGTACAAGGACGGCGTGACCTGGCTGCTCGCGCGTCCGCACGTCACAGCAGCGAAAATGCCCACAAAGCTGCCGCGTGCGGCCAATTCCGAACCGGCGCCGCCGATCGGATTCGATCCGGCCTGGGTGACGTTCCAGCGTGAGGAGGGCGATCGGTTCTCGAAGGCCTTGCTGACGCTGCCGGCTGGTCCCGGCACGACAATACGGATCCGGTCGTGGGGGAAAGCCTCGTTGCTGGAAACCACGCGCGACGAATTCCGCATCGACGCCGTCACCGGGCAGTTGGTCTCAGCGGAGCGCTTTGCTGACAAGACGTTCGGCGAAAAGATCATCGCGGCCATCTACGACATCCATCGCGGCGAGATCCTGGGCTGGCCGGGCAAGCTCGCGTTCATGATTGCCGCGATGTCGATGCCCTTGTTCGCGATCACCGGCATCCTGCTCTACCTGTCGCGCCGCAAGCTGCGCCGTCCGGCACAGCAGCCGCTCGGGCGGCTCGTTCCCGGCGAGTGAGCGGGCGAGGCTAGCCAACGCGCTTCTAATCGGTCAAAAGCTCATGGTCCTCTTCTCAAGGTCCGTGCCATGAAGCTTCCGACCGTCACCCCCGCCGATATCCGCCGCGCACTGCTGCTGCGCGAAGAAATCGCGCTGCTCGATCTCCGATACGAGGCAGGTTTTGCGACCGGACATCCGTTGTTCGCAGCCAACATGGCCGTGGATCGGATCGCGATCGAGGCCGAGGTGCGGCTGCCGCGCAAGGACGTGGCGATCGTGCTTTACGATGACGGCGAGGGGCTGGTCGCGGCCGGCGCCGAACGTCTCGCCGCGCTCGGCTACACCCGTATCAGCGCGCTCGATGGCGGCCTGAAGGCCTGGCGCGAGGCGGGCTATCAGGTCTTCGAGGACGTCAATTCCTATTCGAAAGCGTTCGGCGAACTGGTCGAGTCGCGCAAGCACACGCCCTCGTTCAGCGCCGACGAGGTGGCAAAACTCATCGCGGACAAGGCCAACATCGCCATCCTCGACGTCCGCCGTTTCGACGAATATGCCACCATGAACATTCCGGGCTCGGTCAGCGTGCCCGGCGCGGAGTTGGTGCTGCGGGCGGGGCAGGCTGCGCCCGACCCTGAAACCACCATCATCGTCAATTGCGCGGGCCGCACCCGCTCGATCATCGGCACGCAGTCGCTGATCAATGCCGGCGTGCCCAACAAGGTGCGGGCGCTGCGCAACGGCACCATCGGCTGGACGCTGGCGCGGCACACGCTCGATCACGGTGCGGACAGGCGCGGCGCGATCGGCTCGTTCGAGAGCGGCCCGGCCAATGCGCGCGACGTCGCTTATCGAGCCGGTGTTCGCCATATCGGCGCAAGCGAGATGGCCGCGCTCGTCGCGCAGACCGATCGCACGCTCTATCGCTTCGACGTGCGCGATGCCGAGGAATATGCGGCAGGTCACCTCGCGGGCTTCCGCCATTATCCCGGCGGCCAGCTGGTCCAGGAGACCGACATGGCCGTGCCCGTGCGCGGCGCGCGCATTCTGCTGACCGACGACAGGGGTGTCCGTGCCGACATGACGGCGTCGTGGCTGGCGCAGATGGGCTGGGAGGTCTATGTGCTGGAAGGGGGCTATGACGCCGCGCTCGAAATCGGCCCGCCGCGCATGCTGCCCAAGCCCGATCCGGCCCACCGCTACCGCCGGCCCTATGAAGGCACCGATGTTGCCGAGCGCGCGATGCAGGCCTATCTCGATTGGGAATATGGGCTGGTCGAGCAACTCCGCCGCGACGGCACGCACGGGTTTTATGTGATTTGACCTTGAACGGGTGGATTATCCGTCACCCTGAGGTGGCCGCTTCTTAGCGGCCCTCGAAGGGCGACGGCCCAACTCTCTCCGCGCGGCTGCATCGGGGCCCCAGCGGTGCATTCGCACCGCAGGGCTCACGCCTCAGGATGACGGAGTGGCTGATGCGAGCATGACCATCTGCCATTTTCTCCCCGTATCCGACCCCTATTGTGCCGCGCACCGTCCGCGGTCTATGAGCTGCGACAAAGCTCATCATCTATGGAGACACCATGCCAGCCCCAGGCCAAAGCCCTGAGCGGAGTGCCAAGGCGCTGCTGCTCGAAGGCGTCAATGACAGCGCTGTCGACCTTTTCAAGAGCGCGGGCTTCACCAATGTCGAGCGGCTGACCAAGGCGCTGGACGGCGAGGATCTGCGGCGCGCTCTCAAGGGCGTATCGCTGCTCGGCATCCGCTCGCGCACCCAGATCACCGATGATGTGCTCGGAGCCGCCGATCAGCTTCTCGCCGTCGGCTGCTTCAGCGTCGGCACCAACCAGGTCGATCTCATGGCGGCGCGCAAGCGGGGCATTCCCGTCTTCAACGCGCCGTTCTCCAACACGCGCAGCGTCGCCGAGCTCGTGATCGGCGAGATCGTGATGCTGCTGCGGCGGATTTTTCCGCGCTCGGTGTCGGCGCATGACGGCGGCTGGGACAAGTCCGCGACCGGCAGCCGCGAGGTGCGCGGCCGCACGCTCGGCATCGTCGGCTACGGCAATATCGGCTCGCAGCTGTCGACGCTCGCCGAAGCCATCGGCATGCGCGTGATCTATTTCGATCGCACCGACAAGCTCCGCCACGGCAACACCGAGCCGGTCGAGAGGCTCGAAGAGCTCCTCGCGCAGAGCGACGTCGTCAGCCTGCACGTGCCGGAGACGCCGGAGACCGCGGGCATGATCGGCGAGAAGGAGCTGCGGGCGATGAAGCCTGGCTCGTTCCTGATCAACAACAGCCGCGGTACCGTGGTCGATCTCGACGCGCTCGCGCGCTCTTTGCGCGACGGCCATCTTGCCGGCGCGGCCGTCGACGTGTTTCCGGTCGAGCCGTCGTCGAATTCCGATCGCTTCAAGAGCCCCATTCAGGGCCTCGAGAACGTCATCCTCACCCCGCATATTGGCGGCTCGACCGAGGAGGCGCAGGAGCGCATCGGCGGCGAGGTCGCGCGCAAGCTGGTCGACTATTTCATCACGGGCTCGACCATGGGCGCGGTGAATTTCCCGGAAGTGCAGCTGCATTTGCGCCCTTCCGGCGCGCGCTTCAGCCATGTCCATCGCAACGTCCCCGGCATGCTACGGCGGCTCAACGAGGTCTTCCTCCAGCGCGACATCAACATCGCCGCGCAATACCTGGAGACATCAGGCGATCTTGGTTACGTCGTGCTCGATGCCGATCTCGCGGGGCAGGATTCCGCGGCGCTGCTCCAGCAGATCCGCGCCCTCGACGGCACGGTCGGCGCGCGGCTGGTGTTCGAGCACTAAAGCGGAGAAGCGCGCAGCGGTTTTCCGAAAAGATCATGCTTAAACAACGACCTAAAGCGCGATGACGATTCATCCTCATCGCATCGCGCTCTAGACGGCGCGGGGCCCACGTTCCGGTTGCATTTCTTCGCCAAGGCTCTCTACACTACGCCATCGACTTCGACGCGCACGTGACAAATCGCGTCGGATTTGAGCTTCAGTTGCGTGAGTGCCGCGATGGAACCGGACACCGTACTGATTGATCTCGCGCTTCAAGGGGGCGGTTCGCATGGCGCCTTCACCTGGGGCGTGCTCGATCGCCTGCTGGAAGAGAAGCGGCTTACGATCGCCGCGATCTCCGGGACGTCCGCGGGCGCGATGAACGCAGCGGTGCTGGCGGATGGGTGGACCGCCGGTGGCGCCGAGGGTGCGCGTGACGCACTCGAACGATACTGGCGGCGCGTTTCGAAGGCGGCGGCCTTCAGCCCGCTCCAGCGCTCGCCGCTCGACCGGCTGATGGGGCGCTGGACGCTCGATACCTCGCCGGCCTACATCCTGACCGACCTGATGTCGCGGGTGCTCTCTCCCTACGACCTCAATCCGACCGGCTACAATCCGCTGCATGCGGTGCTGGCTGAGAGCATCGATTTCGAGCGCCTCGCGCGCTCGCCGATCAAGCTGTTCATCACTGCGACGCGGGTGCGCACCGGGCGAGGACGCATCTTCCGCAACGCGGAGATCACGGCTGACGTGTTGCTCGCGTCGGGCTGCCTGCCAACCATGTTCCGCGCGATCGAGATCGACGGCGAACCGTATTGGGATGGCGGCTATGCCGGCAACCCGACCATCACACCGCTCATTCGCGAAAGCGACGCGCACGACACCATCCTGGTGCAGATCAATCCGACTGAAAAGCCGGAAGAGCCGCGGACGGCTGCGGAGATACTCAATCGGCTGAACGAGATTTCGTTCAACTCGCCGCTGATGAAGGAGTTGCGTATGATCGCGTTGCTGCGTCAGGCGGCCGACCCGGGAAGCGGCGAGGGCGCGCGCTGGGCGAAGATGCGGACCCACCGCGTCAAGAGCGACATGCTGGCGAAGTTCGGCGCCTCGTCCAAGCTCAACGCCGAATGGGAGTTCGTCTCGATGCTGCACGGCGAAGGACGTCGGGCGGCCGAAACGTTCCTCGACGAGCACGGCCCGGATATCGGTCGGCGCTCGACCGCCGATCTCGACATCCTGCTGTCGGAGTGCTGAGAGGTGGGGCTTCTCGGCATTCTCGTCGGGCTTGGCCTTCTCGTCCTATTCGCCTTTCGCGGCTGGAGCGTTCTCCTGCTGGCGCCGTTCTCCGCGCTCGTCGCGGCGCTGTTCGGCGGCGAGCCGCTGCTTGCGAACCTGACGCAGATCTTCATGGTGAATGCTGCTGCATTCCTGGCGCAATTCTTCCCGATCTTTCTGCTTGGCGCCGTATTCGGGAAACTGATGGACGACAGCGGGGCGGTCACGTCGGTTGCCGCCTTCATGGCGAGACGTCTCGGCCAGCGCCACGTGATCCTGGCGGTCGTGCTCGCCGGTGCGATGGTCACCTATGGCGGCGTCAGCCTGTTCGTTGCGTTCTTCGTGATCGTCCCCATGGCCCGCTCGCTGTTTCGTGCCGCCGCGATTCCGCGGCGATTGATTCCGGCCGCGATCGTGCTGGGCACGTCGACCTTCACGATGTCGGCTTTGCCGGGCACGCCATCGATCCAGAACGCGATCCCGATGCCGTTCTTCGGCACGACGCCTTTTGCCGCGCCCGGACTCGGCATCATCGCCTCCCTGATCATGGTTGGCGCGGGATTGTGGTGGTTGCGCCGCGCAGAAGCCGCGGCTCGCCGTGCGGGGGAAGGCTATGGCGAGGACATGGAGGGTGCGGCCGAACGTGCCGTCGACGACGAACTGGTCCGCGAATACGCGACCACCGCACGAGAATTCGATCCGGCCGAGATCCGGCATGGACGGCGCGGTGAAATGTCTGCTCCGGTGGTGAGTGCCATCCTGCCGCTGGCCGTCGTCGTGGCTGTCAATCTCGTGATGTCGCTGCTGGTGCTGCCGCGGCTCGATGTCTCGTATCTGAGCGAGCAGCGCTTCGGCGGCACATCGTTGGCGGCGGTCGCTGGTGTGTGGTCGGTCAGCACCGCGCTGGGTGCCGCCATCGTCACGACCATCTTCCTCAATTGGGCCCGGCTTCCCTCTCTGCGGCAGACCATGGACGCCGGTGCCAATGCATCGGTTCTGCCGGCGCTCAGCGTCGCCAGCCTCGTCGGATTCGGCGCGGTCATCGCGGCGCTACCGGCTTTCGAAACGGTGCGCGACTGGGTGCTTGCGATCGAAGGTGGCCCGTTGGTCTCGCTCGCGGTTGCGACCAATATTCTGGCCGCGCTGACCGGCTCGGCATCCGGCGGCTTGACGATCGCGCTCGACGCGCTCGGCCAGACCTATGTCGAGATCGCCGCGCGCAACGGCATCGACCTTGCGCTGATGCATCGCGTCGCGGTGATCGGTTCGGGGACGCTGGACATCCTGCCGCACAACGGTGCGGTGGTCAGCCTGCTCGCGATCTGCGGCCTGACCCATCGCGACAGCTATCTCGACATTGTGATGGTGGGCATCGTGACGTCGCTATTGGCGCTGGTGGCCGTGATCGCCTTGGGGAGCGCACTCGGATCATTCTGATGGGCGGCTCGGCGTGAGCGATTGACGGGAGGACGAAGGTTGCATTCAATGCGGCAAGCCGTCGACGCAACAAATCGAGAAAGCCGGGTGGAAACGATGACGCGAAAGAGAGCGAAGCTGTGTGCGTTGCTTGTAGGCTCGATGGCGACACTGGAAACGGGCACGGCGTCGGCGGCAACGCTGGCGGAAGACGCCGATGCGGTCTGCAAGGGTCTCGTCGGCGGGGCCGATGCCGTGAAGATCGACTCCGCAACCTTGCAGGCGCCCTCGCCGATCGCCGTTGCCGAACGCGGACCGACGCCGTCAGGGCGCGTCACGCCGGCCAATCCGGCCTTCTGCAAGGTGCTCGGTCATATCGACCCTGTCGATCCCAAGGCGCCGCCGATCAGATTCCAGGTCAACCTTCCCGTCGAATGGAACGGCCGCTCGCTGCAATATGGCGGCGGCGGTTTCAACGGCGTGCTGATCACCGGCCTTGCGCTGCCGCCGGCCTATCCCTTCGACAAGCCGTCGCCGCTGGCGCGCGGCTTCGTCACCTATGGCACCGACTCGGGTCACGAGACCAAGCAAGGCGAGCCGCCACAGGTCTTCGCGCTCAACGACGAAGCCTTCGAGAATTTTGCTCACCGCGCCTACAAGAAAGTGCGCGATGTGGCCGTTGGGTTGATGGAGCGCGCCTACGGCAAGAAGCCGGACAAGATGTATTTCATGGGTTCGTCCGAGGGCGGCCGTGAAGGCCTGACCATGGCGCAGCGTTACCCTGACGATTTCGACGGCATCTTCGCACGCGTGCCCGTGATCAACTGGGTCGGCCTGCAGCACGCCGGCACGCGTTCGGGTCTCGTCACCATGGGCGCGGGCTGGATCAATCCGGCGCAGGTGAAGCTCGTCGGCGATGCCGTGCGGGCGGCTTGCGACAAGGCCGATGGCTCCGACGATGCGCTGGTGCAGGATCCCGTCGCCTGCAAGGCGGCCTTCAAGGTCGAGACGCTGCGCTGTGAGGCCGGAAAGAGCGGCGATCAGTGCCTGACCGATGCACAGATCAAGGCGATCGATACCTTGCACGGGACCTACAAATTCCCGTTCGCGCTCGCCAACGGTCTCGACGATTATCCCGGCTGGGGCGTGTCGGGCGAGGATACGCCGGCGATCGGCCCGACCGGCGGCTGGGTGGCGTGGTGGCTCGGCACCGCGCCGCCGGCGCAGCCGCCTGCACCCAACAACGGCATCGCCTGGATCTACGGCGCCGGCGGCATCCAATATGTCTTCGCGCGCGATCCCAAGCTCGATGTCACCACCTACAAGGTTGAGGAGCACAAGGCGCGGCTGCTCGAGGTTTCGAAGCTGATGGATTCGACCGATCCCGATCTCAGCCGCTTCCGCGCCCGCGGCGGCCGTCTGATCATGCTCGAGCACATGGCCGACTACGCGCAGAGCCCCTATGCCGGCATCCGCTATTTCGAGAGCGTCGAGCGCAAGCTGGGCAAGGCCGAAACGGCAGAGTTCGCGCGGCTCTACACCGCACCCGGCGTGGATCATGTCGGCTCCGGTGCGCCGGCCAATGTCGACATGCTGAGCGTGCTGGTCGACTGGGTCGAGAAAGGCAAGGCGCCCGGCGACCTCGAAGTCAGCGAGCCGAAGATCGAGGCGCCCTCATTCGCGACGCTGCGCGCGCTGCCGCTGTGCCGCTGGCCGGCCTGGCCGCACTACAAAGCGGGACCGGTAACGGAGGCGGCAAGCTTCACCTGCGCGCCGTAAGGCGGCACAGGCCGGATGGATGACCGCGAAGTCACTCCGCTGCCATCGCCTGCGCCCCGCCGAGCAGACGCGCATTGAGCCGGCCGCCAGAGAACAGCATGTCGTCGAGGGCTTCGTCGATATCGGCCGAGACGATCGACTTGCCGCCGTCGCGCGCCAAGCTGGCTTGCGCCAGCCGCCGCATCAGTTCCTTGATGAAGGCGCAACTCGTCCCCTCGCTGCGGCGGGCAGCCTCGATGACGATCGCGTCGTCGAGCGGCAATCCCTTGCCATAGAGGTGCACCAGCTTGCTGCGGCCATTTTCATCCGGGAGCGGCACTTCGATGGCCTGGTCGACGCGACCGGGGCGACCGGCCAGGGCAGCTTCCAGGTCCTGTGGCCGATTGGTGGTGAGAACGAAAAGGATGTCGGCATCCGGCTTCAATCCATCCATCTCGTTGAGCAGCCTGTTGAGCATGGTTTCTTCGCACGGCCCCATGTTGCGGCGGTCGCGCGCGATCAGGTCGACGTCCTCGATCACCACCATCGCGGGCTGCAGCAGCCGTGCCAGGCCCATATAGGCGCTGAGAAGGCCGATCTGCCCGGCCGTGATGATCAGGGTCGTATGTCCAGGCAGATGCGTTGCGAGATAGCGGATCGTATGGGTCTTGCCTGTGCCGGGCGGTCCGTAAAGCAGGATGCCTTTGCGCGTCGATTGTCCGAGCCGCCGCAGTTGCTCGCGCGTCCCAACGAAATTGAGCACGTTGCGTTCGAGCAGCCGCAGAGTCCGCTCCGGCAGGATCACCTCGTCGCGTCGAACGGTCGGTAGCCGGTGCACATTGATGCCGCGGGATTGGCCGCGGTAGTCGGAAGATTCCTCGAGCGACAGGATCTTGCCGCGATAGGTGCGCGCGGCCTGCACGGCGTCTTCGAGCGCGCCGAAGCAATGCTGCACCACGGCCGCCCCCGTGCTTCCAGCGGACACCATGATTTCGATCCGGATGCCGGGCTCGCGACGGGGGTCGCGGTCGGCGCTGAGCAGGACGGCATGGCGCAAGCCGTCGTGCTCGCAGAGCCACAAGCCGTTGTCGAGGCACCGCGACGGACTGCTCTCGCCGACATCGACATCGGAATATTGCAGCGGGGCGATCGCCACGGCGCTCCGATCGTCGCGGAGCAGGCGCGCAAACGACAGCGTTTCGTAGTGTTCCTCGGCAAGTCCGAACAAGTCGACGTGCGCTGCAAGCAGCTCGTCGAGGGCGGCTTGGACGTCCACTCGCATGTGGCCGGGAAACTGCCGGGTGGTCGTGACGAGCTTGCTGAGCGGAAGGCCATGGAAGTACGCGTCCAGAACCCCGAACGCATAGGCGAGTTCGCCTTCCGTTTCGTGTTCTTGGTCTTGCTCTTCCGCTTGCTCCAGCTTCTGCGCCACGGCTCACCTTTCTGTTGCAACTAGAACGAGTTTGGAACAAATAAGGAACATGAACGCGCGAGAACGTCAAGCGCTTTGACAAAGAGACCGACAGGCGCTATTTGCTTCGCATGCGAAATAAACCGGCCGACGCGCGGCATCATCGGCTGATCTACCTGCTGAGCGTTGCGCAGCGCCGGCTGCAGCGCTGGATGGCGGCGCGGCCGGAGAACGCGGTGACGCCGGCGCAGGCAGGGCTGCTGTTCATCCTCGGCAAGCAGGATGGCGTGCTGATGGGCGAGGCGGGCGCGGCGCTCGACATGGGGCCGGCGGGCATTTCCGGCCTCGTCGACCGCACCGAGGCTGCGAAATTGATCGAGCGACGGGCCGATCGCGAGGACGGGCGCGCCTGGCGCATCTTTCTGACGCCGAAGGGGCGCACCGCCCTGGCGCAGGCGAAAGCCGGGGCGGCCGAGGTCAACGCCGCCCTGACGGATGGATTCACGGCGGCCGAGATCGACATCGTCGCGCGCTGGCTGGCCAGCATTCAAAACAAGTTTCCAAGATCTTCAGAAACACGACATTCAGACCAAGGAGCAGATCAATGACCGAGCACGTCCGGATCGAGAACAATGGCGGAATTCTCACCCTCACGCTGGCGCGTCCCGACAAGAAGAACGCGCTGACCGATGCGATGTACGGCAAGCTTGCTGACAGCATCGAATCCGCCGAGTTCGATCCGTCGGCCCGCGTAATCCTGATCCGTGGCGAGGGCGACATGTTCACCGCCGGCAACGACGTCGGCGAATTCGCCGCGGTCGCGGCCGGCAAGTCCGAAGGCAGCCGCAACGTCGTGCGCTTCATCCAGTCGCTGGCGCGCTGCACCCGGCCGCTGGTCGCCGCCGTGCAGGGCCGCGCCGTCGGCGTCGGCACCACGATGCTGCTGCATTGCGATCTCGTCGTGCTCGCCGACAACGCGCAATTGTCGACGCCTTTCGTCAGCCTCGCATTGGTGCCGGAGGCCGCATCGAGCCTGCTGATGCCGGCGCGTATCGGCCATGCCCGCGCCTACGAGATGTTCGCGCTGGGCGAGACCCTACCGGCGAAGGCCGCGCTGGAATGGGGCCTCGCCAACCGCGTGGTGCCGCTCGACAAGCTCGATGCCGAGGCGCTCGCGCTGGCGCAGCGTCTTGCCCGCCAGCCGGCCGGCGCGCTCACGGCGACCAAGAAGCTGATGCGCAACGGCGAAGCACTGGTCGCGCAGATGCAGGCCGAAGGCGAGCAGTTCGCGCAGCGCCTGCGCACCGCCGAGGCGCGCGAGGCGTTTACGGCTTTTGCCGAGCGCCGTCCGCCGGATTTCACCAAGGTCGCGTGAGGGACGCGGCCCGCCAGGAGGCGCGGCGGGCACAACCGCAGGTACTTGATTAAAGTCTTAACCAAACCTTGGCATGTCGCGATGCAAGGTGGCCGCTCGTGAAGAGTAGGCCCCCGACCCATGGCAATGTTTAAGAAATCGGTAAGCTCGCTTCTCCTGACGCTGATGGCCCTCCTTGCTGCCGGCGCGCTGGCCTCGACGGCGTTCCAGATGGCCGGGGCTTTTGGCCGCTACAGCGAGAGTCTCGAGACCGAGCGGCTTGCCGCGGCCGATAAGGCGATCTTCCAGGGCGTGCTGTCGCTGCGGACCAATCGCGGCGATGCCCAGAGTGCGCTGCTCGGCGAGGACGATCCGCGCGCCAAGCTCGAAGCGGCGGAGAAGGCCGAGCAGGCCGGCTATGAGGCCGTCGGCGCTGCGCTCTCGACCGTCGACTTCGCCCGCCGCGACGAGCTCGCCGGCACGCTGAAGCAGCGCTGGAGCGAGACCGCGCCGCAATTCCAGCTGTTCTACGACGAGGCCAAGCGTCCGCGCGCCGAGCGCAAGCTTGAGCGAACCAACTCCTGGTACGATTCCGTCACCAAGGTCATCGACACCGCGAACCTCGCCTCCACGGCGGTGTCGAACCGCGCCTGGATGAACGATCCCTATATCGCACGCATGATCCAGGTCCGCCGCTTCGCCTGGCAGGTGCGCGACCGCTATGGCATCCATTGTTCGTCACTGCGCTCGAACGTCAACAGCAGCAAGCCGCTCGACGACGCCCAGAAGCGGTCGGTGGCGCAATGGGACGGCACCATCACCTCCGCATGGGCCGGCATGGCCGAGCTGCTGGCTGCGCCCGGTGTGTCGGCGGAGCTGGTCACGGCAGCGACGGACGCGAAGGCCAAGACCGATGGTGTCCTCAAGCAGATCAACGAGCTCACCAAAAATTTTGACGGCAGCGGCAAGCCGGCGCTCCCTGCGGCAGAATGGAATACGCTCTGCCAGTCACCGTTCGCGCTCATTGTCGGCGTCGCGACCAAGGCGCTGGATCAGTCGATCGCGCGTGCCGAGGCCGTTCAGGCCAAGGCTCTCACCAACCTCATGGTACAGTCGCTCGCCTTCCTGCTCGCGCTTGCCGTGACCCTGACCGGTGTGTTCGTGGTGCGCAATCGTCTGATGCGCCCGGTGCGCGCCATTCTCGACGCCATCGCCCGCATCAGCGCGCGCGACTATGCGACGCCGGTGCCGCAATCCCGGCATCCCGACGAATTCGGCACCATGGCCGCGGCGCTCGAAAGCCTGCGCGAGAGCGCGGCGACCGCCGAGCGCCTGGGCCGGGAGCGTGAATCGCAGCAGGCCTTGCAGTTGGCCCGCTCCGGTACCGTCGACGAGGCCTGCCGCAGTTTTGATGACACCGTGCAGGCGGTGATCCACAGCGTTGTGGCCTCGACGCGGGAGCTCGATGCCACCGCAACCGGCGTGCGCTCGCTGGTGTCGGAATCGAGCAGCCAGACCGCGGCGGTCTCTTCCGCCGCCGAGCAGGCCACCAACAATCTGGAGACCATCGCGGCGGCGACCGAGGAACTCTCCGCATCGGTCGGCGAGATCTCCGCGCAGGTGCAGTCGAGCGCCCGCGAGGCTCGCGAAGCCGTGTCGCAGGCCGAGCAGACCAACGCGACGGTCGAGATCCTCGACCAGACCGCAAGCCGCATCGGCGAAGTCGTCAAGATGATCAACGCCATCGCCGGCCAGACCAATCTTCTGGCCTT
Organism: Bradyrhizobium sp. CIR18; assembly: GCF_014198295.1. Taxonomy (NCBI): domain Bacteria; kingdom Pseudomonadati; phylum Pseudomonadota; class Alphaproteobacteria; order Hyphomicrobiales; family Nitrobacteraceae; genus Bradyrhizobium; species Bradyrhizobium sp. CIR18. The sequence continues at coordinate 124,171 of NZ_JACIHF010000003.1, read as the reverse complement.
GAACGCCACCATCGAAGCCGCGCGCGCCGGCGAAGCGGGCCGGGGCTTTGCCGTGGTCGCGGGCGAGGTCAAGAACCTGGCCGCACAGACGGCGACGGCGACGGAAGAGATCTCGCGTCAGGTCGAGGAGATCCAGGGCGCCACTGGCCAGGCCGTGACCGCGATCCGCGCCATCGGCGGCGCCATCAGCGGCATCGACGAGAAGATGACGGCGATTGCCGCCGCCGTCGAGCAGCAGCGCGCGGCCACCACCGAGATCTCGCGCAATTTCCAGCAGGCCGCGCAGGGTACGCGCGAAGTCACCGATACCATCGGCAGCGTCGCCAGGCTCAACCAGGAGACCGGCAACGCCGGCACGGTGTTGTCGGAATCCGTCAAGAAGATGTCAGCCGACGCCGACCGCCTCCGCGTCGCGGTCGAGGGCTTTTTGGGCGCGGTCAAGACCGCGTAGTTTCGCCTCATTCTTCCAACCTGACGTCGTGGGTTCGGCATTGCCGCCGGTCCGCGCGGCGGCTACATCTGTGCCGCCGCATCAACTATGCGGCGCCAGACGTAAGACAGATCAGGGATGGAGAGTTCGATGCCGGTCACCCCACACAAGGCCCAGCGCCCGTATCGCGGCGTGTTCCCGGTCGCGCCCACCATCTTCGACGAGCGTGGTGAGCTCGACCTCGAGGGACAGCGCCGCTGCATCGATTTCATGATCGATGCCGGCTCGAACGGCCTCTGCATCCTCGCCAATTTCTCCGAGCAGTTCGTGCTCACCGATGCCGAGCGCGAGACCGTGATGCATGCGGTGCTGGAGCATGTCGCGGGCCGGGTTCCCGTGATCGTCACCACCACGCATTTCAGCTCGGCCGTCTGCGCCGCGCGCAGCCAGCAAGCCGAAGCCGCCGGCGCCGCCATGGTGATGGTGATGCCGCCCTATCATGGCGCGACGTTCCGGGTCCCTGAGAAGGGCATCGTCGAATTCTTCAAGGTGCTCTCGGGCGCCATCACCATTCCGATCATGATCCAGGATGCGCCGGTCGCGGGCACGCCGCTGTCGGTCGACCTGCTGGCGCGGCTGGCGCGCGACTTCGCCAACATCCGTTATTTCAAGATCGAGGTGCCGGGCGCGGCCTCAAAGCTACGCAGCCTGATCGAGGCGGGCGGCAAGGACATCGAGGGACCCTGGGACGGCGAGGAGGCGATCACGCTGCTCGCCGATCTCGATGCCGGTGCCACCGGTGCGATGACCGGCGGCGGCTATCCCGACGGTATCCGCCAGATCATCGATCCCTATTTCGCCGGCAAGCGCGAGGAAGCGAAGGCCGCCTATGAGCGCTGGTTGCCGCTGATCAATTACGAGAACCGTCAATGCGGCCTGATCGCCTGCAAGGCGATGATGCAGGCCGGCGGCGTGATCAAGTCGGACGCGGTGCGCCATCCGCTCCAGCCGCTGCATCCGGGCACGCGCGCGGGCCTGCTGGAACTCGCCAAGGAACGCGACGCGCTGGCGCTGCGGTGGGGGAAGTAACGGGCCAAACGCGTCGCTGTCGTAGGGTGGGCAAAGGCGCGGAGCGCTGTGCCCACCATCTTTACTGACGGCGACAGGTGGTGGGCACGCTCCGCTTTGCCCACCCTACGAAGTGAATATTTCAGCTGTCGCCCCGGGCTTTGCCGAAACGACCCCGAAGGGGAGTTGCGCGCTCGCCTCATCTCATCGGCCCCTTTCGCCTGAAGGCGTCGAATTTGCGCGATTCGAGCCGTTTCCCGCGGCCCGGCGATGAAGTAATATACGTCGCCAACCAGGCCCCGCGGAGCATCTCGAGCCATCGTGTAACACCTCTTCATAATGCCGTTATCCCGAGCCAGGTTGGCGCGAACCGACAGATCAGGGAGGCAGTGCCATGACGATGAGGCCGGACCCCACCTTTCACGCATCGCCCAGGCTTGCGATGGAAGCACCTGCGGAGAACTTTGCCTACACGTTGCTGCTCAGTCCGGATTTCTCGAAGCCGGATGCTCTCGCCGTCATCGACGTCAAGCCGGGATCGCCGACCTACAGCCAGATCGTCCACACCGTGACGATGCCCAATAAGGGCGACGAATTTCATCACTTCGGCTGGAATGCCTGCTCCTCCGCCCTGTCGCCGCTCGCCGGACACGCCTTCATCGAGCGGCGCTATCTCATCATCCCCGGAATCCGTTCGTCGCGGATCTACATCATCGATACCAAGCCAGATCCGACCAAAGCCAAGATCCACAAGATCATCGAGCCCGAGGAAATCTTCAAGAAGACCGGCTACTCGCGGCCGCACACCATCCATTGCGGGCCGGACGGCATTTACGTGAGCACGCTGGGTGGCGGCGGTAAGGACGGCACCAACGGGCCTCCAGGCGTCTTCATCATGGATTGCGAGACGTTCGAGGTCCTCGGACGATGGGAGATCGACCGTGGCCCGCAGACGCTGCATTATGACTTCTGGTGGAATCTGCCGCGCGATTACATGGTGACGAGCGAATGGGCGCTGCCGCCGCAGTTCGAGAACGGGATCGTCCCGGAGGATCTGCTGTCGAATAAATACGGCCATCGTCTCCACTTCTGGGATCTCCGCGCCCGGCGCAATGTGCAGACCATCGACCTTGGCGCCAATCATCAGATGGCGCTGGAGGTGCGGCCTGCGCACGATCCGGTTCGCGAATACGGTTTCGTGGGCGTCGTGGTCGACACCACCAATCTCGAAGCATCGATCTGGACCTGGTGGCGCGAAGGCGGGAAATTCCATGCCGAGAAGACGGCAACGATCCCGCCCGAACCCGCACCAAAGGAGAAGCTCCCGCCGCTGCTGCAGGGATTTGGCGCCGTGCCACCGCTGGTCACCGACATCGACCTGTCGATGGATGACCGGTTTCTCTACGTCTCGTGCTGGGGCACCGGTGAAATGCGCCAGTACGACGTCAGCGATCCCAGAAAGCCGAAGCTTGCGGGCTCCGTCCACATCGGCGGCATCGCACGCCGTACAGCGCATCCGAATGGCAAGGCCTTTGCGGCCGGCCCGCAAATGGTCGAGATCAGCCGCGACGGCAGGCGCGTGTACTGGACCAATTCGCTCTATTCCACCTGGGACGACCAGTTCTATCCCGATGGGGTTCCGGGTGTGGAAGTCATGGCCAATGTCGGTCGCAACGGCGGCCTCGAGCTCGACAAGGACTATTTCGTGAGCTTCCCGGACGGCTATCGTGCGCACCAGATCAGGCTGGAGGGCGGCGATTGTTCGACGGACTCCTTTTGCTACCCGTCGGTCTAGATTGGGGGCACGCGAGCCCGGCGCTTGGCTGGCTGTGGCTCGCGCTTGTTGCGAGCGGTCTCTACCACGGCGTCAATCCGGGGATGGGATGGCCGCTCGCCGTTTCGGCCGGGCTCATGGACAAGAGCCCATCCGCACTCTTCCGTGCGTTGTGGGCTCTGGCGGCCGGGCATCTCCTGGCAACATTTCTCGTGCTGCTGCCGTTCGCGTTCCTGCTCGTGCTGGTCGAGTGGCAGCGTTCGATCCAGATTGGCGCGAGCCTCCTCGTCATCGGCTTCGGCGTCTATCGGCTGATCGCGCGGCGTCATCCCCGCGCGCTGGCACGAATTCCGCCGACGCAATTGGCGCTCTGGTCATTTGCCGTCGCCATTGCTCACGGCGCCGCCTTGATGCTCGTGCCGATCTATCTCGGGCTCTGCCAGGCTTTCGAATTCGATGCCGGCCATGAGGCGGCGGGCGCGCTGATGAAGACAAGTCTTATCGAGACAAGTCTTTTTAAGACAAGTCTTGGGATGGCGGTGCTGGTGTCGCTGGTGCACGTCGCCGCCATGGTCGGCGCCGGCGGATGTCTGGCGTGGCTGGTCTACCGCCATCTGGGATTGAGGTTCGTCTCGCGAAGCTGGTTCAATCTGGATGCAGTCTGGGCGGCCAGCCTCGTTCTGGTTGGCGCGGTGGCGCTCGGCTTGAATCTTGCGAGCTGGCGCTGAGGTCTATCGCGCCAGCGGCCACTCGTCGACGATGTGGAATCTTGCCGACGCATCATCCTGCCGAAACAGCGCGATGCGGTCGATCGCCAGCGTCTCGATCCCCAGCGCCGCAAACCGCGTCCGCAGCATCTCCAGGATCGGCCTGCGGCGCTCGGCATCCAGCCGCCCGGTCAGCGTCATGTGGAAGCGGAATTCTTCCATCACGTAAGGGTAGCCCCAGCGGGCGAGATAGTCGCGCTGACGTTCGCTCAGCTTCTCGGGTTTGCGTCGCGCGCGGTCGTCCGCCGACAGCGCGGCGCGGAAGGAATCGAGATCGCGGACGCAATCTGCGGCGAGTTGCTGCAGCGCCTCGACCGGCTCGGCTGGAATGACGGCGATGAAGCCGCTGATGGAATCGACCACCGGCCGGATCACGGGAAGCGGCCGAGGCTTGCCGGCGAATGCGGCGCAGGCGGCCATCAGCTCCGCTTCGGTCCTGCCTGATACGAGCGCCATCGGCGCCTTCAGCGTGGCGTGAAAGCCGTATTTGCGGGGATCGGCGCTGACGTCACGCCAGTCCGGCGCGACGCGCAATGCGTCGGCGGGAAAGGCCAGTTCGTTGCCAGTGTAGGCATCGTAGCCGAGCAGTTCGGCGCCGAAGCGGGAGAGGGCGCTATCACTGCCGGCGGCAAAATAGATCGCGTAGCGGGGGAAACCTGTCATCGCCTCAGCATAACCAATTTAGGCCGCGGCGACAGTCTCGCGCTGCGTCGCCATAGCAGTGAGCAGCCGCGTCGCATCGGTGAGATGGACAAGCTTTCCGCCCGCGATCACCGCAATCAGCCGTGGCCGCAGCGGCACGGTGTCGTCGACCAGCAGAATATCGGCGCGGCGTCCTTCCGCGAGCACGCCGCGATCGGCAAGACCGGTGGCGCGCGCCGGGCCGGCGGAGACCAGATTCCAGGCGTCCGTCAGCGGCAGCACGCCGTCGGCGGCGAGGCGGAACGCTGCGAGCAGCTGCGCAGGATAATAATAGTCCGAGGCCAGCACGGAACAGAGCCCCTTGGCGATCATGTCGGAGGCCTTGGTCCAGCCGGTGTGGCTGCCGCCGCGCACGACGTTGGGCGCGCCGTAGACGATGGCGTCGCCGTGGCTTGCCGCCGCCCGCGCCGTCTCCTCGTTGATCGGAAACTCCGCGATGTCAGCGCCGAGATCGCGAAACTCCTGGCGCATTGCCGGCGTCGCATCATCGTGCGAGAGCATCCGCACCTCGGCCGCGCGGGCTGCGGCGGCCAGACGCGCAACCGAAGCCGGCACCTCGTCGGCGCGCGAGACCACACGTTCGACCAGCCGGTCGAATTCCTCAGCTGAAAGCCCCGTGCGCTCGACCATACGGTTGCGCTTGCGCGGCTTGGCCATGTCGGCGACGGTGCCATCCATGTGGTCGTTGAAAGCGAACAGATCGACGCGGCCCTCGGTGAGCCATTGGCTGATCTCGGCCTCGGCGTCGAGATTGTAGGTTTCGTGCCGCAGGTGGAAGCGGGTGTCGGCGGCGAATTGCGGACGCTGCCGCTCGATGGCCTCCATCAGGCCGCGCGCATTGCCGGCGCTGCGCAGGCCCGGCTCCCACGAGCAGGTCGTGGCGTGAAACACCGTGGTGATGCCGTTGCTGATCGCCTGTCGGTCACTGTCGGCGAGCGCGACATCGATCGGGAAGTCGACGCCGGCGCGCGGCATCATCTGCCGCTCGAAGGCATCGCCATGCAGGTCAACGATGCCGGGGAGCACCAGCAGGTTGCGCGCATCGATCGCCAGCCGCGCCCGGCCCCGTGAAGCATCGATCTGGGCGATGTCCTGTCCGGACACCGCCAATGACGATTCGACGACCTCAGTGCCGATCAGGGCCCGGCCGCCTTCAAGGAAAATGTCTGTCACGCGACCGCGTTTCGTTTGCTGGTAAGGGATCTGGTCTGGGGAGTCGCCCGTGCTTCGTATGTCGCGAGAAAATCTTCAATCCCGAGCTTGCGGAAATCGGGCAGCGCTTCGCGCAATTTGTCGTGATCCCAGTCCCACCAGGCGAGCCGCGCGAGCCGTCCGGCGATCTCTTCCGAGAACCGCCGCCGCACGATGCGGGCTGGATTGCCGGCGACGATGGTGTAGGCCGGCACGTCCTTGGTGACGATGGCGCCGGCCGCGATCACCGCGCCGGTGCCGATGTTGCGGCCCGGCAGCACGATCGCGCCGTGGCCGATCCAGACGTCGTGGCCGATATGGACGTGGTGCTGCCGCCGCCAGTCGAAGAACTCGGCATCGTCGCTCTCGCCGTCGAAGTAGGCGCTGGAGCGATAGGTGAAATGCGCCTGCGTCGCGCGGTGCATCGGGTGATTGCCGGGATTGATGCGCGTCATCGCCGCGATCGAGCAGAATTTTCCGACGGTGGTGTAGGTGATCTGGGAATCGTTCACGACATAGGAGTAATCGCCCATCGCGACGTCGTGCAGGATGGTGCGCGCGCCGACCTCGGTATAGGCGCCGAGCCTGGTCTCGTGCAGCTTGGCCGAGGGGTCGACGGTCGGCTGGACCGAGAGAATCTTGGCGGCCATGTTGCATCCGATGCGCGAGGGCGGGCGTTCCTCTTCGAGCGGCTTGATGACGATGTCATGACATGGCGATGACAGGGGATGAGCTGTGTAGGATCGCCGCACCGCAACGCCCGTGTCACACAAGTGTCAAGCGCGGGCGTTAGCGGTTGGCTCCAGCTAATCTGGAGTCCCGCATGCTGGTGGTGGAAGGTCTGACGTGTCGCTTCGGCGCGAAAGCCGCGGTGGACGACGCTTCGTTTCAAATCTCCCCCGGCGGCTTCGTCGGTGTGATCGGACGGTCCGGCGCCGGCAAGTCGACGCTGCTGCGAACCATCAATCGTCTCGCGACGCCGACGCAGGGGCGCATCCTGTTTGACGGCATCGACGTCACCGCGCTGCGCGGCAAGGAGCTACGGCAGTGGCGGGCGCGGTCGGCCATGATCTTCCAGCAGTTCAACCTGGTTGGCCGGCTCGATGTCCTCACCAACGTCCTGATGGGACGCCTTGCGACGATGCCGGCCTGGCGCTCACTGTCGCAAGTGTGGCCCGAGCAGGACAAGGCGCTGGCGATGTCGGCGCTCGAACAGTTCGACATCGCATCGCTCGCCGCCCAGCGTGCCGACCAGCTCTCCGGCGGCCAGCAGCAGCGCGTCGCGATCGCGCGTGCGCTGGTGCAGCAGCCCGACATCATCCTCGCCGACGAGCCGATCGCATCGCTCGATCCGCGCAACACCAAGATCGTGATGGATGCGCTGCTGCGCATCAACAAGCATTTCGGCATCACCGTGCTCTGCAATTTGCATTCGCTCGATCTCGCCCGCAGCTATTGCGACCGCCTGATCGGCATGGCGGCGGGCCGGGTGGTGTTCGACGGCGCGCCGTCCGCGCTGACCGAGCACGTTGCGCGTGAGCTCTACGATCTCGAAGCCGCCGACGTCATGGGCACCGTGCCCGTCCCGGCGCCCGAGGGCGTCCCGGCGCTCGGAACCGCCGCGGCCGCCTGAGCCGCGCCACCTGTTTTGTTGCCAGTTTTGCGTCCACCGACCCCAACGGATGAAGAGGGTATCATGATCACTCGCAGATTAATTCTTGCCGGCGCCGCCGCGCTCGCGTTCACCGCCTCCGCCTCCGCCGACGATTGGAAGGCGAAATATCCCGAATTGACCTTTGCGGTCGTCCCGGCCGAGAACGCCTCCGGCGTCACCGAGCGCTGGGCGCCGTTCGTGAACTATCTCTCCAAGGAACTGGGCGTGAAGGTCACGCTGCGCATCGCCAACGACTACGCCGCCGTCATCGAGGGCCAGCGCGCCGGCAACATCCACATCGCCAGCTACGGTTCGGCCTCGTTCGCCCGCGCCCGCCTGACCGGCGTCAAGTCCGACGCCTTCGCCAACGACATCAATGCCGACGGCTCGACCGGCTATTACTCGGTGTTCTTCGTCAAGGCGAGCAGCGCCTACAAGAAGGTCGACGATCTCAAGGGCAAGAATCTCGGCCTCGTCGATCCGAACTCGACCTCCGGCAACAACGTGCCGCGCTTCGAGCTGGACAAGATGGGCATCCCCGATGCCGACGGCTATTTCGGCAAGGTCGTCTTCACCGGCAGCCACGAGAACGCAATGCTGGCGCTGTCGCAGGGCACGGTCGACGTCGCCGCCAACCAGTGGACCAGCGACGACGATTCCACGCTGGCGCAGATGCTGACCAAGGGCATGCTGAAGAATGCCGACGGTTCGGCGATGAAGAAGGACGACTTCCGCATCATCCACAAGTCGGCGCCGATCATCAACGGCCCCTATGCCTACAATTCCGACCTGCCGGAAGACGCCAAGGCCGCCATCGCGAAGGCGTTCTTCGACGCACCGGCCAAGGACAAGGCCGCGTTCGACCGCCTCTCCGACGGCCAGAAGAAGGGCTTTCATCCCGCTACCACCAAGGACTGGGATGGCACGATCGAGCTGATCAAGTTCGTCGATGCGCTGCGTAAGAAGAAGGCGTCCTGATCTCTGGGCGATGCAACTGGAGCCGGGTCCCTGGACCCGGCTCTTTCTTTGACGGAACTCATCTCAGGCCGATGACAACAGCGGTTTCGATCCTCCCCGAGCAGCAGCTTGCCGTGCTCAACGCCGCTTATCGCCAGGCGGTCGGGCGCAGGCGGCTCCGCCTGCTGTTGGGGATCGCGGTCTTCGGCGCCGCGCTGGCTCTCGCGGGAATCGGCGCGGAGGTGAATCTGCGCACGCTCTTCACCTATTTCGGCAATTTCATCAGCTATTTCGATCGCATCCTCACGCTCGACAACGGCCAGCGCGTCTGGACCGATGTCGGCGAGTGGCTCTGGGGCTGGCGCAAATGGCTGAAGATGCTCGGCGAGACGCTGCTGATCTCCTATGTCGGCACGCTGATCGGCGCGACCTTGGCATTTTGCCTGAATTTCTTCGCGGCTGAAAACACCTCGCCCGCACCCTGGCTGCGCTTCGTCGTCCGGCGCCTGCTCGAGTTCGCCCGCACCGTTCCGGGCATCGTCTTCGCGCTGATCTTCGTGATCGCCTTCGGGCTCGGACCGATGGCGGGTGTGCTCGCGATCGCGATCCACTCCACCGGCGCGCTCGGAAAGCTGTTCTCGGAAATCGTCGAGAACGCCGACATGAAGCCGGTCGAAGGCATCCGCTCGACCGGCGCGAGCTGGCTGTCCTGCATGCGGTTCGCCGTCGTGCCGCAGGTGACCGCGGGTTATGCGAGCTACGCGCTGCTGCGCTTCGAGATCAACGTCCGTGAAGCCTCCGTGATGGGCTTCGTCGGTGCCGGCGGCATCGGCCAGGAGCTCGTCGTCGCGATCCGCAAATTCTACTATTCGGACGTCAGCGCGATCCTGCTGACCATCATCGTCACCGTCTTCATCATCGACATCAGCACCGGTTGGCTGCGCGGCCGCCTGTTCGGCAAGGAGGCGCGGACGTGACGAGGCGGCAAGCGGTCGACACGCGAGAGCTTCGCGCGCGCTATCCCGACGTGTTCGACCGGCCGGCCTCGGCGCGGCTTGCCACACCCGCGATGATCGTCGCGGCGTTCGCGGTCCTCGTTTATGGCCTCGTCGATCTCGACTTCTCGCCGTCGCGCTTCTTCGCAGGTCTCGGCCAGCTCGGCTGGATCACCTTGATGATGATCCCGCCCGATCCCGGCTCCTCACTGCCGATCTATCTGAAGGCGCTCGGCGAGACGCTGTCGATCGCGCTGCTCGGCACGACGCTGGCGGCTGTCTTCGCGCTTCCGGTCAGCCTGCTCGCGGCGCGCAACGTGGTGCCGTCGAAGCTGTTGCGCTTTCCTGTCCGCCGCGTCCTGGATTCGATCCGCGGCGTCGACACCCTGATCTGGGCGCTGGTGTGGATCAACGTCGTCGGGCTCGGCCCGTTCGCCGGCGTGCTCGCCATTGCGGTGTCGGATTTCGGCGCCTTCGGCAAGCTGTTCTCGGAGGCGATCGAGGGCGCCGACCAGAAGCAGGTCGAGGGCATCCGCGCCTCCGGCGGCAGTCCGCTGCACGAGATCCGCTTCGGGCTGTTGCCGCAGGTCCTGCCCGTGATCGCCGGCCAGGTGCTCTATTTCATCGAATCCAACACCCGCTCGGCCACCATCATCGGCATCGTCGGTGCCGGCGGCATCGGCCTGCAGCTCGCCGAGCAGATCCGCGTGCTGGAATGGCAGAAGGTGTCGTTCCTGATCCTGATGATCCTGGTCGCGGTCGCCGCGATCGATTTCATCTCGGGCAAGCTGCGCTTTGCGATCATTGGGCGCAGGGCCGTGGCCTGATCAAAAGTGCCGTAGGGTGGGCAAAGCGCAGCGTGCCCACGATTTTTAATGATCGAGAAAGATCGTGGGCACGGCGCGATGTGCGCCTTTGCCCACCCTACGGCTCCGGTTTCTTTGGAGAGAGCCCCTACGACTCCACCAGAAACTCCACCCGTTCCGCGGCAAACCGCGAATGCTTGGTCATCAGCGGCTTGCCGTCGAGATCGTGGTCGGTGGCATCGACCACCAGGATCGGCCGTCCGAGCGCGAGATCGAGCCGGGCCGCGTCGGTTGCGTCGACGATGCCGGCGGTGATCCGGGTCGCGCCGCGGCGATAGTCGCGCACCCCGTAATGCTCCAGGAGCTTCGTCATCGAGCGCGTCGCCGCGAACACGGCACCGGCGCCGGGAAACAATTCCGCCGACAGCCATGTGGTGGAGACGCAGATCGGCGTGCGGTCGGCAAGGCGAATCGCCTCGATCCGCACCAAGGGCGCGCCGGCCTTCAGGCCGAGCTCGCGCGCCAGCTCGCGGGTCGCGACATCGTCGGTCGCCTCGATCAACTGACCGCGCGGCTCGCGGCCACCGGCGCCGACGATCTCGGAGAAGCGCGTGCGCGAGCGCAGGGGATAGGCGAGCTTCTGCGCTTCGACATAAGTTCCGCTGCCGCGCTCGGCGCGCACGAGGCCGCGCTCGGCGAGGGCCGCCAGCGCGCGTCGCACGGTGTGGCGGTTCACCCGATAGGTTTCGGCGATCTCCATCTCGCCCGGCAACTTGTCGCCGGCCGCGAAACGGCCGTCGGCGATGCCGCGCTCGATGCCGTCGGCAACGAGGCGCCATAGCGCGACGCCGGACGACGCAGTGTCTTGCATGCTCATATCGCCGGCCAGCCTAGCCCAGAAATCATGCACTTGTCACGAAACAGTCATGGCGCTCCCGTATGAAGTTGTCTATTATCATAGACAACTTCAGCGCGGCAAGTTCTGTCAAAGGTTCGGTGAATCAGGTGACCCTGCACAACAACCAGCAAGCCCAGCGCCAGGCCGCCATGGCCGTGCTGGCGCACGCGGAGGCGGGCGAGATCGCCGCCCGCCTCCGCAACTTGGCGCTCCCGGCCCATCAGGATCTGCGCGCGCCCGAAAACGGTCTCGTCATGCTGCGCGGCCGGGTCGGCGGCGACGGCGCGCCGTTCAATCTCGGTGAAGCCACGGTGTCGCGCGCCGCGGTGCGGCTTGCGAGCGGCGAGGTCGGATTCGGCTACACGCTCGGGCGCGACGGCGAGAAAGCGCGGCTGATCGCTTTGTGCGACGCCCTGGTGCAGTCGAGGGATTTTGGCGGAGTGGTGGAGCGGGACGTTATCGCCCCGTTGCGTGAGCAGCTTATGGCTGGCCGCGCGCAGGCGGCGGCCGAGACCGCTGCGACGAAGGTTGATTTCTACACCATGGTGCGCGGTGAGGGGTGAGATCATGACCACGATTGCGGAACTGCCGCCGGGCTTCGCCGACAAGGTGCTGTCGGCGCAATCGACCTTTCGCTCGGTCATGGACGCGATGGCGCGGCCGGGCTCGGTCCAGCGCATCGTACCGGGGGCGGGGGCGCCCGACAGGATGATGCGCGGCACGGCCGCGATCGCGCTGACGCTGTTCGATCACGACACGCCGCTCTGGCTCGACGCGCGGCTGGCGGAGAGCCCGAACGTGGTGAAATGGCTGAAGTTTCACACCGGCGCGCCCGTGGTGCAGGATTCCTCGATCGCGAGTTTTGCGCTGATCAGCGACGGCGGTGCGCTGCCGCCGCTCGAACGCTTCGCGCTCGGAACCAGCGAATATCCGGATCGGTCCACCACGGTGATCCTGCAGGTCGATAGCCTCGACTCCGGACGGAGCTTCGAGCTGCGCGGCCCCGGCATCGACGGCACCGCCATGCTCAATGCGTCGATCAAGCCGTTCGATCTGTTCGAGCGTATGCACATCAACGAGGCGCTGTTTCCGCGCGGCATCGATGTGGTGCTGGTGGCCGATGACGCCGTGGTCGCGATCCCCCGCACCACGCGAATCGTGAGCAAGGGAAGCTAGAAGCATGTATGTCGCAGTCAAAGGCGGCGAACGCGCCATCGAGAACGCCCATCGCCTGCTCGCAGACAAGCGGCGCGGCGACCAAGGCGTTCCGGAGGTCACGCTCGACCAGATCTCGGAGCAGCTTGGCCTCGCCGTGGACCGCGTCATGAGCGAAGGCTCGCTCTATGACCGCGAGCTCGCGGCCCTCGCGATCAAGCAGGCGCGCGGCGATCTGATCGAGGCGATCTTCCTGGTTCGCGCCTTCCGCGCCACGATGCCGCGTTTCGGCGCGAGCGAGCCGGTCGACACCGGCGCGATGCGCGTGCAGCGGCGGGTGTCCTCGACCTTCAAGGACATTCCCGGCGGGCAGATCCTCGGGCCGACCTTCGACTACACCCATCGCCTGCTCGATCCCGCGCTCGCCGAAGGCTTCGTGCCGGAGGCGCCGGCAACGGCGGAAGCCTCGACGGCGCCGACGCCGCGCGTGACCGACATCCTCGGCCGCGACGGACTGATCGAATCCTCTCCGCAGGCCGAGGACGGCGCCAGCGTCGGCGATCTCACCCGCGAGCCGCTGAACTTTCCTGCGGACCGTGATTTGCGCCTGCAGAATCTCGCACGTGGTGACGAAGGATTTTTGCTGGCGATGGGCTATTCCACCCAGCGCGGCTATGGCCGCAACCATCCCTTCGCCGGCGAGATCCGCTTCGGCGAGGTCGAGGTGGAATTTTCGGCGGAAGACGTCGGCTTCGCCGTGCCGCTCGGCTCGATCGAGCTCACCGAGTGCCAGATGGTCAACCAGTTCAAGGGCTCCGCGACCGAAGCGCCGTGCTTCACCCGCGGCTATGGCCTCGCCTTCGGCCAGAGCGAGCGCAAGACCATGTCGATGGCCCTGGTCGACCGCGCGCTGCGTGCCCGCGAGCTCGGCGAGGAGGCACTCGCCCCCGCGCAAGATGAAGAATTCGTGATGTCGCATTCGGACAACGTCCAGGCCACCGGCTTCGTCGAGCATCTGAAGCTGCCGCATTATGTCGACTTCCAGTCCGAGCTCGGCCTGCTCCGCAAGCTGCGCAAGGAATTCACTGACGCCCAGGCGCCTGATGCCATGAAGGAGGCCGCGGAATGAACGCGCCCGCCTACAATTTCGCCTATCTCGACGAGCAGACCAAGCGGATGATCCGCCGCGCGATCCTGAAGGCGATCGCGATTCCCGGCTATCAGGTGCCGTTCGCCAGCCGCGAGATGCCGATGCCCTATGGCTGGGGCACCGGCGGCGTGCAGGTCACCGCCGCGATCCTCGGTCCCGCCGACGTGCTGAAGGTGATCGACCAGGGCTCCGACGACACCACCAACGCGATCTCGATCCGGAAATTCTTCGCCAAGACCGCGGGCGTTGCCACGACGACCGCAACTGACGAAGCGACGGTGATCCAGACCCGCCACCGCATCCCCGAGGCGACGCTGCACGCAAACCAGGTGCTGGTCTATCAGGTGCCGATCCCGGAGCCGCTGCGCTTCCTCGAGCCGCGGGAGACCGAGACGCGGCGCATGCACGCGCTCGCCGAATACGGCCTGATGCATGTGAAGCTCTATGAGGACATCGCCCGCTTCGGCCACATCGCCACCGCCTACGCCTATCCGGTCAAGGTCAATGCGCGCTACGTGATGGATCCGTCGCCGACGCCGAAATTCGACAATCCCAAGATGGACAATTGCCCGGCGTTGCAATTGTTCGGCGCCGGCCGCGAGAAGCGCATCTATGCGATCCCGCCTTACACGAAGGTGGTGTCGCTCGATTTCGAGGATCATCCGTTCGAGCCCTATCGCTTCAACGCGCCCTGCGCGCTGTGCGGCGCGGAGAATTCCTATCTCGACGAGATCGTCACCGACGACAAGGGCGGACGGATGTTCGTGTGCTCGGACACCGACTATTGCGAGAGCCGCCAGGCCGCCGGTCATCACGGCAGCCTCGGCGCCGCGCCGTACAAGGAGAAGGCGCAAGGAGGCACCAATGGTTGATCACGCCGCGCTCGAAAACGATCAGCCGCTGCTGGTCGCGACCTCCCTCAGCAAATCCTTCGGCCGTATCGCCGCGTGCCGTGACGTCTCCTTCGCGCTGTATCCCGGCGAAGTGCTGGCAATCGTCGGCGAATCCGGTTCGGGCAAGTCGACGCTGCTGCAACTGCTGTCGGGCCAACTCGCGGCCAGCGGCGGCCACGTGTCCTATCGGATGCGCGACGGTGTCGCCCGCGATCTCGCCACGCTCGGCGAAGCCGAGCGGCGCTTCCTGTATCGTACCGACTGGGGTTTTGTGCATCAGGATCCTGCCCAGGGCCTGCGCATGGCGGTCTCGGCCGGCGCCAATGTCGGCGAGCGGCTGATGGCGGTTGGTTGGAATCACTATGGCCGCATCCGCGAGACCGCGTCCGACTGGCTCACCCGTGTCGAGATCGACACCGCCCGCATCGACGATGCACCGCGGACCTATTCCGGCGGCATGCGCCAGCGTCTCCAGATCGCGCGCAACCTCGTCACCGAACCGCGGTTGGTGTTCATGGACGAGCCGACCGGCGGACTCGACGTGTCCGTGCAGGCGCGCCTGCTCGACCTCCTGCGCAGCCTCGTCGCCGAGCTGCACCTCGCGGTCATCATCGTCACCCACGACCTCGCGGTGGCGCGGCTGCTCTCGCACCGCGTGATGGTGATGAAGGGCGGCCGCGTCATCGAGACCGGTCTCACCGACCAGGTTCTCGACGATCCCCGCGAGCCCTATACGCAACTTCTCGTCTCCTCGATCCTGCCGCCATGAACCTTTCAATATGAGCTTTCCAATGACCGCCATGATCGACGTCACCGATGCCAACAAGACCTTCACCATGCACCTGCAGGGCGGCATCGAGTTGCCTGTCGTCAGCGGCGTGACCTTCCAGGTCAACGCGAGCGAATGCGTCGTGCTGTCGGGGCCGTCAGGCGCCGGAAAATCGTCGATCCTGAAGATGATCTTTGGCAATTACCGCTGCGATAGCGGTCGCATCGGCATCCGCCACCGCGGCGCGCTGATCGATCTCGCCAGCGCCGAGCCGCGCCAGGTGCTCAACGTCCGTCGCGCCACCATCGGCTATGTCAGCCAGTTCCTGCGCGCGGTGCCGCGGGTGGCCACCATCGACGTCGTCGCCGAGCCGCTGATCGTGAACGGCATGCCACGCGCCGACGCGCAAGCCCGCGCCGGCGATCTGCTGCACCGCCTCAACATCCCCGAGCGTCTGTGGCAGCTTCCGCCCGCGACCTTCTCCGGCGGCGAGCAGCAGCGCGTCAACATCGCGCGCGGCTTCATCTCGGACCTGCCGATACTGCTGCTGGACGAGCCGACCGCCTCGCTGGATGCCGCCAACCGCGCGGTCGTGGTCGAGCTGGTCGCCGAGAAGAAGCGCCAGGGCGTCGCCATGGTTGCCATTGTCCATGACGACGAAATCCGTCATCTGATTGCCGACCGCATCGTCGACGTCACCAGCTTTGCCGCCGCGGCCTGAAGGAAATGGAAATGAACGCCAAGCCGAAGGACATTGTGATCGCCAACGCCAGGATCGTGCTGGCTGACCGGGTGATCGAGCAGGGCTGGCTCGCTCTTGCCGACGGGCGCATCGCCGAGATCGGCGATGGGACTGCGCCTGCGGGCGCCGAGGATGCCGGCGGCGATTTGATCATGCCGGGCCTGATCGAGCTGCACACCGACCATCTCGAAGCCCATTACGTGCCGCGGCCAAAGGTGTTCTGGAATCCGGTCGCGGCCGTGATCTCCTATGACGGCCAGCTCGCGACTTCGGGCATCACCACCGTGTTCGATTCGCTCCGGGTCTGGCGCGAGGACGGCGCCGAGGAAGTCGACGGCCGCGCCGGCGTGCTCGCCGCCGCGATCACGACCGCGCGCGACGCCAGCCTGCTGCGCGCCGACCACTTCCTGCACCTGCGCTGCGAGATCCCGATGCCGAGCGTGGTCGAGGAGGCCAGGGAGCTGATCGACCGTCCCGACGTCAAGCTGATGTCGTTGATGGACCACACGCCCGGCCAGCGTCAGTTCCGTGACGAGGTCAAGCTGCGCGACTATTATCGCGGCAAGGGCGGCGGCAAGACCGATGCCGAGCTCGACGAGCTGTTCGCCAAGCGCTTCGAATATCAGAAGCTCTATGCCGCGAGCAACATGCGCGAGATCGTAGCGCTGGCGCATCAGTACAAGATCCCGCTCGCAAGCCACGACGACACCACCGAGGAGAACGTTGCGGACGCCGTGCGCGATCGCGTCTCGGTGGCGGAGTTCCCGACCACGCTCGAGGCCGCGCGCGGCTTGCACGAGGCCGGTATCGACATCCTGATGGGCGCGCCCAACGTCGTGCGCGGCGGCTCGCATTCCGGCAACATCGCCGCCGTCGATCTCGCCCGCGAAGGCCTGCTCGACATTCTGTCGTCGGACTACATCCCGTCGAGCCTCTTGATGGGGGCGCTGCAATTGCCCGAGCATGTGCCTGCGATCGGCCTTCCCGCGGCGATCCGCACCGTGACCAAGGCACCTGCGGAGGCAGTTGGCCTCACCGACCGCGGCGAGGTTGCGATCGGCAAGCGCGCCGACCTCATCCGCGTGCATGTCGCAGGCCACGTTCCCGTCGTCCGCAGTGTCTGGCGCGAAGGACACCGTGTCGCATGAGCGAGAGCGCAACCATGGCGGGCGAGCAGACCGGCGCGATCGGACCTGGACGGCTCGTGCTGGTGGTCGGTCCCAGCGGCGCCGGCAAGGACACGCTGCTGCGGCTGGCGCAGGCGGCCTGCGCTGACGATCACGACATTGTCTTCCCGCGCCGAATCGTGACGCGTGAATCCTCCGCCGACGAAGACAATGTCGCGCTTGGCCCCGACGAGTTCCGCCGCGCGTGCGAGCATGGCGATTTCGCCGTGCATTGGGATGCGCACGGGCATTCCTATGCGCTGCCGCTCGACGTCAACGACGATATCCGCGCCGGCCGCACGGTCGTCGCCAACGTCTCGCGCACCGTGATCGGCGCACTGCGCCAGGCCTATGCTGACATCGTGGTGGTTGCGATCACGGCGCCGCCGGATGTGCTGGCCGCACGGCTGGCTGCCCGCGCGCGACAAAGCGACGGCAACATCGCCGAGCGTCTCACCCGCAGCGTCGACGACAGGTCGGCGCAGGCTGATGTCACCATCCTCAATGCCGGCGGCGTGGACTATCATGCGCGCCAGCTCGTGCGCGTGATCAGGAATGAAGGCTGGCACGATTAGCCAGTACAGCAAGGAGAACGGAATGTCGGTGATTGAAACGATCGAACAGCTGGAGGCCATCTACGGCGCCACCAACGACGCCTCGACCGTGAAAGTCGCCGACCACGTCACCCCGCTCTACCGCGTCTTCATCGAGAAGGCGCCGTTCGCCGCGCTCGCCACCATCGGCCCCGAGGGCATCGACTGCTCGCCGCGTGGTGACTTGCCCGGCTTCGTCCGTATCCATGATCCCAAGACGCTGATGCTGCCGGATCGTCGCGGCAACAACCGGGTCGATTCCCTGCGCAACATCGTGCGCGACCCGCGCGTGTCGTTGATGTTCCTGATCCCCGGCTCCGGCAATGCGGTTCGCGCCAACGGCCGCGCCCATCTCTCGGTCGATCCCGAGCTGCTGGCCTCGTTCAAGGTCGAGGGCAAGGCGCCGCGTAGCGTCATGGTGATGAAGGTGGCCGAGATTTACTTCCAGTGCGCTCGCGCCATCGTCCGCTCCGACCTCTGGAATCCCGACAAGCGCATCGATCCCAAGACGCTGCCGACGCCCGGTCAGATCCTCGCCGAGATGAGCGACAACAAGGTCGGCGGCGCGGAGTACGATCGCATCTGGCCCGAGCGCGCCGCTGCGACGATGTGGTGAGACTTTCTTTTCCTCTCCCTTGTGGGAGAGGGTGGCTCGCCGCATAGCGGCGAGACGGGTGAGGGGTTCTCTCCGCGCGCTAGTCTCTCTCATTTGAACCTGCGGGACGAACCCCTCATCCGGCGCTTCGCGCCACCTTCTCCCACAAGGGGAGAAGGAAGAGGAGCGAAGCCGCGCGAGGTAAATCCGGCTGCCACTGCTCACCGCGGGAGAAGCGCTTCAGCGCGCTCACGGCAAATATGGATGGCCATTTCATTGACCAATCGCGGCAATCGCTCGATAGTCGCACATCGAAACTGCTCCTCGAGTCCAAGCCGCACCATGAGAACCGATCGCCAGCGCAATCAGAACGACATGCTCGCATGCATGACGCGGCGCTGTTTCTCGGCGGCGACGGGTGCCTGTTGTTGTTGCTGACCGCGTCCTAGCAACATCCACATCGCAATTGCCAGACAGGAGCGCCGGAATTCCGGCGAACGAGCAGTCATGTCCCACACCCAGTCCAACGCCTATATCATCGAGATCCACGATCGTGCCGCCGGCATCATCACGAGGGATGCCCGCGGCTTCCGCTTCTTCTCCTCCGAGCGCCTGTTCGACAGTCTCGAAGGCCGCCAGTTCCGCTCGGCGCGCGAGGCGGAGCGCGCGGCCCGCGCCGTGTTCTCGGAGCGTCGCAATCGCCTGAGCTGATCAGCTCCGGCGGCGTGCCCTGGTGCGGGCCGCTTTCTTTGCGGCAGCGGAGCGGGTCTTGGCGCCCTTGGTCTGGCTCGCCTTCCGTGCGGCAGCCGAACGCGACGCCGCGGTTCGTCCGCTCGCGGCGCGCTTACCCTGCTTCGACAGCGCGCTACGCGATGCGGTCGAGCGCGGCTCTTTCTTCAGGACGTTCTCGACCGCGCGCGACACTTTCGGCCGGCGCTTCGGCGTGCGTTTGCCTTGGCCGACCTCGTAAGCATATTTGGCGCTGCGGCGTGTCGATTTCTTGGTTCGTCCTTTGCGCGGCGGCGGCAGATCGACGCCGGCGCGGCGCGCCTCGGACAGGCCGATCGCAATGGCCTGCTTGGTCGACCGTGCGCCGTGCTTGCCTTTCCGGATCCTGTCGATCTCGTCCTTGACGAATTCGCCTGCCTGCGTGCTTGCCGATTTGCCCGCGCGCTTGTCCCGCTTCGCTTTGCGGATCACTTCTTGTCTTGGCATGGGTGAGTTCCCTCAAGATGTACAGGGATGTCTCACCGCAACGCGCAGAATGATCGATTGATCCTTCTCAGTTCCGCAAGGCCGCAAGCAATTCGTCAGGCCGCTCTGCCATGATCATATGCCCGGCGCCCGGCACCATGACGGTCTTTGCATGCGGGATGGCGGCCGCAAGAGCCTTGCCCGCCTTCGCCGGGGTCATCATGTCCCGTTCGCCGAGAATTAATGTCGTCGGCACCTTCACGCTCGCTGCGGCGGTCAGCGCATTCGCGTAGGCATTGCAGGCCGACAGATCCCTGAACAGCACGCCGGCCTCGCAAGACTTCAGCACCGCCTGCGCGCCGCCATGCATCCACAGGCCCGGCGCGAGGCTGCCGCCGAGCTCGGCGTTGAAGCCGAGGCCCCAGATCGAGACCATGTCGTTGGCATCCTGCGAGTTGGCTTCGGCGGCCTTCAGCAGATCCGGGCCGACCGTCATGGTCGCGGCGGTGCCGATCAGGCTCAGCGCGGAGACCTTGTCGGGATGGCGGGCCGCCGTCTCCAGCGAGATCAGCGACCCCATGGAATGGCCGATCAGATGCGCCTTCGCGGCGCCTGCCGCTTCGAGCAGTGCCGCGGTCCAGTCGGCCATCCCGGCGATGCTGCCGAGCGAAGGTCCGCTGGAGCGGCCGTGAGCGGGAAGATCCGGCGCCAGCACGCCAAAACCGTGATGGGCGAACCAGCGCGTATGCAGCGCCCAGGTCGAATGGTCGAAGCCGGCGCCGTGGAGGAAGACGACCGCGGGCAGGGACTTGTCGAAGTCGCGGCCGCCGGTTGCGACGAACACATCAGCGCCGTTGACGGAGAGCTTCATGGTGTCAGACCTTCTGCGAGATGCGCAGCGCCTGCGCGAGATCGTCGATGATGTCGCTGGCGGTCTCGATGCCGACCGACAGCCGCACCAGCTCCTCGCCGATGCCGGCCGCCTTGAGCTGCTCGGCATCCATCTGCTGATGCGTGGTCGAGGCGGGATGAATGACCAGCGTCTTGGCATCGCCGACATTGGCGAGATGACTGATCATGCGCAGCGATTCGATGAACTTGCGGCCCGCAGGGCGGCCGCCCTTGATGCCGAAGGAGATGATCGAGCCGGCGCCGCGCGGCAGGAGCTGCTTGGCGAGCTGATAGTCCGTGTGCGTCTCCAGCGAGGGATGCAGCACCCAGTCGACGGCCTTGCTGGACTTCAGGGCTTCCAGCACGAGATGCGTGTTCTGCATGTGGCGGTCCATGCGCACGCCGAGCGTTTCGACGCCCTGCAGCAGCTGGAACGCGTTGGTCGGCGACAGGCAGGCGCCGAAATCGCGCAAGCCCTCGGTCCGCGCGCGCATGATGAAGGCGGCAGTGCCGAACTGCTCGTCGAAGACGATGCCGTGATAGCCGCCATAGGGCTCGGTCAGCACGCCGAACTTGCCCGAAGCGCGCCAGTCGAAGAGGCCGCCGTCAATGATCGCGCCGCCGATCGCGATGCCGTGGCCGCCAATCCATTTAGTCGCCGAATGCATGACGATGTCGGCCCCGAGCTCGATGGGCCGGCTGAGATAGGGCGTGGCAAAGGTGTTGTCGATCAGCAGCGGAATTTTTGCGTCATGTGCGATCTGAGCGACCTTGGGAATGTCGAGCACCTCCAGCCCGGGATTGCCGATGGTCTCGCCGATCACGAGCTTGGTGTTCGGCTTGATCGCCGCGCGGAACGCATCGAGATCGCGCGGCTTCACGAAAGTGGTGGTGATGCCGAAGCGCGGCAACGTGTGCGCCAGCAGGTTGATGGTGCCGCCATAGAGCGAGCTCGACGCCACGATGTGGTCGCCGGCATTGAGCAGCGTCGCGATGGCCAGGTGCAGCGCGGCCATGCCGCTCGCGGTGCAGATCGCTCCGACGCCGCCCTCTAGCGCGGCCAGCCGCTCCTCCAGCACGCCGGTGGTCGGATTGGAGATGCGCGTATAGATGTGGCCGGCGCGCTCCAGATTGAACAGTGCGGCGGCGTGATCGGAATCCTGGAACACGTACGACGTGGTCTGGTAGATCGGCACCGCGCGGGCCCCGGTCACGGGATCCGGATGCTGGCCCGCATGCAGGCTCAGGGTCTCGAAGGCAGGCGGTTTCGGCGCGGGCATGCGGGGGCCTCGTTGTCGGTCGGCGGAGGAGGCGTTGTGCCATAAAATTGTGCGGGACGTCAGCCCATTGATAGCCGCGATGACGGTGCGCTCCCTCTCCCGCTTGCGGGGGAGGGCTGGGGAGGGGGTGTCTCCGCGTCGGGATTGTTGCTGATTGCGGAGAATGTCCCTGCGTGGCGAGAGCCCTCACCCGCCGCGCTTCGCGCGTCGGCCTCTCCCGCAGGCGGGAGAGGCGAAGGACTAGCACCGTCTGCGCTTCATCCCCCGATCGCTTGCTCGATACTCCGCGCCTCCCGTAACAAGATCTCCGCGACCTCCTGCTCGCGGCGGGGGCCAAGCCTCGTTCGCACCGCGGAGACGGTGATGGCTGCGGCCGGCCGCCCATCCGGGGTCTTGATCCAGGTCGAGATCGATTTCGTGCCCTGCACGAGGCCGATTTCCCTCAGGCCGTATCCGAGCCGGCGCGCGGCGGTGACCTCGCCGAGGACCGTCGCCATATCGGTCTTGTAAGCCTCGAACCGCTTCTCGTTCGCTGCGACGATCTTTCGCGCCTCCGGCGCCGGCATCGCCGCGAGGATGGCGACGCCGGCACTGGAGACGCCGAGCGGCCGGCGCGCGCCGATCTCGATCGACAGCACCTGGATCGGATAGATTCCGATCCTGCGGTCGACGCACAGCGTGTCGTTGCCGGTGCGCACCGTCAGGAACATCGTGTCGCCGATTTCGGTGGAGGCACGTTGCAGCGATGGATTGGCGGCGATCAGCAGCCGCGACGGCCGTGGCCGTGCCAGCGCCAGCTCCGGCACCTGGTTGCCGATCGCGTAGCGGCCGGTCCGCTCGTGCCGCTCGACGATGCCTTCCTCGATCAGCACGTGGACGATGCGGTGCACGGTCGGACGGGTGAGGCCGGTCGCCCGGATCACTTCGGCCAATGGCACACCGTCCTCGCGGCCTGCGGCAAGAATGCGCAGCACTGCGAGCGCGCGCCGGATCGCCTGCGCGCCCTGCCGCGGGGATATCGCGTTGCGGGCGATTTTCGTCTTGTCCATAATATGGACAAGAACGCCACAATTCACTCGACAGGACAAGCGCCCATCTGAAGATTGCGTCCCGATCGGGTTGCCGTGCGCATCGCCGCACGCGACATGGAATTGGAAGCGCTGCCGGGAGGTTAACATGAGATTAATCTGGATTGCCATAGCTGCCGCCACCGCGATGCTGGCAGGGCCCGCGTCGGGCCAGCAATGGCCGGCCCGCAGCGTCAAGCTGATCGTGCCTTATCCGGCCGGCGGCAATGTCGATAGCGCCGCGCGCATCGTCGCCGACAAGCTTCAGGAAAAGCTCGGCCAGCCCTTCATCATCGAGAACAAGGCCGGCGCCGGCGGCATGATCGCGGGCGAAGCCTTCGCGAAGTCCGCGCCCGACGGCTACACGCTGTTCGTCGGCGCCAACGGTCCGGTGCTGTTCGCAACCGAGATCAACAAGCGTGAAGCCTATAACTGGAAAAAGGACTTCATGCCGATCTCGACCATCTCGATGACGCCGCTGGTGCTCGAGGTGCATCCGTCGGTGCAGGCGACGACGCTGAAGGAATTCCTCGATCTCGCCAAGCGCGAGCCCGGCAAGCTGACGATGGCCTCGCCTGGCCCCGGCACCACCAACCATTTGCTCAGCGAGCTGATGCAGTCGAACCTCGAGCTGCAATGGGTCACCGCGCATTACCGCGGCAACGCGCCGGCGATCAACGATCTGCTCGGCGGCCAGGTGCAGTTCGCATTCGACCAGCTCACGGTCAGCCTCCAGCACATCAAGGCCGGCCTGTTCCGCGCGCTCGCCGTCACCAGCCCGCACCGGCTGAAATCGCTGCCCGACGTGCCGACCTTCGCCGAGCTCGGCTACAAGGACTTTGACGGCCAGACGTTCACCGGCCTGTTCGCGCCTGCCGGCACGCCGGCGCCGATCGTGGACAAGCTGCACGAGACGCTGGTTGCGATCCTGAAGGATCCTGCCGTGGTCGACAAATTCGAAAAGCTCGGCGGCGAAGCCACGCCGATGACGCCGGACGAGTTCAAGGCCTACCTCGAGCGCGAGGACGCCAAGTGGATTCCGGTGGTGCGCAAGGCCAACATCAGGGCGGATTGATCGATGCGGATCGATCCGACCGAGCTCGGCGCCGAGCGCATCTACCGCCTGATGACCGGCATCGTGGTGCCGCGTCCGATCGCCTGGGTCACCAGCCTGTCGAGCAAGGGCGTGCTCAACCTCGCGCCGTTCAGCGCCTTCACCTTCGTCTCGCAGAAGCCGCCGATGCTCGCCATCAGCGTCGGCCGCAAGGGCGCCGACTACAAGGACACCGCGCACAACATCCTCGATACCGAGGAATACGTCATCCACATCGCCGATACCCCGCTGATGTCGGCGGTGCACGACTCATCGGTCGAGCATCCGCCTGAAATCAGTGAGGTCGAGCATCTTGGCCTGGAGACGATTCCGAGCGAGCGCATCAGGGTGCCGCGGCTCGCCGCCGCGCCTGTGGCGATGGAATGCCGCTTCCGGCAGTGCCTTGAATTCGGTGAGGCCAAGAGCCGGCTGATCGTCGGTGAGGTCGTGATGTTCCATTTGCGCGACGGCCTCGTGAACGACGGCAAGGTCGAGACCAAGGCGCTCGACCCGATCGCCCGCATCGGCGGGCCCCGTTACGCCCGCCTCGGCGAGATCGTGACGCTGAACACCGTATTTCAGACGCCCAAATCGAAAGACTGAGCGCGCCGCCCGCCGCGCTGCTCGACACAAATTGGAGAACGACCATGCGACTGGTAAGCTATCTCGTGGACGGAGAGCCGCGCTACGGCGCGGCCGTCGAAGGCGGCGTGATCGATCTGACCAGGCGGATCGGCCGCGACTTCTCCGACGTCAAGGCGCTGATCGCGGCCAACGCGCTGTCCGACGCGCAGGAAGCGATCGCGGGCGCGACGCCGGACTATTCGCTCGACGATCTCGTCCTGTTGCCGCCGGTGCTGGCGCCGGAAAAGCTCTGGTGCATCGGTGTCAACTACGCCGAGCGCAATGCCGAGTACAAGGACAATTCGGACCTGCCCAAATATCCGAGCCTGTTCGTGCGCAGCATGTCGTCGATGACAGGCTCCGGCCAGCCGCTCGAGAAGCCCAAAGTTTCGGAGCAGCTCGACTATGAGGGCGAGCTCGTCATCGTGATCGGGCAGGGCGGCCGTCACATTCCGCGCGAAAAAGCATGGTCGCACATCTTCGGCATGACGTTGTGCAACGAGGGCACCATTCGCGACTGGCTGCGTCACGGCAAGTTCAACGTCACGCAGGGCAAGAATTTCGATCGCTCCGGCAGCATCGGCCCGTGGATCGTCACGTCGGACGAGCTCGACCCGCGCGGCCCTCATGACATCACCACGCGTGTCAACGGCGAGGTGCGGCAGCAGGACACGACCGAGCGGCTGATGTTCCCGTTCGATTATCTGATCTCTTATCTCTCGACCTTCGCGACGTTGAAGCCCGGCGACATGATTGTGACCGGCACGCCGACGGGGGCGGGCGTTCGCTTCGATCCGCCGCGCTGGCTGAAGGTCGGCGACGTCGTCGAGGTCGAGTCGAGCCGCATCGGCGTGCTCCGGAACACCGTGGCCGCGGAGCAATAGATCATGCTGGATGCCGCCACGATCGAGCGCCTCGCCGCGCGCCTGGATGAGGCCGAGCGCACCAAGTCGCTGATCCCGATGTTCACGAAGGAATATCCCGATTTCAGCATCGAGGATGCCTACGCCGTCCAGCGCGCCTGGACCAAGCTCCAGCTTGGCCGCGGCCGAATCATCAAGGGCCACAAGATCGGCCTGACCTCGAAGGCGATGCAGAACGCGGTCGGCATCAACGAGCCGGATTACGGCGTGCTGTTCGCCGACATGTTCTATGCCGACGCCACGCCTGTTCCGTTCGACCGATTCCACGCGCCGCGGATCGAGGTCGAACTCGCCTTCGTGCTGAAGGCGCCGCTGCGCGGGCCCGATTGCACCATCTTCGACGTGCTCAACGCCACCGACTACGTCACGCCCGCGCTGGAGATTCTTGAAACGCGCATGCACCGCGTCGACCCTGAAACGGGCAAGATGCGAAAGGTCATGGACACCATCTCCGACAACGCGGCGAATGCCGCGCTGGTGCTGGGCGGCCGGCCGTTCCGCCCGCTCGATGCGGATTTGCGCTGGATCGGCGCGCTCTTGTTCCGCAACGGCGAGGTCGAGGAAACCGGGCTCGCGGCCGGCGTGCTCAATCACCCCGCCAACGGCATCGCCTGGCTCGCCAACCGCCTCGCGCCGCATGACGAGCATCTGAAGGCCGGCGAAGTCGTGCTGGCGGGCTCGTTCACGCGCCCCGTGGACATCCGCCGCGGCGACACGTTCCATGCCGACTATGGCGCCTTCGGCTCGGTGTCGTGCCAGTTCGTCTGAACCAATAACAAAGAGGGAGCGCACTATGAGTGGTCACACGCGGCGCAAGAGCATTCATATCGGCGGCTTCAAGCACGCCAATCCGATTCCGAACGCCTGCCGCATCGGCAATCTCGTGATGTCGGGCGTCATCCTCGGCCGCGATAACGCCGGCGTCATGCCGGAAAGTCTCGATGCGCAATGCGCCAACATGTTCGCGCACATGAAGGCGACGGTGGAAGCCGCCGGCGGCACCACCGACGACATCATCAAGATGACGGTATGGCTGAAGGACCGCACGCAGCGCGGCCCGATCAATGTCGAGTGGCTCAAGATGTTTCCGGACGAGCATTCGCGCCCGGCGCGCCACGCGCTGCCGATGGACAATATGGACGGCGGCGCGCTGGTGCAGTGCGACTTCACCGCCGTGATCGACTGAAGGAGTTCTAGCGCATGCCGACCTATCTGCCGTTCGATCCCAATCCGCGCCGCCCCATCAAGGCGCCGCCGCCGAAGACCGTCGACAGCCAGTTCCACGTGCTGGGTCCGATCGACAAATATCCGGAGCGTCCCGGCGCGGCCTACCGCATGCCGACCGCGACCTGGGAGGCCGCGCTGCGCGTCCACAAGGCGCTCGGCATCGAGCGCGGCATCATCGTGCAGACCACGACCTACGGCGCCGACCATGCCGTCGTGCTTGACGGCCTCGCCGCGATGGGCCCGAACTATCGCGGCTGCGCCAACGCACTGGTGTTCGCGGAGGCGAACGACGCTTATCTCGCCAAGCTGCATGACGCCGGCGTGCGTGGCGCGCGCTTCAGCTTCCGCCAGGAGCTCGGCGCGGTGTTGTCGGATGCCGATTTCGCCCGCGCCATCGCCCGCATCCGTGAGCTCGGCTGGTACGTCAAGATCCAGCCGGAGAAGGACGGCATCATATCGAGCATCGCCAAGTACGAGAATCTCGACGTCCCCGTGCTGATCGATCACATGGCGCGCCCCGATCCGGAAGCCGGCAAGAGCGATCCGAATTTGCGCAAGATGCTCGAGCTGCTCAAGAAGGGCAATTTCTGGGTGATGCTGTCGCTCGGCGAGAAGACCTCGAAGGCCGGCGCGCCCTATGACGACGTGATCCCGATCGCGCGCGCCTATATCGAGGCCGCCGTCGACCGCTGCGTCTGGGCCAGCGACTGGCCGCATCCGGTCTCCGTCAAGCAGCCGCCCAACGACGCCGATCTGCTCGAGCTGATGTACCGCTACGCCCCGGACCAGGCGGAGCTGGAGAAGATTCTCGTCCACAATCCGGCCAAGCTGTTCGGCTTTCCGGACTAGTCGGAGCATTCACGGTCGGGGGACCGCATGTTGATCGTTTCGGCACGTAGGCTGCGTCGTCCGGTCTGGCAGGCAGCGCTTGCTTGCATCGCAAGTGTTGCCTCCACCGCAATCGCAGCGGCAAGCGACACCGTCCCGCCCGTGACCGCATGCGATCGGCTCCACCAGGAGTCCGGCGCGGCGATGCGCGTCAGCGAGGCGCAGCCGCGTCCGGCGGCCGGCGGGCTTGCCGCGCATTGCGAGGTGATCGCTTATCTCGACGAGCGAACCGGCGCCGACGGCCAGAAGTTTGCGATCGGCCTGCATCTCCGATTGCCGGACGCATGGAATAGACGCTTCGTGTTCCAGGGGCAGGGCGGCACCGATGGTGTTCTCGGCAGCGGCGATGCGCAGCCCGGCGGCGGACAGCCGAGCGCGCTCAATCAGGGCTACGCGACGGTTACGACCGACGCCGGCCACGCCAACGCGCCGGGCCCTCTCGGCGGCGCCAGCTTCGGCCTCGATCCGCAGGCGCGGATCGATTTCGGCTATCGCGCCGACGACGTCGTGACGCGGCAGGCGAAGCACTTCATCCAGGCTTACTACGGCCGCTTGCCAAAATACTCTTATTTCCTGGGCTGCTCCAACGGCGGGCGGCACGGTATGGTGATCACGCAGCGCTTCCCGGAGCATTTCGACGGCGTGGCGGCCGGTGCGCCGGCGTTTCGAATGCCAGAGAAGGGGCTCTCGGGCGCCGCCGTGACGCAAGCCTTTGCGGCGATCGCACCGAAAGCGCCGGACGGTCGCCCCATCCTGGCGCAGGCCTTGTCCCAGGCCGATATGGATTTGCTGTCCAAGGCCATCGCTCAATCCTGCGATGCCGCCGACGGCCTTGCCGACGGCATCATCGACAACGTGCCAGCCTGTCGTTTTTCGCCGCGCACGCTGCAGTGTTCCGCCGAGAAGACCGCGAGTTGTCTCTCCGCCGCGCAGGTCACAGCGGTCGAGAACTACTTCCAGGGGCCGACCACGGCACAGGGCCGCCGGATCTATGCGCCCTATCCCTATGATTCCGGCATCGCCACGGAGGGATGGCGGCGCTGGATTCTCGGCACCGCACCCGACAGCCGCGTCAACGCCTTCAACGTCTCGTTTGGCGCGACGCTGGCCTATCTCTATATGACGCCGCCCCACGCGCCCTTGGCGAGCGAAGCGGACGCCGTCTACGATTTCTATCGCTCCGTGGATGTGACGGAAGCCCACGCGAAAATCTTCGGCACGAGCGCGGCGATGCCGGAAAGCTCCGTGCAGACGATCTCGGCGAACGCAGTCGATCTCTCCGGCTTCCGTGCGCGGCGCGGCAAGCTGCTGCTCTATCACGGCGTCAGCGATCCCACGTTCTCCGCGCTGGATACGCTCGATTGGTACAAGCGGCTCATGAATGCTGCGGGCGGAGAAAAAGAGACGGCCGACTTCGCCCGCCTCTTTCTCGTGCCCGGCATGAACCATTGTTCGGGAGGGCCTGCCACCGACAGCTTCGACGTGCTGACCCCGCTGGTGAACTGGGTCGAGCAGGGCCGCGCGCCTGAGCGCATCCAAGCTCGTGCGGGTGCGAAGACGCCCTGGCCGGAGCGCAGCCGGCCGCTGTGCCCCTATCCGCGCCAGGCGCGCTATCTCGGCACTGGCAGCATCGAGCAGGCCGAGAACTTCACCTGCGCCGTCCCTTAAGCCGCCGCGACGCTCGCGGCGCGTATGGCTCACGCCGCCGGCTGCTTTGCCAGCCGGTCCCGCACCTCGGCCGCGATCTCGAACGAGCGCAGCCGCGCGGTGTGGTCGTAGATCTGCCCGGTGGTGATCAGCTCGTCCGCGCCGGTATCAGTGATCAACGCCTTCAGCTTCGCCTCAATCACATCGGGTGAGCCGACCGCGGAGCAGGACAGCGACTGGCCGACCATGGCCTTTTCGGCCGGCGACCACAGCGCGTCCATGTCGTCCACCGGCGGCGGCAGCGGCCCCGGCGTGCCGCGGCGCAAGTTGATGAATGCCTGCTGCAGCGAGGAGAACATTCGCTGCGCCTCGGCGTCGCTATCGGCCGCGAACAAATTGACGCCGATCATCGCATAGGGCTTGTCGAGCTGCACCGATGGCTCGAAGCGCGCGCGATATTCGCGCAGCGCCGGCATCATCATCTGCGGCGCGAAATGCGAGGCGAACGCGAACGGCAACCCCAGCATCGCGGCGAACTGCGCGCCAAAGGTGCTCGATCCCAAAATCCAGAGCGGCACCCTGGTCCCCATGCCGGGCACGGCGCGGATTGCCTGGTTCGGTTGTGCGTCGCCAAGCAGCGCCTGCAGCTCCAGCACGTCATGCGGAAAGTTCTCGGAGCTGGTGGCGAGGTCGCGCCGCAGCGCCCGCGCGGTGAACTGGTCGGTGCCGGGCGCGCGCCCGAGCCCGAGATCGATCCGCCCGGGATAGAGCGATTCCAGCGTGCCGAACTGCTCGGCAATGACCAGCGGCGAATGGTTCGGCAGCATGATCCCGCCAGAGCCGACGCGGATCGTCTTCGTTCCGCCCGCGATATGCCCGATCACCACCGACGTCGCCGCGCTCGCGATGCCCGTCATGTTGTGATGCTCGGCCAGCCAGAACCGCTTGAAGCCCCAGGCTTCCGCGTGCCGGGCGAGGTCCAGCGAGTTGCGGAACGCCTGCGCGGCGTCGCCGCCCTGACAAATCGGCGCGAGGTCGAGCACGGAGAAGGGGATCATGGGGAGGGTACCGGCGAGAAGGAGCTGTTCCACCACATGTAGTGTCCGTGCGCAGGAAGGGTAGAGCACTTGCGAACCCATCATCCTTCGCCGCCGAACGAGCCAGATGAGTTTCGCTCCGCTTGACCCATGCTACGAAGCTGTTCGAGCGGCCGCGCACCCGTTCACAACACTGTTATTGCGACCCGTTGCGCCCTGCGTCGTAACTGGGCGTTTCAGGCCTGTTGTTGTATCGTTGAAGCAGCCATTGCCCGTTAGTCGCGTGTCCCGGACGCGGTGCAGCGTGAAACGCTGCTCCGCAGAGCCGGAACCCATCAGGCTAGGCCCCGGCTCTGCAGCTCATCGCTGCGTGCTGCACCGCGTCCGGGGCACGAGAAATCATCGTACGGCGCGCCGTCGCGCCGACCGCCCGGAGGAACTGACATGACCACGGTCGTATTCAACCGCCGCAACCTTCTCGCCGCCGGCGGCGCCGTTCTGGCAACCGGCGTGTCCGGCCTCCTGCTGCCGGCCCGTGCGGCAGGCCTCGCACCGACCGAAACGATGTCGGGTGGTGCGAACAACTACCGCAAGGGCGCGGCGATCGTGGATCGCATCGGCAAGGGCGGGTTCTGGATGAGCGGCACCGTGCGCCGCGCCGGCGACGGCGCGCCGCTCGCCGGGCAGCGTATCCAGATCTGGGCGCATACGGTCGAAGGCCAGGAGCACGAGCCGCAGAGCCACGGCGCCACGCTCACCGACAAGGACGGCAAGTTCCGGCTCGAGATGCCGCAGATCATTCCGATCTTCGGCCAGCCGCATGGACACCTCGCCTATGACAGCGGCGAGTTCAAAACCGTCTTCCTGCGGCCGGTGATGCGCAGCGCCAAGGAAACCAGCCTCGAAGCGCATTTCGTCCTGCAGCCGGCCTGATCGGGCCAGCGAATGACGGGGTGGAGATTGGCCCGGGCGATCCTGATCTGGGTTGCCCTCGCCCTGGCCATCGGCGTTCCGATCGCAGCTGCTGCGACGAGCGAGCAGCTCGCATGGCGTGGACCGGTCTATATCCTCGCCGGATTCGCCGGGATTATCGCGCTCGGTCTCGTGCTGGTTCAGCCGCTGCTGATCGGCGGATATCTGGCGCCGCTGTCGGCCTATCGCGGGCGGCGTGCCCATCACTGGATCGGCGGCACGCTCGCCTTCGCGGTGGTGATCCACGTTGCCGGCCTCTGGATCACCAGCCCGCCCGACATGATCGACGCTCTCACCTTCTCATCGCCGACGCCTTTCTCCCCCTTCGGCGTGATCGCCATGTGGGCCATCTTCATTGTTGCGCTGCTGGCGTCCCTGCGCCGGCGGTTGGAACTGCGACCGCGAACCTGGCGCATCATTCATATTCCGCTGGCGATCGTCATCGTCGTGGGCAGCGTGGTCCATTGCCTCCTGATCGAGGGCACGATGGAGACGATCTCGAAGGTCGTGCTGTGCATGTTGGTCCTTGCGGTGACGGTGAAAGTCATGATCGACCTGCAGGTCTGGCGAAAGCGACGGACGCTGCGCGGGGAGAGTGGCGCGCGGTCCGCGGCCGAGGGCCCCGGATTACTCTAACGCTCTATTCGGCTACGGCGCTCTGCTTGCCGCTGATGGCGACGGGGCGTATCCTTGCGCAATGGCTGTCAGTGCTCCCGATCTGGAAGCGTTCCTGCTCGCGACGCCGTTCTTCGGCGGTCTTCCGGAGCCAAGCCTCGACCTCCTGATGTCCATGCTGGTCGAGCGCAGCTTCGACGCCGGCGCAACCGTCGTGGCGGAAGGCGAGCCGGGGCGCTCGATGTTCATCGTCAAATCCGGCCGGCTCGCGGTCAGCAAGCGGGCGAATGCGGGCAGCGTCATCCCGATTTCGGTACTGGAGCGCGGCGACTTCTTCGGTGAGATGACGCTGATCGAAATGCAAAACCGCTCGGCAACGGTGGTCGCGGAGGTGCCGACGGTGCTGTACGAGCTGACCGCCCAAAATCTCTACGCCTGCTACAAGGCCGACATCCACGCCTATGTGATCGTACTGCAGAACATCAATCGCGAGCTATGCCGGCGGCTGCGCCGGGCGGATGAGCGGTTTGCCCGACGTGCGGCGGGTAACGACAATTGATGGTGCGTCGGATGGGTAGAGCACTCGCGAAACCCACATGCTTAGTCAGCGCCTCGAAAGGATTTGACGGGTTTCGCTTCCGACTTCGCTCATTGAGCTACGGCGGACAAGTCGCTTGACCCATTCTACGGACTTAGGCCGCCCGTTGGCCCGAGTCGTTGAGCCCAGCCCGTAGAAGCGGCTGTGGCGTGCCGTACATGAGCGTTCGCCATAACCATTCGACGGGACCATATCGGTGCCGACCTAACCACCATCCGCTGAAGATGACCTGGGCGACGTAGACCACGAACCCGATCGCGAGCGCTTCGGCGGCGCCGAGAAGACCGAAGAGCTCAAGGCCGTAGCCATAGAAGATCCACCCGAAGATTACGGATTGGGCGAGATAGTTCGTGAACGCCATGCGGCCCAGCGGCGCGGCCCAGCCCAGCAACGCTTTCCCCCTGGAGCTGGCGATAGCGATGATGATGGCACCGTAGCCGAGCGCAAGCAGGATCGTGCCTGCGGGAGTGGCCAGTACGCCGAAACTCGTGCCGGCCATCGCGTTCCCTGCTCTCAGCAGGATAATGGCTGCACCGAGACCAACGCAGCCGGCCCCAGCCGTGAACAGGAGGATGTGCTTCGGCTTTTGCAGGACGCCGCTGCGCCACACAAATGCACCCAATAGAAACAGGCCCAGGGTGCGAGGGAAGACATAGACGTGCAGCGGGAGGATCAAAGCGATTTCGCGAAGCCGGAACGCCAGCACCTCACCGAAGTTTCCAGTTGCATAGACGCGGTTCGCCTCTTCCACATTGCCTTGGATCGACGCGAGGCTGGGGAACAGCCCGGGCGGCGACCATACCTGCATCGTCAGGTAAAGCCCGAGAAACGCGGCCGCGCCTGCCAGCAAGAGCCAGCGGGGACCAAACAGGAACGGCAGAACGACGAGACCCGCTATCGCATATTCGGTGAGAATGTCGCCATTCCAGATCAGGCACAGGTGAATCAATCCGAATATCAGCAAGGCAAGCACACGGCGAAACAACAGAAGCGCGCGACGCGAGTTCGCGGCAAGATGCTCGAACTGGATTGCGAGTCCCACGCCGAACAGGAGCGAGAACAGCGCAAACGCCTTCATGTCCACGGCCAGCATCAAGACCGTCTCGACAGCTCGATCCAGGGACGATGCAGGCTGTTTAGCCGGCAGGAACTGCTGGAAGATCGAGACGCGGAATTCGGTAACCAGGTTGATCGCCAGAACGCCAAGCAGAGCCACGCCACGAAGTGCATCGATGCTTTCAATGCGGTCGGAAGGGCTTATGGGGCCGGGGAGGCTTTCGTGGATCGGAGCCAAGACCATTGTGCCACGACTATAGATTGTAGCACGAATTTGGGTAGCCTCATTTCGCCTATGGACCCCTGCACCGGCACTCTAAGCGCAGAACTCTTCGCGCGTGGGATGGGTAGAGCCCTTGCGAAACCCATCACGTTTGGTCACCGCCTCGAAAGGATTTGATGGGTTTCGCTTCCGCCTTCGCTCATTGAGCTAAGGCGGACAGGTCGACACCCATCCTGCGAGCCCGCGCCCTGATACGGTTACAGCAACGCCATCGCGTGCAGTGAGTTTCTATGAAAGCCGAAGGCAACGATGCCGGAGAGAAGCAACGCAATCCCGGTCACGATCAGGCAACACGCAAACACTATCGAAGCCTCTTGGTTCATCATCCACGGCAAAACGATAATAGATAAAACTTTACCGACAATCGAAAGGAAGAATTAACCTTACCTGCGCAGCCAAACCGGCCGGAGCCCGGTATCAGCGCGCAGGATGGGCGGAGCGCTTGGCGCGAACAAACGGCGGCGCGGGCGGATGAGCGGTTCGCGGCACTGCAGTTGAATGGCCGAAAATTGATGGTGCGCAGGGGACAGAGCCGTTGCGAAACCATCATGTTTTGCCGCTGAGATCGGCCTCGAGGATCTTGGCAGTCACGACTTGTCGTGCGCGTACTTCTCCAAGACCAGTCGATTATACTCGTCCCTGACGGCTCTGCGGGAAATATGTCCCTTCCGGTCCTTGGCGATTTTCAGAAGATCAGGGTCGGTCGGTGCCTTCGATTTCCGCCGAAATCTCGCAAAGAGAGGGGTCGTCGGCTCCGACATCCTTACAAACAGGCGGTCGAACCATCCCATTGTGTCCTCCCGGACAGGCTGCGAGCCAAAGATTATCACCATGAAACGAGGGGTCAACGTGCAGTGCAACGGCATCTTATAAGCCGCCCGGTTCACCCCGAGCGGCCGCGCCCAATCGGACGGAGAGCCATCGGTTCTTGTGGCTCGCTTGATCCGATGCGAACCAACTGGCGCCATTGTTCCGAAGCATTCGGCAAATGAATTTGGTCTATGGCTGAGGCGCAGGAATTGGAAGGATGCTTGTTATCTTCCAACCGTCGCCCGTTTTCACCAGCACTTGATTCATCAGGAACCGTGTCGGCTGCGCAGTCTGCCCAGGCGGTGAGATCATAAAGGTTATTGGCACATAGAGTTGCGCCACCCCCGTCTGCAATTCGATGACCTTCAGTTCGTCCATTTTCGGATCGAGGGACCAAGTGCCTTGATACAGGGTCTCAAAGCGCTTGATGGCTGCGGCGTGACCCCAGACAGGGGCCCCTCGCGTGATCCACAAGAACTGAGCTGAATCTTGCAAAAGCTCACCAACCTCCTTGAGGTCATGAGCGTTTTGTGCGGCAACAAATCTTGCGAAAAGAGCCTTCACCTCGTCCTCGCTGCCCGCGTAAACCGCGTCAGCCGAAGTCAGGAGCAGGAATGAAGCGAAGAGAGCCAGATGGCTTCGTGCGCGGAAGGTCATGATCGTCCTCCCTCGATGTCGCGGCGAAGAACCGCTCGCGGTTATCAGTCGCAACAGAAAATTACCCCAACGATGGTCCAAATACCACGTGATTTCAGACGCCATGGCCGGTGGGTAGGATTCCCGCATCGGGTCAAACCCGGTATTGACCGCAACGCTTCTGACCCGTCGGGCAAAACACCCCAAATCCCGTCAACCCCCTCCCTCAAAAATATTCCACTTTACCGAAATTCGGAATTGCGGCATATTCCCGCCATCCTTGCCCGAGGAGAGGGGCGATCGTACGTCGCAACGAACGTGGGCCGGGGTGCGGTGGACGCGGCTGCGTCGGGCACGGGAAGGCGGGACCAGGGCGGGTGAACCTCGTGAGGTCCTTCTCCGTGTGACGAACGACGCAGTCGCGTACGGCTAAACCATGTGGTCCTGGCTGTCGTTGCTACAGCCAAGCTTTCGCGAAGATGCATCGGCCGACCGGACGCGGTGCATCGGTTTTCGCGAGGTGACGGAGGCCAGAAGGAATTCGGCTCCGGGGAGAGCAGGCATAGGCCGTCAACCCATCGCGCAGGGAAGGCCGGGTGTTTTCCGGCCCACCTGTTGTCCGCCTGCGCATTTGCGTGTGCAAATTCTTCGCGCAGCGGGTCATGGGTGCCAGCCGGCACCCGGTCTTCCCTGCGCCCTCTTCAAGGAAGAGGGTCAAGGAAAACAGCCAAACTCGGACGCTTCGCGCCGCGAGAACGTTGCTTGATGTGTGAACACTGGAATGACCGCGCGCTCTCGCCTCGCCCGTGTCGCTCCAGTCAGCGGCGGGCGGCGATCGCCGTCAGCTCCAGCTTAATGCCCGGGCCGAGATCCGCAACGCCAACGGCCGCACGCGCCGGCAGATGGTCCGCGGGGAAATAGCGCTTCCACACCTGGTTGAACGCCGCCTTGTCGGCGAGATCAGCCACAAAGATCGTCACCTGCAGAACGCGGGAGAGATCGGAGCCGGCCCCCTCGAGCAGGGTCTTCATCTGGCGCAGCACATCGTCGGCCTGGCCCGTCATATCGAGCCCCGCATCCTCGGGGACGATGCCGCCGAGATAAAGCACGCCATTATGCTCGACGATCTCGTGGAGCAGTCCTTCATAGGGCAGGGAACGTGTGATCACGATCGCATCCGTGGGTGTTGCGGGCTCGCTGCAATGGGAAAAAATGGTGCTGCCAGACAGGATTGAACTGTCGACCTCTCCATTACCAATGGAGTGCTCTACCACTGAGCTACGGCAGCATGTGCTGGTGAAGAATCGGGCGCCCGAGGGGCGCTACCAAGCGGGCCGATATCTGCCACAAGCCCCCCTCCTGTGCAAGCTTGCTAGGCCCGTCAAACCGAGAAAATCGGGCCGATATCGCGGCCAAAATGCCCATTTTGACGCAAAATCACCGACTTCCCGCCGAATCGGGCCCCGATATCCCCCGCCAACTGGCCAGTTGCCCCAGGCCTCGGATTCGATCCATTTCGCGTTTCGCACGAATGGATCGCGCTCGCCTCTTGAGCTGTCGCCATTCGGTGGCATCCTGCCGCCGATCGATGTGATGGACCCGTGATGGCTAACGAGACCGACAAGAGCACGAACGAGGCGAGGACGTCCCGGGATGACCGCCTGAAAGCGGCGCTGCGCGAAAACCTGAAGCGGCGGAAGCTGCAGGCGCGCGAACGCGCCGCAAGCACGGACCCCTCGCAGAACGACGATGGTTCCCTAAATGAGGGGGCCGCCGGGAAAGCCGGCACTTAAGAATTTGGAATGAGTGAGCATGACGATGGGGCAGAACGGACAGCAACCAACCGGTGACGAGGCGCTGATGTCGCGCTTCACCCGCCCCGAGCAGACCTTTCCGACGCTGACGCCGACCGAGATCGAGCGGATCAGGCATTTCGGCGAGGTCCGCAGCTATGCGGACGGTGAGTTCCTGTTCGAGACCGGCAAGCCCGGGCCCGGCATGTTCGTCGTGCTGAAGGGCCACGTTGCCATCACCCAGCGCGATGGCCTCGGCCACGTCACCCCTGTGATCGACCAGGGGCCGGGGCAATTTCTGGCCGAGCTCAGCCAGCTCTCGGGCCAGCCGGCGCTGGTCGACGGCCGTGCCGAGGGCGATGTCGAGACGCTGCTGTTGCCGCCGGACCGGCTGCGCGCGCTGCTGGTCGCCGAAGCCGATCTCGGCGAGCGCATCATGCGCGCGCTGATCCTGCGCCGGGTCAATCTGATCCAGGGCGGCATCGGTGGCCCCGTGCTGATCGGGCCGTCGAACTCCGCCGGCGTGGTGCGGTTGCAGGGCTTTCTCACTCGCAACGGTCAGCCGCATCATCTGCTCGATCCCGATCGTGATTCCGACGCGGCCGAATTGATCGCGCGCTATTCGCCCAAACCCGAAGACTGGCCGCTGGTCGTCGCCGCAAGCGGCGCGGTGCTGCGCAACCCCAGCGAGACCGAGCTTGCCCGCGCCATCGGCATGATCGGCGGCGCCAAGGACGGCCGCATCTACGACG
Source organism: Bradyrhizobium sp. CIR18 (assembly GCF_014198295.1). Classification (NCBI taxonomy): domain Bacteria; kingdom Pseudomonadati; phylum Pseudomonadota; class Alphaproteobacteria; order Hyphomicrobiales; family Nitrobacteraceae; genus Bradyrhizobium; species Bradyrhizobium sp. CIR18. The sequence continues at coordinate 86,480 of NZ_JACIHF010000003.1, read as the reverse complement.
TTGCGGTCGTCGGCTGCGGACCGGCCGGGCTTGCCACCGCAGTGTATGCGGCGTCCGAAGGGTTGTCCGTCGCGGTGCTCGACATCCGCGCCTTCGGCGGCCAGGCCGGCGCCAGTGCGCGCATCGAAAATTATCTGGGCTTTCCGACCGGCATCTCGGGCCAGGCCCTGACAGCGCGCGCCTTCACCCAGGCGCAGAAGTTCGGCGCCGACATCATGATTCCCGTGACGGTGAAGTCGCTCGACTGCACGCGCAAGGACGGCGCATTCGCGGTGGCGCTCGACGGCTGCGATCCCTTGCGCTCGCGCGCGGTGGTGGTCGCGAGCGGCGCGCGCTATCGCCGGCCGGAGATCGCAAACCTCGACAAGTTCGAGGGACGCGGCGTCTGGTACTGGGCCTCACCGGTCGAGGCGCGGCTCTGCGCCGGCGAGGAGGTGGCGCTGGTCGGTGCCGGCAATTCGGCAGGCCAGGCGGCCGTGTTCCTGTCGGGGCACGCCAAGAAAGTCTTGATGATCATCCGCGGCGGCGGCCTAGGGGCCAGCATGTCGCGCTATCTCATCGAGCGCATCGAAGCGACGCCGAACATCGAGTTGATGTTCAACACCGAGATCACCGCGCTCGAGGGCGACGAGGCCGCGCTGCTGCGGCGCATCCGCTGGAAGAGCCGGCTGTCCGATGACGAGGATTCTGCCGACATCCGCAATCTGTTTCTGTTCGTCGGCGCCGATCCCGCCACCGCCTGGCTCGACGGCTGCGGCGTGACGCTCGATCGCGGCGGCTTCGTCGTCACGGGCGCGCAGTCCGAGCAGAACCAGGGCAAGCTGGTGGCGCCGCTGGAGACCTCCGTGCCCGGCGTCTATGCCGTCGGTGACGTCCGCTCCGGCTCGGTCAAGCGCGTCGGCGGCGCGATCGGCGAGGGCGCCCAGGTGGTGGCCTCCCTGCACGGCTATCTCGGCGACGCCGCAAAACCGGCGCTTTAGTCAAGGACAAGACAAGCGAATGGCAAGTCGAATGAGGCTTGCCATCGTGCCGCGTCCTGCGGACTATCGCGGCACCCGCGAGGCGTATCGCCCGCGGAACGAACAAGAGATCAATCGGGAGGACTAAATGGCTGAAGTCGTCGTGCTCTATAAGACACCCAAGGATGCTGCGGCCTTCGACAAGTACTACGCCGAGACGCACATTCCGCTCGCCAAGAAACTTCCCGGCCTGAAGAAATACGCCGTCAGCAAGGGACCGGTCGCATCTCCCGCAGGTCCTTCCGGAATCCATCTCGTTGCCATTCTCACCTTCGACAGCGTGGGCGACATCCAGGCAGCCTTCGGCAGTCCGGAAGGCAAGGCCACCGGAGCCGACGTGCCGAAATTCGCCAGCGGCGGTGCCGACCTCTTGATCTTCGACACCAAGGAAGTGTGAGACTCGATTCGACTTTCGTTGAAGATCTCGTAGCCCGGATGGAGCGAAGCGTAATCCGGGACCTGCTTTCCTGTGGCACGATTCCCGGATTACGCTGCGCTCCATCCGGGCTACAAAATTCGCGCTACGAACCACAAACTGCCGTCGTTTGTGACAGCGGTGCAAAAAATTCAGCCATGCGTTTGTCGATTCGCACGATGACGCATGGCTTCGCACATGCATGTGACGACAACGCAGGTGGCAATCCCATGAGGGTCGTAATACTACTCTCCTGAATTTTGACACCAGACGAGTAGGAGAGATGTCATGGTCCTCGGCTTGAGCTTGCCCGCCCTCACGTTGGTCCATGTCGTCATCAGCCTGATCGCCATCGCCGCCGGCCTCGTCGTGATGTTCGGCCTGCTCGGGTCGAAGTCGATGCCGGGCCTCACCGCGATCTTCCTGTTGTTCACGATCCTGACCAGCGCCACCGGCTTCCTGTTTCCGTTCGAGAAGCTGCTGCCCTCGCACATCATCGGCATCATCTCGCTGGTGCTGCTCGCCATCGCCTGCATCGCGCTGTACGGCATGAAGCTCGCCGGCGTCTGGCGTCCGGTCTATGTCGTGACCGCGATGATCTCGCTCTACTTCAACGTTTTCGTGCTGGTCATCCAGTCGTTCCTCAAGGTCCCGGCCCTTGCCGCGCTCGCGCCGGCCGTGGCGCCGGCGCCGCCGTCGGGTCCCGTGTTCGCGGCGGTGCAGGGCATCGTGCTGGTGTTCTTCATCGTGCTCACCATCGGCGCCTGGCGCCGATTCAAGCCGATGGCGTTTGCCTGATCACACGATTCTCAACGTTCCCTGTTGATGCCCGGCATCGCATTCGCGGTCTCGCGCGACTATCTGCGTATCACCGGCGCGTGCTTGCGCACGTGCAGCGTCACTGATCCTCACCGAAAGAGAGCAATCAATGCCCACCATCACCACCAAAGACGGCGTCGAGATCTTCTACAAGGATTGGGGAAGTGGCCAGCCGATCGTGTTCAGCCATGGTTGGCCGTTGTCGGCGGACGACTGGGACGCGCAGATGATTTTTTTCGTCAACAACGGTTATCGCGTCATCGCCCATGACCGCCGCGGCCATGGCCGCTCGTCGCAGGTTTCCGACGGTCACGACATGGATCACTATGCCGACGATCTCGCGGCCGTGACCGCGCATCTCGACCTCAAGAACGCCATCCATGTCGGCCATTCCACCGGCGGCGGCGAAGTCGTGCACTACATCGCGCGCCATGGCGAGAGCCGGGTGGCGAAGGCTGCGATCCTGTCCGCGGTGCCGCCGCTGATGGTGCAGACCGCGGCCAATCCCGGCGGCCTGCCGAAAAGTGTATTCGACGATCTCCAGAAGCAGCTCGCCGCCAGCCGCACGCAGTTCTATCGCGACCTCCCCGCCGGCCCGTTCTACGGCTACAACCGTCCCGGCGCAAAACCCTCGGAAGCGGTGATCCAGAACTGGTGGCGCCAGGGCATGATGGGCGGCGCGAAAGCGCATTACGACGGCATCGTCGCGTTCTCGCAGACCGACTTCACCGAGGACCTGAAGAAGATCAACGTGCCCGTGCTGGTGATGCACGGCGACGATGACCAGATCGTGCCCTATGCCGATTCTGCGCCGCTGTCGGCCAAGCTGCTCAAGAAGGGCATCCTGAAGACCTACAAGGGTTTCCCGCACGGCATGCCGACCACGCACGCCGAAACCATCAACGCGGACCTGCTGGCGTTCTTCAGGGAGTGAACAGGATGACTCTTACCCCCTCTCCTTGCGGAGACGGGTGAGGGGTCTCTCTTCGCGAGTCCGAAATCGTAGGGTGGGCAAAGGCGCAATTGCGCCGTGCCCACCACCCGCCATAAATTACGAAGAAGACGTGGGCACGCTTCCGCCTTCGCTCTACGAGCTACGGCGGACAAGTCGCTTTGCCCACGCTACGATACTGGAGGGTGAACGCATCGCTCACTTCAGGATCGCCCTGATCGCATCGAAGGTGCGCTTGACGAAAGCCTCCGGCTTCTCCCGCGCGCCTTCGCCGATCCAGCTCTCGCCGCCGACGCGCATCGCGCCGGTGGCGATCATGGCGACGAGCCGCGCCCGCAGCCGGTCGGATTTGGTTCGCCCGCGCTGGGCAAGGCCCTCGGCCAGCGCGCGCTCGAGCTTCTCGTATTTGAGCTGATCGCGCGCCTGCAGTGCCGGATTGTCGCGCTTGAGTCGCGACATCGCAGCTGCTTCCGCCGGATCGAGCCGCTTGACCGCCGCCGCGATCGCATTCTCCGCCGCCGTCAGCATGGATTCGGCCGCGGGCCGTGCGACGACCTCGGCGACCAGCGCGCTGGCGGCATTCTCCTGCCAGGCGGCCACCACGTCCTCCTTGGACGCGAAATAGTGGAAGAAGCTCCGGCGCGACACGTCCGCCGCCGCCGCGATATCGTCGATGGTCGTGGCCTCGAAGCCGCGCTCCAGGAACAGCGCCATCGCCGCCCGGGTCAACCGCTCGCGGGTCTGTTGCCGCTTGCGCTGGCGCAGGCCGGGCGCGGCCGGGGATTTTCCGTCCCCGGACAATGACTTGACGCGTTTCCGGACCACCTTCGAAGCCCTCAAATTGGTTCACCTCTTGCAAAATTGCACTAAGTGCACATTTAGACCGGTCGCGGGCCTCGTTCCAGCCCCGAACGGAGACATGGCATGACCGACTGGACCACGGCAGACATCCCCTCTCTCGCCGGCAAGACGGCCGTCGTGACGGGGGCGACGGGTGGCCTCGGTTACGAGACGGCGATGGCGCTGGCAGGCGCCGGTGCCATTGTCATACTCACCGGACGCAACGACGCAAAGGGCCTGCGGGCGATCGAAGGCATCTGCGAGCGGTTTCCCAATGCGTTGATCGCCTTTGAGCCTCTCGATCTCGCCAGCCTCGCCTCCGTCGCCGATTTCGCCAGGCGCTTTGCCGCCGGCAACGAGCAGCTCGACCTCCTCGTCAACAATGCCGGCGTGATGGCGCTGCCGAAGCGGCAGCAGACCGAGGATGGTTTCGAGATGCAGCTCGGCACCAATTATCTCGGTCACTACGCGTTGACGGCGCAACTGTTGCCGCAGCTTCGCCGCGCGAAGGCGCCTCGTGTCGTCAATCTCTCGAGCCTTGCGCACCGCTCCGGCGCGATCAATTTCGACGATCTGCAGAGCAAGCATTCCTATCGTCCGTGGCGCGCCTATTGCCAGTCCAAGCTGGCGATGCTGATGTTTTCGCTCGAATTGCAACGTCGCAGCGACGCGGCCGGCTGGGGTGTGAGCAGCATTGCCGCGCATCCCGGCTTTGCGCGCACCGACCTGATTGCGAACGGGCCGGGCGCCAACACGTTCCAGTGGCGGATCGGCCGGCTGCTCCAGCCGCTGTTCAGCCAGTCCGCCGCCGAGGGTGCGCTGCCGACGCTGCTCGCCGCGACTTCGCCCACGGCAGAGCCTGGCGGCTATTACGGCCCGAACGGATTCTACGAAATGAAGGGGGCGCCAGCGCCAGCGCGGATCATGCCACACGCGAAGGATTTCGCCACCGCTGCCATGCTGTGGGATGTCTCGGCGACGTTGACCGGTGTATCCTTCGACGAGATCGCGGCCGCGGCATGAGCCGCGAGCCCGCCAGGAACATCCCGATGCAAGTCATCATCTTCGGTGCGACCGGCATGGTCGGGCAGGGCGTTCTGCGCGAATGCCTGGTCGATACCGGCATCGACCGTGTGCTCGTGGTCGGCCGCAGCCCAACCGGCGTGCGCAACGCCAAGCTCACCGAGATCATGCACGACAATTTTCTGAACTATTCGACGATCGAGGCCGAGCTCACCGGCTTCGATGCCTGCTTTTTCTGCCTCGGCGTGTCCTCGATCGGCATGAGCGAAGATCGCTACCGCCATCTCACCTATGACCTCACGCTTGCGGCTGCGACGACGCTGGCGCGCCTCAATCCGCAGATGGTCTTCACCTACGTCACCGGCGCCGGCACCGATTCCACCGAGCAGGGTTCGCGGATGTGGGCGCGGATCAAGGGCAAGACCGAGAACGATCTCTTGAAGCTGCCGTTCCGGGCCGCCTACATGTTCCGGCCCGGCGCGATCCAGCCGCTGCACGGCGCCCGTTCCAAGACCGCCTGGGTGCAGGCGGTCTATACCGCAACCTGGCCGCTCTGGTCGGTGCTGCGCCGGCTCTCGCCGCGGCTCGTCACCTCGACCGAGCAGATCGGCCGCGCCATGATCCGCGTCGCCCGGGAGGGGTATCCGCGGAAGGTGCTCGAGATGGAGGATATCAATAGCCTCTAGCCTGCCGGCCCGTTAGTTTGAGCGGAAATTTCGGGGCCTGTGCGCGTTGAACCCTGTCCAGTTCGAAGGAGAAGCGTCGGCGATGTCGCCCCAGCTCAAACTGATCGCCCTCGACGCCGACGATCTCGCCGTGATCTCGACCCATGTCCAGGACGCCCGTGTCCAGGCCTCTGACATCATCTGGCGGCAGAGCGAGAAGCGGCTTGTGGTCGGGATGAGCCGGCTGGACTGGGAGCAGACGCTGGAGGGCGAGGCCGAGCCGCGCCGGCTGGTCGCCGCGCTCCGCTTCGACCGCGTGCTCGCCTGCAAGTCGCGCAACATCGAGCTCGCAGCTCCCGACAAGGTCCTGGACCTCGTCGGCATCGAATTTCATCCCCGGGACGGGCGCGACGAGGAGCCCGGCGGCAGCGCCCTGCTCTTGTTCGCCGAGGGCGGCGCCATCCGGCTCGACGTCGAATGCCTGGAATGTGAGCTGACCGACCTCGGTACGGACGCATTGGGAACGGGGTTGGAGATCGAAGGGGAGGGATGAGGTGACCTGTATACCAGCCGCACCGGCTCAGGCCTGCGCCAGAACGGCGGCTTGCGAGGGTTGACGCCGCTTCCCCGCCGCGCCATTGAGCAGGGGACCTGGTGCGCCAATCCGCTCCAAAGACCAGCCAGAAGCCAAGCCAGACATGCCCGTTCGCCTCGACCGCAGCAGCGCCGATTTTGACCAGCGATTCGCGGCCTTCCTCGCCGCCAAACGCGAGGTCTCGGCCGACGTCGAAGCCGCCGCGCGCGCCATCGTCGACGACGTGGCAAAGCGGGGCGATGCCGCGCTGCTCGAGGCCACCGCAAAGTTCGACCGCTTGACGCTGGATGCGGCCTCCTTGCGCGTCTCGGCCGCCGAAGTCGAGGCCGCGAACAAGGCCTGCGAGCCTGCGACGCTGGATGCGCTCAAGCTCGCGCGGGACCGCATCGAAATCTATCACCGCCGGCAGTTGCCGAAGGACGAGCGCTTCACCGACCCGCTCGGCGTCGAGCTCGGCTGGCGCTATACCGCGATCGAATCCGCCGGCCTCTACGTGCCCGGCGGCACCGCGGCCTATCCGTCCTCGGTGCTGATGAACGCGGTGCCTGCAAAAGTCGCCGGCGTCTCGCGCCTGGTGATGGTGGTGCCGTCGCCCGACGGCAAGCTCAATCCGCTGGTGCTGGCGGCGGCCTCGCTCGGCGGCGTCACCGAGATCTACCGCGTCGGCGGCGCGCAGGCCGTGGCGGCGCTGGCGCACGGCACCGCGACGATCGCGCCGGTCGCAAAGATCGTCGGCCCCGGCAATGCCTATGTCGCCGCCGCCAAGCGGCTGGTGTTCGGCAAGGTCGGCATCGACATGATCGCCGGCCCCTCCGAGGTGCTGGTGATCGCCGACGACACCGGCAATGCCGACTGGATCGCCGCCGATCTCCTGGCGCAGGCCGAGCACGATGCCAGCGCGCAGTCGATCCTGATCACCGATTCGGCGCGCCTTGCCGCCGACGTCGAAAAGGCGGTCGAGGCGCAGTTGAAGACGCTGCCGCGCGCCGCGATTGCCGGCGCGTCCTGGGCCGATTTCGGCGCCATCATCATGGTGAAGAACTTAAGCGACAGTATTCCGCTCGCGGATGCGATTGCCGCCGAGCATCTCGAGATCATGACGGCTGATCCCGATGCGCTCGCTGCGAAGATCCGCAATGCCGGCGCGGTGTTCCTCGGGCCCCACACGCCGGAGGCGATCGGCGACTATGTCGGCGGCTCCAATCATGTGCTGCCGACGGCGCGCTCGGCGCGATTCTCCTCAGGGCTGTCGGTGCACGACTTCATGAAGCGCACCTCGATCCTGAAGTGCGGCCCGGATCAGCTGCGCGCGCTCGGACCTGCCGCGATGACGCTCGGACAAGCGGAGGGGCTGGACGCCCATTCGCGTTCGATTGGATTGCGTCTCAATCTGTCATGACAGTGCTGCCCGAACAGGACGACTCGACCAATCGCATCGTCGGCGTCACGCTCGACGAAGAATCGATCGGCCGTTCCGGGCCTGATATCGAGCATGAGCGCGCGATCGCGATCTACGATCTGATCGAGCAGAACCTGTTCGCGCCCGATGGCGCCGACGGGAAGGGCCCGTTCACGCTGCATATCGGCATCACCGGCAACCGGCTGATGTTCGACATCCGCCGTGACGACGGCACGCCTGTCGTCGCGCATCTGTTGTCGCTGACGCCGTTCCGGCGGATCGTGAAGGACTATTTCATGATCTGCGACAGCTACTACCAGGCGATCCGCACCGCGACCCCCGACAAGATCGAGGCCATCGACATGGGTCGGCGCGGCATCCATGACGAGGGATCGCGTACGCTGCAGGAGCGGCTGAAGGGCAAGGTGCGGGTCGACTTCGAGACCTCGCGCCGGCTGTTCACGCTCATTACTGTCCTTCATTGGAAGGGGTAAGCGCGATGGCGGGTCCGCCACGCGCACGCGATCCGCAATCGGTGCTGTTCGCCTGCGCGATGAACAGCGTGCGCTCGCCGATGGCCGAGAGCCTGTTGCAGCACATGTTTCCGCAGGGCCTCTACGTGAAATCGGCCGGCGCGAGGCGCGGCGAGCTCGATCCGTTCGCGGTGTCCGTGATGGCCGAGCTCGGCCAGGACATCTCCGCTCACAAGCCGCAGACCTTCGAGGAGCTGGAGGATTGGGAGGGGCTGAATTTCGACCTCATCATCACGCTCTCGCCCGAGGCGCACCACAAGGCGCTGGAGCTGACGCGGACGCTGGCGGCCGACGTCGAATATTGGCCGACGCAGGATCCCACCACCATCGAGGGCAGCCGCGACCAGAAGCTGGCAGCCTATCGCGACGTCTGCGACCAACTGCTTATGCGCATCCGCCGGCGTTTTGCCAAGGTGGGCGCGGCGAGCGGGTAGCATTCGGCACCCGTAACACCGCCGTCACACACCGTGGGCACATGCTGTCGGAAGCCTCGAATCACCAAAGCTCGGGTTCCCGGGTTGTGAAATCAGCCCCCTTCCGATAGGTTCCGCGCGCAATTCACCCCCTGCTCATCCCCCAAATCACTGATGCTTGGCCGCCCCAAATTCGTACTTGCCTCCGGTTCGCCGCGGCGCCTGTCGCTGCTCAACCAGGCCGGCATCGAGCCGGACGCGCTCCGGCCGGCCGACGTCGACGAGACGCCGAAGCGGGGCGAGCTGCCGCGCGCCTGTGCCAATCGGCTCGCAAGGGCCAAGGCGGACGCGGCGCTCAAATCGGTGCAGCTGGATGACGAGCTGCGCGGCGCCTTCATCCTCTCCGCCGACACGGTGGTGGCGGTCGGCCGCCGCATCCTGCCCAAGGCGAATCTCGTGGACGAGGCGGCGCAGTGCCTGCGGCTGCTGTCGGGCCGCAACCACCGCGTCTACACCGCGATCACCCTGGTGACGCCGCGCGAGGCGTTCCGCCAGCGGCTGGTCGAGACCCGCGTCCGCTTCAAGCGCCTCTCGGAAGACGACATCCAGGCCTATATCGGCTCCGGCGAATGGCGCGGCAAAGCCGGCGGCTACGCCGTGCAGGGCATCGCCGGCTCCTTCGTGGTGAAGATGGTGGGGTCCTACAGCAACGTCGTCGGCCTGCCGCTCTACGAGACCACCACGCTGCTCGGCGGCGAGGGCTTTCCGATCCGCTTCGGCTGGCTCAACGCCACCGCGGTGTGAGCCGGCCAGCCGCGGCCCAACAAAATCGCGAAAACAACCCCATGCACAGTAGAATAGCCTGACGGGGCGCACGCGCCGCCGGTACGAGGAACCTGTTTGCCGACAGGCTCTTGAACCCCTTCACCCCGTGCAAGCTGCCGACATCATGGACGACCACGTCAAAAAGCCCGCCAGCCCGCTCAAAACCTGCCCGATCTGCGGCAAGCCGCAATCGGAAGCCACCCGTCCGTTCTGCTCGTCGCGCTGCCGCGACGTCGACCTGAACCGCTGGCTGAAAGGCTCCTACGTCATCCCCGGCCGCGACGACGACGTGGACGATGTAGAATAAGCAAATAGTTTCATGGACTTATTCGGCCGGTCGACGCGCCGCGCGCCAGCGGCGGCAGCTTGTGCACAGCCGGGCCGCGCCCGGCGAAGCCTCTTGGCGAAGCCGGGTGGACAGGCCGCTTCCGGCCCACTATAAACCGCCCGCTCGATGGGCTTTGGCCCCTCTCTTGGAGCACGCCCAGGTAGCTCAGTTGGTAGAGCATGCGACTGAAAATCGCAGTGTCGGTGGTTCGATTCCGCCCCTGGGCACCATTTCTACGCTTTTCCACGCTGGAGCACGATCTTGTACGATTGCGCCTCGCCAGATGATCGGCGCGAAGCGCGCTCGCGTATTTCTCTTCCTAGGGCTCGCTAAGTCTATGTACGTCAAATCCAGCGTTCAGGACCACGCTTCCGCACGCCCTTCCACGCCGGCCTCCGCGATCGACACTATCTGTTGACCGTCGACCAGCTCGAAACGGCATCGTACCGGCGCCTTCAAAGCAGCGACGCGTGGAAGAGGCATTTGGAAAACCGCGGCTCGCGGCGGTGTCTGGAATCAAGGCATCTAAGTCGTTCGGCAGGCTTGGCCGACCGCCTAGGCTCCCGCCACAAAGGCCGCGCGATCCCGCGCGGCTTCCGCAGGAGCCCAATAATGAAGCAACTCAAGGATATTGCCATCGAAGCTCATGGAGGCCTCGATCGGTGGCGGCAGTTCGAGCAGGTGTCGGCGGATCTCGTGCAGGGCGGCGTCCTGTGGTCCTTGAAGGGACAGGCTGTCACCCTCGAGCGGACCAACGTCACCGCGGGTCTGAAGAGGGAGTGGGCGTCACACGCTCCGTTCGGCGCTGACAATCGGCGCTCGCGCTTTGAGCCGAGCCGGGTGGCTCTGAAAGCTGACGACGGAACGGTGCTCGAAGAGCTGCTTGAACCGCGGGCGAGCTTTGCCGGCCATGAGTTGCAAACGCCGTGGACGGAACTGCAACTCGCCTCCTTCGCCGGCTGCGCCATGTGGACCTATCTGAACATGCCGTTCCTGCTCGCCTGGCCGAGAGTTGAGACCGAGGAACTGGAGCCCTGGCCGACCGATAGCGGCGACTGGCGCCGCTTGCGGTGCGATTTCCGGCAGAGATCGCGACCCTGGACGAGTGAGGGAGGGGACAGACGCGTGATCTTCAGCAGCAGGCAATCGAGGCCCATGGCGGCCTCGTTGGCGTCGACATCACAGACTATCGCTTCGAGCGAGGTCGGCCGTCGGGACTCAGGCCTGGACGAGGTCTCCCAGCAAATTGGCTGCCACCGTCAGCTTGGCGAGCGTCAAGCCGCTGGCCGCGATCTCCTCGACCAAGCGGCGAACGCGCATCGCCTCAGGATGAGCCGCAAGCCAGTCGCCGGTGGCCTGCTGGCCGGATTCGCCGTTTGCCAGCATGTTGGCGACCAGTGCTCTTTCCGCGGCCGCGATCTGGCCAACGGCACGATCGATGGCGAGACGTTCGTAATTATCGTTGGCCGGCACGCTGCGCGCGGCGGCGATGATCCGATCGAGTCTGAATTCGGCCTCGGCGGCGAAGAAGGTCGTGGCGGCGTCACCGATGGCCCGGTTGGTGCGCTCCGCGACGGTGACGATATCCGGTGCGGAGAGGAGCGCATCGAGATCGGCGAGTTCTGCGGCAAGGCCCGCCGGGACACCGGCATCGATCAGATCCTGCCGCCGCCTGGTGCGCCCAGCCTGCGAATCCTGCGGCAGGGTCTTGTCGAGCCCGGCGGCGATCTCTTGGATTCCGGGGCCGAAGCGTGCGATCACGGCGTCCAGACCGGCCTTGAAATCAGCATTGCGCACATACCAGACCATGCGTGAGAGCAGGAGATCCTGGATCGCTGCGTAGAGGCCGAGTTGCAATTGCCCGTCGATGCGGGTGTCGAGTGCATCGATCCCGGCATTGAGCCGCTTGAGGCCGTAGGATTCGTCCACCGCCACGAAGGCCATGACGATGGTGGCGATATCGGCGTCGGTCTCGTCGGTCAGGCGCACGACACAGGCCGGGCCGCCCCGGTTGATCACGGCATTGGCGAGATTGGTGGCGATGATCTCCCGCCGGAGCCGATGCAATTGTACCGCTGTCGGGAATTGCTCCTGCACCTGGCGCGGAAAATATTGGGATAGTTCGCGGGCGAGATAGGGATCGTCGGGTACGCCAGTTGCAAGCAGGTCGTCGTACAGCGTCAGCTTGGCGTAAGCGAGCAACACGGCAAGCTCGGGCCGCGTCAGGAGCTGGCTGCGTCTCGTACGCTCAGTGATCGCCGCATCGTCGGGCAAGAACTCCACGGCGCGGCTGAGCAGGCCGCGCTGCTCTAGCGACTGCATCAGTCGGGTGAGGAAGCTGATCTCGGCCACCCCTTTCCGTTCGGCCAGCGAAAGCGCCAGCGTCTGAAGATAATTGTTGCGCAGCACCAGCGCGCCGACCTCCTCGGTCATCGCGGCGAGCAGGCTGTTGCGGTCGCCTGGACTGAGGCGCCCCTCGCGCTCGGGGCGCGCCAGCGCGATCTTGATATTGACCTCGACGTCGGACGTGTTCACGCCGGCCGAATTGTCGATGGCGTCGGTGTTGAGCTTCACGCCCTTCTGTGCCGCCTCGATACGGCCGCGCTGGGTGACGCCGAGATTGGCGCCTTCGCCGATCACCCGGGCGCGGACATCGGCGCCTGTGATGCGGATCGGATCGTTGGCGCGATCGCCGGCCTGATCATCGCTTTCCGAGGACGAGCGGATATACGTGCCGATGCCGCCAAACCACAGGAGGTCCACGCGGGCCTTGAGGATCGCTGTCATCACCTCGAAAGGCGTGGCCTGCGGCTTGTCGAGATCAAGCAGTGCGCGCACTTCCGGCGCAAGCGGGATCGCCTTGAGCGAGCGCGAGAACACGCCGCCGCCTTGCGAGATCAGGGACTTGTCGTAGTCCTGCCAGCTCGATCGCGACAGGCTGAACAGGCGCTTGCGTTCGGCGAGGCTGACCGCCGGATCAGGCGAGGGATCGATGAAGATGTCGCGGTGATCGAACGCCGCGACGAGCTTCGTCGCCGGCGATAGCAGCATGCCGTTGCCGAAGACATCGCCCGACATATCGCCTACGCCGGCAACCGTGAACGGCTTGGTCTGGATGTCGGTGCCAAGCTCGCGGAAGTGACGCTTGACCGCCTCCCAGGCGCCTCGCGCCGTGATCCCCATCTTCTTGTGGTCATAGCCCTGACTGCCGCCGGAGGCGAAGGCATCGGCGAGCCAATGGTGCTTCTCGGCCGAGATCGCATTAGCGATGTCGGAGAAGGTGGCGGTGCCCTTGTCGGCGGCGACGACCAGGTAGGGGTCGTCGCCGTCATGCCGCACAGTCGAGTCGGGCGGCACGATGGTGTCGCCGTCGAGATTGTCGGTGAGTTCGAGCAGCGTGCGAACGAAGATACGATAGGCTTCGGTGCCTTCCGCCATGAAGTGGTCGCGACCCGAGGGTGACGGCAGGCGCTTGGGCACGAAGCCGCCCTTCGCGCCAACCGGCACGATCACGGCATTCTTCACCTGTTGTGCCTTCACGAGGCCCAGGATCTCGGTACGGAAATCCTGCGGCCGGTCGGACCAGCGCAGACCGCCGCGCGCGACCTTGCCAAAGCGCAGATGAATGCCTTCGACGCGGGGCGAGTAGACGAAAATCTCGTACAGTGGTCGCGGTGCCGGCAGGGCCTCGATCTTGCGGGCGTCGAACTTGAAGGAGATCACCGGATGCGGATGTCCATCCTGACCGACCTGCCACAAATTGGTGCGGATGGTTGCCTGCACGAGATTGGTGAAGCGGCGTAGGATGCGATCTTCATCGAGCGAGGCGACGGATTTGAGCTGCTCCTCGATCTCGGCGACGAGAGCCATCTCGCGCGCCGAGCGCTCCGCAATCGTGAGTCCAAGGCGCGGATCGAGGCGGCCCTGGAACAGGGCGACGACGTTGGCGGTAATCGCGGCGTTCCTGCGCAGGGTCTCCCACATATAGTCCTGGGTGAACGGAGCGCGGATCTGATGGAGGTAGCGCGACAGCGCGCGGATCGTCGATACTTCCCGCCAACTCAGGGCTGTGCGCAGGATCAGTGCGTTGAACCCGTCGGATTCGGCGCGATCGCGGACCACCGCCATGATCGAGGCTTCCAGACGGTGGTTGAATTCACGGCTGATTGCGATCGGCTTGCCGTCGCTGGTCTCGATTGTCATATCGTGCAGCCATACCGGCGCCTGCCTGGTGCGCGGCACGATCTGATAGGTGCGTTCGTTGACCACGTTCAAGCCGTGATTTTCAATCACCGGCACGCGATAGGATAGCGACAGCGGTGCGGCATCCGAGAAGACCTTCAGGCCGAATCGTCTGGGATCGTCGTCCCCCGCGAGGCGGTAAACCGAAATCGTCACCGGTCGGGCTGAGGTGAGCTTTTCGATGGTGGTGATGTCGGCGATCGCCTGTTCGGCGCTGAATATCTCGGTGTAGCCGCCGGAAAAGGCCTGGGCATAGCGGCTTGCGAGCATGCGCGCCCGCATGCCGTCGGCAGACGCTGCGAGCGCGACCTTCAACTTGTCGGCCCAGGTCTCGGCAATGGCGCTGATCCCGGCTTCGAGTGTCTCGCGCTCGACGACCGGGGTCTTACCTTCATATCGCCCGATGATGTAGTGGACGCGCGCCAGTGATCCTTCGGGGAAGGACACGTAGGAGGCCGACAGGGTCCCCTTGTAGACCTGCGAGAGGAAGGCGCCGACGCGCGTGCGCACGTCGGTATCGTATTTGTCGCGCGGAATGAAGCAGAGGATGGAGACGAAGCGATCGAACTTGTCCACGCGTGCCAGCGCCCGGACCCGGGGGCGCTCATAGAGGATCAGGATCTCCATGACGAAATTGTAGAGCGTGTCGACGTCGATCTGGAACAGATCGTCGCGCGGATAATCTTCGAGAATATGCGTCAGCGCCTTGCCCGAATGGCTGTTCGGGTCGAAGCCGGCGCGCTGTAGCACCTGCGCCACCTTGTGGCGGGCGTAAGGGATTTGCTTGACCGATCGGGTATAGGCGCCGGACGTGAACAGACCGACGAGGCGCAATTCTCCTTCGAGCCGGCCGTCGGGGCTATAGAGCTTGATGCCCACATAATCCATCCGGATGCGGCGATGAACGCGGCTGGACACGTTGGCCTTGATCACGATGAGAAGGCTCGGCTCCCGCATGAACTCGCGAATTTCCGACGTCATCACCACCATTTCGCGACCGCGGCGCAGGACCTTCACCTCGGGATCGCGCAGGATGCCGAGGCCCTCGCCGGTCGTGATGTCATCCGACGCATCGCCGTCGGGGGAGAAGCGATATTCGCGCACGCCCAGGAAGGTGAAATTGTCCAGGCATAGCCAATGCAGGAACTGGCTGGCTTCGGCGATCTCGTCGATCGGCAGCGGCGGCGGATTGGTGGAGAAGATCTTGATCGCCTCCTCGATGCGGGCGCGCATGGGCTTCCAGTCGGTGACGCAGGCACGCGCGTCGTTCAACGTCATGGTCAACCCATCGACCAGCTTTTGGCGGTCGGCGTCGACGTCCATGCGGGCGATGTGGAGATGGATGAGGCTTTCGCGCGTGCCCCTTGCTCCCGCCGGCAGGGTTTCGCCATGGAAGCGCATCAGCTTGCCTTGCTCGTCGCGCTCCACGGCGATGATCGGATGGGCGACCAGGGCGACCTCGATGCCCTGCTCGGCTAGCTCGGCCAAAGTGGAGTCGAACAGGAAGGGCATGTTGTCGTTGAGAATTTCGAGCACGGAGATCTCGCGGCCATCCGGCATCGTCGGATTGACGATGCGGATATCGGCGTGCCCCGCCGTGCGCCGCTGTACATGTTCCCAGGCCTGCTCGGCCAGGAAGGCCAGCGAAGCGGCGTCGTGGTTGGCGAGATCCTCGCTATTGGTGTGGCCGAACAGGAGTTCGGCAAAAGTCCGGGGCGCGTTGCCTAGCTGCACGTTGGCCGCAGCATTGCGAATCAGGGTCGACCGGGCCTTGTCGTCACGCCACGCTTCCATAACGTCCTCCATCTCTCGCATCGTCCGACCGCAACCGCGATCATCAGTTTGCTTCTGGAGTTCATCGCTTCGAGCGCCGTTATCTTGACCGAGATCCGGCGCCGCGAAATCTGCCCTCGGCACCTGATCTTACCACTCCGGCGGCCAAGGCGCGCGGAACCGCGGCAAAAAGGCCTACGACACGGCCGGGTCGCAGATGCCACGAGAAATCGTAAGTGTATTCAATGGCATACGAGTTCTCAGTTTTGTTCGGAGTGGCGCACCATCCCTCTCAGTTTCGGACGCCCCCTAGCTTCGCCGCATGCGTTCGCTGTACGCGTAGGGCTACAGCTGATATGCTTTTCGCCATTGGGTGAACGGCAGCTCGCCAGCCGACTTTTTTGCGAGGCCGGCCTTCTGATCGGATTTCGATCCCGCTCGCGGCTCTACGTTTCGCTTCGACATAACGCTGAACAAATTCGTCAACGGCTGCCGCGTCCCCGCTCACATTGGGAGATGTGCCATGGCTGCATCGGACTGGCGTCTCGAAGGCGAATGGATGAAGAACTGCACCTGCGCGTTTGGCTGCCCCTGCGATTTCAACGCACGGCCGACCCAAGGCTATTGCAAGGGAATGGTCGCCATGCGGATCGCCAAGGGACATTTCGAAGGGACCAGGCTCGATGGTCTCTGCTTTGCGATCACGGTCGATTTCCCTGGGCCACTTCATGAGGGCAACGGGACAATCCAGCCCATCATCGACGAACGCGCCACGGCGGAGCAGCGTCAGGCGTTGTTCGATATCTTTTCCGGCAAGCATTCGGCCGAAGGCACGCTTTTTCAGATCGTCAGCATGATCGTGACCAAGATCCACGATCCGGTATTTGCGCCGTTCGAGTTTTCCTTCGACAAAGAAGGACGCGTCGCAAAACTCGTCGCCAGGGGCGTGCTCGAGACTGATGTCGAGCCGATCAAGAATCCGGTGACCGGCGATCCGCACCGCATCCAGGTGGTCATGCCCGAGGGGTTCGAACATCGGGCGGCCGAGGTCGCATCCGCCAACATCCGCTCGACCGGCGCGATCCCGTTCGAGACCCGCGGTACGCATAGCTCGCTCGCCAATGTCGTGCAGACGCCCGAGGGCGTAGCGGCATGATGCGGCGCTGACACCGAGACAAAACCTCGGTGTCAGCTCCTCATCGCTATGGACAAGTCGATGCAGGGGCGCTCGATACTGGAACATTTGCTCCACCGCGACCGGCTGATCGTCGCGATCGGGACCGCCGCAGTGGTGGCGCTCGCCTGGGCCTATCTCGCCGCGGGCGCCGGCATGGACACCGAGATGATGGCCGACATGCCGGACATGGCGCCGATGCCGTGGACGCCATTCTATGGCGTGCTGCTGTTCGTGATGTGGTGGGTGATGATGGTCGCGATGATGGCGCCGAGCGCGGTGCCCACCGTTCTCTTGTACGCGACCGTCAAGCGCAAGCAGGAGACTGCCTCCCGCGCCGCAATCGATACCTGGATCTTTCTCGCCGGCTATCTCGTGACGTGGGCGGGGTTCAGTCTCGCTGCGGTCCTGGTGCAAGGAGCGTTCGAACGCTTCGGATTGCTGTCGATGGCGATGGCAAGCACCAGCGCGATTCTGGGTGGCGGCATTCTGATTGCAGCAGGGGTATATCAGTTCACACCTCTCAAACAGGCGTGCCTGCGCTACTGCGAGAGCCCGCTGTTGTTTCTCAGCCGACATTGGCGGCCCGGCACGCGCGGCGCATTGCGAATGGGACTTCGCCACGGCAGCTACTGCGTCGGCTGCTGCTGGTTTCTGATGGTGCTGCTGTTCGTCGGCGGCGTGATGAACCCGGCCTGGATCATCGGCATCGCGCTCTATGTCGCCGGCGAGAAGCTGCTGCCGTTCGGCCGAAGATTGAGCTATGCGGCAGGCGGGGTCCTCATCCTGTCCGGCGCGATCGTTCTTGCGCGCGCAATCTGAAAAGCCGGCCCGAAGGCGGCCAAAAATGTGCGGCTTTCGACATGCCCATGTACCTGATTGCTCAAGGCCAGCCGACCTCCGTGATGATA
This sequence comes from Bradyrhizobium sp. CIR18, assembly GCF_014198295.1. Lineage (NCBI taxonomy): Bacteria > Pseudomonadati > Pseudomonadota > Alphaproteobacteria > Hyphomicrobiales > Nitrobacteraceae > Bradyrhizobium > Bradyrhizobium sp. CIR18. The sequence continues at coordinate 68,554 of NZ_JACIHF010000003.1, read as the reverse complement.
CGGATGTTTTAATCTGAAGAATTGAGCTTTACCCAAACACAAACTTAAGGCTGTTTCAGCTACCTTTGCGCTATGAACAGCACCCGCGCGCCGCTTTCGGCCGCGGGTGTCCCTGTGCAGTCGAGGCGGAGACAAGGCGATGCCAATACTGCGGGCGAGCGCAGTTCTGCCCTGGCGGCCGAAGCGGGGGTGCGCGTCGTGATTCCCGCAGGGGCAGTCCGCAAAGCCGGAAGAACGATCCTGCGGAATGGTCCGCTGCAGATTGCGTTGTTCTTTCTGCCCCTGGTCTGGATCGGCTATTTCGCAATCACCGCGTCGGAGCGGATGGACGCGGTCGAGCAGGCGCGGTCGCACGGCAACAGCGTCGCCGAACTGTTCGAGGAAAACACCGAACGCATCTTCGAGCGCGTCGATCAGTCATTGCTGGTGGTACGAGCGCTCTACGCCCAGGATCCGCTCACCTTCAGCTTGAAGTCATGGTCGGACAAAGCCCGCATTGCGACCGGCGACGTGGTTCAGTTCGCACTGATCGGATCGAACGGCTACATGACCGAGACGACCGCGGGCTATTCCGGCCCGCCGCTTTATCTTGGCGATCGCGAGCACTTCATCAATGTCATGGCGCAAGCCGACGATCGCCTCTACGTCGCCAAGCCGGTGCTGGGAAGGGCCTCGAACAAATGGACGATCCAGCTCGCAAGAAAGGTGTTCGACCTCGCGCGGAATCCGGCCGGAGTGGTCGTCGGCTCGATCAGCGTCGACGTGGTCGGCAGGTTCTACGATACGGCAAAGCTCGGCGTCGGCGGAACGCTGGTGCTCAGAAATGCCAATTACGTCGTGCTCGCCGCCCGGGGCGTGGACCAGGGCTCCGTGCTGGGACAACACGCACCCAGCCGCGTCGAGGGCGAGCTGGGTGACGGCTTCTATGTGCAATACTGGAACGAGAACCGACCGAACCGCAGCGACCGGTTGACCACGGCGCGTAGGTCGCGTGCGTTTCCGCTCATCTTCACCGTCGGTATTTCGGGGCAGGAGATCTATTCCCGCTCCGCCGTCAGGCAGAAGGTTTATCTCGGCGGCGCGCTGCTGCTGACGTTCATTATCCTCGCCGCGACGACATTCCATTGGCGACGGCAGCAGGCGCTGGATCGCGCTCACCGCGAGCGGCGCGATTTTGCCAGCAAGTTTGAGGATGCGCTCCGGAACCTTCCTCAGGGCTTGAGCATGTTCGATGGCCGCGACCGCCTGATCGCATTCAACCCGCAATGGCTCGAACTCTATGGCCTCCTGCCGGAAGACATTCGGATCGGCATGCATTTCCGGGATATATTCGCAAAACAGACCGCCGTGCTCGACGTCGAGACCTATCTCGTCGATTTGAAGAACCGGCTCGCCCGGTCGGAGCAGATCTCGAACACCGTGCAGTTTCCCGATGGACGGGTCGTCTACATCTCCTACGGCCGGCGCGAGGGTGGCGGCTGGGTCGCTACTCATGAGGACATCACCGAGCGCAAGGCGTCGGCGGACCGCATCGAGCGGCTGGCGCATTACGACAGCCTGACCGGCCTTGCCAACCGCAACCTGTTCAAGGAGCGCATCGACGAGGCGCTGGCCAGCTCGCGCCGGCTGGAGCCTGGGTTCGCCGTACTCCTGCTCGATCTCGACAAGTTCAAGTCCGTCAATGATGCGCTCGGCCATCAATGCGGCGACGCGTTGCTGAAGCAGGTCGCCGACCGGATCAAGGCGCAGATTCGGGATGCCGATACGGCGGCGCGGATTGGCGGCGACGAGTTTGCCGTGATCGTGGCCGCGATGCGCGACGGCGCTGCAAGCCTGGCCGAGCGGCTGGTCCAGGCCATTGCCGAGCCCTATCACATCGATGGCCATCCCGTCGTGATCGGCTGTAGCATTGGCCTTGCGCTCGTGCCCGAGCACGGCACGCGGGTCGATGAGATCCTTCGCAACGCCGATCTTGCGCTCTACAGGTCGAAGAATGCCGGCCGAAGCTGCTTCCACCTTTATTCAGCGGAGCTCAAGGCGGAAGCGGATCAGCGCAACGTGCTCGAGATCGAGCTGCGCGAAGCGATCTGGCGCGAGGAGCTGGAGGTGTTTTATCAGCCCGTGATCGAGCTCGGCACCGGTCGGGTAAAATCGGTCGAAGCCCTGGCGCGCTGGCATCACGGCACCAGGGGCTACATTCCTCCGGCTGAGTTCATTGCGGTTGCGGAGGCGGGGGGCTTGATCGTCGAGCTCGGCAATCAGGTGCTGGCCCGGGCCTGTCGCGATGCGATGAGCATGCCGGCAGACGTCAAGGTCGCTGTCAATCTCTCTGCCCTGCAATTTGCCGGCACCAATCTCGTCGACACCGTGACGTTTGCGTTGGCGCAGAGCGGCCTTCCGCAAACCCGGCTCGAGCTCGAGATCACCGAGAGCGTATTTCTCGCCGACACCGAGGAGAACCTCAAGACGCTCCAGCGCCTCAAGGCGCTCGGCGTCTCCATTGCCCTCGACGATTTCGGTGTCGGATACTCGTCTTTGTCCTATTTGACGGCCTTTCCTTTCGACAAGGTCAAGATCGACAAATCGTTCATCGACAGGATCGATCGCTGCGAGACCGTCGCCGTGCTGAAGTCCATCGTGCAGCTTGCGAAGACGTTGAAGCTCTCGATCGTCGCCGAGGGGGTCGAGTCCTTCGAGCAGGTCAAACGGCTCCAGTCACTCGGCATCCCGCTCGGCCAGGGATTTCACTTCAGCAAGCCCGTGCCGTTCGCCGGCCTCTCGTGGCAAAGCCCCCCGGCGCGACGGAAACGGCGGGCGGCGTGAGCTGAATGCCTCCGGCGTTTGTCATCGTCGCCCGCCGCCCAAGAGCAGGAAAGCTGAGCAGGTGAAGGCTCCCTTGAATAGCTTGGAAGGGGGAAGATTTGGTGGTTCGCTGGCACGTTAAGCTTCCGCTGAGAGCCGAAGGACCGCACCGCGCGGAGCCAATTCCCGAGCCCAATCGCACCCGCCGATCCTGGCACTCCACTTGCTGAGTCATGACCAAAGCCGGGCCTCGGCAGGGAGGCCCGTTTCAGGTTGAGGCATGCGATGCAAGAAATGTCCCGTTCTGGTACTGCCGGAGAACTCCGGCTCGATGCGCTGATCGCCGATTTGTGGTGGCGCGTTCGGCTGTTGAATACCGATATTCTCGAGGAGGAAGCCAAAGCCGGGGTGTTTGACGTGCAGCAGCCGACCTATCCGCTGCTTGCACTCAACCTCCGAGCGCGGCGCGACAATCTGGTCTCCACGATCGGCGTGCTCGAGCAGCGTGCGAAGTCGGTGTCGGAAGCGGCTTGAGAGCGGCCGCAAATTGATGGCGGCGATCGATCGCGACGGCATCAGCCGGGCGATCGACACCTCCTCGCCATCGTAATGATGGGGCGAGGCGCTTCCGCCGTTCTCCGCCGCAAGCTCATCGCGACGGCCGTGCTAAAGCGCGATGAGATTAGGATGAAACATCATCGCGCTTCAGTTTATTGTTTGAGCATGATCTTTTTGGAAAACCGCTGCACATTTTTCCGGATCATGCTCTAGAATTCGCACACGTCAGGATGCAATAGCGGTCCCCGCTTGATCCAAACGCGGGCCCCCTCCGCGCCAACCTGCGCATGCAGATTCACGCCCGCCGGCAGACGCCCCCAATCCTGCGGGCTCATCGCCTCGCCGTCGACCGTGAGGCCGCCCGACACCAACAGAAACTCCAGGCCGCCCGAATTCTCCACTGTGACGGTCGCGGTCGCCCGCCAGTCCTCCAGCAGAACCGTCTCATGGCCATCATCGAACAACACTGTTGCGGCGCTTGCGCCGGGGCGCGGCTCCGCGGGCTGACCTTCGCCCGGCAGGCGGACGGTCTGCGCTCTGTCGTCAGCGCGGAACTGCCATAGCCGCACAAAGATCGTGCAGCCGCCCTGTGATGCGGGTGCATGCGAGGTGCCCGGCGGATTGCGCACATAGGTCCCGGTTGGATAATCGCCCTCGTCGTCCTGGAAGACGCCTTCCAGCACCAGAAACTCCTCCCCGCCGTTATGCACATGGCGCGCAAAGGCGCTGCCGGGCGCATAGCGGACGATCGAGGTGGCGCGCGCCTTCTCCTCGCCGATCCGAAACAGCATGCGGCGGTCGACGCCGGGCGCCGGACTCGGGATCCAGTCCTCCTGCGAGGCGTGGGCGATGACAGGGCGAGAAAGGTCGTCATTGATGCGCATGATCAGATCTCCGCAAATCCGCCGTCGACATTGATCTCGGCTCCAAGCAGGTAGCGCGAATCGTCGCCGGCCAGGAATGCCACCGCCGCCGCGATCTCCTCCGGTTTACCCATGCGGCCGGCTGGAACCTTGGAGCCGACCTTATCAGCATAGGCCCTGAACTCCTCTTCGGTCTGCCCGGGTGCGCGATGGATCGGCGTGTCGATCGGACCTGGGCTGACTGCATTGACGCGGATTTTTCGAGCGACAAGCTCCGCCGCCAACACGCGTGTGAAGGACCGTACGGCCGCTTTAGAGGCAGACAAGACCGCCCGGCCCGGCGTGCCGACCTGACCCAGCCATGAGGTGTTGAGAATGATCGAGCCGCCATCGGCCATGATCGGAAGCACTGCCTGGACCGTGAAGAATACGCCCTTCACATTGATGTCCATCAGGCGGTCGAAGCTCTCTTCGTCGGTCGTTTCAATCGGCGTTCCATAGGCGACGCCGGCATTGGCGAAGAGGATGTCGAGCTTGCCGAAGGCGTGGCCGACGATCTGCACCATCGCCTTCAGATCGGCAAGGGAGCGCACGTCGGCGCTGATCGTGAGCGTATCGCCGCCGACTTCCTGACGCGCGGCCTCCAGCTTGGCCGCATCAGTGCCGGTGATGGCGATGCGGACGCCCTCAGCGCGAAGCCGCTTGGCCGTGGCAAGGCCGATGCCACTATTGCCGCCAGTGATGAGCGCGGTCTTTCCGTTCAGCATGTGATGGTCTCCTGTGCATCGATCAATCGGGCGAGGACCTCGGCGACGGCGCGAGCCGCAGCATCGATCGCGCCGGCGAGATAGCCGGGTTCGGTCGCACTGGTCTCGCTACCGCCGAGCGAGATCCGGTCGGCCCAGGCGCCGCTCACCCAGGACGTTCGGCCGAGAGGCAAATGCGCTCCGCCGATGCGGTCGGCGTCGGTTGCGGTCAGCGGATCGGTGGCCCAATCCTTGAACAAGGTGGCACGAGGCTGCGCCGCTTCAGGTCCAAACAGACGCTCGAGCTGGGTAATGCAGGCCTGCACCAGCACATCCTCGCCAACGGCGCGGCGCTGATCCGCGGCGACACCGAGAAAGCCGAACAGCGCGGCCGATCCGAACGCGGTCGTCGCATCATGGATCTCCGCCATCGGGCCGACCATGCTCTGCACGGTGCCGGAGAGACTCCTCTCTCGCCAGAATGGTCGATCGTACAGCGCGAAGAATTTGGCGTGCGGCGCCATCCAGGTCGCGGTACTCCGCCAAAGGAATGCGGTCGCAGGCTCGAGGCCTGGCTGAAACGAAACCGTCCGTGCCAAGAGACGGGGCGGCAGCGCGAGGATCACCTGATCGGCAACCAGTATGGCAGAAGACGCATCCGCCGCTTTCATCGCCAAGGTCACCCCGTCGCGCGTCAGCGCGATACTGGTCACTGCCGATCGAAGCTGGAGGCGCCGCGGCGGCAGGACCGCGACCAGCGCACGGATCAGCGCTCCGGTGCCGCCAGTCAGCCGCATCGATTGCGGCTCCTGTCTCATCGCGCTGAAGCGCTGGACTGTCTCCTTCGACATGCGTTCGAACAGAGCGTCGCCGTCGCCGTTTTGCGGAAAAGCGCTCAGTCCAAGCTCATGGATCAGCTCTCCCATCGCCGGCTGCAAGCCGGGCCAGAACCAGGACGGGCCGAGATCGAAGCCATCGTCAGAGATCGCTCCCGCACTGTCGGCGGAGAGGATGCGCCCGCCAAAGCGATCTCTCGCCTCAAGCAGATGGAAGTCGATGCCGGCCGCATCGAGCAGACGCGCGGCGTAAAGGCCGGCAAGACCGCCGCCCACAATGGCTACCTTGGTTCGCATGCTCATTTTTCGCAACTCGTGCGCCAGTCCACGTGTGTCGCTGTGACGATCATGTTGAAGGGTGCTCCCGAGAGCACCCTTCGATGATTCAGGCGAGGCGGTTCGCGAGAGCTTCCGCAAGCGGCACGGCGGAGGCGGGGCTCTGACCTGTCATCAGCACGCCATCGACGACCACGTTCGGCTCCCAATTGGCCTTGCTCTGATATTTGGCTCCGCGATTCCTGAGCTCGTCCTCGAGCGAGAACAGAAGATGGTGCAACAGCTCGATTTCGGTGTCTTCCGCGTTCTTGAAGCCGGTCAGGTTCAGGCCGTTGACGAGATATTGGCCGTCGTCCTTCTTGACGTCGCGCAGGATAGCGGGCGCGTGGCAGACCATCGCGATGGGACGCTGCGCATTATGGAAGTCACGGATCAGCTTGATCGCGTAGGAATCCGACGCGAGATCCCAGAGCAGGCCATAGCCACCGGGGAAGAACACGGCATCGTACGTGCGGTAGTCGATATTGCGCAGCTTCCGGGTGTTGCGGGCAGCGAACATTGCGACCGGATCAGCGAGGAAGCGCTCGGTATATTCGGTGGTGAACGGCGACTTCATGCTGAGGAGGTCGATCGGCGCTTCGCCGCCCCGTGGGGAAGCAAAGACGACCTCAAAGCCGGCCTTGGTGAGGATGTAATAGGGGGCCGCCAGTTCGTGGAACCAGGTGCCCGTCTGCTTGCCGCTGATCCCCATCTCGTCGACCGACGACATGATGAGGAGGATGCGCTTTTGTCGGTTGCCAGTGCCCATAAATTTTCCTTCAGGTGATCAGAGCTTTGCGGATATCTACCTGTCGGCAGGTAGATAATGATGACGCACATACAGCTTGTCAGGCGCGATAGCAAGATCTACCTGTTAACAGGTAGGTGAACGACTTGGCAGACTGGAAGGCTATGACCGACACGGTGGAAGCAATCATGGACGCGACGGAGCGTCGAATCCGGGAGGCTGGCTATAGCGGCTTCAGTTTTCGAGAGGTCGCCGCCGACGTCGGGGTGAAGAGCGCGAGCATCTACTATCATTTCCCAACCAAGAGCGCGCTCGCGGCCGCTGTGGCTCGACGTTACAACCAACGCGTGGTCGCGGCCGCCGATGCCGGGGTCGCCGCCGGACAGAATGTGGTCCAGGCCTGGCGGGCAGTGTTTCGCAGCGCCCTCGATGATGGCGCCAAGATGTGCCTCTGCGGATCGCTCGGCGCTACCGTCCCCGACCTGGCGCCGGACGTGGCCCATGAGGTGCGGCAGTTTTTCCAGGCGGGCATCGCCAGCCTCGTCGCCGGCGGCCTCACCGAACAGCGTGCGACCCAGGTGCTCGCGACGCTCGAAGGCGCGATCCTGATGGCCAGCGCACAGGGCGATCCGACCCTCTTCGACCGCGCAACCGAAGCGCTCGGTTGAGGCGGAGTCGCGCCGACATCGAGGAGAGGAAGCTCCATAGCGGCCTCCGACAAGAATTCGCGCTAGACCGGAAACGTCAGCGAGTTCGCCAGCCTCACCCGGTCGACCGAGCGCCGGCAGCCGGTCTCTTTGAAGAAATGAAAAGGTGGCTCTTCACGGTGCTGACGGACACGCCCAGCGTATTGCAGCAGCGTGGCACTCGCTGCGGGCTGGCGTTGAAGTCGCGGCGGCTCCTCTCGTGCCTCTTCCTCCGATCGAACGACGCACGGTCACCAGCAGGAGCGATGATCATCGCGTGACCGTTGACACATATCTTCCTCGCGGGTCGATCTAGCTTGCGGTCAGGTGGTTCGCAGTGATCCACCGGGAAGAGGACAAGACTTATGCGCAATACCATCCTTGTGGCCTTCGCAGCGATCACCTTGGCAAGCGTGGTGACACCCGCGAGCGCGCTGACCATCGTCCGCGATCATCGCGACCCGCCCATCGTGCGCGACCATCGCAATCAGACCATCGTCAGGGACCACCGCACGCAGCCCGAGGTCCGCGATCATCGCCACTAAACGTCCCGGCGGCGGAGCCGAACCGATCGGGTTCGGCTTCGTCGTCTTGTCGAAAAGCCCGACAATCGTCCCGCGCACAACGCCGGTGTCCATTCGCGATTGTGAGGCCTGAGCACGCGCCAGCTTCCCGCTGCCATGCTATTGCTGCCTCCGCAACTTCCCGCGAGGCCGCCATGCTCCCCATTCCCGCCGATATCTTCACCGAGCCCGAGGACGTCTCGCCCGACGGCCTCGCCAATCTCGGCCCGCTCCGCCGTCTCGCAGGGCATTGGCAAGCGGACAAGGGCATCGACATCAATCCGAAGGCGGAGGGGCCGGAGCGGCGGACCTTCATCGAGCGCATCCGCATGGATCCGATCGATCCGCAGGCCAACGGGCCGCAGCTGTTGTACGGGCTGCGCTATCACATCCACATCAACACGCCTGAGGAAGACATCACCTTCCACGACCAGGTCGGCTATTGGCTGTGGGAGCCCGCGACCGGCCTGATCATGCAGACGCTGGCGATTCCGCGCGGGCAGGTGCTGCTGGCCTCGGGCAACGCCGGGCCCGACGACAAGACGATCTCGGTCACCGCAAAGCGCGGCGACACCGCCTACGGGATCTGCTCGACCGACTTTCTGGAACAGGCCTTCCGCACCGACTCCTATCGCTGCGACATCACCTTCAACGACGACGGCAGCTGGACCTATCTGATCCAGACCGAGTTGTTCGTCCGCGGCGCGCCGTTCGACCATCGCGACACCAACACGCTGCAGCTGGTCGCGCCGCCGAAGCTCAATCCGCTCGCGGTGATCGTGAACGATCGCGCCAGGAGCGATGAGAAGGGCGATGGGTCGGCAGTGTGAAGCGCGGCGTCGGAGAATCGCATGAAGCCCTATGTCATCTGTCTGATGCACTCCAGCCTCGACGGCCGCACGCATCCCAGCCGCTGGCGCCCGAAGGGGGCGGGCACCGACTGGTTCGAGAAGATCCATGACGAGCTCGGCGGCGATGCCTGGGTGATCGGCCGCGTTACCGGGTCGGAGTTCGCCAAGGGCCAGCCCTATCCCGCGACGACGAATGCGAAGCTGCCGCGTGAAAACTGGTTCGCGCGGCGTGATGCGAAAACCTATGGAATCGTTCTCGATGCGCGGGGCAAGATCGGCTGGGGGCGCTCGGACATCGGCGGTGATCCGATCGTCGTCGTGCTGACCGAGAGCGTGCCGGACTCGCATCTCGCCGGCCTGCGCGGCGAGGGCGTGTCCTACATTTTCGCCGGCAAGTCCGAGCTCGATCTGGCGCTGGCGCTGGACGTTCTCAGCCGTGACTTGGGGGTGAAGCGGCTGCTGGTGGAGGGCGGCGGCGTCGCCAATGGCGCGTTCCTGCGTGCCGGTCTGATCGACGAGTTCAACCTGATTCTCAGCCCAGCGATCGATGGCGCAGAGGGCGCGCCCTTCGTGTTCTCTTCGACGGAGGCGGACAGCGACAAGCGCGCGCCGATCACGGCGATGACGCTGGAGAGTACGCGCCAGCTCGGCGGCGGTGTTCTGCTGCTGCGCTATCTGATCACGAACGATCCGCAAGCCGCGAGCCGGTAACGCGCGGCCATGCCCGAGACAACAGAACATATCGTCATCGTCGGCGCCGGCGCGGCCGGCCTGATGGCGGCGCGCGAGCTGGCGCGGGCCGGCCGCAGGGTGACGGTGCTGGAGGCGCGCGAGCGCTGCGGCGGCCGCATCCTTCCGCTGCCGGTCTCGGAGTTCGGCTACCCCGCCGCGGGCGGCGCCGAATTTGTCCATGGCGAGGCGCCGGTCACGCGCGGATTGCTGCGCGAGGCCGGACTGTCCCTTCACGAGATCGCAGGCGAGCAGTGGAGCTTTGACGGCACGGCGCTCTTGCGCGAGGAGGGCGACGATCCGCACGAGGCGGAGCTTCAGGCCGTGCTGAAGGACTTGAAGGACGATCTCTCCGTCGCCGAATTCCTGCGCCGGCATTTCGCCGGGGACGACTATGCGCCGATGCGCCAATCGATCGAACGGATGGTCGAGGGCTATGACGCGGCCGACCCCGAGCGCGCCTCGACGCTGGCGTTGCGCGAGGAATGGATGGATGGGGGACACGCGCCGCAGGCGCGCATCGATGGCGGCTATGGCGCGCTGATCGACTTTCTGGCCGCCGACTGCCGCAAGTTTGGCGTGACCATCCATCTCGGCGCCGTGGTGTCGGCGATCGAGCAGGATGGTGACACGGCGGCGGTTCGCTGCGGCGGCAGCGATGTCCACGCCTGTGATCGCGTGATCCTCACCGTACCGCTGCCGCTGCTGCGCGGGGTGGCTCTGCCGGCGAGTGCGCGCGCGAAGCTTGCTGCTGCTGATGACATCGGCTTCGGCAACGTCATCAAGATCCTGCTGCGGTTTGCGCGGCCGTGGTGGCGCGAGCGGCACCAGGATCTCGCAGCCATGACCTTTCTGTTGTCCGACCGGACCATCCCGGTGTGGTGGACGCAATATCCGAGCGGGCAGGCCGTGCTCACCGGCTGGTTCGGCGGCCCGCGCACGGCGGAGCTGGAAAGCCTCGATCCACAAGGACTGATCGCCGCCGGGCTCGATTCGCTCGCTGCCATCTTCAAGCTGCCGCGCGAGGACGTCGCGCGCGAGCTTGTAGCGGCCACGGCGACCAACTGGGCGCATGATCCTTTTGCCCGCGGCGCCTATTCCTGGGCGACGCCGCGGACGCGCGCGGCACAAGCGGTCCTCGCGCGTGCCGATGGCCTGGTGCTGTTCTCCGGCGAAGCTCTCTATCGCGGCCGTGACATGGGCACGGTGGAAGCGGCACTGGCGAGCGGTCAGGAGACGGCAGAGATGATTTTGCGGGGGTAAGAAAAAGGCCCGCATCGCGGGCCTTTCCTTTTACCAGCGTCCGCCGCCGAAGCTGAACGTCACGCCCGGACCGCCGCCGCCGTAATATCCGTACGGCCCGCCGCCGTAATAGCCGTGGTGCCGCGGGTAATAACCGTTGCTCCGGTAGTGCGGACGATAGTAGCCGTGATGGTGGTGATGATGGCGCCAGTGATGGTGATGGCGGTGGCCATGGTGCCGGTGCTGCGCGCTGATGTCGGTCGACTGGCCGGCTGGCGCGTTCTGCTTCGCGCCTGAATTATTGGCCGCGTTCGCCGCCGATCCGCCGGCAAGCGCCGCAGCACCGACCGCCATCGCGACAATGAGATACTTCATGGTGTCATCACTCCAGTTGAATGTCGTGTGACAACAGATGGGCGTCGGCTGCGTTCCGGCCAGTGCGGGCGTCGAAACGACGCAGTATCGCGACGTCCGATTCGCGCGCGTTAACGCACATCGTGAGATTTATTGTCGCATCATCGGCATTGATCGCATTGCTGCCATCACTTGGCCGCGAACGAGGCGAGCACGTCGTCGCTGGTGACGATGCGCGCGAACTCGCCGTTGAGGTTCGACAACGTCATTGCATGGATTTGCTCGGCGGAATGCTTGTCGCCGTCGGGCCCGACGCGGTCGAACGTCCATGTCGCATCGCGCACGAGGTGCGCGTCGAACCCGAGATTGCCGGCCATCCGCGTCGTCGTCTCCACGCAATGATTGGTGGTGGCGCCGCAGATCACGAGCGTGCCGATGCCGGCCGCGCGCAGGCGCTGTTCCAGGTCGGTGCCGATGAAGGCGCTGTTGACGCGCTTGACGATGACAGTCTCGCCCGGCTGCTCGCGCGCCTCGTCCTTGACGGCGTAGCCGGAACGCGATGGCAGAAACGATGAATTCGGCTTGGTGCCTTCATGGCGGATATGAAAGATCGGCGCGCCGCGCGCTCTGAATGCCTGCAACAGACCGGCGATCCGCGCCACCGCATCCGGATTGTTGCGCCGCTGTCCCGCCGCCTCCCATTCGTCGAACGCGCGCTGGACGTCGACGACGATGAGAGCGGGGAGGGAGCGAGGCATGGAGGTGCTTTCGGTTTCTATTGCTGAGTCAATTATGCGAGGCGAAGACGACGACGGGCAATGTCAATCTTCCCTCGTTTCGAGCCCCCTAGCCCGGATGTGGATTGGGAAAGCCGTGGCGTTCGGAGAGCGCCGCGAGGAACGCGTCCTTGCATGGCCGCCTTGCTGAGGATCAAGGCGGCAAGGGCTGGCCGGCCTAGTGTCGAGGCACCAAATGGTTGGGAATCGATGAGATGCGAGAGGACGCCATGCCGGGGCCGACGAGTCAACCGGACGGACTTGCCGGGATCAGGACGCTGCCGGAGCTGCTGCACTGGCGCGTCAAGGCGACGCCGGCGGCGGAGGCTTACCGCCATTTCGATGCGACCGCGCAGCGCTGGGTCAGCCAGTCCTGGCGCGAGATCGATGCGGGATTCGAGCTGTGGCGGCGCGCGCTCGCCGCGGAGGAGTTCGCGCCGGGCGAACGCGTCGCCATCCTGATGCCGAACGGCATTGCGCATATCGCCATGGATCAGGCGGCGCTGTCGCGCGGCCTCGTGCCGGTGCCGATGCATGCCGTCGACAACCCCGACAGCATCGCCTACGTCCTCGTCGATTCCGGTGCGCTGCTCCTGTTCGTCGATACACTGGAGCGCTGGCAGGCGATCGTGGCGACCGGCCAGCCGCTCGACCATCTCAAGCGCGTCGTCTGTGCGGACGCAGGCGGGCTCATCACGCCGGACGCGCGCATCGTCGGGCTCGACCACTGGCTCGCACAAGCAGCCGGCGCGACCGCGCCGCTGCCCGATGTCGTGATCCAGCCGGACGATCTCGCCGCCATCGTCTACACCTCGGGCACGACCGGGCGGCCAAAGGGCGTGATGCTGTCGCACGGCAATGTCGTCGCCAATGTGAAGGCGATCGCGCGCCGCATCAAAGCCGAACCGCACGACGTCTTCCTGTCCTTCCTGCCGCTCTCGCACACCTTCGAGCGCACCGGCGGCTATTACTATCCGATCGCGGCCGGCGCCTGCGTCGCCTATGCCCGCTCGGTGCCGCAACTCTCGGAGGATCTGAAGCGTGTGCGGCCGACGGTGCTGGTCTCGGTGCCGCGGATCTACGAGCGCATCTACGCGCTGATCATGCAGCATCGCGCATCAGCTGGAAGTATCGAACGCGCGCTGCTCGACCTCACCATAGCCGTCGGCGGGCGCCGTTTCGATGCACGGCAGCGGCATGGCGTGCCGTCGCTGCTGGACCGGCTGGCCTGGCCGCTGCTCAAGCGGCTCGTCGCCGATAAGGTGCTGGCGCGGCTCGGCGGCCGCCTGCGCGTCGCGGTCTCGGGCGGGGCGCCGATCGCGCAGCCCGTCATTCGCCTGTTTCTCGCGCTCGGGCTCGACGTCCTCCAGGGCTACGGCATGACGGAGACCTCGCCGGTGGTGTCCGTCAACACCATCGATGACAATGATCCGCACTCGGTCGGCCACGTCCTCGACGGCGTCGAGGTGAGGCTAGGCGAGAACGACGAATTGCTGGTGCGCGGCCCCAGTGTGATGCTCGGCTATTGGCACAAGCCGGACGAGACGCGCCGCGTCAAGGACGCCGACGGCTGGCTGCACACCGGCGACCAGGCCCGCATCGAGAACGGGCGTATCACCATCACCGGCCGCATCAAGGACATCCTGGTCACGTCGACCGGCGAGAAGATCGCGCCGGTGGATCTGGAGACCGCGATCCTCGCCGATCCCCTGTTCGAGCAGGCGCTGGTGGTCGGCGAGCAGCGGCCGTTCCTTACCGCGCTGGTCGTGCTGAATGCCAAGGCCTGGGTGCAGGAGAAGGAACGGTTAGCTGCCAGCGGCAAGCAAGGCGGCGCGGCGGAACGGGCCGCTCTGCTGGCCAGGATCGCTGCGGCCGTGAAGGCCTATCCGTCCTACGCGACACCGCGCGCGGTGTGGTGGACGCTGGATCCGTGGACCATCGCGAGCGGCCTGCTCACGCCGACGCTGAAGAACAAGCGGCCCGCGCTCGAACGCCGCTTCGCGGACGAGATCGAGCACGTCTATGCGAAGAAGCCCGCGGCGATAACGCCGACGTGATTTCGTCTCCTCCCCCGCTTGATCCAGCGCAACTTCGGCCGCTGCCTCGCGATGCAATGTCGCTCGTGAATTCGAACGGCAGTCGAGGCAAGTCATGAAGGCGTATTTCATCGGCGGTGGCATTGGGTCGCTCGCGGGCGCGGCGTTCCTGATCCGCGACGCGCAACAGGCCGGGCGCTACATCGTGATCTATGAGGCACAGCCGCTGGTCGGCGGCAGCCTCGACGGCGCGCTGCTCGCGAACGGCGCCTATTCGCTGCGCGGCGGACGCATGCTGACCACCGACCATTACGAATGCACCTGGGATCTGCTCTCCAGCATCCCTTCGCTCGAGCATCCCGGCCGCAGCGTGCGCGACGAGACCATCGCGTTCAACCTGGAGAACCCGGCGCACTCGCAGGCGCGGCTGGTCGATCGCAACCGTTTCAAGGTCGACGTCTCGCATATGGGCTTTTCCGCGCGCGACCGGCTCGAGCTGTTGCGGCTCACCGAGGCTTCGGAGGAGACGCTCGGCAACAGCCGCATCACCGACTGGCTCTCGCCAAAATTCTTCGAGTCCAATTTCTGGTACATGTGGCAGACCACCTTCGCGTTCCAGCCCTGGCACAGCGCGGTCGAGCTGAAGCGCTATCTGCACCGCTTCATGAACGAGTTTCCGCGCATCGAGACGCTCGCCGGCGTCAAGCGCACCGTCTACAATCAATATGATGCGATCGTGCGGCCGCTTGCCGACTGGCTGAAGCGGCAGGGCGTGCAATTCGTGCGCGGGACCCGCGTCACCGACATGGCGATCGAGAGCGAGGACGGACGGTTGCGGGTGCGCCAGCTCGTGCTCGATCGCGACGGCCGCATCGCCAATGTCCGGCTCGAGGACGGCGATCTCGTGTTTTTCCAGAATGGCTCGATGACGGACGCCTCGAGCCTCGGCACCATGACCGAGCCGCCGCCGCATCTGACCAAGAAAGACAGCCAGGGCTGGGCGCTGTGGGAGACGATCGCGAAGGAGCGTCCCGAATTCGGCAATCCCGCCGCGTTCAACAGCTCGGTCCCTGAATCCTATTGGCTGTCCTTCACCGTCACCTGCCGCGATCCACTCTTCTTCGAGAAGATGGAGGCGTTCTCCGGCAACAGGGCGGGCACCGGCGGCCTCGTCACGTTCAGGGATTCCAACTGGCTGATGTCGGTCGTGCTCTATCACCAGCCGCATTTCTCAGGGCAACCGAACAATTTGCAGGTGTTCTGGGGCTATGCGCTACATCCCGACCGCGTCGGCAATTTCGTTGCCAAGCCGATGTCCGATTGCGGCGGCGCGGAGATCCTGAAGGAGCTGTGCGGTCATTTGAATTTCGATGTGAGCGTGTTCGCGGATGCGATCTGCGTTCCCTGCCGCATGCCTTACATCACCAGCATGTTCATGCCGCGCAACCTGGCCGACCGGCCGCTGCCGGTGCCGAAGAATTCGGTCAACCTCGCTTTCGTCAGCCAGTTCGTCGAAATCCCCGACGACGTCGTGTTCACGGTCGAGTATTCGGTGCGCGCGGCGCAGATGGCGGTCTATCAGCTCATGAAGATCGATCGCGCGGTACCGCCGGTCACGCGTCACGACAAATCGCTCGCGGTGATCTTCGCAACGCTGGAAAAGGCGTTCGCGTGACGGCTGGCCAGCGTCGCTGGCGCCTGCGATAGGAGCTATCGCAACGCTGCCAGCGGCAAGCTAACGTGAAAGACGGCGCCGCCTGACGGCGCGTTCTCTGCCCAGATGCGCCCGCCATGCGCCTCGACGATGGTATGGGCGATCGAGAGGCCGATGCCCATGCCTTGCGTCTTGGTCGTGAAGAACGGCTCGAAGATCTCCGTCATCTTCTCCGCCAGGATCCCGTCGCCGGCATCGGCGACCGAGACGAGGGCCACATTACCGTCGGCAAGACTGGTTCGGCCGATGACGCGGCGCCGCTTGTCCGGGAGATGCGCCACGGCATCGATGCCGTTCACGACGAGATTCAGGATGGCCTGCTGGAGCTGAACCTTATCGCCCTTAACGCGGATATCCGCGGATGAGGGTTCGGTCATGAGTTCGACGTCGTGGGTCAGGGCCTGCACGGAGAGGAATCGAAACACCTCGCCAACCATCGCATTGAGATCGAGCTCGCGCCGTTCGGTCGGGTCTCGCTTCAGAAACGAGCGCAGCCGGCTGATGACGTCGGCGGCCCGCTGATCGTCCCGGCGAATGTGGTCCAATAAGTCCCCGATCTCGCCGAGGTCGGGCACCGGATTCCGCAAGATCTGCTGGGCCGTCTCGGCATTGATCAGGATGGCGGCGAGCGGCTGGTTCAGCTCGTGGGCGAGCGAGGCGGACATCTCACCCGCGGTGGCGCGGCGATTCATGTGGGCGAGCTCCGACATGCGTTGCCGCGCCTCGACCTCGGCCACGAAGCGCAAGCGGCGCTCGCGCAGCAGAATGGCGATCATCAGCGCCTGCACCAGAACGACACTGGCGACAATGGTGGCGTGCCAGTGATACCTCTCCCAGAAGGTTGGTTCACGGAAACGCACCTCGCTGCCGGGAGGCAGATGGGCCTCGTCCACGTTCCAGCGTTTCAGCTCCCGCCAGTCGAAGATCGGCTTCACGTTATTCCCGCCGAAGGGGACGATGCTCGACGGGGCCTCGCCGCCGAGAATCCGCATGGCGACCTCGCCGGCTTCCCGTCCGATCATTTCGGGCAGCAGCAGGAAGCCGCCCACGCCCGAGCGCCCGAGGAACGTATCGGACGTGATGATGATCGGGCGGTTGGCGCTCTCGGCGATGCGTGCGAGCGCGGCGGCCGGGGAATAATAGGTGCCTTCGCCGTCGGAATACATCGCCGAGGTCAAGATCGCGGAGCGGGCGGGCAGGGACGCGACGTGAGCGCGGACCTCGCGCAGCACCGCGCCCGACAGATCGGTGACTTCGAGGTCGGGCATTGCCGCCGCGAAGTCCTGCTTCCAGTGTCCGTATGTCAGCGGATTCTTCCAGGCCTCGCCGACGAGAACGACCCGGTTGAGGTCGGGAACGACAGCGCGGGCTGCGGTCAGCAGCTGCGCCGGTCTCACCCGTGTGAAGACGGTCGTCGTGTTGGGCAGGAACAGCGCGCGCGTCTCGGGCAGATCGGGCACGAAGCCGTAGACGACCGGTGCATCTGGCCAGATCTCCTGCTTGCGCTTCCGAAGGAATTTCGCCGATGAAACTCCGATCGAAACGATGACGTCGATCGGCTGCTGCGCATATTTGGTCTTGAAGTGACCGACCAGGCTCTCTTCGTAGTCCGGTCCCGGGAAGCGGGCGAGATCGAGGCTCTCGCCGTAGGTCACCGTGTGACTCGTCCCGTTCGGCTTCGCGACGGCGCGGATGCCGGCAAATATCTCGGAATAGAAGGGCGAGCGAAAATCAGCCTCTTCCAGAACCAGGATCGAACGCTGCCGCTTGCCGTCGGCCGCGATGCATTCACGCGACAGGCTTGCGAGGAGGAAGATGAACAGGATGCGCATGAGCCCGGTGATCATACGCATTGCCGGGCTCTCGGCCCCGCCTCCAGTTGCAATCGGGCCTCCTCGGTGAGGACGCGCGCGAGAGCATACAAGCCGGACCTGGAGTTTCAAACGGAAGGATGCGCCTTCACTTCGCTGACACGGCAGGCGAGACGAAGTGCCGCTACTTGAACGGATCCTGGATCGAGGGCAGCGATTGCCGGATGCGGCGCACGCTCACCGGCGTACCGTCGGAGACGAACAGCAGTTCATATTGCCGGCCCTCACTGTCGGTGGCGGAGCAAGTGACGTCGGTCACCTTCCTGGCGGCGAAATTGCCGGTCTGGCGGCAGAGGCCGGTGGAGGTCTGCTCGGCCGGCACCGGCAGGCCGTCGACCCTGGGCCGGTCCTTGGAGTTGAGCAGCATGCGGTCGATCGGCAGCTCGTAGGAATTGTCGTCGGCGCGCTTGCCGTTCTCGCCGGAGAACGACACGACGTGGCTGTCGTCGGAGGGATCGTCGACCGCGACCGCGAAATTGACCCGGCCCTTGTCGCCGTGGGCGTAGGCCACCGTCTTGCAGGCGAAGGTGCGCCCGGCAACCTTGAAGGTCTTGCAGTGGCCGGACATCAGCGCCAGCAGGTCGATGAAGGCATTCTGCGGCGCCGGCGGGTTGTTGACCGGGATCGGCTTGGAAGTTTCGGCAAAACAAGGACTTGCCAACGCGGCAAGGGTCGCGGCGAAGACTAGCGTGGCGGCCGGAAGCGGTCGGCAGAGGCGCATCGGAAGGCTCACGTGCCAGGGAACCACGGTCGGGTTCCGCACCATAACGATCGAACCGCAAATTGGTTGCGATCGCGTTTGTCCTGCAAGTCCCGTAAGGAATACCACCGCGCCACCCCCGACGGCGTCCACATCGCCCAAACCGTCCCGCAGGCACTTGCCGTCAGGCCGGTGTTTTTTTCGTGGCGGAACTCAGGCCATTGCCGCCTGCCAGCGCGCATCGCGAAGCGAAGGTCGGCGGTGCAGGCGGGCATCCAGCACGGCGCGGGCGCGGGCGAGCTCGCCGCTGCGCATCAGAGCGACGATGTAGGTGTCCTCGACCAGCTCGCGCTGGGCATGGCTGCCGCCGATCCGTACGACCTCGCCGAGGACCGGCGCCAGCGTTTGCACGCATGAGGCGTAATCCTCATCCGCAAAGGCCGCCAGCGCGCGGAAGATCGCCGGCACCACGAGGCCGGCCGGCAGCTTGCCCTCGGCGAGGCGCTGCTCGATGGCCGCAAGGCGCGTGGTGAGCGCCGCGTGATTCTGCGTCGCTGCCGCGAACAGCGCCATGTGGACATCGGCGAAGGACAGGCTCGACTTCGGAAACAGCTTTTGCGCGCTGGCGTCGGCGTCGAGCCACAGCTCCCTCGGCACGGAATGGCCGTAAGCCGACAGGCGCCACAGCAGCGAGGCGGCATCGGTGATGACGTTGAGCGGCGGCGCCTGCGTGACTGATGGCTGAAGCACGTCGGCATAGATCGCGAGCGCGCGAGCCGCATCACCATGCTCGAGCGCGCCGAGCGCCTGGTGCCAGCTGATATGGCCGTGCAGAATTCCGGCGCGGTCGTAAGAGGGGATCCAGTCGTCGACGAGGCGGTCGGCCGCCTCGATCGAACCGTCCTCAAACATTGCATGCAGCACCGCGTGTGCGGCGTGGGCATTCTGACGGCGTAAATTGAAGCCGCGCTCGGTCATGGCGCGACCGCGTGCGACGTCGCCGTTCTCGGTCATCGCCCAGCCGGCCATGGTCAGGAACCACCAATCCTCGCCATAATGCTGCGCAAGCCGCTCGCACAGCTCATGCCGCGCGCGGTCGTGGTCGGCCATGCCGGAGAAGGCGAACAGGCCGAACGCGCCGAGCGGCAGCGACAGCACCAATGCATCGGGCGGCCAGCTCTCGATATGCCTCAGCGTCGATGCGATCGCCTCCGGCAGCCGGCCTTCGATCGCCAGCGCCAGCGTCTCGACATGCGAGCGCTCGCGCTCGGTGCCGCGCTTTGCGACCAGCTCGCGTGCTAGCGCCGCTTTTTGCCGGGCCAGATCGCCCTGCTGGTAGAAGGCGTGCACGCGCGCGCGGGCGATATGGGGAAGCGCGAAATCCGGATCGGCCGCGATCGCGCGCTCCAGCATCTCCGCCATGCCGGTCCAGCCCGCGAGCATGAGGTCGACACCTTCGCGATAGGCGGATGCAGCCGCATCGGATGTGGTGGAGAGCGGCAGGCCGTAGCGGTCTTCGTGCGGCATCGTCGTCTCCCGGTTTCACGCCGTCCGCGCGCGGCGGCCTTCGATCGGGTAGGCGGGATCGTTGTAGCCCGGCGTCGAGGGGTGGCCCGGCACGACCAGCCGGTCGATCAGCGCCTCGTCATCCCCAGTGAAGCGGTAGTCGAGCGCGCTGATGTAGCCGTCCCATTGCTCCTCGGTGCGGGGACCTGCGACGATCGAGGAGACGAAGGCGGAGTTGAGCACCCAGGCAACCGCGAACTGGCCGGCGGCGGTGCCCTTTTTCTCGGCGTGAGTCTTGATCTCCTGCGCAAGCTGGAGCGATTCCGGCCGCCATTCGGTCTGCATCATGCGGGTGTCGTTGCGGCCCGCGCGCGTCTCCTTGTCGGGCGCGGCATCCGGCTTGTATTTGCCGGTGAGCACGCCGCGCGCCAGCGGGCTGTAGGGCACGATGCCGAGACCGTAATAGGAGCAGGCCGGAAAGTGCTCGACCTCGGGCATGCGATTCATCGCATTGTAATAGGGCTGGCTCACCGCGGGACGGTCGATGCCGAGCCGGTCGCAGATGTTGCAGATCTCGGCAACGCGCCAGGCGCGGTAGTTCGAGACGCCGAAATAGCGCACCTTGCCGGCGCGGATCAAATCGCCCATCGCGCGCACCGTCTCCTCCAGCGGTGTCGAATGGTCTTCCTTGTGCAGATAGTAGATGTCGATGTGGTCGGTGCCGAGCCGCGCTAAGCTTTCGTCTGCGGCCTGCAGCACCCAGCGCCGTGACAGGCCGCCGCGATTGGGATCGTCGCCCATGGGGTTGGCGAGTTTGGTGGCGAGCACCCAGGCGTGACGGTTGCCCGCGATCGCGCGGCCGACCACCTCCTCGGAGCCGCCCTTCGAGTAAGCGTCGGCGGTGTCGATGAAGTTGATACCGGCGCCGCGCGCCTTGTCGATGATCCGCTTTGACGTGGCTTCATCGGTGGGGCCACCGAACATCATGGTGCCCAGACAGATCGGCGACACTTTCAGGCCGCTGCGGCCGAGCTGACGGTATTGCATGGGCGGGTCCTCGATATCTTTATGGAGATCAGCATAGCCAGCTACAGTCGTCATTGCGAGCGCAGCGAAGCAATCCAGAGATGCGTCCGCGGATAGATGCTGGATTGCTTCGTCGCAAGAGCTCGTCGCAATGACGCGTGGCGGAAATTGCCCGCCATACTCACAACTGTCATCGCCCGACTTGATCGGGCGATCCAGTATTCCAGAGACGGCTATGGTTGAGCCGAGAGGCTGCGGCGTACTGGGTCGCCCGGTCAAGCCGGGCGACGACGGCGGCGTGTGTGGAGGGCTGCGGGGGCAGCCCGACGGCGCGCTAACCCGGCCCCTTCAAAATCTTGAACACGCCGTTCGCCATCACGATGCAGCGACCATCCACCGTCACTTCCGTGCTCATGAAGATCAGGCTGCGGGTCGAGCGCACGACGCGCGGGCGGGAGATCAGGATGTCGCCGATCTGGCCGGCCTCGACGAAGTGGGTGTCGAGCTGCACCGTCGCCATGAACTCCTTGCCGGAGACATAGCGGGCGGTCATGCCGCAGGTGCGGTCGGCAAAGGTCATCATCACGCCGCCCTGGACCATGCCGCGGCGGTTGTGGTGCTTGTCTTCGGTGGCAAGCGCGAACTCGTAGTGGCCGTCGACCTTGCGCTCCCACAAGGGGCCGATCAGATGCAGGAAGCCCGTGGTCTCCAGGATGCTCCAGCCGTCTGATTTCAGCCTTGCGGCCGCCTTGTTGGTCATGTCGTCGTCCATTCCGGTGCGGGCCTTGCGATCTCGTTTCATCGGGGCCGGACGTGGTGTAGTCAAGCATCATGAGACCGTTCGATGATGCCACACGGCGGAATATCGCGAATGCCTGCGCGGCCTTCATGCGGCTGCCGGCGGGTGAAGTGCCGACGACGCTGAAGCGTGCCGCGGTGTCAGTTGTGCTGACCGCGAGCGAGGGCGATGACACCGCATTCCTGCTCACGCTGCGCGCATCGCACCTGCGCGCCCATCGCGGCCAATGGGCGCTGCCGGGCGGCCGCTGCGATGCCGGCGAGACGCCGGTCGAGGCGGCGCTGCGCGAGCTCGACGAGGAGCTTGGCCTCCGCCTCACCGGCGCGCAGGTGCTCGGTACGCTCGACGATTATCCGACCCGCTCCGGCTATCTGATCACGCCCGTCGTGGTTTGGGCCGCCGACAGTGCCGCGATCAGGCCGAACCCGGACGAGGTGGCTTCGGTCCATCGCATTGCGCTCGACACCATCGAGCGCGATGACGCCTTTGATTTCGTCGCGATTCCCGAAAGCGCGCGTCGCGTGATCCGTTTCCATCATCAGGAAAGCCTGATCCACGCGCCGACCGCGGCCCTGATCTACCAGTTCCGCGAGGTGCTTGCGGGCCGGCATACCCGCGTGGCGGAGCTGGAACAACCGGTGTTCGCCTGGAAGTGACGATGGTAAACGGCGCGTTAACGTGACGGTTACCGGATGCCTGCTAAGAGGGCAGCATGCATCATTCGATTCGAAACAGCCTCTCTCGAAATCGCCTTGCGCTGGTTCCACTCGCACTCGTCCTGCTCGCGCCCGCCGCGCGTGGCGGCGAGATCGACGCGCTGCCGCCTGCCGTCCGCGATGCCAACGCCCAGTTGCTGTCGCAATTCTTCGCGCAAGGCGGCGCGTCCCCGGCGGTGCTCGAATATCGCCGCAAGCTCGCAGAATATCAGGCGGCGCGCGCGGCCTTCGACGCCGAGGCCGGCGCCTATTGGAGCCAGATCTCCGAGAAGCGGAAAGGCCGCAATGCCAAGCGGCGCAGCGGGCAGCAGGTGACGCTCGACGACTACGTGCTGGAGCATCCGCCGCTCTATAACGGGCCGAAGAAGCCGGTGAATCCGGAGCCCGAGGAAACGCCGGACCGCCCCCCCAGAAAACCGATTCCCGTGGTTGCCGATTTCCTGCGCGCGGCGCAGGAGCTCTACCAGTTCACGCCGCAGCGCCCGGCGAGCGAGATCGAATTCAAGCGCGCCTATGCGCGCTATGCGCTCGCCTCCGGGCTGACGCGCGAGCAGGCCGTGCGGGTCTATTCGTTCGAGACCGGCGGCACCGGCAGCCACGACGTGCAGGCGGGAATCGAGCATGGCGGCAAGCGCGCGATCTCGACCGCGATGGGCTACAACCAGCTCCTGACCACCAACAGCGTCGAGCTGCTGGCCGAGCAGGGCCACGAACTCATTCGCGCGCTCTCCGAGAAGGTGGCGCGGACATCAGGACCGGCGCGCCAGTCGCTCGAGCACAAGCTCGTCGTGCTGAAGAAAATGGTGGCGCATGCGAAGTCGGTGCCCGATACCTGGTCGGAGCACGAGAAGATCGGCAACACCGCGCAGGGCTGGGCCATGCACGCGATGGTGCTCGACATCGACGTCGGTCCGATGCTGCAGACCCACAAGCTCCTGACTTCGGTGCTGTTCGCCCGCGCCAAGGGCTACACCCGTCCGCTGACCGCGGCCGAGCTCGAGATGATGAACCTCACCGGCGACGGCACCGGCCTCGACATGGTGACGATGCCGCAGGCGATGCGCGAGCAGGTGCCGACCTCGAACTTCTTCCAGCGCGGCGGCTACGAGCGCAACCCGGTCGCGATCCGCCACAACACGGTGGCCAAGCTGCTGGCGGTGACGGACGATCGGATGGATTCGAACAGCAGCAAACCCGGCGCAAGGGAATTGGCGGGCGCGTTTTAGGGAGCTGGCGAGCTGCCGTAGGGTGGGCAAAGCGACTTGTCCGCCATAGCTCGAAGAGCGGCGGCGCAAGCGTGCCCACGCACCTTTCGCGATAGGGAGAGATGGTGGGCACGGCGCTACGCGCCTTTGCCCACCCTACGGCAGCTTCGTTCGTGGCGAGAGCCGCCGCTCCTACTGATCCGGGCCGAACTTGAACTTGCCGTCGCCTTCCAGATAGGGGCCGCTGCGCATGTAGAGCTGGCCGTTATGGCCGATGAAGAACAGCGTGCCCTTCGGGACTTTCTTGGCGCCCTTCAAGAGCTCGCCGGCGTTGCTGGTGCCCATCTTGTAGGAAAAGGTCTTGCCTTCCCTGTCATAGGCGTAGCCGGTGTCGGGCTTGAGCTCCCACGGCGTTGCCGGGGTTTGTGCGCATGCGGGCGCGGCGAATGCGCCGAGCACCGTTACGAGTGCAGCCGAAACAAGTGCAAATGTCTTGGTTGAAAATGCCATCATCCATCCTCCCCGTCGCTGGGGTACCCGGCTTGAACAAATCACGAACGGCGTATCCGGGTCAATTTGCGAAAGCGCCGCAGCGCATCACGTCTTGCCCAGCAGTTTGTGATTTTCCCTTCGTCCCCTCGCGACTATGTTCCGCTTTCCGTCTAGAACGCAACTCGACAAAATTATTGGTGGGGATGATTCGGATGCGCCATGTGATTAAACTTTGCTGGGCTGCTGTATTGTCGTTGACGGCGTTGGCGCCGGCCGCCCGGGCCGATGATTACCAGCTCAGCCACAACCAGCGCATTTCGTGCAGCCGCGGCCTTGCCCCGGGCAAGCTGAACACGGCGACCTGCAAGTCCTACACCTATCTGTTCAACACCAAGACCTCGGAATATTTCCGCTGCCAGGTCTCGCTGGCGCTGACCCGCGACAACAAGGAAGTCATCAACGTCCAGACCGACGGCGGCTGCATCAAGAAGCCGCGCATCTTCGAGACCGACGGCAAGTATGATTTCGACGCGACCGAGACCGAGCCGCCGAACACCAACTCGTTCTTCGGCCCCGGCGGCTATTCGGTGTGGGCGGCCGATGTCAGCGCGCAGAAGGTGCGCGGCTGCATCATCATCTCCTCCGGCCTCGGTTCCGACATCTCCAAATGCCTGGACATGACGTTCCAGTGAAACGTCGATGGCGAGGGCGCCGCTCCGGACTACGGCTGCGCCACCTCGCCGCACCGCGGGTTCCCGAAAAATCCAGCCGGATCGGCCGTTTACCGCAGTCCTGTTTTGTCTTTTGGATGGGTTGACCCGCATCCCTCATCCGGCCAATTTCGCTGCCGGTTTGGGGAGAACAACAACCATGAAACGGACCATTTTCGGCGCGGCCGCGGCTCTTGCTCTGGCGGCGTCGGCACCTTGCGCGCAGGCGCAATCCTTCATCAACGTGCTGACCGGCGGCACCTCCGGCGTCTATTATCCGCTCGGGGTCGCGATCGGGAAGATCTACGGCGACAAGATTCCGAACGTGAAGACGCAGGTGCAGGCCACCAAGGCGTCGGTCGAGAATTTGATCCTGCTGCAGCAGGGCCGCGGCGAGTTGGCGTTCACGCTCGGCGATTCGCTCAAGGCCGCCTGGGACGGCGAGGAAGAGGCGGGCTTCAAGACCAAGCTCGACAAGCTCAGGACCATCGGCGCGATCTATCCGAACTACATCCAGATCGTCGCGACCACCGAGTCCGGCATCAAGACGCTGGCCGACCTCAAAGGCAAGAGCCTCTCTGTCGGTGCGCCTAAGTCGGGCACCGAGCTGAATTCGCGTGCGATCCTGGCCGCCGCCGGCATGAGCTACAAGGATCTCGGCAAGGTCGAATATCTGCCGTTCGCCGAATCCGTCGACCTCATGAAGAACCGCCAGCTTGCAGCGACGCTGCAATCGGCTGGCCTCGGCGTCGCCTCGCTGAAGGACCTTTCGACCTCGAGCCCGATCACGGTGGTGTCGGTGCCGAAGGAAACCGTCGACAAGATCGGCCCGCCCTTCGTCTCCGCGATCATTCCGGCCAACACCTATACCGGCCAGGACAAGGACGTGCCGACGGCGGCCGTGATCAACTATCTCGTCACGAGCTCCGCCGTATCGGACGATCTCGCCTATCAGATGACCAAGCTGGTCTTCGAATCGCTGCCGGAACTGCAGAATGCGCACGCGGCCGGCAAGGAGATCAAGCTCGAGACCGCGGCCAGCGGCAGCCCGGTTCCGCTGCACCCCGGCGCGATCCGCTATTACAAGGAAAAAGGGCTGATCAAGTAAGACGCGCTCTATCCGCGAACGTCATGCCCGGGCTTGTCCCGCCTGCGCGGCCGAAGCCGCTTCGGCGAGGCGAAGGCCCGGGCATCCACGTTCTTGGAGACACCGTAAGACGTGGATGGCCGGGACAAGCCCGGCCCTGACGGTGTGGTGAGCAATGCCTCGATGTTATAAGCCACAGGGCTGAGGACGAATAAGATGCTGGAAAAGGCAGAGGGCACGGCGCCGGAGCCCGACAAGGTCAAGGTCGAGTTCGACAATTTCGAGCACGGTTTCCCGGAAGGTTTTGGTCCGGGCTGGTGGGGACAACTCGCCTACTGGATCGGCATCGCTTTCGCCACCTTCCAGCTCTATGTCGCCGCTTTCAACTATCTGCCGAGCCAGGTGGTGCGCGGCGTTCATGTCGGCTTCCTCGTCCTGCTCACCTTCGGCCTGATCGCCAATTTCACCGCGAAGAACAACGCCGGGCGCGCGCTCGGCTGGGTAGTCGGCGGCGCCGGCTTCCTGTGCGGGCTCTACCAGTGGATCTTCTACGCCGACCTGATCGCGCGCGACGGTGATCCGACGCGGTTTGATCTCGTGGTCGGCACGGTGCTGGCGGTGCTGATCTTCGAAGGCACGCGGCGCCTGATGGGCGCGGCGCTGCCGCTGATGTGCGGCGCGTGCCTCGTCTACTGGTTCTTCGGCCAGTACCTGCCGTCGCCGCTCAACCATCGCGGCTACGACTTCGACCAGATCATCACGCATCTGTCGTTCGGCACCGAAGGCTTCTACGGCGTGCCGATCTACGTGTCGGCGACCTACATCTTCCTGTTCATATTGTTCGGCTCGTTCCTGGAGCGCGCCGGCATGATCCAGCTGTTCACCGACGTTTCGCTCGGCCTGTTCGGCCGCACCCGCGGGGGACCTGCGAAAGTCGCGGTGTTCGCCTCGGGCATGATGGGCACGATCTCCGGCTCGGGCGTCGCCAATGTCGTGACCGTCGGCCAGTTCACGATTCCCTTGATGATTCGGTTCGGCTATCGCCGAGCCTTCGCCGCCGGCGTCGAGGCCACGGCCTCGATGGGCGGGCAGATCATGCCGCCGGTGATGGGCGCGGTCGCCTTCATCATGGCCGAGACGCTCGGCGTGCAATATTCCGAGATTGTCAAGGCGGCCGCGATTCCCGCCATCCTCTATTTCGCTTCCGCGTTCTGGATGGTGCATCTGGAGGCCGGCAAGCACGGCCTCGTCGGCATGAAGCGCTCGGAGATCCCGAGCGCCTGGAGGGCGCTGGTGACGCGCTGGTACCTCGTGCTGCCGCTTGCCGCCCTCGTCTACATGCTGTTCGAGGGTTTTACGCCGCTCTATGCCGGCAGCATGGGCCTCGCGCTGACGGTGGCGTTGATCCTCGGCACCGCCATTACCACCGGCGCCTCCTCGAATGTGATCCGCACCATCTTCTGGATCGGCCTTGCGCTCGTCGTCGCCGCGCTCTCGCGTGACGGCCTCAAGATCGTGCCGGTCGCCAGCGTCGTGGTCGGATTGATCGTGATCACCGCCTTCGTGCGCGGCGGCTTTGCGGCGTTGCGCGCCTGCCGCGATGCGCTGGCCGAGAGCGCCAAATCCGCGATCACCGTCGGCATGGCCTGCGCCATCGTCGGCGTCATCATCGGCATGATGTCGCAGACCGGCGTCGGCACCATCTTCGGCGGCTGGGTGATCGGTCTCGGCGAGAAGAGCCTGTTCCTGGCGCTGATCATGACCATGCTGCTGTCGATCCTGCTCGGCACCGGCATCCCGACCATCCCGACCTACATCATCACCGCCGCGCTCGCCGCGCCGGCGCTGGCCAAGCTTGGGGTGCCGCTGATCGCGAGCCATATGTTCGCGTTCTACTACGGCATCATGGCCGACCTCTCGCCGCCGGTGGCGCTCGCCGCGCTCGCGGCGGCGCCGATCGCCAAGGAGAACCCGGACAAGATCGGCTGGGAGGCGATGCGCATCGCGCTCGCCGGCTACGTCATTCCGTTCATCTTCGTCTACTCGCCAGCCCTGATGCTCCAGGCCGGCGACCCCATGGCGGCGAGGCTCGGCTTCTACGGCGCGGTGGCGCTGGCGAGCCTGAAGGCATTGGTGGCGATCGGCCTGTTCGGCATGGTGGCGATCGGCTTCCTGTTCACGCGGCTGACGTTGATTGAGCGCCTGGTCGCACTCGGCGCTGCATTCTGCCTGCTCGGCGAATTCGCGTTCAGCGACACCGCCGGCTTCGTGCTCGCCGCGGCGATCGTGCTGTGGCAATGGCGGCAGCGCCCGCCTGTAACGGTCGAGGCGGCGTGAGCCTCTGCTTCGCAACGGCTTTCGGCGTGAAGGCGCTGGCGCTTTCCGCGTTCACGCTTGCATGGACGCATTCGATCGCGAAAGTCGACTGGCAGGAGGATTGGCGCGTCACTCCCGCCGGTCTCGAACTGGTGCAGGCCCGCGTCAAGGGCACCGGCCCCGGCATGGAGCCGCCGCCCGAGGCGCGGCTGGTCGACGGCTGGTTTCAGTGGCAGCCGAAGCGGGCGCCGATGCAGGAAGTCATGCTCGGCAATTCGGGCGCGGCCGGCGAATGGCGGCTGTGCCATGATGGGCAATGCCAGACGCTGTCGGAGATTGTCGGGCATCCCATTGGTGCTAACGTCACTACGATGAAGATTTGCAACGATCCGTAGCCCGGATGGAGCGCAGCGCAATCCGGGACAGTGGCCCCGGACTACGCTCACGCTCCATCCGGGCTACAACAAGAACAACAACAAGGGAGACACACGATGGATCGGCTCAAGGGCAAGGTTGCGATGGTGGTGGGGGCCGGCTCGATCGGTCCCGGCTGGGGCAACGGCAAGGCGACCGCCGTGACCTTCGCGCGCGAGGGCGCGCAGGTGTTCTGCGTCGACCGCAACGGCGCGGCCGCCGAGGAGACCGCAGAGATCATCACCGGCGAGGGCGGCAAGGCGACCGCGTTCACGGCCGACGTGTCCCGCGCGAGCGAGATCGAGGCGATGGTGGCGGCGTGCCTGAAGGCCTATGGCCGCATCGACGTGCTCGACAACAATGTCGGCATCGCCGAGATGGGCAGCGTGGTCGAGGTCACCGAGGAGAGCTGGGACCGTGTCTTCAGCGTCAACCTCAAGAGTGCCTATTTCGCCATGAAGCACGTCATTCCCGTCATGGTGAAGCAGGGCGGCGGCTCGATCATCAACATCTCCTCGATCGCCTCGATCCGCCACATGGGCATCTCCTACGTCACCTATGGCACCTCGAAAGCCGCGATGAATCAGATGACGCGCACCACCGCGATCGAGTTCGCGCGCCACCATGTCCGCGTCAACGCGATCCTGCCCGGCCTGATGAAGACGCCGATGGTCGAGCATTCCGCAGGTCTTGCCAATAGCTACGCCAAGGGTGACGTCGAGGCGATGTGGCGCGCGCGCGATGCGCAGGTGCCGATGGGGCACATGGGCGATGCCTTCGACGTCGCCAACGCCGCGCTGTTCCTGGCGTCCGACGAGTCGAAATATGTAACGGGGATCGAGCTCGTGGTCGACGGCGGCATCACGTGCAAGGCGGGGGCGTGATTTTATTCCGGCTAGCCCCGTCATCCTGAGGTGCGAGTGGCGCGATGCAAAAGCATCGCGCCGGGAGCCTCGAAGGATGAGCGGCCCCGCTGCAGCCGGGCCGTCGCCCTTCGAGGGCCGCTGAAGAAGCGGCCACCTCAGGGTGACGGGGTTACATGGATGTTGCGGCTAAAGCGCCTACTGCGCCAGTGCCAGAATTCCGCCGGCGAACGAATGCCACGCGGCGCTCTCGCTGATCGGCCAGTTCAGGACCTTCACCGCCAGCAGGGCCAGTGCGCCGTAGATGTAGACCGGATGCACGCGGCCTTCGGTGCGCCAGTCGCGCACCATGGCGACGACGAGCAGGAGCGAGGCGACGACGGCCGGCGCGATCGTCACCGGCACCGGCGGCGGGCCGGGCGGTCCCGGAGGCGCCAGGAAGGTCAGGAACCAGCGCGCGATCGCGGCATCGAGGATCGAGACCGCGGCGAGCAGCATCAGGCGCTTGTGAATCTCGGGTCTGCGCGTGTTCACGATCCCCAGCACGAACACGATGGCGAAGAATGCAATCCCGCTCATCGGCACGATCGAGAAGCCGATGCCGGCCTCTTTCTGCCCGAGCGCGGCGGAGTGCTGCATCACGTGCACGGAAGCGAGGAAGCCGAAGATCGTCATCGCGGTGGCGAGCGACACGCCGGCGATGCCGAGCGAACGGTGATTGACCACGCGTCCCGAGGCTGCGAGCCAGGTCTGAAGCACGAAATAGACAGACCAGGTGAAGAACAACAGTCCGTGAAAGTGAATGACGGGGCTTGCGGACAGCGTCCGGTTGGCGAGCGGAACCCAATAGGTCGGTGCGAAGCCGAGAAATGCAGTGGCCGCGCAGGCCAGGGCCATATGCAGATAAAAGTATCGCGCAGGCGACGCATCTCGCGCGCGTACACGACGGTCGTCGGTCAGAGTCGTCATCAGAAATGAGTCTGGGAAGGTGGAGTTTGGTTCAAACCGTCGTCGTCCCGGACAAGCTCGATCTAAGCGCGCTTGTCCGGGAGTTTGTAGCTGCGGCCAGCCTCATCCCCCCGCGCTCAATTCTGCGCGATCGAGCTCCTCTTCGAGCCGGTGGAAGGCATCGTCGCCGATCACTTCGGTGGCACGGAGGTCGAAGATCGATTTGCGCGCGGCCGCGATGGCGCGGCGGCGCAGGGGATCGGCGGGCAGCTCGCCATTGGCGATGCCGCCGTTGGGATCGCTCCCGGCCTGCATCAGGATGGCGCGATATTCGAGCCGCAGGATCTCCGCCTCCTCCGACGGATCGCTCTCGATCGCATCGAGCGCGGCGCGATAGGCGACGGCGCGAGCGCGCGCGACCTCGGTGCCGACGGGATCGTCGTCCCTGAGACCGAACGCCAGGATCAACGGCCGCAGCGTCAGGCCCTGGATCACCAGCGATCCCAGCACTACCGCAAAGGCGATGAAGACGATGAAGTCGCGATACGGGAAGTTCTCCGGCAAGGCGAAAGCGGTGGCGAGCGTGACGAGGCCGCGCATGCCGCACCAGGAGATGATGAGGCCGCCTTTGGGCGAGGCGACGGCCCTGGGATCGTTCGGATGATAGATCCCCTGCGCGACCAGCACACGCAGGGTCGTTCGATAGAACGTCACCCAGGCGAGGCGCACCAGGATCACCGTCAGCAGGATCCAGGCCGCGGCCACGCAATATTCCCAGCGCACGTCCGCATCGAGCCGCGTCCAGATCGGCCGCATCTGCATGCCGATCAGCATGAAGGCGAGCACGTTGAGCACGAACACCATGGTTTCCCACACCGCATAAGACGGCACCCGCAGCCGTGCCGGCATGCGCGCCCCCGCCGTACGCGCCATGGTGATGGCGTAGACGACGATGGTGAGAATGCCGGACAGGCCGAGATGCTCCGCGGCGATCCAGACCATGAAGGTGGTGGCGAATTGCACGATGATCGCGCTCGGTGCTTCCTTGACCCGCTCCAGGAGCAGCGGGATGATGTAGCCCGCGAGCAGGCCGGCGACGACGCTGCCGACCAGTGCCAGCGCCATCGTCGGCGCGACCTGGCTCCAGGTCAGATGCTCGGTGGCGACGGCCCCGACCGCGATGCGGTAGATCAGAAGCGCACTCGCGTCGTTGAGCAGGCTTTCGCCCTCCAGGACTTTCACCATGCGGTGGGGCAGCTTGACTTGGCTCAGGATGGCGACTGCAGCGGCCGCATCGGGCGGCGCCACGATGGCACCGAGCGCGACCGCGGCGGCCCACGGCATATCGGGCATCAGGCGGTGCGCGACGAAGGCGACGCCGGCCGTGGTCAGGCCGACCGCGGCGACGACCAGGGTCGAGACCGGAACCCAATTGTTGCGCAGATCGCGCAGCGAGGTGTCGAAGGCGGCATCGAGCAGGACCGGTGCGACAAAAAGCGCCAAGGCCAGGTCCGGCTCCAGTGTCCAGGACGGGCTGGACGGCACGAAGGCGATCAGCGCGCCGCCGATGGCGAGAAAGGTCGGGTAGGGGGCCTTGATCCGCCGCGCTAGCGCCGATAAGGCAACGGCGCCGAGCAGAAGCGCGATGATCCATTCGAATGTCGACACGATGATCCCCGAAGCCGGTTTGCGCGGCGCCACAAGCTAGCACCAATCCGGCCGTATGACGGATAGTACGGCCGCGAGGCAAGACTTAAGGCAAGACTTAAGGCAAGGCTTAAGGCAAGGCTTAAGGCAAGACCGAAAGCAGACGTCCGACAGCAACGAGCATGCGTTTTCGAAAACTCATTCAATCGTCAGGTGCCGTATTGTTTTGCGCGCTGTCGCTCAATGCCGCCCGGGCTGCGACCGGCGGTGAGCCGGCTGCGGTGATACAGGTCGATGTCGCCTCATGCCTCGCGGCGACCGCGGCGGACGACATGGACAAGGCCGCCACGGCCTGTGCCGCCGTGATCGACAATAAGAAGACGGCGAAGGGCGATCTGATCAAGGCACTGATCGCGCGCGCGGCGCTCTATGCGCGGTACGATCAGGTCGATCGCGCCATCGCCGACGACAGCCGCGCCCTTTTGCTCGACCCCGGGCTCGCGGACATCTGGAATGCGCGCGGCGAACTCTGGCTGAAGAAGGGCGACAAGCCCAAGGCGGTGCAGGATTTCGGCGCGGCGCTGAAGATCGACCCGAACCACGAGAAGGCCAAGGCCAATCACAAGGCGATGGCGCGCGAGCTGGAGCGAATCGGCGCGCAGATGGCGGTCGCCGGCAAGCCCAGCTTCAATTGCAGGCGTGCGGCCCGGGCGGTGGAGAAGGCGATCTGCGGCAACCGCGAGCTCGCTGATCTCGACCGCGAGATCTTTGCCTCCAATGCCCGGGTGATCCGGGAGGCGCGCAATCCGGCGGAAGCAAAGAACCTCCAGCGCGAGCAGGACGAGTTTATCGCCCGCCGCAATGCAGGGTACGGCCGGCCAGGATACGATCTGAAGAAGGCGATGCAGGAGCGACTGCAGCGACTGAATGGCGTGGACGGGCATTGACGATTCTTCGCCTCTCCCCGCGTGCGGGGAGAGGCCGGAATTTGCGTCACCCTCACCCCACCCTCTCCCGTAAGAACGGGGCGAGGGAGTACACGGGCCCGTGCGTCCCTGACAGGCCCGATTTGAACCCATCCCTTCCCTGCCGCGACAACGGTGAGAACCCGACGCCACGGAGCCCTATGCCATGTGCGGCACGCATTCTTCCGCGCAAGCGCCTTCGCTTGCCAAAACCTCGCTTCGCGCCCTTCTTCTCGGGGCGGCGATGAGCCTCGTCCTTGCAGCCCCTGCCTCGGCGGGCACCGATTGCGTGATGGGCAGCAAGGCTGCTCCCGCGGAGCTGATCCCGGCCTGCACCGTCATCATCGACCAGAGCGCAAGCCCCGCGTCCGACCGCGCCGCGGCGCTGCTGGTTCGTGCCGACGCCAATGCGCGGACTTCGGGCGGCCTCACCCAAGCCCTGCGGGACATCGACCGCGCCATCGCAATCGACGGCAAGAATGCAAGGGCCTGGCGGCTGCGCGGCGATCTCTTGCGCGAGGCCGGCGGCGATCTCAACCGCGCGGCGGCGGATTTGAGCAAGGCGATCGAGCTCGATCCGCACGATGCTGAGGCTTACGAGCTGCGCGGTGTCGTGTACACCACCCAGCGCAGGCTTGACCGTGCGCTCGCCGATTACGACCAGGCGATCAAGCTGAAGCCGGATGATGCACAGGCATGGTCCGACCGCGGCGTGAACTACTATCTCGGCGGCGACAACGAGAAGGCGATCAAGGATCTCAGCGAGGCGCTGCGGCTCGATCCCAACCGTCCGCGCACCTACACCAACCGCGGCGCGGCATACAAGAAGCTCGGCCAGCTCGACAAGGCAGTGGCCGACGACGGCGAGGCGATCAGGCTCGATCCGAAGGTGCCCGAATATTTTGACAATCGCGGGCTCACCTATGCCGCCATGAAAGAGTACGACAAGGCGATCGCCGATTACGACCAGGCGCTGCGCCTGGCGCCCCGGCCGAACTTCTTCACCAACCGTGGCGATTCCTATCAGTTCAAGGGTGAGTTCGGAGCGGCGCTCAGCGACTACGACGCTGCGCTGAAGCTCGATCCGAATTTCGCGCAGACCTACAACAACCGCGCCGTGCTCTACAAGAAGATGGGCGAGCGCAAGAAGGCGCTGGCCGATTACGAGACGGCGCTCAAGCTCGATCCCGGTAACGAGAATGCTGCCAACGGCCGCCGCAGCATGATCGCGGAGATCGCGAAATTCGGCGGTGAGCCGCCGCGGGCGCTGAATGCGGCGTCCGGCAATGGTCCGTCCTTCGAATGCGCGACGGCCAGGCGCGAGGTCGAGAAGGTGATCTGCGCCGATCCGCAGCTGGGCGTGCTCGACCGCCAGATCGCCGAGACCTACGAGCGCGTGCTGAAATCGGCGGGCAAGCGCTCGGCCGGCGAGCTGCGCAAGACCCAGCGCGATTTCCTTAGCCTCCGCAACGTCAGCTTCGGCCGGCCGGGCTATGATCTGAGGAAGGTCATGCAGGACCGGTTGCAGAAGCTGAACGCGGCGGAGAGCTGAGGAGCGTTGGAGAAGCCGAAGTCGCGCGGCGGGCTCGCTCACCTCTCCCGCTGGCGGGAGAGGTCGCCGCGATCGAAGAGCGCGGCGGGTGAGGGCTTTCTCCTCTTGGAGACTTCCTGCTAAAGCCTCGGGCAATCCCGACGCGGGGGCACCCCCACCCCAGCCCTCCCCCGCAAGCGGGAGAGGGAGCGCAGCGCCGATGCGGCAGCAATTGCGTCTCCACCAAAAGGCCCATCCTTTTCAGCTTGAACCGCAGCCGGTTCCCGGGAAAATACCTCTCAAACAAGGCCGGCACTTGATCCGGGTCATGGCGGGACAACCCGTCCTGCCGCAAGGTTCAAGGTCAGGCCAATAAAGGTAACGGGAGCGCGGGAATGAACATCCAGGGCAAGAGCAATTACCACGAGGTCCATGCCCGCTCGCTGGCCGACCCCGAGGGCTTCTGGGCCGAGGCGGCGAAGGAGATCGACTGGATCGAGCCGCCCAAATCGATCTTCGACCCCTCGCAGGGAACCTATGGCCGCTGGTTCACGGGGGGCGTCGTCAATACCTGCTACAACGCGCTCGACCGCCATGTCGAAGTCGGCCGCGCCGACCAGGTCGCGCTGATCCATGATTCCCCGCTCGCGGGCAGCGTCACCAAATTCACCTATGCCGAACTGCTGAACGAGGTGCAGGCGCTCGCCGCCATCATGCAGGATTTCGGCGTCGCCAAGGGCGATCGCGTCATCCTTTATATGCCGATGGTGCCGGAGGCCGTGGTCGCGATGCTCGCCTGCGCGCGGATCGGTGCGGTGCACTCGGTGGTGTTCGGCGGCTTTGCCGCGAAGGAGCTTGCCACCCGCATCGACGATGCGCAGCCGAAACTCATCCTCTCCGCAAGCTGCGGCATCGAGCCCGGCCGCATCGTGCAGTACAAACCGCTGCTTGACGAGGCGATCAGGCTTGCCGGCAGCAAGCCGAAGGCCTGCATCGTGCTGCAACGCCCGCAGCTCACTTGCGACCTGGCCCCGGGCCGGGACTACGATTGGGCGAGCCTGCGCCGCAAGGCGATGAACGACGGCAAGAAGGCCGCATGCGCGCCTGTCGCCGCGACCGATCCGCTCTACATCCTCTACACCTCGGGCACCACGGGCATCCCGAAGGGCGTCGTGCGCGACAATGGCGGCCATCTCGTCGCGGTGAAATGGTCGATGTTCAACCTCTATGGCGTCAAGCCGGGCGAGGTGTGGTGGTGCGGCTCCGACATCGGCTGGGTGGTCGGCCACAGCTACATCGTCTACGGCCCGCTGCTGCACGGCGCGACGACCATCATGTATGAGGGCAAGCCGGTCGGCACGCCCGACGCCGGCGCGTTCTGGCGCGTGATCGCCGAGCACAAGGCGGTCGCGTTCTTCACCGCGCCGACCGCGTTCCGCGCGATCCGGAAAGATGATCCGGAAGGAAAGTTCATCCGGCAATACGACCTGTCGAAATTCCGCACCCTGTTCCTCGCCGGCGAGCGTGCCGATCCGCCGACGGTCGAATGGGCGGAGCAGCAGCTGAAGGTGCCGGTGATCGACCATTGGTGGCAGACCGAGACCGGCTGGTGCATCGCCGGCAATCCGGTCGGGCTCGGCATGCTGCCGGTGAAGCACGGCTCGCCGACGGTGCCGATGCCGGGCTACCAGGTCGACGTGGTCGACGAGGCGGCAAAGCCGGTCGGGCCCAACATCATGGGCTCGATCGTCATCAAGCTGCCGATGCCGCCGGGGTGTCTGCCGACGCTGTGGAATCAGGATGCGCGCTTCAGGGAGGCTTATCTCAGCGAATTCCCCGGCTATTACAAAACCTCGGATGCCGGTTACAAGGACGAGGACGGCTATGTCTTCGTCATGGGCCGCACCGACGACATCATCAACGTCGCCGGCCATCGTCTCTCCACCGGCGGCATGGAGGAGATCCTGGCCTCGCATCCCGATGTTGCCGAATGTGCCGTGCTTGGCGTCAAGGATGCGATCAAGGGCGAGGTGCCCTGCGGTTTCCTGGTGCTCAAGGCCGGCGTGAAGCGTGCGCCCGCCGAGATCGAGAAGGAGATCGTCGCGCTGGTGCGCGACAAGCTCGGCCCGGTCGCGGCCTTCAAGCTCGCCATCACCGTCGGCCGCCTGCCCAAGACGCGCTCCGGCAAGATTCTGCGCGGCACCATCAAGAAGATCGCCGACGGCGAGTCCTGGACCATGCCGGCGACGATCGAGGATCCCAAGACGCTCGACGAGATCGGGGAGGCGCTGAAGGGGCGGGTGTGAGGTTTGCTCTGGCGGTGATGCCGGTGAGACGCAGCGCTGCCGCATCACCTTCCGCTGTCATCGCCCGCCTTGTGCGCAATCGCGCACTGGAGCGGGTGATCCAGTACTCCGCAGCAGCAGTTGTGACCCAATGACCGCCGCGGCGTACTGGATTCCCCGCCTTCGCGGGGAATGACGGCGAGCGGGGGAACGGCAGCGAGGGACTTACAATCTCCTCATTCCGCGCTAAACAGGGCCGGCCAACAGGGGACCTCGTATGCCACTCGCCGCCGCGCCGCGCCTCCTTGCAGCTGTGCTGCTCGCCACTGCTCTCTCCGCCTGCTCCGCGCGCCACCAGAATGCGGTGGCGGTGGGCGGCGACGACGACGATGCGGTCTGCCAGAGCCGGGGCTATGCGCAGGGCTCCCCGGAATACGTGGCCTGCCGCAAGGATCGCGACGTCCAACGCAACGCCGCCACCGCGCGTGCCGATCGCCGCCAGCGCGACCTCGGCGAATACATGCTGAACCATCCCGAGCGGCCCTGAGGGGGGCGGCATTATCCTGCCGCGCCGCGCACCCCGCATTCGTGACTTCCGTGACAGATCTGCAACGCCGCGGCCAAATCGGGGCGGCCTCTGGCTGAATTTGATCGAAGTCAAATCCTTCAGCGCCCCCTTTCTGCTCTGACGCTCATGTCGCGCAACGACGCGCGAGTGAAGGCTGAAGGGGATTGAAATGCAGAGAACGACAAGAAACCTGGCGCGGCTTGCGACGGTTGGCGCGATGCTCGCGGGCACGTTTGCATCGGTGCAGGCTGCCGATCTGCCGGTCTACAAGAAGGCGCCGCCGCCGGTGGAGGCGTTCAATCCGTGGATGGTGCGTCTGCGCGTGCTCGGCGTGTTGCCGGATGCCGGCGGCTCGACCGTCAACGTGGCGGGCGTGCCCTCGCTGTCCTCGCCGAATTCCGGCCTTTCGATCAGCGACCAGGTCGTCCCCGAGCTCGACATCAGCTACTTCTTCACCAGGAACATCGCGGCCGAACTGATCCTCGGCGTGACCCGGCACTCGATCAGCGGCACCGGCTCGCTCGCCAACCTGCCGATCGGCAAGACCACGCTGCTGCCGCCGACGCTGACGCTGCAATATCACTTCGATCAGTTCGGCGCGTTCAAGCCGTATGTCGGCGCCGGCGTGAACTACACCGTGTTCTTCAACAATTCCGCGGCCAACACGCCTGCCGCAATCGCCGGTCCGCCCGCGATCGTCGCCACCACCACCAATTTGCATGTCAGCAACGCCTTCGGCGGCGCCGTGCAGTTCGGCTTCGACTACATGATCGACCGGCACTGGGGTCTCAACGTCGACGTCAAGAAGCTCTGGCTGCGTCCGGATTACAGCGCCATCGTCTCCGGCCTGCCGGTCACCGGCACCGCGCATATCGATCCGTGGCTGGTCGGCGCAGGCGTGACTTACAAGTTCTGAGGGGCGTTGCTTGGAGACAAGCTGTGGCCGCAGCCGACCCTGCGCTCCCTCCCCCCTTTGTGGGGGAGGGCGGGGGAGAGGGGTGGTCCAGGAAAAGGTGCGAGAGACTTGCGCGCGATGCTCTTGAGCTGATCGAGGGTGTCCCCGTGGGATACCCCTCTCCCTAACCCTCCCCCACAAGGGGGGAGGGAACGCAGCTCGCGTGTGGCGACATGCGTCGCATTCACTCAGCCGTTCTTACAAACAAAAACGCGGCGGGATTTCCCGCCGCGTTTGCATTCGATGGTGAATGAACGAGAGAAGAACTACTCCTCCTCGTCTTCCTGCTTCTTGCCGCCGAGCGTCTTCAGCTTGGCGAACACGGCGTCGAGATTGAGGTCGTCGCTCGATCGCTCGGCCGGCTCGAACTCGTCCTTCTTGGTGGTCTCGGAGGCCGGCAGCAGCGTGGCGCCGCCATAGGCTGCGTCGATCGGCTTCTCCTTGGCGGCGCGCGCCACCTCGAAATCGAGCTCGATCTGCGAGCAGAGACCGAGGGTGACGGGGTCGATCGGGGTCAGCTGGGAGGTGTTCCAGTGGGTTCGGTCCCGCACGCTCGCGATGGTGCTCTTGGTGGTGCCGACCAGGCGCATGATCTGGGCGTCCTTGAGCTCGGCATGGTTGCGCAGCAGCCAGAGGATGGCGCTCGGACGCTCATGGCGGCGCGAGACCGGAGTGTAGCGCGGGCCCTTGCGCTTGGGCTGGGGCGGCAGCACCACCTTGCTCTCCTGGAGGCGGAGCCGATAATCCGGATTCCGCTCGCCCTTCTCGATCTCCTCGCGGGTCAGCTGGCCGTTGGAGAGGGGATCCATGCCCTTGATGCCCTGGGCAGCATCGCCGTCGGCGATCGCGCGCACCTCGAGGGGATGCATCTTGGTGAAATCGGCGACCTGATCGAAGGTCAGCGCGGTGTTGTCGAGCAGCCAGACGGCGGTCGCCTTGGGCATCAGAGGTGCGTTGCTCATGGCAAATCTCCTTTGTGCTTCGCCCACCCCTCTGGAGGCGAAACCGGTGGTCATCAGCGATGACTGGGAATTCGCGCTATATAAGCCCGGAGGGGGTAGCCACGCAATGGTTCTGCTATAGATAGTGCCTTGACAGCGCCCGAAAGGGGGCCCAATTCCCTGTAAGCCCGTACCCAAGCCCTATTCCATTCATCGACCGCTTCCCGCCCATTTGGCGAGGTGATTCGGTCCCGAGATCGCTCAATGTCAGCCAAACCAGACCTCAAGATCGTGCTTTGTTCTCCCCGTGGCTTCTGCGCCGGGGTGGTCCGGGCGATCGACACCGTGGAACGGGCGCTCGATAAGTACGGCGCCCCCGTCTATGTTCGCCATGAGATTGTGCACAACAAATATGTCGTCGACGGGTTGAAGAAAAAGGGCGCCATCTTCGTCGAGGAGCTCGCCGAAATCCCGGAAAACACCACCGCGCCGGTGGTGTTCTCGGCCCACGGCGTGCCGAAATCGGTTCCGGCCGACGCCCAGTCCCGCAATTTGTTCTCGCTGGATGCGACCTGCCCGCTGGTGACCAAGGTGCACCGCGAGGCCGCGATCCACTTCAAGCGTGGCCGCGAGATCTTCCTGATCGGCCACTCCCATCATCCCGAGGTGGTCGGCACGCTCGGCCAGCTTCCGACCGGCGCCGTGACCCTGATCGAGACCGCCGAGGATGCCAAGACGATCTCCCCGAAGGACCCCAACAACCTCGCCTTCGTGACCCAGACCACGCTGTCGATCGACGACACCGCGGAGATCGTGGCGCTGCTGAAGGAGCGCTTCCCGAACATCAACGGGCCGCACAAGGAAGACATCTGCTACGCCACCACCAACCGCCAGCTCGCGGTGAAGAAGGTGGCGCCGGTGGTCGACGCGCTCATCGTCGTCGGTGCTCCCAATTCGTCGAACTCGCAGCGCCTGCGCGAGGTCGCCGAGCGCGAGGGCTGCCGGATCGCGGTGCTGGCGCAGCGCGCCACCGACATCGACTGGGACAAGTTCGGCAACATTTCGAGCCTCGGCATCACTGCGGGCGCTTCCGCGCCGGAAGTGATCGTCGAAGAGATCATGGACGCCTTCGCCGAGCGCTACACGCTGCATGTGGAGACGGTCTCGGCCGCTGAGGAGAACGAGTTCTTCCCGCTGCCGCGTCAGGTGCGCCCCGAAGCCGCCGCCGAGTAGACCTTTATGGCGGTCTACACCGACGTTGCCGCCGACGAGCTTGCGGATTTCCTGAAGCAATACGAGCTCGGCGAATTGCTCTCCTACAAGGGCATCGCCGAGGGCGTCGAGAACACCAACTTCCTGCTGCATACCAGCCAGGGGTCGTTCATCCTCACGCTCTACGAGAAGCGGGTGGCGAAGAACGATTTGCCGTTCTTCCTCGCGCTGATGACGCATCTGGCCGAGCACGGCATCAACTGCCCGCTGCCGGTGAAGGGAAGAGACGGCGAGGCGTTGCGCGAGCTGTCCGGGCGTCCCGCGGCGATCATCACCTTTCTCGAAGGCATGTGGCCGCGCAAGCCGAACGTCGCCCATTGCGCCGGCGTCGGTGCGGCGCTGGCGAAGATGCATCTGGCCGGCGCGAACTTTGCGGTTCGGCGCGCCAATGCGCTGTCGGTCGCGGGCTGGCGGCCGCTGTTCGATGCGGCCTCGAACCGTGCCGATGAGGTGCAGCCGGGCCTGCGCGCGTTCCTGGCGACCGAGCTCGACCATCTCTCGAGCGGGATCTGGCCGGACAATCTGCCTGAGGGCGTGATCCACGCCGACCTCTTCAACGACAACGTCTTCTTCCTCGGCGACCAGCTCTCGGGG
Source organism: Bradyrhizobium sp. CIR18 (assembly GCF_014198295.1). Lineage (NCBI taxonomy): Bacteria > Pseudomonadati > Pseudomonadota > Alphaproteobacteria > Hyphomicrobiales > Nitrobacteraceae > Bradyrhizobium > Bradyrhizobium sp. CIR18. The sequence continues at coordinate 27,324 of NZ_JACIHF010000003.1, read as the reverse complement.
ATCATCGACTTCACCTTCGCCTGCAACGACATGCTGGCCTATGACGTCGCGATCTGCCTCAACGCCTGGTGCTTCGAGCCGGATCATTCCTTCAACGTCACCAAGGCGCGCGCCTTCCTCAACGCCTATGGCCGCGTGCGAAAGCTCTCGGAGGGGGAAGAGGCCGCGCTGCCGCTCTTGGCGCGCGGCGCTGCGATCCGCTTCCTGCTGACGCGGCTGGTGGACTGGCTCAACGTGCCGCCCGGCGCGCTGGTCAAGCCGAAGGACCCGCTGGAATATTTTCGCAAGCTGCGCTTCCACCAGAGCGTGACGAGCGTACGCGATTACGGGCTGATGCCGTCAGGATTGGTCGCGTGAGCGAAAAGCCCGTCGTCACGATCTATACTGATGGCGCCTGCTCGGGGAATCCCGGGCCGGGCGGCTGGGGCGCGATCCTGAAGTTCGGCGACAAGGAAAAAGAGCTGAACGGCGGCGAGCGCCACACCACCAACAACCAGATGGAGCTGATGGCGGCGATCTCCGCGCTCGAGGCGCTGAAGAAGCCGTGCACGGTCGATCTCTACACCGACAGCCAGTATGTCCGGCAGGGCATCACCGGCTGGATCTTCGGCTGGAAGCGCAACGGCTGGCGCACCGCCGACAAGAAGCCGGTGAAGAATGTCGAGCTATGGCAGCGCCTGGATGCCGCGCTGAAGCAGCACGAGGTCCGCTGGCACTGGGTCAAGGGCCATGCCGGCCATCCCGAGAACGAGCGCGCGGATCAGCTGGCGCGCGACGGGATCGTGAAGGCGCGGCTGCAGCAGCGGCTTGCGGAGTAGCGACGCGTTGTCGGTGCTCCATTCTCAGGTTTCGTAGGGTGGGCTAAGGCGCGTCAGCGCCGTGCCCACCACCTTTCTCTCATGGGAAGTCGGTGGGCACGCTTCGCTTTGCCCACCCTCCGGCACTACGGCACTTTCGCCGCGGCTCAGAGCTGCCCCAGCAGCGTATCGCCGCCGGAGACCTCGACCTTGCCGGGCATCGCCTCGAGGTTGAGCTTCTTGACCACGCCGTCCTCGACCAGCATCGAATAGCGCTTGGAGCGGATGCCGAGGCCGTTGGCGGAGGCGTCCAGCTCCATGCCGATCGCCTTGGTGAAATCGGCGTTGCCGTCAGCGAGGAAGATGGCCTCGTCGCGCTGGTCGGTGTCGCGCTTCCAGGCGTTCATGACGAAGGCGTCGTTGACGGAGACGATGGCGATGCTGTCGACGCCCTTGTCCTTCAGGGCATAGGCGTTGAGGAAGATGCTCGGCAGATGCATCTTGTGGCAGGTGCCGGTATAGGCGCCGGGCACCGCGAACAGCGCCACCTTCTTGCCTTTGAAGATATCGTCGGTGGTCTTCACTTGCGGGCCTTCCGCCGTCATCACGCGGAATTTCGCCTCGGGCAGCTTGTCGCCAGTCTGGATCGCCATTGTCGGTCTCCCTGAATATCGATCCCGCTTATTAGACCGTGCGGCGGGCCTGCACAATATTGCCGGCGGGCGAAGCGGTGAGGGTGGGTCCCTTTCACCGTGATGTCATCAGCCGGCGAAGCCCCCCTTGTCGAGAAAGGCCTGCTCTTCCTCGGTGCTGTCGCGGCCGAGCAGGCGGTTGCGGTGGGGAAACCGGCCGAACCGCTGGATGATGTCGGCGTGCTCCCGGGCGTATTTCAGGTTTTCGGCATTCTCGGTGTTCTGAAACAACGCGACGCAACGCAGCTGGTCGGGCAGGTGCTCGGAATGCATGAAGGGCAAATAAACGAATTCGAGCAGGACCGGATCGATCCTCTCATCGACCCCGCGATCGATCGCCCGGCGGGCGACATCGCGCGCCTGGGCATCGCTGGCAAAGGCCTGGGACGTGCCGCGGAACATGTTGCGGGGGAATTGGTCGAGCACGATGACCAGCGCGAGTGCGCCGTCATCGCTTGCCTCCCATGACGCGAGCTCGCCGGCGACCGCCTTCTGCCACAAAGCAAGGAAGCGGCGCCTGACCTCGGCATCGAAGGCGTCGTTGCGCTTGTACCAGCGCTCGCGGCCGGCCTCGCGCCAGAAGGCGAGAATGCCTGATGGCGCGATATCGTCGACGACAGTCATGAACCGCAGACGCGCTTACGCCGCCTGAGCTTTCTTCTCGTCGCGCAATTCGCGTCGCAGGATCTTGCCGACATTGGTCTTGGGCAGGTCGCTGCGGAATTCGATGTGCTTGGGCACCTTGTAGCCGGTGAGCTGCTCGTGACAGAATTTGATCACGGCCTCGGCAGTGAGGTTTTGATCCTTCTTCACCACGAAAGCCTTTACCGCTTCGCCCGACTTGGAATCGGGAATGCCGATCACGGCGCATTCGAGCACGCCCGGATGGCTCGCGATCACTTCCTCGATCTCGTTGGGATAGACGTTGAAGCCTGAGACCAGGATCATGTCCTTCTTGCGGTCGACGATCTTGGTGTAGCCCTTCTCGTCCATGATGCCGATGTCGCCGGTGCGGAAATAGCCGTCCGCGGTCATCACCTTCGCGGTCTCCTCGGGCCTGTTCCAGTAGCCCGACATCACCTGCGGACCCTTGGCACAGATCTCGCCGGCCTGGCCGAGCGGCACTTCGTTGCCGTCGTCGTCGCGGATCGAGATGTAGGTTGACGGCACGGGAATGCCGATCGTCCCCGTGAACTCGGTTGCCGTTGCCGGATTGCAGGTCAGCGTCGGCGAAGTCTCCGACAGGCCGTAACCCTCGGCGATGAAGCAGCCAGTGATCGCCTTCCATTGATCGGCCACGGGGCGCTGCACCGCCATGCCGCCGCCGTTGGAGATCTTCAGCTTGGAGAAGTCGAGCTTCTTGAAATCAGGGTGGTGCATCAGGCCGTTGTAGAGCGTGTTCACGGCCGGGAAGCTGTTGACCTGGTATTTTGCCAGCTCCTTGACGAAGCCGGCGATGTCGCGCGGGTTGGGGATCAGGAGATTGCAGCCGCCGGCGCGCACCGCGAGCAGGTAGCAGGCCGTCAGCGCGAAAATGTGATAGAGCGGCAGCGCGCAGACGATCATGAGCTGGTCGACATGCGGCGGCGCGGCGAGCGCCGGCTGCAGCCAGGCGTCGTTCTGCAGGACGTTGGCGACGATGTTGCGGTGGAGCAGGGTGGCGCCCTTGGAGACGCCGGTGGTGCCGCCGGTATATTGCAGGAACGCGACGTCGCCCGGCGAGAGTTTTGGCTTGTTGAAGGTCATGCCGCGGCCGGCCGACACCGCATCGTTGAAAGAGACCGAGCCCGGCAGCGACCATGCCGGTACCATCTTCTTGACGCGGCGGACGACGAGATTGACGATCACGCCCTTGAAGCCGAGCAGATCGCCCATGCTGCCGACGATGACGTGCTTGACCTGCGTCTTGGCGATCACCTGCTCGACGGTGTGGGCGAAATTCTCCAGCACGATGATGGCTTCGGCGCCGGAATCCTTGAGCTGGTGCTCGAGCTCACGCGGCGTGTAGAGCGGATTGACGTTGACCACCGCGAAGCCGGCGCGCAGCACCGCGGCGGTCGCGATCGGATATTGCAGCACGTTCGGCATCATGATGGCGACGCGGGCGCCGCGCTGCAGTCCGCGGCCCTGCAAATAGGCGCCGAGCGCGACCGACATCTGGTCGAGGTCGCGGTAGCTGATGGACTTGTCCATGCAGATGAACGCCTTGCGGTCGGCGAACTTGGTGAAGCTCTCCTCCAGCAGATCGACCAGCGATGCGTATTGGGTCGGCTCGATATCGGCGGGCACGCCGGGCGGATATTGCTTGAGCCAGATGCGCTCCATGGAAAACTCCCCTCATCTACCAGAGCCCGTTGTGTCTCGGGCTTGCCTCATTGCCGCCAGTATCGAGCCTGCCGGAACGGGTGGCAAGTCGTCGAGGCTTAAGACATAGGTCAGGAAGTGGCTACTGGAATCGTCGATACCGCGCTGCCGCAGGTGCGAAGCGCGGGGGGCCCGGTTCGGCGGTCCGTTAACTGTTGTTGGCCGGCTTGGCCGCGGGCTTGGTTGCGGCCTTGGGCTTGGCGGGCTTCGGTTCGCTGCTTGCCGCAGGCTTCTCGGCGGGTTTTGCCGCCGCATCGTGCTTGGCGGCGGCATGCTTGGGCGCGGCCGGCTTAGCCGCAGTCTTGGCGTCGTTCTTGGCGTCGCTCTTATCGTTTTTCTTGGCCTCAGCCGGCTTGGCAACAGGCTTCACGGCCGCCGTCTTGGTGTCCTTCGCGGCGTCCTTGCCCGCGTCCTTCGGCTTGTCGGCCGCGTCAGGCTTCTTGGCCACGCGCGACTTCTTGCCACGCGGCTTGGACGCCGTCTGCTGGTCGGCATCGGCCGCCACCGCCGCGATCAGGGCGGTGCCGGTGCGGGTCGGGCCGGTATAGACCAGCACGGGCTCAGTCGCCGCCGGAGCCGAGGCCATCAGCTCGGAGGCCTTCATCAGGGGCGGCTGGAGGCCGGCGGTGAAGAAGGTCACCTGGGCTTCGCCGCCGGTGGCCGAGGCCGATCCGGACGTCGCGCCATTGGCCGCAATCAGCGCATCGTCGTCGTCGCTGGCCGGCCGCTTGCGATGACCGCCGCACATCTCGTCGCGCAGGTTCGGCGGCGAGGCATCGACCGGCACGAGGTTATCGACCGTGCCGAGCGAGGGGCGCAGCCACGTCAGATTGTCCTGGCCGAAGCCGCGCTCCAGCAACTGCGCCGCCTTCACCGCGCGCGCGGTGCCGGAATTGGCGCCGAGCACCACCGCGATCAGCCGGCGGCCGTTGCGCGTGGCGGAGGCGACGAGGTTGTAGCCGGAGGCGCAGATGAAGCCGGTCTTGAAACCGTCGGCGCCAGGATAGCGGCCGATCAGCTTGTTAAAATTGCCGGTGGTGCGCTTGCCGAAGCGGATCGCCGGGATGTGCACGAAGTATTCGTATTCCGGCAGGTCGCGCAGGAACGAGCGGGCGAGGATGCCGAGGTCGCGCGCCGACGTGATCTGGCCGTCTGCGGGCAGGCCGTTCGGATTGACGTAGCTGGTCTGCGTCATGCCGAGCTTCTTCGCGGTGTCGTTCATCATCGCGGAGAAACCGTCGATCGAACCGCCGACGCCTTCGGCGAGCACCACGGCCATGTCGTTCGCCGACTTGACCATCATCATCTTCAGCGCGTTGTCGACGGTGAGCTGCGTTCCCGGACGGAACCCCATCTTCGAGGGCGACTGCGAGGCCGCCGTCGGCGAAACCGTGAGCAGCGTGTCGAGCGTCAACCGGCCGTCCTTGACCGCCCTCAACGTCACATAGGCTGTCATGATCTTGGTGACGGAGGCCGGATACCAGGGAATGGTCGCGTTCTCGGCCTGCAACACCTTGCCAGTGTCGGCCTCGATCAGCAGCAGCGCTTCGGCGCTCGCTGCGCGCGGCGCCAGCAGCGCGGCACATGCGAGGCTCGCAGCGAACAGGTTGAACAGGGATTTGCGAAGCAGCGGGCGTAGGGCGTGCACTATCCGATTCCGGTCCTTGGAGACCCGCCAGTTCCGGGCGGTGCTCGTGATCTGAGTGTCGGTTCTGAAATCCAGCGCCGCCGCTTGCGGCGCCGCAAACCTATACCGGCTGGTGCGTCGAGAACAGGGGCATGAGCGGGGTATTCCGCAATGAAATAGGCCGAATTTCGACGATCCTGTGGGGACTTGCTAGGGAGATTTGGCAGCAGTCGCAGCAGCCTCAGCGGCTGTCACACTGGCCCGTGTGGTCTCGTGAACCATGAATTGGGCCCTGGCGAGCTCGGCGAAATGGCCGCTCTTGGCCACCAGTTCATCGAAAGTTCCGCTTTCGATCACCCGTCCGTTCTCGAACACCAGGATCCGCGTGGCGTTGCGGATGGTGGAGAGGCGGTGGGCGATCACGAAGGTGGTGCGGCCCTTCATCACTTCGTCGAGAGCGGCATTCACCTTGGCCTCGGTGACGGCGTCGAGCGCGGAGGTCGCCTCGTCCAGGATCAGGATCGGCGGGTCCTTCAACAGCGCGCGGGCGATCGACAGCCGCTGCCGCTCGCCGCCGGACAGCATGCGGCCGCGCTCGCCGGCATTGGTCTCGAAGCCGCCGCTGCGCTCGATGAAATCGAGCGCCTGCGCCCGCTCGGCCGCCTTGCGCATCTCGGCCTCGGTCGCGTCCGGCTTGCCGACGCGCAGATTCTCCTCGATCGAGCGGTTGAACAGCAGCGCCTCCTGGAACACGACGCCGATATTCCTGCGCAGCGAGGTCAGCGTGACGCCGCGCACGTCCATGCCGTCGATCTTGATGAAACCCGACTGCGGGTCGAAGGCGCGATGCAACAGCGCGATCGCGGTGGATTTGCCGGCGCCGGTGGGGCCGACCAGCGCGATGGTCTGGCCGGGCAGTGCGGTGAAGGTGAGGTCCTCGATCGCCGGCCGCTTGCCGTCATAGGAAAAGGTGACGTCGTTGAACTCGACGAGACCGGACAGCCTGCCGGCGTCGATCGCGTCGGGCCGGTCGTGCACCGCGGGCACGGCGTCAAGCACATTGAAGAACTCGCGCAGGCGGGGCGCTTCCATGAACACGTTGTTGATGAAGCTCACCACCTGCTCGAGCTTCTGGATCAGCAGCGTCGCAAAGCTCACGAACATCACGATCTCGCCGACCGAGGTCAGCCCCTGGTCGTGCAGCGCGATGCCGAGCGTGAAGATTGCGAGCACGGTGATGGTGGTGGAGGCGCGCGTGATGACGGTGACGAGCGCCCACCACGACAGCACCGGCATTTGCGCGGCGAGCAGCTCGTCGGCGACGGAGCGCAGTCCCTTCACCTCGGATTCGACGCGGACGAAGCTCTGCACCAGCGCGACATTGCCGAGCGCATCGGAGGCGCGCGCGGACAGCTCGCTATATTGCTCCTCGACCGCCATCTGCATGCCGAAGGTCTTGCGCACCACGAAGGTCGTCAGTGCCGTGAAGACGATGCAGAGCACGAACAGCAGGATCGCCAATCGCCAGTTCAAGTAGAGCGACAGCGGCAGCAGCACCACGACCGAGAGGATTGCGGCAAAGTGCTCGCGGAAGAAGCCGAGCCACAGCCGCCACAAGGCGTCGGTGCCGTTGAGCATCACCTTCATCAGCCGGCCCGAATGGGTTCCGGAGTGGAAGGTCAGCGGCAATTGCAGGATGTGCTCGAAATAATCGGTCAGCACCGCCTGGCGCTGGCGATGCGAGAGCCGGTCGGCCTGCAAGGCCACGAGCGCGCTGCAGAGAATGGTGAACAGCCCGAACGCGACCCAGGCTACCAGGAACGGCCAGGCCGAGCTCGACCCGGCCACGGTCTTGCCCGACAGCACGTCGACGATCCGCCCGAACAGCACGGGCTCGGCGAACTGCGAGCCCGCCAGCAGGAGGTTGGCGACCGCAAGCAGCCAGCCCAGCCGCGCCTCCTTGCCGAGCAGCTCGAGAACGCGGGTATAGAGACGGAGGATGGGCATGCGGGCGACGAACTCAAGCGGATAACGGAGCCCGTATTTTAAGCAGGGATCGCGCGGGAGATATAGCGGAAGCTGTCAGTTTTTCTTAGTTGATCAGCCGCCCCGCCACCGGCGGCAGGAACCGGTCGTCGAAGATGTCGCCAGCCGTGGGCCGTTTGCGGAATTTGAAGTCCTGCGCGATCTGGTCGATCGAGCGCTCCAGGCGCGCGGGCTCGACGCCGCCGAGGCCGTTGCGCTTGACCTCATCGGTCAGGATGTTGTCGACGAGGACGGTGCGCAGGCGCTCCAGCTCCAGGTCGCGGTCGCCGTCGTCGATGCGGCCCGCGGCCTCGTCCGCCGCGCGTGCCGGCTCCTTGATGGTCGCATTGATGCCGGCGATCAAGGCGCGGACGAAGCCCTTCACGGCGTCCGGCTTCGCCGCGGCGAAGGCGGGATTGACCACCACAGCGAAGCCATAGGCCTCGCAGCCATAGTCGGCATAACGCAGCACGACGAGATCGGCGCCGGGCACGCCGCGGTCGCGCAGGTTCACCGCGGAGAGATAGTTGAAGCCTGCGACCGCATCGACCTGTCCCGCGGACAGGATCGGCTCGCGGACCGCAGCGCCAATCTTGTGGAATTTGACGCGCGATGCCTTGATACCGTTCTGCTGCGCCAGCGCCGGCCACAGCCGCATCGACAGATCGCCGTCGGCAACGCCGACGGTCTTGCCGTCGAGATCGGACAAGACATGGATGCCGCGGCTCCTGCGCGCGACGATCGCGTAGGGCGCGCGGTTGAACAGCACGAACGCCGCCTTGACCGGCGCCGAGTCCTCCTTGTCGCGAAGGCGGATCATCTCGTTGATGTCGACCAGCGCAAGCTCGCTGTCGCCCTTGGCGACGCGTGCGAGCGCCTCCGGCGATCCGGCTACGCTGTTGAAGGACACGTTGAGACGTTCGGCGCTAAACCTGCCGTCCTTCGCCGCAAGGAAGAACGGCGCCATGCTCGCGTCCAACGGACGGTCGAAGGTGAAGTGAATCGCAACGGACGGCGCAGCGGTCTCGGCCGCACTGACATCGCCTGCAACGAGCGTTGCAAGCGAGATCGAGACAGCCAGCAGGCAACGGAGGGCGGTCGTCTTGAATCCTGACATCGATTGCGCCGGTTCCGCATTGTTATGGTTTCGTGACGCTTCGCGGCGCCCGGCTGCGGCCAGTCTCTCCGCGCCAACATGAACGGCAGATGAGCGGCGGTTGCGGCACGATTACGCAACCCCGTTCAGCTTGTGTTGGGGTTGGGGAACCCAACTTAGGCTGTGCGGGTTTTAAAGGCATGAGCCTGTCCGCAGGCGTCCATTCCAGGTCCCAAGGAGGGCCCAAGACATGTTCGAGCGATTCTCCAAGTTTGCGGGCCGAAAGGCCGTTCTGGCCACCGCCGCGGTGCTGGCGCTGACCGCGCTTGCCCCGACCGCGTCCTATGCAGGCGGCCGTCACTGGCATGGTGGTGGAGGCGGCGCGGCCGCAGCTGCGGCTTTCGCGGCCATCGGCACCGGTCTTGCCATCGCCGCGACCCGTGACTCCTACGCCTATGACTACGGTCCGGGCTATGGCTATTACGGCGGTCCCGCCTATTACAGCGGCCCTGCCTACGGGCCCTATTATGGTCCAGGCCCGAACTTCCAATATCAGCGCTATGGCGGCACCGCTCCGTCCGAGTTCTGCGGCCAGGGTTACTACCAGAACTGCTACTAGCTCTGGCAGCTGGAGTTCACCATGACAGGCCGTCGCGCTTGCTGCGCCGGCCTGTTTTTTGCTTTTATTGCCGCGCGTTAACACGCCCGCCATTTGTTTAGAGTAGTTTTGAGTACCATGAGTGATTCGCTTGAGCGGCTATATCTGGCTGTGCTCGCGGCCAGGGATCTTGATCCGGCAACATCGCGTACGGCCCGGCTGTTTCAGCGCGGGCCCTCGAAAATGGCAAAGAAGCTCGCCGAAGAGGCCATCGAGGTCGTGATCGACGCCGTCAATGGCGACGCCGACGCCGTGATCCGGGAAAGCGCCGATCTCTTGTACAATCTCACCGTGCTCTGGGCCTCTGCGGGCGTGCGTCCCGAGGACGTCTGGCGCGAGATGGCGCGGCGGGAAGACATGCTCGGCATCGCCGAGAAGCTGCCGAAATCGTCGATGAAGCTGCCCAAAGTCGCGTCACCGCGCGTGGCCGCCAGGCGGCCAATTGTCGCGCTCGAGGGGCGTGCCGCGCGCAAGCGCCACTAAAGCGCGATGGGATCGCGGTGAATGGTTCATCGCGCTTTAGCCTCTTGTTTGAGCATGATCTTTCCGGAAAACCGCCGCACACTTTTCCGGATCATGCTCGAAACGTCATAATTCGCCTCAATCTCGGCATGGACAAATCCGTCCCATGGTGCTTCATCGCGGCGCCATGCTGAAACGTATCTACGACTGGTGCATCGACGCCGCTCACAAGCCCTACGCGCTCTGGATCATGGGAGCGGTATCTTTCGCCGAAAGCTCCTTCTTTCCGGTGCCGCCGGATGTGATGCTGATCCCGATGTCGCTGGCGCGCCCGCAGCGCGCCTGGCTCTACGCGGCCGTCTGCACCATCACCTCGGTGCTCGGCGGCATTCTGGGCTACGCCATCGGCGCGCTGCTGTTCGACTCGGTCGGTCATTGGCTGATCCAGGTCTACGGCCTCGGCGACAAGGTCGACGCCTTCCGTGCCTCCTATGCGGAGTGGGGCGCGGTGATCATCCTGCTCAAGGGTTTGACGCCGATCCCCTACAAGCTCGTCACAATCACCTCGGGCTTTGCCGGCTACAACATTCTGTTGTTCACGATCTGCTCGATCGTCGCGCGCGGCGGACGCTTCTTCGTCGTTGCGATCCTGCTCAACCGTTATGGCGACTGGATCCGGCACAAGCTCGAAGAGCGTCTTGGATTGTGGGTGGCGATCGGTGCTGCGCTGCTGGTGCTCGGCTTCGTGGTGGCGATCAAGCTGATCTAGAGCATGATCCGGAAAAGTGTGAAGCGGTTTTCCGAAAAGATCATGCTCACTTGGTAACCCGCGCTTTGCCGCCGGGCCGGGTTCGGCTACGGTTGCCGCCATGATGGTTCGATCCGGCAATCCGGCCTTGCGGCTCGGGACGCTGATATCAGCAGTGCTGCTGGTCCTGCTCGGTGCCGCCGGGACCGGATGGCCGCAATCCGCTCCGCCGGCGCTTGGCTTGCAGGAGCAGGGGCCGCAGGCCACGCCTCAGCCGTCGACACCCGCTCCATCGGCGCCGCCGGCGGCAGCGGAAAATCCCGGGCTGATCAATGAAATGGGCAAGCTGTTCGACAAGCTGCCCTCGATCCTGCCGCCGATCAAAAGCCCGAGCGAGACCATGAACGAACTGTCGCGGCTGGCGAAGCCCTCGACCATGGTGTCGGGCCGGGTGGCCTGTCCGGCCTCGTCCAACGGCGCGCCCGATTGCAAGCAGGCCGCCGACCAGCTCTGCCAGAGCAAGGGTTACAAGGACGGCAAGAGCCTGAATGCAGACTCCGCGGAGAAATGCTCGGCCAAGGTCCTGATTCCCGGCAGGGCTCGCAAGCCGGACGACTGCCGCACCGATACTTTCGTGACCAGCGCGCTGTGCCAGAACTAAAGGACGTCGCGCGAGCAACAAGGAGCGCCCATGAGCCGTACGGAGCAGGACTTCCTCGGACAGCGTGAGATCGCCGACGACATCTATTACGGCGTCCAGACCATCCGGGGTAAGGAAAACTTCCACATCACCGGCATTCCGATGAACCAGGAGCCTTACTTCGTGAAGGCGCTCGGTTACGTCAAGAAGGCAGCCGCCATGGCCAATCGCGATCTCGGCGCGATCGATGCCAAGGTCGCGGACGCGATCATCCTCGGCTGCGATCGCGTCATCGCCGGCGACATGATGGACCAGTTCGTCACCGACTTCATCCAGGGCGGCGCCGGCACCTCTACCAACATGAACGCCAACGAGGTGATCGCGAACCTCGCGCTGGAATCGCTCGGCTTCGGCAAGGGCGACTATCAGCACGTCAGCCCGAACGATCACGTCAATTACGGTCAGTCGACCAACGACACCTATCCGACCGCCTTTCGTCTCGCGCTGATCCTGCGGCTCGAGAGCTACATGACCGCGCTGCGTCAGCTCCAGGAAGCTTTCTTCGCCAAGGGTCGCGAGTTCGACCGTGTGCTGAAGATGGGCCGCACGCATCTGCAGGATGCCGTGCCGATGTCGCTCGGGGCCGAATTCCGGGGCTGGGGCACCACGATCGGCGAGGAGGTCGATCGCATCTCGGAAGCGCGTGCGCTGCTGCGCGAGATCAATCTCGGCGCCACCGCGATCGGCACCTCCGTCACCGCTGCGGTCGGCTATCCCAAGCTCGCGGTCCGGCACCTCAGCGCGCTGACCGGCGTCGACTTCATCCTCGCCGGCGATCTCGTCGAGGCGACCTCGGACACCGGCGCCTATGTGCAGCTTTCGGGCGTGTTGAAGCGCACCGCGAGCAAGCTGACCAAGATCTGCAACGACATCCGCCTGCTCGCCTCCGGGCCGCGTGCCGGCTTCAACGAGATCAACCTGCCGCAGCTGCAGCCGGGCTCCTCGATCATGCCGGGCAAGGTCAATCCTGTGATCCCCGAGGTCGTCAATCAGACCAGCTTCCTTGTCATCGGGCTCGACACCACGGTGACGCTCGCGGCATCCGCCGGCCAGCTCCAGCTCAACGTGATGGAGCCGGTGATCTCGTTTGCGCTGTTCTTCTCGATTCGCACCATGGAGCGCGCGGTCAACAGCCTGCGCGAGAATTGCGTGGTCGGCATCACCGCCAACGAGGAGCACACCCGCAACATGGTGCTCAACTCGCTCGGCATCGTCACGGTGCTGAAGCCGCTGCTCGGCTACAAGCAATGCGCCGAGATCGCGCGCGAGGGCTACAAGAGCGGCAAGTCGCTGCATCAGATCGTGGTGGTCGAGCGCAAGCTGCTGACGCAGGAGAAGTGGGACGAGATGTTCTCGTTCGAGCGGCTGATCAATCCGGATCTGATCGGGTAGGCGGCCGTCATCCGCAGCTCGCGCCTCGTCATTGCGAGGAGCTCTTGCGACGAAGCAATCCAGAGGACCTCCGCGGAGATAGGCTGGATTGCTTCGCTGCGCTCGCGGAGGACACAGATGGGAAGGAATTCCGCTGCTTGGAAATTGCTGCCAAGGCGTCCCGCCTCGGCGCCAAAACGCAATACTTGACAGTGGAAAGATTGCCTTGTTGGTATGGCGGTCAACCTTCCATTGACTTGCCAACAGAGGATCGTCCCGCAATGTCCATGCCTGCCTTGTTCAAAGGACGCCTGTCGATCCCCGTGATCGGCTCGCCGCTCTTCATCATCTCGGTGCCCGATCTCGTGATCGCGCAGTGCAAGGCGGGTGTGGTCGGCTCGTTTCCGTCATTGAACGCGCGGCCGCCGGAGCTGCTCGACGAATGGCTGGCGCGGATCACCGAGGAGCTCGCGGCCTATGACCGCGCCCATCCCGACAAGCCGTCGGCGCCGTTCGCGGTCAACCAGATCGTGCACAAGTCGAACAACCGGCTCGATCACGACATGCAGCTCTGCGCCAAGTACAAGGTGCCGATGATCATCTCCTCGCTCGGCGCGCGCGAGGAGCTGAACCAGGCCGTGCACGGCTGGGGCGGCATCGTCTTCCACGACGTGATCAACCAGAAATTCGCCCACAAGGCGATCGAGAAGGGCGCCGATGGCCTGATCCTGGTCGCGGCCGGCGCCGGCGGCCATGCCGGCACCATTTCGCCGCTGGCTTTCGTCGCCGAGACGCGAAAATGGTTCGACGGCCCGATTGCGCTGTCGGGGGCGATCGGCAACGGCAAGGCGATCCGCGCCGCGCGCATCCTCGGGGCCGACTTCGCCTATATCGGCTCGGCCTTCATCGCGACCAAGGAAGCCAACGCGGTGGAGAAATACAAGGAGATGATCGCGGGATCGACCGCCGACGACATCGTCTATTCCAACCTCTTCACCGGCGTGCACGGCAATTATCTGAAACCCTCGATCCTCGCCGCCGGCATGGATCCGGAAAACCTGCCGACCTCCGATCCCTCCAAGATGAATTTCGGGACCGACGCTTCCGGCGAGCGCGCCAAGCCGAAGGCCTGGAAGGAAATCTGGGGCTCGGGCCAGGGCATCGGCAGCGTCGAGGCCATCCTGCCCGCCGCCGAATTGATCGCGCGCTTCAAGAAGGAATACGACGAGGCGATCGATCCGCCGTTGTAAGCAGCGGTTATCGTAGCGCGCGAATCCCTCATCCGTCGTCCCGGACAAGCGAAGCGCAGATTCGGGACCCATAACCACAGAAAGAAGTTTGGCGAAGACTCGTAGTAAGTCTCGCGTCAAAACTTCTTCCTGGGAGTATGGGTCCCTGCTTTCGCAGGGACGACACTTATTGCTGAATTCCGATTGTCCAAGCCAACAGAGATTTGAGCGATGCCCCCCATCTACCGCGTCGACGGCAACAGCGTCGTCACCAGCCCGGATGCCGCCGGTCCCTGGGACCGGCGCATGCAGCACGGCTCGGCACCGGCGTCGCTGGTGACATGGGCGGCCGAGCGCATTCCGACGCCTGCTCCGATGGATATCGCGCGCGTCACCATCGATCTCATGCGCCCGGTGCCGGTGGCGCCGCTGACGATTGAGACTGAGGTCTTGCGTGAGGGCCGCAAGATTCAGCTCTGCGAAATCAAGCTGCTCGCCGACGGTGTGCAGGTCGTCGGCGCCACCGTGCTCAAGATCAGGCGCCAGGCGCTGTCGTTGCCCGACGACGTCAAGGCGCTGCCGGTGACTCTGCCCATGCCGGAGGACTCGCTGGCCGAGGATGGCCACGCCGCCACCAGCCCGTTCGTGCGTTCGGTCTCGATGCGCGCCGCGCGCGGCCGCTTCGGCCAGGCCGGCGCCGGCGCGATCTGGTTTCGCGTCGATCATCCGCTGATTGCCGGCGAAGCAATCTCACAGGCCGTGCGTGCCGTGGTCGCCGCCGATTTCTCCAACGGCACCGCCTCGACGCTCGACTTCCGCGCCTGGACCTACATCAACGCCGATCTCACCGTGAACTTTTCGCGCCAGCCCATAGGTGATTGGATTCTGCTCGACGGCGATTCCTGGATCGGCCCCGACGGCGCGGGGCTCGCGATGTCGCGGCTGGCGGACCGGCAAGGCTATTTCGGCCGCGCGGTGCAGAGCCTGGTGATCGAGAAGCGACAAGCGTGACGGCGGGGCCGCGATGGCTCCTTCCGAATGAACGGCAGGCTTCCGCCGCCGCGGAAGGGATGTTTGGTCGTGTCGACCAGAGCATCCTGCCAGTTCACATTCCGTAGAAGATCTTGATCTCCCACAGCACCACGATGATAGCCGTGATCAACGTGACCGCGGCGACTGCACTTTCCAGGGAAGCGACTCGCATGTCTTACTCCGCTTCCCAGCCCCATCAGCGGTCTAGGTGATTCCCTGATTCGCCGGCAATCGCGCGGGGCTCGCCGGCGTGCACTCCGTCGCGCGTTGTGGTGTCGGAGCCACAACGATACCGTAGAATCCCGGGGTTTTACCCCACCATCCGGTCCCGCCCGCTCCAAAACCCGGCGCGCAGCACCTTCTTGTCGACCTTGCCGACGCCGGTCATCGGCAGCTGCTTGACGAACTGAATCTGCTTGGGCGCATGCGCCGAGCCTTTTCGCGTTTTCACGAGGTTGATCAACTCGTCCGGATCGGGCCTTGCGCCCTCGCGCGGCACGACGATGGCGGTGACGGCCTCGCCCCATTTCTCGTCGGGGATGCCGACGACCGCGACCATGGCGACGTCGGCATGCTGCGACAGCACATCCTCGACCTCGCGCGGGAAGATGTTGAAGCCGCCGGACACGATCATGTCCTTCTTGCGGTCGAGGATGAACATGTAGCCGCGTTCGTCCTTGCGCGCGATGTCGCCGGTGTGGACCCAGCCGTTCTTCAGCGTCTCGGCGGTGATGTCGGGCCGCTTCCAGTATTCCGCCATCGCATGCGGGGCGCGCACGCAGATCTCGCCGGCCTCACCGGTCTTCACCTCCTGGTCGTCGTCGTCGAGGATCCTGACCTCGCAGGCCGCGATCGGGAAGCCGCAGGACAAAAACAGCTCCGGCGTCTTGAGATCGTGATCCGCCTTGCGCAGCACCGAGACCGGATAGCATTCGGTCTGCCCGTAAAGCTGCGAGAACACCGGTCCGATGCGCTCGATGCCCTCGACCAGCCGGCTCGGCGACATCGCCGACGCCCCGTAGAGCACGAGCTCGAGCGAGGACAGGTCGGTCTTATCAAGCGCAGGATGGTCGAGCAGCACGTAAATCATGGTCGGCACGAACAGCGTAAAGTTGATGCGCTCGCGCGCGATCGTGGTCAGAACGGCCTCGGGATCGAATCCCTTCAGCATGTGCACGGTGCCTCCGCGCATCAGGGTCGGCAGCACTTTCGTGCCGGCGACATGGCTGATCGGGGCGACCGTGAGGTAGCGGGCGGCGTCGGGGATTTCGAAATCGGCGAGGATCGCGGCGGCTGCTCCGGCATTTTCGCGGTGATAGCGCAGCGCGCCCTTGGATTTGCCGGTGGTGCCGCCGGTGTAGTTCAGCGTGGAGAGATCGTCGAGGCCGGCGAGGCACTGCGCGCTGGCGTGTCCCGCGCTCTCGATGGCCGCCAGCAGATTGACACCGTAGCCGGCTGGTCCCGTCGTGAAGATCGCCTTCAGCCGGGTCGCCCTTGCGGAAAGCTCGCCGCCACGGTCGCGGAAGGCGGCCGCATCGACCACCAGCATCTCGGCCTCGGAGTCCTCGAGCTGGAACAGCTGGTCCTCCAGCGATCCCAGCGGATGCAGCCAGGTGATGCAGAGCCGCGACAATTGCGCGGCGACGCCGGCGCACCAGGTGTCAGTGCGGTTCGCGGTGAGGAAAGCGACGCGCGCACCGGGTTGCAGGCCAAGCCGCATGAACACGCCTTGGATGCGTCCGATCAGGTCGATAGTGCCCTGATAGCTCAGCGATCCCTCGGGCCATGCGAAAGCAGTGCGGCCGGGATAGCGCGACAGCGCCCGTAGCGTCTGCGCACAAGTCGGGGACGATGCGTGGAGCGGATCGGACATATGTTTCCTCGTTGCTTTGTCACCGGCTTCTGGCGTGCCAATGTTGCCGATGACGCTAGCACAGAGACTGCGGGAGGAAACGACGAAGCCCGCACGGGAGGCAAGCGTGACGAGGAGATTTGCGTGCCATCAGATCGACTGCAACGCTTCGCCGATCGTCTCGCTCTGCCGCTGATCGCAGCGCCGATGTTCCTGGTGTCGGGCGTCGAGCTCATGGTCGCGGCCTGCCGCAACGGCGTGATCGGCAGCTTCCCCACCGCGAATTGCCGCAGCACGGAGCAGCTCGATGAATGGCTCTCCGCGATCGCGATGCGGCTGCGGCAGCACGAAGACCAAACCGGCCGCAAGGTCGCGCCGCTCTCCCCGAACCTGATCGTGCACCGCTCCAATGCAAGGCTCGCGCAGGATCTCGCCGTGCTGCTGCGGCACAGGCCGGAGATCGTCATCACCTCGGTCGGCTCGCCCGCGCCCGTGCTGAAGCCGCTGCATGACGCCGGTGCGCTGGTGCTGGCGGACGTCGCCTCCATCCGCCACGCCGAACGGGCGGCGGAGGCAGGTGCCGATGGGCTCGTGCTGCTCACGGCGGGCGCGGGCGGGCAGACCGGCTGGCTCAACCCATTTGCCTTCGTTCGCGCGGTGCGTGCATTCTACGACGGCATCATCGTGCTCGCCGGCGGCATCAGCGATGGCCATGCGCTGCACGCGACCGAAGTGCTCGGCTGCGATCTCGCCTATATGGGCACGAAATTCATCGCGACGCGCGAGAGCATGGCGGACGACCGCTACAAGCGGATGCTGGTCGAGAGCTGCGCCGACGACATTTTGCTCACCACTGCGTTCACGGGTCTGCAGACCAGCATGCTGAGGCCGTCGATCGTGGCCGCCGGCCTCGATCCCGACGATCTCCCGGCACGGGGCGCGATCGACATCGCTGAGGATATCGACGTTGCCGCGCGCGAGAGCCGGCCAAAGCGCTGGCGCGACATCTGGAGCGGCGGGCACTCGACCTCGGGGGTGACGGACGTGCCGGCGGTCGACGAGCTGGTTGCGCGGACGCTCGCCGAATATCGTGCGGCGGGCGGGCCGTAGGCGCAGCCCGTCGAGCCCGGCCATGACGGTGTGGGTCACGGTTAATCCCGGGCTCCTCCGCCCCCCTTATTTAACGGCAGATTAACCATCGCCGGCCAAGAATCCCCTCACGGCCGCCAATCAGGGCCGAGAGGGACAGGCGATGGACTTCGATTTTCTCAACAGCAAGACAGCGGCTTCGCTGGACGAAATCCGCGTCCGCGTCGCTCATGCCCTGGCGCGACACCCGCTGTGCCGCAACGTCCGTTTCGACATCGTCAGCGTCCCCCGCACCCGTCGGGGCGGCAACTGGACGGTGACGCTGCAATCGGTCGAGCCGCGCGCGGTATGGGAGGCCTCGGAGATCGTCGCCGATATCCAGGACGCCTACGACCTTTCGGCAGCGGCCTGATTTCCTTGAATTTTCCGGGCGATGTCGCCGCAGTCCGCGCGATTGCCGCCGCGATGGCACGGTTAAGCCTTAATTATCGCCCAGTTGTCGGGCAGTGATCACGTGGACTTGAAGTTGGGCGCGGAGAGACGTTTGTCCAAAGCCATCACCATCGTTGTGCTGACCTGTTTCCTCGTCCTGGGCGCCGCCACCACCGCCATTCTTGGCCGGGACAGCGTGCCCAGCGTCAGCGAAGAGATGATTGCGCAGACGCCCCCGGCCAAGCCGCTCGCCACCAACCGCGCTGCCAAGGCCGACCGTCTGGTTCCGACCCTGGCCCTGGCTTCGGCCGCGATCGAGCCGGTCCAGGTGCCGGCCGACAGGCTTTCGCAGGCGCCCCTGCTGGCCGAGCCACTGCGCCAGGCTTTTGCTGCTGCCACGCCATCCGATTTTCCGATGCCCAAGGCGTCGCTGAGTGCGTCCGAAGCGCCCGCGGCGGCTGAGGTTCCTGCCGTCGAAGTTCCGGCCAAGCCGAAGGTTGTCGCCAAGCCGCAGCCGCAGAAGCACTATACCCTGCTGTCCGACGCACAGATTTCCGGCATCAGGGATCGCCTGAAGCTGTCCTCGTCGCAGGAATATTACTGGCCCTCGGTCGAGACTGCGTTGCGCAACGTTGTCCGCAAGATCTCGGCCAACAAGCTCTCCAATCCGAACGCGCCACCCAGCGCGCAGATCGATCCGAACTGCGACGAGGTCCAGCAATTGAAGTCGGCTGCCATGCCGCTGCTGTTCCAGCTGCGTGACGATCAGAAGGAAGAAGTGCGCAAGCTCGCCCGCCTCATCGGGCTCGAAAAAGTCGCGCAGCAGATCTGACGCGGCGTTCCTTCCCAGGAACCGCTCGCCATCAGGAACATCCGGTAATCCCAAGGCGTTGCTCGCTCCAAACAGGGAGTGGGTTAATGCGCGCCACGACAGCTTATTTCGTCGGTGCCGGAACCATTGTCGCGGCCATTGCCATTGGTCTGGGCGGCGGCATCGTTGCCGGCAACATCATGAATCCGGTCGCGTCCAAACAGGGCCCGGACACCAGCAAGATGGCGCAGCGCGCGGAGTCCGCGGGCGCGCCGGCACAGACGAGCGCGCCGTCGGAACGCGTCAATTATCTCACCGGCTCGCAAGCCTTCGGCGCAATGATTGCCGCGCCGGCGCAAGCCGAAGCGAAGCCGGAAGCTGTAAAGCCCGACACGCAGACCACCCAGGCGAATGCCGGACCGCCGGCGCCGCCGCCTTCGCAAGCGGCCGCGGTCGAGCCGCCCAAGGAACAGTCCAAGGAACAGTCGAAGTCAGCAATCGCATCGCCTCCGCAAGCCGCAAAGCCGGCTGAGCAGCAGGCCTCGACCGAGCCGGCCTCTTCACCCGAGAACGCCTATGCCAAGGCGAGGGACTCCGACGCGAAGCGCGCTGCGTCCGAGCGGCGCCGGATGGAGCGCCGCGAGCGCTGGACCGAGCGCCGCCACTACGATTCCCGCGAGCAGCGCGGCTTGCGCGACCGCACTGATTGGGACGACGTCGCGCGCAACATCCGCGAAGATTCCGATGTGCGTGATTACGCCAGCCGGCCGCGCGGCGGCTTCCCGCAGATCAGGTTGTTCGGGCCCGACGACGACTAGCGCCGAGTCCGCGATCGCGGCTTGCGATGGGAGAATGTCCGCGCGCATCGTCACGTCATTCCGGCGCGCCGCAATCCTTCGAGATAATGCGCACGATCCTCATCCCGCAGCATCGGCAGCTCGCGCGTGATCCAGCCGAGCGAGACCTCGGGCTGGGCGCGGCGCAGGCCTTCCAGGGCGGACGCTGCGAGCGCCGGATTTCCTGACATTCCGGCCGCCGCCGTCAAGACACGGTGCGCGCCGACGAAATCGCCGCGCTGTCGCATCGATTCCCGCGCCATCTGCATGGCTCCGTCATAGTCGCGGCCGACGAACCGGGCATAGGCCGCAACCCCGCAATAGATCGCTGCGAGCGGATCGCGCGGGCTCAGCCGCAGTGCGCGACGTGCGGCGGCATCGCCCTCTTGCCATCGTCCGGCGTAGCACAGCGTCACACCGTAAAAGGCATGCGCCATCGCGAAGTTCGGGTTGAGCGTCAGCGCCAGCTCGAACTCCGCCAGCGCGTCATCGAAGCGGCGGCGGAACAGGTAGGCGTAGGCAAGGCCGTGATGGGCCCAGGCATCCTCGCGATCGGCCTCCACCGCCGCAAGCGCCGCGCGTTCGGCGATCGGCACTGTCGCGGCCATGTCGGCCCAGCCCATATGCGCGCCGAAGATATGGCTGGTCGCGAGCAGGCCCAGCGCCTTGCCATAGGCGGGATCGATCGCGACGGCCTTTTCGAGCAGCCCTTGCGCAGCGGCATTGTCCTCGCGCGTGCTGCGCCAGTGATGCGACAGCGCGCGCATCACGAGGTCCCAGGCATCCAGGCTGCCCGGCGGCTTCTGCTCGGCGCGAAAACTTTCGGCGGCGTAGAGCTGCGGCTCGATCGCGGCGACGATCGCCTCGGTGATCTCGTCCTGCACGGCGAAGATGTCGGCGAGCTCGCGGTCGTAGCGTTCGGCCCAGAGATGGCTGCCGGTCGAGACGTCGTTGAGTTGAGCCGAGATGCGCACCCGGTCGCCGCTCCGCCGCACGCTGCCTTCGACCACGTAGCGAACCCCGAGCTCCTGCGCGACCTCGCGGATGTGTACGGCGCGGCCCTTGTAGACGAAGGAGGAGTTGCGCGCGATGACGAAGAACCAGCGCAGCTTCGACAGCGCGGTGATGATGTCCTCGCTGATGCCGTCGGAGAAATAATCCTGCTCGGCCGCGCCGCTCATATTGGTGAAGGGCAGCACGGCGATCGCGGGCCGCTCGGGAAGCGCGAGTGCGGCGCGCTGCACCCGTGCGGCGTAGCCAGGCTCCGGCGCGATCGCGCCACCCATCGTGCTACCTTTGGCCTCGACATCGCCGACGAAGCGAAAGCCCTTGCGGGCGATGGTGCGGATCAGGGCCTGGTTCGCGCCACTGTCGCCGACGGCCTTGCGCGCCGCGTTGATCCGACTGGTCAAGGTGGATTCGGAGACGCTGCGCCCGTGCCAGATCTTGTCGATCAGCTCGTCCTTGCTGACCACCCGGTCGCGGTTCTGCATGAGGTGGACGACGAGATCGAAAACCTGTGGCTCCACGGCAATGGGAACCTGCTCGCGGCTCAGCTCGCGCCGGTCGGTATCGAGAAGGTGATCCCGGAACAGAAACTGCACGTCGAAACTCAGGCCTCATTACGAATTGGGACAGCAAACGACAAAATGAAAATTTGGGTCGAAAACTGTGAGTCTGCCGAAGGGGACGTTTGGTTCATCGCGATCGCGTGATGGCGGCCATGCCGTGCGATTGGGGTCGGATCGCTGGGGGTGACGTGTTGACCGGATATCTCCCTCCGCAATCGACCCGTCATCCTTCGAGGCCTCCGCTTCGCTCCGGCACCTGAGGATGAGGGGCGATCGTGCGAGTGCGCCGTATGTCGTCGTGCGGGACGAATGTGCGACGAGCCGCGAATGTCCTTTGCCGGACCGTGTGCCCTGCGTAAGCTGTCGCCCACACAAACACCAACCACGAAGAAACGCCGATGCCTGCTTTTCCTGCCTCCACCACCGTGCTCGATTCCATGCTGTTCCGCGACGCCTTCGGTACGCCCGAGATGCGGGAGGTGTTCTCCGACGTCGCGCTGGTGGCGCGCTATGCCGAGGTCGAGGTGGCGCTGGCAAAGGCCGAGGCGAATTGCGGCGTGATCCCGCGGGAGGCGGCCGAGCAGATCGCGGCGCGGACGGACGTCGCCGCGCTCGATTTCGATCTGCTCAGGCAGGAGACCGACATCGTCGGCTATCCGATCCTCCCACTGGTGCACCAGATGGTGAAGCAGTGCGGCGAGGCCGGCCGCTACGTGCATTGGGGCGCGACCACGCAGGACATCATGGACACGGCCGTGGCGCTGCAGCTGCGCGCCGCGCTCGGAATCGTCGAGCGCGACATCGCCGAACTTCGCCGTATCCTCGCCGACCTCTCGAAGCGTTACCGCGACACGCCGATGGCGGGCCGCACCCATCTCCAGCAAGCGCTGCCGGTGACCTTCGGCTACAAGACCGCGATCTGGCTCGCCATGTTCGACCGCCACGCCGAGCGGCTGGCGCAATTGAAGCCGCGGGTGCTGGTCGGCCAGTTCGCCGGCGCCGCCGGCACGCTGGCCTCGCTCGGCGACAAGGGCTTTGAGGTCCAGGAGGCGCTGTGTGCTGAGCTGAAGCTCGGCGTTCCCGCCTCGACCTGGCACGTCGCGCGCGACGGCTTTGCGGAGGCCGTGAACTTCCTCGCGCTCGTCACCGGCTCGCTCGGCAAGATCGCGCTCGACATCATGATCATGGCCTCGACCGAGTTCGCCGAGGTCTTTGAGCCTTTCGTCAAGGGACGCGGCGCCTCCTCGACCATGCCGCAGAAGCGCAACCCGATCTCGTCGGAGCTGATGCTGGCGGCGTCCAAGGCGGTGCGCCAGCACGCCGGCCTGATGCTCGACGCCATGGTACAGGATTTCGAGCGCGCCACGGGCCCCTGGCACGCCGAATGGATGGCAATTCCCGAAAGCTTCGTGCTGACCGCCGGCGCGCTGCACCAGGCGAAGTTTGCACTCGCAGGTCTCATCGTCGACGAGGCGAAGATGAACGACAATCTCGCGATCAGCCGCGGCCTGATCGTGGCCGAAGCGGTCATGATGGGGCTCGCGCCGCAGCTCGGCCGGCAGGAGGCCCATGACGTGGTCTATGACGCCTGCCGTCAGGCCAACGAGAAGGGCATGAGCCTGGCCGACGCGCTGTCCGTGGACTCCCGGATATCGAGCCGCATCGATCGCGCCACAATCGAGGCGCTCACCTCACCGAAAAATTACCTCGGGCTCGCGCCCGCCATGGTTGACCGGGTGCTGAAATCGGCAACGCGTTGAAAACCAAAATGCGTGAAACTGCGTATCTTCTCCATGTCGCAAGGTGCTCGCGCACTTGCGTCCCGCGATGCTAGACTTAGATTGAACGACAGACTTCGGCAGAGGGCCCCGCATGACTGATCACCGCAATTCCGCCACTTCCATCGATCCCGTGAAGCTCGACCGGCTGGCCGAGGTGGCGGTGAAGGTGGGCCTGGGCTTGCGGCCGGGACAGGATCTGCTTCTGACGGCGCCCGCGATCGCGCTGCCGCTGGTGCGGCGGATCGCCGTGCATGCCTACAAGGCCGGTGCCGGCATCGTGACACCGATCCTGTCGGACGAGGAGATGACGCTGGCGCGCTACCGCCACGGTCACGACAGCAGTTTCGATCGTGCCGCCGGCTGGCTCTACGAGGGCATGGCCAAGGCGTTCTCCGACAACACCGCGCGGCTCGCCATCGTCGGCGACAATCCGATGCTGCTGTCGGGCGAGGATCCTTCCAAGGTGGCGCGCGCCAGCAAGGCGAACTCGATGGCCTATCAGCCCGCCCTGGAAAAGATCGTCAATTTCGACACCAACTGGAATATCATCGCCTACCCAAGCCCGTCCTGGGCCAGGCAGGTATTCCCTGATGATCCCGAGGACGTTGCGATCGGCAAGCTCGCGGATGCGATCTTCGCGGCCTCGCGCGTCGATCGCGAGGATGCGATGGGCAATTGGGCGAGCCACAATGCGGTGCTGCGCGAGCGTACCAACTGGCTCAACGGCCAGCGCTTCCGTGCGCTCCAGTACAACGGACCGGGGGTCGACCTCACCATTGGCCTTGCCGACGGCCATGAATGGGAGGGCGGCGCCTCGCTCTCCAAGAACGGCATCAGCTGCAACGCCAACATCCCGACCGAAGAGGTCTTCACCACGCCGCATTGCCGACGCGTCTACGGCCATGTCGTGAGCTCGAAGCCGCTGTCCTATCAGGGCACGCTGATCGACAACATCGCGGTGCGCTTCGAGGACGGCAAGATCGTCGATGCAAAGGCTTCGCGCGGCGCGGAGGTGCTGAACAAGGTGCTCGACACCGACGAGGGCGCCCGCCGCCTCGGCGAAGTGGCGTTGGTGCCGCATTCCTCGCCGATCTCGCAGAGCGGGCTGTTGTTCTACAACACGCTGTTCGACGAGAACGCAGCGTCCCACATCGCGCTCGGCCAGTGCTATTCGAAATGCTTCGTCAACGGCGCGCAGCTCACCCCGCAGCAGATCGCCGCGCAAGGCGGCAACCAGAGCCTGATCCATATCGACTGGATGATCGGCTCGGCCGAGACCGATATCGACGGCATCTTGCCCGATGGCAGCAAGGTACCGGTATTCCGCAAGGGCGAGTGGGCGAAGTAGCGCGTCTTGCGGCCATCCTTCGAGACGCCCGCCGCTGGCGGGCTCCTCAGGATGAGGACGGAGTGCGCGGCCGTCGCTCCAGCGGGCACCGAAGTCGATCAGCCTCATCCTGAGGAGACCGCGAAGCGGTCGTCTCGAAGGATGAGGCGCGCGCTCAGGCCTCTGCCGAACCGCTTCACGCCGCCGCGTTGCGCAGCATCGGATTGTTGTCGATGCTGAAGCGGTTGAACAATGTCGTGAACGGGCTGCCGTCGGTGGCCCGCACGATGGCGTCGGAAGCGGCGATCGCCTCGTAGAGCGCGCCGACGGGATCGTCCGCCTCGCCCAGGGCGAGGTTCATGCGGATCTCCTCGCGGGCCTCGTTGATCTCGTCCTCGTCGTCGAGTGTCGCCTCCAGCGCCTCCGCCGCACGCCGCATCTCCGCGAGGTCGCCGCCGCCGGAAAACTTGAGGATGTCGAGCCAATAGGGGCGGGCGACGACGAGCTGGACGAACGCCTCGAACGTATCGGCGATAATTCCGGCGCGGCCCTCCGATGAGACGTAGAGCACATTCTGCGACGGCAGCAGCACGAAGGCGCCGCCGGAGCCGTCACTGCCGATCTGCCGGGGGCTTTCGATGCCGTCGATGGTGAACCAGGGCTCCTCGTCGGGCGCGAAGGAGACATCGAGGCTGAACAGCCAGGCGACGGCCTCACGATTGGCTGTCAGAACCTCGGGCGTGAGGGGCATCGGCGTGGCTCCGTTTTATGCTTCCGCGCACTTTGTCGCACCCCAAAAAGGATCGGTTCATGTGCGCGAATTTGCAGGGAAATCGCGACGTTAACCGTTTCGCGCCTGCAACTTGCGGCTGATTTTCGAGGCCTGCGTAAGAAAGAATTAAAAACGGATGACTAGCGTTCCCGACATCTTTCGAAACAATGCGGGCCGAGACCCGGCCATACTTAATTATATCCCCTGGGGAAGAAGATGTCGCGCTCATTGATTGAAATCGGTAGTTGTAACGTGGATCTCGAGCTCCGGCCGATCGAGCCATCCTGGATCATCGAGGGCAATCCCGTGTCGCGCTCACATATCCTGTCCACCAGCGCCGACGGCACCGCCTCGACCATTATCTGGCAGTGCACCGAAGGCCGCTTCAACTGGTACTACGATATCGACGAGACGATCATGATCATGGAAGGATCGATCGTGCTCGAAAGCGACGGCATGCCGCCCAAGCGCTACGGCCCCGGCGACGTGATCTTCTTCCGCGACGGCGCGCATGCCAAATGGCATGTCGAAGGCCACGTCAAGAAGATCGCCTTCTGCCGCAAGACCAATCCCGTGATGATCGGTTTCCTGATCCGCGTCGTCAACAAGCTGAAGAAGATCTTTACCTCCACCGGCGAGCGCCGTCCGGCCTCGCTGATGGGCGCCGGCTAGAGCATGATCCGGAAAAGTGTGCAGCGGTTTTCCGAAAAGATCATGCTCAATCAATAGTCTCAATTCAAGAACGCTTCCCAGCGGCCACGACGGAAGAGGGGTCGGGATCAACATCCCGGCCCCTTTTCTCGTCATGACGGCAGCTCGAGCCGATAAACGTCGATGGCGGTCTGCGAGAACAGCGCGGTCTTCTCGGCCTCGCTCAGGGGTACGGCGATGCGTTTAAAGGCGTTGAAGATCACCTGGTAGCTGCACTGGCCCTTGTCCGGCGGGAAGTTGCTCTCGAACATCGCGCGCTTGGGTCCGAACGCCTCGATGCAGGTTTCGACGTAAGGGCGCCAGGCCGCGGCAAGCTCCTCGGATGACGGCGGCCTGTCGCGCAAGTGGAAGTCGTAGCCGAGCAGGCACATAGCGAGGCCGCCGAGCTTCACCACCACGTTCTCACATGTCGCGATCTCGCGGATCGAGGCGCGCCATTGCGCAAACACCTCTGCGCGCCGCCCCGCAAAGCGGCCGACGCCGGCCGGGCCGCCGCAATGGTCGAGCACGATCCTGGTGTCGGGGAAGGCGCGCGCCAATTCGGTCAGCTCGCCGATCTGTGGATGGAACAGCCAGGCATCGAAGCTGAGGTTGAGTGGTGCCAGGCAGGCAAAGCCTTTGCGGAAAGCTGGATCCTGCAACAGGCCCTTCGGCCGGTTCGCATACATGCCGGCGACGACAGGATCCTCGTCCCAGGCCGAGGAATGCCGGATGCCGCGGAAGCGGCCATTGCCGGCGGCGATCTCGGCTTCCAGCACCGGCCTTGCGGCGTCGCCGAGCAGCAGATTGGCGTGGCTGACGATGCCGGCACAGATCGCCGCCTTGCCGTAAGCGCCGCTAGCGCTCATCGCGGCGACGCCGTTGGCGAATTCGACTTCGCCGACGGGCCGGAATGCCTCCGGCCCGTGCGCGCGATACATCGAGCGGCAATCGACATAGACCGTGGCAATGACGTTGTGGCCGGAGGCGATGTCGGCCGCCATCTCCTCGATCAGATAGCGGTGCCCGCGATTCCAGAGATGGTGATGGGGATCGACGATCGGCCGCAAGGGATCAATGATCTCCTCTTGATGCAGCGCGAGCCAGTCCTCGCGCGGCTCGACGAACAGCCCGCTCGTATTCGCGGGCACACTGCTTGCAGCCATCGCGTGTTCGCTCCCTCTAAATTTTTGTGTCGGGAGCCTAGCATCTCACGCGCACGCACAGCAGCGCGTATTGCTCAGAGCACCACAGCTGCGGTGGAGCAGGTGCGCTCCCTCTCCCGCTTGCGGGCAGGGCTATCGCATATGGCTGAGGGTGGCCAAGAGGAATGCGTTGTCCCAGCCAGCGCGCTTGATTTTA